>NZ_CAMXAW010000001.1:0-241257 GCF_947179355.1 Wolbachia endosymbiont (group B) of Sphaerophoria taeniata
CAAGTATGTTCAGTGGGAGGTAGACCCACCAGGATAAAAGTCGAAGTCCTGTAGCTAGGGTAGCAATGTGGAGGGAAAGCAAAATGTTGAAGCCTACCGACAACGTTATCATAGGATAATGGCGAATTACCAGGCCGTAGCGAAAGCAAACATATAGGTGGCCTCGAAAACGATAAGAACTGAAGGCTGAGCCAGCGGTCAATGGGCGAAAGCAGAATAGGCAGTTGAAAAACGACTGATACAATTGTTCTACTTCAGCGGGGTGGTAGTGATAGCATGGTAATGAGGACATACAAAGCAACTGGAGAAGCCCTCCTCATCCCAAGGAGAAATACCTTGGAGTGGTAGGTTCTATAACTGGAAAACAGGAAAAGAACCGAAGATGAGAGGGTGGCGGATGGGTGCGTAGTAGTAAAGAAGTGAGGTAACTCTCATGGAGCAAAGGCACCCTACTAGTAGAAATCTTTTAACAAAAAGGAAGGTAAAGGTAAAAATGATAAAAATGCCAATAAAATTACAAGACCTGAGAAGAAAGATATATACCAAAGCGAAAACAGAACCGGAATGGCGATTCTGGGGAATCTATGTTCACGTCTGCAAGATGGAGACACTAGAAGAAGCATATAAGCTGACAAAGAAGAGCAAAGGGGCACCAGGAATAGACGGGGTGACATTTGAATCGATAGAGGCAGAAGGCTTAGAAAAGTATCTTCAACAAATAAGACACGAACTAATAACCAAAACCTATAGCCCAAATAGGAACCGGAGGAAGGAAATACCAAAAGTTGGGGGAAAACTCAGAACGTTGAACATACCCTGCATCCGGGACAGAATAGTGCAAACAGCACTGAAGCTAATACTTGAACCAATATTTGAATCTGACTTTCAGGACGGATCATATGGATATAGACCTAGGAGAAAAGCGCATGAAGCAATTGATAAAGTATCGAAAGCAGCAATCAAAGGCAATACAAAAGTTATTGACATAGATCTGAAATCCTACTTCGACAATGTGCGACACCATATTCTTATGGAAAAGATTTCCAAAAGAGTAAATGATAAAGAAATCATGCACTTGATCAAGCTAATCCTCAAAGTAGGAGGGAAACGAGGAATAGCGCAAGGATCACCACTTTCACCACTAATAAGCAATATATACCTAAATGAGGTAGATAAAATGCTAGAGAAGGCAAAAGAGGTGACAAAAGAGGGAAAATATCGACATATAGAATACGCCAGATGGGCAGACGATTTAGTGATACTGATAGATGGGCACCAGAGATGGGAATGGCTAGAAAAATTAGTGTATAGAAGAGTACAAGAAGAATTAGCAAAACTAAAGGTAGAAGTAAATAAAGAAAAGACAAAAGTAATTAACCTAAAGGAAAGAGAGACATTCAGCTTTCTAGGATTTGATTTTCGAGAGAAGATCACAAAACAAGGAAAGTGGAGGGTACAAACAACACCACAGATGAAAGCGCGGACAAACTTACTTCAAAAATTGAAGGAGGTATTTCGCGACCACAAATCGCAACCAATATGGAAAGTGATAAATATCATTAATCCAATACTGAGAGGGTGGACAAACTACTTTAGGATAGGAAACTCAGGTCGAAACTTTAACTACGTGAAACTATGGGTAGAGAAGAAAGTAAGACGCAAATTAATGAAAGCTAGAAAAGCAAAAGGATTTGGCTGGGAGAGGTGGAGTAGCGAATGGATATACGAAACACTAGGTCTATATAAAGACTATAGATTAAGATATTACGTTCCGAAAGCAGCCCCAGTACAAGATGTTATAAACTTTGGTAAGAATCTGCTAGGAAAGCGTAGTGCGGGAAAACTGCATGCTGCGTTTGACGAGGCGGGAGCTGGAAACGTAAACATGGGAATTTTGGATTGAGGCCCAACATGAAAATAATGGATCAGCCACCAAGCCCTAAAGAGGCGCGCCAGTTCTCGACCCTACTAATGAACTTAAGTATAAATTTCCAGGTATTGAAGTTGTGTACTTTGAAGAAGTGAGAAGACACTTAGGAACTGATGCTGCACATATCTATGGAGGATTTTTAGCACACCTTTCTGCTTGGTGTGAAGAACATCATGTGCCATACAAAGGTGTATCTGTGAAAATTATCAAACGCTTTATAACAGGCAAAGGCAATGCAAGTAAAGCTGATGTCATTGAGGCAGTACAGGAAAAGGGTTTTTGTCCAACAGATGATAATGAAGCGGATTCTTTAGCTTTAATGTTCTATGTTATGAATTTTAGTAAAGATTTTAGTGTATTAAAAATATCATAAAAAGTGGGTCCTTTCGGCCAGAATGGAGGGTTTGGTGGTCCCAACCTCGGGCCTTCTTTAGCGTTAGATATATTTCAAATGTTAACTACTTACGAAATTATAGCTGAGCAGTGCTAAAAAGGAGAAAAAAAGGTGAGAATTACGCAAGCAGAATGGGCAAGGGAAAAAGGGTTTTCGAGGCAATATGTCTGTTCTTTAGTAAAAAAAGGAATAGTTGAGCTGGAAGATGGACTTATTGACCGAGAACAAGCAAATGAAGCGGTAGCAGCAATAAGAGATCCAAGTCAACCACTGAGGAGAAAAGAGCGCGGAGAAACACTTTCAACGATATTGCTAAAAACGCGAATAAAAAATGAAACCGAACGTGGTAAACTTTTGGAAGCTAAAGTGAAAGCTGAAATAGGCAAATTTGTGTCAATTGAAGAGGTAAAAACTGAAGCATTTAACGTAGCAAGAGTTGTTCGTAATAATTTGCTTAATATTCCAAATAGAGTTTCAGCACTGCTTGCATCACTGAGCGACACTGAAAAGATTCATATGGCGCTAACTGAAGAGATTACAAGCTCACTTGAAGAATTATCTAACGCTAAATTTTAAATATAAAAAGATTTTGAATACAAAATGGCTGATAACTTAAGTTTAGAGTTAATAAAGTGTTTAATCAATCAACCTGGATTAGATGTTAATGTCAGAGGGTTAAACGGAAAAACCCCACTACACTGCGCTATAGAATTTGACGAATTAAGCATGGTGGACTTGTTACTCACGAAGAAGAACATTAATCCTTTTGTAGAAGATAATGATGGTAAAACATCTCTTGATTACGCCAAAGAAGGGAAAAAAGCAGAAATATTACAAGCGCTAATTAATAACAAGTACGGGTCAGAACAAGATAGCTTACTTCATTTAGCTGCAATGATAGGTGAAGTTAATGCAGTTAGATATTTGATAGGAAAAGGTATTGACGTTAATGTACGAAATGCTTTGCACCATACTCCATTACATCTAGCAGCAGGCATAGGACATGCAGAAGTTGTAAAGATTTTGATAAGAGAAGGAAATGCTGAAATCGAGGTTTTTGATGCACGAAATCAGACACCGATGCACTATGCAGTTAACAACAAAAAATTGGAGATAGTAAAGTTATTACTGGAGCTAGGAGCAGATGTAAATAGCGCACGTGTAGGACAAAACTCGATGAAATTGTCACCTGTTCATATAGCTGTAAGTAATACTAATTACGATGAAAGAGACTTATGTCTTGATATTCTGAAATGCTTAATAAGGGAGCCTAATGCTCAAGTCAATTTGCAAGACTACGAAAATAAAACGCCACTACATTACGCTGAAAGACTTAAAACAATAGAGGTTTTACTAACTCGAGAGGATATAGATCCTTTAATCAGGGATGATAATGGTAAGACACCATTTGATTACGCTAAACCTGAGATAAAGAAGGCTTTGATGAGTAATAAATACGGTTCTGAAAAGAATAGTCTACTACATTTAGCTGCACAAAGAGGAGAAATTGAGCTTGTAGAGTCTATCTTAAAAGAAGAAATCGATATTGATATTTCAAACAATAAAAGTCTATCACCAATTTACCTTGCTGCAGAAAAAGGACATTTACATGTAGTAAAATTACTACTGAAAAAAGGAGCAAATTATACACCTGTTTTGCACTTAGCAATCAAATCAAATAATTTGGAGTTACTTAAAGTTTTATTTACTGAAAAAAATGGTGCATTGCTCTGCAGAGATACCGTTATCAATTTTCCAACCCTTCATAATAAATATATAGCACAGAGAGAAATAGCAGATAAAAGGATGAAAAAACATAATAATATTATCTGCATCTGTATTACAGTTAGCGCAGTAGCAATGGCAGCATATATAGGTTTAACAGCAGCAACAATAAGCAGTGCAATCATTTTTGCAACAATAACAGGGGTATTTGCGCTTGTTATAGCAATAATGGTAAGTGAGATGAGCAAAAGATATATAGAAAACGAATTTCAGAAAAAGATGTTTATGGAATTGGAGGAGTGTGGAGGAATAAACTCTACTGTTAACAATATTGAGATAGAACCAATTATGAGTAGATGCAGACAATGATATACGCCACATCTTTTTCTGAAGGTTTAAAACCAGATCCAGAGCTTAAAGTATCAGAGTGGGCGAATGAGTATCGAGTTTTAGCAGCAACTGCAGCATCAGAGCCAGGAAAATGGAGAACGGAAAGAACTCCTTATTTAAAAGAAATCATGGATTCACTATCTCCTTCTTCACAGGCTGAAAAAGTAGTATTCATGAAGGGAGCGCAGATTGGGGGAACAGAAGCTGGTAACAATTGGATAGGCTATATCATCGATCAAACACCAGGTCCAATGCTGGTAGTACAGCCAACAGTTGAAATGGGAAAAAGTTGGTCAAAAGGAAGATTTGCGCCGTTAATAGAGAGTACACCATGTTTAAAAAGTAAAGTAAAAGACCCAAGGTCAAGAGATTCAGGAAATACTGTACAAAGTAAGGAATTTCCAGGTGGAATAGTAGTAATAACCGGAGCAAACAGTAGTGTGGGTCTCAGGTCTATGCCAGTAAAATACCTCTTTCTTGATGAAATAGATGCTTATCCAGGAGATTCAGGAGGTGAAGGAGATCCAGTTTTACTCAGCATAGCCCGTACTAATACATTTGCACGGCGAAAGATTTTTTTAGTATCAACACCAACGATTCATGGAATAAGCAGAATTGAGAAAGAATTTGAAGCAACAGATAAGCAGTACTTTTTTGTTCCCTGTCCGTATTGTAATTATTACCAAATATTAAAATGGTCACAAATAAAATGGGAAGATAAAAATCCAAATACAGCACACTATATATGTATAGAATGTGGTGAAAAGATAGAAAATCATCAAAAGACAGAGATGCTAGACCGTGGAGAATGGAGACCTACTAATAGAGTAAAAGGTGAGAAAAAAGGATTTCATCTTTCAAGTCTTTATAGTCCAGTTGGCTGGTATAGTTGGCAACAAGCAGTAGAGGACTTTCTCCATGCAAAAGAAAGTGAACAATTACTAAAAGTTTGGATAAATACCACTTTAGGAGAAACTTGGGTAGATAAAGGAGAAGTACCAGACTGGAAGCAATTATTTAACAGAAGAGAATTTTTTCCCATAGGCACAGTACCAAAAGGAGAAGTGGTACTTACTGCAGGTGTTGATGTCCAAAAAGACCGCTTAGAAGTAGAAGTTGTAGCCTGGGGAAAAAGCCGTGAAAGTTGGTCAATAGACTACCGAGTATTTGAAGGAGATACTGGGGGTGGAGAAGTATGGGGAAAACTCTCTGAGCTCTTAAATCATCATTTTATTGGTGAAAATGGGCTTGAGTACATGATAAGCATGATGGCAGTTGATGCAGGATATGCAACACAAGAAGTATACAACTGGGTAAGAGGTCATCAAGGATCTGGAAGAGTAATGGCAGTGAAAGGTGTAAATAAAGCCCTAGTACCACTTAGCAGCCCAAGTAGAGTAGATATAACAGTTGGTGGTCAAAAGCTAAAAAGAGGAATAAAGCTATGGCCAGTAGGAGTATCGATATTAAAGTCAGAGCTTTTTCAATTACTTAATATTTTGAAAGAAGAAGAGAAAGTGCCAGCAGGATATTGTCATTTTCCGGAGTATGCACCTGAATATTTTAAGCAGCTAACGGCAGAGCAATTAGTCAGCAAAGTAGTAAAAGGATACACCAAACAAGAGTGGCAAAAAGTAAGAGAAAGAAATGAAGTATTAGATTGCCGAATTTACGCAAGAGCAGCATCAATAGCACTGGGAGTAGACAGATGGCCAGAGAGTAAATGGAATAGTTTAAGTGAAAAACCAGAAAGTAAAAAATCAAAGAAAATAGTGAAAAGTAAGTGGATCAGCACCGGAACAGACAAAATCTGTTAAACCAGAAAGAAACGTCCTAATGCACATTGCAGTAATTTTTGGATATAATTTTATGAAGAAGTGCTTCTGCAGTTATAATCGAGTTCGCAATGGTGCAATAAATGCCCGTGGATCAGTATGATTTTGGAAGGGACGGTCAAACCATTGATGGAGCTTCTTAGCTACCTCGTTTAGAAGATTGTGTAATATAACCGCCCCAAGCTAAAGCACTTCTTCATTATAAGGTATATATAAGGGATTTTATATGGCAAAAGCAAAAAGTAAATTAGAAGTAGTGAATCCTAATGCAGCAGGGATTGATATTGGTTCATCTGTACATTATGCATGCGTACCAGAAGGGAGAGATAAACAACGCGTTCAAAAATTTGGGTGCTTTACAGTAGATCTTCATAACCTAGCAAAGTGGTTGAAAAAGTGTGAAGTTAGAACGATAGCCATGGAATCAACAGGAGTATATTGGATTCCTTTGTTTCAAATACTTGAATCATATGGATTCGAAGTTAAACTGGTAAATGCACGACATGTAAAAAATGTACCTGGAAGAAAATCAGACGTTCAAGATTGCCAGTGGTTACAGCAATTACATAGCTATGGGTTACTTCAAGGATCATTTAGGCCTGATAACCAAATTTGTGTACTACGTGGTTATAATAGACAACATGACAACCTGATAAAAAGTGCAGCTGTACACACTCAACGTATGCAAAAAGCATTAATTCAAATGAACATTCAATTACACAAGGTTATTAGTGATATTACAGGTGTAACTGGTATGCGAATCATTAAAGCAATAATTGCGGGTGAAAGAAACTCTAATAGATTGGCTGAATTGAGTGATAGACGAATAAAAAATGACAGATCAACCATAGCAAAAGCACTAACAGGTAACTATAGAGAAGAGCATTTGTTTACATTAAAGCAAGAATACGAAGCATATACTTTTTTTCAAGAGCAAATAAAAGAATGTGATAAAAGTATGGAAAACTATTATAAAACACTTGAAACAAGATCAAATGAAAATAAGCAATGCAGTAAAGTAAAGAGGTCTGCAGGAAACAAACCAAACTTTGCTGCACACGAAGAATTGTATCGAATAACTGGCATGGATTTCACCAAAGTTCCAGGGCTTAATACATCAAATATACAGACCATCCTCTCAGAAGTTGGTCTTAATGCTAATAAATGGCCATCAGAAAAACATTTTACTTCTTGGTTGGGATTATGTCCATTTAATAGGATTACAGGAGAAAGAGTGATTAGAAGTGGAACTCGTAAAGTAATTAACCGTGCTGCAAATGCTTTTCGACTTGCTGGTTATTCTATGTTGCACAGTAAAAGTGCATTAGGTGCGTACTGTAGAAGATTGAAAAATCGATTGGGAGCACCAAAAGCAATAACTGCTACAGCAAGAAAATTAGCATGTATTTTTTATCAAATGCTGAAATGTGGACAAGAATATGTAGAAAAAGGAATGGATTATTATGAAAAGTTATATAAGGAAAGAGTAGTAAAGAATCTGGGTAAAAAAGCCAATGAATTTGGTTATATCCTGATAAAAAAAGATGAGCTGATAGGGGAAGTTTCTTAGAAGCAAGTAGTAAATGTATAACGAAGAGTATTTAGTTCAAATTGAAGAAGCGATAAAGAAGCTGCAAAACGGAGAGCGAGTGGTATCAATTGCATATGGTGACCATGTGGTGAGATATGCAGAAGTAGATATAAATGATTTACTAAGCTTAAGACAACGTATTAAGGCTGAACTAAAGATTGTTGGAATGAAGCCGAAGAGGAAAATTATTTTTGCTACTAACAAGGGAGTTTTGTAATGTTACTAAAATCATTCAAACAACTATTTAGCAAGCCAAAAATCAAAAGCTCAGCCTGGGATGCATCTGGCTCAGGAAGAAGGGTAATGTATTGGCAAGGAGAAACGGGAAGCATAAATAATTTACTCTCTCAAAGCCTTGAGCACTTGCGTAGCCGCTCTCGTGATATGGTAAGAAAAAATCCATATGCAGCAAATATCATTGATACAATAGTAAGTAACTCGATTGGAACAGGAATAAAACCGCAATCAAAAGCTAAAGATCCAGAGTTTCGGAAAAGAGTGCAAGAGTTATGGCTGAGATGGACAGATGAAGCAGACAGTAGTGGAGTAAATGATTTTTATGGACTGCAAGCACTGGTTTGTAGGAGCATGATAGAAGGCGGGGAATGTTTCATACGGTTAAGAACAAGAAAACCTGGAGATGGTCTGTGTGTACCGTTGCAATTACAAGTGCTTGAATCTGAACACTTAGATAATAAAACAAATCAAACTTTAGCAAATGGTAATGTAATAAGAAACGGGATTGAGTTCAATAGACTTGGGCAAAGGGAAGCATACTACCTATTTAAAGAACACCCTGGTGAAAGTACGTTTGGAGAATCAGTAAGAGTACCAGCAAACGATGTTTTACATATCTATAGACCACTAAGACCTGGGCAAATTAGGGGAGAGCCATGGCTTTCTAATATACTGCTAAAGCTCTATGAGCTTGATCAATACGATGATGCAGAGCTAGTGAGAAAAAAGACAGCGGCGATGTTTGCAGGATTTATTACGAGACTCGATCCAGAAGCAAATATTTTAGGAGAAGGTGAAAGTAATGAGCAAGGAGTAGCACTATCTGGTTTAGAGCCTGGAACAATGCAGCTTTTAGACCCAGGAGAAGATATAAAATTTTCAGAACCATCGGATGTTGGAGGAAGTTATGAAGCATTCATGAGACAGCAGCTGAGAGCAATAGCAATAGGTACAGGAATAACATATGAGCAACTAACTGGGGATCTAAGTGGCGTTAATTATTCATCAATCAGAGCAGGATTAATAGAGTTTCGTAGGAGATGTACAATGTTACAGCATAACATAATGGTATTTCAGTTTTGCCGTCCTGTATGGGATAGATGGCTAGAACTTGCCACTTTATCTGGAGAGCTTTCTACAACAGATAATCAAATATTTAAAGATGTGAAATGGATACCACAGGGATTTGATTGGGTGGATCCGCTCAAAGATCAGCAAGCACAACAGATGGCAGTAAGGAATGGATTTAAGAGTCGATCAGAAGTAGTGTCAGAAATGGGTTACGATGTAGAAGAAATTGAGCAGGAAATTGCTGAAGATCAAAGACGTGCAAGTGAACTGGGCTTAAGTTTTGATTCTGACGTTACGGCCAATCAAGAGGTGATATGAAACAACAAACAATATGGCTAAACAGATGTGTAATGGTAGAACCAAGGAGTTTTGAATTACTGTCACTACAAACAGGAAAGCAGCCTATCTTTAAAAATATAAAACATGCAGTAAGAAATAGTGAAAGAGGAATAATACCGATACATGGAATCTTGACAAAAAAGTCAGAAACTTTTGATGATATTTTTGGAATGACTTCCTATAATCAAATAGAAGCACAAATTACACAAGCAATAGAAGATAGTGATATAGAAACAATCCTGTTGGATATAGACAGTCCTGGAGGAGAGGTCAATGGAGTGTTTGACCTTGCTGATTTTATTTACAGTGCAAGGGGAAAAAAGAGGATAATAGCGATAGCAAATGATGATGCATATTCTGCAGCGTACGCTATAGCTTCTAGCGCTGAAAAGGTATTTGTGAGTAGAACTTCAGGAGTAGGAAGCATAGGAGTAATAGCAAGTCATATAGATCAAAGTGGGTTTGATGAAAAGCAAGGTATTAAGTATACCACAATCTTTGCTGGTAGCCGAAAGAATGATTTAAATCCGCATAAGCCTATTAACTCTGAAGGTTTAGAAAGTTTGAGAGAGGAAATAGATCGTTTATATGAGATGTTTGTCCAGCTAATAGCACGTAATCGAAATCTTTCTATAGAAGCAATCAAATCAACGGAAGCAGGGCTATACTTTGGCAAGAACGCTGTGGATACTGGTCTTGCGGACGGAATTACAATTTTTTCAGAGTTAAAATCTATTAATAAAAACAGGAGTATTACTATGAACGAACAAACTATAACTGACCTCAAAGAAGAAACTAATAATTTAACTAAGTATCGTACTGAAGTTGTTGAATTAATACGTTTATGTAACTTATCACGAATGCCAGAGAAAATAGGAGAATTTATTGAGCAGGGCGTAAGTGTTGAGCAAGCAAGGGAGGTTTTAATGGAATTACTTGCAGAGCAAACGAAAAAGACAGAGATACTGAGTGCAATACCACAGAATTCAGGAGAAGAGTTGATGATGCAGGTAGCGAAAAGTCGTAGGCATTTAAAATATATAACAAAAGGAGAAAAGCAAAATGAGTAGTATAACAGAACAAAATAACCTTGGTGATCTTCTAAAATATGAAGCATCAAATTTATATTCACGAGATCAAATAACTGTTGCCAAAGGTCAAAATATCAAGCTTGGCGCAGTAGTTGCCAAAAAGACAGATGATGGTTTTATTAGAGTACTGAGTCCCACTGGAACAGATGGTACACAAACAGCAATAGGAGTAATTACAAATGATATAAATAGCAAAGATTCTGATATGAAAGGAGTAATTATTACTCGCATAGCAATGCTAGCAGATCATGCAGTTGTATGGCCAGCAAATATCACTGAAGAGCAAAAAGCTGCAGCAATACAGCAACTTGAAGCCCGAGGAATCATCATTCGTAAGGGTGTTTAATTTAAATTAATAAGGGGAAAAAGAATGCAAAATCCATTTACAAATACAGCATTTAGCATGACAGCACTAACAAATGCGATGAATATATTGCCGATAAATTATGGACGTGTTGAAAATTTAAATTTATTTCCAAGTAGGTCAGTAAGATTTAGACATATTACTATAGAAGAGCAAAATGGAGTATTAAGTTTATTACCAACGCAGTTACCCGGAGCACCAGCAACAGTAGGAAAAAGAGGAAAAAGAAAGGTAAGAACATTTACGATTCCACATATTCCACATGATGATGTAGTATTACCAGAGGAGGTACAGGGAATAAGGGCATTTGGATCAGAAAGTGAACTGAAAGCGCTGGCAGATGTAATAACTGACCATTTGCAGCTAATGAGAAATAAACATGCAATAACGTTGGAGCATTTGCGGATGGGAGCGCTGAAAGGAATAATTTTAGATGCTGATGGGTCAGAATTACTAAATCTGTACAACGAATTTGAAATAACACCAAAAGTAGTAAATTTTGCACTAGGAACAGCGACAACCGATGTCAAGCGTAAATGTCTAGAAGTATTGCGGCATATTGAAGATAATCTAAGTGGTGAATATATGACCGGGATTCATGCTTTGGTAAGCCCTGAGTTTTTTGATGCATTAACTTCGCATAGTAAAGTGAAAGAAGCATACGAAAGATGGCAAGAAGGAGCAGCACTTCGGAATGATATGAGGTCAGGATTTACATTCTGTGGAATCACGTTTGAGGAATATAGAGGGCAAGCAACTGATCCTGAAGGAACCGTGAGAAGGTTTATAGAAAGAGAAAGTGGAAACTGTTTTCCAGTAGGAACAGCAAGTACGTTTACGACATATTTTGCACCAGCAGACTTTAATGAGACGGTGAATACGCTTGGTCAGCCATTATATGCAAAACAAGAGCCAAGAAGATTTGATAGAGGAACTGATTTACATACGCAGTCAAATCCTCTGCCAATGTGCCATCGTCCGGCAGTTTTGGTAAAAATTAGTTCTAGTTGATGAATATAGGAAAATTATTGGAAGATTGTTTTGAGCATCTAGGAGTGGAAGCCATATATTGTAATAAAAATAAGGAGAGTATTCGTAAAATGAAAGTGCTAATTAAACGTCCCGATACTACGTATTCTTTAGGTGCAGATGGAGCATTAACTCAGCAAATTGCTTCTATAGAAATACGTGATCAGGACGTTACTTCCTTTAGCATAGGTAATTATATCAAGATTGAAAAAAGGTTCTACAAGATTTTTGAACCACCATTGAAAGATTCTTCAGGTAAAATATGGAAAATTGAGGCAATAGAAAGTGTTTAATATTAAAACTAGTAACAATATTAATGAAATAATCTCCAATATTGACGGAAAAGAGCAGAAAGTAAAACTGGCAGCTATAAAAGCACTAAATAGAACAGCACTATGGTTAAAAGCAAAAGCAGCTAAGGAAATCAGTGAGGAAAAGAAAAGTTTGATAAGAAAGAGATTAAGAATTTTTAAGGCGAAAACTAGCAGATTAGAAGTGTTAATTAGAGCAAATCTCTATGACATTAGAGCATCGGCAATTGGCAAAATACAAAAAACAAGAAGAGGATCGAAAGTAGGAAAGTATGAGTTTATAGGAGGATTTGCAGCAGTTATGCCAAAAGGAAATAGCGGTATGTTTAAACGTGAAGGAAGAGCAGCATTGCCAATAAAGGAAGTAAAACTACCGCTGGAACCAGAAGGCTCAAGAATAATAAAAGACCTTGTTAATTATGAGAGTGAGAGAGTGTTTGAGAAATACTTTAAGCATGAGCTAAACTATATTTTAAAGATATGACAAAGTTCTGGACAGATTTACATCAAACAATTTGCAGCACACTGAAGGAAGAAATACCGTCTATACAGACATGTGAAATTTATCCAGCAATAAGAAAAGAATTGATAGCGCCAGCGTTATTTGTAGAGCTTGTGAGTTTAGAATCGGGAAAAGATCCTGGAACAGAAGAATTAGCGCTAAAAGCAAGATTTGAAGCAAGGGTTGTAGTTGATGGAACAGTCGAGGATTCCTCGTTAGTTGTAAGGTCATTAGCAGCAGAAGTAGTAAGAGTAGTGAACAAGAATACCTGGGAAAAGAATGTATCTCCGGCTGAATTTCTTTCTGCAGAGCCTGATGGATTTAGACCCGAATTAGATGCATATTTGGTGTGGATGGTTGATTGGAATCATCAGCTTCATTTAGGTAAATCGATATGGACAGAAAATAAGATTAAGCCACATACGATTACAATAGGAGAAAATGTTAGAGAGTAATTTTGCTATTTCAGAGCTGCAAAGAAAATTAGCAAACATTGTACGAATAGGGCTTGTAAAAGAAGTAGATTATGAAAAAGCAAAAGTAAGAATTAAAATAGGAGAATTTTTAACAGATTGGTTGCCATGGATAACAAGCAAAGCAGGAAAAGATAGAAATTGGTCTCCGCCAGATATTGATGAGCAAGTAGTTATACTTTCCCCGCTGGGAGAATTATCTTTAGGAGTAGTACTTCCTGGAATATATCAACAAAAGTACTCTGCACCAGAAAATAAAAAAGAGGTGAGTAGCTTAACATTTCAAGATGGAACAAAGTTGTCATACGATAAAGATAAACATCATTTAGAGATTGAAGTAGTAGACAAAATAACACTGAAAGCTGGGGAATCGAGCATAGAAATGACAAAAAGTGGAATAAAACTGAAAGCAGAAAGGATCGACTTAAATTGAACAAAGGAATAGTAAGGTTAGGAGACTATTGTGGAAAAGCTATACCACATTTCTGCATTAGCGGAAGTAATAATGTTTTTGTAAACGGCAAGTCAATATGTAGGCAAGGAGACAGTTTTAGTGAAGGAAAAGTAATGATTCAAGGATCAAAAATAGTGTTTGCAAATGGTCTTAGTGTAGGAAGAGTAGGAGATATAGTTTCATGTGGGTTTAAAGTAATAAAAGGCAGTGAAAGCGTCTTTGCAAAATAGAAATGAAGGGTATGGATGCTAAAACAGGAAAGACGTTAGAAGGAATAGAGCACTTAAAGCAGTCGATAATTGATATACTGACCACTCCTATTAACAGTAGAATCATGAGAAGGGATTATGGGTCTAGGCTATTTGAATTAGTGGATAAACCAATCAGTAGAGATTTAACTTTGGAAATCTATGCAGCAACAGCAGAAGCACTGGGGAAATTTGAGAAGAGATTTAAGTTAGAAAAAGTAAAAATGACAGAGGTGAAAGAAGGAAAAGTAACGCTTGACCTAGAAGGATTATACGTACCAAGTGGGAAAAACATTCGCTTTGATGGAATGGTTATATAAGTATGCAGTTGCCAAATATTGTAGAAAAGCTAAGTTTCGAGGAAATATTTTCGAGAATGAAGGAAGAGTTAGTGCGTAGAGATGAAAGTTTTACAGCATTAGTTGAAAGTGACCCAGCGATGAAGATTTTAGAAGTATCAGCATGGAGAGAACTTTTGCTCAGACAAAGGATAAACGAAGCTGTAAAGGGTAATTTACTGAAATTTGCAACGGGAGAAGATCTTGATAATTTGGCTGAGTTTTATGGAGTAGAGAGGCAGAAAGAAGAAGATGATGAACGATTTAGAAAAAGAATTAAAGCAAAGATAGCAGGTTGGTCAACAGGAGGAAGTAAGGAATATTATAAATATCATGCACTGTCAGCAGATAGTAGAGTAAAAGATGCACTAGTGGAATCAACTATACCAGGGAAAGTACAAATTTCAATCTTATCAACACAAACTGGCATAGCGTTAGAAGAGTTACTAGAAATTGTAAAAAAGCAGGTTACTAGAGATGATATAAGGGTTTTAACCGATACAGTAACAGTAATTGGCTGCAATATTATGGAAATAGATATCCACAGCAGAATGAGCATAAGTCCTGTAATATCAGAGGAGGAAATCAAGAAGCAGTTTATTGAGAAGTTTGAATTAGCAAAAAGATTAGGGTGGAGTGTAACAAGATCGTGGATAATAGCGAATCTATTTGTAGATGGTGTAGAAAATGTGGAATTAATAGAGCCAAAAGAGGATGTTGTGGTACTGGGGAATGAGTGTGCAAATTTGCGAAATTTAAAATGCTATTGCCACTAAACGCAACAAAACAAGAAAAAGCATTGGTAGATGCGATAGATTATAAAGTAGATCCAAACTGTATCAGAGGATTTAAGTTTAGTCTTAAAGAAGAAACATTGCCGTGGATAATAGAAGAATATGGTTTAGAAGAGATACTGCGTTGGGTAAAAGATAGAAGAAAAGCCGTAGTAGAAGGAGTAAAATTTCAAAGACTACGTGGAACCCCAGCATCACTCAAAATAGCACTAAAGTGGGCAAATATAGAAGATATTACAATTATTGAAGAGCCACCCGGTAAACACTTTTTTGAGTTGCAAGTAGGGATAAAAGAGGTACCAAATGACTTCTTCGTAGATGCAGTAGTAGAGCTGGCAAAACTATCACTGCCTGTAAGATCCAGATTAATGAGGATTTTTAACGATTATTATAATGTGCAGAGATTTATATTGGATGAGAGTTTATTTGGAGATCTTCTTTCTGATTATTCAGGGGTAAAAATAGAAAAAGATGGACCGGTGTTATCATTTGGTCGGAAGAACTCATTTGAGCTAAAAATCTTAAATCCAAGTTTTAAGTTTAGTACTTTTCGTGTTCATTATGAGCAAGCATTTAGTAATGACATATATCGATTAGATGTAGCAATACTTGGAGAAACCGAGCCTCACACAAAGAATTATAACGGTATTTATGAAAGAAATCATGTGTGGTATAACTTCAAAGCGCTATATCCGCTACCACAGAGCTTATTACCTGAGATTAAGTTTGCGAAAGCGCAGATAGTATTATCAGATAGCTGGAACTTGGGGGAAATAAACGCATGTTTTCCAGTTGGTAGTGTGGAAGAAAAAGGAAGTAAATTTTTACTAGGAAGTAGCAAACTATCTGAACAACTGTGGAATTTAAAATACAAGCCAATTTTAGAAAGGTTTAGCGTTACTCACCACTACAAAGTAGAAGATTTTACCAACCAGAAAGTTATAAGATTTGGTGTGGCAGAACACTATGTTCATTTTGAAAACAATTTAGATTTAAAGCAAAAAGACTCAATACACGAATTAGAAAATCATATTTTAGTATTTTATCCAGGAGTACTGAAGTGGCACGAACATCGACATTTGCACAGAAGTTGGAAAAATAGTCAAGTGATATCTGTAATAAGTTAAGTACTTATATTTAGATCCTCATATATTATATTAATAATAGGTTAAAATGTATGAAATAAAAAGAAAAGGACTTGCTTTCTCATGCCAAAAAGGACATGACTTGAATAGCGGCAGGTAAATATAAGAAATTTGTCTGGCGCTAGAAAAGCTAGTTTTGTGAGGTAAGTATGAAGTTTAGCAAAGAATCTTTTAGTAAGTTTTTTAAAGAAGTATCAAGTAACGATATTAATAAAAGAAATGAAGAAGGAGAGACGATCTTGCATCAAGCAGTAGAAATCTCTGATTACAAAACGGTGAGATTATTAATAAAAAAAGGAGCAGAGGTAAATGCAAGAGATAAAAATGGTTATACACCTCTACACTGTGCAGTATTTGCGAAAAGCTTAGAAAATGTAAAAGTGTTGCTAAGGTCGGGAGCAGAAGTAAATGCCACTCAATATGTCACTGGATGTACGCCACTCCACTCTGCATGCAAAATAGGAGGAGTTGAAATAATAAAAGAGCTAGTAAAAGCAGGAGCTGAGGTTAATCAACTGAATAAATATGGTGCAACACCAATGTATTACATTTGGGAAAGTGAAAAGTATTGCCTATGTGATAGCAAAGAAAGTGAAAAGGCGAGCAAATTTCTGAGAGAAAAAGGTGGAGTAACAAAAAGTAGAGAACTGACGTGCTATGGAATAGAGAGGCTAGTGGGAGAAATAGCAGACATGTTGAATGGGAGTTATTTACCAGAGTTAAAAATAATAGAGATAGAAGAAATAAGGAAGAGAGACAAATCACTAATAAAGGAAGAATGTCAAAATTTAGCAAGCAAGATAATAAGCAAAGTGAATGAAATGATAGATGAGGTGGTGAGAAGGAAAGCTTAAAAAAAAAGGTCAAAGAAAAGGTGAGGTGGATTATGTTAAAGTTTGGCAAATTTAATAAGTCAGCAGAAGAATTATTAGAGAACTCACATGAAAATATTTATGCAAGAGACGAGAAGGAACTGCATTATGCAGTAGAAGCAAAAACAGTGAGTTTATTAGTTGAAAAAGGAGCGAATGTAAATGCAGTAGATGTAGAAGGATATACAGCACTGCATCTAGCGGTAACGGAGAAACGTCTAGAAATCGTGAGGGAATTGATAAAATCAGGAGGGAATGTAAATGCGGAAGAATATGGAAATAAATGCACACCGCTGCACCTTGCATGCATGATAGGCGAAAAAGAGATAGTGAAAGAATTAGTGAAGGCTGGAGGAGAAATAGAACAAGCGGATAAATTTGGAATGACAGCAATGGATTATGCGAAAAACAGTAAGGAGATCACTGAAATATTGAAGAAAGAAATAGACAGAATTGAGAAGCTATTTATGAAGGGCTAAAAATATGGAGAAGGAAATGGAAAAGAAAGTAATGAATTTAGAGAGAAAACCTTTGAGTGAGCTGAGAAAAACGTGGAAGAAGGTATTTGGGGAAGAGGCACCTAAACATTCAAAGAAATATCTGATACCTAGATTAGCATATAGAATGCAGGAGGAAGCGTATGGAAAAATGTCAAGAAAAGGAGCAAAAAGACTAGAATATCTGGCAGATCGGCTAGAAAAGGGAAAAAGAATAAGTAGCGATAAATTACCAGTAGAAGGGACAGAATTAATACTAGAGAGAGGAGAAGAGACGCATGCAGTAATGGTAACAGATCAGGGTTTAATCTACAGAGAAGAGTTTTACACGTCATTGTCAGCAGTAGCCGGAAAAATAATGGGAATGAGCTACAATGGGCCGCTTCTATTTGGAATGAGAGATAAGGAGAAAGAATGCTGAAAGAGGTAAGATGTGCGATATATACGAGAAAATCAAATGAAGATGGTCTGGAACAAAAGTTTAATAGTCTTGATGCACAACGGGTAGCATGTGAAAAGTACATAAAGAGCAGAGAAGGCTGGGTAATATTGGCCAAAAGGTACGATGATGGAGGTTTCTCAGGAAAGAATTTAGAAAGACCAGCGATAAAGGAATTATTTGAAGATGTAAAAAAAGGAGAGGTAGATTGTGTAGTGGTATATACGCTAGATAGGCTCTCAAGAGAAACAAAAGACAGCATAGAGGTAACATCATTTTTTAGAAGGCACCGAGTAAATTTTGTAGCAGTAACGCAGATATTTGACAATAATACGCCAATGGGAAAGTTTGTACAAACAGTGTTATCAGGAGCAGCACAACTAGAAAGAGAGATGATAGTAGAAAGGGTAAAAAATAAAATAGCAACATCAAAGGAACAAGGATTATGGATGGGAGGAACTTTGCCGCTTGGATATGATGTAAAGGATAAAGAATTAATAATAAATGAGAAAGAAGCAAAAGTGGTAAGGTATATATTTGAGAGGTATATGGAGCTGAGATCAATGGCAGAATTGGCAAGGGAGCTAAATAGTCAAGGTTACAGAACAAAATCAGATATCTTTAAAAAAGCGACGGTAAGGAGAATAATAACAAATCCAATATATATGGGAAAAATACGGCATTATGAGAAAGAGTATGAAGGAAAACATGAAGCGATAATAGAAGAAGAAAAATGGCAAAAAGCACAGGAATTGATAAAGAATCAACCATATAGAAAGGCGAAATACGAGGAAGCGCTACTAAAGGGAATAATTAAGTGCAAGAGCTGTGATGTAAATATGACGCTGACATACTCAAAAAAAGAAAATAAAAGGTACCGATATTATGTGTGCAATAACCATTTAAGGGGGAAGGATTGTGGATCAGTGAACCGAACAATAGTTGCTGGAGAAGTGGAAAAAGAAGTGATGAAGAAAGCTGAACAGCTATATGAAAATTGGAAAGAAAAGACCGAAGAAAAATGGAAAAATTTAAGTTTTGGAAAGCAGAAAGAAGTAGTGAAAAAGTTAATAAAGGGAGTAATGGTTAAGGAAGATGGAATAGAAGTGAGTTCTGAATCAGAGGAAAAGTTTATACCAATAAAGAAGAAAGGAAATAAATGCACGGTAGTAGAACCAGAAGGTAAAACAAACAATGCATTACTGAAAGCAGTGGTAAGAGCCCATTCTTGGAAACGGCAACTAGAAGAGGGAAAATACGAAAGTGTGAAGGAGCTGAGTGCCAAAATTAATATAGGTACAAGACGTATACAGCAAATTTTGAGGTTGAACTATTTAGCACCAAAGATTAAAGAAGACATAGTAAATGGGAGACAGCCAAGAGATTTGAAATTAGTTGATTTGAGAGAAATACCGATGCTGTGGAGTGAGCAATTGGAGAAATTTTATGGTCTTGATTGCATTGTTTAACAAGAGGAGATGAAAACATCGAAGAGAATAGGAAAAGCTGTTGCAAAAAAACTCAAGGATTTATAAGGAAACCACTATTGCAAAATATGAAGGACTTCTAATGCACCAACAGATGTTGAAGAGGTTAAAAATAGTCTTGACGTAAACCAGTGTGACAAAAACTGACATTAAATTATATGAGTATATTAATATAAATAGTAAAGATTTTCAATTTACATATGAAACCAGAGCAAACTATTGAGCAAGAGTCAAACTCACAGAACAACCCTTTTCTGCTGAAATAGAACCATGTTTTTATAGTGAAGGAAATCCCTATATACGAAAAATCATCAAACCAACCAATTGCGGCTGGTGTTGTTGGTGCGTTATTATTGGTGAGCTGTGTTGCGTTTTATGTTTTATTTCGCAGTGGCAGTAGATGTGGTGTATGGGTTTTGCGTTGTATAATGCTACAAAGCCGAATACTAAACTTGAGTAGGTCTATTATCCAGCCTTCTTTGAATCCTGCACGGGAGTGTTAAATAAACTGTATCAAACCAAGAAATGATGTATTTTAGTTAATATAAAAACGGAGGTTTTACACATGAGTGAAAAAATAGCAAATAACTATGTTGGGTTAGTAAATTATCAAGAGTTAGAGTCAAATATCCTGTCATCTATACGAGAAGGAAGATACCGTCTTGTCAGTCAACAAGAAAATTATAGAAATTGAATCTTAAGCTGTATTACGAAATCAAAAAATACTTTCTATCAACATATACACTAACCAACTACATTAAATAAATTTGTGTAAAATGCTATTTTACATAAGATAGAAAGTACGCATTTTTTGATTTTAAAGTACTAAATTCTCCTCCAACCGCTTTGCCCTGTAATTCTTGATATGGTCAGGATTAAAAGCACTTTTGGATTTTAGAACACCGAAAATGATATGGAGTAGCTTACGCATTGCAGCACCAACGATAGCCATATTATGCTTACCCTTTTCCTTTAATCTCTGGCAAAAACTAATAATGATAGGATTGTGATTCTTAGCTACTATAGCAGGAAAGAAAAGTGCTTTACGTAATGTTTGTGAACCGGATTTACTTAATCTGGGTTTGGCATATACAGAGGAACCTGACGTCATATTTCGTGGTATAACTCCTGTATATGCTGCCAATTGCCTGGCATCTCTAAAAACCTCTATGTCAGGAACTTCAGCTAAAATAGCTATTGCTGATTCTTCTCCTATTCCTGGAATAGTCAATAGAAGTTGAAAATTTTCCAACAATTCTTTATGTTGATTTAATAGTTCACGTACGGAGTTTTTTATTGTTTCTATTTTTTGAGCTATATTCATTGCAAGGTCTTCCCAAGCACTTGCAACTTCTTTAAGCAGTCTCTCTTTTTTTTCTAAGTGGTTATTTACTAATGTTAACTCATCTTTTAACGCAACTGAGCAACGATAAAGATGTTTTAATTTTTTCATTTCAGGAGAAGGTGGTGTCCAACTAGAAGGTTCCTGTCTTTGGCAATAATCAGCAATAACTTCTGCATCGGTCTGATCATTCTTTTGTCGTATCAGCTTACTCCTTGCATAAGATTTTATGCAATAAGGATTTACAACACTAACAGAATGTCCAGCGTTGTGCAGAAACTCAGCCAAAGCTTCGCTATAACAACCAGTAGCCTCCATGCAGGCTTTTACTTCTTCTACATTATGTTTTTGTAGAAAGCTAAGTAAACCTTGAAACCCAGAATCCTCGTTTTTAAAACTCCTTTTTCTAGTTTCACATCTTCCTTTTTTGCTTATGAACGAGAGAAAAACATCAAAGCGATCTTTCGATACATCTATACCTAAAAAGTTGTTGATCATATATAACCCCATGCGTTACCATTAAAAATGAAAAGTAAGGCTAGTCTTGTGAATACAGAATTAGAACCATTTAGGTTTTTCTACGATACCGTCCAGCCTGTACTCTTGAGAAGAGAACTCTTATCTACCTTACAGATTTTATATCTAAGACCACTGACAGAGTTCTTCTCTTCTCCATCTAATGCTTAAGCTTAAAACATTAGATGCTTTTTACAAGATACAAGACCGTTGACAGGAAGAGATGGAGCATTAACACCGTTTATAAAAAAGTTGCTGGAGGTAAGCCTGGAAGGTGAAATAGAAAACCACTTGTCGGCTGAAAGCGAAGAGAATAATCGAAGAAATGGGAGGAATGCAAAGACTTTACGTACAAGCGCAGGGTCATTTGAGCTTTTGACGCCAAGAGATAGGGAAGGAAGTTTCGAACCACAAATAGTCAAAAAAAGGCAAACAAACTTACATCCAGAGCTTGAAACGAAGATTTTGAGCACATTTGCCAGTGGTATGGGCTATAGAGATATAGTGTCACATGTTGAGGAAATTTATGATCACAAAATATCGGCGGCAGAGATATCAAGTATTACTGACAAATTGCTACCAGTAATCAACGAATGGCGTAGTCGCCCGCTGCAGTCTGTATATCCGATAGTTTTCATGGTTTTTTAAAGTCAAAGAGGACGGGCATTGCGTAAGTAAATGCATGTATAATATATTAGGCATAGATCAAAATGGCAAAAAAGAAGTATTAGGTTTTTATTTGGCTGAAAGTGAAGTTCTGGTTGGGAGTGCTAAATGACCTCAAAGAAAGAGGAGTAGAAGATATCCTTATTGCCTGCGTTGATGGGCTGAAAAGCTTTCCTGCAGCTATAAACAGTGTCTTTCCTAATGCGGAAGTGCAGATGTGTATAGTGCATCAGATACGCAACTCACTGAAGTATGTGGCCAGTAAAGATGCGAAGAGTTTTTTGAGCGATTTAAAGAAGGTATATCAAGCTTCAAGCAAGGAAATTGCCGAGAATTATCTGTTGGAATTGGATGAAAAATGGGGCACAAAGTATCCTATGGTTTTGGCAGAATAATTGGGAAAACTTGTCTGGTTATTTTAAGTATTCTGGTCCAGTTAGGAGGATAATCTACACCACCAATCCCATAGAGGGGCTACATAGGCAAATTAGGAAATTCACTAAGACCAAAGGCTCATTTACCAGCATAAATGCCTTGTATAAGCAGGTATATTGTGCTATAAAGAAGGCAGAGGAAAAGTGGACGATGCCTGTACATGATTGGGCTTTAACTATCTCTCAACTTGATGTTTTCTTTCCTGGCAGATTGAAAATTGAGTTGAACTAAAAATGCGGTTTGACACAGTTTATTTAACACTCCCCTTTGTGCCCCATTTTTCATCCAATTCCAACAGATAATTCTCGGCAATTTCCTTGCTTGAAGCTTGATATACCTTCTTTAAATCGCTCAAAAAACTCTTCGCATCTTTACTGGCCACATACTTCAGTGAGTTGCGTATCTGATGCACTATACACATCTGCACTTCCGCATTAGGAAAGACACTGTTTATAGCTGCAGGAAAGCTTTTCAGCCCATCAACGCAGGCAATAAGGATATCTTCTACTCCTCTTTCTTTGAGGTCATTTAGCACTCCCAACCAGAACTTCACTTTCAGCCAAATAAAAACCTAATACTTCTTTTTTGCCATTTTGATCTATGCCTAATATATTATACATGCATTTACTTACGCAATGCCCGTCCTCTTTGACTTTAAAAAACCATGAAAACTATCGGATATACAGACTGCAGCGGGCGACTACGCCATTCGTTGATTACTGGTAGCAATTTGTCAGTAATACTTGATATCTCTGCCGCCGATATTTTGTGATCATAAATTTCCTCAACATGTGACACTATATCTCTATAGCCCATACCACTGGCAAATGTGCTCAAAATCTTCGTTTCAAGCTCTGGATGTAAGTTTGTTTGCCTTTTTTTGACTATTTGTGGTTCGAAACTTCCTTCCCTATCTCTTGGCGTCAAAAGCTCAAATGACCCTGCGCTTGTACGTAAAGTCTTTGCATTCCTCCCATTTCTTCGATTATTCTCTTCGCTTTCAGCCGACAAGTGGTTTTCTATTTCACCTTCCAGGCTTACCTCCAGCAACTTTTTTATAAACGGTGTTAATGCTCCATCTCTTCCTGTCAACGGTCTTGTATCTTGTAAAAAGCATCTAATGTTTTAAGCTTAAGCATTAGATGGAGAAGAGAAGAACTCTGTCAGTGGTCTTAGATATAAAATCTGTAAGGTAGATAAGAGTTCTCTTCTCAAGAGTACAGGCTGGACGGTATCGTAGAAAAACCTAAATGGTTCTAATTCTGTATTCACAAGACTAGCCTTACTTTTCATTTTTAATGGTAACGCATGGGGTTATATATGATCAACAACTTTTTAGGTATAGATGTATCGAAAGATCGCTTTGATGTTTTTCTCTCGTTCATAAGCAAAAAAGGAAGATGTGAAACTAGAAAAAGGAGTTTTAAAAACGAGGATTCTGGGTTTCAAGGTTTACTTAGCTTTCTACAAAAACATAATGTAGAAGAAGTAAAAGCCTGCATGGAGGCTACTGGTTGTTATAGCGAAGCTTTGGCTGAGTTTCTGCACAACGCTGGACATTCTGTTAGTGTTGTAAATCCTTATTGCATAAAATCTTATGCAAGGAGTAAGCTGATACGACAAAAGAATGATCAGACCGATGCAGAAGTTATTGCTGATTATTGCCAAAGACAGGAACCTTCTAGTTGGACACCACCTTCTCCTGAAATGAAAAAATTAAAACATCTTTATCGTTGCTCAGTTGCGTTAAAAGATGAGTTAACATTAGTAAATAACCACTTAGAAAAAAAAGAGAGACTGCTTAAAGAAGTTGCAAGTGCTTGGGAAGACCTTGCAATGAATATAGCTCAAAAAATAGAAACAATAAAAAACTCCGTACGTGAACTATTAAATCAACATAAAGAATTGTTGGAAAATTTTCAACTTCTATTGACTATTCCAGGAATAGGAGAAGAATCAGCAATAGCTATTTTAGCTGAAGTTCCTGACATAGAGGTTTTTAGAGATGCCAGGCAATTGGCAGCATATACAGGAGTTATACCACGAAATATGACGTCAGGTTCCTCTGTATATGCCAAACCCAGATTAAGTAAATCCGGTTCACAAACATTACGTAAAGCACTTTTCTTTCCTGCTATAGTAGCTAAGAATCACAATCCTATCATTATTAGTTTTTGCCAGAGATTAAAGGAAAAGGGTAAGCATAATATGGCTATCGTTGGTGCTGCAATGCGTAAGCTACTCCATATCATTTTCGGTGTTCTAAAATCCAAAAGTGCTTTTAATCCTGACCATATCAAGAATTACAGGGCAAAGCGGTTGGAGGAGAATTTAGTACTTTAAAATCAAAAAATGCGTACTTTCTATCTTATGTAAAATAGCATTTTACACAAATTTATTTAATGTAGTTGGTTAGTGTATATGTTGATAGAAAGTATTTTTTGATTTCGTAATACAGCTTAAGATTCAATTTCTATAATTTTCTTGTTGACTGACAAGACGGTATCTTCCTTCTCGTATAGACGACAGGATATTTGTTTCTAATTCTTTATAATCTACCAAACCGGTAGTTCTGTTTACTACTTTCTGACTCATTGTCAAACCTCCATTTTTTTATATCAATTTATTACTTTTTTTTCGGTTTGACACAGTTTATTTAACACTCCCTTTCCTCTTTTGGAACATAGAAACATCCTAGGAATAATCCTACTGAATTCTATGATATTATTTTTTGTAACATTGTTATATACTTCATAAGAAAGCTTATATCTCTCACCGCCATCTTTAAAGAAGACATCATTATCTTTAATTGTTTCAACCAAAATTTCCTTTCCTTTATTTTTTTTGCACTTTCAACTTTTTTACTGCATCTTGTGTTCTGCTTTGATCTAGATCAAAATCAATGTTGGTACAAATAACAAAATCTTTCAGTTCACCATTGATAAAGTCTTGATTGTATTTAATCTTTAAGTAGGAAATGAAATACTTTGCCAAATTAAATTCACCATCTTTATTTTTTGTGAGTAAATCGCTTATTCCAATTTTATTATCCTCCTTATTTTGCTTGTGTTTTGCTTGCAAAAAACGATATTTTTTTTTTGATTTTGAATTATTACATATAAAAACCAAATCATCAAATTTTTCAGCATTATTCTACTCTGTAGCCAAACGAAAAGAGTAGCTTTTATCTAGTCCACGCTTTAAAAATAACATTAACAATTTTAGCTGGTAAATGTTGCCATGAAGAGTATTATTTAATCCAGAAGCAAGGTATGTTCTTGATTCATCCTCTTCGATTTTTGTTCCTTCAGGCTCTTCTTTTTTCATGAAGGAAATTCGTAACCGTTCACGGATTGTGAGAATGAATAAAGAACTAAGCAGTGACAGCTAGTAGATTCTGTAGCTTTTGAAAGGGGTTTTGGCCATTTAGACGTGATGTCAAAAATATTGACAACATTCTTTCCACGAATCTTTCCCCACGTTCTGACCAGGTGAAAAAGCTGTTTTTACGATAAATTACGTACCGTCTAATTTGCCGTTCTGCAAGGTTGTTGGTTGTTTCTATCACTTCAGGTTTTCTTAAAAACTTCCACATCATATCCTCAGACCGTAACATCTTAGCGGCCATTCTTGAAGCTTGAGTGCTATTTACAACCCTCGTCATTTTACGCAAAAAATGTTTTACCCTTTTCCGAATTTTTCGCATCAGTCGATAAAATCTCAAATTATCTATCAAATTGTGTTTTTTTGCCTTGTCTACTACAAACACCTTATTGCTGAGCGATTTTAGTGCTTGGCCAATTTTGCTCACTTCAACATTTTTACTATGGGCAAATCTCTCAAAATCTCTTGCCAAATGTGCCCAACATATCTGTCTATTTTCACGATTGAAGTAATTGTATACAGCGTATCTATTGCTCACAACTATACCATCATATTCTGGCAGTAAACTCTTCAACACCTTCTTACCACGAGACTCGCTTACCTTCAGAAGTGTCAACGCTTTGTTCGTTATTACCCAACTCCAGCCTCTCTTTCCTTGATTTCTGTGTCCTGTTTCGTCTATATGCAAATATTCGCTTCCTTGTAACTTTTCCTTCATTTTCTCATATTCAGATGCACACTTCTTCGATACCCTGCGTTCAGTATTTGAGACTAAACCAAGGCTTATATTTAGATTAAAAATACTGCCTAAAATTTGCTGTACCTCTCTTTTTGAGTTAATAAAAAAGCCGCTAAGGCTGCTTATAATTGTTTTAGCATTAGATCCTAGAAGATCTCTTGCAACACCTTCGGGTAAATTTGCTGTAATTCTTTTATTACATACTCTACAATGTCCTCTTTGCAATCTGTACTCAGTTACAGTTGGCTTAATTTCTGGCAATTCTGCCTTCTGATGAATAATTTCATCTTCTAAAGTAACCTTACCTCCACACATACAAATCGTATCAATTGTGCAGCTCACTACCTCGTCTGCAGCCATTAATTCACGCTTATGCCCCTTATGTCCTGGCTGACCTCCTGGTTTTTTATCACTTTTCTTTTTTGCTTTCTTACGATATATATCTCGTGATGGTGGCAGCGATGAATTTTGCGAATTTAAGCCCAATTTGTCTTCTAATTCAACTATTTTTGCTTTCAAGCTGTCATTTTCTCTGATCAGCGCTTTTATTTCTTCCTTGAGATTAGCGTTTTCTGCTACAATCTTTTCTTGCAGCACTTTTGTCATTTACCCATTCCATATTTAGCTTCCTATTTCTTTACACTTTTATATTTACTTTGTAAATCACCTTATCTCTGTGAACGGTTACGGAAATTCTTGGCTTTTTAGAAGAACCAATTTCTGGCTTGTTTTCTCCAGTATTTGCCCTTTTTAGAAGTGAAACTCTGCCTAATTCTTGAATAATACCTTCGTTATTAAGACTTTTAGCAATATCTAGTGGCATTTTACCTTTACTATTCTTGATTTGTATTGCTCCATTTTTGACAAGCAGCTTAACTACTTTAGGTTCCTGTTTGCGAACAGCCGCATGTAACGGTGTATTTAACTCATAATTAGCGTCCTGAAAATTAATGTTCGCTCCTTTCTTCAAAAGATCTTCAATGTCGTTTGATTTTTATTTTTCTGAGGTGCTACTCTTAACAATTTTTATTAACTCCTCATTAAGATTGGCTTGACTCATAATATCATTATAGTCAGAAGAATGAGAGCTCCTATGTTTAAAAATATAGCTTACCTCTTGATTTTTAGCTAATTCATATGGCTCTTTACCCTCATTATTTTTGATATCACTTCTTGCTTGTTTATCTAGAAGTAGCGATACAAGTTTTTTGTTATTTCTGGAAACAGCAATATGCAAAGGTGTATCACCTTTATTGTTTTTAGCGTTAACATCTGCCTTCCATTCTTGCAGTAATTTTTCAACTATTTCTTTTTTATCCCTTTCAACAGCATAGTGTAAAGGTGTATTATCTTTATTATTTTTATCAATGATGTTAAGCTTTACTCCTGCTTTTAAAAGATCTTGTACTTTCTGCAGGTTGCCATTTCTTATAGCAAGAAAATAGCTCTGTATTTTTCTCTCTTTCACCATCACTATCAAACCTACGATAACGTTTAAGTTCAGAAGATTTATAAGCTTGTCCTATACGTTGTACTTTCTCTAATATTTTGGAAGCTTCTGAATTATTTTTTTCTTTTTCTAAGTAATCTATTGAACGCTCCACTTTGAGCATAAATTCCACTGCCTATTTTATATAGAAACCTATATTAGATTTGATTATATGCTAATGAATAACATTAGCAATGCAAGTAGTTTTCATGCATACCTCTTTAGGTTTTACAGAATAGGCAGTTAGAGTAGAAAAACAAGTTCCAAAATAATATAAGACCTGCTGTAAAGTAAATCAGATTTTTTTTGAAAATAACTACCGTAAAAAACAGCAGCTTTCCTTTTGCAACAGGTCTATAGAAGTTGTAATTATAACAAGTAACAAATTTAACTCTATTTTTAGAGAATCTATTTGGATTCACTATATTTCTAGGTGTCTTTCAAACTGTGTAACTAACTGCTTTACGTTTACATGTGTAATTAAGAGAGCTTTCACAAGGCTCATGATCAAACTGCTACTTTGCAGGATTTTCTAGAGATCTTTTATTTCTCATAAAGGATGACTGAGCTTGGGAAGCAACTTTTAATGGATTTTTCTTTATACCAACATCTGATTGTGCTGCTATAATGGCACTACTTTTAGCGGGTTGCATACCTACACATTCTCTTGCTTGGTTTTGCTCAAAATTTTCCACTGTTGCTTTTACTTTACTTTTCATCTTGCGATTAACCACTATAACAGGCACCTCCACTTTTGGCACTACTTGTCTATAATCTTGATTCTCAGCTCTTAATGGTACTATCGATTTACTTTTAACTGATTTTTTAAGAACCGCTCCCACTATTTTTGGTTTTGTGCTTATTTTTTGATTGTTATAGCCTAGATTTTTAGACTGTGATGATAACGTAAGTATATCTTTTATCGCTTGTGATTCTTGTTTAACTTCTTGAACGGTAAAGGATGTTTTCTTTTGTATTTCTTATAATTCCAATAGAATTTTTGTATTTGTTCGAACATAGAAAATATTTTGCATGGAGTTTTTTCTATCTTTGGTGATTTTAGTGTTGCTATTTAATTCTAACTTTTGCATAATACTCTCAATATTTTTATATAGGGGGTACAATGCCAAAAAAGATGGAGCGTCATGCTGCAGTGCTTAGTAAGTTAAAGAGTGTTATTCAACATACAGATTCCAAGGTCATGGCTGAAAGGCGTTCAGCTATTGAAAGATGGGTAAAAACTTACATTAGGCAGGTAGAATATCTTAAAGATGATAAGCTACAATTCTTATACAACATATTTCGCGATGAAAGTTGTTGGTCAGGTACAAGATTGAACAATACAATCTTAGGACAGAGGTTTACTGAAGAAAAAATAGGCGAAATAAAGAACCCTCTTCCTATATATGATATGGCATGTCGATACTGCGTGATAGATAAAATTCCTTTGCTCTTTCAGGAGCAGTTTGAATCTTACAAAAGTAGCTTCTCTTCTGAAGAGATAGATGATGATGGTAAGCCTGCAACTAGCAATAACAAATATGTAAAGAGTGAGTTGTTGGGTTATATGAAGAGTCAAGACCCTGTATTTAGCTTTTGGGTTGATAAAAAATCTGGAGAATTTAAGAAGCATGTCAGCGCAACAGAAGGATTTAAGAAAGCTATAGCACTTAAGTGGAGCGAAGGAGTAGAATATTTTTATAGCCTTCTAAATGAAAAAGAAAGAGAAAGGGAAATTACTGATGCAGTTACTATATTATCCTCTGTTCAATGTGACCATAATGGTGCTGTTACTTTAGACTTTTGTCTTAGTAAAATGAGCGATCAAGCAAAAAACAAGCTGTTTAAAGATTCTGAGCTATCAAAAAAAGATAAAGGAGTGTACTCTCTCTTTAGCGCGTTGATACATCAAGGTTTTTTTGATACGATGCAAGCTATACTTCCGATGTTTAAAGATAAAATACTGGAGGATAAGGTGCTTTCACCTAGGAGTTATACTCTTCTTCTCTCCTCACTTTCGGACATGATGCTCGAAAATTCTGAGTCAACTATTCAAGCTAGGGAAGCTATAATGAACCTTATAAAGTGTGGTAATTTCAATAATCATGAGGGGCGTGAGGAAAAAGCTGCGGTATTTTTTTCTAATGGAAGGGTTCCGATTAAGCGTGCGCTTGCAGGATTGATTGTCGATTGGCAACTTGGTTGTACAAAAAAGGAAGAGGTGTTAAAGGTACTACAGTTTGCCAAAGAGTTTTGTGCAGTTGAAAGTTTTATGTATTTTAAAAAATCTGTTGTTGATAACCTAAAAATGGTTGGTAGGGATGGTATGAGAAAAAATATAGACTATGGTAAATTAGCAGAAAAGTTGTTTGCTGAATTAGATACGGTATCCGTGCCTAACGGAAGAGGTGATTTTGGTGGAGCTGGTGACCCACAGTCTACACTAGGAAGCACTGAAGTTAGTAGTTTTTCTGGTCGCAATAAGTAGGAGTATTTTATGCATGGGTTAGTTAGAAGTTTAATAAATGGAAATTGTGGAGAATTCACGGAAAAGTTTGAATATTTCTTGGATTCATGTCCATCTTTTCTGCATTCAGTTGGCAAAGATCACTTTTTTCCTGCGTTCTTTTTTGGCATGTTTGCTACTGCACATGATTCTGGTGTTGCAAACAATGATGAAAGAATCTTCTTTCGTTTTGATAATGATCCAGGTAGTCCTGGAAGGGGAAATCTAAAGGTTGCAATTCTAGCAGCTGATGGAAATAACAGAAGAGTTGTAAGGTGCTATACTATTGCTGACAGAGAGAATAGCTACGGTTCTAGGTTTAGCCAGCAGGAAAGGGAGCAGCTGGAAGGTATCCTGCGAGATGAAGAGCTTGAATGGCAAGAGTATAAAACATTTATATGGGCGGATAATCAAGGTGAAGATGAAGAAGAGGAAGCAGTAAGATGTAGGATATTTCAGGCAGGACAAGGGCCGTTTGCTGGAAATCATGCATCTTATTTAACTCGTAGACATAGTTTTCAAGAGATTACCAGAACACCTGGGCTGCAAAATAATTATTTACCGGATTTGATGAATCAGCTAGAAAGTGATGATGCAGATGATGTACACGACACTACTGAGGAAGTGTTTCAGCATATTATTGGTGTCTACGATAGATATAGTCAGGCATTGGACTTCTATGGTAGAGAGTCTGACTATCATGGTTTTGTGTCCGGTGTTTTGATGCATTTTAGATATCGCAATGTAGCCAATATTTACCTTGAGCTGTTTGTAGGTGGTGGATATGCAGATATTACTTCTATTGTACGTGGTACACAGAGGTTAATTAATTCTGTTCCCTGTGTAACTGAACTTAAGGCAGGCAGAAGAGCAGATAGGAATGCTGGCCGTGCATTAGAGCAGGCTGGAAATTATGTTAATGGATGTCCCGTTTCATCCATATCTATTCCAACATTATCACCAAGAGCTGTCTGCGCTGGAGTGAATTTCGATTTTGGTAACCCAGGACGTTTACAGCTTGGTGTGAGGGCTTTTTTAGCAAAAGGTTCTTCTTTAATGGAAAGATTATTTGAACCTGTAGAGGATGAGGAGATTGGAGAAAATGTTAGGGATTATCTACTCCATCCAGCCTTTGGTGTACCTGCTGTACCAGGTATTAGGAATAGGGGTGGTGTTAACGCTAGAGATAGAAGAATATTTCTCTATACAAGTGGATTTGCTTTCGCAAGTATTGCATTTGCAAAAGGAACTGTGCCAATAGAAGGAAATCGTGCAATAGTAGATAAGCACTTGTTTCATTATGACGGTAATGCAAAAATGTTAGATGAGCAAGGATACAATACACAAGTAAATATTGGAGATCGTGCTTTGACTATGGTTTTGCATGTATCACGAGGTAGAGACCAGAAGGAGGAGGTGATCGTATTTCATGTTCGCCACGTATTGGCTAATCAACTTTTTCCGGACAATGGATTGGATCTATCGCGTTGGCCGAATGCTATGGTACATGAAGTGGTGTGTAATTTGACCATAAATAGAAGGACAAGAGGAGTAAATGATAACCTTGGTTTAACTGTTAATGTAGAAACATTTGACTCGCCTGCTGACTACCTGCTTGATAGAGGTAATCAGCCTTTTCAAGGTGAGCTTTTACGAATAGGTGGCGTTAGTAATGTGCATCGCGCTGCAAATGTAATGATGAATACTGGCTGGGAAAATGAAGATCCAGACAGTCATGAACGGTTTTACCAAGCAATTTCCAACGTGCTAAATCCACCCCAGCCAAATAATGCAGGACTCCAATCATTAGCATGGGTAGTGAACAGAGATAATGCTAGAGAAGCTGGGTTTCATGCTGCATTGCATGGATTATTTTACACTTGCGATAATCCTGCTAGGGTAGTTAGTGAATTTCAGGTTGGAGGAGGAGGAAAGTTAGACTTAGTATTGTCACGAGCTATAGGAAGGATGGGAGGTACTCATCCGATTGGAACAGAGCTAAAGTTTGCTGCCACTGAAGCAGACGTACAAAATAGAGAAGAAGAAGCAGATGAACAGGTGGAGGGTTATCTGCAGAGTAGAGGATTTGATCGCATTACTGATGGAGATAAAATGGTTTTCTCGTATGCCGTATTTAATGATCAAGCGCCAGCACCAGCACAAAATGTCCCAAATACCCTTATAGCAGTTAGTAATGTTCTACGCATAAAAGATAACTTAGGAATTGACACTGTGGACGACTTTCCTTATAGATAAAAGGGATTATTGAGAGTTTAATTGTCTGTCATAAATAGCAGGTTTATAGTTAGAATTGGTTGATAGTGTTATATTGACTACTTCATTTTGTAACCAGATCGGCTTTATTGAGTGGTGGATTACAGATGGGCAGGCAAAAAAATCCGTGTAGTAAGTTCAAAATCAATGTCGGAGAATTTTATAGAAGTGTCAAGTTGAAGTTGATGTGGAAGGGAAAGAGACTATAAATTCTGCTATGTTGATTGCTTAACACTCTGAATCAAGGTTGCAAGTTTACTATCCTATCAGGCATCTTTATTAGGTTAAAAGAAAGTTTATGTAAACACCTGAACTTACTACAAAAACTCAAAAATTGCAAAATAATAAAAATATTATATTAAAATCAGCTTGACTCATATTATATATTGTACATAATATATCAAGCTAGGAGGAAAGTATGGTTATTGCTGAAGCTATCAACGGGCAAAGTAAGCAAGCGAGCAAAAAGCTAGAAGAGAAATTAAGTCCTGGACAAGAGTGGTCAGAAACAGACAAACTATTGGATGAAGAGTACGAGTTAATTAAAAAATATTTATGGGTTCCATCTGAATTAAATGGAGGTAGATCTCTAGTTGATGGTCAATGTTCATTTGAGGAGCTGGTGTGTATATGGCTTGCTCATACAACAAATTTGAACGAGAATCAAAAAAAGTTAAATAAAGAATTACTAAAAACTCTTAAGGGTATAGGTTCTTATCTTCATGAGTACGATACTAAAAGACTTGAAAATTTTTTAAAAAATAACAAGGACGATCAAGATTTAAAAGTTGTTCTTAACCTTAAAAGGGGAGAGTCAGGATTAACGTTATTGCATGCTGCTTCAAGACTCAATGATGATCAGAGCGGTCCTACTTTAGTCAATTTACTTCTACAAGCAGGGGCTGATCCTAATATAGAAAGCAATGAAGGGAAAACACCTTTACATTATGCTGCTGATAGTAACTATAGGTATCTCACTATAAATCTACTCTTGGAGGGAAAAGCTGATCCTAACATACGGGACAATAAACGAAAAACCCCATTACAAACTGCTATTGATAATAATAACTGCCACATTTTAGAATGCTTCTTAACTGACAATCAGAAAAAGTTGAGTAAAGAGCTGTATGATATGCTTTTAGGTATACTCTCGCCTGAAGATTATAAAAAACCTCATGTTATAGGTGAAGTTTTTAATCGTCAGGCTATTGAAAATTTAGGCAAGTTTCTGGATAAACATAAGAATAGTCGGGATCTCAAAATGATTTTCATTGTTCAGGATAGAGTAGGTATGTCAAAAGTACTTAGTTATGCTAGAGCTACTTGCAAAGAAGCAGTGGATTTACTTCTAAAGGCAGGAGCAACTGATCCTAAAAAAGATGCAAATATGTGCAATAAGAAGAAAAAGTGTTTGCTTCCACCTAGGACTTTATGGAGTATCCCAAACCAACAGATAGTGCTAGGTGGATTTTTAAATGACATATCTCAAGTTGAAAGTATGGATCAACTGGAAAAAGTTGTAGATAGAGCTATAGATTTCGGAGTAATGTTAAATTTCGCTAAAAAATCTTCTCAAGGTGAAAAGTACAACTTTACAGATTATGTAATAAAAGAAATTAGTAGATTAGAAAAGAATCCTAAAGTTGCAAGTGATATAGTATGTAAGTTGGTATCGTGGGGAGCAGCGTGCTATACTAAAAACAGTATAGATGTAATTGGCGAACTGGAATTAGAATTTAAAGATCACAAAGCTAATATGATAAAAGCTCATGAAAAGTATGTTAATTGTACTCAGAAATTCCTGAAAATCGCAAAAAATGCGACCAACGGCAAGTTAAATCGTGCAAAAATGGATAACGCTACTTTTTACTTAGAATATTCAGAGGACAGTACAATAGATGTTGCACAAATTACAGATGGAACAAGGGATTTAGGGCTAACCCATGGAGATGTAAAGTGTGGAAGAAATATAGTAAAGATCGGTAATAGTGAAGTAGAGATTATCACAAAAGATGGTGTAAGGAATTACACAGATCTTACAGAAGGTGGTGATATAGTATTAAATTTCTATACCATTCAGGGGGAACTAGAGGTTAGGTTATATCCTGATACACAAAATAAAGATCTAATAAGAGTAGAGGTGAACGATCAAGATTTACTGGAGGAATTAAAAAATTGTAACGAAAAAATAGGTAAGAATTGCTTACTAGGGGGGTTACCAGTTGATCAAGCCATAGAACGAGGTTTCTTTACTAGATCAGGAAAACTTTGTCAATATTCCGAAACAGTTAGTTCAGCTGCTCAAACTGTAAATGAAAAGCAACAACTATTACAGGATTTACGCTATATTGAGTCTAATATTGTAAAAAAGGAGAAGAATTTTGACATAAAAACTCACCTGGTAGAAATCTTTAAAACTTTATCTAGATTCTGTGAAGAAAAAGGGGATGTTTCTAAAACAGACTTAGCTAAAGCAGCAGAAAAGGAAAGTAAAAAATTGGGGTTAGAAGGTAAATATAACTGGAGTAAGATTTTTGTTTTAGAGAAAGAAGTTATTGAAAAAGCAGAAAAACAAGGTGATAAAGAACAAAAATCAAACATACCTGATAATTTCTATTTAGGACAAGCAATTGAAGATGGAAACTGTTTTTTTGATTCGTTTAGACAAGAACTAGAACAACAATTAGGAATAAAAGCTACTGTTGAGCAATTGCGACAATATTGTAAAGAGTTTGCACGAAATAACCCACCAGAATGGTTCATAAATGCTATTACTAACAGTCATGATAATAATGGCGTGGTGCGTAGGGAAACTCCAGATTTTTATGCAAAAAATATTCTAAATAACAATAGATGGGGTGATCCTGAGGTTGAAGGTAGAATACTTTGCGGAAAGTATGGTGTAAAATTGCATGTTGTAGAGAGTAATCCATTACATGCTACTGATGAACAACAAGATCCATCCTTGCATCAACTAATAGATAGTTTAGGATCAAGAAGTACAGGTGAGTATAATAGGATAGATTATGATGACAATAATGTCTTACATATAGTAAATAAGGGACATGATCATTTTGAACCACTGTTTAATAGTAATAAAATCTTGGCAAAATGCTATTCAAGCTTACCAAGGTGTAGTATGGACGAGTTAAAGATAGAATCTCACCAACATAAGTCACTACTTGTAAGTGGATCATAGCTCCGTATATGACTTGTTACACAGCAATGATGGAGGAAGTTTATTTAGATGGTTAAAAAAGAATTTACTTAGCACTTATGAATTTTCAAGTACGCTTTCAGGTTCAAAGGAAGCTGTAGATTAGTCCACATGTACTACTTTCTCGAGTTGTATGCTGGGATTTAGAGTATTGTACGTTGCATTTTTCGATTTCTATAGAATTTTTCCCCAGATCTATTATTAAAATGTGCAGCTAAAATTCGATACATTTTCTGCCATTGTCGTATCTAGCATGCTAAAATCTTCGTCATTTATATTGATATTTTCGCATAATTGAGTGTCAGCTTTTATAACATTGATTTGCTTTTTTACATCAATCTTGACTTCCTCAACATCTTTTGGCATGGCCCTTCGTATCAGCTCCTTCTGGCACGTACTCTTTCTGTTACTTTTGTAAATTAAGACGCCATTCCTTACAATTTTTCCATCTGCTCACTCCACAACACCGGTATTTCCCTCAAATCAGCTAACCTCAAGCCACTTGGGTGTCTCCCATTTACTATATCTTCTTTAATCTTTGGTGCTAAATAATTTCACCTTTTCTTTCCCTATTAAGAACTTCACAAACTCAAGATTTTCATGGTTATAACTGACAGCATGGTGCACAGCCATCTTCTCGACGTACATAATTAACATTAGCCCCTTTATCAAGTTGAGCTTCTACTCCACTGCGGTCTTTTCTCTTGACAGCATCAAGAAGTAATTCATTTCTTAGTAAATTTTCAACTTCTTCATGTCCTCCATCATTTGCAAGTTCCAATGGTGATCTATTATTGGAATTTTTAATATCAATTCTTGCTCCTTTTTCTATGAGAAATTCTACAGATGGTAAATGTCCTTCCTTGGCAGCATAGTAGACTGATCTGTAGTTTTAGAATTATTAATAAATGATTCTTGTTGTTGCTTTTCTATTAGAAGCTTTACAATTCCTAGATATCTTTTATTGGTAGCATAATGCAAAGGAGTCCAATTGTTTTTACCTTTTGTACCAACTTCTACTCCCTTATTAAGAGAAAATTTTACAATATCGATATTTCAAAAATCAGCTGCAATATGAATAGGCTTGTTTTCGTCATTAGTTTTAGCGTTAAAACTTACACCTTTATTATTTACTAAAAATTTTGTTACTTCTAAGCTATCAAACTTAGCTGGATGGTGCACAGCCATCTTGACCAAAAAATCATCCCCCTATCGCGTTCTTATCATTATGCCTTATACCCTGTATTACACCTTCAGATATAGTCATTTCTAACCTCCAACATCCTTGCTAATAAACCCTCACTAAAACTGCCGAAAAGACTTTGTAAGTTAATATTCTAAATCTCAATATTTTATGGTGCAGGTTTTGATTTTTAAAACATTATACTTTGTGTAGGGTATAACTACACGCATCAAAGTGAAAGAAAAGCAAAATGATGAAGAAAATGAAAGTTTAAGTTTTCTTCAACGACTCAAGGAGAGAATTTATGCTTTAAAGCCTGTATTAGCAAGAGCCTTAATCACTAAATGAACAATGTCACGCAGAGTTTCATCCTCAATTTTTCTATATTCCCTCACTAGCTTTGATATTTCTTCGCTGCCTACATCGCTATGGAAGGCCTTATCATGTAAGTCTTCAGAGGCTTTGGTAAAAAAATACGACATATCAACCGATAGTACTTCTGCTAATTTATATAACCTATCAACTACAAGCCTAATCTCTCCGCTTTCATATCCTTGTACATGCTGAAATGAAATTTCAAGCTTTTTTCCTAAGTCTCTTTGACTAAAACCACACATTAGCCTTCTTTTCCTTATTCTTTCCCCTATTTGTTTATCGATAGGATGTTGTATAGTCATTTTACGTATCAGGTAATATTAACTATGTATTGTCACTTTGAGAAAAAGATTTTACCAATATATAAACTGCACTACGTAACCTTTTGCTCTTAATTTCGTTATATCCTTTGACTAACTTTAGTATTTCTTCATCATAAGCTTCATGTGAGTCAGTGTGCATATCAGTAAAAAAGTTAGCAACATCTATCGATAGTGCTTTTGCTAAATCATATAATCTACTGGCCAAAACACAATTTGAACCATTTTCGTACTTTTGTATCTGTCTATACGAAACACCTATTCTCTTTCCCAATTCGGTCTGTGTCAAAGCACGATCTAACCTAAGTTGTTTTATTTTTTTACCTAATTGCACTTTTCACCTCTTATTCAAATTTACAACAAATTTTATGAAGTGGAAAAAAAGCTAGCAAAGTAATTGCTTTAATAATTTCTGCCTCTCGCTAATTAAATCGTTTGGCCTTACGTATTTTTTCTCAATTTCCCTCATCTCTTTTTCTCGTTCTGCAATGCTATTTCGTATTACTTCAGCCGAGTATCTGCTTTTGCCACATGCAAACTCTGATCTTAATCTTCTAACCTTATATTCGAGCTCAGCAAATCTTTCATGCTGCTCAAGAAGCTCTATCATGTGTTTGATTTCAGAATTTAGCTTTTTTTCCTCAACATCTCTCACAATAAAAGAAAGCAGAAGCTTATCTATTTGGTAATCAATATTTGGTTGAGTAGCAAATAGATTGATCATAGCTTTTACATCAGTAGGATTTGCAACTAATAAGCTAAAATTACTACATAAAAAACTATAGAACTTTATCGTCTTCTCAAGATAATTTTTCATATCTTGTGATAATTGTAATTCTTTGTGAATTCCTGACAGCAATATTTCCAATTCTTCCAAGTATTCTAGGTCAAAATTACCTACTTCTTTAGGTAAAAGGATCATTAGTAGCTTTTTTACGAGTTCAACATCATTTGACTTAACTGCATTATAAAGAGCTTTTCCCTTATCTTCTTTTAAATCATAAAGCTCTGATGAGTTATCTATGCTGAATAGATATTCAGTGTTTCCTTTAGAACAATAGATTAAAATGTCTACTTCTCTTAGCGGGTGATCATCATTAAACTTTTCTAACAACTCTTTATCGGTAGTTTCCTCTATTGCTACAGCAGCTTTACTGATCTTTTTCAGTTCAGAAACATTATCTCTTGAATTTTCAAGTATGTTTTTAGCTTTGTCTAGCAGCTGCTCATATAGAATTATTTTTTCTTCATTATCAAGTAGCCGACAATGCTTCTTCAACTTTTCAGTGGAGTAAGACAAGAGATCCATTTCTTTCAGTTTTACAATCACAATACCCAACTTTGATTGAAATTGAAATAATTTTTACAAGATGTGTTTTTCTAGTGTAAATACCCGTAAAACTTGTTATTATAATATACAGTAAATCAATAAGTCGTATAATATTAACAATTAAATAATATTTATCACAATATGATCGAATAGTAATGAAATTAAGTGAGGGTTACAATGAAAAAAATAAATGGTAAAAAATTGTCTAGTAAAATGTTAAAAGCGGTAGAGCGAATAGCAAAAGAAGGGTTATTACCTAATTTTATAAAAGCTGCTCCAACAGCAAATAAAAAGATTAGTAAATTACCTGTCTTAACATATCCTGAGGAGCTCAATCCATTTCGATCAGCTTTATGCAAGATAAGGCTAAGTGAATATGAAAATGTGAAATTAAATGAATTCTTGGAAAAAGCTATTGCAGCTGAAAATCTAGACAAATTAAGTAAAATCGTCGATGAAGCTTTGGATTTAGGAATAAGAGTAAACGCTCGCAACGAAGATGGCTTTAGCTTCACTAACGTTACAATGTTTAAGATGTATCGTGATGAATTCAAAGAAAATAAACAAGAAGATATAATCAGAAAGTTAGCCTTACATGGAGCAGATTTTAATGTACAAGTTGATAAGAAAATAGCTGAAATGTATCAAAAAGTGCAAAAAGAAATTGAGCCACAAATATATAGTAGGCTCAAGAAACTTAGGGAAGTTGGAGAAGACGCTACTATAGAAGGAACTGTTGAAGATGTAGAAATTGATAATAAGACCTTCGTGCGACCCGAAGTTGCGATTTTGTGATGGTTAGATTCCATCTTCCCTAGACATCAGGGATAATGTATGTCTCACATTTTAAAGAATGGCAACCTTTAGGATGCAAGCATGAGATAAAAGCAGGTAATGCTAAACCTTATAGCAAACTCCTGCAAACAGAGTTAGATATGGTTACGAGAGAAACTTATGATTGAATTGTCGTTATATTGAATATGCGAAATTAAGGTTGTTTTACGCATAGACCAAAATGGTATGAAGCATACGAGGAATTAAAGTTAGATGTCTTTGATTATAGATGTTCTCAGCTTCCGGTAAAAAGTAAGAACCTAAGTCTAACACGAAACAAAATCGTGAAACGGGATAACCATATAGGTGCTCTTATATTCATTTGAATGTAAGTAGGCAGCCAGCCATAAGCACTTACATTGGAGGGATTGTCCAAGAAGCTAATGCCCAAAGTAATATTTGGGATATGCAGACGTGGACACTATAATTTGGAAGGTAAAGTGGTGAATAGTAGTAAATATGTTATAGACCAACAATTTGTTAGGTATGAATGGAATACAATTCCTTGGCGTAAAGTTGAGAAATTTGTATTTAAGCTACAAAAGCGAATTTACCAAGCTGCAATATGTAATGATAAGAAGAAGGTACATAAACTTCAAAGATTATTACTCAATTCAATAAGTGCAAAACTACTTGCTGTCAGAAAAGTAACTCAAGATAACAGAGGGAAGAAAACTGCAGGTATTGATGGAAAAGCAAATCTTAATCATAAAGAAAGATTGCAATTAGCATATTCTTTAAATGTTAGAGAAAAAGCGAAACCATCAAAACGTGTTTGGATTCCAAAACCTGGAAAACCAATAGAATATCGCCCTCTTGGTATACTTACTATCTCAGATAGGGCAAAAGAAACACTTATGAAAATGGCACTAGAGCCAGAGTGGGAGGTAGGATTTGAACCGAACATGTATGGTTTTAGACCTGGTAGGTCATGTCATGATGCTATTGAAGCCATATTTAATTCACTGAATTGGAAAACAGCGTACTGTTTAGATGCTGATATTTCTGGATGTTTTGATAATATTAATCAAAATGCTCTGTTGGAAAAACTTAACACTACACCAACCTTTAGAAGAATTATAAAAGGATGGTTAAGAGCTGGAGTAATGGAAAACAGAAAATTTGAATCCACAAAACGTGGTACAATTCAAGGAGGGACGATCTCACCGTTACTTGCTTGTGTTGCATTAAATGGATTAGAACAATATATCAAAGAAACGTTATGGAGTGAACTTCTTCAATATAGGAAGATGAAATGTGGTGTTGCAAGCAGTAGAGAAGCAAAAAGCTCATTAAGTGTAATTTTCTACGCAGATGACTTTATCATCATACATGAGAGTAAGGAAATCATTCTGAAGGCAAAAATGATAGTTGAAGAATGGCTCAAAACCATTGGACTAGAATTGAAACCTTCAAAAACAAAGATTTCTCATACTCAAAATGGAGAAAAGCCAGGATTTAATTTTCTTGGTTTCTCAATAAGGCATTACTCTACGAAAAATAATAAGAGGGGTTATAAATTATTAGTCAAACCAAGTCGTGAATCCAGAAAACAGCATACACTCACTATAAAACATAAGATTAGAGGATTAAGAGGATCAACACAAGAAACAGTAATAAGACAGCTTAACCCAATTACTAGAGGGTGGAGCAAATATTATTCTTCGGTTGTGTCAAACAAGACCTTTAGGTTTATTGACAGTGTAATGTTTAGAAACATCTGGAAGTGGGCAGTCTACAGGCACCCAACCAAAGGAAAATACTGGATTAAAAATAAATACTTTAAAAAGTATAAAAACGATAATTGGCGATTTATGACAAATAACAAAGTTCTTCTTATTAAGCACGGAGATCATGCTATTAAAAGGCATGTCAAAGTGAAAGGAACCAAGTCTCCATATGATGGCGATTGGGTTTATTGGGGTAATCGTTTAAGGAAGATACCAGATAAACTACCAAGAGTAATAAAATTGTTGAAGTTACAACAAGGTAAATGTGGTCATTGTCAACTTTGGTTTAAAAATGATGATATCTTAGAAACACATCATATTGACCGAAACAGACGTAATAATATGAAAAAGAATTTATCCTTGTTACATGGACATTGTCACGATGAATTACATAGAAAGTGTGCATGACAAGCACCAAATTATAGAGGAGCCGTATGAGGCGAAAGTCTCACGTACGGTTCTGAAGTCGAGTGGGGAGAGGCGACTTTTCCCACTTAGATAACTATATAGAATTTTCACATAGCTGCATAGTTGATGTTGCCAAAGTTGTAGAAGGTGCAAAAAATTTGGGCTTAAGTAAAGGAGACTTAAACCTTGGTGGCAATATTATAAAAATAGGTGATGGTGAAGTTGAAGTCAAAACTGGGAAAGGCGGTGAAAGAGACTACGTGGATATATCGGATAACAGTGCTTTTGCAGTCACATTTTATACTAGCCTAGGAGAGCTAAATTTAATGGTATATCATGACACAGCAGACTATCATCAAGTACAAATTGAGGTAGAAGATGAAGAAATGTGGAACGAGTTGCAAGAAATAGGAGAAATCGTAGGAAAGGGTTGTTTATTTGGTGGAATGTCTGTTAAAGAAGCAGTAGAAAAAGGCAGTTTTACTAGATGTGGAAGGTGGGGCGACCAAAATTCTAAAAGTAGTGAGACCTTTTCTTGGGTGAATAAATTAAAAGACAACAAAACAACATCCGTAGGACGTTCTTGATTGGAGACAAGTGGCTATGTTTCACATAGCTACTTGTATATCAGAAATAAATGGTTAACTATTACAAAGTAAAGTGGTTTTTAAAACTTAATCCAATTTACCATAAATAATTTACTTTAATTGTATCCGTTCAGCGGAGTGGCAGAATAAGGTAGACAAGGTGATCTAAAAAGATAATCATAGAGCAAAAGTGAGGTAATGTGGTAAACCTTTTAGAGCTTTGCAAAAATTTACAGCAAAAAATAGAAAAGTTAGAAGCAAAAATAGAAAAGCTGGAAAGGGAGAATGAAAGTTTAAAAGCAGAGAACAAGGCTTTAAAGATAGAGAACGCTGAATTAAAGGAAAGGCTTGGTTTAAACTCGAAAAATTCATCTCTACCAAGCTCTAGAGAGTTGTACAAAATAAAAAAGGACAAGCCAAAGAGCGACAGAAACGTTGGTGGTCAGGTTGGTCATAAAGGAAGTTTTCGCGCCAAAATGGATGCAGATGAGGTGATAAAAGTAAAGTTGTCATCTACTTGTGAATGCGGAGGAGGGATTGCAATATGCAATGGACCGTACATTCATCAAAAAGTTGATCTTCCGGAAATTAGGCCTTATGTAGTGGAATATCAGATGGAGCATGGTCGTTGCCGGAGATGCGGAAAAAGAAGAAGCAGTAAGTTACCAGAAGGTGTTACGTCAGATACATTTGGTCCAAGGGTTAAGTCAATAATTGCAGCGTTCAGCGGATTCTACAAAAATTCAAAACGCGAAATAGCGAGTGTCGTAAATGATATCTTCAATTTGAACATAAGCGTCGTTAGCATATCAAATAGTGAACATAGAGTTGCTTCAAAATGCAAAAAAATGTATGAGCAGATCGAACAAGAGATAAGTAGGAGTAAAGTTCTACATATTGATGAAACGAGCCATTATAACAAAGGTAAACTCGCTTGGTGTTGGATGTTTGCAAGCAATACGGCAAGTTTTGTGAAGTTGACAGAGTCAAGAGGAATGAAAGTTTTAAAAAATAACGCATGCTGCAATCATAATAGCTTAGTGGTAACCGACAGGTACGCAGTATACAATTACTTTGCTGATGAAAAAAGGCAAATCTGCTGGGCACACTTAGCAAGGGATTTTGAAAGATTAGCGCATAGTTGGAATATTGAAGTCAAAGTTCTTGGCTGTTACTTAAGAAATGTAGCTACTGAATTATTTGCACTAAAAAAGGCTTTGCTAAAAAATGAGATAGATGTTTTTAGATTTGCCAGACGTGCCAGAAAGTTGCGAAAACGTACAAGGTATTACTTGAAGGAAATATCCTACTTACCTGAAGCAATTGGAGCCTCTCGAGTTGCGAAAAATATTTTGAAATCTGAAAGAATGATGTGGAATTTTTTAGATGACCCAAAAAACATTCCGCTGACAAACAACCATGCTGAACAGCAGATACGGCATTATGTCGTTTACCGCAAAAATTCGTATTTTACACAATCAAAGCGGGGAAATGCATTCCTTGAACGGATAATTTCGTTATACTTAACATGGAAACAAAGGGGTCTCAATCCTTTCCAAAACCTCTTATCTATTGTTTCTTAAACCACTCTCCTGAACGGATACAAAAAATATGACATATCAACAGACAAAGCTTCTGCTAAATTATACAATCTATCAACTACAAGCCTTACCTCTCTAGTTTCATATCCTTGTATATGCTGAAATGAAATTCCAAGCTTTTTTCCTAAGTCCCTTTGGCTAAAACCACATATTAGCCTTCTTTTCCTTATTCTTTCACCTATTTGCTTATCGATAGGATGTTGTATGGTCATTTTACGTATCAGATAATATACTTTGAGAAAAAGATTTTACCAATATATAAACTACACTACGTAACCTTTTGCTCTTAATTTCATTGTATCCTTTGACTAATTTTAATATCTCCTCATCATAAGCTTCATGTGAGTCGTCATGCACATCAGTAAAAAAATCAGCCACATTAATCGATAGAGCTTTTGCTAAGTCGTATAGTCTACTAGCCAAAATGTGGTTTGAACCATTTTCGTACCTTTGTATCTGCCTATATGAAACACCTATTTTTTTTCCTAACTCAGTTTGTGTTAAACCACAGTATAACCTAAGTTCCTTTATTTTTTTGCCTAATTCCACTTTTTATTACTAATTTTAGCTGTTCAAGCTTATATTGAATTTTTTAATTTATGAAGTGAAAAAAAAAGAAGGAAAGCTAGAGAACTTTCCTTTCAGTCTACAGATTACAATAAACCACTGTCATAAAAACTAAAATGGCTCTTCTGTGTTACGATTATATGATCTATTAATTTCATTCCTACATTTTCACAGGTTGCAGCTAATGTAAGTGTGTTATCTTCATCCTCTTTAGATGGCTCTATATCTCCACTTGGATGATTATGTGAAATTGCAACAGATGATGCGTCAATCAGTAATCCCTGTTTTATTATTTCCCTCACATATAGAGGCACTCTATCTATAGTTCCACAGTCTTGAACATACTCATATATTAAATGACCACTTCGATCTAAGTATACCACTCGTAAGCTTTCCTTTCTTGACTGTCCTATTGCTGCTTTAAAGTATTTTAGTAGCTCTTCTCTATTATCAAGAATCGACAGCTTTTTTAACTTACCTTTCAATATCCTATCGAAAATCTCTTTCAGGCAAAAGATATTTGCTATTGCTCCATCGTTCATTCCTGTAACATTTTTTAGCTCGTGAAGATCAGCATTAATTACCCTTCCTAAACTACTAAAGAGCTCCATCAGCTTTTTGGCAACTTCTCTTCCTTCTGTGTATGCAGATAGATTACGTTCCAGTAGCTCATGGTCAAGCAAAGACCTACCTCTGCTTGATAGAATACGAGTTTCTAATTTCTCTTTTCTCTCACTATTATTCATAAAAACCTCCAAGATCAACATTATATACAAATTCAACGCCAGCTTTCTGACGCAGTAGTTCTCGAGGAATAACCCTCTTGAACTCTAAATTTGCAATGTTGTCCTTGTTGCTTGGGCACTGGGATGACATTTTTGTGTTTGAGGCAAAATCTGCTATAATATTTAACACACTGCTTTCACAGACGAATGTTTGTACAGTTGTGAAGTTATGGACAACAATATCATAGCAACTCAAACGTAAGTTACTCACATTATACCGCTGCAAAACGCAGCGGTATAATGGCTTTTCAGATTGCTTGTACGATAGGATATATATTGATTTTTATTACTAGTGCAGATACGATAAAGCTTTAAGCACTACAAGATGGAGCAATTTGAGAGCTTTTACATCACTACGCCAATATATTACGTAAACGACAAGCCACATATCGGCCACGCATATACTTCCCTTATCTGTGATGTTACAGCTAGATTTATGAAATTAGCTGGAAAGAACGTCAAATTTACCACTGGTACAGATGAACATGGACAGAAAATTGAAAAAGCGGCTAAGGTAAAGGGAATAGAGCCAAAAGAATTTACAGATGAAATAAGTGTTACGTTCAGAAAATTGGCTGAGCTAATGAACTTTGATTATGATGATTTTATTCGCACCACAGAAGAACGTCATGAAAAAGCAGTTATAGCTTTATGGAATAGGCTTGAAGAGAGAGGGCAAATATATCTGGATTCTTACTCAGGTTGGTATTCAGTTCGTGATGAAGCGTTTTATCAGGAATCAGAGTTGATAGATGGCAGAGCACCAACAGGTGCTGAAGTTCAGTGGATAAAAGAAGAGAGCTACTTTTTTCGTTTGTCAAGTTGGCAAAATAAATTACTAGAGTTATACGAAAATCAGCCGAATTTCATCTTTCCTGAGAGCAGAAAAAACGAGGTGGTATCGTTTGTAAAATCAGGACTTACTGACCTTTCGATTTCTCGTACTAGTTTTAATTGGGGAATAAAAGTACCAGGGAATGACAAGCACGTAATTTATGTTTGGATAGATGCGCTCACTAACTATCTCACATCAATAGGCTTTCCTAATATAGAAGATGAGGAATATAAGAAATTTTGGACAAACTCCTTCAACGTTCATGTGATCGGTAAAGACATATTGCGTTTTCACGCTGTATACTGGCCAGCGATCCTCCTTGCAGCAGATTTATCACTGCCAAAGCAAATTGCAGTTCATGGTTGGTGGCTGAACGAGGGGGAAAAAATATCCAAATCCCTTGGTAACGTTATAGATCCAATTGGTCTGGCAGAAGAGTTTGGTGTTGATCAACTACGCTATTTTCTCCTTCGGGAAGCAAGTTTCGGTCAAGATGGTAATTTCAGTAAGAAGAACATGATCAGCCGCATAAACTCAGAGCTGGCAAACAATATAGGCAATTTAGTGCAAAGAACAATTTCATTTCTGCACAAGCAATGCTTTGGAGTTGTACCAGTGGTCGATCGCAATTTGCTTAAAGATGATGAGAGTTTACCAAATTGCAAAGCCATAATTGATCAAGTAATGGATCATCTATCAAAGTATGAATTTAACCAGATTATACTCCTGATTATCAATATCTCTTCCAAGGCCAATGCTTACATAGATAAAAGTGCACCCTGGACACTCAGTAAAACCGATAGAGAGCGCATGGATTTAGTAATCTACAAATTACTTGAATACATTAGAATGATTGGCATTTTGCTGCAGCCAATTGCTCCAAAGTCAGCAAAAATGATACTCGATCAGTTGCAAATTCCAAAAGAACAACGTGATTTAAAATCTCTGTGCAACGCATGTGTAAGCTTAGGCATTACACTGCCTAAACCTACGCCGATTTTTTTGAGGATCGATATTTAAAGAATCCTTAGTAAGCCGTTACAAGACTAGACTGAGTTGGCCGTTCTGTAGTTAGCCTTTTTAATTCAACAGAGTCAAAAAAAAGGTTCTGTCGCATCTATAAACCACAGGAAAGAAGATCATTAAAGGTGGGATTATAGGAGTTATTAACATAGCAAAATTCTCAAAAGTAGAAACATTATTTAATAATTTGTCTTTTTTGAATCATACGAATATTTTCTATGCCTGTGATGGTAATCTTTGCGGAATGGAAGCTTTTAAACCCAAGCATTGGCTTTATTAGTTTTTTGATAAATCTATCAACAATATTATTTAGATATTTTATTTAAAGAACTGTAATCTTCAGAAATTTCTGCATTCAAATCATCAAGAGCAGCAGTATTACTGCCGCTTTTATCAATTACAATTTTCTCAGGAAGATAGTTACTCCTGAAGGCTTTACGAAAGAATGCAAGTGCTGCAGACTTGTCTCTACTAACACACAAGTCTACAGTATATAAATAAACCCATTTACCGTTTAATTTAATGTAAGTCTCTCCAACTACTACCAACCTGCTTCTTTCTTTTCCTTACTGCCTCATCTATCAGTGGTGATAACCCACCTTTGTAACGTAGCATTTTGCTCCCCTTATACTCATCATTTCTTCCAAATCTCGATAGCTCAAAGAGAATCGACATTTCATGTATACAGATAACATCCGCTGAAAAGCTAAATCCTTTGAAATATGGCAACAATTTTTGATTGATACGAAACATCTTTGCTTTTTTTTTAGACAATTATATCATTCTTCTTTCTACTTCCCTACAAATGCGACAGAACCAACCCCATAGCGTGACGAATGAAGCGTTTTTTAAGAAAATCTGAATTTTCAACTACCATTAAACCAAGATTGCTCAGAACTTTAACGCAAAGTATTCTGTTGGAAAATATTCTATTTAGTCCATCAGTTGCAAGTGCCATAGTAAAATTATCAAAGTATCTATCACGTGAAATTTTCTTTAATAGATAATTACTGCCAACATCAATGCCAGAGGATTTTGCAGCAGTTATTTGTCTAATAACACTCTCTACATCTCTCATTCCAAGGTTAAGTCCTTGACCTGCAACTGGATGGATTGAATGTGCTGCATCGCCAATAAGCAAAATTCTGCTTTTATGAAGCTTTCTCGCAAAAGTAAAACTCAAAGGGTAAGATTTTCTTTCACCCTCTAATTCAATTTCTCCCAAATAAGAACCAAATCTTTTTTTGAGTTCTATGATAAACTCCTCTTCAGATAAGCTCATCAGCATTTTTGAAATTTCGCATTTTTCTGTCCAAACTATTGAAGAAGTATAGCCACCTTTCATTGGCAAAATTGCAAATGGACCACCAGGAAAAAACCTCTCTACAGCTAAGTTTTGGTGATGTAGTTCATGTTTTACATTAAATACCATGCTATTTTGTTTATAATCAAATTTTATTATTGTTATAGAAAACAACTCTGGCAGCTTAGAGTTTTTACCTTCAGCGCAGATAAATAGCGATGATATCAATTTTTGATCATTATCAAGAGTAACTTCCACGTATCCTTCGTCACAAGCGATTGTTTTATAGAAACGTGGAGAATATATATTGAGTTTATGCAAAAAATTATTATTAATTGCATTCCATATAATAGCGCTCTTGATTACATAACCCATTGGCTCTTCACCAACCATTTTATGGTCATAATGAACAGTAAATGGGCTATCTCCATCTAATATGCATATATCAAGTATTGGTTCAGCTTCATCTTCTAAGAACTGCCAAATTCCTAATTTTTCTAGTATTTTTTTTGACCCTTGAGAAATAGCAAATGCTCGATTATCATCAACTGCACGTGGTAAACTATTTTTCTCAATTACGGCTACAGATACAGAGTCATTACTCAGGCCAATAGCAGTAATAAGACCAATTAGCCCACTACCTGAAATGATTACATCGTAATTCATTTTATTTACCTAAAATTACATTTTATTCGTTTTGAAAATAGTTTAAACAAACTTTGTAGATGCTGGACTTCTTATCACTACCTTAGTATACCTCAGATTAGTAATAAAGTATTAATTATTTTATGCTAAAATAGGTTTTATTTTATTAAAGGAGCTAGATTATGACTACAGATTGCAAAAAAGAATTACTAAATTGCATTAACAAGTACAGAGAAGAACTTGCAGAAAATAAAGCAGCAATTAGACAAACTTTAACTAGCGATAAAATTAATATAAGCGATTACTTTTATCAGGGTGATAAAATCTGTAATGAAGAACTATTTAATGTAGGAGGCGAGTGTCAAGATACACAACGTGGTAAATATACGTATGATGAATGGAAGCAAAAAATTGAAAAATTTAACGCTAAAGATTTTCTAGGGATGTTACAAAACGAAGTAAAAAATAAAATATCAAAGAGTCTTGAGGATTATAAACAGTATCATGAAAATGCTACTGAAGCTATAAAAAAAGAATTAGACATAGATTCGAAATTAAAGGCAATATTCAAAGAAAAGCAACAACCAGAAACTGATGAAAATCGAGCATATTGTGACGTTATACGAGGTTTATATGAAAATGGAGACATGCGCTCTCAACTAAAGTGCAATGATCTTGATTGTTTCAATAGAACAATAGAAGATAATCTATCTCAAAAACAATCCGAGCTAGCTGCTATAAAGGATGACTTTTTGGATAATACGCAAAATATTTTTCAACATATTCAAGTTGAAGATAGTATTTTTTAGAGAAATAGGGAGTGTTAAATAAACTGTGTCAAATCGGGAGTGTTAAATAAACTGTGTCAAACCGAAAAAAAAGTAATAAATTGATATAAAAAAATGGAGGTTTGACAATGAGTCAGAAAGTAGTAAACAGAACTACCGGTTTGGTAGATTATAAAGAATTAGAAACAAATATCCTGTCGTCTATACGAGAAGGAAGATACCGTCTTGTCAGTCAACAAGAAAATTATAGAAATTGAATCTTAAGCTGTATTACGAAATCAAAAAATACTTTCTATCAACATATACACTAACCAACTACATTAAATAAATTTGTGTAAAATGCTATTTTACATAAGATAGAAAGTACGCATTTTTTGATTTTAAAGTACTAAATTCTCCTCCAACCGCTTTGCCCTGTAATTCTTGATATGGTCAGGATTAAAAGCACTTTTGGATTTTAGAACACCGAAAATGATATGGAGTAGCTTACGCATTGCAGCACCAACGATAGCCATATTATGCTTACCCTTTTCCTTTAATCTCTGGCAAAAACTAATAATGATAGGATTGTGATTCTTAGCTACTATAGCAGGAAAGAAAAGTGCTTTACGTAATGTTTGTGAACCGGATTTACTTAATCTGGGTTTGGCATATACAGAGGAACCTGACGTCATATTTCGTGGTATAACTCCTGTATATGCTGCCAATTGCCTGGCATCTCTAAAAACCTCTATGTCAGGAACTTCAGCTAAAATAGCTATTGCTGATTCTTCTCCTATTCCTGGAATAGTCAATAGAAGTTGAAAATTTTCCAACAATTCTTTATGTTGATTTAATAGTTCACGTACGGAGTTTTTTATTGTTTCTATTTTTTGAGCTATATTCATTGCAAGGTCTTCCCAAGCACTTGCAACTTCTTTAAGCAGTCTCTCTTTTTTTTCTAAGTGGTTATTTACTAATGTTAACTCATCTTTTAACGCAACTGAGCAACGATAAAGATGTTTTAATTTTTTCATTTCAGGAGAAGGTGGTGTCCAACTAGAAGGTTCCTGTCTTTGGCAATAATCAGCAATAACTTCTGCATCGGTCTGATCATTCTTTTGTCGTATCAGCTTACTCCTTGCATAAGATTTTATGCAATAAGGATTTACAACACTAACAGAATGTCCAGCGTTGTGCAGAAACTCAGCCAAAGCTTCGCTATAACAACCAGTAGCCTCCATGCAGGCTTTTACTTCTTCTACATTATGTTTTTGTAGAAAGCTAAGTAAACCTTGAAACCCAGAATCCTCGTTTTTAAAACTCCTTTTTCTAGTTTCACATCTTCCTTTTTTGCTTATGAACGAGAGAAAAACATCAAAGCGATCTTTCGATACATCTATACCTAAAAAGTTGTTGATCATATATAACCCCATGCGTTACCATTAAAAATGAAAAGTAAGGCTAGTCTTGTGAATACAGAATTAGAACCATTTAGGTTTTTCTACGATACCGTCCAGCCTGTACTCTTGAGAAGAGAACTCTTATCTACCTTACAGATTTTATATCTAAGACCACTGACAGAGTTCTTCTCTTCTCCATCTAATGCTTAAGCTTAAAACATTAGATGCTTTTTACAAGATACAAGACCGTTGACAGGAAGAGATGGAGCATTAACACCGTTTATAAAAAAGTTGCTGGAGGTAAGCCTGGAAGGTGAAATAGAAAACCACTTGTCGGCTGAAAGCGAAGAGAATAATCGAAGAAATGGGAGGAATGCAAAGACTTTACGTACAAGCGCAGGGTCATTTGAGCTTTTGACGCCAAGAGATAGGGAAGGAAGTTTCGAACCACAAATAGTCAAAAAAAGGCAAACAAACTTACATCCAGAGCTTGAAACGAAGATTTTGAGCACATTTGCCAGTGGTATGGGCTATAGAGATATAGTGTCACATGTTGAGGAAATTTATGATCACAAAATATCGGCGGCAGAGATATCAAGTATTACTGACAAATTGCTACCAGTAATCAACGAATGGCGTAGTCGCCCGCTGCAGTCTGTATATCCGATAGTTTTCATGGTTTTTTAAAGTCAAAGAGGACGGGCATTGCGTAAGTAAATGCATGTATAATATATTAGGCATAGATCAAAATGGCAAAAAAGAAGTATTAGGTTTTTATTTGGCTGAAAGTGAAGTTCTGGTTGGGAGTGCTAAATGACCTCAAAGAAAGAGGAGTAGAAGATATCCTTATTGCCTGCGTTGATGGGCTGAAAAGCTTTCCTGCAGCTATAAACAGTGTCTTTCCTAATGCGGAAGTGCAGATGTGTATAGTGCATCAGATACGCAACTCACTGAAGTATGTGGCCAGTAAAGATGCGAAGAGTTTTTTGAGCGATTTAAAGAAGGTATATCAAGCTTCAAGCAAGGAAATTGCCGAGAATTATCTGTTGGAATTGGATGAAAAATGGGGCACAAAGTATCCTATGGTTTTGGCAGAATAATTGGGAAAACTTGTCTGGTTATTTTAAGTATTCTGGTCCAGTTAGGAGGATAATCTACACCACCAATCCCATAGAGGGGCTACATAGGCAAATTAGGAAATTCACTAAGACCAAAGGCTCATTTACCAGCATAAATGCCTTGTATAAGCAGGTATATTGTGCTATAAAGAAGGCAGAGGAAAAGTGGACGATGCCTATACATGATTGGGCTTTAACTATGTATCCGTTCAGGAGAGTGGTTTAAGAAACAATAGATAAGAGGTTTTGGAAAGGATTGAGACCCCTTTGTTTCCATGTTAAGTATAACGAAATTATCCGTTCAAGGAATGCATTTCCCCGCTTTGATTGTGTAAAATACGAATTTTTGCGGTAAACGACATAATGCCGTATCTGCTGTTCAGCATGGTTGTTTGTCAGCGGAATGTTTTTTGGGTCATCTAAAAAATTCCACATCATTCTTTCAGATTTCAAAATATTTTTCGCAACTCGAGAGGCTCCAATTGCTTCAGGTAAGTAGGATATTTCCTTCAAGTAATACCTTGTACGTTTTCGCAACTTTCTGGCACGTCTGGCAAATCTAAAAACATCTATCTCATTTTTTAGCAAAGCCTTTTTTAGTGCAAATAATTCAGTAGCTACATTTCTTAAGTAACAGCCAAGAACTTTGACTTCAATATTCCAACTATGCGCTAATCTTTCAAAATCCCTTGCTAAGTGTGCCCAGCAGATTTGCCTTTTTTCATCAGCAAAGTAATTGTATACTGCGTACCTGTCGGTTACCACTAAGCTATTATGATTGCAGCATGCGTTATTTTTTAAAACTTTCATTCCTCTTGACTCTGTCAACTTCACAAAACTTGCCGTATTGCTTGCAAACATCCAACACCAAGCGAGTTTACCTTTGTTATAATGGCTCGTTTCATCAATATGTAGAACTTTACTCCTACTTATCTCTTGTTCGATCTGCTCATACATTTTTTTGCATTTTGAAGCAACTCTATGTTCACTATTTGATATGCTAACGACGCTTATGTTCAAATTGAAGATATCATTTACGACACTCGCTATTTCGCGTTTTGAATTTTTGTAGAATCCGCTGAACGCTGCAATTATTGACTTAACCCTTGGACCAAATGTATCTGACGTAACACCTTCTGGTAACTTACTGCTTCTTCTTTTTCCGCATCTCCGGCAACGACCATGCTCCATCTGATATTCCACTACATAAGGCCTAATTTCCGGAAGATCAACTTTTTGATGAATGTACGGTCCATTGCATATTGCAATCCCTCCTCCGCATTCACAAGTAGATGACAACTTTACTTTTATCACCTCATCTGCATCCATTTTGGCGCGAAAACTTCCTTTATGACCAACCTGACCACCAACGTTTCTGTCGCTCTTTGGCTTGTCCTTTTTTATTTTGTACAACTCTCTAGAGCTTGGTAGAGATGAATTTTTCGAGTTTAAACCAAGCCTTTCCTTTAATTCAGCGTTCTCTATCTTTAAAGCCTTGTTCTCTGCTTTTAAACTTTCATTCTCCCTTTCCAGCTTTTCTATTTTTGCTTCTAACTTTTCTATTTTTTGCTGTAAATTTTTGCAAAGCTCTAAAAGGTTTACCACATTACCTCACTTTTGCTCTATGATTATCTTTTTAGATCACCTTGTCTACCTTATTCTGCCACTCCGCTGAACGGATACTTAACTATCTCTCAACTTGATGTTTTCTTTCCTGGCAGATTGAAAATTGAGTTGAACTAAAAATGCGGTTTGACACAGTTTATTTAACACTCCCGTCAAATCGCATTTTTAGTTCAACTCAATTTTTAACCTACCAGGAAAAAAGATATCAAGTTGAGAGATAGTTAAAGCCCAATCATGTATAGGCATCGTCCACTTTTCCTCTGCCTTCTTTATAGCACAATATACCTATTCATACAAGGCATTTGTGCTAGTAAATGAGCCCTTAGTTTTAGTAAATTTTCTGATCTGTCTATGTAACCCTTCAATAGGATTTGTGGTATAAATTAACTTTCTTACAGGGCCGGAATATTTAAAATAACTAGACAGATTTTCCCAATTATTCTCCCAAAACTAAAGTATATTTTTCTCCCCATTTTTCCTCTAGCTCAAGCAAATAATTCTCGGCTATTTCTCTACTTGATATGTTTTTTTCAAATCATTCATGAAAACTTTTGCTCGATACATATTTCAGTGAATTTCTTATCTGATGTACTATACATTTCTGCTTTAGGAAATACGCTATTTATAGCTGTAGGAAAGCTTTTTAACACAAGCTATCAGAATATCATCTACTCCTCTCTCCTTTAGGTCATTTAGTACTCCCAACCAGAACTTCACTTTCAGCCAAATAAAAACCCAAAACTTCTTTTCTGCCATTTTGCTAATATGTTATACATACATTTGCTTACACAATGCCCGTCCTCCTTGACCTTAAAAAACCATGAACACTATTGGATATACAGATTGCAGCGGACGACTGCGCCATTCGTTGATTACCGGTAACAATTTGTCAGTAATACTTGATATCTCTGCTGCAGATATTTTATATTTCTTCTACATGCGATGCTATATCCCATGCCACTGGCATATGTACTTAAAACCTTTGCTTCAAGTTCGTTTGTTTGCCTTTTTCTGACTACTTGTAGCTCGAAACTTCCTTCTCTATCTCTTGGTGTCAATAGTTCAAATACTTGTCCGTAAAGTCTTTGAATTTCTTCGGTTGTTTTCTTCGCTTTCAGCCGACAAATGGTTTTCTATCTCGCCTTCCCTCTAGCAGTTTTTTTATAAATGGTGTTAATGCTCCATCTCTTCCTGTCAATGGTCTTGTATCTTGTAAAAAGCATCTAATGTTTTAAGCTTAAGCATTAGATGGAGAAGAGAAGAACTCTGTCAGTGGTCTTAGAACCTGTACGTGATCTCAAAAAAGGGATAGAATGAGAGGATAAAGTATATAAAGTAGGATATGCGAAATTTATATCCAAGTGATATAAGTCGAGAAAAGTTTGAGATTATTGTAGCAGATCTGGAGTCTTGCAGGAAGAGAACAAAGCCGAGAACACTTGATTTATATGATGTATTTTGTGGAGTATTATACGTCCTAAAAAGTGGATGCCAGTGGAGAATGTTACCAAAAGAGTTTCCAAAATGGCGGAATTGTTACGACTATTTTAAGAAGTGGAGTGAAAAAGCAGATGCAAATAAAGAAAGTGTTCTGGAGCTGGTATTAAAAAAAAATAGTTGGCGTAGTTCGACAAAACAATGGTCGGAAAGAAAAAACCAGCTTCTGCATAATTGATGCACAAAGCGTAAAAAATGCAGATACTGCTGAAGAAAAAGGCTATGATGCTGGTAAAAAGATTTCAGGAATAAAACGCCATATTGCAGTTGATACTCAAGGTCTACCACACGCAATTTATATCACAACAGCAGAAATAACTGACCGTAGCAGTGCTGTAAAAATGATCAAAAATGCAAGAGAAAACCTCTCTGAAGTCCAAAATATACTAGTTGATGCGGGTTATACGGGAGAAAAATTTGCAACTCAAATAAAAGATATTATTGGAGCAACTGTTGAAGTGATAAAGCGCAGCGAATTACACATCTTTGCTGTATTGCCGAAAAGATGGGTTGTTGAGAGATCTTTTGCTTGGTTGGAAAAATGTAGGCGATTGTGGAAAAATTGCGAGCGGAAACTCAATACTAGCCTGCAAATGGTTGTTCTAGCCTTTACTGCTTTACTCCTCAAAAGATTATGAACAGGCTCTTAGATATAAAATCTGTAAGGTAGATAAGAGTTCTCTTCTCAAGAGTACAGGCTGGACGGTATCGTAGAAAAACCTAAATGGTTCTAATTCTGTATTCACAAGACTAGCCTTACTTTTCATTTTTAATGGTAACGCATGGGGTTATATATGATCAACAACTTTTTAGGTATAGATGTATCGAAAGATCGCTTTGATGTTTTTCTCTCGTTCATAAGCAAAAAAGGAAGATGTGAAACTAGAAAAAGGAGTTTTAAAAACGAGGATTCTGGGTTTCAAGGTTTACTTAGCTTTCTACAAAAACATAATGTAGAAGAAGTAAAAGCCTGCATGGAGGCTACTGGTTGTTATAGCGAAGCTTTGGCTGAGTTTCTGCACAACGCTGGACATTCTGTTAGTGTTGTAAATCCTTATTGCATAAAATCTTATGCAAGGAGTAAGCTGATACGACAAAAGAATGATCAGACCGATGCAGAAGTTATTGCTGATTATTGCCAAAGACAGGAACCTTCTAGTTGGACACCACCTTCTCCTGAAATGAAAAAATTAAAACATCTTTATCGTTGCTCAGTTGCGTTAAAAGATGAGTTAACATTAGTAAATAACCACTTAGAAAAAAAAGAGAGACTGCTTAAAGAAGTTGCAAGTGCTTGGGAAGACCTTGCAATGAATATAGCTCAAAAAATAGAAACAATAAAAAACTCCGTACGTGAACTATTAAATCAACATAAAGAATTGTTGGAAAATTTTCAACTTCTATTGACTATTCCAGGAATAGGAGAAGAATCAGCAATAGCTATTTTAGCTGAAGTTCCTGACATAGAGGTTTTTAGAGATGCCAGGCAATTGGCAGCATATACAGGAGTTATACCACGAAATATGACGTCAGGTTCCTCTGTATATGCCAAACCCAGATTAAGTAAATCCGGTTCACAAACATTACGTAAAGCACTTTTCTTTCCTGCTATAGTAGCTAAGAATCACAATCCTATCATTATTAGTTTTTGCCAGAGATTAAAGGAAAAGGGTAAGCATAATATGGCTATCGTTGGTGCTGCAATGCGTAAGCTACTCCATATCATTTTCGGTGTTCTAAAATCCAAAAGTGCTTTTAATCCTGACCATATCAAGAATTACAGGGCAAAGCGGTTGGAGGAGAATTTAGTACTTTAAAATCAAAAAATGCGTACTTTCTATCTTATGTAAAATAGCATTTTACACAAATTTATTTAATGTAGTTGGTTAGTGTATATGTTGATAGAAAGTATTTTTTGATTTCGTAATACAGCTTAAGATTCAATTTCTATAATTTTCTTGTTGACTGACAAGACGGTATCTTCCTTCTCGTATAGATGATAAGATATTTGTTTCTAATTCTTTATAGTCTACCAAACCGGTAGTTGTGTTTGCTTGACTCATTGTCAAACCTCCATTTTTTTATCAATTTATTACTTTACTTCTCGGTTTGACACAGTTTATTTAACACTCCCGAAAGGAACAATGGATCCCAGTGTCTGAGCACTGGGATGACAAGGTAGGAAGTACTGGGATGAAACCTTTTTGCTTCAATATTTTGCACAGTAGCCATGCAACTTAACAGATACTTTTCTCTTCATTTATCCTAAGGTTTTTATGGGTTAAAAAACCCATAAAAACCTTATATAAAACCCCTATTGTGATTAAAAATACACTAAATCTTGGTTTTCACATGTTTCATTTTCTGCCATAAGCGACAATAATTTTGTGCTCTCAAGGAAACTGTTTGCACTAGCTTCTAAGAGATCAGATTTTACTTTTGTAAGTTCACATTTAATCTGATCTATTTTCCCATTCAAATTTTTATGTGCATCTTCGACTAATTTATTCATTTCATCTTCTAAAAGTGTACTTACTTCTTTACTTTGTGTAGTGACAAGATCATTTATTTTGCTTGTAATTTCAGGTTTTATAAGGCTTTCAATTTTTTCTTCAGTATATTTTTTTACTTCTTCTTCTACCTGAGTTTTTATTTCTGGCTTTAGCAAATCTGCAACTTCTGGTCCTACTTTTTTCACTGCTTTTTCAGCTGCATTTTTTGCTGCTTTTTCAGCGTTTGCTTCTACTGACTTTACTGTCTTATCAATTGAAGTCGATATTTTTTTTTCTATTTGATTAGCTTTTTCGGTAGCTATTTTGTTAGCTTTCTCTTCAGCTAAAGTTAGCATTTTTCCTTCTATTTTTTTTACTTCATCTTGAGCTGCTTTTCTAGCTTCTAGTTTTAAATCGTTACCCATTTTAGATATTACTTGATTCGCAGCTTCTTTTGCTGTTTTGCTTATACCAAGAATTTTATCAAACATTCCTGCACGATACACTTGAGAGCCGAAGTTTGATTCGTCAGCCAAATTTTTGTAATTGTATTCTTTCATAATGTACTCCTTAATTTAAAAACTATACTAACATTAATATACAAGTACAAAAATTATATTAATATTAGTATTGCTTTTCAGGGCAGTAGTATAAATTTATAGTACCTTTTGAAAAAATTCATGACTTGACGGCAAAGAGCATTATATTGGTATCATGACTGACTTGGAAAAGATGAGAGAAAAACTGCAAAATCAAATTAATTATCATAATATCTTATATTATCAAAAAAGTAAGCCAGAGATAAGTGATGCTGAATATGATGAACTGAAAAAAAAGTTAGCTGCAATAGAGCCAGAAGCTTATGCAACACAAGATAGTGTTGGTGCTCCGCCTGATGAGAGATTTTCTAAGGTGGAACATCAAGAACCTATGCTTTCTCTTGAGAATGCTTATGATGAACAAGGTGTAGAAAAATTTTTGTCTAAAATAAAGAGATTTTTAATTGCAGATGAAATAGAGATATTATGTGAGCCAAAAATTGATGGATTGTCATTTTCTGCAATTTATGAAGATGGGAAATTTGTTAAAGCTGCAACTCGAGGTGACGGTTTTGTAGGAGAGGATGTAACTCACAATGTTGCAACAATAAAAGGCTTTCCTAAGTTTTTACAAGATGTGCAAGGAAGACTAGAAGTAAGGGGTGAAATATATATCAGTAACAGCGACTTTTTAAAGTTAAATGAAAATAATGAATTCGCTAATCCTCGAAATGCAGCTGCTGGTTCTTTAAAGCAATTGAATGCGAACATTACAGCAAAAAGGCCTCTTAGATATTTTGCTTATTCTTTAATTGGTGGAATAGAGAAAAGTCAAAGTGAAGTACTAGAAAAACTTGAGAAACTTGGTTTTTGCGTAAATGAGCATCGTTCCTTAACAAGTAGTTTGAATGGAATGCTAAAGTTCTATAACGAGATCTATGATTATCGTTATAACTTGGATTATGATATCGATGGGATAGTCTATAAAGTGAATGATTTGGTGCTACAAAGTCGTCTGGGAAGTACACACAAAGCGCCACGCTCAGCGCTTGCATATAAATTTTCTGCGATTTATGCAAAGACAAAGTTAAATAAAATATTTATACAGGTGGGTAGAACGGGGGTTTTAACTCCAGTTGCAGATTTGGTACCAGTCAATATTGGCGGAGTGCTAGTTAGCAGAGCAAGTCTACATAACCAAGATGAGATAAAACGTAAAGACATAAGAGAAGGAGATGTTGTAACAATTAAAAGAGCTGGAGATGTAATTCCTCAAATTGTCAAAGTAGATGAAGGTTCTCGTCATGCAAATATGCCTGAATTTGTGTTTCCTGACATATGTCCTGAATGTGGTAGTAAAGTGCAGATTGAAGGAGTTGCAGTAAGATGTCCTAAAGAATTTAATTGCAAGGCTCAAATAGTAGAAAAACTAAAACATTTTGTGTCAAAAGATGCATTTGACATTGTTGGCCTTGGTGAAAAACAAATAAAGTTTTTTTATGACCTGGAACTAATAAGACAAATTCCAGACATTTTTATTTTAGAGGAAAGATTAAAAGAGTTTTCCTTAAAAGAGCATCATGGTTGGGGCGAGAAGTCAATAGCTAATCTATTAAGTGCTATACAAAGCAGAAGAGTAATCTCTCTAGATAGGTTCATATTTTCTTTGGGTATCAGATTTATCGGCCAAGTTGCAGCAGAATTGCTCGCAAATTATTATGTATCTTATGATAACTGGTATAATTCGATGTCATCAAATGATGTTGAGTTGGTAGGTATAGATGGTATAGGAGAAAAAGTAGCTGAATCTTTAAAATCGTTTTTTTCTCAGGAACGTAACATTAAAATGTTAAATGATCTTACTGCATATCTGCAAATTCTTCCCGTGAGCTCCAACTCTAGCGATTCTTTTTTGAATAACAAAATTATAGTGTTTACTGGTAAGCTACGTGCTATGAGCAGAGGGGAGGCAAAAGTAAGAGCTAAAGTTTTAGGGGCAAAGATCAGTTCAAGCCTTTCTACTAAAACTGACTATTTAATTGCAGGAGAAGATCCAGGTTCAAAATATAAAAAAGCAATGGAATTGGGTGTGGAAATTTTAGATGAAGAACAGTGGAACAAATTGTGCTAAACACAACTTAATCTGACGGGAATGAATTAACTGATAGAAGAATGGGAGTGTTAAATAAACTGTGTCAAATCGCATTTTTAGTTCAACTCGATTTTTAACCTACCAGGAAAAAAGATATCAAGTTGAGAGATAGTAAAAGCCCAATCATGTATAGGCATAGTCCATTTCTCTCCTGCCTTCTTTATAGCACAATATACCTGTTTATACAAGGCATTTGTGCTAGTAAATGAGCCCTTGGTTTTAGTAAATTTTCTGATCTGTCTATGTAGTCCCTCAATAGGATTTGTGGTATAAATTAATTTTCTTACAGGGCCGGAATATTTAAAATAACTAGACAGATTTTCCCAATTATTCTCCCAAAACTAAAGTATATTTTTCTCCCCATTTTTCCTCCAGTTCAAGTAAATAATTCTCGGCTATTTCTCTACTTGATATGTTTTTTTCAAATCATTCATGAAAACTTTTGCTCGATACATATTTCAGTGAATTTCTTATCTGATGTACTATACATTTCTGCTTTAGGAAATACGCTATTTATAGTTGTAGGAAAGCTTTTTAACACAAGCTATCAGAATATCATCTACTCCTCTCTCCTTTAGGTCATTTAGTACTCCCAACCAGAACTTCACTTTCAGCCAAATAAAAACCCAAAACTTCTTTTCTGCCATTTTGCTAATATGTTATACATACATTTTGATCAACGTGCTAACATAGAAGCTAAAGACGATGATGGATGGACACTTTTACACTATGCTGCATGGAAAGGCCGTAAAGAAATTGTTGAATTTCTTGTGAATGAAAAAGAAGCTAATATTAATGCTAAAGCTAATGGTGATAATAAAAAGCCTATACATGCTGCTGCTAAAGCAGGTTATAAAGATATAGTGGAATTTTTTCTTAGTAAAGGAATAGGAGTTGATGATGCTGATGATGATAAATGGACACCTTTACACTATGCTGCTCGTTATAATCACTTAGAGCTTTCTAAATTTCTCCTGGGTCAACATGCTAACATAGAAGCTAAAGACAATAATGGATGGACGCCATTGCACCGTGCTGCTGAGAGAGGCCATAAAGAGATTGTTAAATTTCTTGTGAATGAAAAAAAAGCTAATATTAATGCTAGAATTAATAGTGATGGTAAAAAGCCTATACATGCTGCTGCTAAAAAAGGTTATAAAGAAATAGTGGAATTTTTTCTTAGTAAGGGAATAGGGGTTGATGATGCTGATAATGATAAATGGACATCTTTACACTATGCTGCTGCTTATAACCACTTAGAGCTTTGTGAATTTCTCCTGGGTCAACATGCTAACGTAGAAGCTAAAAACAAGGATGATAAAACACCTTTAGATCTAGCCCGCGAAAGAAATCACATGGAAATAGTAAGTTCTCTAATGCAACCACAATTAGGCCAAAAGATGACTGCAGTTGCGGAAGAAACTATCCAAAAAGTTAAAAATCTTATTGAGCAAAGTGCTAACGTAGAAGCTAAAGATATGGATATTTCCAATGACAATTTAAAAAGTGACAGGAGAGCTTCTTCTAATGATAGCTTAGAAAGTGACGGAGATACTGCTCCAGGTACGACTGTAAAAGAGGCAAAAGTAGAATCTTATGCTAAATCAAGAAAAGCACAAAGACAATAAGTTGAAAATGTGATGTAAAGGAGATAAGTGGGCATGTACAACCGAGACGGGGGTACATTAGCCCATCTCTTGATGTATTTGTGTAACCTTTTTTTCTTTTAGCAAATTTTGTAACTCACCTTTTTCATACATCTCGCGGGTTATGTCACAGCCACCAACAAACTCTCCCTTTATATATAATTGTGGAATTGTTGGCCAATCAGAGAAACTTTTTATGGACTGACGTATTTCATCATTCTCAAGTACGTTGATGCATTTAAACTTTACATTCAATTTTTTGAGAATTGACACGACGAGTCCAGAGAATCCACATTGAGGAAAGTCAGAGGTGCCTTTCATATACAGCACTACATCGTTTTCTGCTATGTCTTTTTTTATTTGTTCAAAGTTGTTCATAAATATCACCTTAATTTTAAGCTCCAGTTTCTAGTTGCAATGCATGTATAGACTGACCTTCAAGAGCCTTATATACCATTCTGTGTTGTTCTATTTTTGTCTTTCCAGAAAAACACTTGGAAGTTATTTTTAAATGATAATGATCATCATCTCCAGCAAGGTCCTTAATCTTTATATCAGCATCAGGAAATGATTGTTTGATAATTTTCTCTAACTCGTGAATTGTAATAGTCATTGGTTTATTTTAATTATAAGTCTAAAATATGCAATTGATTATTGTGAAGACAATAGATTCAGCGTGCTGAGAGCACTAGCAAGACGAGATTTTAATTGACTTGCATACTCATTCCAGTCCTCTATTTCCTTTCTTGCCACACCTGAGGTAACGGCAGCTTTTGCAACAGCAGGAGATACCATAGAAATTAATCTTGGATCAAATGGAGTAGGTATTATATATTCACGTCCATAGCTCATTTTACGACCGCTATAGGCTGCAGATATCTCATTCGGCACTGGCTCACGGGCAAGCTTCGCTATTGCATCTGCAGCTGCAATTTTCATTTCTTCATTTATTGTCGTTGCATGTACATCAAGTGCTCCTCTGAATATATAAGGAAACCCCATTACGTTATTGACTTGGTTGTTATAGTCTGACCTACCAGTTGCAATTATTGCATCTGGCCTTACAGACTTTGCAAATTCAGGCCTTATTTCTGGATCAGGATTAGCAAGAGCAAAAATGATCGGGTCTTTACCCATGCTTTTTAACATCTCTTCGCTGAGCACATCCTTTGCAGAGAGTCCGATGAATACATCAGCGCCTTTTATGGCATCAAGTAGAGAACGTTCTTTAGTGTCAATTGCATATTTTTCCTTCCACTTATTCATGTCCTCTTTTCTGTCTTTGTGTATTACTCCTTGTTTGTCACATAGCACTATGTTCTTAGCGCCCATGGACTTTAGTATTTCCAAACACGCAATACCAGCTGCTCCAGCACCATTCATGATGATCTTGACATTCTCTAATTTCTTTTCAGCAATATCGAGGGCATTTTCTATACCAGCTGCAACAACTACTGCAGTGCCATGTTGATCATCGTGGAACACCGGAATATCCATCAACTCATTTAGACGTTTCTCTATTATAAAACAATCAGGAGATCTTATATCTTCTAGATTTATTCCCCCCCAACTTGGACCAAGATACCTTACTGCATTGATGAAATCTTCTATGTTTTCTGTGTCAACTTCTATATCAATTGCATCAATGTCAGCAAAACGCTTAAATAAAACAGCTTTGCCTTCCATGACGGGTTTTGAAGCAAGAGGACCGATATTGCCAAGTCCCAGCACTGCGGTGCCATTTGAAATGACAGCCACATAATTACTTTTTGCCGTGTAATCATAAACAGCTTTAGGATTTTTAGCTATCGCAAGGCATGGGGCTGCAACACCAGGGGAATAAGCAAGTGATAGGTCATGCTGTGTGGATAAGGGTTTTGTTGGTATAACTGATACCTTACCAGGTTTACCACTTTTATTATGGTACTTAAGTGCTTCTTGTTTTGTGGTGTTATCTAAATCATTATTCATGCTTTGAGCTTATTGTTAGTAATTTCCTAAGTATATGGGGTTTTTATGAATGTTCAACTATTAGCTTGTGAACTCTATTGTACTTCTGTATAAATTTATCTACTACGTAGGGTGATGTGACATGCTTAAGAAAAACGTGCCTAATTTGCTAACAATTTCTCGTGCGCTCGCAATACCGGCAATAATATCAAGCTTTTATATAGAGAGTAAGTATGCAAGTCTAATAACAATATTGATCTTTATGTTTGCGTGCATTACAGATTTTTTTGATGGTTATTTAGCGCGTGCATGGAAAGTCCAATCGAATTTTGGCAAGTTATTTGATCCAATTGCCGACAAGTTAGTAGTAGCTTCAACAATAATCATGCTAGTTTATAAGCATAAGATAGATGATATTACAATTATACCGTCAGTTATAATTGTTTGTAGGGAGATATTAGTTTCAGGCTTGCGGGAGTTCTTGATAGCTACAAACGTTAGTTTACCTGTGAGTAAGGCTGGGAAAATTAAAACATTTTTGCAGATGGTTGCTATAGTAGCGTTAATAATGAGTGATTATGAAGCAACTAAATATATAGGTGTGGTTTGCTTATGGGCTGCGGCTGTTATGACTATGTGGTCAGGCTATAATTACGTTCTAGCTGGCATCAAACAGATTGACTAAATTGCTTAAGAGTATACAAAGAAAGTTAATAATTTCATAATATTGACTTAGTAATTAAAATCCTATATAATGTATTAGTTCATAAGTTGGTCTGTTCATATGACTAGTATTACAGGCACTAAGTTTTTTTTAAAAAGATCCAAAGGTAAAAAAGGTGCTAAAATGGAAGATTTTTTCTGGGATTTTTGGCCAACAGTTGATGAAGAAGTCAGAAAAGAAAGAGAGGAAGAAAAAAGCAAAAAGCTCGAACAAGAACTATTAACACTAAAAAAAAGAGAGCTACATAGGAAATGTGTATCATTGGTAACAATGGTTCCATTTGCATTATTGATGGCAATTGAGCTCGAAAAAACATGTAGCGATCAGGTATTACTTGGCCTTATAAGCAGCTCATTAGGCCATACTATATTACCTTTCACAGTCTTATCCCTTATTTGCACGCTATATTTAATTTATAATAATAGAAAAATAGCACAAAAAGAACGAGAATTGGAGAATATTGAAAGTGGGAAAACAGTAGAAAAAGAAAAGAGAGATCTTCCTTGTACCGTTGATGATTACTTTAACTATGCTGATGCTGCTTTAGTTACATTAGTTATTGTGGCTAGCATAGTAGGTGAAGCATTGGAGCAAGGAATAATAGGAGACGTAGCTTTTTCAATTTCTAGTCTATTTTACTTTGTAGCGAGTGCTACTTTCTGCTATCGCGAGTACAAGAAAAGTAAAAAATATGAAGTAGAAAAAGAGCAAGACTTTGATGAGAAGTTTGAAAAAAAGACAAGCAATATGTCTTCAGCTAAGTTAATGCTCGCTGGTTCTTCTTTATTACTAATCAGGAAAATAATATTGATTTCTGGAGTAGCATTAGCATCATCTGCTGTTGGGCCTGCTTTAGGTCTGGTAGGTATTGCTCTTTTGATGGTAGGAAGTGGATTGATCACACATTCTTATAGTAGAAAGCTAGAGAACGTAGAAGTGAGTGGAAAGGGTGTTGCAATAGGTGGTGGTGCGAGCAATATAGGTAATGGTGGCCAAGAGACGCTTTTCGTTCGATGATAATGCCAAAAATTTGTTTATTTAGGTAATATTTAGTCTATACTTTATTTTGATCAAAAAAAATCTTATGTATAAGACTTTAATCATATGCTTTTTTCTTCTGACTTGCCCCTTCACGCAGTCGTATGCGAATGATCTTGAACACACTGAAACTGAACTATATGAGGAGGCAGTTAAGCTTTATGATCAGAAAAAATATAAGCAAGCTATTAGAGCATTTCAAAAGATAGAGGATTTGTATCCTTTATCTTATTGGGCAATGAAAGCCAAATTATTGTCTGGGGTTTCTCACTATAATATGGGTAAATACAGCGGTGCTGCAAGTGATATGGATGATTATATATACGTTTATCCAAATGGTGAAGATTTGCCATATGTATATTACTTAAGAGTATTATCTTATTACATGCAAATTAACAAAGTGCAGCTTGGGCAACAAATTGCATATAAAACTTTAGAGCTAGCTACTGAATATATTAATCTTTTTCCGAATAGCGAATATATAGAAGAGATCAAAGAAAAAGAAAAATTAATCACAGAACATATATCAAAAAAAGAGTATTCTATTGGTGAATTTTACCTAAAGCGTGGTGAATATTTAGCAGCAATTAAGCGTTTTCAAGATATGATAAGCAATAAAGATTCTAAATATTCTTCTAGAGTTATTAGTTATTTAATAACAGCTCACTTAGCTCTTGGCCTTGACTTAGAAGCTGAGCAGTATGAAAATATGTTAGTAGAAGGGGTGAATTAGTTTTCTTATGGCTGGTCATTCACAGTTTTCAAATATAAAACATCGAAAAGGTGCTCAGGATGCAAAGCGCTCGCAAAAATTTACGAAGCTCATTAGGGAAATAACAGTTGCTGCAAAACAAGGGCTACCTGATCCCAAGCTTAATCCACGTCTTCGCTCTGCTATCTTTTCTGCGCGAAAGGAAAATCTACCAAAAGATAAAATAGAAACAGCAATAAAAAATGCAGCTGGTAACGTTGCTGGAGAAAGTTATGAAGAAATACAATATGAAGGCTGCGGACCTTCTGGTGCTGCACTTATTGTCCATGCTCTGACAAATAATCGCAACCGAACTGCTTCTGAGATACGTTATATCTTTTCTCGCAAAGGCGGTAATTTGGGAGAAACAGGATGTGTGAGTTACCTTTTCGATCATGTAGGCTTAATTGTCTATAAAGCAGAGGGTATAAATTTTGAAGATTTATTTAACTATGGAATTGAATTAGAAGTATTGAATGTTGAGGAGAATAACAAGGAAGAATTATATGTTATAACTTGTGAAGTGAAAGATTTTGGTAGAGTGCGTGATGCTTTCTATACAAAATTTGGAGAACCAGAACTTGCTCGTCTTTCATGGCAACCAAAGGACCTGATTGAAGTGAGCGACAAAGAATTAATTGATAAATTATCTACATTAGTTGAAGAGCTAGAAGATAATGATGATGTGCAGTATGTTGAAGGTAATTTTATTTTTGCTGATAAACTATGAGGCTGGTAATACTTCCACTGCTTTGTATTTTACCAGCATATGCAACTGAAACATTTGCGCAGAAATACTATTGTCATTCCAGTGCCCAGACACTGGAAATTGATTGTAAACAGCACGCTATACAACATTTTCGATTAAAAAACTGTTCAAGCACTGGAATAACAGAAAGCAACCTAAACCACTTTCCAGCGTTACTTCAGCACGGGATCAGGAAAAAAAAAGCTGCTTTGGTGACAGAAAGTGATAGAAAGTTGTTATTCATATCCAGTGACATAAAATCCTCTTTTTTTGACGCAGAAGGTTTGGCGCCAAATACAGTAATGAGATTAATCGACATATATAAAGGTTATGGTGTAGATTTTAAAAAAGACATTGTGCCCAAAAGCAAATTGGAGGTGCTGTGTGAAAAATCACTCAGTAATCAGAAGGCTGAAGAAAAAATTTTATATACTTCACTGACAACAGATAAAAAGGTCATTAGCTTGTATCATTATGAGTCACAAGAAGCAAAAGAAGTGTATTTTAATAAAGAGGGGGTAAGCTTGAAGAGTAGCGAAATTTTTGTAAATCCTTTAAACGGAGATTTTCGTATATCCTCGAATTTTGGTAATAGAAAGCATCCCATTCATGGTAAAATTGCTTTTCATAAAGGAGTAGATTATGCAGCTAAACTTGGCACTCCTATACACGCCACTGCAGAAGGTGTAATAGAATATATAGGAAAGAATGGTGGCTATGGGAATTACATCAAAATAAAGCACAACAATAAATATTCAACTTGTTACGCACATATAAGCAAATTTAGTAGCGATGTAAAGTTAGGCTCTAAAGTAAAGCAGGGACAAATCATTGCTTATGTTGGCAGCACTGGTGTTGCAACAGGACCTCATTTACATTATGAAGTTATATATAATGGTAAACATATTGATCCGCTTACGATAGCTCATGGCAATGAGATAAAGTTGCCTGATCGTGAATTAAGAGAGTTTAAATTATTTGTAAGTAAGGTAGATGAAATAATCAGCAGAGAGGGTGCAAGTGAAAAAGCAATCTGATAAAGACAGCACAGATAAAAATACGATAAGTGATAGAAATCTAAGTAAAATTCAGGCTTTTCCTGTACTAATAGCGCTAGGGTTAATTTTATTGGTACTTTTTGTGTATGACAGCACAATTGCACTTGGAGTTGCTGCTGTTTCAATATTGACTTTTTCTCAAGGATTTTTCGTTAATGATCCTAATGAAGCAAGAGTGATAGAGTTTTTTGGTCATTATATTGGAACTTATTTTAAGTCTGGAATATGCGTAACGCTTCCATTTTCGAGTAAATATAGAGTTTCTTTGAAATTTCAGAATATCAATACAGAAAAAATTAAAGTTAATGATGCTAATGGAAGTCCGATAGAGATTTCAGTAGTAATTGTTTGGAGAGTGAGCAGTCCTGCGAAGGCATATTATAATGTTAATAATTATCATGATTTTGTTTTTGTGCAAAGTGACTCGGTAATTAGAGAACTGGCAAGTAATTATCCGTATGATAGCGAAAACGATGAGGAATCTTTGCGTAAAAATTCTGATAAAATTTCAAATGAATTGAGATCAATGCTACAACAAAGATTGAATATTGCTGGAATTGAAATTACAGAAGCGAGAATATCGCATTTGGCGTATTCATCTGAGATTGCACAAGCAATGCTGAGACGTCAACAAGCACATGCCATCACCTCTGCAAGAAGGCATATAGTGCAAAATGCAATAGGAATTATCGAAGAAGTAATAGCCCATTTTGAAAAAAATAAAAGCTTACAATTGGATGGAAAACAAAAGGTTCAATTGATAAACAATTTGCTAGTTGCTCTGATCTCTGAGCAGGATGCACAGCCGACTATTAGTTTGGATAATAATTAGCATAGAAGCCGATTGGGTTTCATGAATGCAAGTCACTGTTAATTTCTTGATTAATAGACTAAATGATGTTATAAATTACACGCATTAGGGGTGCTCTAAAAAAGCTGAGAGTACATAAAGTACAACCCTTTGAACCTGATCTTGTTAAAACAAACGTAGGAAAATGTATGTATATAAATATTGAAGAATGCTTTGGCTTCATCGCGTTCATTACATCTCTCATTGGGTTATTGCCTCAAGTATATAGAGCATATATCACAAAACTTACTCGTGACGTATCGATGCTAATGTTGGTGAATTATCTTATTTGTTCATCATCTTGGCTTATTTACGGTATTTGTCAGGGTTTAACTTTTGTGATACTCAGTAATATTGCTGGATTAGTGACCAGTATAATATCAATTGTTCAAAAATGTTACTACGATGCAAAAACTGCACGGAGCGTTTTATAACCATATGCTACATTGTAGCGTGGAGCAAGAATATCGTTCTATTGTAGTACTAAATGGAGAAATGCCTGATTCATCGTTTTTTAAACAAGATATACCTGTTATTGCTGTAGATGGAGGAGCAAACAAGCTTCTATCAATTGGCGTAAAACCTGATCTTGTAATAGGAGATTTGGATAGTATAAATCCGAATTTACGTGCTAATTTAAATACAGTATATCTACCTGATCAAGATTATTGCGACTTTTCTAAAGCAATGGCTCACTTAAAAACAGTAAAGTTATTGCCATCAATAGTAACGGGTATTACTGGAGGAGCAATTGATCATATACTACAAAATATCAACATTTTTTCAAGTACAGATAGTATCTTTTATATGCCTTCGCCTTCCATGGTGGGGTACGCCTTACAAAAGGGTATTACCTATTTTTCCTCTTTGCTAAAAAATACTAAAATGTCCTTACTTGGTATACCGAAAGCTCAAATATCAACTAAAGGATTAAAATGGGAACTGTACCTTAGTAACCTTGCTTTTCCAGGAAAGAATTCTTGCTTTAATCGAAGTTTAGGCAATGAGTTATCTATAGAAATACACAGCGGCGTGTGTTTAGCAATGATATATTTAGAAGCAGTAAATGATGATGGTGTGTATTGAGTTAAAACATTAAGAAAAAAAAAAGTAGAAAAACCGTGTTAACACTAATTATAAAAACTACAGGCGCCTGTTATTAGCTAAAGTAAAGGTCAAATATCTGGAATTCTGGACATAAAATCCTCCTGTATAAAAAAGATTCAGAATGTACACACAACAGATGTGGCTGAATTTTTATTGAAAAATTGGTTAAAAGGTCTGCAGACTGAGATAGATTTTGAGCTCTCTAAATATCTCTACCATCATTATAATGGCATCTTGAGTATGCGGAAGCAATTTTTTCATTAAAATAAAAAATTTTATTCTACAGCTCAAAAAGGAGTTTGCTAATTTTCACACTGAATCGGATTCCACTACTCAAACCTAGAAACTTTAATGTGCAAGTATTGAAACCGGTGTTCCCCTTCTTGTTATCCGAGTAGCCTTTTCTTGTCATTTAAGTGGCCTTTTCCTGTCCCCAGTATCTGCTGCTGTCATTCCAGTGCGTGACGTTATTTCCATCCAAGATGGTGTCATCCGAATAGCTGACACTGGTTCCTTTATGACGGCAGTGCCCAGAGGTGTCATCCCAGTGCCCAGACACTGGGATGACACCCTTCCTTGTAGAGATCTCTTGCGTTATCCTACTCATCTATTCTCGTTGCATCGTAATCGCAACTACTACTCTCTCCTTCGCATCTAGCATCGGTTTGTGATGTAGATTTGTCAGTGTCAGACCCAAACAACCATGAAAAAAACCCACCAAAAAATGATGCAATTAAAGAAAAGGGCTTCATAATTATATTAAGCAAATTATCAAAAAAAGAGCTGTCAATAGAATGTCCATTATCAGCAGCTTCAATTTTTACATCACTTTCTTTTTTTGCACTGATCTCCTTTTGTTCTTGTAAACTTGGTTGGACATTACCTTCTTGTCCAGCATCTTCCTCTTGACCTACTTCATTATCTTTTGATGCTATACTGTCATCAATTTTTTTGGGGGGTTTTAGTAATAGAGTTTTTATTTCTTCTGTGCTAGCTAAATCTAAAGGAGTCTTTCCATATTTATCTTGTGCATTAACATTTGCTTCTGCGTTTATTAGAGCTTCTACTATCTCTTTTCTATCATAGTTTGCAGCCCAATGTAAAGGAGTCCTCTTATCCTTATCTACTGCGTTAACATTTACTTCTGCGTTTATTAGAGCTTTTACTATCTCTTTTCTACCATATCCTGCAGCCCAATGTAAAGGAGTCCTCTCATCCTTATCTACTGCATTAACATTTGCCTTCATTTCTATTAGAATATCGACCATCTTTTCACGGCTCCACGATACATTAGGTAATGTATTCCAGTTGTTTTTTTCAATTACCAGGTGTAAAGGAGTCTTTCCATCTATATTTTGTAAATTAACATTGATACTTTCTACTTTCAGTAGATCGTCCAATTCAGGTATCTCCATCGCTTTCTTTTTTAAAAAAAAATGCAAAGGAGTCTCTTTATTTTTATCTGTTAGATTAACATTGATGCCTTTTTTGTTCAGTAGAGTGTAGAATTTATCTGTATCTATATCTAGGTCTATTTTTTGAAGAATTAAATGTAAAGGGGTTTCTCCTGCATTATTTTGTGCATTAACGTCTGCTCCTTTATCAAGTAGAAATTCTACTATCCTTTCTGTATCTTTATATCTACTTTTAGCAGCAAAATGCAGAGGAGTCTCTTCAAATTCATTTTTTACATCAACCTTTGCTCCTTTGCTGAGTAGAAATTCTACTACGTCTTTATGTCCATATTTAGCAGCAAAATGTAAAGGGGTGCTTAGATCATCACTTTGTGCATCAACCTTTGCTCCTTTACTGAATAGAAATTCTACTACACCTTTATGTCCATTTTGAGCAGCCAAATGTAGAGGAGTCTCTTCAAATTCATTTTTTGCATCAATTTTTGCTCCTTTGCTGAGTAGAAATTCCACTACGTCTTTATGTCCATTTTGAGCAGATAAGTGTAGAGGGGTCTCTTCAAATTCATTTTCTGCGTTAACCTGTACTTTTTCTTCTCTATTTAACAGATTTTCTACATCATCAATATTACCGCTTTTAGCAGCTTCAAGCAATTTGTCATTGGCATCTTTTATGCTTTGTAATAGATTTTTTATTTCTTCTGTCTTAGCTAAATCTAAAGGAGTCTGTCCTTTATCATTTTTTGTATTAACATTTGCTTCTTTCTTTAATAGGTCTTCTACTGCTTTCAAGTCGCCAAGTCTGGCAGCCAGATGTAGAGAAACCTTACAATGCTCAGCTTTTACTTCTTCGTATTTATTTAACACGTGGCGTTCTCGAGAAGAGTCATAAGCAATAAAATCTGCTCCATTATCTAATAGAACTTTTGCTATATCAGAATGATTATTTTTAACAGCCCAATATAGAGAATTACCTTGAGATCCATCATATGCATTAACATCAGCTTCTTCAATTATTAGGCGCTTTGCTTCATTAAGATCACCTCTTTTAGCAGCATCAAGTAAAGCAGCATCTATATCTCTGATTAAATAATCCATTTAACACTTCTCTATAAAATTGCATTACTATAGTAAGGTAATTAATAATTCATGAAATCTGGGTTGTAGAAATAATGATTATCCTTCGTGTTTTTCAGTATATTTAAGTAAACTATATATAAGAATTGCAATTATAGAACATACAACTGTTAATAGTAAATTTGGTAAAATGCCATAAGAAAAGAATTTTCCTACTATGTATATTCCAATAGCCCCAAACATCATATTGCAAAATGAGAGAACTGCACTACCAAGCCCTATACTTTTGACCGTTTCTAAAGCAGAAGTTACGTTATTGCTGATTACGAGTGCAAGCCCTATATTGCTCGGAATCCAAAGAACTTGAAGAATAAGTACGTTCAATTTGTTCATGAAATAAAAATATACCAATAAACCATCAGATATTATTGGTAATACCAAACCTATGATTAGCATCTTGCTCACTCCTATTTTTGGTACGTACCTTCTGTTAATTAAAGTTCCAATTATGTAAAATATAACTATGATTGATATAAGATAGCCAAAATATTGTACTTTAACGCCCATTGATTCAAATATGAATGGATAGTTAGCAATATATGCCCAAAGCCAAATGAAAGTTAATCCATGAATGGCTGAAAACCCAAGGAAACGATAATTCCTGAATATTGATATATATTGCTTGAAGATATTGATTGCTATGTTGGTTTGATTTTTATTTACAGTGAGCGTTTCTTGCAGCTTCAAGTAAATAAAAATGAGCATAACAATTGCTGCAAATGATATGATAAAAAACAAAAATTTCCAACTATATCCATGTGAAATCATATAACTGCCTATTACTGGAGCTATTCCAGGTGAAAGCGCTACTACCATATTTAACTTTGAGATTACTCTTGAGTATTCACTACCTGAGTACATATCTCTGATTGCTGCATATCCGACAACGCCTGCAACACCAGCTCCAGCTCCTTGTATAAACCGGATTAATATTAAAAGTATAATATTATCAGCTATGCAACATACAATACTTGCCAAAGTAAAAATTGTCATACCAATCAGCATTATTAGGCGCCTACCATAATAGTCTGACAGTGGGCCATAAATTAATCCAGATATTGCAACTCCTACTAAATTTAAACTGATCGTAAGCTGCGCTATATTACCTTTCACCTTAAAATAGTTGGCAATACTTGGCAATGCAACTGAGTATAAGTCTGTTGCCATATCAACAACTGCTACAGATAATATCATAATAAGAGAGATGATATTTTGTGAAAAAGCTGTCGACACTAATGATTTACTGGATTAAATATGTTTAATTGTAGTATATTTTTCTCATTAGTATATTAATTTAACTGCTAAAGTTTAAAATAATTATGTAAGCAATCTCTATATAAAATATGGATAAATCACAACTAGTTAAAGAGGTTTTCGATTCTGTAGCAAATTGCTACGACATCATGAATGATATAATGAGTCTTGGAATGCACAGGCTATGGAAAGAGAAGATGGTAAGTAGTGTGCATTTTAAAAAGAACTCCAAGGTTTTGGATATTGCTGGAGGAACCGGAGATATAGCTATAAGAATAGCAAGAGGTGAACCAAGTGCTCAAGTTACAGTATGTGATATAAATCAAAACATGCTGGACAAAGGGCGTGATAAAGCAATAAATTCAAATCAGCTAAATTTCAATTGGGTATGTGCAAATGCAGAGAGCTTACCATTTGAAGATTCTGAATTTGATTATTATACAGTAGCTTTTGGTATTCGAAACTTTTCTGACCGTAAAAAGGCTTTAAGTGAAGCATATAGGGTATTGAAGCAAAATGGACAATTTGTCTGCTTGGAATTTGCCCCTATGCATTATCAAAATGAGATATTCACCAAATTTTATGACTTATACTCATTTAAAGTAATTCCTAAAATTGGTAGCATAGTTGCTAAAGATAAGGGTTCTTATGAATATTTAGTGAAAAGCATCAGAGAATTTCCAACTCAAACTAATTTTAAAATGGAAATTGAAGAGATAGGCTTTAAGAATGTTGAGTTCTATAATATGAGCTATGGAATAGTAGCATTACATATTGGAACAAAATGAATATTAAACTCTGGTCTATTCAGTAGTTTTTTTTGCTAACTTTCTGTAATTTCGCAGCGTTTTTCCTTCAGAAGCTAAAGTTTCTTGAACGTATTGCTCTAACGAAGTACACTGTAAACTAATATTGTAACTTTTTCCTGAAGCTAAAATCTATATAATTAACTTAAAAATAAAATGCGATCTAACATTAAGCAGTTATTTTATTATATAAAACCTAATCTACATTATTTTACCGTAGCTTTTATTGCAGTTCTATTTTCAGCTTTAACGATTCTTCTTTTTGGTAGGGGCTTAAGCAACATAATTGATTCTGGCGCAGAGCATAACTTTACTACCAAGCTCGTAGTTTCAATACTGATAGTTTTAGGCATTTCTTTCACTGCATTTATTCGGTTATATTTCATTGGCATTGGCAGCGAAAAAGTTATCGCAAGAATCAGATACGACTTATATAGCAGTATCACTGACTTGCAACCAAGTTTCTTTGAAAACACAGGCGTACAAGATGTTATCTCAGCACTCATTACTGATACCTCTGCGCTGCAATCAATAATAAATAGCAGCCTACTCACCATATTGCGAAATTTTGTAATATTAATTGGCAGTGTTGCCATGTTATTATATACAAATCTACATTTAACCGCATATGCAGCTGCAATAATACCCATACTGCTCATTATCATGACTTCACTTGGAAAAAAAGTTCGCAATTATGCACGCTTTGCTCAGGATAAATTAAGTGAGCTTGCATCATTTAGTGAGGAAAATTTTAGATCTATAGTAACCATTAAATCATTTGTACTAGAAGAAAATGAAAAAATTCGTTTTCAGAAACATCTAAACTCAGTATCAAAATCATACGTAAAATTAGTACTCTTGCGTGCTATTTTAGTAACTCTAGTTATCACGTGTGTGATAGGTTCGCTAGTTATTTTGCTTTTTTTTGGAATAAAAGAAGTCTTAAGTAATAATATGACCATTGGAGAACTCTCCTCATTTGTGTTTTATTCAGCGCTTGCGGCAGGAGCTATAAATAATTTGAGCGATAATATCAGTGATTTACAACGAGGTCTTGGAATAGTAGAGCGTTTGTTTGAGTTTACGAACATGAAAAGCTCTATAGTAAATGGCGAAAATCCTATAAGAATTAATAGTATTCAAAAAGAAATTGCGTTTAACGATGTAACATTTTTTTATGCTGATAAGCCAGCATTAAATAACGTATCATTTTCTATAGAGGCAGGCCAATCAGTATCAATTGTTGGACCATCTGGCAGTGGCAAGAGCACCATTTTAAAGCTTCTGCTCCGTTTTCACGATCCAAGTGAAGGCAGTATTACTATCGATGGACAGAATATTAAGACAATTGCGCTAAATGATCTAAGATCGCTGTTTGGCTTAGTACCACAAGATCACATGATATTTTCTTGCTCAATAATGGAAAATATACTATACGGCAAACCGTGTGCTGAATATGAGGAAGTCAGGCAAGCAGCTATCAGCGCTTATGCGATGGAATTTATTGATAAGCTGCCTGATAAATTTGATACATTTGTAGGAAAAAGAGGATTAAAACTTTCTGAAGGACAAAAACAACGCATCATAATAGCAAGAGCAATACTAAAAAATCCTCAGGTTTTAATACTTGATGAAGCAACTTCAGCTCTTGATTATAAAAGTGAAAACCTAGTGCAAAAAGCACTGAGCAAGTTAATGCAAAACAGAACAACAATTATAATTACGCACAGGCTATCAACCGCACTCAAAACTGACAAGATTATAGTGATTAATTGCGGGAAAGTAGAAGAAGTGGGAACTCATGATTCTCTAATGAGTAAAGATGGGCTGTATGCAAAATTGGCGAAGATAGGGTAGAAATTTAAATCATAATGTTGTTAACATGCTAGATTTAGCAATCAAGTTATGAAATCTTTAATTATTTTAAAGTACAATAATATCATAGTATTTTTCAAAGGATTATTATGGTTTATAATTACAGTAATTTACCAAAATTGCCATTTACGGCTTATAATTTACCAGCAGCTTTACCAGTATCGAACTATGCACAAGCTTGCACACCTCCAATGGCTTATAATTTACCAGCAGCTTTACCAGTACCAGTATCGAACTGTGCACAAGCTTGTACACCTCCATTTGTACCTTGTGCTACTAATTCCTGCCATAATTATTTTAACTCGCATCATAACTATTATGACACATGTCATAATCCTTGTGATGGATTTGGTTTTTTTTATTAGAAGATTGTTTTTAAACAATTCATAAACGCACGTGCTGCCATCTAAGAGCACATGGTCTTGTATCTTGTAAAAAGCATCTAATGTTTTAAGCTTAAGCATTAGATGGAGAAGAGAAGAACTCTGTCAGTGGTCTTAGATATAAAATCTGTAAGGTAGATAAGAGTTCTCTTCTCAAGAGTACAGGCTGGACGGTATCGTAGAAAAACCTAAATGGTTCTAATTCTGTATTCACAAGACTAGCCTTACTTTTCATTTTTAATGGTAACGCATGGGGTTATATATGATCAACAACTTTTTAGGTATAGATGTATCGAAAGATCGCTTTGATGTTTTTCTCTCGTTCATAAGCAAAAAAGGAAGATGTGAAACTAGAAAAAGGAGTTTTAAAAACGAGGATTCTGGGTTTCAAGGTTTACTTAGCTTTCTACAAAAACATAATGTAGAAGAAGTAAAAGCCTGCATGGAGGCTACTGGTTGTTATAGCGAAGCTTTGGCTGAGTTTCTGCACAACGCTGGACATTCTGTTAGTGTTGTAAATCCTTATTGCATAAAATCTTATGCAAGGAGTAAGCTGATACGACAAAAGAATGATCAGACCGATGCAGAAGTTATTGCTGATTATTGCCAAAGACAGGAACCTTCTAGTTGGACACCACCTTCTCCTGAAATGAAAAAATTAAAACATCTTTATCGTTGCTCAGTTGCGTTAAAAGATGAGTTAACATTAGTAAATAACCACTTAGAAAAAAAAGAGAGACTGCTTAAAGAAGTTGCAAGTGCTTGGGAAGACCTTGCAATGAATATAGCTCAAAAAATAGAAACAATAAAAAACTCCGTACGTGAACTATTAAATCAACATAAAGAATTGTTGGAAAATTTTCAACTTCTATTGACTATTCCAGGAATAGGAGAAGAATCAGCAATAGCTATTTTAGCTGAAGTTCCTGACATAGAGGTTTTTAGAGATGCCAGGCAATTGGCAGCATATACAGGAGTTATACCACGAAATATGACGTCAGGTTCCTCTGTATATGCCAAACCCAGATTAAGTAAATCCGGTTCACAAACATTACGTAAAGCACTTTTCTTTCCTGCTATAGTAGCTAAGAATCACAATCCTATCATTATTAGTTTTTGCCAGAGATTAAAGGAAAAGGGTAAGCATAATATGGCTATCGTTGGTGCTGCAATGCGTAAGCTACTCCATATCATTTTCGGTGTTCTAAAATCCAAAAGTGCTTTTAATCCTGACCATATCAAGAATTACAGGGCAAAGCGGTTGGAGGAGAATTTAGTACTTTAAAATCAAAAAATGCGTACTTTCTATCTTATGTAAAATAGCATTTTACACAAATTTATTTAATGTAGTTGGTTAGTGTATATGTTGATAGAAAGTATTTTTTGATTTCGTAATACAGCTTAAGATTCAATTTCTATAATTTTCTTGTTGACTGACAAGACGGTATCTACCATGTGCTTCACATTTTGCTTAAAAATATAATAAGCAGGTGCTTGATTTTCATTTGCAGCGACATAGCAGTTCTACCAAAATTTATTTCAGCAACACAACTAGTTTGACTACTGACAGCTCCTTCTTGGAATCTTATCATTATTCTGCTCATAGTAAAATTTCTAATCTCTAATATCTATTATAGCTCTTTTCATAATAGTCCGAAAAGCTTATAGAAAAGCGGAATCAACAGCATGACGAAAAGATGTGAATAGAGGACTAGCTCTGTTTTTTATAGCAAACCAATGATGCTCAATTTTGTTAAAATCGGGAGAATAAGGCGGTAGATATAAAATTTCTGCGCCAACTCCTTTAGCAAATCTTATTAGACTTATGAAAAGTAGCATTATCAAGGATAACAGTTTGTCCAGGTTTCAAAATCGGTGTCAGAAACTGCTCAAACCATTTATTAAAGATATCCATATTACAGTGGCCTTCAAATGTTAACGGAACAACTATTTTTCTGCCGTTTAAGGCTGCAATCATACTGATTCGTTGAATTTTTTTACCAGATTTTAGAGCATAAAACCTCTGTCCCTTCTGGCAATATCCATAACTCGGTGTCCAGACTCATCTATATAAACTAAGTTTTGAGGTTCTTTTGTTGCTATAATTTTCAAAAATTCAGCGCGTTTTTCTTCGTTTCTTTCTTTGTATCCATATGTCTTTTTTTGCGTGTGAGTCCAATTTTTTTAAGAGCTCGATGGATCGTTGGGATACTAACATTGCTCCAAAGCTTAGCCATTTCCGATACCACCATATTTTTTAGCAAATTCAGTAAATTTATTCCAGTCAGTAATTTTGTGATTATAACCTCCATTTCCAAGTTTTTTTGACTGAAAATCTCCTGTTTCTTTTCTTCTTTGCTGCCACTCCCATAACGTAGTTCTTCCAATTTTAAATCTTGCTGCCACCGTTTCCCTGCTCTCTCCTTCTTCTAGTGCTTCCATTGCTTTTTTTATAACTATATGCTGCTGGCATCCTTACCTTCACTACTATAAAACCTTATTTTACCTCGTTTGGACTATTATGAAAAGAGCTATACTTGTATAACGGCTGGAAAGGAAATTTTAAATATATCAATCTTAGTATTAAGATTATAAATTTATTAATTATTTTATCCTATAATAGTCTAATAGTTATTTTTTAAAGGATATTTATGACTCACTATCACACTTCATCTCCAAAAAACGTTTGTTCTCATAATACCAAAACTTCTTTTCCAGGCTGTAAATCAATATGCATTCCTGATAAAGATGAGCATTGTCATACTACTCGTTTATGTCACAGTCAAGACCCGTTTTTCAAGCATCATTGTACTCCATACCACTATGATTATAACTCACATTGTAAACATGGTTATGACCCATGCTACGGTAATAATCACGGTTATGGTCATGGTACAACAGCATCATGGTATCATGCTCACGATTCTGGTAACACAGTAGTGTTAAATCTACCATGTTGTGGTTGGGGAACAAGAACTGGGATAGGAACTGATACAGTTGCAAAATTAGCTCCAGAGCACAACGATTTATTTTGAAGGCGATAAAACTTAGTGAGGGTGTAAAAGGTGTGAAGGACGTGTAGGGATACTATGTGCTGAAATCATAATGCGACGATAGGTATAGCACTGATGTGATATGGTAATAACATAACAATTTATACTATGGATATGGGGTATGTATTATGCCCTTATATCTATAGATTTAGAGCTTTATTAATAACTAATTCGGCGTGTAATTTTTTACCTTGTTCTATTAATAATTTTATATATAACTCTAATTGTATGGGAGATTTTTATGTTAAAGTATAATCTTAATAACCAGTATGATAATAAAACATATACTAGTGTTACTGATAATCTAACGAATGCTGTTCAATATGAAGAAGATAGGGAAAAACTTACTGAAGATGAAGTAGATAAGGTAAAACCTACCGAAGATGAAGTAGATAAGGTAAAACCTACCGAAGATGAAGTAGATAAGGTAAAACCTACCGAAGATGAAGTAGATAAGGTAAAACCTACCGCAGATGAAGTAGATAAGGTAAAACCTACCGAAGATGAAGTAGATAAGGTAAAACCTACCGCAGATGAAGTAGATAAGGTAAAACCTACCGTAGATGAAGGAAATAAGGTAAAACCTACCGTAGATGAAGGAAATAAGGTAAAACCTACCGTAGATGAAGGAAATAAGGTAAAACCTACCGTAGATGAAGGAAATAAGGTAAAACCTACCGTAGATGAAGGAAATAAGGTAAAACCTACCGTAGATGAAGGAAATAAGGTAAAACCTACCGTAGATGAAGGAAATAAGGTAAAACCTACTGTAGATGAAGGAAATAAGGTAAAACCTACCGTAGATGAAGGAAATAAGGTAAAACCTACCGTAGATGAAGGAAATAAGGTAAAACCTACTGTAGATGAAGGAAATAAGGTAAAACCTACCGTAGATGAAGGAAATAAGGTAAAACCTACCGTAGATGAGTGTAAACTACACCCATGCTGCAAGTATTATTATAATTTGTGTTTCAACGATTGTTATGATTCATGTTGTAGTAATCATGACGTAGCATGGTTTAATACTTGCGACGATGGCAACACAGTAATGCTGAATACAACTTGGGATTGGGAAATAGAACTACCTGGAATTATATGGTATCCGGAGTTTTTTGACTTTGGTTATTCTGAATTAATGTTGATCTAAGTTTATGGTTTCAGAGTATAATGCTATGATATACGAAAAGTTGCTGTCTAAGTTTAATCTATCAAGTGTTACATCAGCCTGTTAAAGCAAAAGAGAAAATGAAGGTAAAATAGTTAAGATAACCCTTCAACTCCTTCCATTTATCAACTATACTGCTATAGATTTTAGCAGTATAATAAATGAACATTTTCAAGCAGGTTTCCTCTCTAATTTCCAGCAAATTAAATAAGTTGAAGCAAAGGGGTGTTATAAGTACGAATGCAACAAACTTTATTGTAGAACCTCCGAGCAATAGAGCGCATGGAGATATTTACACAAATGTTGCTATGGTGCTTGCAAAGCATGAAAAAAAGAATCCAGTTGAGATTGCAGGGATCTTAGCAGAAGAATTTAAATCTTTTGATGAAGTTGCAAAAGTGGAAATAGCAGGTCCTGGGTTCATCAATATGCACTTGAAAATGGAAGTATGGCATGGGATTTTAAAACAAATAAATGAGCTAAAAACGGAGTTTGGCACTCTCAACATTGGAAACAATCAGGCCATCAATGTTGAGTTTGTATCCGCAAATCCAACTGGGCCACTACATATTGGTCATGCAAGAGGGGCAGTGTTTGGTGATGTTTTAGCAAATTTGCTAAAGAAAGTTGGTTATAAAGTTACTAAGGAGTACTATATCAATGATGCTGGAGCGCAGATAGATACGCTAATTCGGTCAGTATATTTGCGGTATAAGGAAGCTCTGGGAGAGAAAATTAGCATCGAAAAAGGTTTATACCCAGGTGAATATTTAAAACCAATAGGGGAGGGGCTAGCTAAAAAATATGGCAAGGAGCTTAGAGAAGAGGATGATAATCAAATAATTAGAGAGTATACTTTAAGTTCCATTTTAGAGATAATAAAGGAAGACATGAACTTACTTGGAGTAAGTCATGATGTCTTTACTTCAGAGTATGAGCTACAAAAAAGTGGCAAAATCGAAGAGAGTATAAAGATATTATCTGATAAGGGTCTAGTGTATGAAGGGTACCTGGAGAAACCAAAAGGTAAAGAGAATGAAAATTGGATTTCCAGAAAAGAAATGTTATTTTGCTCTACAAAATTTGGTGATGATGTTGACCGCGCACTAAAAAAAGAGGATGGTAGCTGGACTTATTTTGCATCGGATATTGCTTACCATTTTGATAAGATATCACGTGGTTTTAACAATATGATCGTAGAGCTCGGCAGTGACCATGGCGGTTATATTAAAAGGCTTAGAGCAGTTGTCTCTGCGCTCAGTGATGATCAAGCAAAGATAGAGGTAAAACTGCATAATATTGTGAATTTCTTCGAAAATGGCAAACCTGTTAAGATGTCGAAAAGATCAGGAAATTTTCTTACAGCTAGGGATGTAGTGGAAGAGGTTGGCAGGGATATAACTCGTTTTATAATGTTAACACGCAAGAATGATATGGTCTTGGACTTTGATTTTGCTAAAGTTAAAGAACAGTCAAAAGACAACCCTATTTTTTATGTGCAATATGCGCACGCCCGTGCTCATTCGTTAATGCGTAATGCTCCAAAAGAGCTCCCAACAGCAGACCCTTCACTTTTAAAGACAGATGGGGAGCTATTCCTCATAAAAACCTTAGCAAAGTGGCCAGATGTGGTAGAAATATCTGCAAGGCTTTGTGAGCCACACAGAATCACTTTCTACTTACTTGAAGTTGCAGAAGCGTTTCACGTTTTATGGGGATATGGCAAAAGTGATTTAAATATGCGTTTTATACTGGAGAATAACTTAAATTTCACCGCTGCAAGAATGTTTCTCGTCCAAGCCTTAGCACACGTCATTGCTTCTGGACTTTCGATTTTTAATATAGAGCCTTTGAAAGAGATGAGTTAATTTTAATGCGTAATATTAAATGTGATAATAAATTATTGATGTAAGTACAATAAGGCCAAAAATTATACAAGAGGTCTGTTAAAATCACGTATGTCGATTGTCTTGAAGTCACACAATTGTTCTGTAGAGCTATGTCCTGTAATAATTACTGTACCGTTCTGCTCAGAGCGTATTGAGATTAGGTTCAATACTAATTCACATGTTGTGCTATCAAGATTACAGAATGGTTCATCTATCAGCCAAATGTTTGCATTAGAAATTAAAAGGCGAGCAAGCGCAACTCTTCTTTTCCAGCCTGCAGAAAGTTCACCATATCTAATGTTAAATACAGGCTGCAACTCTAAACAATAAGCAGCTGCCATAACTGATTCTCTAGTGTTCCGTATTCTTGCCCAGAATTCTATGTTTTCACCAATTGTTAAACTATCTTTACAGGCGTTTTTATGTCCTACGTAAACCATGGAAGATATAAAGGATTTTGGATCATCATATATGTCTTTTCCGCAGTATCTTATATTGCCTGATACTGGCGGTAAGAGTCCAGATAAACTTCTGATTAAGCTGGTTTTGCCGCTACCATTTGGACCAGTGATTAAGATTTTTGATTTTGGCTCAGCTTTAAAATTGAGGTTTTTAAATAATACTTTGTTATTACGAGCACAGGATAGATTTTTACATTCAAGCATCTATTGGACCTTTAAAGAGAACTTGGAGCCTAAACACTTCAGTGTATGAACATTGGATAGCTTGCACAACAAACAGTCAGTGTTTGACATACAACTGTACGAACATTGGGTTTGTAGGTAGCAGATGGTGTCATCCCAGTGCTTGACACTGGGATCCAGGAATTTTAAGTAAGCACGCTGAGCTGGTTGGCATAAAAGTAGTTGCTTTATGTTAAAATTAATATTTTTAACTAGATTACATGAAGAGCTGGATCCCAGTGTCAAGCACTGGGATGACACCCTTATACTTGACTGACTATAACACTTAAGAAGTTTAATGCCAGAAAGCAGGTTATACAACGGATACGTCATCTGCCTTTTCCTTTATATTTACCCTTAGTTGAAGACTGAGCTTTTATAAATAGCTCCCAAAATCCTTTCTTATCACCTTCTCTGTGTATCAATTGTGAAAAATGTTTCATTAAACTATTACCCATCATAACCATCTTTGTCCATTTACCTAACGGTTTTGCTATATCAACTATTTCTAGATCTTCTTTGTAAACTTGCATATTCTTTTGTTTCTCCCTTAGCATTTCCTGTTGTTTCATCAACTCTTTTTGCTTATTTTTTTGATATAATTCGTTAAATCTTCTATTTTCTTCCCACTCTTCTTTGAGAACTTTTAGAGGAAATATAATTTTTCTAATATGATTTTTGTATATTTTTCTCAAAAAGAGAAATACTGCAATTATAGTAAGTAATATCGTGCTATATGTAATGATTTGTCCGAATGGCATTTTTATACTCAGCTTATTGGCAAGCGGTATTTACAATTATACCATAACTATAGAAATTTTACAATTTTTTTCTGGATAAAGATAGTAGACTAAAAATTTCTAAAGGACAAAAGCAACGTATTTACGTACAGGCTATCAACTACTACACTCAAAACTGACAAGTGTTAATCATTGGAGAGTAGAGGAATCACGGCTCTCTAATGAATAAAGATGGACTGTGTCAAGCTGGTGAGTAAGGTGGAAATTGAAGAAAATCTAATTGTTGGTTATCATGCTAGATCTACAATATAAGTTATAAAATTTTTAATCATTTTGGCTTATAATAATTTCTGAGTTAACCTTAGATTTCCTGAGCTGTGGTTTCTTTTACCCATGTTGAATTCCTAGCTTTTATACTCTAATTTAATTCCAGTTTTGACTATATAGGAGGTCACAATGTCAAACAATATCTATAGCGATCAAGTTGATAATAGTAATTTATATGCCAACAAACTTTTTTATGATGAAGAGGGTGAGCAAGTCGAAAATCTAGGAGATCAGGTTGCGGGAAAAGAGGATGATAAATTAGAAGAAGATTTACTTCGTGACTGTAGAGATGAAACTAAGAAGGCAAAAGATAAGTTAATGCAGTGTAAAAAAGATGCTGTGGAATCACAAAGAGAAATTACAAAATTAGAAGCAGAAGCTAGTGAATTAAAGTCACAGGTTCAAGAAGAAAGAGAGAAGGTAGAACAAACTAAGAATGAAGCTGAGGCAAAAGTTGATAAGTTAAAATTACAGGTTCAAGAAGAAAGAGAGAAGGTAGAACAAACTAAGAATGAAGCAAAAGCAGAAGTTGATAAGTTAAAATTACAGTTTCAAGAAGAAAGAGAGAAGGTAGAACAAACTAAGAATGAAGCTGAGGCAAAAGTTGATAAGTTAAAATTACAGGTTCAAGAAGAAAGAGAGAAGGTAGAACAAACTAAGAATGAAGCTGAGGCAAAAGTTGATGAGTTAAAATTACAGGTTCAAAAAGAAAGGGAGAAGGTAGAACAAACTAAGAATGAAGCTAAGGAAGCAAAAGATGAGTTAATACAGTGTAAAAAAGATGCTGAGAAGATGAAAGAAGGCTCTGAACAGGCAATTAATCAGGCAAAGTATGATGATGCTCAAGCAGAAGCTAAACAAGCAAAATTAGAAGCTAAGCAAGCAAAATTGGAAGCTAAGCAAGCAAAATTGGAAGCTGAGCAAGCAAAATTGGAAGCTGAGCAAGCAAGAATAGAAGCTTTGAGGTGCGAAATTGGACAAGAGAGAGAAGAAGTTATGCGGTGTAAAATTGACAAGGTAAAAGAAGAACTTATGCAGTATAAAATTGACATGGCAAAAGCAGAGAATAAGTGTTATAAAAAAGCAGCTGAAGAATGTAAAAAAGAGAAAGGAAGTGGTACAGATAAACCTTGTCCCAATGGAGGAGGTGGAACTAATGTAGTCAAACCTGTTACTAATGGAGGAGGAGATGAAACTAATGTAGTCAAACCTGTTACTAATGGAGGAGGAGATGAAACTAATGTAGTCAAACCTGTTACTAATGGAGGAAGGGATGAAAATAGAGAAATTACGTCTCAAAAAATAACCCCAGATTGTAGCAAGGAAGAAATTTGTGGATCTTATGCTCGTTTTTATGGAGAAAATGGAAAGATAGGTTATCAAGGTTTTAATACATCTGATTTATTAAAGAATTTGTATTCTGAGATGTACGGTAATCCTAAAATTGCACCATATATAGAAAAGGGAGCAGAGGGTGGTTATGGTGCAGTAAATTTTAAATTGTATCCGTTCAGCGGAGTGGCAGAATAAGGTAGACAAGGTGATCTAAAAAGATAATCATAGAGCAAAAGTGAGGTAATGTGGTAAACCTTTTAGAGCTTTGCAAAAATTTACAGCAAAAAATAGAAAAGTTAGAAGCAAAAATAGAAAAGCTGGAAAGGGAGAATGAAAGTTTAAAAGCAGAGAACAAGGCTTTAAAGATAGAGAACGCTGAATTAAAGGAAAGGCTTGGTTTAAACTCGAAAAATTCATCTCTACCAAGCTCTAGAGAGTTGTACAAAATAAAAAAGGACAAGCCAAAGAGCGACAGAAACGTTGGTGGTCAGGTTGGTCATAAAGGAAGTTTTCGCGCCAAAATGGATGCAGATGAGGTGATAAAAGTAAAGTTGTCATCTACTTGTGAATGCGGAGGAGGGATTGCAATATGCAATGGACCGTACATTCATCAAAAAGTTGATCTTCCGGAAATTAGGCCTTATGTAGTGGAATATCAGATGGAGCATGGTCGTTGCCGGAGATGCGGAAAAAGAAGAAGCAGTAAGTTACCAGAAGGTGTTACGTCAGATACATTTGGTCCAAGGGTTAAGTCAATAATTGCAGCGTTCAGCGGATTCTACAAAAATTCAAAACGCGAAATAGCGAGTGTCGTAAATGATATCTTCAATTTGAACATAAGCGTCGTTAGCATATCAAATAGTGAACATAGAGTTGCTTCAAAATGCAAAAAAATGTATGAGCAGATCGAACAAGAGATAAGTAGGAGTAAAGTTCTACATATTGATGAAACGAGCCATTATAACAAAGGTAAACTCGCTTGGTGTTGGATGTTTGCAAGCAATACGGCAAGTTTTGTGAAGTTGACAGAGTCAAGAGGAATGAAAGTTTTAAAAAATAACGCATGCTGCAATCATAATAGCTTAGTGGTAACCGACAGGTACGCAGTATACAATTACTTTGCTGATGAAAAAAGGCAAATCTGCTGGGCACACTTAGCAAGGGATTTTGAAAGATTAGCGCATAGTTGGAATATTGAAGTCAAAGTTCTTGGCTGTTACTTAAGAAATGTAGCTACTGAATTATTTGCACTAAAAAAGGCTTTGCTAAAAAATGAGATAGATGTTTTTAGATTTGCCAGACGTGCCAGAAAGTTGCGAAAACGTACAAGGTATTACTTGAAGGAAATATCCTACTTACCTGAAGCAATTGGAGCCTCTCGAGTTGCGAAAAATATTTTGAAATCTGAAAGAATGATGTGGAATTTTTTAGATGACCCAAAAAACATTCCGCTGACAAACAACCATGCTGAACAGCAGATACGGCATTATGTCGTTTACCGCAAAAATTCGTATTTTACACAATCAAAGCGGGGAAATGCATTCCTTGAACGGATAATTTCGTTATACTTAACATGGAAACAAAGGGGTCTCAATCCTTTCCAAAACCTCTTATCTATTGTTTCTTAAACCACTCTCCTGAACGGATACAAAAATTAGGTTTGACACAGTTTATTTAACACTCCCTTTTTATTCTGGATACTAGGTTAAAAATAGAACGTTTAAATTTCTTGTTTTTATTGTTATCATACTTAGATTTCCTAAGAACTTATTTACTACAAAATACAACAAGTTCTATTTATTTGAGAAAGTTGTGCGTCTTGTAGAACAGATTTTGTTGTAGGTTTCTCTGTAGCTATTTCAAGGTTTTCTTCTATGGTTTTTTGTTCTCTGTAATCTTTAACTTCTTGAATGAAATCTTCAAGCCACTTCTCACTACCTATCTTGGCATGTCGTTGTTGCTCACCTTTAAGAAGTTTTATTACAGCTGCACCTTGATTTTCAGGCACTCTTTGATATTTAAGCCACAAGTCACGAATATCAGGAGGAGCTTTTTTCAAATGAGCTTCAAAGGTTGCTTTTGTGTCTTTTGTACTTTCTTCTTGTTGATCTTGATGGAATTTAAACCAGAAATTGCGAATATCAGGAGAAGCTTTATCCCAAAGAAGTTTAGTAATTTCTTTTATATTTCTCAGATCTTCTTGTTTCAATCTTTTACCATCACCTATATATCGTTTATTAAGACCAACTTGCAGAGGATAAAGTAAAAAGGTAGTTTTGCTCTGTAAATGTATAGGTCTATTTAAAATCATTGCTAGATTTGTATCACAATCTTCTAATACTGCTTTAACTTTTTTAACATCTAAATAATCTATTGCTTGACGTAATTTATGGTGAAGATCACTTGTTCTCTCTAAATTTTCCACTTTTTGTATAGCTCTACCACAAATACCATTTTTCTGATTAGATTCTTCATAAGTTTGTTTAGTGGCTTTTTCAGTGTACTTTCTATTATAATCCTTAACTTCTGGAATAAATTTTTTAACATCATAATCTGAACTCTTATTAGCTAATTTGATTGCGCTATTACTCAAGAAGACACGAGTGTCTTCATTAGCTTCCTGCCAAAGTGCCTTAATGATATCTACTACTGATCTTGAAATAGCATAGTCTAAGATTGTATAATTGTTATTAACCTTATCTGTCAAAACCTTTTGTATATCACTGTTGCTATTACTGTTGAATATGTCATGGACCTTTTTAAGACTGCCCTGCTGGACTGCATAATACAATGAATTTAGAGTTTTTTTACCTTTCCAGAAAGCATAGGTGTTCTTATCAGCTTTCTGACGAATTTGTTCAATGACCTCTGCATTTCCTTTGAGATTATCAGGATCGAAGATGGCACGACCGTTATAATACTCGCTTCTTAAAATTTCTTGTATATAACTGTCGCTATGACTGTTGAATATATACTGGATCTTTTGGTGATCGTTCTTCCAAATTGCATCAAGTAATAAATCTTTAACTCCATTTTTTTTAAAAATTAATTCGCTTTGTTCAAAAATTGATGCCATACCATACCTCTCTATTTAGAACAAATTTATTTGCTGTAGTTACACGTATTTATAGTCAAGTCAAGAGAAAAAATTAGCAAAGTAGTTGAATTTTTAATAACATATAGCTTTCACTGTACTATCTATGGAAAATTTGCAAATTTTACGTTCAATTGTATTTATTGTGGGAATTTTCCTATTGTTGTTTGGCGTAGCAATGCTTATTCCTGCTATTACTAATAATTATCTAGGTTACGAATGGAAAAATTTTCTGGTTGGATTTATAGTTACCTGCACATTTAGTGCGACTTTTATTCTACTGGGTAAACTAAATAGGGTACATGGAATGCCGGCAATTTTTGCGATTACCAGTTGTACCTGGATTGCATTATCTCTGTTTGCAGCTATTCCATTTTATCTTGATAGTTTAAGCTACATTGATGCACTGTTTGAAGCAGTATCTGGGATTACAACCACAGGAGCAACTGTTCTAAGTTACATCGAGCAACAATCTCCGGGGATACTACTGTGGAGAGCAATGCTACACGGTATAGGTGGTTTTGGAGTAATTACAGTAGGAATTGCAATTTTTCCCATATTTAAGGTTTTGAGCTTAAATAATTTACTCTATTCTGAGTACTCAGATGCTCTTAAAAGAAAGTTACCACATACGCGAAGCGTAGTAATACATATTGCAGAAATATATTACTGCCTAATTTTATTGTGCATATTTTCCTATTATCTAGCTGGCATGCCATTATTTGACGCAGTATGTCACGGAATGTCCGCTGTATCAACTGGTGGATTTGCTAACTATAACGATTCTATAGGCTACTACAATAACCCTATATTGGAGGTCATAACAATTATCTTTATGATTTTAGGCTCTTTACCTTTTCTGAGCTATTTAAAAATTGTAAGACGATTAGACGTTTGTTATGATGAACAGGTCTCTTACTTTATTAAGATAGTTGTTATTTCATCTTTGCTTGCTTGTTTTTGGTTATATAAAAATTTTGACTTAGGAGTATTTTTATCATTTAGGTACAGCACATTCACCATTACCTCCTTTATCACATCAACTGGCTATATAATGTGCAACTACTTGAATTGGAGCTTTATTTCAGTCTTAGCTTTCTTTTTAGCCTTTATTGGTGGATGTGGTGGTTCTGCTAGTGGTGGAATCAAAATCTTCCGTTTAGTCATTTTTCTAAAATCTATAAGGAATTACTTTAGCTCTTTATTAAATCCAAGTGAAAGCGATAGAGTAAAACTCAATGGTAAAATACTGGAAAATGATGAAGTTCAATCCGTCTTTACGTTTTTTGCGATTTACATGTTAACGTTCACTATATCATCAATAGTGATGTCTTACTTGAGCAATGCGGACTTTATAACTAGCATCAGCTCTGTTTCTGCAATGCTTACAAATTCTGGCCCAGGATTTAGTAACCTAATAGGTCCTTCAGGTAATTATTCCTCCTTTAGTGGTGGAGTAAAGCTATTTCTATCGTTTTTGATGCTGCTTGGCAGGCTTGAAATATTGCCAATTTATTTTTGTATAGGTAGTTTATACTGGAAACTTTGCCATTCCAGAGTGTAACGCTAATTCAGGTTTACATTTAAATTCTATTACATATTATTATAAGTATTACAAAACTTTAAAGGACAATTATGGCAGTTATGCCAGATAAATGGATAAGGGAAAAGGCTGAAAACTCTAGAATGATAGAGCCTTTTGTGAATCATAAAAGCAGTAAGGGTGTTGTATCTTTCGGATTATCATCTTATGGCTATGATGCAAGAGTTAGTAATAAGTTTAAGATTTTTACTAATGTTAATTCAGCTATTGTAGACCCAAAGAATTTTTCTGAGAATAGTTTCATAGATAAGGAAACAGATGTATGTATAATTCCACCAAATAGTTTTGTACTTGCCAGCACAGTGGAGTATTTTCGTATACCAAGGAATGTACTGGTAATTTGTGTTGGTAAGTCAACTTATGCAAGGTGTGGTATTATAGTAAACGTTACTCCCTTAGAACCTGGATGGGAAGGTCACGTCACACTTGAATTCTCGAACACCACTCCACTTCCTGCAAAAATTTACGCTAATGAAGGCGCATGCCAATTTGTGTTTTTAAGCGGCGAAAGTGAATGCGAGAAATCATATGATGATATGAAAGGAAAATATATGAACCAACATGGTATCACTTTGCCGTTAGTTAAGTGATTACTTTAGATGCATTTCTTTATTAATTGATATCCTTTCAAGCCGCTAATACTGATTGCATTTGCCTAGTTACAAAAATAATGTCTGTGCTAAAACATGCTCATATATAGCTCTTTTTCTAATAGTTCGAATAGCTGGATATTCTTTCTGGCTCAATTTTTTATAACAAACCAATGGTTTGATTAAAATCAGGAGAATGTGTAGGCAGATATATAACTTCAGCACCGACACTTTTAACAAATTCACTTGTTTTCTATGAAAAGTTGCATTATCCAAAATCACCCAGCAAAAAGTTTGAACTAGCTATTAAAAACGTCTGTATCGCAGTAGCCTTCAAAAATCATAGGCGCCATAATTTTTCCCTTATTCAAAGCTGCAATCATACTAATACGCTGACTTTTGTGTTATCAATTCCAGATTAGTCGATATATACAAGAATTTCAGTGTTTTTTGTTGCTATGAGTTTTTTAAGCTCAGCACGTTTTTTCTGCGTCCTTAAATAGTCCTAATTTTAATTTGTTTTAAGTTTAAAGTCTTTCGTTAGGTTTGCAGAATACATTTCCTTATTATCTTGGTTATAGAAAGTAAATTTGTGATCGTCTAAACCTAATATTGCAAAGCCAAAGCCGAAAAAGTTTCTAACTTCGTGTGCTAAGTAATTTCTACTATTTGGATAGTTAAATTCTACGTTTTGATAAACAGGTTCTTGATCTTGAGCGTGTAATAATGCACCGCCGTTTCCAACTATAATCTGATCTGGAACATTATCCATTAATAAAATCTGGGCTATATGAATGTGGCCAGAAACTATGGTAGTAACATTGCTTGGAAATTTATCTCCAAAAGCTTCAATTTGTGTAAGATTACCATGGCTTTTTAATGTCAAAAATTCTTTTTTTGGAGATCTCCAAAGTGGTTTATGAGTCAAAAACCACGTGGGCTTATCTTGTATCAATTTATCAAACTGCCTCTCAAAAGCATCAACTGTGCTTTGGGTTGTAAAAATTTCCTCACCGGATGAAGAGTCGAAGATAAAAAACTTCATCGGCCCAGCATCTAAGAACCAACTGGAAATAAGATCTTCACATTTTTGAGGGGAAAAGGGGTATGAATCTAAATATCTGAACCATCCTTCATAAGCTCTATTACAACTCTCATGATTTCCACGAACAAAAAGAAAAGGAGATTGTGTTAAAATATCTTTTGCAGGCTCAAACCAATCAGCGTACCAAGCTTCTTTGCTATATCCATAAATATCGCCGCACTTTTTTGTGTTTCTACATTTTGTTTGTCTATAATGATAATCACCAACATGGATAATTAAATCTGGTTTATGAAAAGCGATTGAATCTAAATTTTTTTTCAAAGGCCAGCTATCTACAGAATTACATTCTTGCTGAAATAACATATTTATTCTACATCCTGTATCGCCAATGAAGGCAATTTTGCTGATCTTTTCCGCTAATACGGGAACTTTTATATTGTCAATACTAATGTTTTGAGCATTTGTTTCTACTATCAGTTCACAAACTGTTTCGGTATTGTTAATTGAGCTGCGACTTAGCATTTCTACTTCCTTATTATCGACGTAAGCAATGGGACACATGTTATTGTCTATAATCGCACGTATGCTTAATTTATTTTCTGGAATGATTTGAGACCATGTGTACAATATTTGTGCATGAGTGGAGTGAAAGCTAATTGTAAGAGATAGAATTAAAAAAATGAAGATATTAGCTACTTTCATTTGTATAAAGACCTAAATTAAGAATTAGTATTAAGATTATCTTAAATGATTAAAGTTTGTAACCATAAAATTCATAGTTAAATTATACAGGCATTTCCTAAATTATCCTAGTATCAGATTGACACTTTAGATGAAAAACCCTAAAATGATTAAGTAATTTAAAGTAATTATATAGAAACTAGAATAAAGTGCGGTCGTGGTGGAATTGGTAGACACGCAGCGTTGAGGTCGCTGTGGCTCACAAAGCCTTGGAAGTTCAAGTCTTCTCGACCGCACCAAGTTGTTTGGTGTAGGTGAAATGTTTATAGGAAATCAAAGTAGAAATAAAGTAGAAAGGGCCATCAGTGAAGTCAGGCGTGGTCTTCCAATTTTAATATATGATGATGAAAATAACTATCTATTGCTTGCTGCTGCTGAAACTTTAGAAAAAAATTTATTTAGTCAATATAAGCTTATATCAGGTAATGTGTATGTTACTTTGACTGCAAGTAAGGTAAAATACATATGTCAGAGTAAAGAACATAGTAGCAAACGTCTGTTGATAAGCAATTTTGATGAACTGCTCCATTTAATAAACTGTTCAAAGGAAGATTGGATAAAAGAGTTGCAATGCTCAAAGACAATAGATGCGTATGCTGTTGCCTTGCTTAAGTTCTCAGAATTATTGCCATACGCGTTAGTGGCTGATATGACTTTTGAGAATAAACATGAAATGCGAAATTGGTGTGAAGAAAATGACATTATTGCACTAAATACGTTACTTGTGAATGATTTTCAACAAAATCATAGTGTGTATGAAGTGTGCAAAACATCATTATTTTTAAAACAGACTCAAGAAGTAGATATCATATCTTATAGAACCAAAAGTGGCGGAAGAGAACATTATGCAATTATCATTGGCAATCCAGATAAAGATAATGAGCCATTAGTGAGAATTCATTCTTCATGCTATACAGGAGACTTATTAGACAGCTTATCATGTGATTGCAGAAGCCAGTTACATCAAGCGATTCAAATAATGACCGACTTTGGGAATGGCATTATATTATACTTGATGCAAGATGGGAGAGGCATTGGTTTAACTAATAAGTTAAGAGCATACAGTATGCAAAGAAAATATAATCTTGATACTGTTGATGCAAATAGAGTATTGGGTTTTGAAGATGATGAAAGGAGCTTTGCTGTTGCAGCTAAAATACTTAAGAAATTGAACATTAACAAAATACAATTACTTACAAACAATGGTAGAAAGTTATCAGAGTTGAAAAATAACGGTATAGAAGTTACAAAGTGTGTACCACTTATTATGGAACGCAATGAATATAATGATTCATATATGGAAACAAAATTTGGCAAGTTAGGCCATGGATTAAGGGTTTATTAGCTTTTTTGTTATAACTACTTTGTTAGCTTGCTATGTTAATTAATATAAGTTAAGATTTTTAAGAATATTGAGATGCTGAAATTTTTAAAACAAGAAAAAAGTAATGAGTCATTGGATAAGGATATAAATTGGAATTCAAGTCGCTATAGCACAGTTGTTGCTCAGAGAAATACTTTACTTTTATTTACATTAATATTACTAGTTGCAATTTCTATAAGCATATTAGCTATATTTAAAATTAGCACAAGTAGCACTATTGAGCCATTCGTTATAGAAATTGATAAAAAGTCAGGAATAGTGCAATTGGTTGATCCTGTTACAGTAAAACAATATTCTGCAAATGAAACGCTGAACGATTATTTTATTTCAGAGTATATAAAAGCAAGGGAGGTTTTTGACCCATATAATTATAATTATAATTATTATACAAAAGTAAGGTTGTTTTCTTCGCCTAGTGTATATAGTGAATTTAGCAATTATATAAAATCGCAGAATATGAATGACCTTTTTAATTTATATTCAGATGCTAAAGGTGAGTTGAAAATTCGTTCAATTCAAAAATTAGGTAATGATGCTCTTCAAGTGAGATTTTCTATAGAATTTACACGAAAAGATGGAAATTCCTCAAGGAAAAATAAGATAGTTGTGATGTCGTATAAATATGCATCGCTTGAAATGAATGATCAGCAAAGATATATTAACCCGTTAGGGTTTCAAGTTATTTCATATAGAGTAGATGATGAATATGTGTAGGATATTGTTAGTTTTAGCTTTACTAATAAGTGGCAACTTAAATGCATCTATTAATAATAAACCTATTTCTGTAGATAGTAGAATAAAGACTTTTGTATATAGCCCTAATGAGGTGTTTACAGTAATTTTTAGTCAAGGTTACTATTCTTATATTGAGTTTGCAGAAGGGGAAAAAGTCAAAAATATTGCTGTTGGTGATGCATCAAGTTGGAAAATTAATCCTTATGATAATAAACTGCTTGTCATGCCATTTGAAGTCAGTAGTCGCACTAACATGATTATTACGACAACTAAAAAGAGAAATTACATTTTTGATCTAATTTCAAGACCAAATTACGATAAATACCCAGATACTGATGCTAAAAAAGTGGATCATGATTATTCCGTTGAAAAGGATATATCTTACGTAATACGTTTTTATTATCCTCAAGAAGAAGATGAATTTGATGTTGATTTAGATGAGGTTTCTTTACCTACTCAAATGCAATACATTACAGAAAAGCCAGAAAAAATAATACAAGAAAATAATACGAGGTACAACTATACATATATTGATGAAGGTGGTAACGTAGATATAGTTCCAATTGAGTTATTCGATGATGGTTATTTAACCTATTTAAAGTTTAGAAATAGTAATAAAATTCCTCAGATTTTTATAGAAGGCGAATCCTGTAAAAGGCTGTTATTTGATGATTATGTTGTAATAAAAGGAGTACATAAAAAGCTATTAATGCGTTATGAAGGTAGTGAAGTTGAAGTTATAAATAGGTCACTTTAGTTCTGGTACATATAATATGAGTAAAGAAAGGCATAATAGTGTAGAAGATGAATCAGAGATAGAAAGCAAGGTAGTAACAGTTGGCTCTAATCAAGGTTATAAGGCATTGATGATAGTTATGGTAGCGCTCTTAGTTGGTGGAGTGTACTATCTTTATTTTAGTCCTTCTAATAAAGAGGGTCCAGAGATTGTTAAAAAAGAGGAAACAAAGCAAAACATTCAAGAATTGAAAGGAAAGTTAGAACAAGTTCCAGATAATGCAATAGTTTCCGAAAGAGTAGTAACTGATCTCTTGCCACCCTTACCTCCTCTTCCTATTCCACAAGTCATACCAGAAGTAAAACAAATCAAAAAAGAGGAAGTGACAAAAAAAGAAGAGCAACTAAAAGAAATTCCCTTGTCAAATATACCTGTTTTACCAAAGCAAAATTTTCCTTCTGGTAATGTTATTAGCAATTTGCCTACTTCATTTCCTACAATAGGGGGTGGCGGTTATCCTAGAGACAGACGTAGTGCACAAATGTTAGCAATTTCAGGTAGTAGTGGGGAAGGTAAAGCTACAGATGCTGTTTTATCCAATACCTCAGCACAATCGAGCAAAGCTACCAAAGCTGGAAAGCTTGGTTTAATGATTATTCAAGGTAAGGTTATTGACGCTATTCTTGAAACTGCAATAAGTTCTGACTTACAAGGAATGCTCCGTGCTGTTGTTAGTAGAGACGTTTATGCAGAAACTGGTGATACAATTTTAATACCAAAAGGTTCAAGGTTAATAGGTGGTTATTCATTCGACTCAAATGTTGCAAAAGCCCGCGTGAACATAAATTGGAATAGGATCATTCTTCCTCATGGTATAGATGTTGCTATTGCATCATCTGGTACCGATGAGCTTGGAAGGGCAGGGATAGCTGGAATAGTTGATAATAAAATAGCAAGTGCATTATTCTCTTCAGTGGCACTTGCTGGTGTTTCGATTGGTTCAGCTGTTGTAGGACAAAAAGCCTCTAATCTTATCGATGCGCTAACTGCCATGGATGCAGTGAAGTCTATTACTGCAACTGAAATAGATATTTCTTCTCTCAAAGGGGCTATTGTTGAGAGATTGGAGAATTCTATAAAAACTGAAGTTGGGAAGGTAGGAGACGAAAAATGGAAATTGGGTATTAGGGCTATTGAAAAAATTCGAAATGCTAAAAGTGATCAGGATTTGCTGAGAATAATAAAGGAAGAAATAGTAAGTGTGATAAAAAGTTCTGGAGCTAGTGGAGTTGATACAATTACTAGTGACAATATCGGTATAACTTTAGACGATGTACGTCAACTGTTGAGGCAAACTCAGAAAAGAAGCAAATCTGTTTATGATGAAGCAATTGGGAAGTCAATCAATGATTTTTCCAAAGACATGCGAGATATAGTTGATAGGAGTGTAGATAAAAAACCAACTATTTATGTTAATCAAGGAACTGCATTGAAAGTATTTGTTAACCAAGATATAGTATTTCCTCCACAGTCAATATTAAATAACTGAAATGAACTATGCTGCACTTGATACATACTTGGAGCCATTACAAGGGATATTTCAAGAGGAAGGTGTAAATGAAATATCAATAAATAAACCGAAGGAAGTATGGATTGAAAATCGCGGTGAAATAAGATGCGAAAAGTTAGAAATATTTGATCTTAATCATTTAAAATCTCTTAGCAGGTTGATTGCTCAAGCTACAGAACAAAAACTGAGCGAAGAGACACCGCTGCTTTCAGCTACATTACCAAATGGTTATCGTATACAGATAGTGTTTCCTCCAGCATGTGAGCCTGATAAAGTAGTCATTTCAATTCGTAAACCTTCTTCTATGCAATTGGCATTGGATGATTATGAAAAAATGGGGGCTTTTTCTGAAACTGTTATAGGAGTGACCGATAATCCAGTAGATCGTCACCTAGATTTGCTACTGAAACAAAAAAAAATAAAAGAGTTTTTAGAATATGCTGTAATAAGTAAGAAAAATATCATAATTAGTGGTGGAACTTCCACTGGTAAAACCACTTTTACTAATGCTACTTTGCGTGCTATTCCATCTGAAGAAAGAATTATTACTGTTGAAGATGCAAGAGAGATAGTTTTGAATGATCATCCCAATAAAGTCCATTTAATTGCTTCTAAAGGAGGGCAAGGCAGGGCAAAAGTGACCACTCAAGATTTGATAGAGGCATGTTTACGTTTAAGACCAGATAGAATAATAGTTGGTGAGCTGCGTGGAGCAGAAGCTTTTAGTTTTCTTAGAGCAATAAACACTGGCCACCCAGGGTCAATATCAACTCTTCATGCGGATAGTCCGGCAATGGCTCTTGAGCAAATAAAACTTATGGTTATGCAAGCAAATCTTGGCATTCCCCCAGATCAGATCATACCATACATTAGAAATGTAATTGATATTGTTATTCAGCTAAAAAGAACCAGTGGAGGCAAAAGAAGCATTTCTGAGATATTATTTACTAGATCTTCAAATGAAAATACTTAAATTTATACGTAAGTTAAGAAAAAGTAGTTTATGAGTAATGGAAATCACCTACGCAATATTCTCATAGGAGGTGTAGTATCTTTTAGCATACTTGAATTTTGCTTCTATTTGTCTGGTATATTATTCTACCTGTTTGTTGACGGTCCAGATGGTGTAGATTTTAGAGCAATTAATCCTAGCTTGACACCTTTTCCTCAAGCTCTCTGGCCGACAATTTTTGATCATATACAATATTGTTGGCATCATCCAGAGCTATATAGCTTTGAGCTCAAAATTAAATTAGTTGTATCTTCTCTACTGCCTCAAATTGTTTTGATGATTATTTTGTGGAATGTGAGAGAAAGACTAATTGAGTGGCGGCCATTTAAAAAGAAAGAATCACTTCATGGAGATTCACAGTGGGCATCAGAGAAAGACATACGAAAAGCGGGATTAAGAAGCAAAAAAGGTCTATTGCTTGGTAAAGATAAGAGAGGATATTTTATTGCTGATGGGTTTCAGCATGCATTGCTCTTTGCACCTACAGGCTCTGGTAAAGGTGTTGGTTTTGTAATTCCTAATTTGTTATTTTGGAATGATTCGGTAATTGTGCATGATATAAAATTAGAAAACTATGAAATAACAAGTGGTTGGCGAGAGCGACAAGGACAAAAAGTATATGTATGGAACCCAGCGCAGCCAGATGGGGTAAGCCATTGTTATAATCCACTGGAATGGATTAGTGAAAAACCTGGACAGATGGTTGACGATGTGCAAAAAATAGCTAACCTAATCATGCCTGAACAAGATTTTTGGCAAAACGAAGCAAGAAGCTTATTTGTTGGGGTGGTACTATATTTACTTGCTGCACCAGAGAAAGTTAAATCTTTTGGTGAGGTTGTGCGTACGATGCGTAGCGATGACGTAGTTTACAATCTTGCTGTAGTTTTGGACACAATGGGTAAAATAATACATCCGGTAGCGTATATGAACATTGCAGCTTTTTTGCAAAAGGCTGACAAAGAAAGATCAGGTGTTGTGTCAACTATGAACTCGTCGCTTGAATTGTGGGCAAACCCATTGATCGATACTGCAACTGCATCAAGTGATTTTAATATTTTGGATTTTAAAAAGAAGAAAACTACAGTTTATGTTGGTTTAACTCCTGATAACTTAACTAGGCTCAGGCCTTTAATGCAGGTTTTTTACCAACAGGCAACTGAGTTTTTATGTAGAAAATTGCCATCGGATGACGAGCCTTACGGCGTATTATTTTTAATGGATGAGTTTCCAACACTTGGAAAAATGGAGCAATTTCAAACGGGCATCGCATACTTTCGTGGCTATCGAGTAAGGTTATTTTTAATTGTTCAAGATACTGAACAGCTTAAAGGAATATATGAAGAAGCAGGAATGAACTCCTTTTTATCAAACTCAACCTATAGAATAACTTTTGCAGCCAATAATATTGAAACGGCTAATTTGATATCTCAGCTTATAGGAAACAAAACTGTACAACAAGAATCATTAAACAAACCTAAATTTTTAGACTTGAATCCTGCATCAAGATCATTGCATATCTCTGAAACACAGAGAGCATTGCTCTTACCTCAAGAAATTATTATGCTGCCACGTGATGATCAGATAATTTTGATAGAATCGACTTATCCAATTAAGTCAAAGAAAATTTTGTACTATAGTGATAGCACATTCACAAGAAGGCTGATTAAACCAACACGTGTGCCTACACAAGAGCCATATGATCCAAACAAGGTCTTTTCTGCTGCTAACAAAGATAAGATTAGTAATGAAGAAGAGAGTAATGCTATTGAAGCTGCTGATTATCCTGTTGAAGCTAGAACTGAAGATGCAATATACGATGAGCCAGAGATTGAAGATGGATTTGAAGACGAGGATATTGATGATAAGTTTGAAGGTGGTGATGGGTTTGATGATGAGGAAGACGATGATGAGTTTGATGATGAAGACAGTAAGGATGAATTTGACGATGATGATGAATTTGAAGATGAGGACAAACTAGACGGCAATAAAATCGAGGATAGAGGTTAATTTTACCTATTTTTTAGCTTAGAAAATAATTAGTTTTTTCATATTAAATCATTTTTAATTAATTAGTACTAGATTAGCTATTTTAACTAGAGGAATAGTCATGATGAGTAAAAAAACATTAGCAGTTACAGCACTTGCTTTATTGTTGTCACAACAATCTTTTGCAAGTGAAACAGAAGGATTTTACTTTGGTGGTGGATATTACGGTCAATATTTGAACTTGGGTAAGTTGAAAGCAAAAATTGGAGACAAAGATGCTACAGATGATAATAAGGTATTTATAAATGACAGAAACACTGAAAAAACAGAACCTCAGCCAATAAGTAAGTATAAAGCAGATTATAGTCCACCTTTTGCTGCAAATATAGCATTTGGTTACACAGGAGAATTGGGTAATAATAGTTATAGAGCCGAATTAGAAGGAATGTATTCTTCTATAAAAGTGAATAATATTGGTTTAGCAAACACTCAGATGAATATTAAGTATGAAAAAGAAAACAATGAATATGGTGTTACGATTAATCATGACAAAATTGATAACATATCTGTAATGGGAAATGTTTATCATCATTGGAAAAATGAGAGTTTCTCTTTTTCTCCTTATGTTGGAGTTGGAGTCGGTCTAACAAGAATGACAATGTTTGAAGAATCGTCAATAAGACCTGCAGGTCAATTAAAGGCTGGCTTTGATTATCATATAAATGAAGATGTAAATATGCATATCGGATATAGAGGTTTTTTTGTTATTGATAGCAGTGAATACAAACCGGAAACTTTAAAGTTTGATGCTAAAGCAAAAAAAATGGATAAACAAACAGAAGTAACTACTACCATACAGAATGACTTTTTTCACACACATGGTATAGAAGCTGGTCTTACTTTTCATTTTGCCAGCAAAGCTTAACTCTGATAGAGACATTTTCTTGGTAGCACGTCTGCGTTACACTACTGCAGCTGCTGACTTAGTAGCGGCCGCAGTAACTTCTTTCCTGTCAGTTCAGTCTCTTTTTTTCTCAGTTCCAGCGTGTAGGGCTGGAACAACAATAAAGAACATATAAAGAATGGTTATGCAAGAAGTCTATTTTTTATTCTTAATTAACTCTAAAGCCTTCTTCAGATCTATACTTTCAATATCTGCATTCTTGCCCAAAGCAACGTTTGTTTTACCGCATTTTATATAGAATCCGTACCTACCGTTGCAGATAAAAACTTCTTTTCCCTTTTCATTAAAACCAAGAGATTTTAGCTCTTTGCGTGGGCTGCTCTCAATAATTTGTATAGCTTCGTTTAATTGTGTGTCTAATACCTCCTTAGAGCTTTTTTTAAGAGAAAAGTATCGACCATCATAGAGAATATAGTACCCAAATCGTCCAAGACCTATTTTTACTTCCTTTCCAGTTTCAGGGTGCTCTCCGATTATTTTCGGCAGGGAAAGTAATCGAGTGGCGGTATTTAGATCAATATCATTAACATTTATATCTTTTGGTACAGAAATCTTTTTTTTCTTTTCTGACTCACTATTAAACTCCAGATAAAGTCCAAAAGGACCTTTTTTGATCATTACCTCTTGGCCTGTCACATCATCTATACCCAAACTTTTTGGATATTCTGAATTGTCATTACTGCCCGTAATTTCTTTTGTATGGTTGCATTCAGGATAGTTAGAACATCCAAGAAACACACCGGCTTTTCCAAAATTTAATTTCAATATACCACCAGAGCAATTAGGACATTTTTTACCTATTTCTTCCTTTCCTTCCTCTGAGCAAAACCAATTGACTACCAAATCATGAATACCACTAAAAATCTCATCATGTGTCATTTGCTTAACAGAATTTACATGATTAAAAAATGGCACCCAAAAATAGCCTAGTTCTTTTTTCCAATCTGCATGTCCATTTGAGATTGAATCAAGCCTTTCTTCCATTTGTGCTGTAAAGTCATACTCTACACAACGCTGAAAAAAAGTTTCTAAAAATATAGTAACGATTTTACCGCGGCTGCTTGGAATAAATCTTTTGTTATCCAATGAAACATACTCACGATCTTGTAATACTGAAATAATTGTTGCATAAGTTGACGGGCGACCTATACCGATTTCTTCCATTTTTTTTACTATACTCGCTTCACTATAACGAGGTGGCGGTTGAGTAAAATGCTGTTTTGGCTCAACTGAAATCAGCTTACATGCTTCCCCTTCCTTCATGGCAGGTAGCAGGACTTCATTTTCGGCTTCCATGTTATCTTGATAGACTTTATAAAAACCATCAAAGAATATACTTGATCCACTTGCCCGCAGAATCACTTTCTGGTCAATAGAACTAATTTCAACTACCACTTGATCAAGAATCGCTGATTCCATTTGACTTGCAATGGTTCTTTTCCAGATTAAATCGTACAATTTAAATTGCTCTGGCGTTAAGTAATCCTTAATACTACCCGGCGTTCTATTAATATCAGTTGGACGAATTGCTTCATGTGCTTCTTGAGCATTTTTGACCTTTTTTACATATTTACGAGGAGACTGCGGTAAATATTTATCACCATATAATGACTTAATTGATCCCCTGATTGAGTTTATAGCCTCATCTGCAATATGAAACCCATCTGTACGCATGTAAGTTATCAATCCTACGGTTTCACCACCAATATTGATACCTTCATATAAATTTTGCGCTACTCGCATAACATTTTTCACATTAAAATACAGTTTATTCACTGCATCTTGCTGAAGACTTGAGGTGATAAATGGAGGAAGCGGGTTTCTCTTAACTTGCTTGCGTTCTACTGTGCTTACAGCATACTGCCTTGACTCGATCTCCCTGACTAAGTTCTTTGCCTCTTCTTCATTCTTAATATCAAATTTTTCTAGCTTTTTATTGTCATAGTGGCTTAGCATAGCAAAAAAAGCCTCATCTTTGCTATTTTGCATTTCTGCCTTTATGCTCCAATACTCCTGTGTTATAAACTTACTGATTTCATCCTCTCGTTCGCATATAAGCTTTAATGCAACAGACTGCACTCGCCCTGCAGATTTGCTTCCCGACAATTTTGTCCACAGCAGCGGTGACAAGCTAAATCCAACTAGATAATCCAAAGCTCTGCGTGCTTGCTGTGCACGCACTAAGTCCATATTAATTTCACGTGGATTTTTTATAGCTTCTTGCACTGCTCTTTTTGTTATTTCGTTAAAGACTACTCTATGAATGTTGCTTTCATCATTGATTGCTTTTCTTTCCTTTAGTGCCTCTATCACATTCCAAGCTATTGCTTCCCCTTCTCTGTCTGGATCTGTTGCAAGGTATATATCTGATGTTTTACTAGCTTCCTTGACTAACTCTTTTACATACTTTTCTGCTTTTTCAATAATCTCATACTTCATGGCAAAGTCATTATCAGGATCAACAGAACCATTCTTCGCTGGCAGATCTCTGACGTGGCCAAAGGATGCAGCCACTTTAAATTCTTTACTCAAATATTTACCTATCGTCTTTGCCTTTGCCGGCGACTCAACTATCAATAATGCCATAATTATTAGTACTTAAAGGTAATATGTTGAAATATATAGAATAAAAAGTAAAAAAATATTTTAATGGTCTTCTCAGTTTTTTAAGTGAATTGTTTTAATGTTAGCAAAAAACCTAATGAAAGAGCCTACTTTACAAATTTTCCCAACTCCCTTACCATAAGGATAACGCTATACTATTTATCTTCGTCTGTGGAGATTAAACGACAAAAGCATAACGCAGTTGTCGTCTTATTTTTAATTTTTTGCACTATGTGCATCTTATTTCTTTACAAAACTTCCAGTTTTTTAACCATATAAGCTGAAACGGGCTGTTTAAGACAGGCCAATTTTCAGGATTAGAGCTAGCTAATAGGGGGTTTCTTTTGTCTTTTTTCTACTTGGTAAATTTCTTGATATTTGTAGCTAAAGTAATTTAAGAGAGGTGTCATCCCAGTGCTCCGACACTGGGATCCATTTAAATTTACGAGTATAAAAGTAATCAACGTTTCTGATGATGGAAAAATGGATCCCAGTGTCGGAGCACTGGGATGACAAGAAAAGGAGTACTGGAATGACAAGAAGGACATTCCACCATGTCATTCCAGCGGATGACCAGATTTTTTTATTTGATCCCAGACTGGCTGGTTATGCAAGTTCCAATTTTAATAATATTTACATATAAGCCATACGCTTGAGTTGCAAAGTTCTAAAAAGCAGCCAAAATAAAAATAAGTAGACATTTACAAATTAAACTAAGTGTACAATCAACAAACAAGAGTATTGATTGCAACAATACTCTGTAGAATCGCAATATGGTATGACCATATGCTCTTTATTGATCTGGTTAATATAATTAGTAGAGAATTTTGTTATGCAAAAGATATCTACTACAGCATATTGCAATTGTTTGGAATTGCAGGACTGGGTGCAATGGTAAGACCACTTGGTGCATCTGTATTTGGTCACATTGGTGATAGGTATGGAAGGAGAATGGCGTTAACGATTGCTATCTTGCTAATATCGATTCCTTCTAGTCTCGTTGCGTTTATTCCAAGTTATAGTAAAATAGGAATAACCTCTACTATGTTGCTTCTTACAATCCATCTGATACAAGGGGTTGCACTTGGCGCTGAGCAAGGAGGTAGCTCTGTTTATCTCATAGAGCATTTACCTAATAAGAAAAAACTAGGAATGTTTTTTGGAATAATAAGTTTTGGTCGCTCTATTGGCATATTGCTCTCTGTGGTTGCAGTGATCATCTGTAAAAAAACCACTAATTTTAACGCTTGGGGTTGGAGGCTGCCGTTTATTTTTTCAGCCATTTTAGGATTAATAAGCGCATATAGTATATATACACTAGGAGAAACTCCAGTGTATGAAAAAAATCGAGAACAAAGAAATTTACCTAATTTACCAATAATAGAGCTTACAAAACGCTATAAAAGAGCCCTGATACTTGCCATTTTAATATCTGTACCTGTTAATGTTGCTGTTGGATTTACCATATTTCTTAGAACAATTGCAAAAGAAATAGTGTCTGTTGAAACTTATGTAACAACGTATGTCAACGAAGTTGTACTCATTATAACCAGTATATTAATGCCGATATCTTCAATAGTGCTTGGAATTTTAGCTGATAAAACAGGAAGAGAACGCACTGCAATCTTATTTATAGTGATAACAATGGTATTATGTTGTCCTATGTTATCTATTGCATATTACTATAAAAGCTATCTTATAATCATGTTGAGTGTTATGGCTCTTTCTATAATCGAGAGGGGTATTAATCCTATAGGGATAGTTACTGCTGAGCTTTTTCCTACTAATGTTAGATTTAGTGGTGTTAGCTTATCACGCAACATCTCTTTTGCCTTGCATGGAGGATTTACTCCTATGATATGCACTTGGTTTACTATAATGTTTCCTAAAATAGACTTTGCTGCTGGGCTTTATGTAATTTTTTGCTTATTAGTCAGCTTAGTAGCAATATTGCAAATAAAACCACAAGATAAAAAGTGTGATTGGTAATTTTCTCTATTTAAATTTATTTCACTTATTTAGCTAATTTTTATTACAATTATAATTTTGGCTTTTATGAAAACTGCATACGTATGTCAATTTTGCGGTCATAGCACTGGAAGGTGGGTAGGAAGGTGTATTGCATGTGACAGTTGGGATACGGTTGTCGAAGAAATAGTACTAAAAACAGAAACGAGAAGTACATCTGCACCAATTTCAATAAAAGCGTTATCAGATAGTGAAATTATTACCCCCGATCGTTTTTTAACAGGAATAGAAGAGTTAGATAGAGTTTTTGGTGGAGGTATCGTTCAAGGTGCTAGCATTTTAATTGGTGGTGAACCTGGAATTGGAAAATCTACTCTTTTGCTTAGGATTGCAGCTAATGTTGTACAACTTTCCTCTTTTGAATGTCTTTATGTATCTGGCGAGGAATCTTTAGAGCAAGTGAGCCTCAGAGCAAAGCGTCTTAAGATAAATGAACCTAAAATTAAGCTTTTATCTACAGTATCTTTAACTGATGTAGTAGCAACAATAAGGAAAAATAAAAGTATTAAGTTCTTGATAATTGATTCTATACAAACTATGTATGATAGCAAAGTCACATCAGCACCAGGAACTGTAACTCAAGTCCGTACCTGCGCTCATGAATTGACTGTTCTTGCAAAGCAATATGGTGTTTCTCTCTTAATAGTTGGCCATATAACGAAAGATGGACAAATAGCGGGACCTAAAACCCTGGAGCATATGGTAGATACAGTACTATATTTTGAGGGTGAAAATAGTAATCAATATCGCATTTTACGTACTATTAAAAATAGATTTGGCCCTGCAAATGAAATTGGTGTTTTTGAGATGTCTAAAGCAGGACTCATGCCTGTTGATAATCCATCATCATTATTCTTGACCGTACATGATAGAGAAGTAGTTGGCAGCGCCGTATTTGCAGGAGTTGAAGGCTCAAGACCAATCTTAATGGAAGTGCAAGCATTAATAGCAAGGACTAATATGGCAACTCCAAGAAGAGCAGTAGTTGGTTGGGATATTAATAGATTAGCTATGATAATCGCGGTTCTAAGTGCTCGTTGTAAAATGTTTTTGCATGATAAAGAAGTATACCTAAACATTGCAGGAGGACTCAAAATACAGGAACCATCAGCTGATCTTGCTGTTGCTGCTTCTCTTATTTCAAGTTTAGTAAATTTACCGCTACCAACTTCTTCAATAATCTGCGGTGAGGTTGCACTTTCAGGAGAAATTAGAAATGTTTCGCATGCTGATCTCAGGCTAAGGGAAGCACAAAAATTAGGATTTAAAAAAGCGATTATGCCTAAAAATGGCAATTATTCTTCTCATGATATTGAGATAATTAAGCTTGGTCATATAAAAGAGTTAAAAGAGATCTTCAATCACAGTTAAATATTATCTGCATGAACATTTTGCTTGTGGGAAGGATGTTATCCCAGCTTCCATAATGTCATCTGAGTAGGTGACACTGGCTTCTTTTTTTACTGTTTTTACTGTAATTAAAAATTCATTGGATCTTGATTATATATTTCATCTGATATAAGCGATAATTTTTCGCTCTCATCATAGAGACTTTTTGCGCTAGCTGCTAATTTCTCACTAATTTGTGGTAGAAATTGTCATAATATACTCCTTAAATTTTTAAAATATATTTATGTTGGTATACAAGTATCAATATTACATTAATATAGTAACTTTTTAGGCATGAGTGACAAGCTGAAGTGGTTTTTAATTACTCAAAAAACAGAAACGTTTCTATTTCCTACACTTTCTAAAACCATAGGTACCAGTTGGTTTTTAGCTAAAGTAAAGGTCAAGTATCTGGAATTCTGGACATAAAATCCTCCTGTATAAAAAAGAGTTAGAAAAAAATGCAGTGCACATACGACAGATATACACTGAAGAATACATTTTTTAATAAGTTTGATTAAAAAGTCTGCAGACTAAAGATAGATTTTGAGCTCTTAAAATATCTCTATTTGTAATTATAATGAGATTGAAAATATGCGGAAGTAATTTTTATACGTTAACGGCTCACCCAACCCACTTGCAATCTGGATCCCAGACTGGGATGACAAGAAAAGGCTACTCAAATAGGAAGTACTGGAATGATACCATCTAAAAACGGCTTCTCATGATAATTAAGCTTGGTCATATGAGAAAATTAAAGAGATCTTCAATCAGATTTAAACAGCGCTTCAGCAAACTCTTTGCCAGTAAATTCCCTCAGGTCTTCTATACTTTCACCAATTCCTATAGCGTGTAATTTCACCTTATAAGCTTCTGCAAGCCCAATCACTACTCCACCTTTGGCAGTACCATCTAGCTTTGTTACAATTAACCCGGTAACACCAACCATTTTACTAAAGGCCTCTAATTGGCTATAAGCATTTTGGCCAGTAGTTGCATCAAGAACTAAAATAACATCATGAGGAGCAGTATCATCCAATTTCTTTATCGTTCTATGTATTTTTGACAGCTCTTGCATGAGATTTACATTGTTTTGTAGCCTTCCCGCTGTATCAATCAAAACAACATCAACGCTATCTTTTATCGCTTGATTTACAGCTCTATATGCAACACTTGCAGAATCGCTACCGTGCTCTCCAGTAACAATAGAGCAATCAGAACGTTCTGCCCAAATATTTAATTGCTCACTCGCAGCAGCTCTGAATGTGTCGCACGCAACAAGCATAACGGATTTTCCTTTTTCCTTATATTTATAGGCAAGTTTACCTATAGTTGTAGTTTTTCCATTACCATTCACTCCGCATACCATTATTATGTGTGGTTTTTTATTCAAAATGAGCGGCTGCACAACAGGGTTTAATATTGTTTCTATTTCGCTCATTAACTGCTGTGTGATAATGTTATGTTCAACTTCTGATTCAAATTTGATACTTGCGAGCTTATCAATAAGCAATCTAGAAGTTTTATGACCTATGTCCATGCTGATCAGCAGCTCTTCCAGATCATCTAAAAGCGACTGATCTAATTTTTTTTTGCCAGAAAAAATATTTTTTACTCCATCACTAAAACGGGAGGAGGTTTTTAATAGTCCTTGATAAAGATTACTTAATAAACTCAAGAAATACTCCTTCTAAAATTACCATATAAAGAATGACATGCACTATATGTATTTGTAAAGTAAATACACTAGTAACCTATATATTTTGTGAGTAAAATGTACCGCTTGCTAGTGTATTTTACTTTAGTTTTTAACCTAAATATGTTATAATGTAAGTAATGGTTTACGGGTAGTTCTATGAGTTATAATGAGAAAATTTTAGATCATTACGAAAATCCAAGGAATGTTGGTTCTCTGGATAAAAATGATCCAAATGTTGGTACTGGTTTAGTTGGTGCACCATCATGCGGAGATGTAATGAAACTGCAAATAAAGGTCAACGATAAAGGTGTTATTGAAGACGCAAAATTTAAAACTTTTGGTTGTGGTTCTGCTATAGCTTCAAGTTCTTTGCTTACAGAAATGATCAAAGGAAAAACTATTGAGAATGTAACAAAGATAAAGAATACTCAAATAGTGGAAGAATTGTCTTTGCCGCCAGTAAAGATACACTGTTCAGTACTTGCTGAGGATGCTATAAAAGCTGCTATTCATGATTATCAAAATAAACAAAAACATTGAGGAATATGAGTGAATTTCAAGGAGTAAATTCTGTTAAAAAACCTATCACTCTAACTGCAAATGCAGTAGAGAGGGTAAGGTTTTTATTGGACAAAAAGAAGCATGCTAACCTTGAAGAAGCAATAGGAATAAGAGTTCTAATTAAGCAAAAAGGATGCTCTGGTTTAAAATATGATATTGAATATGCATATGATGTTCGTCCTTTGGAGTCGGTAATTGAAGAAAGCTGCAGTGATGATCAAAAAGTCAAGGTGCTGATCGATCCAAAATCTATCATGTTTATCCTTGGCTCTGAAATGGATTATGTAGAGGAAAAATTCTCATCAGGTTTTATTTTCAAAAATCCTAATGAGAAAGGAAAATGTGGTTGTGGAGAGAGTTTTCATGTCTAGCAACCATTTCACATTATTTGGAATTGAACCGGCTTTTAACATCAGCTTTGATAAGCTGGAGAAAAAATATATTGAGCTAAGCAAAACTGATATAAATGAAAGAGAGTCCAAAAATATGGAAAATATCAACAAAGCTTATCAGGTACTGAAGTCACCGCTAAAGCGTGCCGAACATTTGTTGGATCTTTTTGACGTACAAAGCAAAAAAGAGCATCTTGATCCTGAAATATTAAATGAATCAATGGAAATAAGAGAATACTTTCTAGACTGCGATGATTTACAATTTGCAAGTAGGATGATTGATGAAAAGGTAAAAGATTGTACTAAAAACCTAATTAATGCTTTTGCTACAAAAAATTTTGATGAAGCTGCTACGCAAGTTTTTAGATTGAGATATTTATATAAGTCATTTGAGGAGATAAAGGAAAATGCGGCCAGTTCAAATTTCTGAACCAAGTTCAAATGAGGTAGTTTTTGGTATAGATCTTGGAACTACTAACTCTTTAATTGCCATGGTAAATAAAGCTGGCAATGTAGAAATATTTAAAGATGAGCAAGGTCGTGAACTATTACCTTCTGTCATTTCATATGAAAAGGATGTACTAAAAGTAGGCTACGATGTTGGCGAAAACGCTATCTGCTCTATAAAACGCTTAATGGGTAAAAGTGTTAAAGACTTGCATAAAGAAGGTATCAATTGTGAAATAGATAACGAAAGTGAAAAAGTTATTAGGGTAAAATGCTCAGAAGAAAAGTATCTCACTCCTATTGAGATCTCTGCTGAGATACTAAAAACTCTATGCAAGAGGGTAAAAAAATTCACAGGGATGAAAGTTAACAAAGCAGTGATTACTGTACCAGCTTATTTTGATGATTCAGCACGTAACGCAACCAAATATGCAGCAAAATTAGCTGGCATAGATGTTCTTCGCCTCATTAATGAACCAACCGCTGCAGCACTTTCTTACTCCATTGGAAAGAACAATAACAGTGGCATATATGCAGTTTATGACCTCGGTGGTGGAACATTTGACATTTCAATATTAAAATTACATCAAGGAGTGTTTCAAGTTCTTGCAGTTGGTGGTGATACTAAACTTGGTGGTGATGATTTTGATCATCTACTTAGTTTAATCGTGCTTGAAAAGTATAGAGAACAGGTAGGTTTAAATAAAAAATGCTCTAGTGTCATCCCAGTGCTCCGACACTGGGATCCAGAAAGTTTGATTGCAAGTGAACACACCAGAAAGTTATATAATAAGAACTGGATTCCAGTGTCAAGCACTGGAATGACACCATCTGATACAACTACCTACAAATTACAACATTCATACACTAAAACTGGTATCTGCAATATACGTGCTATAAAAGAGTACCTAAGTGAAGATACCTCTGGCACTTTTGAATTCAGCATCAATGGTGAATTATTTAAGTGCAAAATTACCAAAGAAGAATTCGAGCAAGCAATCAGTCCTTTGGTTAATAAGACTATAAATATAGTTACTCGTACTATAAGCAACATAGATCTTAAAATCGATGATATAAAAGGGGTAATTTTAGTTGGTGGCGCAACTAGAGTGCCATTAGTGCAAAATTCACTAATCAAACTCTTTGACAATAAAGTGCTGAATGATGTGGATCCGGACAAAGCAGTTGCCAATGGGGCAGCTTTGCAGGCTCATTATTTAACTTCAAACTCAAAAGATAGGAATATTCTCCTTGATGTGCTGCCTTTATCACTTGGCATAGAAACTATGGGGGGAATAGTTGAAAAAATTATACCAAGAAATACACCACTACCAGTTTCAGAAATAAAAGAGTTTACAACTTACGCTAACGGGCAAACAGCAATGAAAATTCACGTTTGTCAAGGAGAACGTGAAATGATAAAAGATAATAAATCTCTAGCACTATTTGAACTCAAAGGTATACCACAATTGCCTGCAGGTTCTGCAAAAGTTGAAATAGGATTTACAGTTAGCATTGATGGAATATTGACTGTCACTGCAAGAGAAAAAACTACTGGAGTCGAACAGACAGTTGAAATAAATTCAAGCTCTGGCTTAAGTGAAGAAGATATTCAAGATATGGTCAATCAGTCAGTAAGTAACTTTGATGAAGACATGAAGGCTCGTTCCCTTGCAGAGGCTAAAATTAACGGTAACAAGCTCATACATCTAGTTGAAAATGTTTCCACTGAGCAAAAGTTAAAAATTTTACTACAGAACGCAAAAGACGCTTTACAGGAAAATGACTTAGACAACATTAATAATGCTATCTCTGAGTTAGAAAACTCTGCTTTAGAATTATGCGAATCAGCAGACAGATAGAGTTCATAAAACTTTGTGAAGTACCCTGTCAAATCTCAGAGCAATAGGTAACCTAAAATCAAACGGCAACCAATCAACTTTGCCTAATTTAAACGATAAACCAACCATGCTTACGCGCCCAACTATATTTTCAGTTGGTATTAACCCAATCTCAGAAAACCTGCTATCAAAAGAATTATTTCTATTGTCTCCCATAACAAAAAATTGATCATCAGGCACATAATAAACTGGAGTATTGTATGATAACTTATTAGAAAGATTATCTATTAGAATTTCATGCTCCTTGCCGCTCGGGAGTGTTTCGATGTATCTTGCTATATTACGCTTTGACTCATAATCAAAAAAATTTTCAATTTGTCTTCGCTTTACTTTCTGATCATTTAAATATAACTCCCCCTCTATCATTTGCACTTTATCGCCCGGTATTCCTATTACCCGCTTAACAAATCTAATGCTGTCATTTCTTGTAGGCTTGAAAACTATTATATCACCACGCTCCGGAGGGGTATAAAAGATTCTACCGCTAAAGATGTTTGGAGAAAATGGAAAAGAGTGTTTACTATAACCATATGAATATTTACTAGTAAAAATATAATCTCCCTCAAGTAGAGTGCTTTTCATTGAACCAGAAGGAATATGAAATGGCTCAAATAAAAAACTACGTATTGATAGCGCAATTAGTAGCAAAAAAAACAGTGAAGATAAAAACTTTCTCGTTCTTGCTATCCGGTTCTCTCTCAATTCTTTCAATTTTATTTTCTTTATAAATTTAAGCTTATCATAACACATAAAAGTGGTAATGTGAAATTTTACTCATGGGTGTTATTGCTCTTTTTCGAAAGTCGAAATAAGCTCTCAAGTAATTGACAGTGATTGATAACCAATAGACATCATTTGCTATGCAATATTGTATAAATCACAATGCTAGTTTTACTGAAAATTATACTATTTTAGATATAATTATAATATTTAAACTTAAGGTATAGGGATGAACCCTACAATTAGAAAGGTTTTTTGTATTCTACTTATAGTATTATTTATTTCTTTTTCTCATGTTGGAAGTGCTGCTAACTCTAATGACGATACAACTGCTCAAGTAGTTATCTAAGTGGGAAAAGTCGCCTCTCCCCACTCGACTTCAGAACCGTACGTGAGACTTTCGCCTCATACGGCTCCTCTATAATTTGGTGCTTGTCATGCACACTTTCTATGTAATTCATCGTGACAATGTCCATGTAACAAGGATAAATTCTTTTTCATATTATTACGTCTGTTTCGGTCAATATGATGTGTTTCTAAGATATCATCATTTTTAAACCAAAGTTGACAATGACCACATTTACCTTGTTGTAACTTCAACAATTTTATTACTCTTGGTAGTTTATCTGGTATCTTCCTTAAACGATTACCCCAATAAACCCAATCGCCATCATATGGAGACTTGGTTCCTTTCACTTTGACATGCCTTTTAATAGCATGATCTCCGTGCTTAATAAGAAGAACTTTGTTATTTGTCATAAATCGCCAATTATCGTTTTTATACTTTTTAAAGTATTTATTTTTAATCCAGTATTTTCCTTTGGTTGGGTGCCTGTAGACTGCCCACTTCCAGATGTTTCTAAACATTACACTGTCAATAAACCTAAAGGTCTTGTTTGACACAACCGAAGAATAATATTTGCTCCACCCTCTAGTAATTGGGTTAAGCTGTCTTATTACTGTTTCTTGTGTTGATCCTCTTAATCCTCTAATCTTATGTTTTATAGTGAGTGTATGCTGTTTTCTGGATTCACGACTTGGTTTGACTAATAATTTATAACCCCTCTTATTATTTTTCGTAGAGTAATGCCTTATTGAGAAACCAAGAAAATTAAATCCTGGCTTTTCTCCATTTTGAGTATGAGAAATCTTTGTTTTTGAAGGTTTCAATTCTAGTCCAATGGTTTTGAGCCATTCTTCAACTATCATTTTTGCCTTCAGAATGATTTCCTTACTCTCATGTATGATGATAAAGTCATCTGCGTAGAAAATTACACTTAATGAGCTTTTTGCTTCTCTACTGCTTGCAACACCACATTTCATCTTCCTATATTGAAGAAGTTCACTCCATAACGTTTCTTTGATATATTGTTCTAATCCATTTAATGCAACACAAGCAAGTAACGGTGAGATCGTCCCTCCTTGAATTGTACCACGTTTTGTGGATTCAAATTTTCTGTTTTCCATTACTCCAGCTCTTAACCATCCTTTTATAATTCTTCTAAAGGTTGGTGTAGTGTTAAGTTTTTCCAACAGAGCATTTTGATTAATATTATCAAAACATCCAGAAATATCAGCATCTAAACAGTACGCTGTTTTCCAATTCAGTGAATTAAATATGGCTTCAATAGCATCATGACATGACCTACCAGGTCTAAAACCATACATGTTCGGTTCAAATCCTACCTCCCACTCTGGCTCTAGTGCCATTTTCATAAGTGTTTCTTTTGCCCTATCTGAGATAGTAAGTATACCAAGAGGGCGATATTCTATTGGTTTTCCAGGTTTTGGAATCCAAACACGTTTTGATGGTTTCGCTTTTTCTCTAACATTTAAAGAATATGCTAATTGCAATCTTTCTTTATGATTAAGATTTGCTTTTCCATCAATACCTGCAGTTTTCTTCCCTCTGTTATCTTGAGTTACTTTTCTGACAGCAAGTAGTTTTGCACTTATTGAATTGAGTAATAATCTTTGAAGTTTATGTACCTTCTTCTTATCATTACATATTGCAGCTTGGTAAATTCGCTTTTGTAGCTTAAATACAAATTTCTCAACTTTACGCCAAGGAATTGTATTCCATTCATACCTAACAAATTGTTGGTCTATAACATATTTACTACTATTCACCACTTTACCTTCCAAATTATAGTGTCCACGTCTGCATATCCCAAATATTACTTTGGGCATTAGCTTCTTGGACAATCCCTCCAATGTAAGTGCTTATGGCTGGCTGCCTACTTACATTCAAATGAATATAAGAGCACCTATATGGTTATCCCGTTTCACGATTTTGTTTCGTGTTAGACTTAGGTTCTTACTTTTTACCGGAAGCTGAGAACATCTATAATCAAAGACATCTAACTTTAATTCCTCGTATGCTTCATACCATTTTGGTCTATGCGTAAAACAACCTTAATTTCGCATATTCAATATAACGACAATTCAATCATAAGTTTCTCTCGTAACCATATCTAACTCTGTTTGCAGGAGTTTGCTATAAGGTTTAGCATTACCTGCTTTTATCTCATGCTTGCATCCTAAAGGTTGCCATTCTTTAAAATGTGAGACATACATTATCCCTGATGTCTAGGGAAGATGGAATCTAACCATCACAAAATCGCAACTTCGGGTCGCACATATGTAATATTATTGGCTACGTTTGGGGAATAGGTGGACCGCTTATGACCGTAGTGATAATAGGAGCAGCTTTACTTGCAATATTTGGTAGAATGCCGTGGCCTGCTCTTTTCGCCCTCGGTGTATTTTGCGCTGTGTTTTTTGGCGCTAAAACTATTGTCATAAAAGTAATGGGTGGTATAAACTCTACAAATGCCTCTTTTATGGAAGAATGTGGAACGGGAGATAAAAAAAAGAGTCAATAGGACTATTTCTTTCTAAAGCAGACTTGGTGCACAGCTTCAACTATATCTTCCACTTGTGGTAATGCTTTCTTTTCTAGGTTTGCAGCATAAGGTAAGGGGACATCCTTGCCGGTTACCCTTACGACCGGAGCGTCAAGGTAGTCAAATCCTTGTTCCATAACCATGGCTGAGAGTTCTGCTCCTATTCCTGCAAATGGCCAACCCTCTTCTATGCTTACTAATCTATTGGTCTTCTTAATAGAGTTAATAACTGTTTCAGTGTCAAGTGGTCTTAAGGTTCTGAGGTCGATAACTTCAGCTTCTATTCCTTCACTAGAGAGTAAATCTGCTGCATTTAACGCATCCATTAGTTTCAATGAAAAAGCAGTGATAGTTACATCCTTTCCTTCCCGTATAACAGCAGCTTTGCCTATCTCAAGTAGATAATCTTTATTTGATAGCTCAGAGTCAGGAACTTCATGCTCATGTCCATAAGCGATCTCGTTTTCTAGAAATATTACAGGATTAGGGTCACGAATTGCAGCTTTAAGCAGACCTCTGCAATCGGAGGCAAAGTAAGGTGCTATTACTTTCAACCCTGGAACATGCGAATACCAAGATGCAAAGCACTGAGAATGTTGTGCTGCAACTCTTGCTGCAGCACCATTTGGTCCACGAAATACTATAGGGCATCCAAGTTGTCCACCCGACATATAATTTGTTTTTGCTGCGGAATTCACAATTTGGTCGATAGCCTGCATAGAAAAATTAAAAGTCATAAACTCGACTATTGGCCTCAGTCCAGCAAATGCTGCTCCAACAGCAAGACCAGCAAATCCATGTTCAGTAATGGGTGTATCAACTACCCTATTTTCTCCAAACTCTTTCAGTAATCCTTTCGTTACTTTATAAGCACCATCATACTCTGCAACTTCTTCACCCATGATAAATATATCAGGGTCATTTTGCATTTCTTCTCTGATCGCTGTGCATAAAGCTTCTCTTACACTTAAGATTGCCATTTGTAAACCTGTAGATTTCAACTGAAATAACTATATCAAAATTACCAGGAAGCGCACAAGTTAAGTTTTACAAGCATCATGTTGCATTGAGCATTGAATACTTACTTCTTTTAATTCAGTAGGTTGCGGTGATAGTGCGTATGTAACTCCACCGACTATCAATGAAGACATCACAGAAGTTGCAATCATCAATAGAATTGGTAATTGGAAGGCTATACTAAAGGCAACACCTACTGTCAACATGATTGCAAAGTTTACAGAAGCAATTTTTAAGAAAGACAGTTGTCTTTTTTCTGTTTTTTCTAGTAATACTTTATTTGCTTTGGTTTTGCTTAATTCACTATTAAGTGTTGTATTCTCGTTTTCCAGATCTTTTATTTTTTGCTTTAGTGATTGATTCTCTTTACTGAGCTTATCAACTATTTCTAACCGAGTCTCATGTCCAGCTACGTCACTCTTTGATTTTTCTAGTTCTTTCTCAACATGTTTTAATTCTTTACCTGGCTTTTCTAACTTCCGAATTTGGCTATCTTTCAACTGAACTTGAGTTTGCAGGCTTTCTAAAGTTTGGTTATCAACTTCATTAGCTGCCCCGTCGTAATTTATTTCGGAGTAGGAAGAAGTATCAAACGTAGTTTCAAGTGCTAAACCGTTGTCGTCACTACTAACGCTTTCACCAATAGGAGTCTGTTTACCACTATATGTAACACTTCCTCTTTGCGGTGACTCAAATTTTTCTACCATATTCTTAACACCAGCATGTAAGTATTGCTCACTTACTATACTGTCACTACTTTCGCACGTCACAGGAGCCTGTTCACCACTACGTATGGTATTGTATTGTTTCACAGAATTTATAACATCTGCTGATACATCAGTTTTTTTCTCATGCTTTGTATAAAAATTTTGTTCTGCTTTCTTTAACATTTCCTCTATAGCTTCTTTATTCTCTGTATTACCAACTATCTCTCTTGGAGTCTTATTTTTACTTTTTAATGAAGGATTGACTCGATTGTCATTTAGTAACCGTTTTACCATGTCTTTATGTCCACAAGAAGCAGCAATATGCAAAGCAGTTAGCCCATCATTTTTAGAACCATCTTTTACTCGAGCGCTAACACTTGCTTTCTTTTTCATTAGAAATTCCGCTATCAAAAGATTGTTGCATGCTGCAGCAAGATGTAACAACGTCCAATCTTCTGCAGCTTCTTCTGAAAATTTTATACTAAATTGATGTTCTTTACTAAAATTTTTACTAAACTTGTTGTACTCTCCTGCATCTTTTCCTTTTAACTCATTCTTTATTCTTTCAAGTAAATTATCTTCATCCAAACCTCCACTTTTACTTACCTCATTTATTATTTCAAAAAACTTCTCCTTCTCTATTGCCACAACCTTTCCCTCTCAATTTATTTTTATCACTGCATAATCTCACAAAAAAGTTAAATTTATCAAAATTCTATATTTTATATAAAATAAAATTTCCTGTTTCCAAAAATTGGTAAGCATGTTTTTGATGAGATTGTAGAAAACATACTTTTATGACACCATTTGTTGTACGAACTAACTTGGCGAAAACAGATGTTCATATAGTTGTGTGGCAAAATGTTTTGCACTAGTTATGCTACTTCGTTTTCCATAACAGTTAAAAAAATTAGTAGCAAGTTGTTGTGAGTTTATGTATTTTGAGGCTGTAATGGTCAAAGGTACATGAAGTATGATCAGAGTTAAAGGTGCAAGAGAGCATAATTTGCAGGGTATTGATGTCAATATACCAAAAAATAAGTTAGTTGTTATAACTGGACTAAGTGGTTCTGGTAAGTCTAGCCTTGCATTCGATACGATTTATGCAGAAGGCCAACGCCGATACGTCGAAAGTCTATCGGCTTATGCACGTCAATTTCTTAATATTCAAGATAAACCAGATGTTGAGTCAATCACAGGCCTCTCTCCTGCAATATCAATTAATCAAAAGTCGATCTCAAAAAATCCAAGATCAACTGTTGGAACCGTTACTGAAATTTACGATTATGTACGTTTGATATATGCACGAGTGGGAATACCTTATTCGCCTGTAACTGGGTTGCCAATAACGAAACAGGCTGTATCTCAAATTGTAGATACTATTATAGCATTACCTTTAGAAACTAAAATATATATACTTGCTCCTATTGTGCGTGGCAGAAAAGGAGAGCACTTCAAAGAGATATTGGAAATTAAAAAGCAGGGTTACGTGAGACTAAAAATAGATGGTGAAACATACAATATAGATGACTTGCCTAAACTCGACAAAAACAAGAAACATGATATTTTTGTTATTGCAGATAGAATCTCCATGTCAGATGATATAGGAAATCGACTACCAGGCAGTATAGAATCAGCATTGAGGCTGGGCCATGGCTTAATGTATGCAGAAATAGTGAACTTACCTGATAACCACAATTCCGAGTATAAAAATGGTCAAACTTTAACTTTCTCAGAGAATTTTGCATGTCCTGAGTCTGGCTTTACTCTTGAAGAAATAGAGCCAAGATTGTTTTCTTTTAACAGCCCCTACGGTGCATGCAGTTCATGCAGTGGGCTCGGTAAAAAACTAAGTGTTGATGCAAAGCTAATAGTGCCAGACGAAACGCTCTCGATATCTGAAGGTGCTTTAAAGCCAATTGGATCAATGTTCCGTCAAGTGCATACAAACTATGGATTGCTAAAAAATGCAATTCTATCACTGGCTGAAAATTGCAAATTTAGTCTTGATGTTCAGTGGAAGAATATAGACCAAAAAGTGAAGGATTTAATACTTTTTGGCTCTAGAGAAATGAAATTTCAAGGTTTGGTCAGTATCCTAGAACGCCAGATGGATTACGATGCATCACTTATTGATAGGTATTGTTCTGTTACTGACTGCAAAGAATGTGCTGGCTATAGATTGAGAAAAGAAGCACTTACAGTGAAAATTGACGAAAAACATATAGGTGAAATATCAAGGCTCAGCATCGATGAATCCCTTAAGTGGTTTGGAAATTTATCAGACAAACTTACAGAACAACAAAGGCAAATTTCAAATAAAATATTAAACGAAATAATCAAAAGGCTGACATTTTTAAAGAATGTAGGGCTAAATTACCTTACACTTGACCGTGAATCTAGCACTCTCTCTGGTGGTGAAAGCCAGAGGATCAGGCTTGCTTCGCAAATTGGCTCTGGTTTAACAGGAGTGCTATACGTGCTTGATGAGCCCTCAATTGGCCTTCATCAATGTGATAATGATCGATTAATTACCACACTTAAAAATCTGAGAGACATGGGTAATACTGTGATTGTTGTTGAACATGATGAAGACACAATAATGGCTGCTGATTATGTGATTGATATTGGTCCTGGAGCTGGCGTGAATGGAGGAAAAATCGTTGCAGAAGGAACACCAGATCAGGTACAAAAAAATTCAGAAAGCATAACAGGACAGTATTTAAGTGGAAAGAAGGAAATTTCAATTTCAAAAAGAAGAAAGCAAACAACTCAGTTCATAAAGGTAATTAATGCTTGTGAGAACAACTTAAAAAATATAAATGTTGAATTTCCTATAGGGAATTTTATTTGTGTTACTGGAATATCAGGAGGAGGGAAATCAAGTTTAGTGATAGAAACATTATATAAATACTCAGCACACAAGATAAATCATTCATCTGCAAGGCATGGTCAATGCGACAAAATAGAAGGCCTTGAGTATATAGATAAAATTATAGAAGTTGATCAATCGCCAATTGGTAGGACCCCAGCATCAAATCCAGCAACATATGTTGGTATGTTTACTCACATCAGAAATTGGTTTGCAGGTCTCCCAGAGTCGAAGGCACGAGGTTACAATATAGGCCGATTTTCATTTAATACCAAGGGAGGAAGATGTGAAGCTTGTAAAGGTGATGGGCATTTAAAGATCGAGATGCATTTCCTACCGGACGTTTATGTGAAATGTGAGCAATGTAGAGGACAGAGGTATAACCGAGAAACATTGGAAGTTACTTACAAGGGAAAATCAATTTCTGATGTGCTTGATATGACAATAGATCAAGCATGTGACTTTTTTGAAAATCTTCCAATGATAAAGGAAAAGTTGATTTCTTTACAGGAAGTAGGGCTTGGCTATATAACGCTTGGACAGTCGTCAACAACGTTGTCCGGGGGTGAAGCACAACGAATAAAGCTGTCTAAGGAACTATCAAAGCGATTTACCGGGAAAACATTGTATATTCTCGATGAGCCAACAACTGGGTTACATTTTGAAGATGTAAATAATTTACTGAAAATACTCCATAGGCTAGTTGATTTAGGAAATACTGTTATAGTTATTGAGCACAATTTACATGTTATAAAAACTGCTGATTACATAATAGATATTGGTCCAGAGGGTGGAGTAAAAGGTGGCGAAGTGGTTGCTGTAGGAACTCCAGAAAAAGTTGCACAGACTCCAAAAAGCGTTACAGGCAAGTATCTTAAAACATATTTATTGGTAGGGTCGAGAACTGGCGCGCCTCTTTAGGGCTTGGTGGCTGATCCATTATTTTCATGTTGGGCCTCAATCCAAAATTCCCATGTTTACGTTTCCAGCTCCCGCCTCGTCAAACGCAGCATGCAGTTTTCCCGCACTACGCTTTCCTAGCAGATTCTTACCAAAGTTTATAACATCTTGTACTGGGGCTGCTTTCGGAACGTAATATCTTAATCTATAGTCTTTATATAGACCTAGTGTTTCGTATATCCATTCGCTACTCCACCTCTCCCAGCCAAATCCTTTTGCTTTTCTAGCTTTCATTAATTTGCGTCTTACTTTCTTCTCTACCCATAGTTTCACGTAGTTAAAGTTTCGACCTGAGTTTCCTATCCTAAAGTAGTTTGTCCACCCTCTCAGTATTGGATTAATGATATTTATCACTTTCCATATTGGTTGCGATTTGTGGTCGCGAAATACCTCCTTCAATTTTTGAAGTAAGTTTGTCCGCGCTTTCATCTGTGGTGTTGTTTGTACCCTCCACTTTCCTTGTTTTGTGATCTTCTCTCGAAAATCAAATCCTAGAAAGCTGAATGTCTCTCTTTCCTTTAGGTTAATTACTTTTGTCTTTTCTTTATTTACTTCTACCTTTAGTTTTGCTAATTCTTCTTGTACTCTTCTATACACTAATTTTTCTAGCCATTCCCATCTCTGGTGCCCATCTATCAGTATCACTAAATCGTCTGCCCATCTGGCGTATTCTATATGTCGATATTTTCCCTCTTTTGTCACCTCTTTTGCCTTCTCTAGCATTTTATCTACCTCATTTAGGTATATATTGCTTATTAGTGGTGAAAGTGGTGATCCTTGCGCTATTCCTCGTTTCCCTCCTACTTTGAGGATTAGCTTGATCAAGTGCATGATTTCTTTATCATTTACTCTTTTGGAAATCTTTTCCATAAGAATATGGTGTCGCACATTGTCGAAGTAGGATTTCAGATCTATGTCAATAACTTTTGTATTGCCTTTGATTGCTGCTTTCGATACTTTATCAATTGCTTCATGCGCTTTTCTCCTAGGTCTATATCCATATGATCCGTCCTGAAAGTCAGATTCAAATATTGGTTCAAGTATTAGCTTCAGTGCTGTTTGCACTATTCTGTCCCGGATGCAGGGTATGTTCAACGTTCTGAGTTTTCCCCCAACTTTTGGTATTTCCTTCCTCCGGTTCCTATTTGGGCTATAGGTTTTGGTTATTAGTTCGTGTCTTATTTGTTGAAGATACTTTTCTAAGCCTTCTGCCTCTATCGATTCAAATGTCACCCCGTCTATTCCTGGTGCCCCTTTGCTCTTCTTTGTCAGCTTATATGCTTCTTCTAGTGTCTCCATCTTGCAGACGTGAACATAGATTCCCCAGAATCGCCATTCCGGTTCTGTTTTCGCTTTGGTATATATCTTTCTTCTCAGGTCTTGTAATTTTATTGGCATTTTTATCATTTTTACCTTTACCTTCCTTTTTGTTAAAAGATTTCTACTAGTAGGGTGCCTTTGCTCCATGAGAGTTACCTCACTTCTTTACTACTACGCACCCATCCGCCACCCTCTCATCTTCGGTTCTTTTCCTGTTTTCCAGTTATAGAACCTACCACTCCAAGGTATTTCTCCTTGGGATGAGGAGGGCTTCTCCAGTTGCTTTGTATGTCCTCATTACCATGCTATCACTACCACCCCGCTGAAGTAGAACAATTGTATCAGTCGTTTTTCAACTGCCTATTCTGCTTTCGCCCATTGACCGCTGGCTCAGCCTTCAGTTCTTATCGTTTTCGAGGCCACCTATATGTTTGCTTTCGCTACGGCCTGGTAATTCGCCATTATCCTATGATAACGTTGTCGGTAGGCTTCAACATTTTGCTTTCCCTCCACATTGCTACCCTAGCTACAGGACTTCGACTTTTATCCTGGTGGGTCTACCTCCCACTGAACATACTTGCCTTCTCTGGACACACGATCAAGTATCGACTATTTCTTAATAATTAGGTTATGAGGAGCATTTTAAAAGGTATACCTAACATATTTAATTCATGAATCTTCTCTTATTAAAAAAAGCTACAGATCTCATATTTCCAAACGTATGCGTAAGTTGTGAACGTATAATTGATAAAAGTTATGATTTATGTAGTGAATGCAATAAAAAAATCAATTTTTTAACTAAGCATTACTGTAATGTTTGTGGTGTAGTAATTCCAGATAACATTGATACATGTGGTAAATGCATCAGTAACCCTTCACCATTTAAAGTATTAAGATCAGTTTTTGCTTATGATGAACATAGCAAAAATATGATTATAAATTTTAAATTTTTTGATAATTTAAATTATGTGAAAGTCTATGCAAAGTGGATGTACAAAGCTAACAAAGACATGTTTCAAAATGCAGAGGTCATAGTTCCCATACCGCTACATAAAATACGCTTATTTAAACGTAAATATAATCAAGCAGCATTGCTCGCGAAGGAATTAAGTAAGTTATCTAATTTATCTTATACACCATTTGCAATAAAACGTATTCGTCACACCAAACCTCAAGCTGGTCTTTCACTTAAACAGCGTGAAAAAAATTTGAAAAATACTTTTAAAGTAAGTAACAGCGAAATTATCAAAAACAAAATCGTGATATTGGTTGATGATGTAGTAACAACTGGCGCAACCGCAAGGTCTTGCTCTCAGGAAATTTTAAACTCTGGTGCAAGAGAAGTGAGAGTGCTATCGCTTGCAAGAACTGTATGAAAATCAGCTTTAAGGTATAATTTTCATTTTTGAAAACTGTTTAGTGTCTTAGTACTAACTTCTGTATCATTCCTCTTAAAAAAAAGTCTAGTTATAGTGTATACGGAGTCTATAATTATAGCTCTTTTTCTAATAGTTCGAATAGCTGAATATTCTTTCTGGCTAAATTTTTTATAACAAACCAATGATTTGATTAAAATCAGGAGAATATGGAGGCAGATATATAACTTCAGCACCGACACTTTTAACAAAGTCACTTATTTTCTATGAAAAGTTGCATTATCCAAAATCACCCAGCAAAAAGCTTGAACTAGCTATTAAAAACGTCTGTATCGCAATAGCCTTCAAAAATCATAGGCGCCATAATTTTTCCCTTATTCAAAGCTGCAATCATATTTTTGAATACTCACTGCATTCAGAAAAAAATAGGTACATGCTAGTGTAATAGCACTGGATGTAATAATTGGAACAAGTAAAAAAGCCTCTATTAGTTTTCTTATAGAGCTGGCTGGTTTAATGCTGTTATTATTCAATGATGCAAAATAATTTTCACTAAGGTTGGCCATCCATTTTGCGCCAGATAAGACCCTCTCACTATTTTTTTTAGATAAGTTGACTTGTATTTGCTTTCCCATGTTTATAATTATGCTAATAATAAATATGATAAGATCAATATAAATTTTTTACTTCCGTGTTTTTTCTATTGTTGTTTATAATGACTATAGTTACATCACATATTTCTTTCAATTAAATGGATCAGTTATTTATTGCAAATCACTGACTTTTTCAATGGTTTCTTTTTTTAAATAATTCCTAAAAATGTGTTTACTTTTGTTTGTAATTGTGTAGTAACTGCAACGTAAAGTTATAGGGGGTAAAGATGGATTTTGAAAATCTGAAAAAGATATTAAGTGCAATTGATAAAGATGCAAGTGTAAATAAAGATAACGTAATTAATAAAATAAAAGAGGTATTGCGAAGGGAAGATACAATAGCGTATCAAGAGTGGGAAAATAAAAATTTTAGTATAAATCATACATTCATCCAAAGTGATCCTGATGCCGAATTTACATTATTAATTGCAGCTGCAGCAGCTGGCTGTAAGGATTTAGTGAATGTTTTATTAGATAGGCATGTGGATGTTCATGTAGAAGGTGAAAATAGAGAGACTGCTTTGCATCATGCCGTTTATAGTCGATGTGTAGGTGTAGTAAATGCTCTACTAAAAAAAGGTGCTGATGTTAATGTAAAAGACAGAAGTGGTAGTACTCCTTTGCATTATGCTACTATATATAAATTCATAGATGTAGTAAATGTTCTACTAAAAACAGGTGCTGATGTGAATGTAAAAGACAGAAGTGGTAGTACTCCTTTGCATTATGCTACTATATATAAATTCATAGATGTAGTAAATGTTCTACTAAAAACAGGTGCAGATATTAATGTAAAAGATGAAAATGGTTGTACTCCTTTGCATTATGCTGCTGCAAATGGCTATATGGAGATAGTAAATGCTTTACTAGACAGAGGTGCAGATGTTTATGAGAAAGATAATTTGCAGAAAACTCCTTTGTATTATGCCATTATAAATCACCAAGAAGATACGGTAGAGAGTATAAAAGGGTTTTTAAAAAATAAAGTAGTTCAAGGTAGTGTAGTTGTTGGTGGCTTAGTTGCCATGTTAGGGAATTTTGTAACATCGACGCTTTTTATAACCGAGACAATGGAAATTACATTAACATCTGTTACGGCAGCAATAGCTGTATCTGCATCAACAGCATTAACATCTGGTTATGCTAAATATCTAATGTCAAAATTCGATAACGAAATAAAAGAAATAAAAGAGCGACAAAACGTAATGGAAGGGAGGCAAAGCTTAACAGAAGGGTGGCAAAGCTTAACAGAAGGGTGGCAAAGTGTAGATCTACAAAGCATATGTATACATAATGCTCTTTCGTAAATTTTTACTTCCGCACTTCTTTAGTGTTGCTTATAATAACTATAGATTTAGATCTTAATTAGAGGCTTTAATTACCTACTTTAAGTTATTGAATTTCTTATCATAGCATCTTTCATTCCAGTACCCTGGAATGAAAGAAAAAGAACACTGAATTAAAAATACAACATACCATCTTATATCTTAATACTGCATAATACCTCGATCATAGATTGATTAAGGATGCCTTAAGTTAGTCTTGCTTTACTATGAAAAGCTTGTACTCTTTAAATGTATTATTTATAAATTAACTGTTTATAAGCTAAAATATGTCTAATAGAGCTAATATAACTTTTTTTATAGCTGGTGCTATTGCTTCCCTTACATTAATTACATCTGGAGTTTTTGCTGTAGCTCCTTACGTTGCATTTTTATCTTCAGTTGCAGCTTTAAATATAGCTCCCCCTGTTATTTTTATTTTATTTGCGCTTTCTGCAGTAGTAATTGTGTTTTCATATAAAATGATTAAACAAAATAAAAAATCTCAAGAAAACTCGAAAGCTGAAGTCGAAGAGCCGAATAAAGGGTTAAGGAAAGAAGAAAATAAGCTAACTCCAATTAAAGAATTAGAAGATGGAAAGGATAAAGAAAATAAATACGGGTTTAGTGATCTAGAAGAAAAAGTTCATAGAATTTCAGAGAATTTTGTAACGAAAGATGAAGTGAATGGGTTAAAAAAAGAGGTTAGTGATCTTTCTGCAAGGTTAATTAATAGTCCTGCAACAAAAAATGAAGTAGAAGCAAAGCTGAATATGGAATTTTACGCAAAAGATGAAGAAAGAGGGTGGAATACAACATTTAGTGATATTATATTACCAAATGACATAAAAGAAAAGTTGAGAGGAATTTGTGAGTCAAAAAGCGGAGGATATCTCTTGTACGGTCCACCAGGAACTGGTAAGACTAGTATTAGTAAGGCAATTGCAAATCAAACTAAATCTCTGTTTGCGTTTATGTCTGTTTCTGCGTCTTGCTTGTCTAGTCAAAGGAATATAGATCAAGTTTTTGAGAAAGCAGAGACAAACAGTCCTTGTATGATTTTTATAGATGAGATTGACGGAGTTGGTAAAAAGCGAACTGTTAATGAGGATGCAGGGCCTTTAACTTATTTACTCACTAAATTGGATAAAGAGTTTTTATCCTCAAAAAATATAACGGTGATTGCTGCAACTAATCATAAGGATCATTTAGATACTGCGTTTACTAGGGGTGGTCGTTTGGAGTGTATTGAGGTTCCTGGGCTGGATAAAGAAAGTACACGTAGGGGAATACTAAAAGAATATCTCAAAGAATTAAGCCCTCTAAATATTGAAACTATTGTAAAGAGTACTAATGGTTTTTCACCAGCAAATCTGATTGGTTTAGCCAAGTATATACGAGAGGAGAAAAGTAAAGGCAAAAGCACTCCTATTTTCACTTTATGTGAAAGATTTAAGAAGGAACATAACATTGAAGATAAGAAGAATGAGAAACATAGTAACGGAAAAACTAAAAACAAGGATACAAGGCTATCATCTGGAAGCTTCTCTAGAAGTTCATCAGTAAGCTCTTCATTGAGTGATGTATCTTCTCGAGGAAGTAAGTGGCAAATCGAGGAATAAAGAGAATTACTACACAGTCTGGGATGACGTCATGCAAGTCGAATCATGTCATTCCAGTGCTTGACAATAGTTTTTATCCAGAAGGGTCATTGAACTTCTAAAAGGGTGTCATTCCAGTACTGGAATCTAGGAATTTTTTGAGCACGCAAGTTATGCCAAGTTTTTTGTTGGTAAGAAAGGCTGGATCCCAGTACTGGGATGACAGGAAGAGGGCTACTCGGGTGACATCGAAGGGGCTACTTGCATGACAACAAAGGGGCTTGCTTGCATAACTCAAATTCAAAGAAAAATCATTTAATGTCATTCCAGCGCGTGACGCTGGAATTCAGAAATAAAGAACAATGGATCCCAGTGTCAGCTACTCGGATGACAGGAAAAGGGCTACTCGGATTACATCCTTTTTTTCCTGGATACCAGTCGCATGACACTACTATATAGTAGGTCCCAATTTTATCCCAGTCTGGGATCTTCTTTCAAAAATTCAAAACAATCTATTAAAAAGGAGAATATTATGTCTACAATAATTTTATCATCAATTTTAAGTAAAGCGGGCAGTATTTTTGGGCCAATTGGCCAGATTGCTGGCTCAGAACTCGGTGCTCTGCTTGGTGCACAGCTTGATAATGCAATATTTGGTCTTGATGCCGAGCAAAAGATAACGCATGGGGCGAGGCTGAAAAATCTGCAAGTTCAAACCTCAACTTATGGCAAAGCAATTCCAATTATCTATGGCACTGCTCGCATTGCTGGAAACATTATTTGGTCACAGCCAATAAAAGAGGAGGCGATAACCACTCAAAATAAAACAGGAAGAGGTATAAATATTACATATAACTACTATGCAACACTCGCAATTGCAATTTGCAAGGGGAAAGTAGAAAAATTAAATAGAATCTGGGCGGATATAAAATCGCTTAGTTTTGATGAAATAGATTATACTTTTTACCACGGCAGAGAAGACCAAAACCCTGATCCGTTTATGTTATCAATCGAAGGTGAGAAGAATGTACCAGCTTATAGAGGAATATCTTACATAGTCATCAAAAATTTCCCTTTGGCAGACTATAGTAATCGTGTTCCGGTGTTTACATTTGAAGTGCAAACTGCACTGAAGCTCAGTGGATTCTCAGTAGCAGAAAACATTAAAAATATCAATATCATACCAGGTTCAGGGGAGTTTGTGTATGATACGAAAATACAGAAGAAAATTGCACGAGAAAAAATAAGCAGTAGTCAATATATTCCCTATGGACCGGTACAAAGAGTAAATCACAATAATCACACAAAAAAGAGCGATGCTATGCTTTCTTTGGACCAATTGAAGGAAAGTTTACCAAATGTTGAATGGGCATCGGTAGTGGTTAATTGGTTTGCAAGCAGTTTGAATATCAAAGATTGTAAAATATATCCTGCAGTTGAATTTCAAGACGATTCTGCTATAGTGCCTGATGATTGGCAAGTGGGAAATATAACCAGGGATAATGCCCAGCTCATTTCAAAAGATAATCATGGAAATCCAAGATATGGTGGTACAGTTAGCGATGCAGCACTAATAAGATATATAGAAGAGCTGCATAGCAGAGGTTATAAGGTGATGCTCTATCCAATGCTCTTGCTTGACACAAAAAACAAAGAGTGGCGAGGAAAATTGAGCGGTACTCCTCAGGATATAAGTGATTTTTTTGAGAATCAGTATAGCAAATTCATAGAGCATTACACGAGCATTGCCAAACAAACTAAAGTGGAAGGGTTTATTATTGGTTCTGAGTTTGCTCAGCTTACCAGAGTAAAAGACGTAGAGGGTAACTATCCTGCAGTAGCAGAGCTAGTTAAAGTTGCAAAGCAAGTAAAATTTCAGCTTGGAAAAGAAGTAAACGTAACTTACGCTGCCGATTGGAGTGAGTATCATTCATATGATGGTTGGTATAATATGGATGAACTATGGTCTTCACAGTTCATCGATGTTATTGGCATAGATGCTTACTTTCCACTCACCGATGGCGAAGAACCTCCTTTTGGCTATTCTGCGAAAGATGTAACGGGTGGTTGGAGCAGTGGGGTAGGGTATGATTATTTTTACGATTACTCAAAAAGTGATCCTGAGAAAATAAAGTATAATGACAGCGAATATGCGTGGAAAAATATCGAGAAATGGTGGAGTGAAGTTCATGTAAATCCAGGTGGTAGTAAAACAAAATGGCAACCAAAAATGAAGAAAATATGGTTTACCGAATATGGATTTCCCAGTATGAACGGCTGCACTAATGAGCCCAATGTGTTTGTTGATAAAGGTAGTATAGAGAGTAAATATCCACGATACTCAAACGGAGAGGTGAGCTTTCTTTCGCAGAAAACTGCAATCGAAGGAACATTAAAAAAGTGGCAAAGCTCAGAAATGGTGGAGAAAATGTTCCTCTGGGCGTGGGATGCAAGGCCATTTCCTTATTTCCCCAATTTATGTGACATGTGGGCTGACTGCCATAACTGGCAGACCGGGCACTGGATTCAGGGAAAAATTTCACAACTTAATGTTTCCGATGTTTTGTCTGATCTGTTGCAAAAGGTAGGTCTCAAAGGCGATCAGTTTGATACAAGTGATGTTAAAGGATTACTATCTGGGTATGTAATAAATGATCAGCAACCCGTACGCTCAATTATTAAAATGCTGCGAAGGTGCTATTTTTTTGATGTGGTTGAACAGAACTCAAAACTGAAATTTATTCAAAAGGGCAGGGGAGTGAAAACTGAAATACCAATTGGCGAGATGGTTACCAATAACGTTGCAAAACTTGTTAATATTAGTCAGCTAGATTTAAATAGTAAAGTCAATGTTGTCTATTTTAACCGCAATTTTGGCTATCCAATTGATGTGAAATATGCTGAACTGCCAAAGCAGGGCAATGCTGCAACAGTTGAAATACCTCTCATTATGGAGGAAGGGGAGGCGCAAAATATAGCTGAAGTTTTACTTTATTCTTCGTGGCAAGAGAGAAATGTATACAACTTTAAGCTCCCGATAAAATATGCATGGCTTTTACCAAGTGATGTCATAGCAATTTCAGATGGCGAGAAAAGACATACGATGAGAATTATAAAAACAAAGTTTGAAAGCATGTCCATTCAAGTAATGGGAGTTGGTTATGATCCCTCTATATACAAGCTCTCCTTTCCTTCAACAAGATCACTTATGCTTAAAGAATACCCTCCTTCTCGCGTCAGTAAATCTATCATGGAAATGATAGATTTACAGCATATTAAAGGTAATATCGCAAGCTTTACTTTAATTGGTGAAGAAGAGAATTGGAAAGGAGCAACGCTCTTTATTTCGTATGATGATAAAGATTATAAGCCTATCGCAAGTGCAAATATACAATCTACTTACGGATATGTAATCGAATTTACCGATGAGGGAATTACAGTAGTACTGCGTTTTGGTAAGATAGACGTCATGAGTCCAACTGTGTTAGCGCTGGTTGGAAAAGAGGTAATAAAATTCGAAAGAGCAAAGCTCATAGGTAAGAATAAATATCAGCTTATCGACCTAATTAGAGGCCAAGAGGGTACTAAGAAATATGAACACACCTCAGGTGAAAAATTTATTCTACTTGATGATTCAATAATTTCTTTTGAAGTGCAAAAAGGTAGAAAGTTTTATCTTAAGGCAGTCACTTACGGTGATTCATTAGATAATACGGAAACAAAAATTGTAAACTGAGAGAGCGTAAGTGAAATCTTAATGTCTAGTTGCATTTTATTAAAAAATCCACTATATTATAAACATAGCAATATAGTGAGGTAAAATAATGATCGGTAATGTAAAAAAATTATCAAATGAAGCGCCAATAATACTAACTTGGGTACCAAGAGTATATGGTGCATCTTTACCAGATGGTAAAAACAGTGACTTTAATTACTTAGATATAATAAAAAATCATAAATTAATAAATAAAGAAGAGAGGGATATATATTTGATTATCAACGGTCCTGGGTTCAAAGAAAATCAAATAGATGATTTAAAATGTGAACTGAAAGGAATTGAAGGAGTACATGTTATAGACTTGCATCAGTATGACTGGAGCGAAATAGATCAAGGATGGAAGATAGATGGTAAAGATACTAGTATCAAAGATTTCTTTAGAGATATGTATAACATGACAGATGAACAAAGAACATACTTTGCTGTTGAAATAGATACTTTTAGATTAGTTGCTCTGGCACTCTTAAAGCAGTTTACAGGACACGAAGGTGGGATATATATAGACTTTGATTCTTTAAAAGCCATTGACTCTCATATAGGGAAGGATATAACAATTCCTGAGGGAATATTGTTAGGGGCTGTATTGGTAATACCTGACCCGAATAGTGGAAGAATTATTCAAATAGCCTTAAATAATGATCTAGTTGCAATAAATGATTCAAGCGTAGCAGCTGATATTTTATCTGAGTATAAGGATAAAATATTAAGCCAAAAAGAAATGTGCAGTGATATAAAACAACGTTTACCATTGTTAATGGATGAACTATTGGATAAAGATCTTGCGAAGCTGAGAGAAAAGAAAGAAATTACAGAGGAACAAATAGAAATAATTGAGGGAGAGGCAAAAAAAACAACCAAAGAAGGGGTAAACAGATACGTAGATGATCTTGAAAAGAGAGGAATAGTAGCGTTGTATGATACGCAACCACAAAATTTTCAATATCTTAATTCATCATATCTTGGTTGTTCTTCAACAGGTTTTAACTTAGGTCACGTACACATTCAAAAGGTAGTTACTAAAGGACTGATTGGTGAAGAAGTTAGCAGATGTAAGTTATTTACTTTTGGAAGGAACAATGGTAATTATGTTTTTAAGCAAGAGAGCGACCTATCCTGGATGAAGGGAAAAGATCTATACCGTGAACGAGTAGATAATAAGCTGGAAGGAGCAGAAGTAGACAGGGTAGCAATGGAAAAGCTATCGCTTACATAACAGTTATTAAAGAACTTTCTAGTATCGTCGATTCGGTGCTAGAAAATTCAGTAAAGTAGTTAAAATATTAGCTGAAAAATAATTTTCTTCGAAACAGTCACCTACATATAGAAACGAGAATGTTTAAGCCCCTAGGAGATTTTATTTGTACGCCGCTAAAATTTCATTATAATATGAGTATATTAATGTGTTGAGGTAAAATAATGATCGGTAATGTAAAAAAATTATCAAATGAAGCGCCAATAATACTAACTTGGGTACCAAGAGTATATGGTGCATCTTTACCAGATGGTAAAAACAGTGACTTTAATTACTTAGATATAATAAAAAATCATAAATTAATAAATAAAGAAGAGAGGGATATATATTTGATTATCAACGGTCCTGGTTTCAAAGAAAATCAAATAGATGATTTAAAATGTGAACTGAAAGGAATTGAAGGAGTACATGTTATAGACTTGCATCAGTATGACTGGAGCGAAATAGATCAAGGATGGAAGATAGATGGTAAAGATACTAGTATCAAAGATTTCTTTAGAGATATGTATAACATGACAGATGAACAAAGAACATACTTTGCTGTTGAAATAGATACTTTTAGATTAGTTGCTCTGGCACTCTTAAAGCAGTTTACAGGACACGAAGGTGGGATATATATAGATTTTGATTCTTTAAAAGCCATTGACTCTCATATAGGGAGGGATATAACAATCCCTGAGGGAATTTTATTAGGGCAAGTTACTGCACATGTTAATCAAGAGACCGGCAAAATTATTAAAACGGATTTAAATAATGACCTGATCGCAGTAAGTTGTTCACGTATAGCGATTAATATTTTATCTAAATATAAAAGCGAAATACTGAGTCAAGAAAAAATGTGCTATGAGTTAGCAGGGCGTTTATCTAATCTTGCGAAAGAAGAAAAATCACGGTTTTTTGCTATTTATAAAGAATTGGGAGAGAAACAGCTGTTAGATGATGAAGCGAAGAAAAAAGGGAAGAGTGTTATAGAGGAATTAGATAAGATAGAGCGCAAAATAGTTGATCTAAGAAATGGTAAGATAAGAGAACTATATGATCCGCTAGTCTGTCATTATTCTAGGTATCGTGAAATAGGTTTAAATTTAGGTCAATTTTATACCGTGGAAGTAGTCCGTAATGGATTGATCGGTCAAGACGAAAGCAAACTAGGGCTATTTTTTTTCGAAAAGAACAATGGCAATTACGTTTGTACAATAAATGGTGACCTATCCTGGATGAAGGGAAAAGATCTATACCATGAACGAGTAGATAACAAGCTGGAAGGAGCAGAAGTAGACCAGATAGCAATGCGCTTGCATAACAGTTGTTAAAGATAGAAAGTCCTTTAAAGCAAAGGTTTTAAATAATTGACAGTCAATAAAATATAATACTAGTATTAATCTATGTGATAGAGGGAATAATATGGCAAAAAAAATAGTTAATGCATTAAAATCTGAAGTGGAAAAGCTCAAGTATGCTGATTTAAAATCTGTGCCAATAAAATCAGATTGTTGGAACTCTGGTTACAACACATATATTGACCTTGGTAGATCACACAACCTTACTATTAATGAGAAAGAAGTGCCTAATGAGCTTATTGAGAAGCTATATTCAAAACATAAAGATCTCATTTTAGAAGATGAGAATGGAAGAAAGAACTATAGTCCATTTCTTAAGCAAATTTTCATAAAAATATTTGAATATGCTGGTGCAGAAGTTCCGAGTGACTCTATCATGGAAGAATTGATAACTAACTATCATCAAGAAGGGTATAATCATTTTCTGTTTCTTCATATATTAAAGGCTCTTTCTCCATTTGGCTTGCTTGTGTTAGATTCTAGCATAACAATAACTTATAGTATGGATTGCCGTGACTCCAATTGTCTAAAATTTAATTTTACCATGGATTGTATAAAGGTGTGCAGCAGTGATCTTGTTAATGATATTAAAACACCAGGTTTTTGCAGTTCAGTAGAATTTAAACTAAAATGTAAGGGTCGAAATGTAACATATGAAGATGGTAAAGTGCTTATTAATATTCCGAAAGAGCTGAAAAATTATAAAGCAAGTGGTAGAAGTTTGTGTGACATTACTATTGAGTATTTTCAAGAATTTTTTGGAAATTTGGGATTTAAATTTGAGACAAAAGTGGAACATAGTCTAGGTGAACCACTTAAAGGTATCCGTTCAGGAGAGTGGTTTAAGAAACAATAGATAAGAGGTTTTGGAAAGGATTGAGACCCCTTTGTTTCCATGTTAAGTATAACGAAATTATCCGTTCAAGGAATGCATTTCCCCGCTTTGATTGGTATCCGTTCAGCGGAGTGGCAGAATAAGGTAGACAAGGTGATCTAAAAAGATAATCATAGAGCAAAAGTGAGGTAATGTGGTAAACCTTTTAGAGCTTTGCAAAAATTTACAGCAAAAAATAGAAAAGTTAGAAGCAAAAATAGAAAAGCTGGAAAGGGAGAATGAAAGTTTAAAAGCAGAGAACAAGGCTTTAAAGATAGAGAACGCTGAATTAAAGGAAAGGCTTGGTTTAAACTCGAAAAATTCATCTCTACCAAGCTCTAGAGAGTTGTACAAAATAAAAAAGGACAAGCCAAAGAGCGACAGAAACGTTGGTGGTCAGGTTGGTCATAAAGGAAGTTTTCGCGCCAAAATGGATGCAGATGAGGTGATAAAAGTAAAGTTGTCATCTACTTGTGAATGCGGAGGAGGGATTGCAATATGCAATGGACCGTACATTCATCAAAAAGTTGATCTTCCGGAAATTAGGCCTTATGTAGTGGAATATCAGATGGAGCATGGTCGTTGCCGGAGATGCGGAAAAAGAAGAAGCAGTAAGTTACCAGAAGGTGTTACGTCAGATACATTTGGTCCAAGGGTTAAGTCAATAATTGCAGCGTTCAGCGGATTCTACAAAAATTCAAAACGCGAAATAGCGAGTGTCGTAAATGATATCTTCAATTTGAACATAAGCGTCGTTAGCATATCAAATAGTGAACATAGAGTTGCTTCAAAATGCAAAAAAATGTATGAGCAGATCGAACAAGAGATAAGTAGGAGTAAAGTTCTACATATTGATGAAACGAGCCATTATAACAAAGGTAAACTCGCTTGGTGTTGGATGTTTGCAAGCAATACGGCAAGTTTTGTGAAGTTGACAGAGTCAAGAGGAATGAAAGTTTTAAAAAATAACGCATGCTGCAATCATAATAGCTTAGTGGTAACCGACAGGTACGCAGTATACAATTACTTTGCTGATGAAAAAAGGCAAATCTGCTGGGCACACTTAGCAAGGGATTTTGAAAGATTAGCGCATAGTTGGAATATTGAAGTCAAAGTTCTTGGCTGTTACTTAAGAAATGTAGCTACTGAATTATTTGCACTAAAAAAGGCTTTGCTAAAAAATGAGATAGATGTTTTTAGATTTGCCAGACGTGCCAGAAAGTTGCGAAAACGTACAAGGTATTACTTGAAGGAAATATCCTACTTACCTGAAGCAATTGGAGCCTCTCGAGTTGCGAAAAATATTTTGAAATCTGAAAGAATGATGTGGAATTTTTTAGATGACCCAAAAAACATTCCGCTGACAAACAACCATGCTGAACAGCAGATACGGCATTATGTCGTTTACCGCAAAAATTCGTATTTTACACAATCAAAGCGGGGAAATGCATTCCTTGAACGGATAATTTCGTTATACTTAACATGGAAACAAAGGGGTCTCAATCCTTTCCAAAACCTCTTATCTATTGTTTCTTAAACCACTCTCCTGAACGGATACTTCCTTGAACGGATAATTTCGTTATACTTAACATGGAAACAAAGGGGTCTCAATCCTTTCCAAAACCTCTTATCTATTGTTTCTTAAACCACTCTCCTGAACGGATACTTTGATTGTGTAAAATACGAATTTTTGCGGTAAACGACATAATGCCGTATCTGCTGTTCAGCATGGTTGTTTGTCAGCGGAATGTTTTTTGGGTCATCTAAAAAATTCCACATCATTCTTTCAGATTTCAAAATATTTTTCGCAACTCGAGAGGCTCCAATTGCTTCAGGTAAGTAGGATATTTCCTTCAAGTAATACCTTGTACGTTTTCGCAACTTTCTGGCACGTCTGGCAAATCTAAAAACATCTATCTCATTTTTTAGCAAAGCCTTTTTTAGTGCAAATAATTCAGTAGCTACATTTCTTAAGTAACAGCCAAGAACTTTGACTTCAATATTCCAACTATGCGCTAATCTTTCAAAATCCCTTGCTAAGTGTGCCCAGCAGATTTGCCTTTTTTCATCAGCAAAGTAATTGTATACTGCGTACCTGTCGGTTACCACTAAGCTATTATGATTGCAGCATGCGTTATTTTTTAAAACTTTCATTCCTCTTGACTCTGTCAACTTCACAAAACTTGCCGTATTGCTTGCAAACATCCAACACCAAGCGAGTTTACCTTTGTTATAATGGCTCGTTTCATCAATATGTAGAACTTTACTCCTACTTATCTCTTGTTCGATCTGCTCATACATTTTTTTGCATTTTGAAGCAACTCTATGTTCACTATTTGATATGCTAACGACGCTTATGTTCAAATTGAAGATATCATTTACGACACTCGCTATTTCGCGTTTTGAATTTTTGTAGAATCCGCTGAACGCTGCAATTATTGACTTAACCCTTGGACCAAATGTATCTGACGTAACACCTTCTGGTAACTTACTGCTTCTTCTTTTTCCGCATCTCCGGCAACGACCATGCTCCATCTGATATTCCACTACATAAGGCCTAATTTCCGGAAGATCAACTTTTTGATGAATGTACGGTCCATTGCATATTGCAATCCCTCCTCCGCATTCACAAGTAGATGACAACTTTACTTTTATCACCTCATCTGCATCCATTTTGGCGCGAAAACTTCCTTTATGACCAACCTGACCACCAACGTTTCTGTCGCTCTTTGGCTTGTCCTTTTTTATTTTGTACAACTCTCTAGAGCTTGGTAGAGATGAATTTTTCGAGTTTAAACCAAGCCTTTCCTTTAATTCAGCGTTCTCTATCTTTAAAGCCTTGTTCTCTGCTTTTAAACTTTCATTCTCCCTTTCCAGCTTTTCTATTTTTGCTTCTAACTTTTCTATTTTTTGCTGTAAATTTTTGCAAAGCTCTAAAAGGTTTACCACATTACCTCACTTTTGCTCTATGATTATCTTTTTAGATCACCTTGTCTACCTTATTCTGCCACTCCGCTGAACGGATACACTTAAAGTGTTAAAAGATGTAAATACATACCATGATAAGAACTTAAACTTGAACCAACAGTTAAGTAATTCAAGATAAGATATTGAGATTCGCATTTTTAAAGCTAGAAAACACATTCATTAAGAGAATAATTTCGCTACTGAAAGCAAAAGGCGTTTTTACAATCTTCTATCTACTACTCCCTCATGAACAGATACGTTAATCTCATCTAACTGCTCACTAACTTCTTCATTACTTGGCAAGTGTCCTCTAAGAGATAAGTTACGTACTGCATGCTGACATCGATCCAAAGGAGTTTGTAATCGCTCAACATATACTTTTGCTAGCAACTCAGCGTCAATTAGCGCTCCATGTAACTCCCTACTCTCTAGTGATATACCAAAACGCTCACACAATGCACTTAAAGAAGCCGGTGGTCCAAATTTCTTTCTTGCAAGCGGTAATGTATCTAACACTCTGTCTGAAGAGATTAATTTGGCATTCAGTTTACCAAGTTCCATGTTCAAAAATTTAATGTCAAATCCAGCATTGTGAATTACCAAAGTATCGCTAGATATAAAATTAAGAAATTCAGATGCAATCTCTGAAAATAATGGCTTATCCTTTAGAAATTCTTCGCTGATACCGTGAACTTTAAATGCACCTTTGTCTATGCTCCTTTCTGGGTTGATGTATCGATGGAATACTTTGCCTGTTGGAATATGATTAATTAGTTCTACACACCCTATTTCGATAATTCGATGGCTATTGACATCAAGACCTGTAGTTTCAGTGTCAAGTACTATTTCACGCAGCCCATCTTGTTTGGAAAGTTCTATACTTAACCTACTACTAGGATCTGACTGACTATTGGCAGCTTGTATCGTTTTTTTTCTTTTAGCTACTAATTTTTTTGTAGCACCTTCACCATCTTTTACTCTAGAGTGTCCAGGCGCTTCGGTTATTGAGCTTTTTTTTATACTATCAAGGATAACTTCTTTATCATTTAAGAATTTTTTACCGTTACCTTCTACATAAAGTGAGGTGAGATTTTTGAGTGCTATATCTCCTCCATAGTAGTGGCGCCACACTCCAACAATGTTGTTGTTTTCTACATTTAATAAAGTAAGATTTGGGAGACGTTTGCTGCCAATCAAAAATGCAAAACCTCTGTCTCCAATATTGTTATTACTTATTTCAAGTAAAGTAAGGTTTTTTAGATTGCCTTGACCTATATATCCTGCACCTTCAAAACCGAGTTTATTGTTCCTTAGAGTGAGCGAAGTAAGATGTGTAAGTTTACTTAACTCTTTTACATCTTTACTATCAATCTCTACATTTATTAAATTAAGCTCGTTAATGCCTTTTTTACTCTGTAGAAAGTTTGCTAGCTCTCTTATATCAATTTTAGCACTTACATCTGATATTGTTAAAGCTTTATCATGTACATATCCACTAAAACCCACCTTACCCTCTGTTAATATACTATGTAAATATTTTAACTGGCATCTCAGTAGCTGTCAATTGCTTATATAAGATCTTAAACAGCTGGTTTAGGTGCTGTAAAATTCATACTTTTTGTGATCAGCTAAGTAAAAAGTCAAACCTAGGGCAACTCACTAAGCTTTTCTGATTTATTGTGATACAGTTCTTGAGTTTTTTTCTTCCTTTACAAAAGAATCTGTTACTAAATCCTTTAAAGTTTTACCAGGCTTTTCTAGCAATTCAGGTTTAAGTAAATACTCAAGTTCATATATTGCTGCTGTAATTGCTATAGCAGCTAAAGCTGCAATTAAAAATGGTGAACTTATTTCTTCTGTTATGAGTGTTAAAGTTATTAAACCTCCTAGAAGCCCAATTACTGGTGGAACAATAATTGCTGCACCTCTTTCCCATAATTGTGGTTTTTTATTGAGCTCATGTTTTTGTTTCTCTTTCTTTTCTTTGTATCGTTTATATGCTCCTTTTTTTCCTTCAAGTGGAATTTCTTTAACTTGGACTTGCTGACAAAATTTGACCTTTTTTTTTGGCTTTATTTTGTCAGAAATAGAAGATTTTGATAACTCAGTGTAGTCAACTTTTTCGTTAGAACCACCCATAACTTTTTCGCTTCATCAATACCTATATTAAATTATATTCTAAATAAAGTCAAGATATTAATTACTATATTAAACTGTACTCTGAAAAAATTAAGATATTAACTACAAGCCTTGAGCCTGTTAAAATCTTCTTCAGCGTGATATGATGAACGGGTTAATGGACTTGATGCAACTACCAAGAAGCCTTTAGAATAAGCAATATATTTATAATGCTCAAACTCTTCTGGAGTAACATATCTATCAATTTTTGCATGCTTTGGAGTTGGTTGCAGATATTGACCAATTGTAATGAAATCAACTTCGGCGCTACGTAAATCATCCATAACCTGAAAGATTTCTTCTTTTGTTTCTCCAAGACCAACCATCAGCCCTGACTTCGTGAAAAGTTTAGAATTAATCTGTTTCACCATCTTTAGCAAATATAGTGAATGAAAATAACGAGCTCTTGGTCTTATTTTTGCATACAGCCTTGGTACTGTTTCGATGTTGTGGTTATAAACATCAGGTGATGCAATAGCTATTGCTTCAAACGCTCCTTTCTTATTTAAAAAATCAGGAGTGAGGATCTCTATTGTTGTTTCCGAAGTTATCTTTCTAATTTCTTCTATACACCTTATAAACTGATTTGCACCACCATCTGGTAAATCGTCACGGTCAACAGAGGTAATGACAACGTGCTTTAAATTTAACTTTTTTATTGCTTTTGCTAAATTTTCTGGTTCATGAGGATCGAGCTTATCAGGAATGCCAGTTGCAACGTTGCAAAACGCACAAGCACGAGTACAAACAGAACCGAGAATCATCACAGTAGCATGACGTTTATTCCAACATTCACCAATATTTGGACACGCAGCTTCTTCGCATACTGTATGTAAGTTATGTAGCTTAACAGTATTTAAGGTTTCATTGAATACTTTACCAGCTGGAGCTTTTGCTCTGAGCCATGTAGGCTTACTATGCATTTGAAACAGCTAGCTCTACCTCTTGTTTTGCTAAAACTTTCTTTAATCTTCTTTTTATCTTTTGCGCTTCTTTACTTAGTTTAATTGTTTTTGTGTTGAGCAAGAAAGCATCAAGATCACCTTTGTAATCTATAGTTCTTAAAGTTCTTGTCGCTATACGAAAGCTAAACTTTTTGTCTAATATATTACTCGTCAATGTAACTTTATGTAAATTTAAGAGAAAGGTACGCTTTGTTTTACGATTTGAATGCGATACCTTATTACCAAAAGACTTTTTTCTATTTGTTAACTCACAAATTCTACTCACTTCAATATACCAATTTATCCTATGTAACTAGGTTAACCTGATATAGTTAAATAGTCAACTCCCTTGCTTGATTTTTATACCGTATACTGCTTTATAGCCAAAAAACACTGTAATTTTTTCTATTACAAGAGAAACCATATGCTGCATTTCTAATGCTTTACTGCCATTTGTTACTAACAGATGCAGAACACCAGAATTTACGTTTTGTGCGTATGAGATCTTTTGTGGTTTTGTACATTCTGCTAATTCCTCTCCAACTATACTTTTCCAGTTTAAAATAAGACGTATTTCATTTTTGCTGATCTTATTTTTCATGCATTTTAATGCATAGTTTTCTATTATAGATTTTAATTTCTTTGGCCCGCTATATTTAAACATCTTTCCAGTGCTTAAAATTAAATTATATTACAACTTTCTTATACAAAAAACTAACTTATTGTTTTCATAATCCTCGGCCTCACACATAAAAAGCAGTATTTATATATCTAGCATTTGCCAGAATTTTGTGTTTCCTACCTTGTAATCATTTTTAATTTTAATTTGTTAAATTATTATGAAGCTAATTAAAATTCGAGTAAAGTATAGTATTTCCAAGAAGATTATCTTTTTACTGTATGCAGTAATTTTCTTATAGCTATCTGTTTTTTAAGATCTTTCTGCAATCCAAGCTGCTTGAATGGCCTCTAATATTTTTTCATTAAATACTTTTCATCATCATCAAACTCTTCTAAATCCAAGACTTTTCTTTTAAGTTCAGTGAATCTAATACTAATTATATCTTCATTTGGAAATTTCTCTTCTAGAGCTTCTGCAATATCTTCTATATCAAGCCATTTCATACTTTTTTAATAAATTAAACTGGTGCCCATGGGGAGACTTGAACTCCCAAGGTCGCAAAACCCACGGATTTTAAGTCCGCTGCGTCTACCGATTCCGCCACACGGGCCTTATGTTGTTTATCTAGAGTAAAATTCTACTACTAAATTGACTTCCATGTCTGCTGAATAGGGGACTTCGGAATATTGAGGCGCTCTCAAATACTTCACTGAAAGTGCTTTGCTGTCTGCCTCTAAATAATCTGGAGCCTTACGTTCTTGTTTTTGTTCAGCCTCTATTAATATAGGAATTTTTGCTGCTCTTTCCCTTATTTTTACTATATCACCAGGCTTCACTCTATAACTTGATATGTTAACCACCTTATCATTAACTGTAACATGTTTATGAGATATAAGCTGTTTTGCCGAGTAAATTGTTGGCACAAAACCAGAGTGATATAAAACAGAACTTAACCTTGATTCTAAGGCACCAATAAAATTATCAGCCGTATAACCCTTTCTTTTGTAGGCATCTAAAAATGTACGTCTAAGCTGCTTACTTGAAATTGCATAGTAGAACTTAAATTTTTTATGTGCAGCAAACTGCTTACCAAAATCAGATAACTTCTTAAATCCAAGAATACCATGCTGACCTGGAGGGTATTTTCTTTTATTGACCGAATCTTTTGCTCTACCCCATAAGTTTACACCAAGCCTGCGACTGATTCTATACTTTCTATTGATAACAGTTGTCATACAAAAATTCTCACAATCTAACTATAAATTATTAATGATTTTAACATTAAGTGTCAACTTGTTTTTGCCACTATGATATAGTATACTTCACTTTTAAGTTTTCCTATTAATACATGAATCATCTACTACTAAAATCCATGGCAAATGCTGTCCGCTTTTTATCAATTGATGCAGTACAAAAAGCAAATTCTGGACATCCAGGTATGCCACTTGGCATGGCAGATGTTGCCACTGTATTATTTGCTAAATATCTAAACCATAACCCTGATGATTCTCAATGGATCAGTAGAGATCGTTTCGTCCTATCAAATGGTCACGGTTCAATGTTGCAATACTCTATATTATATCTGACAGGCTACATTAGTATAGATGAACTAAAAAACTTCAGGCAACTTACATCAAAAACTCCAGGTCACCCAGAATTTGGCTTAACTTCTGGTATAGAAGCAACAACAGGCCCGCTTGGTCAGGGATTTGCCACTGCTGTTGGCATGGCACTTGCTGAATCGATTCTTGAAAAGCAGTTTGAAATCAGTCACTACACTTATGTAATGCTAGGAGATGGTTGTCTTATGGAAGGTATAAGCCATGAAGCAGCGTCCCTTGCTGGGCATCTTAAATTAAATAAGCTGATAGCACTTTTTGACGACAATGACATCTCTATAGACGGCTCTACTAGCCTCTCTTGCTCTGATGATGTAGAAAAGCGTTTTTCAGCGTATGGATGGAATGTTGACAAAATCGATGGGCATGACTTTGATGCTATATCCCTTGCAATAGAGCAGGCGCAAAAGTCTGATAAACCTACACTAATCTGTTGCAAAACTATTATCGGAAAATTTTCGAGCCGTGCTGGCACATCTTCTGCTCATAGTGGTGCCTTTACAGAGGAAGATGTAAAACAGATGAGAGAAAAATTGAATTGGAACTATGAACCATTTTATGTACCAGAAGATGTGAAAAACGCTTGGATGGAAACAGTTAAGAGGGCAAAACAAAACTATACATCCTTGATCAATGAAGAACTACAAAGAAGACTTGAGAAACGTTTGCCGAATAATATCGAGAGTGATTTGGCTGATCTGAAGAAACAAATATGTGAGCTCATGCCAAACGAAGCTACTCGATCTTCTTTCGGCAAAGTAATGGAAATATTGACTAAGTCTATGCCAGAACTAATTGGTGGCTCTGCTGATCTTACCGGTTCAAATTGTACTAAATATAAGCACATGCAGGCAATAGATAGTAATAATTATAGTGGCTCTTATGTACACTATGGAGTGAGAGAGCACGCTATGGCAGCTTGTATGAATGGTATGGCTCTTCATGGTGGGATTATTCCTTATGGTGGAACTTTTTTAGTATTTTCCGACTACTGCCGCCCTGCTATACGTCTTTCAGCCTTGATGAAACAGCAGGTTATATATGTAATGACTCATGACTCAATTGGAGTAGGAGAAGATGGTCCAACTCACCAGCCAATAGAGCATTTAGCTTCTCTGAGAGCTATACCAAATCTGTATGTTTTTAGGCCAGCAGATGCAATTGAAACTTTGGAGTGCATTAGCATTGCACTTGAAAAAAAAGAGTCACCTGCACTATTTGCGCTTTCAAGGCAAAATATTAATTACATGCACTCTTATACTGACCAATTGGCCAACCTATCAAAATTTGGTGCATATATACTATGCGAATATTCAGGGAAGCTAGAAGTGACGATATTTGCTACCGGATCTGAAGTTGAAATTGCAGTTGAGGCAAGAGAAAAATTACAGGAAAAAGGTGTAGGTACAAGGGTCATTTCTATGCCGTCTTGGAGGCTTTTTGACGAGCAAAGTGATGAATATAAAGGGGTAATATTAAATAATGATAGTATTAAAGTTGCAATTGAAGCTGGAAGTGAAGTGGGTTGGCATAAATATATAGGTTCAAACGGTATATTTATTGGCATGAAAAATTTTGGAGAATCAGCACCTTATGAAGCTCTTTATAAGCATTTTAATATTAGCGCTGATTATGTAGTAAAATGTGTTTGTGAAAACGCTTTTTATCATTCCACTGCCCATAAAATTACTTAATGAACTCAGCCAGTGCCGTTATTATGATATATATAACAATTTTACAAAAATAATATCATAGAATTCAAGAATTGCTACGTGCTAAAAAAAGCAAAATGCTGTTTATAAGAATAAATGGCAAACACTCAACCAATTTCTATTTGTAAATCAGGTGAAGTCAAACCTATAAAAAATTTGGGAGTGTTCATACGCGTCAAGAAAGGTGGTTTTTTTAAAAATATCTTAAATTTTTGATCAAAAACTACCTCACTCTACACTTCCGCCATTTTCTTCAATTTAAGCTACAGCACCAGCAAGGACTTTTTAACTTGCCAAACAGGTACAGATTTAAAAGCCTAAAAACTATCTAAACAACTACAAGATTAGTAGTTTGATCAATTTCAACATTACTAAGTGTTGTATTTGCCTTATACAAACAGTAACATCCTGCTGCAAGAAAAATTAATGCGGCTACAGCGAGTGAAAGACACATTGCTAAATGAAACATTGTCAAACTTGCACCAACAGCAGATGCTCCAGATAATACAAAAGAAATAGAGGCGTAACTACCTTGCCTTTTACTATTGTTGCTTGCTCCTAAGAATTTTTCATATTTACTATTTAGCTCTTTATTTTTACCTTCAAATTGTTTTTGTAGATCTTCAAAACGCTTCTCCAGTGTGCTTTCATGTTTCTTGAGTTCGGTTGTTACCATACTCTCTAATTCACTCTTTAGTTGAGTATATTTTTCAGTGATAGTCTTTAGATTATTATCCTTTAATTGAGTGTGTTCTTCAGCACATTCAGTTATTTTAGTAGTGATAGTCTGTAGATTATCCTTTAATTGAGTGTATTCTTCAGTGCATTGAGTTATTTTAGTTAAGTTTTGCCTTACACAATCTAGATCTTGTTTTACGTTGCTGTTCTCAGAATCAAGTTCTTCAAATCTTTCATCGTATTCTTCCTTTAGATTGTTAATTTGAGTTTGTATATGCTCAGATGTCTTAGTTGTTGTTTTAACCAATTGCTGTAGAATAACAACAACATCTGAATTACTATTTGCAGAGTTGTGACTTTCTACATTATCTGCATTATCAATATTAACATCACTGCTACAATTGGGTTTAGGACTATTAAGTAATTCTAGACCACCATTAACTTGCTCACTTTCAGGCCCTTGAGATTTCTTCTTCTTAATTGCCTTAATGAAGTGATTCGTGTTAATAGTGATTTTTCCTTCAATTTTAGAAAAATATATAATATCCCATGCTGTTTGATTTATTAAATCAACTATGTTTTTTTTTAATTTTTCATTTGTATAATTTTGCAACTTTACCCAACCATATAGATAATAAAAACCCGTTTGTCATAGAAACAGAATTCTATATCAAACAGCTACTGCAACAATTTCCGTTTAAGCTATGTGAACAAGCACTTTAAGTTTGTGTGGATGCACAATATTCATTTCAATTACTGCTATGTAAATTTTTAAACATTCAAATTAATTGCCTCTTTAAGCCTTGCATTAGCAATTACTATAATTTTACGCATTAGAGCTGTTATAGCTACCATCTTCTTCTTACCACTTTCAACAAGCTTAGAATAAAAGGTGCCAAGTGCAGATTTGGACCTTGCAGCAGACATGGCAGATGTAAAGAGCTTTGAACGAATATTACTTCTACCTCCTATAATCCTTCGGTAACCAACAGTTTTACCACTTTCCCTAGGATGAGGTGCAACTCCGGCAAGACTTGCTACTTCTTTTCTACTTAAGTAACCAAGCTCTGGCATTAAACACAGAAAATCTTGTGATAGCTTTTTACCTATTCCAGAAACTGTTTTAAGGATTTTTTGACGTTGTTGTAGTTCATGGCTTCTATCAATAATTTTTTGTATAGTATCATTGAGTTCGTTTATTTGACTATCGAAAAATTCAATGGTCTTCTGACAACTTTTCTTTATATGATCATTTTCAGGAGCTTCCAGTCTACACTTTTCCTGAGCTCTCATTTGCGTAATGTCATCACGACGTTGACAAAGTGCAACCAGGGTTGATTGTTCTTTTGATGTAGGTACAAATAGAGAGAGAGTTCTATGGCGTTCAAATCCATATTGAGCAAGAGCCCTCGCATCTGATTTATCAGACTTTGCTACAGTTCCGTGAGACAAGATAAAGCTTTTTACTTTACGAGTATTAGCTCGATGTACTGCAATATTCTTGTCAATAAGAAAATGTGACAAACCAAGCTCATATTTTCCTGTGTTTTCCAAAGTTACTAAAGAATTAGGTAGAATATCTGAAAACTTTTGAAATAATTGTTGCCAACCATCAGAATCATTGTCAAATTTGACAGCGTTCTTCTGTTTGTGAATTGCAACGACATTTTTAAATTTTCCGATGTCAATGCCAATAAAATTTTGATAAGATGTAACCATAATAAACCTCGATAGTTTTAGTTAATTTAAGATTGTAAACGGGTGCATATATATGTCCCAAGCAACTATTCAAACGTATCGAGAGATGGGCTAGTGTACCTTGATTTAAACGGTTGTAGTACCAATATTCTTCCGGTCGCACACGCCCATGATAGTCCTATTCCTATAGTGAGTAGGGCTATCTTTCCCTCTTATCCTCTTTTATATCACATTTTCAACTTACAATATTCTAACTCAGCTCCCGAGAAACCATCAGTTTTATCTGCAAGTTTTTCAGTATTTACTTTAACTTCCAACTCTTCAGTATCTTTGAATTTTTTTATATACAAGTTCAATATCTCCTCACGCTGGGTCTTATCTGGCAAAGGAATTTCAATATGATTAGAGAGACGGCCTGGTCTAATAAACGCTTTGTCTAAAACATCTTTACGATTAGTTGCAGCAATCACTGTTACACCTTCTAGTGGGTTGAAACCATCAAGCTCGGTTAAAAACTGATTCACAAGGCTATTAGCATAAGCAGAATTGCCGTTACCACGTTCTGCAGCAATACAATCAATTTCATCTATAAAAATTATACAAGGAGCATTTGCTCTTGCCTTTTTAAAAAGTTCTCTTACGTGCGCTTCACTTTGACCAACATACGATTTTTGAAATTCAGAGGCAGAAACACTAATAAACTTTACGTTGGCTTGACATGCAATTGCACGAGCAATTTTGGTTTTACCATTTCCGGGTGGACCATAAAAAAGGTAGCCTTTTTCTGCTTTGTGACCTGTCTTTTGAAGTAATGCTTTATTTTCTTCTGGAATAATATCAAGAATCTTGTTTAGCTCCTTTCTCAAGCTTTCTGGAATTATAATCTCATCAAGTGTTGTTTTATTTTCCGATTTAGCTGGATCAAAAATTTCTATTGAAGAGTTACTTTGTGTGAATTTATTTATCAAACTATCTATTATTCTAAAATTTTCTGTACCTTTAACATCAACTTTTTTAAGATCAGCTAAAGCTTCTGCTCCTTCATCACCGATGTTGTTGCAACTTACATCAAGTGAAGTAAGGTTTTTAAGATTACCATTAGCTAAAGCTTTTGCTCCTTCATCACCAATGTCGTTAAAACTTAAATTAAGTGAAGTAAGGTTTGTAAGATTACCATTAGCTAAAGCTTTTGCTCCTTCAGCATCAATTTTGTTCCAACTTAAATCAAGTTGAGTAAGGTTTGCAAGATTAACATTAGCTAAAGCTTTTGCTCCTTCATCACCAATATAACAGCTTTTTAAACTAAGCTTTGTAATACTAAGATTGCTCTGTAAAAAGCTTACTAATTCACTTATGTTTATTGTTTTCGAGTGCAAATCAAGAAAGTCGCCTCGAACAAATTGACTAAAATCCATTTCGTTTCTCCATTAAATATATAGATATTTTAGCCTATATTTTAATAATTATCAAATTTTTAATAAATCTAATGAAAAATTATAGAAAATGCTTGGCATCACAAAAAATTTACTTTATTTTTAAGTAGAAAAATAGTACGTACCTTTGTGAAAACGAGTTGCATGATAAGAAAGCTGGTGAAATGTTTCGAGTAACTTTTTCTTTTCCATGAGCTACTTGACGGCAAGAATAAAGTTTTAATCATTCCATGGTTTCTGTATAATTTTCAAAACTTAATTGGTATATATGAAGGTAATAATAGGTAGCGCTAGTAAACGATTAGGAGATTCAATAGCAAGTGGGCTAAATGCTCAGCTATTCCCCAATCAGGTGTCAAGATTTGCCGATGGTGAGGTAAATGTAGAAGTAGCAAATGATCTACGTAATCAAGAAGTATATATAGTACAATCTCTTTCTTCCCCTGTAAATGATAACCTTATGGAGCTTCTGCTTACAATTGATGCAGCAAAGAGATCTGGAGCTAGGAGAATAACGGCTATTATTCCTTATTACGGATACAGTAGGCAGGATAGGGTTATTAAAAACAATAATATGCAATCTGCTTTAAGTGCTAAATTAACTGCAAATCTTATTCAAACAGCTGGTGCAAATAGCGTTGCTGCTATTGATTTGCATTCAAGTCAAATTGAAGGTTTTTTTGATATACCAGTTACTAATCTAAGCTGTTTTGAAGTATTTGTTAACTCTATATACAAGGAAAACTTGGCAATAGTTGCGCCTGATGTTGGAGCAATTGGCAGAGCTCGTGCTTTTGCAAAGATTTTAGAGGAAAAACACAAGTTGGATAATGATATTGTTGTAGTAGATAAATATAGAGAAAAAGCAGGTACATCTGAGGTAATGAATGTAATCGGAGAAGTTGTAAACAAAAATTGCGTCATTGTTGATGATATAGTTGACTCTGGCGGAACATTATGTAATGCAGCTCTTGCTTTAAAAAACCGAGGAGCAAAGTCTGTAGTTTCGTGCATTACACATGGAATACTTTCAGGAAATGCAGTTGAGAAAATCTCTTCCTCTTCTTTGGATAAATTAGTAATTACGGACACCGTATTTCACAAATTTGAAAAAAATGATAAGATAGAGGTTGTTTCAATTGCAAATATTTTAATTTGCTTTATGCAAGGAGGTAAAAGTGCCAGCTAGATCAACAGAAGATGTTATCACTTCGTTAATAGAATTTGCAAATAAAAGAAAAATAACAATTACTAAGGAAGAAATGCTTAAAACTGCACAGCTTGTGAGGATTAAGTTATCCGATGATGAGATTAAATACTACTCAAAAGAACTGACAATGCTGGATTGGATACATGATACTTTGTTGAAAGTTAATACTGAAGGTGTTTCTCCTATGCGTTATGGAACTATAGATAAGGATGTCCATGTACGCGATGATATTATAAATTCTCAAAACATTAAAGAAGAAATATTATCCAATACAAAATCGGAGCATGGGTATTTCGTAGTACCGAAGGTTATAAACGATTAAGATAAAGCAAGATTTATACCGATTTTATAGATCTACTTTCAAAAATAAGACCAATCTGGTAAAGAAGCATTCGTTGGAGTAAAAACCATTTTTTGATTTTTCTTTACTAAATCTACTAAATATAATTTAGAGTTGCTTGGTGATTCTGCGTTAGTAAAGATAATTTCTCTGCCATTTGGTAGCCATGCCGGAGATTCAATTTTATGTCCCTCTGAAAGCAAGCGCTCTTCTTTGCCATCTGGCTTCATAACTCCTATGTAAAATTTTCCTGACTGAATTTTTGTAAAAGCTATCAGATCTCCTTTTGGCGACCAAACAGGTGTAGCATATCTTCCATTTCCAAAACTAATTCTCTTGGGTTTTTTGCTTTTTTTAGTGAAATCTATGATATATAGTTGCTGACTTCCACTTATATCAGAACTAAAAACCATGTACTTTTGATCTGGAGACAAAGAGGGAGAAGTACTTATAGCTGAACCTTTAGTAATTTTTTTTGTTCGTTTACTGCTTAAGTCTAGAGATAATATATTTGTTTCACCACTCAATGAGTGGGAAATAAAAAGAGATTTACCATCAGGAGAAAATCTTGGTGCAGAAATAACTCCTTCAAATGCGCTGATTATTGATTCAGTGTTATCTTTTAAATTTTTTAATATTATATAACTTTTACCATTTGTGTATGAGATATAAACAATACCCTTTCCATTTGGTGAAAATCTTGGTGTTGACACAAATTTCTCACCATTTGTTAAGTACTTTATATTACTTCCATCTTGATTCATCACAGCAATTTTACGGACGGATTTGTAATTGCTATCTTTTTCTTCAGCGATATATGTAATTTTTGTATTGAAATGCCCTTTCTCACCAATCAATCTATCATGTATCACATCTGAAACAAGATGACTAATTTTCCTCCAGTCTTTTGCTAGAAAAACAACCGACTGAGTAAGTAATTCTCTGTTTGTAAAGCTGTCAGATAAACGAAAAGATAGCTCTAAATTTCTGTTTGATACTTCACTTAAACTTACTGTGACTACAGTATCGCTTTTCCAAGACTCAACTTTCGTGTTACGTTTCACATTAAATAAGCCACAATTAGATAGATTTGTTTCAATTACTTTTGTGATGCTTTCACTTAGCTCACTTTCCACTTCTGTCTTGCATGCACATTTAGATACAACAAGATCAATATTACCAATATTGCTTTTTTTTATATCAACATATAAAACAGCTTTTGTGGAATAAGGAATAAATAACGAAATAAATAACACCAGTTGAACGAATAGCTTCATTAGATTTCTTGCATTACCTCCTGTCATCTCAGCAAATAGCTTACTTTTGAAGTTAAACTGCATGACAGTAGAGTAAATCAATTTCTGCAGTACTTGACACTGGAATCCAGAAATTTGACTGCAAGTAAGTGCACTGAGGTGGCAAGCATAAAAGTAGCTGTTTTATTCTAAAATAAACGTCTTTGACAAGGTTGCATGAAAAACTGGATTCCAGTGTCAGAGCACTGGGATGACACTCTACTGGTGGAGATTGCTCTAAAACTACAATGTTTGCCTGGGCGTTGAGATGGCACCCTTCTGGTAGATTCAAATCACAATGTTTGTATAGTTGTGTGATCTGACACTGATTTTTTTTTACGGATTCCAGTATTGCATGCTGAAATAACATCAAAGAATACATTGTTAACTTCTTACTCAAATAATGGTTAATAAAAAGAGGTATATTTCTATACCTGTTCTATTTGGACTTCAATTATAGGTCTTTTTAGTAAATATTCCTTTAAGATACTAAATATTGAACTTTCAATCTTATTTCTTATTTTTTTTATCGGTTGTGGACTAAATGCTGACTCAACCTTCTCTATGATCTTTTGCATAATGGCTGCATCTTCTTGCGCTTCGAAAACACCAGGTGCAAATACTTTTGGCTTAGCGAGCAATTTGTTTTTCTTATTCACAATTGCTGTTACTACAATAACCCCAGCATCTCTCATTCTCTCACGCATCTTTATAACGCTGCATTCTGGATGGCGTAGCAACGTACCATCAATACCAAAGTAGTCAACATCAATTGAACTAACTTTTTCTCCATTCTCCAAATTAACAATATCACCTGGTGCAATCATTATTGCTTTTTTCACACCGCACTCTTTAGCGAACTTTACATGTGCATCCGTATGAATATACTCACCATGAACTGGAATAGCTATCTTAGGTTTTATCAAAGAATACATTTCCCTTAGCTCTGCTTTTACTGGATGTCCGGAAGCATGAACATTCTCTGTTTTTTCAGTAATAACTTCCACTCCCATCTCAATAAAGGCATTGAGCATGTTATGTGCACGAGTTTCATTGCCAGGAATGATTTTTGATGAAAAGATCATGGTATCACCTTGCTGCATTTTAAATGCTTGATGACTCTTATTAGCAAGCCTTGAGGTTGCTGCCAGTGGCTCACCTTGACAACCTGTGCAAAGTAGCACCAGCTTTTCCCTTGGAAAATTTACTGCCTCCTTTGCTTCTAGAAACTCAGGAGAATCAGTTAAATAACCACTATCCTGAGCAACTTTCACTATTCTCCATAAAGATCTGCCAAGTAAAACCACTTTTCTATTTAGTGCTTTTGCAGCTTGGCTTATTGTTTCAATTCGCGCCACATTCGAGGCAAATAGCGAGACAGCAACCAATTTTTTAGACCGCTTTATTATATTGTAAATATTATCATAAATTTCACTTTCTGACTCAGGGTGATGCTTGCTTAATATATTGGTTGAATCGCAAATTGCTGCAAGCAGATCACCTTTATCGCCAATTTCTTTTAAACGCTCTATATTAGAAATTAATCCAACAACAGGTTTTGGATCAAATTTCCAGTCCCCAGTATGAAGTGCACTACCTGCTTCAGTGCTAATTAATATTGAATTTGCCTCAGGAATTGAGTGAGTTACATTTATAAACTCAACGGTAAAAGGACCCAAATTTATGCTGCCATTTATGTCTACCTCTTTCACAGGTACCACACCTTCCAATCGAAACTCCTTTAGTTTCTCCTTGAGAAAATTAACTGTAAACTTTGTTGTATATATGGGACATTGCAAATCTTCCCACAGATGAGGCACTGCACCACAGTGATCCTCATGTGCATGTGTAATTATTATTCCAAGCAAATCTTTTTTTCTTTGAGCAATAAAATCTACATCAGCGATGAGCAGCTCAACACCTGGCATAGTTTCATCTGCAAAACCGATACCAAGGTCGATCATAATCCACTTGCCTTGATAATGATATAGGCTAACGTTCATCCCAATTCTTCCTACTCCTCCAAGAGGAAGAAATAAAAACTCATTTTTGTTTATGTTCATTAATTTTAAATTATTAAAATGCGAGGATAGCAAAACTTCGACCTTAAATAAAGGAATTTATCACTTTTGCATAACTTAAAAAAATCTTTTCACTAAAAGAGAAGGCTTTCAAATTGGTAAAAAGAATTAAGTGTATACAGCTACCTCTTTATATCATTTAGCAAATTTCTCATTTTTTTTTTACTTTTCCAAAGAATCCTTCAGATTTCTGCTCTACACTTTCATGTTCCCCTTCCTCAAGCGCTTTTAATAGCTCAATCTGCTTTTGGGTTAAATTCTTTGGATTTAAAGTCTCAACTATTACCTGTACGTATAAATCACCACGAGCATGTGAGTTCATATATGGCATACCCTTTTCCCTACAACGTAGTTTGGTACCAGTTTGAGTGCCTTCAGGGACCTTTACTTTTATTTTAGCTCCATCAATTGATTGAATATCGATTTCACCACCAAGTACTGCTAGTGTCATTCTTATAGGCACTTTACAGTGTAAATCTGCTCTATTGCGAGTGAAGATCTGATGAGTAGCTATTTTCACACATACGTATAAATCTCCGCTTTTTCCACCTCTTGCTCCAGCTTCTCCTTTACCACTGACCCTTACTTTAGCTCCTTCTTCTATGCCTTTTGGAATTGAAACGGAGATATTTACTTCATCTCTTTTACGTCCACTTCCACCGCATTTCTTACATTTATTTTGTATTATTTCTCCTTCCCCATAGCATGTAGTACACGTTCTTTCAATGGTAAAAAAGCCCTGTTGAGTTCTAATTCTACCGCTTCCCTGGCATGTGTTGCACTGAACTGGTTTGATTGCTCCTTCGCTACCTGTGCCTTGGCATGTATTACATTTTATATTTGTCACATAATGTATAGGTGCTTGTATTCCTTTAAATGCATCTTCCAAGGTAATTTTAAGGTCGTAGCGCAGATCTGCTCCAGATACTCCTGTTGTACTTCTTTTTGTTCTTGACCTACTTGTACTGCCGCCGAATCCTCCACCAAAAAAATCGTTAAATATATCGCTAAAATCCCCTCCAGCTTGGCTGAAATCAAATCCACCGGAAGCACCATCGTGACCATAACGATCATAACCTGCTCTTTTTTCAGAGTCAGATAGAACTTCATATGCAGCTGTTACTTCTTTAAATTTTTCCTCTGCTTCCTTATTACCAGGATTTCTGTCAGGATGATATTTTAATGCTAGTTTTTTATATGCTTTTTTTATCTCGTCAGTACTAGCATTTCTGCTCACTTCTAGCAGATCATAATAGTCTTTTTTGTTCATATATAATAGCTCAGTATTTTACCTTTAAAGATAGGTATTACACATATGAATTTCAAGCATGACCTCTATTTCCTATAAAATATGGTGCACCCTGAGCGACTTGAACGCCCGACCTTTTGATCCGTAGTCAAATGCTCTAATCCAACTGAGCTAAGGGTGCTTGCACAAAGTTGACTTTAACAGATTTTATAGCTTATTTCAATTGGTTTAGCTAAAAATAAAACTCTTATCATGTATGAAACCTGTAAGAAATTGTACTAGCTCTCTTAAAGGATAACTTAAGTTAACAGTTTCCAATTACTTTGATTTTAGAACCGCTATCCGAATAAGAGCTTTTCACATTATACTACCAAGCTGCTAACAAATAGCGGAATGACGGTTATAGTTAAATCTAAACTATTTTGGCTATATCAGAAGACGGGTTATGCAGAAACCTTAAAATACTTCTTGCTTGCCAAGGAGAATAAATACATTCCTACAAACAAGCAGATACTCAATATCGATGCATAGGAAAACTTGAAAATTAAATCTTTAATATATATTGATAAGCATTTACCTGCAGAAATTTTGTATAGTAGTCCAACACAAATAATCGTACTATCAATGACCGATGCTATAATTAAAGTGATGAAATTTGCCATATGAAAATTCAATTTCGACTTTAATTCTTCAAAAACAACTATGCTTGAGAGAAGAGAGATTAAAATTGCAGTATATAGAACCAGTATCATAAAACTAAAATTTTGCAATTTAAAAAGACAGCATATCACTGTACACACTATTAAGCTGTAAGTAGCTTTGCTTCTACCATAAAACTCAACCATTGAGTTTACAACTAAAGTAGCTCCCACAAATAAGGCAGCACATATCATTAATTTATTTGAAGTGTTAAGTAAAGAAAGACTGATAAGCAAGAGTATTGATAAAATGGACATAATCACCTACCCAAATTTAATAATATGCATTTATTTTAATCAGACATTACACATAATGAAAAATTTGTCTAGCGTAATCAAAAGTTATTTAAACTAGTACCTAAGTCTTTCAAATCTATTCTTATAATATCCTTTATATTGAGAGCTTTCTCCTCTGTCACTTTTCCAATACATGAAAAAACTATACCTTTAAACAATTCTTCAAACTTCCGCTGATTTTGCGGGGCAATAGTTACTAATATTCTACTTTGCGATTCAGAAAACATTATTATCTTGTTTATTATGTCTGTATTTTGTGTTTTTCCTATTGGTACTAGTGAAAGATCAATTTCAGCACCAAGGTCTCCTGCAATTAGCGATTTTGCCAAAGCAATAATTAAGCCGCCTAAGTTTGGTGCAATTGCAGAGACAATTATGCCATCTTTTATTGCCTGGTTGTAACGTTCATACAACCTCCTAGCGCTCTTTGCATTAACTTTTGGCACGTTGTTATTATCTATTCCACTATATAACTGATATTCAGATCTACCAAGCTCATCGTGGGTTGTACCAAGCACATATATCAAGTCCCCTGGCATTTTCACATCAAGCGATACCGCATTTTCAATATTGTCTATAACTCCAATTGCTGAAATGAGTAGTGAAGGTGGTGCAGATATCATCACTTTCTCGCCATTTTCATCATATCCCTTAAAGTCGTTAAACATACTATCTTTTCCGGATATAAATGGTGTTTTAAATGCAGTTGCAAAGTTGTAACAAGCCTCTGCAGCTCTCTTTAGTTGCCACAGCCTTTCTGGATTATAAGCATCACACCAGCAAAAATTGTCGAGCAACGCTAGATGATTTATATTTCCTCCTGCAGCTACGTAGTTGCGTATTGCAGTGTCAATCGCACATGCTGCCATGTGATAAGTGTCAATTTCTCCATAACTTGAGCCAAATCCCTGCGATTTTACAACACCTTTGTTTGAAGAAAGGACTGGCCTCGAGACAACAGCTTCACTGCACACTCTTCCCTTGCCTTGCAGTGGTTTCAGTATTGACGATCCTTGAACCTCATGGTCATATTGCACCACTATAAACTCTTTGCTGCGTATGTTTGGTCTGCTTAGCATTTCTTTTAGTGCAAAGGTGTCATTCCAGTGCTTGACACTGGAATCTATCTCAAGCTCAACTCTGCCATCGCACGTATTTTTACATAAAGTTTTAGATTTATTTGCAGACAAAGCCTGCTGGATTCCAGTGTCAAGCACTGGGATAACAGGAGAGAATTCTGGAATAACAGCGTATGGGTTAGATTTTCCAGACCATGGCTTTGTCTGTAAATGCATTTTAGGATTACCATCATGCAGAAATTCAGTTTCGATGTCCATTATTACTGCCCCTGGGGGACATTTAACAACGGCTTTGCCACTTTTGTTGAATTCTCCAATTACACAGACCTCCACATCATGTGTTTTCATGATTTGCTTAAACGCAGGAAGATTTTCTTCTGGCACTGCTAAGGTCATTCTCTCTTGTGATTCTGATATCCATATTTCCCACGGAGCCATACCATCGTTTTTAAGGAGAACCTTGCTCAAATCCACTTCAAATCCGTCTTTTCCCATTTCACCAATGGACGATGATAGACCGCCTGCTCCATTATCCGTTATTGCATTATAAAGACCAAGATCTCTTGCTTTTACGACGGCGTTGGATAATTTTTTTTGTGTTATAGGATCACCAATTTGCACAATTGTTGAAGGGCTGTTTCCCGACAATGCCTCTGAAGAAAAAGTTGCACCGTGAATTCCGTCCCTTCCAACTCTTCCACCAATAATTACGATTTTATCACCGTTTTTGGGTTCTTTTATGTGTGAAGGTGCATTATTTATATTCCGTGGAATAATTCCGATGCTTCCAACAAAAACTAATGGCTTTCCACAGAATCTATCGTCAAAGTATACCGATCCAAGTTGCGTTGGAATACCGGAGCAATTACCAGCAACATTAACACCGTGAATCACTTCTTTCATTATATATTTTGGTGGTAAGATTTTATCAGTACGCTCTTTATCTCTATAAAGTTTGCCTTTTGATTCTTTGGCAAAGCAAAAGTAATAAGTATTCATGATAGGTTCTGCACCTTTGCCAAAACCGACTATATCTCGATTAACTCCAAGCACTCCAGTCATTGCTCCACCGAACGGATCGAGAGCTGAAGGACTATTGTGAGTTTCAACTTTATCTACAATCAAGTAATCGTCATCAAAAATTATTCCTCCTGCGTTGTCGGAGAAAACTGACACGCATATGTTAGAATTTATCTCACGCGTTGCACGCTTAATATAATGAGCATATAGACCATCTTTTATTTCATCAATAGGGGAGCAAAAAATATTGTGTTTACAATGTTCAGACCAAGTCTGTGCCAGAGACTCAAGTTCAATATCATATGGATTTCTACCGAGTTTTTTAAAGTAATCCTTTATAGCTTTCATTGCTGCCAGCGAGAGCCCTAAAGTGCCATTACCATCGATTCCATCTCTGCTGATTTTTTCAAGCTCTTGGTCACTTACATTGAGTTTGACAGATTTTGCTCCATTATTAGCTGGTGTCATCCCAGTGCTTGACACTGGAATCCATTCTTTTTTTTCCTGGTTACGCGCTGTAATGACACCAGGTGGGGTATTTGGTTTACTGTAATACTTCCAATGGCAATTGCCGTTTTCTTTATAGACAAGTGTGCAATATTCAGTAATAGGATTGAATTCCTGTTTTATGTCATCTTCGGTTGGAAAACCTCCTTGACTTAGAATCAATTTTGAACTTCTTGCCTTGATAGAAACACTTTCATCAATGTGGCCTTTGCTCATTAGATATTCTCTAACAATTTGTTTTGCCGTGTTTCCTACGTTATCGGTCATGCCAGGTAAAAAGCTTATCTCCAAGCCCCACTTTGCTTGTGATTCTATGAAGTTATATTGAACTTTTTCAAGGTTTTCATTGTAGGAATAATAACGGCAGTCTTGTATGACTTTATTATAAAATAGCCCACAAATTTCTTCATGTAATTTTGATGGTAATTCTTTGCTTATGTAAATCAAGTAAACATTAACTACCCTTCTGCGGCCAACTTGTTCACATTTATTAAAAACTTCTATTCTGATGTTTGCCATGTAATATTGTGAAAGACTTTAATATATCATAGCATAAGAAACTGCGAGCACATTTATATTTTAAATAATTTCTATACAATAAAAGTGTTGTATTAATTGTTACTGTTAGTGGGAAGAGTTTTTACTGTTAATGTGAATGAGTCCCTTTTTGATGTGCTGGTTCAGCACATATTTTCTGAATATGAAAGAGAAAAAATTCCCGAGATAAAGATCATACTTCCCTGCAAGAGGGATGTGATAGCATTGCTGAGTGCATTCAAGAATTACAGAACTATAATTTTGCCAGAGATAGTTTCACTAGAAAACATTGATGAAGAAGATTTAATATTAAATCTTGATAGAGTTAAAGTTATTAACCCGACAAAGAGAACGCTGCTACTCATTCAATTTATATTGGAGTGGAATAAAAAACACAATGATAGTTTTCCAATCGATCTAGTTTACAGTTTGCCGTCATTACTTCAATATACCCAAATAGCGGATTGTTATCAGCTTGATGAGCATTCGAAGAAAATGGAGAATTTCATAAACTTACTTATCAAAACTTGGAGTAACACTTTAAAAAATTTAGGAGTAGTAGATATACTAAAGCATAAGAGTGACTACATAAACAATATGATAGCCTCCCTGAAGAAAGATCAGCATATGATCTTTATTGGAATTGGAAAGGAGGAGATTTATAAGTTGTTGATTAAAGCTGTATACGACCTGCCATTTGGAAAGATAATTTTACCTAATCTGAATTTGAAAATTAAAGAGAAAGATTGGCAATCACTTGATAAAAAACATTATCAATATTGCCTGAAAGATCTGCTCGATTATTTAAGTATAGGCAGAGAGGATGTAAGTTTTCTGCCAGAAGCGTGTTCTGATGTCATTCCAGTGCCCAGACACTCGGATCCAGAAAACTTAACTTTAAATGAGTGCACCAGGTTGCTGTACAATAGAAACTGGATTCCAGTGTCAAGCACTGGAATGACATCATCTACTACTCAAATTACCTGCAAATTACAATGTTCGTACACTAAAAATCAGAGGGCTGGGATGACAGGCATTCCTGAACTAGATTATGTCTTTGATACAACTGCCGATCTAAGTAAAGTTAGTAATGGATATATTGGCAATATTGAAGTCATCACTTGTGATTCCAGAGAGGAAGAAGCACAGGTGACGTCACTAATTATGGAGAATGAAGGTTATGAAAACGTTTCTTTGGTTGTTTTTGATAAATTACTTGCAGTTCGTATGGTGTGCCCCATATCGAAAAACTATTCTTATGTGACGCTTCTGCTTTATAGTATTGAGATTTTGAACTCAAAATGGAACGGTGTGGCATTGCTTTCTCTTCTTAAACATAGGCTAGTGACTTTTGGTTACGCTCAAGAAGAGTACACTCGTATTTTATCTGAGTTTGAGATAGAAGTATTGCGTAGCTTTGATATAAATGGTCTTAAGGATATTATCAACGCTATTAGTACTTGTAAAAAGCTAAGATATAAAGAAGATATATTAATTATTATCAGTAGATTAGAAACTATATTTAATCTTTTACTTAATCTTATAAATTATCCTATTTCTGATATAGCAGCAGCTCATTTACAGTGTGTTAATGTGCTTTCTAATGTGAATTTTCTAGAGCTAAATGGTGAAATAGGTAATTTTACTCGTGATTTCTTAAATGCATGTGACGGTATAGCAATTGAGTGTTCCTTAGAGTTATATAGTCAAATCCTGATATTATTTTTAAAAAGGAAGTTTTTTTCTCCAGAAAATAACTTTGATAAATTTAGCTTATATCAAAATAAAGTTGTAATACTTGCTGGATTTAATGATATACCAAATTTTCAGAATCCGTTTTTGAGTGCACTGAATAGAGAAAAATTTAACCTTCCTTCTGTGCAAGAAGAGCAAGGGTGCTTTTTGTATACTTTGCGCAATTTATTTGGTGCCGGCAAGGTTTATATTACGAGGCTAGTGAGTGATAGAAAATCAATTCTATTGCGCCGTTTGGAGGTTCTGTTACAAGAACCAAAATATCCTTATCGCAATTGGCTAAGAATATTAAATACACCTGAGTGCATTGTTCCATGTACTCAGCCTATGCCAAAACCTCAAGCCAAAGTCAGAGAAGAAAAAATGCAAGTGATGTCTTGCAGTGCGGTAGAAAAACTGATTCGTAACCCTTATTCATTTTATGTTGAATACATACTGAACCTTAGACAGTTGAAAGACTTAAATTTTAAGCCATCGATATTGGAGTTTGGCACTATGGTACACAATATTTTTGCAAGATATTTACGCAACGAAAAGTCGCTGATGAGTATTGCACGAGAAATATTCTCGTCTAATCGATTCCACTTTTCAAATATGTGGTGGGTAAGGTTGCAGAGGATAATTCAATCTTTTGTTGAGTTTGATAGGACTGGAAACAATCAAGTTGAGTTGGAGAAGAGCTTTTCCTATCCGATATTTCATATTCCAGCGCGTGACACACAACTGCGCGGATGCTGTACAACTTCCACTAAGAATAAGGGTGTCATCCCAGTGCTTGACTACTTGGATCCAGAAAATTTGATTGCAAATGAACACACCAGACAATTGTGTAATAAGAGCTGGTCAGATACTCGAATGACAGAAGAAATTTTATTGACAGCAAGATGTGATAGAGTTGAGTATCTACCAGGTGGGCAAGTAGCAATTATAGACTATAAACTTGGTTCACCACCTTCCAATGAGGAAGTTATGTCAGGATTTTTCCCGCAATTAATTTTACAAGCTTTAGCAGTGGAATACACAACAAAAAAAGAAGTCTCGGAGCTTGCTTATTGGAAACTTGATTATGATAAAATAAAGGTTATTGCTTTGAAAGATTATAGACAAAAAATGCATGAATTTCAGAATATTCTACCAGATTTCTTATCTAATTATTTAAGAGATACTACTCCCTTCATTGCCTCTCCTTATTTTGATAAATTCCTGAGATTTAACATCTACAAACAACTAGAAAGGATAGGGGAGTGGTTATAAATTATATCTCCTCTTATCCAGATCAAAATAGCTGGTTGTACAGCTGGTTTACTAAGTGCAGTAGGAGAATTACTAGATTGTGATATAGACTCATCTTTGCTAGACTCAAACAACCATAAAAAAACACTAAAAAGTGATTCAATCAATTTTAGCCATTAAAACTTGAATAGTGGCTAAAATAGCTTTAAATTGTATATTTATTTTAGGAGGGGTATATGCCATCACAAAAACAGCTAAATGCGCAGCTAATTGATGCTGCTAAAAAAGGACAGCTAGATTTTGTTCAGCAAGCTATACAGGGTGGAGCAATTATTAATACAATAGATGATGATTATGGGAGAACTGCTTTAATATGGGCTGCTGACAATGGTCAACTAGAGATATTACAATACTTGATAGAAGAGGGAGCAAATGTTAATGCAGAATCTCCGGGAAACATAACTGCTCTAATTCATGATGCTGCCCATGGTCATCTTGAGGTAGTACAACTTCTAATAGCAAATGGAGCTGATTTAAATGTGAAACGTAAAGGTCAATTCTCTGCCCTAACATATGCTATTGTAAATGGCCATACGGAGATAGCAAAGCTTCTAACTAGATATCATTTAATAGCTAATCTTGATATGTCAATACCTCGCTTTCCTCTTCCTACTTGTATACCAGAGTTATCATCTTATTGGTATGACTGTAAGGATGAGCTCAATAAAATGAAGGAAGAAGATAGTGAATTATATAATTTTCTTGTAAGTAAGAGAATTAATGAACAGGTAAGAATTTGGACAGAGAGTGAGACAATACGAAATATTTCACAAGATAGATTAAATATAGAATACTCAATCTATGCTAAAGATTTAACAGGTAAAATAGAATTAGTGATATTTTTTCTTAACAACAGGGAAATAATCAATTCTTTATCGCGGTATTATAAGGTAAGAATTCAAACAATTGATCAGGTAAAAAGGCTACTTGATCGTTTCACAAGAGAACATGTAGAGCTTGAAGTAGAAATTGTTCCAGCACAATTAAACTTTAATACTCAAGAGTTACAACCCCCTAAACTAAAAACATTATCATTTGCACAAATGATTAACAATCATGCAGGATTATTTTCAGCTGCCAAAAATGGTCAATTAGAAACAGTAAGATACCTGATAGAAAAACAGAAAGAAGATATTAATTCAACAGATCACTATGGAAGAACTGCTCTAATGTGGGCTGCTGGAAGTGGCTATTTAGAGGTAGTACAGTACCTGATAGAAACAGCAAAAGCAAATGTTAATGTGAAAGATGGCTATGAAAACACTGCTCTGAATTATGCTACTAGAAACGGGCATTTAGATGTAAAAGAATATCTGAAAGGTTACATACAAAAAGAACTGCGGAAGAAATACGTCTGCATTGGCGTGAGTGGTGCAATAGGTTATGTTGCAGGTATGACAATATCATGTTCTGCGGGAGCAGCGATTGCAGTTTGTGCAGCATCAGCTACCATTAGTCTAGCGTTAGGTGCAATTTTTGGTTATACAGTTGTAGAAGTAAAAAAAGAGAAAGCAAACACAGGTATAGCTTCTGCGCTTAAAGATGTTTTCACTATTCAAGCTCTAAGTAGAATAGCCTTATAGAGGGTGAGAGTAGGTTTATTGCTTAAGGTTGCATGATTGCCTTAATAACAATAAAAAAATAATAGAAGCAAAAGATATGGCTTGAAAGTTTTCTAAGGTCTTCACTAAAAATGTCTCAACTTGACACTGAAATACAATTTGATTTAACTAATCATATATGTAGGTAATGTCAAACACTAGAATGAGGAAATATGGATAAAAAAGTTAGAATAGAATCAGATAGCTTAGGAGAAGTAAAAGTACCAAGTGAACATTACTGGGGAGCGCAGACTCAGCGTTCTTTGGAAAATTTCAAAATTGGTACAGAGAAAATGCCAGAGCCCCTGATTAAAGCGCTAGCAATAGTAAAACTTGCAGCAGCACGTGTTAACATGAAGCAGGGTAGCATAGATAATAGAGTAGGGGATGCAATCTGCTCAGCTGCAAAGGAAATAATAGACGGTAAATTTAATAATCAATTTCCACTTGTTGTTTGGCAAACCGGGTCTGGGACGCAGACCAATATGAATGTGAATGAAGTGATCAGCAATCGTGCAATAGAAATTTTGGGCGGTGATTTAGGTAGTAAATCTCCAGTGCATCCAAATGATCATGTAAACTGTGGTCAGTCATCAAATGACACTTTTCCAACAGCAATGCATATAGCAGTAGCAGAACAAATAGACCGCTTGCTTATTCCCAATCTTGAAGAATTATATAAAGCGCTAAATAATAAGGTTCATGAATTTAAAGATATAATAAAAGTAGGGCGTACTCATCTGCAAGATGCAACTCCTCTAACACTTGGGCAGGAATTTTCTGGCTATGCAGTTCAGATTAAAAAGGGAATAGAGAGAGTAAAGTCAACTCTAAGCAATGTATATGAACTTGCACAAGGTGGCACTGCAGTTGGCACGGGAATCAATACTAAAAAGGGTTTTGCTGAGGATTTTGCTAAAGAAGTGGCAAAAATCACTAATTTTCCATTTATTTCAGCAAAAAATAAGTTTGAAGCACTAGCAGCAAATGATGCTTTAGTTGAGCTCAGTGGAGCACTCAATACAGTAGCAGTAAGCTTGATGAAAATTGCAAATGATATAAGGTTACTTGGTTCTGGTCCAAGATGTGGAATTGGAGAAATAATGTTACCAGAAAATGAGCCTGGCTCTTCAATCATGCCGGGTAAGGTGAATCCAACTCAATGCGAAGCAGTGACTATGGTATGTGCTCAAGTTATGGGAAATCATGTTGCAGTGACAATTGGTGGCTCAAATGGTCACTTTGAATTGAACGTGTTTAAGCCGGTGATAATTTACAATGTTTTGCAGTCTATAAGACTTTTAGCTGATACAAGTTTAAATTTTGCAGAGAAATGCGTAGTTGATATTAAAGCAAACGAAGAAAGAATAAAGGATTTACTAAATCAGTCGTTAATGCTAGTTACTATATTAAATACGCATATAGGATATGACAATGCAGCAAAAATAGCGAAGCTTGCTTATAAAGAAAATATCACTCTAAAAGAAGCAGCAGCAAAACTTCAACTACTCACTGAGGAGGAGTTTGAAAGGATAGTGAAACCAGAGGAGATGGTAGGTTAAACTACCACCTTTTTTAGGGTTCTGTCGCATTTGTAGGGAAGTAGAAAGAAGAATGATATAATTGTCTAAAAAAAAAGCAAAGATGTTTCGTATCAATCAAAAATTGTTGCCATATTTCAAAGGATTTAGCTTTTCAGCGGATGTTATCTGTATACATGAAATGTCGATTCTCTTTGAGCTATCGAGATTTGGAAGAAATGATGAGTATAAGGGGAGCAAAATGCTACGTTACAAAGGTGGGTTATCACCACTGATAGATGAGGCAGTAAGGAAAAGAAAGAAGCAGGTTGGTAGTAGTTGGAGAGACTTACATTAAATTAAACGGTAAATGGGTTTATTTATATACTGTAGACTTGTGTGTTAGTAGAGACAAGTCTGCAGCACTTGCATTCTTTCGTAAAGCCTTCAGGAGTAACTATCTTCCTGAGAAAATTGTAATTGATAAAAGCGGCAGTAATACTGCTGCTCTTGATGATTTGAATGCAGAAATTTCTGAAGATTACAGTTCTTCAAATAAAATATCTAAATAATATTGTTGATAGATTTATCAAAAAACTAATAAAGCCAATGCTTGGGTTTAAAAGCTTCCATTCCGCAAAAGACCTGCTGCGAATCAAGCGATAAAAAGAAGGAAAGGAGGGTGACTAAAATGAAGGTTAACTAAAAGGCGTGCTTAAGATTTACAATACCAGCAATAAGGGAGTGTTAAATAGTATCCGTTCAGGAGAGTGGTTTAAGAAACAATAGATAAGAGGTTTTGGAAAGGATTGAGACCCCTTTGTTTCCATGTTAAGTATAACGAAATTATCCGTTCAAGGAATGCATTTCCCCGCTTTGATTGTGTAAAATACGAATTTTTGCGGTAAACGACATAATGCCGTATCTGCTGTTCAGCATGGTTGTTTGTCAGCGGAATGTTTTTTGGGTCATCTAAAAAATTCCACATCATTCTTTCAGATTTCAAAATATTTTTCGCAACTCGAGAGGCTCCAATTGCTTCAGGTAAGTAGGATATTTCCTTCAAGTAATACCTTGTACGTTTTCGCAACTTTCTGGCACGTCTGGCAAATCTAAAAACATCTATCTCATTTTTTAGCAAAGCCTTTTTTAGTGCAAATAATTCAGTAGCTACATTTCTTAAGTAACAGCCAAGAACTTTGACTTCAATATTCCAACTATGCGCTAATCTTTCAAAATCCCTTGCTAAGTGTGCCCAGCAGATTTGCCTTTTTTCATCAGCAAAGTAATTGTATACTGCGTACCTGTCGGTTACCACTAAGCTATTATGATTGCAGCATGCGTTATTTTTTAAAACTTTCATTCCTCTTGACTCTGTCAACTTCACAAAACTTGCCGTATTGCTTGCAAACATCCAACACCAAGCGAGTTTACCTTTGTTATAATGGCTCGTTTCATCAATATGTAGAACTTTACTCCTACTTATCTCTTGTTCGATCTGCTCATACATTTTTTTGCATTTTGAAGCAACTCTATGTTCACTATTTGATATGCTAACGACGCTTATGTTCAAATTGAAGATATCATTTACGACACTCGCTATTTCGCGTTTTGAATTTTTGTAGAATCCGCTGAACGCTGCAATTATTGACTTAACCCTTGGACCAAATGTATCTGACGTAACACCTTCTGGTAACTTACTGCTTCTTCTTTTTCCGCATCTCCGGCAACGACCATGCTCCATCTGATATTCCACTACATAAGGCCTAATTTCCGGAAGATCAACTTTTTGATGAATGTACGGTCCATTGCATATTGCAATCCCTCCTCCGCATTCACAAGTAGATGACAACTTTACTTTTATCACCTCATCTGCATCCATTTTGGCGCGAAAACTTCCTTTATGACCAACCTGACCACCAACGTTTCTGTCGCTCTTTGGCTTGTCCTTTTTTATTTTGTACAACTCTCTAGAGCTTGGTAGAGATGAATTTTTCGAGTTTAAACCAAGCCTTTCCTTTAATTCAGCGTTCTCTATCTTTAAAGCCTTGTTCTCTGCTTTTAAACTTTCATTCTCCCTTTCCAGCTTTTCTATTTTTGCTTCTAACTTTTCTATTTTTTGCTGTAAATTTTTGCAAAGCTCTAAAAGGTTTACCACATTACCTCACTTTTGCTCTATGATTATCTTTTTAGATCACCTTGTCTACCTTATTCTGCCACTCCGCTGAACGGATACGTTAAATAAACTGTGTCAAATCGCATTTTTAGTTCAACTCAATTTTCAATCTGCCAGGAAAGAAAACATCAAGTTGAGAGATAGTTAATGCCCAATCATGTACAGGCATCGTCCACTTTTCCTCTGCCTTCTTTATAGCACAATATACCTGCTTATACAAGGCATTTATGCTGGTAAATGAGCCTTTGGTCTTAGTGAATTTCCTAATTTGCCTATGTAGCCCCTCTATGGGATTGGTGGTGTAGATTACCCTTCTGACTGGGCCTGAATACTTAAAATAACCAGATAAATTCTCCCAATTGTTTTGCCAAAACCATAGGATACTTTGCACCCCATTTTTCATCCAATTCCAACAGATAATTCTCGGCAATTTCCTTGCTTGAAGCTTGATATACCTTCTTTAAATCGCTCAAAAAACTCTTCGCATCTTTACTGGCCACATACTTCAGTGAGTTGCGTATCTGATGCACTATACACATCTGCACTTCCGCATTAGGAAAGACACTGTTTATAGCTGCAGGAAAGCTTTTCAGCCCATCAACGCAGGCAATAAGGATATCTTCTACTCCTCTTTCTTTGAGGTCATTTAGCACTCCCAACCAGAACTTCACTTTCAGCCAAATAAAAACCCAAAACTTCTTTTCTGCCATTTTGCTAATATGTTATACATACATTTGCTTACACAATGCCCGTCCTCCTTGACCTTAAAAAACCATGAACACTATTGGATATACAGATTGCAGCGGACGACTGCGCCATTCGTTGATTACTGGTAACAATTTGTCAGTAATACTTGATATCTCTGCTGCAGATATTTTATATTTCTTCTACATGCGATGCTATATCCCATGCCACTGGCATATGTACTTAAAACCTTTGCTTCAAGTTCGTTTGTTTGCCTTTTTCTGACTACTTGTAGCTCGAAACTTCCTTCTCTATCTCTTGGTGTCAATAGTTCAAATACTTGTCCGTAAAGTCTTTGAATTTCTTCGGTTGTTTTCTTCGCTTTCAGCCGACAAATGGTTTTCTATCTCGCCTTCCCTCTAGCAGTTTTTTTATAAATGGTGTTAATGCTCCATCTCTTCCTGTCAATGGTCTTGTATCTTGTAAAAAGCATCTAATGTTTTAAGCTTAAGCATTAGATGGAGAAGAGAAGAACTCTGTCAGTGGTCTTAGATATAAAATCTGTAAGGTAGATAAGAGTTCTCTTCTCAAGAGTACAGGCTGGACGGTATCGTAGAAAAACCTAAATGGTTCTAATTCTGTATTCACAAGACTAGCCTTACTTTTCATTTTTAATGGTAACGCATGGGGTTATATATGATCAACAACTTTTTAGGTATAGATGTATCGAAAGATCGCTTTGATGTTTTTCTCTCGTTCATAAGCAAAAAAGGAAGATGTGAAACTAGAAAAAGGAGTTTTAAAAACGAGGATTCTGGGTTTCAAGGTTTACTTAGCTTTCTACAAAAACATAATGTAGAAGAAGTAAAAGCCTGCATGGAGGCTACTGGTTGTTATAGCGAAGCTTTGGCTGAGTTTCTGCACAACGCTGGACATTCTGTTAGTGTTGTAAATCCTTATTGCATAAAATCTTATGCAAGGAGTAAGCTGATACGACAAAAGAATGATCAGACCGATGCAGAAGTTATTGCTGATTATTGCCAAAGACAGGAACCTTCTAGTTGGACACCACCTTCTCCTGAAATGAAAAAATTAAAACATCTTTATCGTTGCTCAGTTGCGTTAAAAGATGAGTTAACATTAGTAAATAACCACTTAGAAAAAAAAGAGAGACTGCTTAAAGAAGTTGCAAGTGCTTGGGAAGACCTTGCAATGAATATAGCTCAAAAAATAGAAACAATAAAAAACTCCGTACGTGAACTATTAAATCAACATAAAGAATTGTTGGAAAATTTTCAACTTCTATTGACTATTCCAGGAATAGGAGAAGAATCAGCAATAGCTATTTTAGCTGAAGTTCCTGACATAGAGGTTTTTAGAGATGCCAGGCAATTGGCAGCATATACAGGAGTTATACCACGAAATATGACGTCAGGTTCCTCTGTATATGCCAAACCCAGATTAAGTAAATCCGGTTCACAAACATTACGTAAAGCACTTTTCTTTCCTGCTATAGTAGCTAAGAATCACAATCCTATCATTATTAGTTTTTGCCAGAGATTAAAGGAAAAGGGTAAGCATAATATGGCTATCGTTGGTGCTGCAATGCGTAAGCTACTCCATATCATTTTCGGTGTTCTAAAATCCAAAAGTGCTTTTAATCCTGACCATATCAAGAATTACAGGGCAAAGCGGTTGGAGGAGAATTTAGTACTTTAAAATCAAAAAATGCGTACTTTCTATCTTATGTAAAATAGCATTTTACACAAATTTATTTAATGTAGTTGGTTAGTGTATATGTTGATAGAAAGTATTTTTTGATTTCGTAATACAGCTTAAGATTCAATTTCTATAATTTTCTTGTTGACTGACAAGACGGTATCTTCCTTCTCGTATAGATGATAAGATATTTGTTTCTAATTCTTTATAGTCTACCAAACCGGTAGTTGTGTTTGCTTGACTCATTGTCAAACCTCCATTTTTTTATCAATTTATTACTTTACTTCTCGGTTTGACACAGTTTATTTAACACTCCCTTGGAACCTGGACAAACTGTTATCCTTGATAATGCTACTTTTCATAAGTCTAATAAGATTTGCTAAAGGAGTTGGTGCAGAAATTTTATATCTTCCTCCATATTCTCCAGATTTTAACAAAATTGAACATTATTGGTTTGCTATAAAAAACAGAACCAGGAAAAACATTCCTTTATTCAAATCTTTTCGTCATGCTGTCGATTCTTCTTTCTTATGACCTTTTTGGACTATTATGGGAAGGGCTATAATTTTGTGATTATAACCTCCATTTCCAAGTTTTTTTGACTGAAAATCTCCTGTTTCTTTTCTTCTTTGCTGCCACTCCCATAACGTAGTTCTTCCAATTTTAAATCTTGCTGCCACCGTTTCCCTGCTTTCTCCTTCTTCTAGTGCTTCCATTGCTTTTTTTATAACTATATGCTGCTGGCATCCTTACCTTCACTACTATAAAACCTTATTTTACCTCGTTTGGACTATTATGAAAAGAGCTATACTTCTCGGTTTGACACAGTTTATTTAACACTCCCGAGAAATAAGATTATGCTATTTTTTTAATGAAATTTCTTGAGTGGTAGATTATTTTTTACAGCTCTAGCTGAGGTAGCTGTCACTACCTGAAATGTAACAAATAAAATACCAATCTTAAATATTGCTATATTTCACGATAGTTTCTCAACTTGACGCACATGCTTTTGGAACATTCTCATTTGTCAAATAGTTTCTGGCATGCTACACAATCTGTAATGCAGGTTTTAACTTACTTTTACGCAATATTGATCATTCTTGAAAAGCAATCTAACATTTTCTATTCCTTGATTACGAAGCTTTGATGCAGCTGATTTAGCTACTTGAGCGTTTACAAAAAATGCTACATATCCCTTACTTTCTGCATTGTTTTGTTTTGGGTGACGTTTCTGCATTTCTTTTTCATATTGCCTTTTGTAATGAGGAGTATTTTGTATCAATTGTTCTGACCTCTTTCTTAAGTACTCGACTTTTACCTTCGCAAGCCCAGACTTATGAAGTCCTAAAACTTGTGCTGCTTTTTCTGACAAGTCTATTATTCTACCTTCAACAAATGGCCCTCTATCATTAACTCTTATAACAAGCTTTCTTCCATTTTCTAAATTAGTAACACGAACAAAGCAGGGTAGGGGCAAGGTCTTATGTGCTGCAGAAATCAAGTGACGATTAAACACTTCACCGTTGGCTGTAATTGTGCCATGATCTTCTATTCCATACCACGATGCTATTCCTACTTCTTCGTAACAGCTACAGTATTTTGGGTGGTAGGTGATACCATTTATTGTATAGCTATTGCCAATTTTATAATGACCTGCAGTGTGATTACACCTATTGCTAAAACTACAACTACTCATCAAAACGAATATTAGACATAGAAAGGCTAGTTTTTTTATCATTGTACTTAGTGAAATGGTTCGATACCATGAGGATTTTAAATTATACTATAATAAATTTAGTAATAAGTAAACGTCTACTGCCAAATATGCACAGCACTAAAAAAGGTTCTGTCGCATCTATAAACCATAGGAAAGAAGATCATTAAAGGTGGGATTATAGGAGTTATGAAGCCATTAATATAGCAAAATTCTCAAAAGTAGAAACATTATTTTAATAATTTGTCTTTTTTGAATCATACGAATATTTTCTATGCCTGTGATGGTAATCTTTGCGGAATGGAAGCTTTTAAACCCAAGCATTGGCTTTATTAGTTTTTTGATAAATCTATCAACAATATTATTTAGATATTTTATTTGAAGAACTGTAATCTTCAGAAATTTCTGCATTCAAATCATCAAGAGCAGCAGTATTACTGCCGCTTTTATCAATTACAATTTTCTCAGGAAGATAGTTACTCCTGAAGGCTTTACGAAAGAATGCAAGTGCTGCAGACTTGTCTCTACTAACACACAAGAGGAAGTCTACAGTATATAAATAAACCCATTTACCGTTTAATTTAATGTAAGTCTCTCCAACTACTACCAACCTGCTTCTTTCTTTTCCTTACTGCCTCATCTATCAGTGGTGATAACCCACCTTTGTAACGTAGCATTTTGCTCCCCTTATACTCATCATTTCTTCCAAATCTCGATAGCTCAAAGAGAATCGACATTTCATGTATACAGATAACATCCGCTGAAAAGCTAAATCCTTTGAAATATGGCAACAATTTTTGATTGATACGAAACATCTTTGCTTTTTTTTAGACAATTATATCATTCTTCTTTCTACTTCCCTACAAATGCGACAGAACCCTTTGACGTACTCAAAAAAAGAGAATAAAAGGTACCGATATTACGTATGCAACAATCACTTAAGGGGAAAGAATTGTGAATCAATAAACCGAACAATAGTAGCAGGAGAAGTGGAAAAAGAAATAATGAAGAAAGCGGAGCAGCTATATGAAAAATGGAGAGAAAAAGCAGAAGAGTGGAAAAATTTAAGTTTTGGAAAACAGAAAAAAGTAGTGAAAAAGTTAATAAGAACAGTATTGGTGAGAGAGGATGGAATAGAGGTGAGTTCTGAATCAGAGGAAAAATTTATACCAATGAAGAAGAAAGGAAACAAATGCACAGTAATCGAGCCAGAAGGAAAAACAAATAATGCGTTACTCAAAGCAGTGGTAAGAGCCCATCTGTGGAAACGGCAACTAGAAGAAGGAAAATACAGAAGTGTGAAAGAGCTGAGTGCCAAAATTAATATAGGTACAAGACGTATACACCAAATTTTAAGATTAAATTATTTAGCACCAAAAATTAAAGAAGATATAGTAAATGGAAGGCAGCCAAGAGATTTGAAGTGGGTTGACTTGAGAGAAATACCGATGCTGTGGAGTGAGCAGATGAAGAGATTTTATGGGTTTAAGCAAGCTGTCTGCCAATAAAAAATAAGATAAATGGGAGTGTTAAATAAACCATACGCGTCAAGTTAAGGAAATATCGTGAAATATAGCAACATTTGAGATGGGCATTTTATTTGTTACATTTATTTTTTAGGGAGTTCTTATCTAGAAGAAGATGATTTTTTCAGAAGAATCTATAAATTAATAACTTTATTACTTAATATATAAAATAGTTTTTTTTCGTTTCCTTTCTTCCTTATACCACTTTTCCTTAACTTGACGCGTATGGTTTATTTAACACTCCCTCTCAAAGAGGTGCTTTTAAAATGCTATTTGATTAATAACTTTACTGATATAGGTATGCCTATTTTCAAATTTGCCTCGTAAATTCCTTTCATTACTCCTCCTCATTCCTTGCCATTCAACAAAGCCTCCCAGAAGCACCATAAATACGCTTTTCAACACATATTTAATAGAGTTTGTGAAGAAAATGACACTGAACACCATTTGACAAAAGTCTTGGACAAATGGGCAAGTTGAACGTATGAATAAAACTTTTAAAAATGCTACAGTTAAAAAATATTACCACCGCTCACATCAGCAGCTCAAAAAGCATCTTTACAATTTTATGATGGCTTACAATTATGCTAGAAGAATTAAAACTCTTAATGGTCTTACACCTTTCGAATTTATATGTTTACAGTGCTCCTCATTTATTTACACTACCATCACACTCTGGAACCATGTATCTAAACTTCTGCTGAAACCTTACTGTAATTGTCCTTAGATTATCATTAAATAATATTAAAAATTTAAGCATCTAGACCCATCTGTTGTAAGAAGATAATGTTTTGCCAGTCAATATTATAAATTGACTATAGCATCTTGCTGACGGCTAAGATTTACGTTGACATCGTTAAGATAACTCTTAATGGCTGGCTGGTTATCTATTTTTCTCCTTTTAGTTTTTGTACTCTCTGTGTCTAGAAACCTTTTGTTTTCTAGCAGTAACTCTTCACTTGATACTGAAGAAGAACTTTCGCTATTTTTTTCTACATAAAGCTCTTTTAAGATTGAGACACCCTTAGCATTCAAATCAGATTTTTCAAATTGTAAGAGCGATTCTCTTTTTTCTACCTCATTTTTTAAATATGTTGATTTATCTTCATCTCTAGTAAACAACTTTTGTATAGCATATACAGTATCGAAAGTATCAAGATGATTTATCCCTATAACCTTCTCTTGTAATTCTTGCAATCGTTGAAGTTCTTGTAATGCTTTTTCTTTATCCTCTAAGCAACTATGTAAAACAGCTATATAAAACTTCACAGATAGTACGTTAGGATGATTATCTAAAAATCCATAATTTTTTTGTAGCTTCAGCACTTTCTCAAAATATTGCAATGCTTTCTCTCTTAATTCTCTTTTAATTACTTTTCCTACCTCTATTTCAACAAAATAAGGAGCCGGTTGTAAGTACTGACTACTCTCTTGATTTATCAGAATATCTTGTAGCTGCCTAAATAAAGCTTGTATACTCAATTCACGAGGTAAATCTTCTTTATGTGGTAACGCTTCTTCATTTATAGTTACTTTTTTTCTTTCTTGACTCATAAAGAAATATGCTAAGGCATAGATATATTTTGTATCTAAATTATAAAATTCATACACCTCGGAAGGATCAAGATAAGGATCATCATCGGAGTTAAAATCACTTATTTTAAGGAAAATTTCATTTCTCAGTTGTCTTACATAGTACAAAGTTGTAAATGCATCAGTATATCTTTTTTGCATTACAAATACTTCAGCTATAATAACTGCCATATCTAGATGTTCTTCTATAAGTTCCATGATTTCTTCGTTAAATGAACTAATAAATATAAAGTTATTGTATTTACTGTACGACAATGCTTTTTTATAATTTTTTTGTTTTAGATAAATAGAAAGTATTTTTTTATCCAAAGTAAGAGAAGGAAATGCATCATTTACCTTCTCTAATTTTTTTAAATCCAGAAAGATTTTTAACGCTCTATCATATAGTCCCAAACCAGCTTGCGCGCAGGCAAACTCATATTTAATTAATCTTGAATATCGATCATCTACAGCAAGTAATTGAGATAATTGTGACGTGAGATTGATAACTTTTTGATACTCATATAACTCATTTAAGCCACTTAAAATTAAACAAGGAAAATTCTTATTTTCTTCTATTAGACAGTCATATTTTTGACCATGATCAAACAAAGATAAGAGGTGAACTACATCTAAAAACCCTCCTTCAGTTTCAGATACCAATTCTATGATACAACTTAATATGTATTTTTCCTCATCTATGGTAAACTGTGAACGTATTACTTTTTTTATTAATTCATGCATAGTATAGACCTTGTATTTACCTTCCTTTTTTGGATAAATTATCGAATATTGTTCTAGCAATTTAAAAATGGAGTATAGCCTATCCTCATATCTAATCCAGGGAAGAAATAAATTGGGATCAATTGTACCATGACCAAAATAAGCCATAGCATTTAAAATTTTTAGAACTTTCTCTCCAGAACTCATCTTTTCTATTGTTTCCATCGAGATTAGTAATGTTATTTGCAGTATTCTATCGTATTCATTTTGTCTAGTGTTTCGTGGAAATTTCTGATTAAACCTTTCGTATTGTATTAAATATTCAAAAATTCCAAATGCTTCGCTCAAAGAGCTTGATCCTTTGTTTTTAATACATGCTACTGCTAGATTTATAGCTAATGGAAAACCTTCGAGTTTTCTTATTAGTGCTTTTATTTTTTCATCTTGCGACTTATCTGCTATCTCTAAAATTCTTTTTACAAGTTGTATAGATTCTTTTTCTCCAAGACTATCTAAAGACACTTCTGCTATATCTTGATAACCTTGATCAGAAGAAGTAAATAAGCAGTCAAAACCACCTCTTTTACCTCTGATCTTTAAAATTCTCTCTAGATCTTCTTTTTTAACTCCCTGAAAAAGGAATAGGCATTTTTCCTCTACTTTATTTCTTTCTCTTTCCATACACATGCTTAGCCTATCTCGGACAAGGGAATCAAAAGAACTTTCTATGGACAATATATCTTGAGTATTTACCTCATAGATATGAAGATAAACTCCTTTGTTTTCTTCAACAAATTTTCTAGCTAGTTGAGTTTTGCCAATTCCAGATGGACCTACTATTATTACTTCTCCCCCATGTAATTTTGTATATATCTCCTCTATTTGTTTCTTTCTTCCAGTGAATTCTTCTACTGGAGCACATACATCCTTAAAATTCATTTTCCCAAGTAGAGATGATAATCTTTTTATATCTGATACTTTTATACTAGGCCAAAAACTCCTAGATCTTGCTGTATTACCATGCTCTGATTCAAGTAGGTTGCTATAGTTTTGAGAGACTGTTTCAGCATGATTTACAAATGCTTCTTTTACTTTTAGATAATAAAACGAATTTGGAATTGTTTTTAAATTTTTTTCCATCAAAGATACAACATCACTATTTTTTTCAGTTCTTCCTATTAACTCTTTGCCTCCTATTATATGTTGTTCTTTTTTTCCTTCTTCTTTAACTAAGTATTTCAAATTCATATCTAAATTTTGTTTGCGCTCTTGACAACAAAATAAGATATGCTCGTTTAAAAAGCTTACCTCTTGTTCAATATGGGATTTAATTTTTACTATAAGATCCTCAATTATCTTTTTGCTTGGCATTTGGATTTCTTTATTGACAATATAAAATACCTTCTCCACTTTAGCCTTAAATTCTTGTATATTTAAGGCATCTAAAGTATACACATAGTTTTCAAGTTCTACGTTTGTAGCTTCTACTCTAATATATCTTGTATCATATGTTCTTTTCGACTTTTCACCCATAAGGGAACGGCGATAACCATACTGACTAGATTTATCCTCACTTTTCTTTCTATAATAGACGAAAGAGCCTTCACTGCCTTCTGCAATTCCGATATTTTCATATAGGTCTCTAAGATTATAACTTATTTCTCCATACTGCGCAGACATACCTTGAAAGTATGTATTTAGAACAAGGGTTTCAGCTATTCTTATATTGCTCAAATCTCTCTTATGTTCTTTCTGAATGTAACATTCAATTATCTTATCTACAATGTCATCTGCTATTTTTGAAACATGATCAAAACCTATTTTCTCAAACTGCATTTCAAAACTTTGAAAAATATTGCATCCAGCATCCATTAATATTTTTCTAAAGCCCAGTTTATATTCATTAAACGTTCCTATTAAGTCTGATAGATTAATAAAACTTTTTGTCGCTTTTGTTACATTACCTTCTCTCAAAGATGCTTTCATACCAAACATCTCCCAATCATCATGTGTTGAACATCCAAAAATACTTTGCACAAACCTGTTAATGCTCACCCCATCCGAAAATATTCTGTTCCCCTCTCTCAGTGTACTTGCAAGTATATCATATATAATAAGCCTCGTTTCAAATGATTGAATGAAACTCAGAACAAACTTCATCAAATTTGAATACTCTACTTGATAAAATTGATAATGATTATTTTCTTTATAAGACAAGCGTATTTTGTTACAGTATTTTTTCTTTTCATTGTATATAAGATCTTTTGAATCTTTCTCAGACACTATTATCGCTGTATTTAGTAGATCAGACATTGCATTTATTTCATGCTTTCCACCCCAAGTTTGAGTCATTTCCATGCATTTCAAGTATGTATCAAATATAAATTCCTGAACTTGATCACGTTTTTTTATCTTATTAAGTTCAGTACAAATTTCCTTTATTGCACTTTCATCAAAAAAATTGGGTTGGAGTTTACTAGTGTCAATATTATACTGCTCAATTTTTTCAGCACCGAATTCATGTTCAAACTCTTTTTTAAAGGTACCTCCTGTAAAATAACTTCCACTGTTACTCTCAAAAAGATCCATAATCTCAACCTTATTTTCAAATCTTCTTTGGCTGAAACATACTTCATCAGCAACCTCACAACGAAATGTCTTCGTTACCAACCGCCTCATTACACTATCTTCATAAATATTTGCATTACTTTGCATTAGCCTTTGAATTGAATGTACATCATGGTCGCTCGCAAATAATTCTTTAAACCTTTCATGAAAGGCATAATCATCAAATTTTACGGGAGTTAAGTAAGCTAAAGCAACGGACCAAAATAAGCAACTGCCATCTCCTGGTATATCAACTTCTTCATATGAAATAAGCGGTTGCAGTATCTTAGCGATATCTTTTCTGTTATTATCTTTAGCAATATCTATAGGAGTCTTTCCCTCTCCATTTACAACATCAACTTGTGCTCCTATCTTTAGCAAAAACCTAACAATTTTTAATTCTCCCACACGAACAGCAATATGTATCGGTGTATCATTATATTGATTCACCTGAAAATTAACGTTTAGACTCGGATATGCTTCAAAAAAACTTTTTAGCTTTTCAAGCTTTCTATCTTCTATAAGATTAGAACCCTCTAGAATACTAGTAAATTCTTTCTGTATTTCACTTATTAATAGTGTCTCGCTCAAGATTGGCTCAAAATGAAAATCTCCTTTATTTATTATATGTATAGTATCTTTTTCATTATAATCTGTACTTACAAATTTGGATCCTAATCCATCAATAAGAGACCCTGACCATTCATATATGGGAAGATATTCAATAACATGCAGCTTAACATTATATTCATTACAAATCATGCTTCCCTCAATTTTAGGTCTGCCACATATAGGAACCTGCAACGTATTTCCATACTTTAAATCAGTTAATGATGAAGCCACTTCTTTATTGTCCTTCTGCATTCTTTCTATATCTTCATTACTGTATTCTATACCAACCAAATAAGTCTTCCATAATTCATCATCATCAATACCAGGCCCTGGAGGTATTACTGTAGAATCTTCACGGTTTCTAGCATCGGCTATAATCTTTTCTTTCATTTCTTGACTAATTAAAGCTTGCTTCCTACAAATTTCTCTCAAAGATTTCACAGTAACACTTGTTCCTGGCTTTAATTGCTTAAGTCCTTGTACAACCGCGTGAAAGAAACCATCCCCTCCTCCAACTGCTTTCCCTATTGTAAAACCTTCTGGCAGCTGTAATATTTGCTGACTACTAGATGACAATGTGTCTTCTTTCTGCGTTCTTATTAACCTAGATTGATTATCTGTTACTTGTTCCTTTGTATTTTCTTTACCTAACATAAAGCCCCCTATATTTTAATATTCATATTTTGATTGTTTTGTCGTAAACCTCTTTTCTGAAGATTGGTTTTGACATCTAATTCATTTGATTCTTATGCAGCTGTACCAAACCAATTTGCTGTAGAAACTTTACGGTAATCCTAAGTAACTTTGATTACAGTGCGCCTTTCTTTTGATTTCTTACTAAACTAGATATATTCTTAAAAAAGCCAGGATTGCTTTCTGAATGATGTACATAATACAATTCATCTAACACCCCATGTACTCTTTACATTGAATTACATTATAGCTAAAAAGATCTAGCAGAGCAAGAACTTTTTAGCATTTTATTTTAGTTTGTATTTTTAAAACTAAAGCCAGTACTTGCAAAAACACTTCTGTTTTTTTACTGCAATGTACTCTTTCTATTTTTAAGTACTAATTCAACTTTACATATTACTCAAAACTGAAACAATACAGCCATTTCCGATAACTAAAATCAGCAAGCGTGATAACTGTTTGTTTTGGGATGAGTTGGTTTACCACGCAACCTATGCGAACTTTCCTTTATAGTAATTTTAATACAACACGAAACTAGCTATTTTAGCCTACTTTCACCAAATTTATATACGAACTAATTTGCTCAAGCTTATGGAAATAATTTAAATCTTCTATTTTTATAACCTTATTTTTACGCAACGTGTTCTCACAAATATATGACCTTTTTTGCAATTTCAGAAGAGTCAATAATTCAATTCCTTATAACACTAATTAGTATGGTCTTTTCATTAAATTTATCCTCTCAAAAAGACTGTGCTTTATTCACCTGCTTTAATGGTATTATAATATTTTACACCTAAGCCTACTCTATAAAAATTCACAATACGAATTAGTAAATAGATTATATTCAAATTGATTGTATTTATGATATATAGCGCATACAATATATTACTTGTTTATTTTAGTAGGGGGTATAGGTATGTTTAGTTTAAAGCAGGTAGTACAATATAATTTATTTGGTAGTAACGACCTTGAAGGCAATTCATCTTGTGAATTTGAAGATTTTCCTGAAGAGGTATTTGAGATTAGCAATGAAGAAAATCAAGCAATAGATAGTTTGAAAAGTAAAATAGAAAATCTACAACAAGAAAATTTTGATCTTAAAAAAAATGTAGAGTTACAAAAACACTATAAGAAAAGAGTAGAAGAGTATTACGAAGAAGTAAGTGAACTTACCAGAGAAATGCAAACCCTAGAAGGGAAAATTAAAAGGCTTGAAGTTGAATTACAAAGAAGGACGAGAAATTTAACTGAAAATGATCAAGACATCGAACAGCTAAAACAGAAAATGTTATCTAAGTGGGAAAAGTCGCCTCTCCCCACTCGACTTCAGAACCGTACGTGAGACTTTCGCCTCATACGGCTCCTCTAGGGAGTGTTAAATAAACTGTGTCAAACCGAAAAAAAAGTAATAAATTGATATAAAAAAATGGAGGTTTGACAATGAGTCAGAAAGTAGTAAACAGAACTACCGGTTTGGTAGATTATAAAGAATTAGAAACAAATATCCTGTCGTCTATACGAGAAGGAAGATACCGTCTTGTCAGTCAACAAGAAAATTATAGAAATTGAATCTTAAGCTGTATTACGAAATCAAAAAATACTTTCTATCAACATATACACTAACCAACTACATTAAATAAATTTGTGTAAAATGCTATTTTACATAAGATAGAAAGTACGCATTTTTTGATTTTAAAGTACTAAATTCTCCTCCAACCGCTTTGCCCTGTAATTCTTGATATGGTCAGGATTAAAAGCACTTTTGGATTTTAGAACACCGAAAATGATATGGAGTAGCTTACGCATTGCAGCACCAACGATAGCCATATTATGCTTACCCTTTTCCTTTAATCTCTGGCAAAAACTAATAATGATAGGATTGTGATTCTTAGCTACTATAGCAGGAAAGAAAAGTGCTTTACGTAATGTTTGTGAACCGGATTTACTTAATCTGGGTTTGGCATATACAGAGGAACCTGACGTCATATTTCGTGGTATAACTCCTGTATATGCTGCCAATTGCCTGGCATCTCTAAAAACCTCTATGTCAGGAACTTCAGCTAAAATAGCTATTGCTGATTCTTCTCCTATTCCTGGAATAGTCAATAGAAGTTGAAAATTTTCCAACAATTCTTTATGTTGATTTAATAGTTCACGTACGGAGTTTTTTATTGTTTCTATTTTTTGAGCTATATTCATTGCAAGGTCTTCCCAAGCACTTGCAACTTCTTTAAGCAGTCTCTCTTTTTTTTCTAAGTGGTTATTTACTAATGTTAACTCATCTTTTAACGCAACTGAGCAACGATAAAGATGTTTTAATTTTTTCATTTCAGGAGAAGGTGGTGTCCAACTAGAAGGTTCCTGTCTTTGGCAATAATCAGCAATAACTTCTGCATCGGTCTGATCATTCTTTTGTCGTATCAGCTTACTCCTTGCATAAGATTTTATGCAATAAGGATTTACAACACTAACAGAATGTCCAGCGTTGTGCAGAAACTCAGCCAAAGCTTCGCTATAACAACCAGTAGCCTCCATGCAGGCTTTTACTTCTTCTACATTATGTTTTTGTAGAAAGCTAAGTAAACCTTGAAACCCAGAATCCTCGTTTTTAAAACTCCTTTTTCTAGTTTCACATCTTCCTTTTTTGCTTATGAACGAGAGAAAAACATCAAAGCGATCTTTCGATACATCTATACCTAAAAAGTTGTTGATCATATATAACCCCATGCGTTACCATTAAAAATGAAAAGTAAGGCTAGTCTTGTGAATACAGAATTAGAACCATTTAGGTTTTTCTACGATACCGTCCAGCCTGTACTCTTGAGAAGAGAACTCTTATCTACCTTACAGATTTTATATCTAAGACCACTGACAGAGTTCTTCTCTTCTCCATCTAATGCTTAAGCTTAAAACATTAGATGCTTTTTACAAGATACAAGACCATTGACAGGAAGAGATGGAGCATTAACACCATTTATAAAAAAACTGCTAGAGGGAAGGCGAGATAGAAAACCATTTGTCGGCTGAAAGCGAAGAAAACAACCGAAGAAATTCAAAGACTTTACGGACAAGTATTTGAACTATTGACACCAAGAGATAGAGAAGGAAGTTTCGAGCTACAAGTAGTCAGAAAAAGGCAAACAAACGAACTTGAAGCAAAGGTTTTAAGTACATATGCCAGTGGCATGGGATATAGCATCGCATGTAGAAGAAATATAAAATATCTGCAGCAGAGATATCAAGTATTACTGACAAATTGTTACCGGTAATCAACGAATGGCGCAGTCGTCCGCTGCAATCTGTATATCCAATAGTGTTCATGGTTTTTTAAGGTCAAGGAGGACGGGTATTGTGTAAGCAAATGTATGTATAACATATTAGCAAAATGGCAGAAAAGAAGTTTTGGGTTTTTATTTGGCTGAAAGTGAAGTTCTGGTTGGGAGTACTATAGCCCTTCCCATAATAGTCCAAAAAGGTCATAAGAAAGAAGAATCGACAGCATGAAGAAAAGATTTGAATAATTGATAATGCCTTTTTTACCACTTTCCTTTCAGATAAGTGTACTTCATCTATTGTACCAAAATAGTTATCTAAGTGAAGAAGGTTGCCCCTCCTCACTCGACTTCAAAACCGTACGTGAAACTTTCGCTTCATACGGCTTCTCTCTAGCTTGGCGCTTTTCATGCATACTTCTGTGTAAACTATCGTGACAATGTCCATGTAGCATAGATAAGTTTGTGATTGTATTATTTTGCTTATTATGGTCCTTATGATGTATTTCTAAGATATCACCATTCTTAAACCAAAGTTGACAACAATCACACTTACCTTGTTGCATCTTCAGAAGTTTTATTGTTTGTGGTGATTTATCAAGTATTTTACTCATACGCTTTCCCCAATAAGTCCAGTCTCCATCATATGGAGATTTGGCTCCAATCACTTTGACATGTCGTTTAATGTCATGATCTCCGTGTTTAATAAGACGCATTCCGTTACTTGTCATATATCGCCATTTATCGTTACCATACTTCTTGAAGTATTTTCTTTTGATCCAACATCTTCCTTTGTTTGGGTGTTTAAACATTGCCCATTTCCAAAGTTTTCTAAACATTGTATTATCCATTGCACCAAAGGCTTTAGATGATACCACCGAAGCGTAGTATTGACACCATCCTCGAATAATTGGATTAAGGTGACTTATTACTGCTTCTTGTGATTCACCACGCATTTTCTTTAGCTTACTTTTAATGACTAATGAGTGTTGTTCTATAGAGTTACGACTTGGTTTGATGATAGACTTGTATGACATCTTATTGTGTTTTGTTGGATATTGCCGTATTGTAAAACCAAGAAAATTGAAACCTGGTTTTATTTCTTTCAGGAATTTTTGAGTATGAGAAATTCTTGTTTTTGAAGGGTTCAACTCCAATCCAATAGTTTTTAACCATTCTTCAATCAGAGTTTTTGCTTTCAAAACAATTTCCTCACTTTCATGAAGTACTACAAAATCATCTGCATAAGTGATTACGCTGAGTGATCTTTTCGCATTTTCCCTACATGTTCTGCCAGGTTTCGTTTTCCTGTAGCTAATTAGCTCCTCTGCCATTATTTCTTTCAGATAATTTTCTAACCCATGTAAAGCAATACATGCCAGTAATGGAGAAATTGTCCCTCCTTGGATTGTACCGCTTCTAGATGGTTGAAATATCCTATTTTCCATCACACCTGCTTTCAACCATCCTTTTACTATCCTCCTTAAAGTTGGTGTGGTATTGAGTTTTTCTAACAGTATATGATGATTTATATTATCGAAACACCCAGAAATATCAGCATCTAAAACAAATACTGTTTTCTTGATGAGTGCTTGAAATATAGCTTCAATGGCATCATGACATGATCTACCAGGTCTAAAACCATAAATGTTGGGCTCAAACTTTGCTTCCCATTCTGGTTCTAGCATCATCTTAACAAGTGTTTGTTTTGCTCGATCTGTTATTGTTGGTATCCCTAATGGACGTTTTTCACTTTTTCCAAGCTTTGGAATCCAAATGCGCCTTGATGGCTTTGCTCTCTCCCTTATATCTAAGGATTTTGCCAATTGCAATCTTTCTTTTTGATTAAGGTTAGCTTTTCCATCAATACCTGCAGTTCTTTTTCCTCTATTGTCCTGAGTTACCTTTCTCACAGCGATCATCCTAGCACTTGTCGATTTTTGTAATAATCTCTGAAGGTCATGCATCTTTTTGATATCATTACATTTAGAAGCTCGGTAAATTCGTTTTTGTAGCTTAAATGAAGACTTTTCTAGCTTGCGCCAAGGAACTTCATTCCATTCATACCTAACTTTTTGTTGGCTCATAACATATTCACTACTATTCATAACTTTACCCTCCAAGTTACAGTGTCCACGTCTGCGTATCCTAAGCATTACTTTAGGCATTAGCTTTTTAGACAATCCTTCCAACATAGAAGCTTGCAGTTGGCTACTTGCTTATTACAAAGTATAATAAGAGCTTCTATGTGGTTACTCCGTTCCATGAAACCGTTTCGCGTCAGATTTAGGTTCTTATTTTTTGCCGGGAGATCGGAAACATCTTGATTAAACGAACCGATTCTAATCATCCTTATTCTCCATACCTTTTGGTCTATGTGTACCAACCTTATTTCACATATTCACAGTAACGACAATTCAAACATAAGTTTCTTTCGTAACCTTACCTGACTCTTCTTGGGAGAATTTATTATAAGGTTTAACATTACTCCCTTTTAGCCCATGCTCGCACCTTAGGTGTTTGCCAATTTCCTAAAATGTGGACTACAATTTCAGCCAGATGTTATGGCGGATGGAATTTAACCATCACAATTTCATGACTTCCGGGTCACACCACTTCATCTCTTATCAGACGGTGCTGTTTATCCAAGTATATTATCTGAACAGCTTCTTTTGCTGAAAAGCCTATATTTACCCTTACATACTCTATCAGCTTTTCTTGGCTATCCATTACCGGGCCTCTCTTTAAACCTTCTCTTAGTGCCCTCTTGTAAGCTTCTTTTACACATTCAATTGCTGCAGCTGCATGTTCGGTCATTCCTTCTATCATTTTCAGATCATCGATTTCTCGCCCTAAAATTTCTCCTATTCCTGGGCAATTATCCATTAGAGTTTTAGTAACATCTTGTGCTTGCTTTCTGTCGTGAACTGCTCCTAGAAGTACTGCCACTATTTCGCGATCAAATAGAGCACTTCCTCCTCCACTCTGTAATACTCTCTCTATTTCTTCTGTAAGTTTTTCACTATTATTCATAAAATATACTCCTCGTTAATAACAAATTGTTTTTAATTATTTACTGCTGTTTTTTATCAGCATTGGCATAAGGCCATAGCTTTCGAGTGAAGTCAAATCAATTTTTCAATCTTTTTTACTTATTTTTTCATGAATAAGTAAAGATATTAATATATATTTGTTTTCAAGTTATGTAAAAAGGTTGTTGTTAATCAATTATTCTAGAAATAACATCAGTAGAAAAACCTAACTGAAGTAAATTATTTGTAACTTTCATTTCCTCTACTTTATCAATCTTCTCTTTGTAAAATTGCTTTCTTTGCAAGAAAAATTCTACCCATATATTTAGCTCATCTCGTGATTCCTGATTGTCAATTTTTCTATATTCTCTTGCCAAACTTAATAATTCACTTTCTCCTTCGCAATCACTTTCTTTGTACTCCTTTATTAGATCTTCAGCATCTACTGACAATTCTCTTGCTATCTCCCACAACCTTTCACTTAAAAGAGTAACGTTACCTTGTTCATAGTGATGTATCTGTGAGGGCCCTACATTAAGCTTTTTTGCTAATTCTTCTTGCGTATATCCTCTTCCATTTTTTTATCTCTTGTCCTCCGTTTGGCTCGTATCTCTCTTTATCAGCATATTCTTCAATTGATAAGCCTGTTACTCGATAGATAACCTCAGTATCAAACCCTGCCTTAACTAGATTCCTTGCAATTCTTATTCTTGCTGCTTTTACATTACTTTCTTCTTCAGCTCGGACAGATTTGGTTAACATATAAATTGCTTTGCGTCCTCCTGTTTTTTCTATGAAATTATACATTTCCTGGGTCTTAGCTTTATCAAAACAACTGTTTTCTTTTAGTACTTTTTGTCTTGGAAAGAGATTTCTAATAGGGATTGATAACGACTCTGCTAGGATTTTTAGCCTTCCAATTGGAATGCTACATGCTCCTTGCTCATATCTTAGCAGTGTATGATAGTTTATGCCTGCCTTGTCTGCTAAGTTTTTCAGGGTATATTTTTGTTTTAACCTCCAGCTCCTTACTTTTTGTGCTATCTGGTACCTTATCGAGGTATTTGTCATAAATATTATACAGGTTAATACTACCAAATAAAGATATACAAAAGGGATGCTTCATTCTATGTTTGAATTTTAGTTGAATATTTCTTCAGAATTGTGTATAATTATTAATGCTTTTTGTGTGCCGTAGAGACACAAGGAATGTTCAGGAAAGAGCAAACTAAGTGCGAAAGCTGCACAATAGATGAGGGTGGGCCCCTCGGAGCCGGTTTACAAGAGCAGGCTTCAAACAACCATAAGCTGCTTTGGTAAAGAGCCAAGGTAGTGAGCGTTATGGAAAAGGCGTAATTATGCGTCATGTGTGAAATAGAGAGATGAACGCAAGTGAACCACTGATTACACGTCGAAAGGTAATGCGATGATGTCAAAACCAGGGGAGAAAAAGTAACTTGGGATAAGCCTATCGGGAACTTGTCTACTGGGTAGGTGGCATCCGGCATATAGGTGGCATGAACCTATTTCAGGCTATTGTGTGGAACTATGGGAACCTGTCGTTTCGATGATAAGGGAGAAGTCCAAGGAGCTGAACTCTAAGGAAGAGAGTACTGATGCGAAAAACAGGGGCGGATTAGCTCGTAGTAGTGAAGAAGTTTTTGTAATGGAAATGGAGCGAAGGGGCTGAGTTATTTAGTTTTAATTATTTATCAACCGAAAGGGAAGAGTTAATGAATAAAACAAAATCTTTTGACATACCAAAGCAACTGATTTGGAAAGCTTATAAACAAGTATCCAAAAACAGAGGTGCGGCAGGTGTAGATGAGGTCTCGATAACAAAGTTTGAAGAAAATCTAAAAGATAATCTATACAAACTGTGGAATCGGATGTCATCCGGAAGTTATTTTCCAGAACCAGTAAAAGCTGTTGCGATACCAAAAGATACAGGAGGACAAAGAACTTTATGTGTTCCTTCAGTATTCGACAGGATAGGGCAAACAGCAGCTACTATGTATCTCGAACCGTTAGTAGAGCCGGAATTTCACGAAGATTCGTATGGTTATAGACCAAACAAGTCTGCACTGGATGCGGTAAGTACAGCGTGTAAGAGATGTTGGAGAAGTGATTGGACGATAGATCTTGATATTTCTGGATTTTTCGACAATCTGGATCATGTGTTAGCACTGCAAACTATCAAGAAGCATACAGATTGCAAGTGGGTCATACTGTACGTGGAAAGGTGGATGAAAGCCCCGATTCAACTAGCAGATGGCAGTAAGGTAGTTAGGAATAAGGGAGTTCCACAAGGAGGTTCTGTAAGCCCAATCATTTCTAACATATTTATGCATCATGCATTTGATATGTGGATGAGGCAAAACTACCCAACAATACCATTTGAGAGATATGTAGATGATGCAATGGTGCACTGTAAAACCCAGAAACAGGCAAAATTCATAAAAGACAAGATCGAAGAAAGATTGGCTGAGTTTAAGCTAAAATTACATCCTGAAAAGACACAAATAGTGTACTGTAAGGATGACAATAGGAGAGATGTGTTTCCAATACAGAGCTTTGACTTTCTGGGTTACACGTTCAGACCTAGACTGGCAAAGAACAATAAAATAGGAAACTATTTTGTCTCATTTCTACCTGCAATTAGCAACAAAGCCAAGAAGAAGATCAACCAAACCATAAGGTCATGGAAAATACGTAGGCAAACATATACAACACTAGAGAAAATATCAAAGAAAATAAATCCTATAGTCCGAGGCTGGTATCAGTACTATGGCAGGTTTTATAAATCAGAGATGTATCCATCTCTTAGAAATGTAGAGTGGCACCTAGTAGGATGGGTCAGAGCCAAATATAAGAAACTTCGAAATCATGGAAGACTAGCAAAGCAATTTCTAGCAAAAGTGAGAAAGAGGTCTCCAAATATTTTCTATCACTGGACACTAGGATTGGGATCAAAAGGCTGAATAACGGGAGCTGTATAAATTGAGAGGTTTACGTACAGTTCTGCGAGAGACTGGTGGGGAAGCTCCGCCGGTCTACTCTCCAACTGAACTAAAAGATAGATTTTTAACGGAGAGGGTTTACTATACCAATGGTAGTTATGGTGGTTATGGGTATGGTGATGGAACTATTACACGCACTGAGTTTAAGGCGAACTGGCATGAGAGTTGTGATGATAGTAAACTTGGATTGAATGAGAAGTCATTTGTAAGTGAATATGTCACTTCTGAAGAATCAGCATTTTGTTTTCGCGAGCTAAAGAAAAAAGGTTATTTGAATGACAATGGGCATCAAACAAAAGTTTCTTTTACCTTGAGAAACGAGCTTCCAATTATTTGCAGGTATGGTTCGACTGGTCGTCACATTCAAAACACCTTGGGAAGAGAAGGATTTCCTCGAGAATATGGACATAGCTATGATTATGGTAATTATCAAGAGTTGACTAAGGCCAAGTATTTTGTAGGTAAGGAAGCGCCTATGCCGCTGCAGCCTGATAGTTTTGCTAGAGAAATTCCTAGAATGAATGAAACAGCCTCACGTGATATTTGGGAGAGATTGAAAGAGTCTTGGTATCTGATAGAAGACAATGAAAAAGTTGATCTATCTTTAGGTCATGGTAAAAGGGGAAAATCTTTTATTAAAGGCACACTGCTTGATGATCTTAAAAGTGTTAATGCTGATTATGGATGGTATGAGTTACCTCTGGAAGAGATATTGATTGAATATTTTGCTCAAAAGCGGGATTTATCATCATTGAAGGTAAGTTTGCGAGATGCATTTGTAAGGTGGGGTAGTATTGAGGAAGCAAATGCAAATAAGATTGTGAAAATGTTAGAAGAGAAGGGATACTTAAAGAATCCTTTTGCAAAAGAGTTTAATGAGGTACTGGAGCGGTATCAGCCATATGTTCACGAAATAGTTAGTGTTTTATCGGAACATTTTGCTAAACGGCTTGGTGAAGCAGAGTTTGATGTTGAGTCTTATAGTATAGATGCAAATGGTAATCATGGTCATTTTTATACTGGATTTGATCGTTACGAGATTGGCTATCGTAATAATACCAACCAAGTTAGCAATGTGAAGTTTCAATCTTTTGCTTCATCTGAAAGAAAACAAAATTTTTTAATGAAACATGATAGTCGAGGAAATGTAATTCAGGCTTTGCATAAAGGTATTGAGCAGATTGATTATCATCCGGTATCAAATCGTGCTACAAAAATAAAATTAACTGACGGTAGAACATTAGAATTTTACTATGATGCACGTGGTGAACGTGTACTAAAGAGAGTATATGATAAAGCAGGGGAAACAACAAAAGAAATACACTATATAAGAGATGAGTTTGGTCGAGCATTAGTAGAAAGGGAAGTTACTTATATTGCTGGAGGTTTGAGACCAGACGTATCAGTAACAGCATACATCTATGGTCCGAGAGGGTTGTTTGGGTTTATTAGGAATAATGAGTTTTATAATGTAATAACTGACCATGAAGGCTCAATAAGGTTAGTGGTAAAGGGTGATGAAGTTGTAGCAGCGTATGATTACTTACCATATGGTAATTTAATGCGTAAGTACGAAAGTGATCCTGAAGGTCAAATTTCATATCGTTATACTGGTCAAGAATGGGATGAAGAAATAGGTTTATATAACTACCATTCAAGATTTTATGATCCGAGTATTGGCCGTTTTTATCAGATTGATCCGAAGGAGCAGTACTTTAGTCCATACAAATATGCTGGTAACTCACCGGTATCAATGGTTGATCCAGATGGAGAGCTTGCCTTTTTGGCTCTTCTACCATTTATTATAGCTGGAGCTACAGCAGGAGGGTATTTAGGTGGAGCTGCAGCGAATAATAGATGGGATTTTACGGTATGGGATTTTAAAAGTAAAGAGACTTGGCTTGGTATAACAGGTGGAGGAATTGCTGGAGCATTTGTACCGGTAGGATTTGCTGGATCTGTAGGTGTGTTTACCTCTGGTTTTGCTACTGTGGGATTATCTACAACTTCTCTTACTACGATAGGAGGTTTCTCTGTAAGTGCATCGAGCCTAGCAGCTATCGGCGCAACTACTGCCTTAGGTACTGGTGGTGCGTATTTAAGTATGAGTAGTGCTAATAATGAATGGAATCCTGGCAAGTGGGATTATAGATCGCCTGCAACATGGAATGCAGGGTTTCATGGGTTTGCACTAGGCTCTAGCATACCGGCTGGAATCCATGGTGCTAGAATAGCTTACGGAAAGTTAAGTTCTAGTTTGAGTAGAGGTGCTTTCATTAGTGGTGGTGGAGCTTTCAGTGTGGGGTCATTTGTTAAGAGTGGATTTGACAATCAGTGGGATTTTTCAAAGCCTGGAATATATTATGGTGGACTACAAGCACTTGATGATGCTACTAATTTGCCGGTGTTTGCACGAAGCTTTTTTAAATCTGCGCGTAGGGGTTTTAAGGATATAGCAAAGGGAATGGGTCGTAATCGTGGTTATAGTCTTCTTGAGGGGACACACAATCATAGGTACGTACCTTACGCTGCCGGAAAAATGGCTTTGAAGGTACTGGGAGTGTCTGTGCCATCACTTATGCTTACTGAGCTGAATGAGGGACTGGATATGAGTAACCCCAGCACTTATTTTTCCATAGTTCGTCAAATGGCTATGGTCAATCAAAATTGGCTGATTGGTAAATCTTTTTACCGAAAATCAGGATTTAAAAAAAGGTTAGAGATTAATGAACAAAAAAAATTATTGTCTAAGCGAATTGCAGACGATGCTATTGATTCATATATGAGTAAACTCAGAAGTACACCAGGGAGCAGTAGTGCTGACAATGCCATGATTCCCAACAGAGCAGTTGCTGTAGGAATGACTGATAGATATGCAGTAGCTGGATTTTCAGGAAACAAAGGTAAGGGATTTATAGCGTTCTATCGTCATAATAAATTCAAGGCCTATGAGCCACTAGATGAGTTATACCTAGAAAATAATAAGTATATTGCTAATAGAGAAGTAAGTGCAAGCGATGATCCTGTTCGTAATCTAGAGATTATCACAGCAATTAATAAAGTTCAAGAGGATATAAAAAGGGATAATGCAAGATTGTTGAATAATATTAGTGCAGAGGATTTATCTAAAATGTTACCTGGTTTGGGGGTGGATTTGAGGGAGCGTGTGGTTCAAGAATTGAAGGCAACTCTAGGAAAGGATGTGATGATAGATAAGGGTGATTTAAGCAGAAAAATGGTAGAACATCTAGAAAAAGTGAATACCAATTATGTAGAATATTTACATAAAAAGATTAAACAATATCAAGATAGAATGAAAGAGTTAGGAAGAGATATTAAACAAAGTACAGGACAAGAAAATAAAATCAAGGAACTAGAAGGGTTGCAAAAAGAAGTACGAACCCTCAAGGGCTATCTGAGAGAACAGAAAATTGATGATCTAAAAAAACAAGTTAATTTGTACCTGAACAAAGGAAACGAGCTTGTTGAGCTAATTAATAGCCTTGATGATAGGCTGACTCATTGGGATTACAACAACTGTGCTGAGCCTCACGTCATTACAGCGTTATCTAGGGGTAGGGAAATTTTCGCTAATCAGGCGTTAAATATCTATCAAGCATTCAGAGAAGACATAAAATTTCTGGCTACTTATAAAATAAATCGTGAAACAGGAGAGTTAGAAGATTTTCCTAGGTGTGGTAAATGTACGATATCAACTCAAACAATTCATAATGTTATGACAGATCCTGATTGGTCTGCCTATCTTAGTTACAACATAGACAATTATAATGAAAAGTTAGGGCGTTATGGTAAGAATGTACCACATTTCCTTCTGACTATAACAAATAGTTCGTTGAAAGCAGAAAATTCTAGTTCAATCAGAGGAAAAAGATCGGTATTTGTTGGACATGGTGAAGTAGAGACTATACCAAATCCTCGAACTAGGTCTAGTAAACTAACTTCTATTTCAAATCAACTAAGTAAGGAAAGTATTATTGATATAAACAAAAAAATTACAAATAGTGCTACTCGAACGTCTTCATGGATAAATGATTTATTTGGTTGGATAAGAAGCTCTGTGAGTGGGTTATTAGGTTCTGAGTTACCTGAAGTAGTATCAAGTACTAAAAGTCCAATCTCACAAGTTGATGCAAAAATGGATGTAAATGGTACAATAATGTTACTTGATGTGCTCATTAGAAAAGTTACAGGTCAGAAATATATTTCTACAGCAGATCAGTCTATATCTCAACTAGAAGCACAGGGCTATGCACTCAATATTACAGAGGTATTTAAGAAAGTAATAGAGCAAGCTGGATTAAAAAGTGGTGTATCAATGCATCGATTAAATATTGATTTTGTGGAAATACAGAAAGAAGTTACAGGAAAAATCATGAGTGGTAAATTTGATGAGATCTCAGGAGTTTTAAGTTCGTATTTAGAGAAAGCATGTCCTAGTAGAGAAGCAGGATGTCCTGGTAAGTTAAGTTCGAAGAAGTTTGACAAGTTTATGGTAGAGTTTAATAGCAGGCTAAATGTTGTACTAAATCGATCAATACAACGGATATTACACAACGGAGATGGTAGATTAGAAGTTGATGGTGCAAAGCAAATGAATTTAGAGCCTCAAAGTTATTTAAGTAATGCTTCCGTTCAAGGCCATTCAAAGGACAAAGTATCAACTTGTCTTTCTGAGATAGGAGTAACCAAGCTTGGAGGTAATCTCAATAGGTAGGTTATAATATAAGAGGTAATATGCCAAGTAGTGGGAAATTTAAAGTGAAGGTAGCCAAAATAATTAGGGAAACAACCAGTAGCAAGTTTGATAGTCTTAATGCTAAAATGGATGAAGTAGACATTAAATGCTAAGTGATTAATGTATTTTCCATATTGAACTTACAGCACGTAGCTTTGATATAGAAGTTTGGGTAACGTTATGATAGTAATTTATATAATTCTTTGTGCAATCTTCATAGCTGTTTTAGATAGTTCACTAGATTCTTAATTAGGTGATATGTCGAACTTAGAGAAGGTTTTCATAAATGTTGAAGTGAATAATTATGTTTTTTCCTTGAGTTGTAAAATTTCAGAATGAGAGAGACCGGTAATTTGAGCGATAACATCTATAGAGACACCGGCCTTGAGTGAGTTTTTGGCTACTTCGATTTTACCTTCAATTTTACCTTTTTGATGGCCGATTTGGATGCCTTCTTGTCTACCTTCTTGTCTACCTTTTTGAGTGGCATCATCGAGTTTTTGAGCAAGGACAGCCTGTTCATCACGAATACGTTTGATCTCTTGTTCATAGGCAATAAATTCTTTTTCTGACCAGTTGAATCTATTTAGTTCTTCATAAGCTCTTTTAATTATTAGATCACTTCCTATTATTCTCTCTAGCTCTTCTTCACTAGTTTCGTCTGCATATCTAAAGAAGTAGATCCATTTCTCGACTATACTTGAAAGCTGATCTTCCTTGGTTTTTGTAAATTTAGGTAACTCAATAAATATAAAGTAAAAATCTTTTAGATCATGTTCATTAGTATCTTCATCACGAATAGTATGCTTTGATTTGTACTCAGACTTATCAGGAAATAAAATACAATCTGCTATAGCAATAAAGATAATTTCCTTAAGGTCATGGTATTGATCACCCTTACTAGCTTGTCTTGAATAAGCTTTAGCTGCGTAATATTGGGCACGTTTTTCAAAGCCTTTGGTTTTAGCGACCTGCATTTCGACTATCACTTGCAGCCCATTTTCATCTCTACAGAGAACATCAACAATGCTTTGTTTTTTAGAAGCAATATCAGGGTCTTGAATAGTACTTAAAAACTCTATATCCTTTATTGTACTTTTGCCAGTGAAGCCAAGAATATCATTAAGAAAGTGAATAAGGATATCTTTATTTTTTTCAGTACCAAAGATACGCTTAAACGATATATCATTCTTGGGATCGAGAAACTTAGAAAGAGCCATGATAAATTAACCTAGAAAGCATTAATAATTATACACAATTCTGAAGAAATATTCAACTAAAATTCAAACATAAAAGTTTTTGTATATCTTTATTTGGTAGTATTAACCTATATAATATCTATTTCTGTATGGCAAAGTATACTACTGTTTCCATAAGGTACCAAATAGCACAAAGAGCAAGAAGCTGGAGATTAAAGAGAAAATATACCCTGAAGGATTTAGTAGGCAAAACAGGCATAAACTATCATACGCTGCTAAGATATGAGCAAGGAACATGTGGCATTCCAATTGAAAGGCTAAAAGTGATAGCAGAAGCGTTATCAATTCCTATTAGAAATCTCTTTCCTGGGCGAAAAGTACTAAAAGAAAGTAGTTGTTTCGAGAAAGCTAAGACCGAGGAAATGTATAATTTTATAGAAAAAACAGGAGGACACAAAGCAATTTATGCATTAACCAAATCTATCCGAGCTGAGGAAGAAAGTAATATAAAAGCAGCAAGAATAAGAATTGCAAGGAATCTAGTTAAGGCAGGGTTTGATAATGACATTATCTATCGAGCAACAGGCTTATCAACTGAAGAATATGCTGATAAAGAGAGATACGAGCCAAACGGAGGACAAGAGATAAAAAAATGGAAGAGGATATACGCAAGAAGAATTAGCAAAAAAGCTTAATGTAGGGCCCTCACAGATACATCACTATGAACAAGGTAACGTTACTCTTTTAAGTGAAAGGTTGTGGGAGATAGCAAGAGAATTGTCAGTAGATGCTGAAGATCTAATAAAGGAGTACAAAGAAAGTGATTGCGAAGGAGAAAGTGAATTATTAAGTTTGGCAAGAGAATATAGAAAAATTGACAATCAGGAATCACGAGATGAGCTAAATATATGGGTAGAATTTTTCTTGCAAAGAAAGCAAATTTACAAAGAGAAGATTGATAAAGTAGAGGAAATGAAAGTTACAAATAATTTACTTCAGTTAGGTTTTTCTACTGATGTTATTTCTAGAATAATTGATTAACAACAACCTTTTTACATAACTTGAAAATAAATATATATATTAATATCTTTTCCTATTCATGAAAAAATAAGTAAAAAAGATTTAAAAATTGATTTGACTTCACTCGGAAGCTATGGCTTTATGCCAATGCTGATAAAAAACAGCAGTAAATAATTAAAAACAATTTGTTATTAACGAGGAGTATATTTTATGAATAATAGTGAAAAACTTACAGAAGAAATAGAGAGAGTATTACAGAGTGGAGGAGGAAGTGCTCTATTTGATCGCGAAATAGTGGCAGTACTTCTAGGAGCAGTTCACGACAGAAAGCAAGCACAAGATGTTACTAAAACTCTAATGGATAATTGCCCAGGAATAGGAGAAATTTTAGGGCGAGAAATCGATGATCTGAAAATGATAGAAGGAATGACCGAACATGCAGCTGCAGCAATTGAATGTGTAAAAGAAGCTTACAAGAGGGCACTAAGAGAAGGTTTAAAGAGAGGCCCGGTAATGGATAGCCAAGAAAAGCTGATAGAGTATGTAAGGGTAAACATAGGCTTTTCAGCAAAAGAAGCTGTCCTGATAATATACTTGGATAAACAGAACCGTCTTATAAGAGATGAAGTGTATTTTGGTACAATAGATGAGGTACACCTATCTGAAAGGAAAGTGGTAAAAAAGGCGTTATCAATGGAAGCAGCGTCAATAATATTAGCTCATAACCATCCAGGAGGGAGTTTAGAACCATCAGAAGATGATAAAGTAATGACTAGAGAATTAGTATCAGCATGTCAAGGAGTGGGAATTGAACTAGAGGATCACATTATTATGACAGACAAAGGATACTGCAGTTTTAAGGAAAGAGAGCTGTTATAAAACAAGTTTCAATTGCTTGAGAAGTTTGGCTACCAACTACTACAAAACAATACAAAGAGCATAAGTAGCAAAAAAACTTAGTCAAGAATCTGAAGAGAGATATTGGAGAATTACAAAATATAAAAGATCTTTGTATAGTTTGTATATTAAGTTGTGATTAAAGAATAAAAGTCCTGATAAAGCTATTCTTTTATTATAAATAGTTGCAAGATATACAAGATCTTTTTATAATTTGCGTATTAAGTTAATTATAAAGCAATAAATTGCTCTATAGACTTGAATAATATGCTTAATATGAGAGGTTATATGACTACTAAAAAAGCAGTATCATTTGATGATATGGATGGAAATACTTATGAGTTAATCATTGATTCTAAAAAATTACCAAAAGGACTATATAGTGCTATTAGGCGTACTAGCAAAAAAAATCAGCAGCTTATACTTGTAGACGAGACTGATCCGAAAATATTTGATGATAAAAGCAGGTTTGAGAAGCCTGAAGGTGTGTCTTCCCCTAGCGATGTTTCTGAAAAATCAATCAATCTTGGAGAAGGACGTGAGGTTTATAACAAAAAATCTTCAAATCGTCAAAATCCGTTTATTCCATCTTTAAGCAAGATAGAGCCAAGTGCAAGTGAAAATGCAGAATTGAGGTGGTTTAAAAGTAGAGTGGTAAAGGCAAAAAGCGTAGAAGAACTGAACAAGACTATAGACCAAGCACTAAGTGCTGGAATCAGGATAAATGCGTATAGCGAAGGGCAGAAGAGTTTTGCTGATACAGTAATATCGAAAATGCCTTTGATCAAATGCAAAGAAAATGAGAAGGAAGACATAATATGTGAATTGATGCTAAATGGAGCAATATTCAGTTACGATCTATTGCAGGATAAGGGAATAAGTGAAATGCATAACAAACTGTATCAAGAGATTCGTCCACAGATAGATGAGTGGCTTAAAGAACTGAGAGAAATCGGTGAAAGTGCTATTGAAAATGAAGGAATCATAGAAGACGTGGAAATAGATAATAGGATGTTTGTGCGACCCGAAGTTGCGATTTTGTGATGGTTAGATTCCATCTTCCCTAGACATCAGGGATAATGTATGTCTCACATTTTAAAGAATGGCAACCTTTAGGATGCAAGCATGAGATAAAAGCAGGTAATGCTAAACCTTATAGCAAACTCCTGCAAACAGAGTTAGATATGGTTACGAGAGAAACTTATGATTGAATTGTCGTTATATTGAATATGCGAAATTAAGGTTGTTTTACGCATAGACCAAAATGGTATGAAGCATACGAGGAATTAAAGTTAGATGTCTTTGATTATAGATGTTCTCAGCTTCCGGTAAAAAGTAAGAACCTAAGTCTAACACGAAACAAAATCGTGAAACGGGATAACCATATAGGTGCTCTTATATTCATTTGAATGTAAGTAGGCAGCCAGCCATAAGCACTTACATTGGAGGGATTGTCCAAGAAGCTAATGCCCAAAGTAATATTTGGGATATGCAGACGTGGACACTATAATTTGGAAGGTAAAGTGGTGAATAGTAGTAAATATGTTATAGACCAACAATTTGTTAGGTATGAATGGAATACAATTCCTTGGCGTAAAGTTGAGAAATTTGTATTTAAGCTACAAAAGCGAATTTACCAAGCTGCAATATGTAATGATAAGAAGAAGGTACATAAACTTCAAAGATTATTACTCAATTCAATAAGTGCAAAACTACTTGCTGTCAGAAAAGTAACTCAAGATAACAGAGGGAAGAAAACTGCAGGTATTGATGGAAAAGCAAATCTTAATCATAAAGAAAGATTGCAATTAGCATATTCTTTAAATGTTAGAGAAAAAGCGAAACCATCAAAACGTGTTTGGATTCCAAAACCTGGAAAACCAATAGAATATCGCCCTCTTGGTATACTTACTATCTCAGATAGGGCAAAAGAAACACTTATGAAAATGGCACTAGAGCCAGAGTGGGAGGTAGGATTTGAACCGAACATGTATGGTTTTAGACCTGGTAGGTCATGTCATGATGCTATTGAAGCCATATTTAATTCACTGAATTGGAAAACAGCGTACTGTTTAGATGCTGATATTTCTGGATGTTTTGATAATATTAATCAAAATGCTCTGTTGGAAAAACTTAACACTACACCAACCTTTAGAAGAATTATAAAAGGATGGTTAAGAGCTGGAGTAATGGAAAACAGAAAATTTGAATCCACAAAACGTGGTACAATTCAAGGAGGGACGATCTCACCGTTACTTGCTTGTGTTGCATTAAATGGATTAGAACAATATATCAAAGAAACGTTATGGAGTGAACTTCTTCAATATAGGAAGATGAAATGTGGTGTTGCAAGCAGTAGAGAAGCAAAAAGCTCATTAAGTGTAATTTTCTACGCAGATGACTTTATCATCATACATGAGAGTAAGGAAATCATTCTGAAGGCAAAAATGATAGTTGAAGAATGGCTCAAAACCATTGGACTAGAATTGAAACCTTCAAAAACAAAGATTTCTCATACTCAAAATGGAGAAAAGCCAGGATTTAATTTTCTTGGTTTCTCAATAAGGCATTACTCTACGAAAAATAATAAGAGGGGTTATAAATTATTAGTCAAACCAAGTCGTGAATCCAGAAAACAGCATACACTCACTATAAAACATAAGATTAGAGGATTAAGAGGATCAACACAAGAAACAGTAATAAGACAGCTTAACCCAATTACTAGAGGGTGGAGCAAATATTATTCTTCGGTTGTGTCAAACAAGACCTTTAGGTTTATTGACAGTGTAATGTTTAGAAACATCTGGAAGTGGGCAGTCTACAGGCACCCAACCAAAGGAAAATACTGGATTAAAAATAAATACTTTAAAAAGTATAAAAACGATAATTGGCGATTTATGACAAATAACAAAGTTCTTCTTATTAAGCACGGAGATCATGCTATTAAAAGGCATGTCAAAGTGAAAGGAACCAAGTCTCCATATGATGGCGATTGGGTTTATTGGGGTAATCGTTTAAGGAAGATACCAGATAAACTACCAAGAGTAATAAAATTGTTGAAGTTACAACAAGGTAAATGTGGTCATTGTCAACTTTGGTTTAAAAATGATGATATCTTAGAAACACATCATATTGACCGAAACAGACGTAATAATATGAAAAAGAATTTATCCTTGTTACATGGACATTGTCACGATGAATTACATAGAAAGTGTGCATGACAAGCACCAAATTATAGAGGAGCCGTATGAGGCGAAAGTCTCACGTACGGTTCTGAAGTCGAGTGGGGAGAGGCGACTTTTCCCACTTAGATAACTTTATGAAATTTTCTGAAAATAGTAAGGTAAATATTGCAAGAGTATTGGAAGGTACAAAAAATTTAGGATTAACCACAGGAGAGGTAAAATTAGGAGGTGATGTTATAGAAATGGGAAATAGTAAGGTTGAGGTTAGAAGTGAAAAAGAAGGTGAGAGGAATTACGTTGATGTGTCTGACAATAGTGCTTTTGAGATAACATTTCCTACAAGTATTGGTAGCCTAAAAATTGTAGTATACCATAATGCGGAAAATGACAGTCAAGTAGAGGTCAGAGTAGCAGATAAAGAAATGTGGTCTGAACTACAAAAGAGAGGGGAAAATATAGGAAAAGAGTGTTTTTTTGGAGGAATGACGGTCACAGAAGCGGTAGAAAAAGGAAGTTTTCCTAGGAGTGGTAAGTGGAGTGAAGAAAAGGTAAAAGAAGAAATAAAGGCGATTAGTAATAATGAAGCATTATCATGGGTTGATAGGGTGTGTGGAGGTAGTAAAGAAACCTCTCGAAAGCTTTAGAACCTGTACGTGATCTCAAAAAAGGGATAGAATGAGAGGATAAAGTATATAAAGTAGGATATGCGAAATTTATATCCAAGTGATATAAGTCGAGAAAAGTTTGAGATTATTGTAGCAGATCGTGTGTCCAGAGAAGGCAAGTATGTTCAGTGGGAGGTAGACCCACCAGGATAAAAGTCGAAGTCCTGTAGCTAGGGTAGCAATGTGGAGGGAAAGCAAAATGTTGAAGCCTACCGACAACGTTATCATAGGATAATGGCGAATTACCAGGCCGTAGCGAAAGCAAACATATAGGTGGCCTCGAAAACGATAAGAACTGAAGGCTGAGCCAGCGGTCAATGGGCGAAAGCAGAATAGGCAGTTGAAAAACGACTGATACAATTGTTCTACTTCAGCGGGGTGGTAGTGATAGCATGGTAATGAGGACATACAAAGCAACTGGAGAAGCCCTCCTCATCCCAAGGAGAAATACCTTGGAGTGGTAGGTTCTATAACTGGAAAACAGGAAAAGAACCGAAGATGAGAGGGTGGCGGATGGGTGCGTAGTAGTAAAGAAGTGAGGTAACTCTCATGGAGCAAAGGCACCCTACTAGTAGAAATCTTTTAACAAAAAGGAAGGTAAAGGTAAAAATGATAAAAATGCCAATAAAATTACAAGACCTGAGAAGAAAGATATATACCAAAGCGAAAACAGAACCGGAATGGCGATTCTGGGGAATCTATGTTCACGTCTGCAAGATGGAGACACTAGAAGAAGCATATAAGCTGACAAAGAAGAGCAAAGGGGCACCAGGAATAGACGGGGTGACATTTGAATCGATAGAGGCAGAAGGCTTAGAAAAGTATCTTCAACAAATAAGACACGAACTAATAACCAAAACCTATAGCCCAAATAGGAACCGGAGGAAGGAAATACCAAAAGTTGGGGGAAAACTCAGAACGTTGAACATACCCTGCATCCGGGACAGAATAGTGCAAACAGCACTGAAGCTAATACTTGAACCAATATTTGAATCTGACTTTCAGGACGGATCATATGGATATAGACCTAGGAGAAAAGCGCATGAAGCAATTGATAAAGTATCGAAAGCAGCAATCAAAGGCAATACAAAAGTTATTGACATAGATCTGAAATCCTACTTCGACAATGTGCGACACCATATTCTTATGGAAAAGATTTCCAAAAGAGTAAATGATAAAGAAATCATGCACTTGATCAAGCTAATCCTCAAAGTAGGAGGGAAACGAGGAATAGCGCAAGGATCACCACTTTCACCACTAATAAGCAATATATACCTAAATGAGGTAGATAAAATGCTAGAGAAGGCAAAAGAGGTGACAAAAGAGGGAAAATATCGACATATAGAATACGCCAGATGGGCAGACGATTTAGTGATACTGATAGATGGGCACCAGAGATGGGAATGGCTAGAAAAATTAGTGTATAGAAGAGTACAAGAAGAATTAGCAAAACTAAAGGTAGAAGTAAATAAAGAAAAGACAAAAGTAATTAACCTAAAGGAAAGAGAGACATTCAGCTTTCTAGGATTTGATTTTCGAGAGAAGATCACAAAACAAGGAAAGTGGAGGGTACAAACAACACCACAGATGAAAGCGCGGACAAACTTACTTCAAAAATTGAAGGAGGTATTTCGCGACCACAAATCGCAACCAATATGGAAAGTGATAAATATCATTAATCCAATACTGAGAGGGTGGACAAACTACTTTAGGATAGGAAACTCAGGTCGAAACTTTAACTACGTGAAACTATGGGTAGAGAAGAAAGTAAGACGCAAATTAATGAAAGCTAGAAAAGCAAAAGGATTTGGCTGGGAGAGGTGGAGTAGCGAATGGATATACGAAACACTAGGTCTATATAAAGACTATAGATTAAGATATTACGTTCCGAAAGCAGCCCCAGTACAAGATGTTATAAACTTTGGTAAGAATCTGCTAGGAAAGCGTAGTGCGGGAAAACTGCATGCTGCGTTTGACGAGGCGGGAGCTGGAAACGTAAACATGGGAATTTTGGATTGAGGCCCAACATGAAAATAATGGATCAGCCACCAAGCCCTAAAGAGGCGCGCCAGTTCTCGACCCTACTGGAGTCTTGCAGGAAGAGAACAAAGCCGAGAACACTTGATTTATATGATGTATTTTGTGGAGTATTATACGTCCTAAAAAGTGGATGCCAGTGGAGAATGTTACCAAAAGAGTTTCCAAAATGGCGGAATTGTTACGACTATTTTAAGAAGTGGAGTGAAAAAGCAGATGCAAATAAAGAAAGTGTTCTGGAGCTGGTATTAAAAAAAAATAGTTGGCGTAGTTCGACAAAACAATGGTCGGAAAGAAAAAACCAGCTTCTGCATAATTGATGCACAAAGCGTAAAAAATGCAGATACTGCTGAAGAAAAAGGCTATGATGCTGGTAAAAAGATTTCAGGAATAAAACGCCATATTGCAGTTGATACTCAAGGTCTACCACACGCAATTTATATCACAACAGCAGAAATAACTGACCGTAGCAGTGCTGTAAAAATGATCAAAAATGCAAGAGAAAACCTCTCTGAAGTCCAAAATATACTAGTTGATGCGGGTTATACGGGAGAAAAATTTGCAACTCAAATAAAAGATATTATTGGAGCAACTGTTGAAGTGATAAAGCGCAGCGAATTACACATCTTTGCTGTATTGCCGAAAAGATGGGTTGTTGAGAGATCTTTTGCTTGGTTGGAAAAATGTAGGCGATTGTGGAAAAATTGCGAGCGGAAACTCAATACTAGCCTGCAAATGGTTGTTCTAGCCTTTACTGCTTTACTCCTCAAAAGATTATGAACAGGCTCTTACACGCTGTACTTACCGCATCCAGTGCAGACTTGTTTGGTCTATAACCATACGAATCTTCGTGAAATTCCGGCTCTACTAACGGTTCGAGATACATAGTAGCTGCTGTTTGCCCTATCCTGTCGAATACTGAAGGAACACATAAAGTTCTTTGTCCTCCTGTATCTTTTGGTATCGCAACAGCTTTTACTGGTTCTGGAAAATAACTTCCGGATGACATCCGATTCCACAGTTTGTATAGATTATCTTTTAGATTTTCTTCAAACTTTGTTATCGAGACCTCATCTACACCTGCCGCACCTCTGTTTTTGGATACTTGTTTATAAGCTTTCCAAATCAGTTGCTTTGGTATGTCAAAAGATTTTGTTTTATTCATTAACTCTTCCCTTTCGGTTGATAAATAATTAAAACTAAATAACTCAGCCCCTTCGCTCCATTTCCATTACAAAAACTTCTTCACTACTACGAGCTAATCCGCCCCTGTTTTTCGCATCAGTACTCTCTTCCTTAGAGTTCAGCTCCTTGGACTTCTCCCTTATCATCGAAACGACAGGTTCCCATAGTTCCACACAATAGCCTGAAATAGGTTCATGCCACCTATATGCCGGATGCCACCTACCCAGTAGACAAGTTCCCGATAGGCTTATCCCAAGTTACTTTTTCTCCCCTGGTTTTGACATCATCGCATTACCTTTCGACGTGTAATCAGTGGTTCACTTGCGTTCATCTCTCTATTTCACACATGACGCATAATTACGCCTTTTCCATAACGCTCACTACCTTGGCTCTTTACCAAAGCAGCTTATGGTTGTTTGAAGCCTGCTCTTGTAAACCGGCTCCGAGGGGCCCACCCTCATCTATTGTGCAGCTTTCGCACTTAGTTTGCTCTTTCCTGAACATTCCTTGTGTCTCTACGGCACACAAAAAGCACTAGTAATTATACACAATTGTGAAGAAATATTCAACTAAAATGCAAACATTTTGTATATTGGTAGTATTAACCTATATAATATTTATGGCAAATATCTCGATAAGGTACCAAATAGCACAAAAAGTAAGGAGCTGGAGGTTAAAAAGAAAATATGCTCTGAAAGATTTAGCAGGCAAAGCAAACATAAACTATCATACGCTGCTAAGATATGAGCAAGGAACATGTGGCATTCCAATTGAAAGGCTAAAAGTGATAGCAGATGCATTATCAGTTCCTATTAGAAATCTATTTCCTAGACGAAAGGTGCTAAGAGAAGATAGTTGTTTTGACAAAGCTAAGACCCAGGAAATGTATAATTTCATAGAAAAAACAGGAGGACACAAAGCAATTTATGCATTAACCAAATCTATCCGAGCTGAAGAAGAAAGTAATATAAAAGCAGCAAGAATAAGAATTGCACATACACTGAAATCCCTAAATGGGGAAAAGCCAGGATTTGATTTTCTTGGATTTTCAATAAGGCATTATCAAACACGTCAAAATAAGAGAGGTTACAAGTTATTGATTAAACCAAGTCGTAAATCTATAAGTCAACACTTGTTATCTATAAAACATAAGCTTAAAGAGTTGCGAGCAGCGCCACAAGAAACTGTAATAAAAGAACTTAATCCAATAATAAGGGGTTGGAGCCAATATTACATCTCGGTAGTCTCAAGCAAAGTCTTTAATTTATTAGACTACTCTATGCATAACAAACTTTGGAAATGGGCTGTCTATAGACACCATGACAAAAGAAGGTGTTGGGTTAAAAGAAAATACTTTAAAAAGTATGGTAACGACAATTGGAGATATATGGTAAATAACAAGTTATATCTTATTAGACATAGGGATCATGCTATTAAACGACATATCAAAGTAAATGGAAATAGATCTCCGTATGATGGAGATTGGCCATATTGGGGAAATCGTTTAAGTAAATTACCAGATCACGAGTAATAAAATTACTGAAGTTACAGCAAGGTAAATGTAATTATTGTTATCTTTGGTTTAGGTTTAACACATGTACATCATCAAGATTGCAATAATAACATGAAAAATCTATCCTTGCTTCATAAGCACTGCCACGATCAATTACATGGAAGTATGTATACCAAATTAGAGAGAAGCCGGATGATGGGAAGTCCGGTTTTGAAGTCGAGTGGGGAGAGGTGACTTTCTCCACTTAGATAACTCACTAGCTGGTTTTGAGTTCTGGAAATGGTTATTTTATCTAAATTTTTAGTAGAATGTATTGCTAGGCCAAAGAGATATATAACTCTTTAGTCAAAAACTTAAATAAAATAGCCTGAAGATAAAATATTAAAAGACACATAAAAACTACTTGCATTGCCAATTGTATTGATTAGCATATAACAAAATTTAGGTTTTTATGTGAAATAGAGAGGGATTTTATGCAAGATATAAAGACTAACCCACAAGCAACTAGTTCAGATAGGGAAGAAAAATCTTTTCAGTTTAAAAATAGAATAAGACGTCAATATAACCCTGATGATACTAATATTGCCAAGTTGTTTCTTATGATACGTGAACACAAAACGGGCAATCCTGAGCTAGACAAGACTAATGCAATTAAAGAATTACTTGCTCAAGTAGAAAATATTAATGATATAGATCTCAATGATGGTGGTAATACACCACTACATGTTGCTGTAAGCAAAGAACATCAAGACATTGTCGAACTTCTTTTGAATGTGTCTGGTATAGACCAAAACATTAAAAATAATCAAGGTAAAACTCCACTCGATATTGCTAAGCAATCCAATAAGGAAAAGATTATTGAAACTTTAGAAGAACATTTAACAGAATCTTCTAATCAAGCAGAAAGACTTTCTGCGCAAGAAAAGGAAGTGCATGAAAAGCTCAGAAAGTTTGTTGAAGATTTTGTTTTTATTTATGAACGCTCTTTATCAGAGTACTATGAGAGACTAGAAAATCAAATAGGAAAGCCAGGTAAATGGGCTGAGTTTGCTAATAAAATAATGGATATAGGAAAAAGTGGAACAGAAGACATAAAAATAAAGGCCTTTTCTCTTATTGGAATTAAAGTTCTTCAAGAAGCAATATTCAGCATTGGTAGTAGTTATAATAGAGCAGAGCTGGCTTTGTTGCATAGCGAGTAGAGATGGGAGAAAAAAAGGGAGAAAATCTAAAGAAAGTGGTTACTCTATTAAGAAATGAACATTTTGTAGAGTATATGCCACAGAAGATGAAAGTCAGTAATCATAAAGAGTATAATCAATTTTTAGAAAAAAGAGGAAATGTCTTTCATTTTATCGATGAAGCTATAGAAAACTGGTACGAAAGTTCAGAAAAAATTCCTGGAGATTTATAGCGATAAGGTTGTTATTGCAGTACATATAGTTGTTAATCTATTTAGAATAGGCTTAAGGCAAGCAGTTGGATTTATAAAAGGATATTTACAAAGTATAGTGAAGAATCTCCAAGTATTCACAAGCTTCTCGTCAAACTTAATTTGAAATTATGTGACCACAGAACAGATAAAAATGACATAGAGAATATTGAAATTGCTATAGATAGTACTGTAATCCATATTTATAGTAACAGTACTCAACATAACAAAGATAACGCCAAGATAAGGAAGTATAATGGTACAGATCAAATAAGAAAGCTACATGTTGCTTTGGACGAAAACAGCAAAAAGGCAATAGCAATTCGATATACTAATTTTCTTTCACATGATAGCATCTAAAATACTAAAGGAAATGGGTGATATCTATAAGATTAAGTCTCTGCGTGCAGATGGAGCTTATGATACAGATAATTTATATAAGTTGTGCAATCAATACAATTTGAAACCCATCATAAAGCCAAGAAAAAATCTGCAGCAATATAGATTATCTATCAGAAAGAAACAACAACATTAGTATAAGGAAAACTTACAATTTAACCCACTGGAAAAAGAAGACAAGGTATGAAATACGTTCACGTATCGAGAGTTTTTTCCTGAGGCTCAAAAAAACATTTGGATTTAGTTTTAAGAATAAATCTGAGGTAAATCGCTCTCAAGAGGTGCTTTTAAAATGCTATTTGATTAATAACTTTACTGATATAGGTATGCCTATTTTCAAATTTGCCTCGTAAATTCCTTTCATTACTCCTCCTCATTCCTTGCCATTCAACAAAGCCACCCATCTTGAAAACTTCAGAAAAACTTACTTGTCGCTTTTAACCTGCTTAAATTTCCAAAACCAATCTATTTGGATCTTCTATGTAATTTTTGATTTTCACAAGGAAAGTAACTGCTCCTTTGCCATCAACTATTCTGTGATCGTAAGAGAGGGCAATGTACATCATAGGTCTGATTTCAATTGAGCTACTCACAGCAACTGGTCTATTTTGTATTGAGTGCATGCCAAGTATTCCAGATTGCGGAGGGTTTATTATCGGAGTAGAAAGAAGTGAACCATACACACCACCGTTTGAGATAGTAAATGTTGCACCTTCCATTTCCGATACTTGCAGCTTACCTTCTCGTGCTTTTTTGCCAAGAGCAACTAAAGTTAGTTCAATTTCAGCAAATGACATTTGATCAGCATCACGAATAACTGGTACAACAAGACCTTTGTCAGTGCCAACAGCAACACCTATGTCATAGTAATTTTTATATACAATTTCATCACCTGAAATCTCAGCGTTAATCTCACGAATTTCTTTTAGTGCTTGCACTGCTGCCTTTATAAAAAACGACATGAAACCCAGTTTTATTCCATATTTCTTTTCAAAAGTTTCTTTATACTTTGCCCTCAGATCCATGACGTTTTTCATGTCAATTTCATTGAACGTGGTCAGTATTGCAGCAGTATTTTGCGATGCTTTCAAACGAGCAGCTATTACTTGCCTTATTTTGCTCATTTTCACTCGCTCTTCTCTTCTCTCTCCACTTACTACACTTTTTGGCAATTCATATTGTTTTACCGGAGGTTGTTCAGCTTTACTCATATGGTCTATCACATCCGCTTTAGTTATTCTGCCTCCCATGCCAGTTCCTTTTACATTTTCTGCACTAATTGCATTTTCTTCCATAATTTTACGAGCTGAAGGGGCATCTTTTTTATCAGCGCTTTCGCCTTTATCTTCTTTTTTCACTTCTTCTTTTACTTCTCCTACAGCAAGTTTTGCCAGTAATTGATCAGGGCTAATTACATCATCTTCTTTCACAAAAAATTCAGTTATTTGTCCTGAAGCTTCTGCAGTTAGTTCTAGCGCCGTTTTATCAGTTTCAATTTCAAAGATCAAGTCATCTACTTTTACTGCTTCGCCGATATTTTTCTTTATTTTTACTATACCTTCCGTAACTGATTCACCACCAAGAGTTTTTGGCGCTCTGATTTCTATAATTTTGATCATAAAATAACTTCTACATAAAACTTTCTATAAATTTATACATGAAAAGAAACATAAATAAACTAATAAATTCATTAGGCCTTTTGTGTGCCGTAGAGACACAAGGAATGTTCAGGAAAGAGCAAACTAAGTGCGAAAGCTGCACAATAGATGAGGGTGGGCCCCTCGGAGCCGGTTTACAAGAGCAGGCTTCAAACAACCATAAGCTGCTTTGGTAAAGAGCCAAGGTAGTGAGCGTTATGGAAAAGGCGTAATTATGCGTCATGTGTGAAATAGAGAGATGAACGCAAGTGAACCACTGATTACACGTCGAAAGGTAATGCGATGATGTCAAAACCAGGGGAGAAAAAGTAACTTGGGATAAGCCTATCGGGAACTTGTCTACTGGGTAGGTGGCATCCGGCATATAGGTGGCATGAACCTATTTCAGGCTATTGTGTGGAACTATGGGAACCTGTCGTTTCGATGATAAGGGAGAAGTCCAAGGAGCTGAACTCTAAGGAAGAGAGTACTGATGCGAAAAACAGGGGCGGATTAGCTCGTAGTAGTGAAGAAGTTTTTGTAATGGAAATGGAGCGAAGGGGCTGAGTTATTTAGTTTTAATTATTTATCAACCGAAAGGGAAGAGTTAATGAATAAAACAAAATCTTTTGACATACCAAAGCAACTGATTTGGAAAGCTTATAAACAAGTATCCAAAAACAGAGGTGCGGCAGGTGTAGATGAGGTCTCGATAACAAAGTTTGAAGAAAATCTAAAAGATAATCTATACAAACTGTGGAATCGGATGTCATCCGGAAGTTATTTTCCAGAACCAGTAAAAGCTGTTGCGATACCAAAAGATACAGGAGGACAAAGAACTTTATGTGTTCCTTCAGTATTCGACAGGATAGGGCAAACAGCAGCTACTATGTATCTCGAACCGTTAGTAGAGCCGGAATTTCACGAAGATTCGTATGGTTATAGACCAAACAAGTCTGCACTGGATGCGGTAAGTACAGCGTGTAAGAGATGTTGGAGAAGTGATTGGACGATAGATCTTGATATTTCTGGATTTTTCGACAATCTGGATCATGTGTTAGCACTGCAAACTATCAAGAAGCATACAGATTGCAAGTGGGTCATACTGTACGTGGAAAGGTGGATGAAAGCCCCGATTCAACTAGCAGATGGCAGTAAGGTAGTTAGGAATAAGGGAGTTCCACAAGGAGGTTCTGTAAGCCCAATCATTTCTAACATATTTATGCATCATGCATTTGATATGTGGATGAGGCAAAACTACCCAACAATACCATTTGAGAGATATGTAGATGATGCAATGGTGCACTGTAAAACCCAGAAACAGGCAAAATTCATAAAAGACAAGATCGAAGAAAGATTGGCTGAGTTTAAGCTAAAATTACATCCTGAAAAGACACAAATAGTGTACTGTAAGGATGACAATAGGAGAGATGTGTTTCCAATACAGAGCTTTGACTTTCTGGGTTACACGTTCAGACCTAGACTGGCAAAGAACAATAAAATAGGAAACTATTTTGTCTCATTTCTACCTGCAATTAGCAACAAAGCCAAGAAGAAGATCAACCAAACCATAAGGTCATGGAAAATACGTAGGCAAACATATACAACACTAGAGAAAATATCAAAGAAAATAAATCCTATAGTCCGAGGCTGGTATCAGTACTATGGCAGGTTTTATAAATCAGAGATGTATCCATCTCTTAGAAATGTAGAGTGGCACCTAGTAGGATGGGTCAGAGCCAAATATAAGAAACTTCGAAATCATGGAAGACTAGCAAAGCAATTTCTAGCAAAAGTGAGAAAGAGGTCTCCAAATATTTTCTATCACTGGACACTAGGATTGGGATCAAAAGGCTGAATAACGGGAGCTGTATAAATTGAGAGGTTTACGTACAGTTCTGCGAGAGACTGGTGGGGAAGCTCCGCCGGTCTACTCTCCATCATAATGCTTGATTATTTCCTCCTAATACATGCAAAATTAAAATACTAAGTAAATTGAAATAAGATTATGGATTTTGATAAGGCAGGCAATGCAGAAGACTTATATAATGAAAAACTTCAACTGATATGTAAGACTTATAACAGAGAATTACTATCAAATCAAAGAGTTGTTGATGGCATCAATTCAATGGATTACAGTAAGCTTAAAATCTTATGCAAGTATCATAATAAGTTTAGTCACAAAGGTATTGAAGAATTACTATTAGATGAGAGCATTGTTAATCACATCAACGATTATGATGATGAAATGTTTAGGTCCATGCTAAATGATGCACCTGCGGAGCACAATATTCTAGAAATACTAAAAGGTGGGAAGGTTTGCAATATCAACAATGAATTCGAAAGTAGTGATAGTGAGGAGAATGAAGAAGATTATGGATATTATGATTACGAGGAAGATGAAAAAAATGATCCGAATAACTTCGCTAAAGAAGCACTAGGAAATAAAGGAATTAATGAAAAACATGTTGATGATGTTCAGTTTTGCAACGATGCAGATGTGGGAATACCACTAGAAAATCAAAATGCTATTAGGAATATCCGTTTTATTCAATGGATGATAGTTGAGAGTGATGGTAAGCTTAGTGAGCAAAATGTTACAGAATTACTAAAAGATTCGAGTTCTATTGATCGAATTAACTCTCTTGATGATAAAAAGCTTCAACTTATACTCAAGAGTGATAAGTTTAGTGGTGAAAATATTATAGAGTTATTAGGAAATCAAAGAGTTGTTGAATACCTCTATTTTATTGATTATGAAAAATTTGAACTCATTCATAATAGTGATAAGTTTAATAGTAGCAAGTATGCTAGTAGCAGTCACAAAGTTATAAGGTTGCTAGAAAATCAAGAGCTTGTTAAGCACATCAATTTTATTGATTATGAAAAACTTCAATTCATACTTTGTAATGATAAGTTTCTTCTTAGCGATATTATAATACTACTAAAAAATCAGGAGGTTGTTGAGAATATCATTTCTTTTAACATTGAAAAATTTCGACTCATATTTTATAGTGATAAGCTTAACTGTGTAGATACAATAGAATTACTAGAAAATCAGAAAATTGTTGATTGCATCGATTCGATTGCTCTTAAGAAATTAGAACTCATATTTAATAATGGGAATTTTAGTTTTGAAAATATTATAAAAACACTAAAAGATCAAAAAATTGTTGATTGCATCAATTCAATTGCTCCTGAGAAATTAGAACTCATATTTAATAAGTTTAGTTCTCAAGATATTATAAAAGTACTAGAAGATCAAGATGTTGTTAAGGGCATCAATTCTGTTACCACTAAAGAGCTAAAAGCAATAACAGATAATGTTACTGGTAAGGTATTTGTCAATATATTTAAAAATTTTAAACCTAGCGTAAAGTCGACTTTGAGGCTTGCTATACTCCTGCGTAAAGCTGGTAAAATTACAGATATTAATATCGATTACTTGAACAACAAGGAACGTATTTACGAAGATATAATTAAATATGTTCCCCAAGAGCTGGACATAAATATAGAGTCACTTATACCACTCCCTACATTTAAAAGATATACTGAATGCGAAGAACCTGTGTCAAAATTATATAATTTATCTTTAGAGCAGGTTATTGAGAATATAAATCCACATAAAAGAGCCAGGTATTCCTAACACCACTAAATTCATTTGTTTATAATAATTTCACTATATCGTAAAACCATCTATATCAGACTATTTTTACTATATTTTCTTGGTAAAATCACTGGCAGCTGACACCGAGGTTGAGAAAATTTTTGTAATATAGACTATCAATGATTTTTCAGTAATAATATAGTTTTAGGTGGATATAGTGAACGTTTCATACAGAGATATAGACATTAAGCTAATTAGAACAGGTTGAATTCAAATGTTGAATCTAGAATCTCTGCCAAAACATCTAGCAATTATTATGGATGGTAATGGTAGGTGGGCAAACAATCAAGGAAGGGTAAAAATTGATGGCTATAGAAAAGGCAGTGAGGTTGCATTTGATATTGCTAAGCATTGCACAGTCCTGGCCATACCTTACTTAACTTTGTATGCATTTTCCATGGAAAATTGGCTCAGATCTGAAAACGAAACAGACTACCTATTTAATTTATTTTACTCCACTTTAACTAATGAAGATAAAATGAAATTCATTTACAATTGTAACATTAAGTTAAATTTTATTGGCAATTTAAGTCTATTGTCCAGTAAAATATTCGATCAAATCAAAAAAGCAGAAGAAGTGACACATAAGAACGATGGTCTATTACTCACTGTTGCAGTTAGTTATGGAGCAAAGCAGGAAATTATACATGCTATCAACAACGTCATAAAAGGAAATATTGATTGCGTATTGGAAGAGGAATTTGAAAAATTTCTGTATACTAAAGATTTGCCAAAATTGGATTTATTAATTCGCACTGGTGGCGAAAAAAGGTTAAGCAATTTTTTATTATGGCAAGCAGCTTATGCTGAATTGTATTTTTGTGATACTTTGTGGCCCGATTTTTCTTGTCAAGATTTGACCAAAGCACTAGAAGATTATACAAAAAGAGAAAAAAAATATGGTAGATAATAACTTTATGGTTAGAATATTGTCCTCAATAGTAATATTACTCATATTTTCTTTTGCTACATATTTCAGTGATTTATCATTTTATCTACTAATTTTTTCAATTGCAGTTTTATCTTCTTTTGAATGGTATAATCTAACTCAGGGCAATAGAATCTTATACATTTTCGCATTACTATTAATCGCACTACCAAATGCCTCGCTAATATGCCTATATAATCTACCACAGGGAAAATATGCATTAGTATGGCTTATCTTAACTATTTGGAGCATCGATATTGCTGCCTATTTTTTCGGCAAAAATTTTGGTAAAACTAGAATTTGTCCAATCATTAGCCCTGGGAAAACTTGGTTAGGACTTTTTGGTGCAGTCTTAGCTGGAATAGTGTGTGCAATTTTTGGCTCAATATTTTTGAGTTTATTTCCAATTTTTTATTCTCCAATAATTGGTTTGATAGTTGCTATTCTAGCCCAACTTGGAGATTTCACTGAGTCACTCATCAAAAGAGTTTACAATGTTAAAGATAGTGGAGGTATTATACCAGGCCATGGAGGAGTACTCGACCGTATGGATAGTTTCATTTTTACTGCCCCTCTCATTGCTATTTACATAAGCTAAAAAAATGAAGTACTATTAACCTTTGGTTCTTTCCTTCTTGCTTATTACTTTCACCTCAACAGATTGAAATTCTTCGGCACTCACTATTTCATCCATTGACTTATTACAATAAGGACAATACATTTCTCCTTCTTTGTGTAAGTATACTATTGGATGACCAGAACCATCATCATTCTCATCACCACGGCAGCAAACTATTACATTATTATCCCTCACTTTTAACATGTCTCTCCTTTAGCTTACAATATTTTACACATCTAACATACTCGTTTGGAAATAAAAAAGACAACAAATACTTATTCTCCATTTTCTACCCTATTTAGATTAATCAATTCACTTTGGACACTTTTTGACACAAAGTTGCTAACATCTCCTCCTAATCTCGCTATTTCCTTTACAAAACTTGATGAGATAAATTGAGTATCCTCAGATGCAGGAAGAAATATAGTTTCGATTTCAGGAAAGAGCTTATAATTTACCCAACTCATTTGAAACTCGTAATCAAAATCCGATACTGCTCTCAGTCCTCTAATAATAACAGAAGCATTTTGCTCTTTGGCAAACTTCACTAGCAACCCATTAAAGGATATAATATCTGCATCAATTCCTGCTCCTTTCACTTCATTTTTAGCCATGCTTGTGCGCAGTCTTATGTCAAAATTAGTATGTTTATTAACATTCTCTGCAACACCAATTATCAACTTATCGACTAGCTTACATGCTCTTTTTATTATGTCAAGGTGCCCAAAAGTTATGGGGTCAAATGTACCAGGATAAATTCCTATTTTGTTACTAATGTTCATTCTTTGTTTCTATACTTCAAAAACTTTTGATGGACATGATAACGTTTTTTATCTAAAAATGAAAGTACGTAGTTGGCCTGATAGCTCAGTTGGTAGAGCAAAGGACTGAAAATCCTTGTGTCGCTGGTTCGATTCCTGCTCAGGCCACATTCTTTTTCTTAATGTTCTATAATATATTATAATATTAATATAATTATTTAGGAAATAATGTATAAATGTTACAATAGAATATTTAATATACTATTAATTACATTTCTACTATTAAGTAATATCGCTTATAGTGAAAAAGTAAACAAAGAATTATCTGCTTTGACAGTGGAAAATGCAGTAAATTATAATATAATTGTTGGTTTATTGCAAACAGATGAATCTCAAAATATCTATGAGATATTCAATAATTTTGGGGTTAAAACTATATTCATTGACTACGACAAAATAATTAATCTAAAAGAAATCCAAGAAGAGTTCGCAAAACAAGATGAAATATTGGCAAAAAAGCTGATACTAGATCGAATAAAAGTTGAAGTTGCAAAATTTATCAAAGAGCAAAAGATAAACAGAATATTTATTTCAGATAACTTTCATTCAGCTCTTAACCCTTACCGCCAGCTTGTGAATGAAGCAATTGTAAAAACAGTAGATGACAATCCTACAATTCATTTGCTTGCCATATGCGGTGGTTTACAAGACATTATGCATGCAAAAGAAATTGAAATAACAAATGTTGTTAATGATGAGAAGAATCATTTAAAATCATCATCCTATCCACAAAAAGAGAATATATCTCTTCAGCAGATAAAAATTGTTCCAGGTAGTCGTTTGGAAAAAGTGGTAGCTAGATTTTTACTACCTAATCAAAATGGCTGGTTTTCAACTTATTTTCCGAATGCTCATTCAGGTACAGTAAGTAATACTACAGAGAATAGAAGAAGGCTAGAGCTACTTGGATATAAAATTGCAGCATTTGCCAATGACGGGGTAATAGAAGCTATCGAAGATAAGCATGGTAATATTTACTTTCAAAGTCATCTAGAAGCCCTTGTTGTCAAATCAGATAAAAACTCTCGTTTGTCAAGCCAAAAGGTACGTCAGGTTTCAACACTAGTTGCTATAGCGATTATAAATGATTTTCTTCATCGCGTTTAATGCTAAAATAAGGAAAATCATTTAATGTCATGCCAGTACCCTTTTTCTTGTCATTCCAGTGCGTGACGCTGGAATTCAGTTTTTCATTTCATCAAATTTAGCATAAGCTCAAGTTTGCTTATAAATTTTTCTGGATGCCAGTGTCTGGGCACTGGCATGACATTATGGAATTTGGGCTCCAGTGTCAACTACTCTAATGACACCTGATTATGATGAAAGAAATCTAATGATTTATATAAACCCCATAGCATGTCGAACGAAGCTTTTTTTAAGAAAATCTGAATTTTCAACTACCATTAAACCAAGATTGCTCAGAACTTTAACGCAAAGTATTCTGTTGGAAAATATTCTATTTAGTCCATCAGTTGCAAGTGCCATAGTAAAATTATCAAAGTATCTATCACGTGAAATTTTCTTCAATAGATAATTACTGCCAACATCAATGCCAGAGGATTTTGCAGCAGTTATTTGTCTAATAACACTCTCTACATCTCTCATTCCAAGGTTAAGTCCTTGACCTGCAACTGGATGGATTGAATGTGCTGCATCGCCAATAAGCAAAATTCTGCTTTTATGAAGCTTTCTCGCAAAAGTATAGCCCTTCCCATAATAGTCCAAAAAGGTCATAAGAAAGAAGAATCGACAGCATGACGAAAAGATTTGAATAAAGGAATGTTTTTCCTGGTTCTGTTTTTTATAGCAAACCAATAATGTTCAATTTTGTTAAAATCTGGAGAATATGGAGGAAGATATAAAATTTCTGCACCAACTCCTTTAGCAAATCTTATTAGACTTATGAAAAGTAGCATTATCAAGGATAACAGTTTGTCCAGGTTCCAAAATCGGTGTCAGAAACTGCTCAAACCATTTATTAAAGATATCCATATTGCAGTGGCCTTCAAAGGTTAACGGAGCAATTATTTTTCTTCCACTTAAGGCTGCAACCATGCTAATTCGTTGAGTTTTCTTCCCAGATTTTAGGGCATAAAACCGCTGTCCTTTCTGGCAATACCCATAGGTTCAGTGTCCAGACTCATCTATATACACTAATTCTTTAGGTTCTTTTGTTGCTATAACCTTTGAAAATTGAGCTCGCTTTTCTTCATTTCTTTCTTTATATCCGTAGGTCTTTTTTTTCTTGTGAATCCTATATTTTTAAGTGCTCGATGAATTGTTTGTCTACTAATATTGCCCCAGCATCTCTGACTGAGTTTTGCCACCTTGCTCATTTGCAAATTCGGCAAATGCATTCCAGTCGGTAATTTTATGCCACGCTTCCAGGCTTTTTTGACTGAAAATCTCCCGTTTTCTCACGTCTTTTCTTCCACTCATATAAAGTTGTTTTTCCGATCTTAAATCTCTTGGCAACAGTTTCTCCACTCTCTCCTTCATCCAATGCTTCCATTACCTTTTTTCTTAAGTCATAACTATATGCTACTGGCATCCTTACCTTCCACTACTATCAATCCATATCTTACTCTTTTTGGACTATTATGAGAAGGGCTATAAAACTCAAAGGGTAAGATTTTCTTTCACCCTCTAATTCAATTTCTCCCAAATAAGAACCAAATCTTTTTTTGAGTTCTATGATAAACTCCTCTTCAGATAAGCTCATCAGCATTTTTGAAATTTCGCATTTTTCTGTCCAAACTATTGAAGAAGTATAGCCATCAACTATGTTTTTTAAAATTTTTTGAATTTAGTCTCATTTGTTGATAATTTTGTATTTTTATTCAATTGAAAAATGTATTTTGGCAACAAAAACCCTAGTTTATACAGAAAGAAATTTATATCAAACAGCAAGCACTGCTTAGATTTTATGGTTAACGAATATGTGCTTTAAATGTGTGTAGACGCACATATTCGTTAACCTATTTTCTATACAGATTTTTTTTATTTCATATTAATTGCTTCTTTAAGTCTTGCATTGGCAATTACTATGATTTTTCGCATTAGAGCTGTTATAGCTACCATCTTCTTTTTACCTCTACCAATAAGATCAGAATAAAAAGCACCAAGTGCAGATTTAGATCTTGCAGCAGCCATAGCAGCTGTGAAAAGCTTTGCACGAACATTGCTTCTACCACCTGTTATCCTTCGGTAACCAATAGTTTTACCGCTTTCTTTTGGATGTGGAGCAACTCCAGCAAGACTTGCAACTTCTTTTTTGTTTAGGTGGCCAAGTTCTGGCATTAGATACACAAAAACTTGTGATAACTTGAGACCTATTCCTGGCACTGTTCTCAAGATCTTTTGACGCTTTTGTAACTCTGGATTTTTATCAATAATTCTTTGTATGGCATCGTTGAACTCATTTATCTGACTGGTAAAAAAGTCTATTGTTTTTTGGCAACTTTCCTTTATATAGTCGTTTTCAGGTGCTGCAAGCCTACATTTCTCTTGAGTTCTCATTTGCGTAATGTCATCACGACGTTGACAGAGTGCAACTAAGGCGGTTTGTTCTTTTGACATAGGCACAAATAGAGATAGAGCACTATAGCGTTCAAAACCATATTGAGCAAGGGCTCTTGCATCTGATTGATCTGTCTTTGCTAAAGTTCCATGTGATATGATAAAACTTTTTACTTTACGAGTATTAGCTCGATGTACAGCAACATTCTTATCAACAAGAAAATGTGCTAAGCCAAGCTCATATTTTCCAGTGTTTTCTAAAGTTACTAGAGAATTAGGTAGGATATCTGAAAATTTTTGAAACAACTGTTGCCAACCAGTAGCATCATTGTCAAACTTGATAGCGCTCCTTTGGTTATAAGCTGCAGCAACATTTTTAAATTTTCCGATATCAATGCCAATGAAATTTTGATAAGATGTAATCATAATAAATAACCTCGATAGTTTAATTAATTTAAGATTGTAAACGGGTGCATACATATGTCCCATGCAACTATTCAAACGTATCGAGAGATGGGGCTAGTTTACCTTGATGGCTACGGTTGTAATACCAACTTTCATTCGGTCGCACACGCCCGTGATAGCCCTATTCCTATAGTGAGTAGGGTTATCTTTCCCTCTTATCTCTTTTATATCACATTTTTAACTTACAACCTTTCATTGGCAAAATTGCAAATGGACCACCAGGAAAAAACCTCTCTACAGCTAAGTTTTGGTGATGTAGTTCATGTTTTACATTAAATACCATGCTATTTTGTTTATAATCAAATTTTATTATTGTTATAGAAAACAACTCTGGCAGCTTAGAGTTTTTACCTTCAGCGCAGATAAATAGCGATGATATCAATTTTTGATCATTATCAAGAGTAACTTCCACGTATCCTTCGTCACAAGCGATTGTTTTATAGAAACGTGGAGAATATATATTGAGTTTATGCAAAAAATTATTATTAATTGCATTCCATATAATAGCGCTCTTGATTACATAACCCATTGGCTCTTCACCAACCATTTTATGGTCATAATGAACAGTAAATGGGCTATCTCCATCTAATATGCATATATCAAGTATTGGTTCAGCTTCATCTTCTAAGAACTGCCAAATTCCTAATTTTTCTAGTATTTTTTTTGACCCTTGAGAAATAGCAAATGCTCGATTATCATCAACTGCACGTGGTAAACTATTTTTCTCAATTACGGCTACAGATACAGAGTCATTACTCAGGCCAATAGCAGTAATAAGACCAATTAGCCCACTACCTGAAATGATTACATCGTAATTCATTTTATTTACCTAAAATTACATTTTATTCGTTTTGAAAATAGTTTAAACAAACTTTGTAGATGCTGGACTTCTTATCACTACCTTAGTATACCTCAGATTAGTAATAAAGTATTAATTATTTTATGCTAAAATAGGTTTTATTTTATTAAAGGAGCTAGATTATGACTACAGATTGCAAAAAAGAATTACTAAATTGCATTAACAAGTACAGAGAAGAACTTGCAGAAAATAAAGCAGCAATTAGACAAACTTTAACTAGCGATAAAATTAATATAAGCGATTACTTTTATCAGGGTGATAAAATCTGTAATGAAGAACTATTTAATGTAGGAGGCGAGTGTCAAGATACACAACGTGGTAAATATACGTATGATGAATGGAAGCAAAAAATTGAAAAATCTCACGCTAACGAGTTGTTAAAAGACAAAAATTTGCAAGAAACGTTAAAAAGCAAAGATTCGCAAGAAGAGTTAAAAGGCAAAATATCAAAGAGTCTTGAGGATTATAAACAGTATCATGAAAAGGTTCTGTCGCATTTGTAGGGAAGTAGAAAGAAGAATGATATAATTGTCTAAAAAAAAAAGCAAAGATGTTTCGTATCAATCAAAAATTGTTGCCATATTTCAAAGGATTTAGCTTTTCAGCGGATGTTATCTGTATACATGAAATGTCGATTCTCTTTGAGCTATCGAGATTTGGAAGAAATGATGAGTATAAGGGGAGCAAAATGCTACGTTACAAAGGTGGGTTATCACCACTGATAGATGAGGCAGTAAGGAAAAGAAAGAAGCAGGTTGGTAGTAGTTGGAGAGACTTACATTAAATTAAACGGTAAATGGGTTTATTTATATACTGTAGACTTCCTCTTGTGTGTTAGTAGAGACAAGTCTGCAGCACTTGCATTCTTTCGTAAAGCCTTCAGGAGTAACTATCTTCCTGAGAAAATTGTAATTGATAAAAGCGGCAGTAATACTGCTGCTCTTGATGATTTGAATGCAGAAATTTCTGAAGATTACAGTTCTTCAAATAAAATATCTAAATAATATTGTTGATAGATTTATCAAAAAACTAATAAAGCCAATGCTTGGGTTTAAAAGCTTCCATTCCGCAAAGATTACCATCACAGGCATAGAAAATATTCGTATGATTCAAAAAAGACAAATTATTAAATAATGTTTCTACTTTTGAGAATTTTGCTATGTTAATGGCTTCATAACTCCTATAATCCCACCTTTAATGATCTTCTTTCCTATGGTTTATAGATGCAACAGAACCGTTTTTATAGGATTGGGGCTAAAGAAAACTTGCATGTAAATGTATCAAGGTATAAAATTATAAATATTAAGAATGAATAGGTTAGTTATGAATCTTGTAACAAAATCCGCTATCGATTTTACTGCTTCGGCTGTTCTTGCTAGTGGAAAAATAGTTGATGATTTCTGTTTAAGTAAACATATAAAGGATAAGTATGCTGTCCTTTTTTTCTATCCACTTGATTTTACTTTTGTCTGTCCAACTGAGTTGATATCATTTAGCAACAAAATAGAAGATTTTTCAAAACGTAATGTTGAAGTGATAGGAATAAGTATAGATTCAAAATTTTCACACTATAAATGGCGAAACACTCCAGTTAATGATGGTGGTATTGGAGAGGTTAGCTACAATTTAGTGTCTGATATCAAAAAGTCTATATCAAGAGACTATGGGGTCTTATATGATGACTCAATTGCACTAAGAGCAACTTTTGTTATTGATGATAAGTTTGTTGTACGTCACCAATCGATAAATGATTTTCCTTTAGGGCGTAATATCGATGAGTTTATTAGAATTATTGATGCAATAAAACATAATGAAGAGCATGGTGAAGTATGTCCAGCAGGGTGGAAAAAAGGTAAGCCAGCAATGCAGGCAAGCGATGAAGGAGTGGCTGATTATCTAAACTCACACAGTGCAGAATTATAAATTGAGTACAAAAGTTCTTATTATTGGATCTGGAGCAGCGGGTTATGCTGCTGCTATATATGCAGCACGTGCAAATTTAGAGCCAATTGTAGTAACAGGAATGCAACCTGGTGGTCAGCTTACAATTACTACGGATGTTGAAAACTATCCAGGTTTTATTTCTATACAAGGTCCAGAACTCATGGAACAAAAGAGGTTGCATGCAGAGAAGGCGGGAGCAAGAATAATAGACGATGAGATAAAAAGTGTAGAACAACTTGAAGGTTCTGGTGAATATGGATTTAGATCTTGTGGTAATGCTAGTGACTACTATTCAAATGCAATTATAATTGCATCTGGTGCACAAGCAAAATGGCTTGGCCTGGAGAGTGAAAAGAAATTTCAAGGTTACGGAGTTTCGGCATGCGCAACTTGTGATGGTGCATTTTTTAGAAATAAAGTTGTAGCTGTGGTTGGTGGTGGAAATACTGCTGTTGAAGAAGCAATATTTTTAACTCGATTTGCTAAGGAAGTTATACTGATACACAGGCGTGATAAGTTAAGAGCAGAGAAAGTAATGCAAGACAGGCTCTTTAAAAATGATAAGATAAAGGTAATATGGAATCATACCGTAGAGCAGATTCTTGGAGAAGAAAATCCTAAAAAAGTTACTGGCATTACAATTAAATCGACAGACATCAATAAAACCCAGGAATTGAAAGTAGATGGAGTGTTCATTGCAATTGGGCATGCACCAAATACAGGTATTTTTAAGGGCTTTGTTGAAATGGATCAGCAAGGTTATATAATTACGAAACCTGGAACAACTCTAACCAGTAGGGCAGGGGTGTTTGCTGCTGGTGATGTTCAAGATAAGGTATATCGCCAGGCAGTAGTTGCAGCAGGTACAGGGTGCATGGCTGCACTTGATGCAGAAAAATTTTTGGAATCATAATTAGTTCTAAAATTTTTAACTAAATTACTTGCAATTTTCTTTGTTTTTTTTATAATTATGTTAATAAATTATAGATTGAGGAGAATTTAGTATGCTTTCGAGAAGTAATGTAGGTTTTAGAAGAAGTGTTGTTAATGGACGAACTAAAAATCAAATAACTTCAGGACAATCAACAAAAAAATTATTTAAAGCTATTCAATTTCAAGGCACTGATGATGAAAGAGTAACACCTGAAGAAGCTTTGAATCATTTTCAACAAGCATTGCAAGAAGGTGCGGATGTTAATGCGTTTGATCAGGGATATACACCATTAATGACTATTATCATGGGTGTTGATGATAGTCCTACAAACTTAAAAATGATGACTTTGCTTTTACAGCACCAGAATTTAAATGTTAATATTCAAGAAGATAAAGAACTCAATACAGCTCTACATCTAGCTTTTCGTATGGAAAATAGGAGTTTCGTACAGATGTTACTTAGACATCCTGAATTGAATCCAGTCATTAGAAATGATTATGAAGATCGTTATGGGAGCAGAAAAAGTTATACTCCTAAAGAATATATTGAACAAATTGGGAGAGAGCAGAAGAAAGATTTTTCACATCTTACAAAAGAAATACAAAAAGCACAAACAGGAAAAGAATTATTAAATGCTCTTTCTAATAGAAATATTGACCGAGCAAAAAGACTATTAAATCAAGAACTCAACCCTAATTGTTGGAAAAGAAATTCAAATGGAGAAATAGAAACACCACTTAGCCTGATTATCAAATCATGTTTACAAGGAATAACAGAAAGTAACGAAGAAGTATTGAGAAAACTTTTAAAACATAAGGAGCTAGATTTTAGTCAAATAAAGCCAATATCAGCTATAGAGCAAAATCTATGGGTGAAGCAAATAATTGAGCAAGTTATGAAAGAGCGATTAACTGATGCTATTAATAGAAAAGATTTGGATGATATAAAAAAATTAGTAGAAGATAATTGCTTTATGAATGATCAAATTGTTATTGAGTTGCTTAAAAGTTTTAATCCTGTCAGAGAATATCTAAATGGAAAATTCCCTGCAACTGTGGAACAGTCTTCAGCAAATGTACATAATGTTGCCCCGGAAATAAACGACGATTTGATTGCTCAAGAATTGCAGCAGCTCGAAAACCTTAGAAATGAGCTTGAAAGAACAAAAATTCGACTTACAGAAAAAGAGAAAGAGCTGAATAGGGTTGTAAGTGAAAGAGACACTAACAAAATTTCACAGTTAGAAAGGAATTTTAGGCAAGAGAGATCAGAACTTCAAGCTCAAAATCAAGACTTAAAGAACAAAAACAGAAAACTTTCAGAAGCAAACATTTATAATAGAAGGCAAAGTAACTATGCCTATGCTTCTTTTGTGTTATCTGGAGCGTTTGCTGTTGGTGCATGTTTAACAATATCGAATTTAGAAATATGTATTTCACTTGCTGTAGCTGCACTTGTTTTCATTGCAATTGGGTGCTACTGTTCATATAAAGCAAGTACAGTACTGAGTGATGTGACAAGCACTGAGCTTGGTAATGTTATCAGTTTAGGATGAAGTTAAGGTTTTTACTTCTTCTCTAAACTCTACTGAAAGTTTTATACATCCTGAAAATACCTTGATAATTCGAGTGAATGTGAACCTGAGTGGTTTCAAGACTTAAATAGTTGTTGTAAACTTGCTTTTATTATCTTTTAGTTCAAGAAATTAAAAGTTTAACGATGAGAATTATAATTACAGACCAAAGTAAAAAGTAGGCTTTTCCATTTGATTTATTTTTCACCTGTAATTTTTTGTCAGCTATTAGGTTTAATTTTTCTATAAGGCTAAATATTCCTTGGATTGTTTTGATGGGATAAGAGCTTTTAATTTTTTCCCTATACCCTATTTTACTTTCATGTTGACTGTTTATCCATGTTTCAACTACTTTCCACATATTGATTTCTGGATAGACTTTCCTACATGTTCCTTCTAATAAAATCATAGTTTTCTGCAGCAATAACAATTGTGTTTGAACTTTCATATCAAAATCACCAGTTATTTTTAATAGCTGAGTAAGTAATCGAGCAAATGAAATCTTCTGTATAGGCTGTCCAACAATGGGCTCACCTATTGCTCTGCAAGCTGTAACAAAATTTCTATGCTGTGATGGAACATAACCGGCTCTAAAGTGCATTTTTGCAACGTGATCATAATCCCTATTTAAAAAGCCTTTGAGTATCTCTATAACGTAATAGCATGTCTCACGATCTATTCTACCCATGATTCCACAATCCAGGGCAATAATATTGTTATTACTATCGATCATTAAATTTCCAGGATGCATATCAGCATGAAAAAAACAATCCCTATATACCTGATTACAAAAAGATTCTATAAGATTGATAGCTATTTGCTTTCGGTTATTCAGCTTTTCAACTTCGTATATTGGTATAGCTTCCATCCATTCTAATGTTAAAACCTTTTTTGAAGTTCTACTCCAATCTATTTCAGGTACGTAGAAACCTCTGTCATGTTTAGTATTTTCCTTCAGTTCCGAAGAGTGGGCAGCCTCAAAGCGTAGATCTAACTCTAATCGGCAAATTTCAGCAAAAGTTTTGACTAATTCAACTGGCTTCAGCCTTTTTGATTGTTCACTAAATTTTTCTGCAATTTCTGCAAGCCAAGAAAGCATTTTTATATCCCTTGAGAATGTTTTCTCAATATTTGGCCTCAAAACCTTTACAGCAACTTCCTTACCCTCAATTGTAACTGCTCTATGCACCTGAGAAATTGATGCTGCTGCAATTGGCTTTTCAGAAAAACTTGAAAAAATGTCGCTTAATTTACAATTAAACTCACTTTCTATAGTTTTAACTGCTATTTTATACGAAAATGATGGCAATCTATCACATATCAATAGCAAGTTATTTGTTATGTCCTCATTTAAAATATCAGTGCGTGATGAAATGGATTGCCCAAATTTAATGAACACCGGACCTAATCTTTCAAGAGCACGCTTTAGTTTATGACCTTGTATTTTATTTATTGATTTTTTTGATGGTGGAAGTAAATAAGGTAACACATTGTAGCGTGTTAGCACTGTAGTTATTTGCAGAAGACGTAGAATATTTTGAATCATTTCGCTGCGTAACTGCCAAATATTTCATTTATCTCCATAATTTCATCAGGTTTACCTTGATAATAGATAGTATTATTTATGCAAATTATGTAATCTGAGGATGGTAGAGCAGAGTTAAGGTCATGAGAAGTCATGAGAATCGATACTGATCGTTCTTTTGCGATTTTATTTATAATATCATAAAATTTAGCTCGTGCGTTAATATCCATTGCACTGACTGGCTCATCTAAAATGATCAAATCAGATTCTGAAATTAAACAGCGTGCAAGCAGCAGTAATTGTGTTTGTCCTGCAGAGATTTCTAATACTTGATTTTTTAGGATGTTACCGATACCAACCAATTCTATTGCTTCTGTAACAATGGGTTGATTTTTCTTCAATTTCTTCGAGGAGCTATTGAAAAGGAAAGACTCAACTGTTATTGGCATCAAATTACCAATACTAAAATTTTGTGGCATATAGCTAATTTTTATATTGTCAGCGAATACAATACTGCCAATAAAACCTTTATTTATACCAGCAACTGCTTTCACTAAAGAGGTTTTACCTCCGCCATTTGGACCAAGTATTGTAACTATATCTCCTCTTTGTACTGATATGTTGATATTATCAAGAACTTTTTTATTACCGTATGAAAGAGTAAGGTTTTCTATTTTTAGAATGCAGTTATTGACATTACTTAACTTTTTGGCGAAAATTGACTTCTTCTCAATATTTATATGAGACATTTACTGATTTTTTTTCTATTACTTTCACTTACACTATACTACAATAGTGCCTTTTCATCCAATTTAAAAATTGTAGCTACAATCAAACCTATACACTCACTTGTAGCTTCTGTTACAGATGGGATTTCAAAGCCAGAATTACTAATGTACGAAATAGTGTCTGAACATAACTACATGCTCAGGCCTTCAGATGCAAGTAAATTAGAATCTAGTAATATTATATTTTATATCGATGATTCTTTGGAAACATTCATTAAAACTTTCGCTAAAGAAAATAAGAAGTTAATACCGCTATCAAGTGCAATCGATCTACTTCCTGCTCGACCACATTCATTTTCTAGTCACATTCAAGATGAAAAAGATTTGCATATTTGGCTGAGTCCTGAAAATGCAAAAAGTATGATACTTTCTATCAGTGCAACATTATCTAATATAGATAAAGAAAATACCTATCGATACAATACTAACGCAGAGGAGGCTATAAGAAAGATAGACCAAGAAGTAGAAAAAATTACGAAAGAATTGGATGAGTTAAAAAATCAAAAATACATAGTTACTCACGATGCTTATCAATATTTCGAAAAATATTTTGATTTAAGTTACCCAAGCGCCATTCTTTCTATAGAAGAGGATTCTTACATAGGTATGAAGAGTTTAATGAAATTAAAAAAGGTAATGAAAGAGGAAAACGTTAAATGTATTGTTTCTCATTCACGAGAGGATAGCATAAAGCCTAATGTCTTTTCTAGTGACGTAAAAATGGTGATTCTTGATCCTATTGGATCAGATGTAGAGCCTGGAAAGGATGCATATCTAGATATAATCAGCAGCATTGCACAAAATTTCAAGTCTTGTTTCACTGAGTAATGAGTTCTTTTATCTATTCAGATAGCATTGCAAACTTAGTGCTTTCTATTCCAATCACAACTATACCGACATTATCTACCAGAAGTATATCATCCCAGTATCAAGTACTGGGATGACACCTTCTACTACGCAAATTACCACAATGTCCGCACGGCTATACACGTGATGCTGGAATTCTTAGCACAACTTTTGATTTATGAAAAATCAGTGTCTGCATTTACTTCTATTTTTTTATCTATTTTATTTTGCCATTTTACTGCTTACTCTGTATTCAAATTACATGAACCTTTTTATATTAGGCAAGCTCAGGTTATTTTTACGTTTATATATTGATCCGATCTAGTCCAATAAACCCTCTAAGGAAAACCCTTAGATTTTTGACCTACTAACGTGTGACACTTTAGGTTTTAGAGCGTTTTCTGTGTTTTATACTTTATGTTTATTAATTGTATAATGATCAACACTATGAGTTTCACCTTCCCTTCCATTATATCTCTGAGCTTTATTATTAGAGTATAACTTGATTATAAACTATATATAACAATAAACTTACTTTAATTTTTCTTCTTTAAATAATACGTGTCTTCTGACCACTGGGTCATACTTCCTAAACTCGAGCTTTTTGGGAAGGTTCTTAGGATTACGTTTTTTTACACAAAAATAGCCTGTTAGTTTCTCTTCTCCAGTTTTTGTTGTTTTAGTTGCAGTGCTAACTAGCTTGACAAGCAAAGAAGCATTTTTTTTCGCCATAATTGTTAGTGATATAATAAACTCTATGCAAGTTTAGAACGCAAAACACTGAAAGTCAACCCAATAATGCAGGTCGCAAAATTCTTGACAATCAATAATATATTAAGTAGTATAAAAAGATTTCAGAATGAAAAGCAGACGGTAAATAAGTGGCGAGTGATGGCAAAAGGTTATTATTGATAGAAAGTACTACCTGTTCTAACGAGGTAAGGGTTGCCCTACTAGTTAATGGTAGGGTTGTAGAGTTTGAACAAGAATTCAAGGAAAAAAGACAATTAAGAGGTAATATATACGTTGCTTATGTAAAGCGTATAGAGCCTGCTTTGCAGGCCGTGTTCATTGAGTATGGAAAAAATAAGCAAGGTTTTTTGTCTTTTTCTGAGATATCTCTAAATTACTTTAATATTCCAGAAAAAGAGAAGGAAATTTTCCCTGACGAAGGCTATTCGAGCGGTGTGGACTGTTCAAATGATAATTGCACAGAAGAAGGCCTGGATTCTACAGCTAGTAATGAATCCAGCAGTGGTTTTGTGAGGGAGGTACCTTTACATAGAAAATATAAGTTACAAGATGTGATTTCAGTAAATCAAAAGTTATTGGTTCAATTAACTAAAGAAGAACGAGGAAATAAAGGAGCTTCATTTACAACATACGTAACTTTGGTCGGTAGATACTGTGTTTTCATGCCCAATTCCATAAGTAGGGGTGGAGTATCTCGCAGAATTGAAGATACCAACGTTAGAAAACAGTTAAAGGATATATTAAATTCAATAAATTTACCAAAAGGCTCAGGTTTAATAGTAAGAACTGTTGGTGCAGGAAAAAGTAAGAAAGAAATTGAGCAAGATTACGATAATTTGACCTTATTATGGCAAAATATCCAGCAAAACTTCTCTTCTTTAAATGTTCCATCATTAATTTACAACGAAGCAGATGTAGTTATGAGATCTGTACGTGACTTTTGTAGTAATGATACAGAAATTATAGTATCTGATAGAGAAGTTTGTGAAGCGGTAAGAAAATACACTAAAAATGTGTTACAAGGAAAATTACGTCCTAGGTTATATAGAGGCTCTGTTCCAATCTTTACTTACTATCGAGTCGAAGATCAAATTTCTGAATTATATAGCAATAGAGTAGAATTACCATCTGGTGGGTCTTTGGTGATAACCTTAACTGAGGCATTTGTTTCAATAGACGTAAATTCAGGGAAAATGACAGGAGAAGATAACATAGAAGAAACAGCTTATAGAACTAATATGGAGGCATTATCTGAAATATCAAGGCAAGCGAATCTCAGGGGCTTATCAGGGTTAATAGTTGTTGATTTTATTGACATGTTGAAACTTGAGTATTGCAAAAATGTTGAATTTGCTATCAAGCAGGCGTTTAAAGATGATAGAGCTAAAGTTCAATTTAGCTTTATCAATGACTTTGGTTTAATGGTCTTTTCAAGACAAAGAATTAAACCAAATATACAGGAAATTAATACTACAGAGTGCTTACGCTGTAAAGGTATTGGAAGAGTGAAATCAAACGAAGTGGTTGCTGCATCGATACTAAGGGATTTGCAACATATTGCTAATAAAAATCAAAATAAGTCCTTTGATTTAATAGCACGCAGTGCAGTTATAGCGCACATTTTTAATAATAAGCGTGATATGGTTTCTACAATCGAAAAAGAGTTCAATATTACATTAAATGTTAGTATTGATAATAGTTTAGATGCAGATACATTTATTTTAAAGCAAGGAGACCATATTAATTTTAATGATTATAAGCCATTGCAGAATTCTGGATGTCAAATTGTGAATAGCAGGGATAAAGAGGCTGGTAGTTCAGATAAACTACCGGGCAACTTTTGGTTAACTAAATGGCTTTCGCGCCTTTTGGGCTCTAACAACTAAACGGGACTTGTAATTAACGAGTTTTATACTTATATATTTTACATCAGATAATATTTAAAAGGGAGTATTCATTATGGGAAGAGCAATAGGTATAGATCTTGGAACAACAAATTCTTGTGTTGCAATAATGCAAGGCAAGGATACAAAAGTAATTGAGAATAAAGAAGGAGCAAGAACTACTCCATCTATAGTTGCATTTACTTCATCTGGAGAAAGGTTGATTGGTGCTCCAGCAAAAAGGCAAGCAACTACCAATGCAAGTAATACTTTTTTTGCAACTAAGAGATTGATAGGTCGCCAATATAGCGATCCTGAAATGAAGAATCTAGGTGTACCGTATAAGGTATTTGCAGCAAAAAATGGTGATGCATGGGTTAAAACAACTGATAGTAAAGAATACTCTCCTAGTCAAATTGGTGCATTTATACTACAAAACCTGAAAGAAGCAGCTGAGGCTTATCTTGGGGAAGAAGTAAAGGATGCTGTGATAACAGTGCCGGCGTACTTCAATGATTCTCAACGTCAAGCAACAAAAGATGCAGGAAAAATTGCTGGATTAAATGTCCTCAGAATAATTAACGAACCAACTGCTGCAGCACTTGCTTATGGTCTTGATAAAAAGCACGGACACACAATAGTAGTGTATGATCTTGGTGGTGGTACATTTGATGTTTCAGTTCTTGAAATAGGTGACGGAGTTTTTGAAGTAAAGGCTACAAATGGTGATACTCACCTTGGAGGGGAAGACTTCGATAATGCAGTAGTAAATTATTTACTGGGTGAATTCAAGAAAAGTAATGGCATTGATTTGAAAAACGATCCAATGGCTATGCAAAGAATCAAAGAAGCTGCAGAAAAAGCAAAGGTAGAATTGTCAAGTGCAATGGAAACAGAAGTAAATCTACCGTTTGTTACAGCTGATGCAAGTGGCCCAAAACACTTAAATATGAAGCTAACAAGAGCAAAGCTTGAAAGTTTAGTGAATGATTTAATTGAAAGGACTATAATTCCTTGCAAAAAAGCTCTTGAAGATGCTGGTTTGTCTGCTAGTCAAATTGGTGAAGTAGTTCTTGTTGGTGGCATGACTCGTATGCCAAAAGTCATAGAGAAAGTTAAAGAATTCTTTGGCAAAGATCCACATAGAGGAGTTAACCCTGATGAAGTTGTAGCAATTGGGGCTGCAATACAAGCAGGAATTATTCAAGGTGATGTAAGAGATGTGTTACTACTTGACGTAACTCCACTTTCTCTTGGTATTGAAACTCTAGGGGGAGTGTTCACTCCACTTATTGAACGTAATACTACTATTCCCACAAAAAAATCTCAGGTATTTTCAACTGCAGAAGATAACCAAACAGCCGTTACAATTAAGGTACATCAAGGTGAAAGAAAATTGGCGATTGATAATAAACTGCTTGGTCAGTTTAGTTTAGAAGGAATACCACCTGCTCCTCGCGGGGTTCCTCAAATTGAGGTGACATTTGATATAGATGCAAATGGAATAGCGCATGTTTCTGCAAAGGATAAAGCTACTGGAAAAGAGCAAAAAATACGTATTCAGTCTTCAGGTGGTTTATCGGAGGATGAAATAAATCGGATGGTGAGAGAAGCTGAGGAAAAAGCACAAGAAGATGAAAAGCGTAAGAAATTTATTGAAGTGAAGAATCAAGCGGATAGTTTAGTTCATTCTACAGAAAAATCTCTGACAGAATATGGTGATAAAATTTCTCCAGAAGATAAATCTGCTATTGAAAATGCAGTTAATGAGTTAAAGGAAGTGAGTAAATCTGACAACATTGATGATGCTGATTCAATACAACAGAAAGTTACTAACCTCTCTCAGTTATCTATGAAACTTGGAGAAGCTATGTATAAGGAATCTCAACAACAACAAGGTGGAGAAAGCTCATCCACAACAAATAATGAGGAAGAAAAAGTAGTAGATTCTGATTATCAAGACATGGATAATAAAGAAGAGAATAAGTAATTCGATTGTCATCCCAGTGCCCAGATACTGTGGGATGACAAGAGGAGCGTATTGTTGCTTAAAGGAACTATTGTGGATATTATTAAGACAATAGAAGAAAAATTACGCGATTCAATAGGTGTAATTGATATTAATATTATCGATGAATCAGCAAAGCATGTAGATCATTATTTTGTTTCTTCTTCGACACTACCTTCACATATCAAATTAGTATTAATATCTAACGACTTTTCTGGAATGAGCTCTTTAAAGAGGCATAAATTGATCTATGAATTATTAAAGAGTGAAATAGAGCGATTACATGCGATTTCTCTTCACTTATATACGCAAAGCGAATACAATCTAAAAAATAAATAATAAAAATGTGAACGAAGAGTCTTTATTAGTTAAAGCAGGAAGAAAATTTAATGATTATAAAGGGTCGATGAACCCACCAGTTTATCATTCTTCTACTATATTATTTCCTACTTACAAGGACTACTTAAATGCAGCAAATGGAGAAAGTATATACGATGTAATCAATGATGGTGTTGCAAGGGATTACAGTTACAGTAATGTTGGTACGCCTACTGTTCATTATTTTTCAAATGCACTGGCTGAAATTGAGGGTAGGGGACAAGCACTCATCTACCCTTCTGGATTATTTGCACTTACTTTTGCTATTTTGACTTTCACTAAAGCAGGTTCGCATGTCTTGATACAAGATAATAGTTATTATAGACTAAAGAGATTTGCCGAAAATGAACTACCAAAAAGAGGAGTAGAAGTAACTTTTTATAATCCGACACAGGATATAACTGATTTAGTTCAGAGTAATACTTCACTAATCATGATTGAGACTCCTGGTTCTATAACGTTTGAGATTTCAAATATAGAGCATATAGTAAAAGTTGCTAAAGAATGTGGAATCGTAACCGTTTGTGACAATTCATGGGCCACCCCTTTGTTGTTTAAGCCGCTTGATTATGGAATTGATGTTGCACTATATGCGGTGACAAAGTATCTAGCTGGTCACTCAGATTTAGTGATGGGAGCTATGGTTGCTGAAGGTGAAACTTTTAAATTGCTTTATGAGAGCTATAAAAATTATGGAGTCACCATTCAATCGCATGACTGTTACCTTGCACACAGGGGACTTAGAACACTGCAAACACGCATGAGGAAGCATCAAAGTACAGCAATGCAAGTAGCAAAGTGGCTGGAAAAACATCCAAAAATCAAAAAAGTCTTATACCCCGCACTTTTTTCCTATTCTCAGCATGATTTATGGAAAAGTTATTTCAAAGGGGCAAGTAGCGTATTTAGTATAGTACTCGATAGAGAATATTCATGTGAAGAACTAGGCTGCATGGTTGATCACATGAAAGTTTTCGGCATTGGTGCTTCTTGGGGAGGATGTGACAGTTTGATACTACCAGTAGACCATAGATCTATGTCAAGATCTGTCATGAATTCAGATTATGGTGGAAGTTTTGTGCGAATATTTTGCGGACTAGAAGATCCTGAAGATTTGATTTTTGACTTGAATACTGCATTAATAAGACTGCCATGTTCAAGTGTTAAAGATGATTGTGAGACTGAAAGAGCTACTGCATAACATTGTAAATGCTGACTTTGATATTGAAATCAAAGGCGTCACATGTAATCCTAAGAGAGTTAAAGAAGGTTACCTTTTTGTTTGTGTGTCAGAAAGGAGTAAAGAACACGTAACATGTCTTCCTAATGGATGTGTACACAACTGTGTAGACGTTGTAATACAAGGGGCCAAGAAAGATGTCATCCCAGTGCTCAGACACTGGGATCCAGAAAATTTAATTGTAAATAAGCATACTAGACAATTGTATAATGAAAACTGGATTCCAGTGTCCTCTACTCGAATGACAAGTACTCCAAGTTTTGCAGTGCTTTACCACTCGGACCCTCAAGGAATATACAGTGAAATAGTCAGCAGGTTTTATCAATTCAAACAACCTAAATATATTGCTGCTGTAACTGGTACGAATGGTAAAACTTCAGTAGTGGAGTTTTGTCGCCAGATTTGGCAAGATAATGCAGCGTCTATAGGAACACTGGGAACATGTGTCAATAATAATAGAAAAGATAATAGCCTTACAACGCCAAGTGCAGATGATCTTTATTCCACATTGCGTGACATAAATAATAAGAACGTAGAACACTTAGCATTAGAAGCTTCAAGCCATGGAATCGATCAATACAGAATCCATGGACTTAGGCTCAATGCTGCAGCTTTTACTAATTTCTCTCAAGATCATTTGGACTATCACAAAAGTATCGATGAGTATTTTGAGGCCAAGAAAAGGTTGTTTGATGAGGTATTGCCAAAAGAAAAAACAGCGATTTTAAATGCAGATATAGGCGAATATGGAGAGTTGCTCAACATAGCTGAAAAGCGTGGCAACAAAGTTATAACCTATGGAAAAAAAAACTCTGACATTACTTTATTAAAGCAGATACCCACTGCCAATGGTCAATACCTAACAATTCAAATCGGTGATGAAATTTATAACGCATTTTTTCCGATTTTTGGGCAATTTCAAGCATATAATTTGTTGTGTGCAATCGGTATAGTTATTTCATCTGGTATGGACTATCAAAGAATGTGTATAGATAAACTCGCTTCTCCACCTGGAAGAATGGAAAAAGTGAACACTTTTGCATTTGTCGATTACGCTCATACTCCAAGTGCACTCAAACAAGCTCTGTTGTCTTTAAAATGGCACTTCAATAAAAAGATAGTTCTAGTGTTCGGTTGTGGCGGGAATCGTGATCAAACAAAACGTGCAGAGATGGGTAAAATAGCACAAATGCTTGCAGGTAAAGTTATAGTCACAGATGACAATCCGCGTGATGAAGATCCGGGGAAAATTCGTCACGATATTTTGTTACATTGCCCTGATGCACTGGAGATAGGAGATAGAAAAAAAGCTATAGAGAAAGGTATAAATATAGCACATGATGAAAATATGATTCTGCTAGTTGCAGGAAAAGGACATGAAAGATTCCAAATAATAGAAGGCCAATCCCTTGAATTTAGTGATGTTGAAGTTATTAGAGAGGACCAAAAATGTATCTGTTCAGGTGCATGTCAAACGTATCCGTTCAGGAGAGTGGTTTAAGAAACAATAGATAAGTATCCGTTCAGGAGAGTGGTTTAAGAAACAATAGATAAGAGGTTTTGGAAAGGATTGAGACCCCTTTGTTTCCATGTTAAGTATAACGAAATTATCCGTTCAAGGAATGCATTTCCCCGCTTTGATTGTGTAAAATACGAATTTTTGCGGTAAACGACATAATGCCGTATCTGCTGTTCAGCATGGTTGTTTGTCAGCGGAATGTTTTTTGGGTCATCTAAAAAATTCCACATCATTCTTTCAGATTTCAAAATATTTTTCGCAACTCGAGAGGCTCCAATTGCTTCAGGTAAGTAGGATATTTCCTTCAAGTAATACCTTGTACGTTTTCGCAACTTTCTGGCACGTCTGGCAAATCTAAAAACATCTATCTCATTTTTTAGCAAAGCCTTTTTTAGTGCAAATAATTCAGTAGCTACATTTCTTAAGTAACAGCCAAGAACTTTGACTTCAATATTCCAACTATGCGCTAATCTTTCAAAATCCCTTGCTAAGTGTGCCCAGCAGATTTGCCTTTTTTCATCAGCAAAGTAATTGTATACTGCGTACCTGTCGGTTACCACTAAGCTATTATGATTGCAGCATGCGTTATTTTTTAAAACTTTCATTCCTCTTGACTCTGTCAACTTCACAAAACTTGCCGTATTGCTTGCAAACATCCAACACCAAGCGAGTTTACCTTTGTTATAATGGCTCGTTTCATCAATATGTAGAACTTTACTCCTACTTATCTCTTGTTCGATCTGCTCATACATTTTTTTGCATTTTGAAGCAACTCTATGTTCACTATTTGATATGCTAACGACGCTTATGTTCAAATTGAAGATATCATTTACGACACTCGCTATTTCGCGTTTTGAATTTTTGTAGAATCCGCTGAACGCTGCAATTATTGACTTAACCCTTGGACCAAATGTATCTGACGTAACACCTTCTGGTAACTTACTGCTTCTTCTTTTTCCGCATCTCCGGCAACGACCATGCTCCATCTGATATTCCACTACATAAGGCCTAATTTCCGGAAGATCAACTTTTTGATGAATGTACGGTCCATTGCATATTGCAATCCCTCCTCCGCATTCACAAGTAGATGACAACTTTACTTTTATCACCTCATCTGCATCCATTTTGGCGCGAAAACTTCCTTTATGACCAACCTGACCACCAACGTTTCTGTCGCTCTTTGGCTTGTCCTTTTTTATTTTGTACAACTCTCTAGAGCTTGGTAGAGATGAATTTTTCGAGTTTAAACCAAGCCTTTCCTTTAATTCAGCGTTCTCTATCTTTAAAGCCTTGTTCTCTGCTTTTAAACTTTCATTCTCCCTTTCCAGCTTTTCTATTTTTGCTTCTAACTTTTCTATTTTTTGCTGTAAATTTTTGCAAAGCTCTAAAAGGTTTACCACATTACCTCACTTTTGCTCTATGATTATCTTTTTAGATCACCTTGTCTACCTTATTCTGCCACTCCGCTGAACGGATACCCAAAAATTTGCTACTGCTGTTTTGCTCTCTCCTTCATCCAACGCCTGAATGGCTTTTTTCCTTAAGTCATAACTGTACGCTGCTGGCATTTTTACCTTCTTGTTATACTAAATCACTATCTTATCTTGTTCCTACTATTATGAGAAGAGCTATACAAGGATATGAAAGTGGAGATTGTGGTTACAAGATTAGTGAGAGAATATAGAAAAATTGAGGATGAAATATTGCGTGATATAGTTCATTTAGTGATAAAGGCTCTTACAGGTATAGTAGCGCTTCATAAGTAAGAATATTTTTACAAAGAATTTAATAATCACAATTTAGGCAATGATGAAAGTTCTTTAAGAAAAAAGTTTAATACTATCAAGAAAAGTTTGCATAGGCATAGCAATATAATACATAATAATCAAAATATCTAAAATTCTGTCAATTTATTTGCACAGTCAATCACTTGAGAATTCGGAAATTGATTTTTAAACCAAGTGTACTGGCGTTTTGCATAATGCCTTGTGTTTGTTTGAGCAATCTGTATTGCTTCGTCTAAAGTAATCTCCCCTTTTAAGTATCTTATAATTTCTGGTACTCCATGTGCTTGCATAGCTGGCAAATGTGGAGATGGGTTCATGCTAAGTAGGTTTTTTACTTCATCAATTGCTCCATTTTCAACCATTTCAATAAAACGAGAATTTATTTTTCGGTATATATCCTCACGTTTAGGTAGAATTGTATATACCTTAAAATTATTGAACAAAGGAGGCTGTCTATTTTCTTGCCATACAAAGATTGTCTTGCCAGTTTCAGTGATAACTTCAAGTGCTCTTGAGAGGCGATGTGAGTCATTAATAAATATTTTACCTTGAATCCTTGGATCTTTGCTTAGCACTAATTTGTAGAATTCCTCTTTACTTAAATTTTTCCTAAGTTCATTTACGTTTTCTCTCACTTCCTGGCTTATTTGTGGAATCGATGATAATCCCTTGATTAAGCTGCTAATGTAAAGCCCACTTCCTCCAGTGATGATGGGTATTCGTGAATTTTTCAGCGCGTTGTTAACTTCCCTCTTTAAATCCTCTAGCCATAAACCTACGGAATAATTTTCTCTTGCTGAAACATAACCGTATAGCCTATAAAATTCTTTCTGCTTTGGTGGTTGAGCAGTAATTACGGGAATCTCTTTGTATACCTGCTTTGAGTCACAGTTTATTATGCTAATGTTTTTATACTTTTTTATCAAGTTATCGCATAATTCTGATTTACCTGAGGCTGTAATTCCTGTAATAATTACTATATTATCCTTCATTTATATTAATTTAACTAACCTATGATAGGGTGTAGTAAAAATTTGGATTCTACAATCTAAAATTTGGAGACTTTTATGGCAGAAAATGATAACGATAACTCGTTTACTAAGCGTTTTACAAATAGGACCTCTAATGAGACAAGAGGAGGTTTTTCCAGTAAGTATTCATCTCAAAATACCAAAGAACATGCACTAGGAGCAAAAAGAAAAATTTCTGAATTGGCAAACAAAAAAGCTGAAGCCAAGGAAGCTTTTTCTGAAAGTGGCGGCATAAAGAGTAAAAGCAGAACTATCAACGAAAGATCCTTTGCTGATGCAACAAGAAGAAGTAGATCAGATCTCGTATATCTAGTTCGTGGTAAAGATCGAGGAAGATCAGCTTGGCACTATGTATTAGTTGATAAAGATAAAAGAGAAATGTTTCTGGCAAAAAGTAGAACTGGCTCTATAGATGTTGCAGATTATGGAGAGATTTTACATTCAGGATGGGGAGATGATCCACCACAGGATATAGTCGATAAAATCAATGCGGAGTTCGGATTGTAGTAAATCTGTTGTAAAAGCAACAAGGACAACATTGCAAATTTAGAGTTCAAAAGGGTTATTCCTCGAGAACTACTGCGTCAGAAAGCTGGCGTTGAATTTGTATATAATGTTGACCTTGGAGGTTTTTATGAATAATAGTGAGAGAAAAGAAAAATTGGAAACTCGCATTTTATCAAGTAGAGGCAGGTCTTTACTTGACCATGAGCTACTGGAACGTACTCTATCTGAATGTGAAGAAGGAAGAGAAGTGGCCAAAAAGCTAATAGAGCTCTTTAGTAGTTTAGGAAGGGTAATTAACGCTGACTTTCATGAGCTAAAAAATGTTACAGGAATGAATGATGGAGCAATAGCAAGTATCTTTTGTCTGAAAGAGATTTTCGATAGGATACTGAAAGGTAAGTTAAAAAAGCTGTCGATTCTTGATAACAGAGAAGAGCTACTAAAATACTTTAAAACAGCAATAGGGCAGTCACGAAAGGAAAGCTTGCGAGTAATATACTTAGATCGAAGTGGTCATTTGATATACGAGTATATTCAAGACTGTGGAACTATAGACAGAGTACCTCTATATGTGAGAGAAATAATCAAACAGGGATTACTGATAGATGCATCATCTATTGCAATTTCACATAATCATCCAAGTGGAGATACAGAACCATCAAAGGAGGATGAGGATAACACACTTACATTAGCTGCAACCTGCGAAAATGTAGGAATGAAATTAATAGATCACATAATCGTAACACAGAAGAGCCACTTTAGTTTTTATGATAGTGGTTTATTGTAATCTGTAGACCGGAAGGAAAGTTCTCCAACTTTCCTTCTTTTTTTCTACTTCATAAATTAAAAAATTCAATATAAGCTTGAGCAGCTAAAATTAGTAATGAAAGGTGGAATTAGGCAAAAAAATAAAAGAACTTAGATTATACTGTGGTTTAACACAAACTGAGTTGGGAAAGAAAATAGGCGTTTCGTATAGACAAATACAAAGGTACGAAAATAGTTCAAACCAAATTTTGGCCAGTAGGCTATACGACTTAGCAAAAGCACTATCGATTAATGTGGCTGATTTTTTTACTGATGTGCATGTCGACTCACATGAAACTTATGATGAAGAAATACTAAAATTAGTCAAAGGATATAATGAAATTAAAAGCAAAAGGTTACGTAGCGTAGTTTATATATTGGTAAAATCTTTTTCTCAAAGTTACAATGAGAGTTAGTATTGCTTCAATACCTCAGTTAATATATTAATAAATGATTGTACAAGATGAACAACATCCTATTGATAAACAAATAGGTGAAAGAATAAGGAAGAGAAGGTTAATATGCGGTTTTAGCCAAAGAGACTTAGGAAAAAAGCTCGGAATTTCATTTCAGCATATACAAGGATATGAAACTGGAGAGGTAAGGCTTGTAATTGATAGATTGTATAATTTGGCAGAAGCTTTGTCCGTTGATATGTCATATTTTTTTACCAAAGCTTCTGAAGACTTACACGATAAGGCCTTTTGTAGCGATGTGGGTAGTGAAGAAATATCAAGGCTAGTGAGGGAATACAGGAAAATTAAGGATGAAACGTTGCGTGATATTGTGCATTCAGTGATAAAAGCGCTTGCCAATAAATAATATTGCCTGAATATATCTTCAATCCACTTCTACAAGCAATGCTAGTTAAGGTAAATTTTTTATGGT
>NZ_CAMXAW010000002.1:0-619309 GCF_947179355.1 Wolbachia endosymbiont (group B) of Sphaerophoria taeniata
AAGCCAATTACGAAAATTTAAAAACTGCATTCCACCACCACTAAACCTGCTAACATGAAAACTCTTACTTCCACTTTGTACTATTCCATCATGTAAAATAGTCCAACCAGTTTGTTTACCAAGATCTAGTGTAAGCATTCCCCTTTCAATTGCCGAGTACATATATATACAAGATTTGAAAAAATTACGTCCAAAAAATCTTTAATTTTCGAAATTTAACAACTAATATGAAAACTCTTTTACAGTCAGTTTGCTTGCCAAGCCTTTCAATTGTTGGTTACGTATATATATACAAGATTGGAAAAATTTTCGTCCAAAAAATCTTCAATTTTTGAAAAATTTTTCTCGAATTTGAAAACCTTCTAAACATGATTTTTTTACTTTTAGAGGTTTTTTTATTATTCTACTTTTATATTTTATATGTTTTTATATATGTGTATATTTTTATATATGTATTATATATATATATTATATATAAGGGTTTCAGGAAGCTAGAATCCCCCATATTGGCGGACTTCAGATATGCCGTTCCTAGGAACGGTTTTAGGAACGCATGGTGAAAACTCGCCATATAGGCTAGTTCTAGATTCCTGATTCCTAATTCCTGATTTAGGAAGCCAGTAATTAGGAACGGAACTTAAGGTTATAGAGAGCATACTTTTCAACTATTTTCCTCTTAAAAATTTAAGCTATTCTTTTAATAGCGAAATCCACATTTTTAGCTCTTTAGGTGATATTGAATTTCAAAATATGAAATTCTTATATGTTTTTAATATAACTTTAGGAAGCCTGAGCTACCCATTCTTAAAAATATTGAAATCCATTCAAAATAGGTTCCAAAAACCTGAACTGTATTATTTTAAATTGCATCAGTATTATTCTCAAAAAAAAACAATAGAATATCAATAGATTAAAAATTGCATCAGTATTATTTATTTTTGCTCCTGTCCTACATAAGGGCATTAATAACTTCCATCCTTAAAGCATTAATTTGTTTTAGGGAAAACCATGAAATTAAAAAATATAGCTATAATTGTTAAAAACGTAAAATACCAAGCCTATAGACTAAAACTTGCTAAGTGCTTTATTGATGAGAATAACGAAGACCTTGAACAAGAACTCTTCTGTGAAATTTGGCCATGCCTTGATCAGTATGATGAAGATAAAAGTAGCTTTAACACCTTTGTAGCAAGATTAACTGAAAATAAAGCTATTAACCTGTTAAAGAAACAGCGATGTGCAAAACGCGATATCAATAACTATATTAGTATCGATGTAACAGAGCTACTTGAGGATGAAATAACAAAACGCATTGATGTAGACTATATGATCTCGGTTTTACCAAAGGAATGGCAAAATATATGTGAGCAACTTAAATTTTTTAACTTACATGAAGTTGCCAAAATGAACAACGTTTCAAGAACCACTTTAAACAATATTATCAAGAAGATACGTGCCAAACTTTCTCCTATTTACTACGAAGGCAAAAAGAAAAATTGAACAAAATTTTTGCCTTTCTTGTATATATATACATCGTAGCATGGATAAATAATGGTTCTTAAAATTTTGAATAATAATGAAAGATTGCAAACAATATCAACTGTAAAAATGGTCATCTTTGGTCCTTATGGTATTGGTAAAACAAGTCTCCTAAAGACCGTAGATGAACCAACACTTTGCCTTGATTTTGAAGCAGGGCTTCTTGCTGTTCAAGATTGGCAAGGAGATTCAATTAGTCTTCGCACTTGGAATGAAGCTAGAGATATTGCTTGTCTTATAGGGGGGCCTAATCCTGCGCTGAAGTATGATCAAGCATATAGCCAAAGACACCATGAACATGTATCTGGTAAGTACAAAGATCTTTTCCCTGAGTTTTCTAAATACCGATGCATCTTTGTAGATAGTATAACCGTTGCTTCACGTTTATGTCTATTATGGGCAAAAATGCAACCTGAGGCTTTTTCTGAGAGATCGGGAAAACAGGACATGAGAGCTGCATATGGATTACTTGCTCAGGAAATGATGGCTTGGCTCAATCAATTTCAACACATCAGAGACAAAGACATCATCATAGTTGGCACTTTAGGTCAATATCTCGATGATTTCAATCGTCCAATTTGGCTACCTCAATGCGAAGGAACTAAAACTGCCAGTGAAATTCCTGGGATAGTTGACGAAGTAATCAGTATGGTTGGAATCAAGAAAGATGATGGAACGGAGAAGCGCTCTTTTGTTTGCCACACTTTAAACCCTTGGGGATACCCAGCTAAAGACCGCAGCGGACGCCTGAGTATGGTTGAAGAACCGCATTTAGGCAAGCTGCTTACAAAGATTAAAAGCAAGTTTTAAAATTTAAACATGGAGAGTGATATATGTTACAAAACCTATTAACTGATTTTAACACTGTAAAACCGCAAAGTAGATTGATACCAAAAGGTACAATAGTAAAGGTAAAAATGACAATCAAGCCTGGAGGTTATGAGCATTGGTTTACTAAAAGCCCCACTACCGGTAGCATTTATTTAAATACAGAATTTACCGTTATTGAAGGTCTATATGAAAAGCACAAGATTTACCAAATAATTGGTATTAAAAGTAATAAAGCAGAAGATACTTGGGGAGAAATGGGTCGCTCTATGCTTCGCAGTATCTTGGAATCGGCACGCGACATTCATCCACATGACAATTCAGAAAGTGCAATCCTTGCTCGTAAGCTAAATTCAATTGCAGAATTAAATGGGTTGGAGTTTACAGTAAAGGTAGGTGTTATAACTGATGAATATGGAGAGAAGAACAAAATTGCCTCGGTAATTACTCCAGAATATCGTAAAAATTACGAGATTGACAGGATTCCATTTTGAAGTACGACGAGGAAAAGCTTTGGTCTGCTGTCGTTACTAGAGGTATTCAGGATTCAGTAGGAAAAAACCCAAAGCTAAGAAAAGAAGCAATTCATTGGCTGAATTCAAAATCTTTTGAAACTGTTTGTGAGCTAGCTAATCTCAACTTTACACGTATGAAAAATATGTATGGGAATTTTATGTCTGGAGAGTAGACCGGCGGAGCTTCCCCACCAGTCTCTCGCAGAACTGTACGTAAACCTCTCAATTTATACAGCTCCCGTTATTCAGCCTTTTGATCCCAATCCTAGTGTCCAGTGATAGAAAATATTTGGAGACCTCTTTCTCACTTTTGCTAGAAATTGCTTTGCTAGTCTTCCATGATTTCGAAGTTTCTTATATTTGGCTCTGACCCATCCTACTAGGTGCCACTCTACATTTCTAAGAGATGGATACATCTCTGATTTATAAAACCTGCCATAGTACTGATACCAGCCTCGGACTATAGGATTTATTTTCTTTGATATTTTCTCTAGTGTTGTATATGTTTGCCTACGTATTTTCCATGACCTTATGGTTTGGTTGATCTTCTTCTTGGCTTTGTTGCTAATTGCAGGTAGAAATGAGACAAAATAGTTTCCTATTTTATTGTTCTTTGCCAGTCTAGGTCTGAACGTGTAACCCAGAAAGTCAAAGCTCTGTATTGGAAACACATCTCTCCTATTGTCATCCTTACAGTACACTATTTGTGTCTTTTCAGGATGTAATTTTAGCTTAAACTCAGCCAATCTTTCTTCGATCTTGTCTTTTATGAATTTTGCCTGTTTCTGGGTTTTACAGTGCACCATTGCATCATCTACATATCTCTCAAATGGTATTGTTGGGTAGTTTTGCCTCATCCACATATCAAATGCATGATGCATAAATATGTTAGAAATGATTGGGCTTACAGAACCTCCTTGTGGAACTCCCTTATTCCTAACTACCTTACTGCCATCTGCTAGTTGAATCGGGGCTTTCATCCACCTTTCCACGTACAGTATGACCCACTTGCAATCTGTATGCTTCTTGATAGTTTGCAGTGCTAACACATGATCCAGATTGTCGAAAAATCCAGAAATATCAAGATCTATCGTCCAATCACTTCTCCAACATCTCTTACACGCTGTACTTACCGCATCCAGTGCAGACTTGTTTGGTCTATAACCATACGAATCTTCGTGAAATTCCGGCTCTACTAACGGTTCGAGATACATAGTAGCTGCTGTTTGCCCTATCCTGTCGAATACTGAAGGAACACATAAAGTTCTTTGTCCTCCTGTATCTTTTGGTATCGCAACAGCTTTTACTGGTTCTGGAAAATAACTTCCGGATGACATCCGATTCCACAGTTTGTATAGATTATCTTTTAGATTTTCTTCAAACTTTGTTATCGAGACCTCATCTACACCTGCCGCACCTCTGTTTTTGGATACTTGTTTATAAGCTTTCCAAATCAGTTGCTTTGGTATGTCAAAAGATTTTGTTTTATTCATTAACTCTTCCCTTTCGGTTGATAAATAATTAAAACTAAATAACTCAGCCCCTTCGCTCCATTTCCATTACAAAAACTTCTTCACTACTACGAGCTAATCCGCCCCTGTTTTTCGCATCAGTACTCTCTTCCTTAGAGTTCAGCTCCTTGGACTTCTCCCTTATCATCGAAACGACAGGTTCCCATAGTTCCACACAATAGCCTGAAATAGGTTCATGCCACCTATATGCCGGATGCCACCTACCCAGTAGACAAGTTCCCGATAGGCTTATCCCAAGTTACTTTTTCTCCCCTGGTTTTGACATCATCGCATTACCTTTCGACGTGTAATCAGTGGTTCACTTGCGTTCATCTCTCTATTTCACACATGACGCATAATTACGCCTTTTCCATAACGCTCACTACCTTGGCTCTTTACCAAAGCAGCTTATGGTTGTTTGAAGCCTGCTCTTGTAAACCGGCTCCGAGGGGCCCACCCTCATCTATTGTGCAGCTTTCGCACTTAGTTTGCTCTTTCCTGAACATTCCTTGTGTCTCTACGGCACACAAAAAGCAAAAAGAGTTAAAGATGTTATTGATTGATAATATCAAGGAGTGTGTTTCTTACCTACTTCCAAATGGTGAGTTTTACCGAGAAAAAACTTATATTGGAGACTTAAATGGCAATACAATTACAGTTAAAATAGTAGGTAAGGAAGCTGGTGATTGGCGTAATTTTACTGAAGGAACTGGTGGTGATATTATTGATCTTTGGATTTTAATTAAGGGTGATATATATTCTGCTAGAAAGTGGCTCAATAAAAAATCAAAGAGTGGAGAAAAAAAAGGGCGGAAAAGAGAAGAAAAAATATTTTCTGTAAAGCAGTACTTAAGTGATCAATCACCAATACCAGAAGATATAATAGCTCCACGAATTCTCACTCCAGGTGGTCTTTTAGTCATTGGTGGTACGCCAAAGGTTGGCAAAAGTTATTTTCTTCTCTCTTTGCTTGCACATCTTGCAGCAGGAGTGTCGTTTCTTAAGATGAAGTCAGCAAGGCCACTAAAAATAATCTATCTGCAAAATGAGATGGAGTACAATTATATCAGGGAACGCATACAACAAATCATAACTAATCAAAGGCTGCCAAATCTAGCAGAGGAAAACTTGATTGTTACTACAAAGATGAGATTAACTTTAAATGATGAAGGTATAGAGAGAATAAAAGATATCATAGGAGAAAAATTTAAAACGATAGATCTTATCGTTTTGGATTCTCTTGACTATGAAAATATGTTTTCTGGCCTGCAAAGCAGAGTAGAAAAACTACGTTCTGTAATTAATCCTATGGCTGGAATCATTATTACACGTCATACCAGAAAAGTATCCACAGCTACACTCGCAAAAAGTCCTTTTCAAGCTTTAATTGGTGCTAATGCTTTAAGAAGTTTTTATACATCTGGTATGGTAATGTTTCAACCAAATAAATGTGCAAATGTCTTGCAAGTAGTATATGAGCTAAGAAACGGTAAATCAATACCAGCAAAATTCATTAGCAGGGTAAATGGGCGTTGGCAGAATTCTAAAATTATAGCTACGGCTTAACTTGTCCGCAAAAAACGGATACTATGGTAGAGCTAAAGACTCAGCTTTTGCAAAATATCAGATCTTGTCTTTTTCATCTACTACCAAGAGGGACATTTCGTGGTGATAAGTTTTATGTAGGTGATGTACAGGGTAACAAAGGCAAAAGCACTGTAATAGAGTTAACAGGTGAAAGAGCTGGATTATGGAAAGATTTTGCAACAGGAGAAGGTGGTGACATTATTGACCTTTGGGCAACAGTACACGGGAAGAATGCAAAAACAGAGTTTCCTGAAGTAATGCTCTCAATAAGTGAATGGCTTGGCATCAAAGAAAAAAATAATATTAGAAATCTAGAACAATACCTGACTTGTAGTTGGAACTACTACGATGAAAGTAACCAATTGATTGTAATAGTCTACCGTTATGATCCTCCTTTAGAGAAAAAACAGTTTAAACCATTTGATGTTAAAAAACAAAGATTCAAAGAGCCAGAAATAAGGCCACTCTACAACATTCCAGGTATTTTAAAATCTGATAAGGTTGTTCTGGTTGAAGGAGAAAAATGCGCAGAAGCACTTATAGAGAAAGGAATAACTGCAACAACAGCAATGTTTGGAGCAAATGCGCCTATTGATAAAACAGATTGGACTCCGCTTAAGGGCAAGCATATTATTATTTGGCCAGACAACGATGAAGCAGGTAATAAATATACCAAAAACGCTGAAAAGAGACTTTTAGAACTTGGTGTTGCATCACTTGCTACGCTTAAGATTCCACCGAATAAACCAAAGAGTTGGGATGCTGCTGATTGTGTGTTAGAGGGAATAAATATTGAAGAATTTATCGAAAAAAACTCAAGAAAAATAATTATTAAACCACCACTTGATATTTTTAGCTGGAGCGTAGAGCGTTTTGTAGGCCCAGTACCAAAGCAAAGATTCTTGGTTGAAGGATTATTTCCTTTGGGTGTAACCTCCATTTTGGCTGCAATGGGAGATACAGGCAAAGGTATGCTACTTCTTGACCTAGCCCTCAAGGTTGCAGGTAGCATAGATCAGGTATGCGGATTTGGTCCACTTGTTACTGAACATGGATCTGTGGTGGTATTTTCTGCGGAGGATGATACAAATGAAATACATCGTCGCTTAGAACGACTTGATCCAAAATGCGAGAGATTGAAATATAAAGGTAGGCTATTTATTGTACCATTACCAAACATCGGAGGATCTCTTACCATACTTAAGAACGTTCGCGGTAAAGTTGTAGAAATATCTCCAGAATTTGAGTTGGTAATGAAGCAGCTGAGCAGGATAAAGGATTTAAAGCTCATTATATTTGATCCCCTTGCTTCTTTCATTCATGCAGATTTAAATGCTGATCCAGCAGTAGGGGATTATCTCATGTGTTTATTATCTGATTTAGCATGTAGCACTGGAGCTTCAATAATTACTGCACATCATATGAGAAAGCTGAAGGGAGAAAAGCCTATATCAACAGTAGAGCAAGCACGAGATGCTATTCGAGGCACTTCTGCTCTCGTAAATGGAGTCAGGTGTTCTTTTGCTTTTTGGCCTGTTGAAGATATGACTAAACCAATGATTTTTAGGTCAATTGGAAAAATCCCAAGACAAAATGCTTTATTTTATGGAGCTGTTGTTAAGGCAAATGGCCTGGCTGATCGTACTGTACGTACTTATCTGAGAAATGAAGAAAGGCTTTGTTGCATAGCTAGTGTTGGTTGAGGTTATTGTAAGAAGAAAAGCTTTTTAATATATGGCTACTAACGCATTTTGTTGTAAAATAGGCATTTTTCAAACAAGTACAACTTATGCCACAAAAAATGAGAGTAAGTAACCAAAGAGAATATAACGAGTTTCTCAAAAAAAGAGGAAATGTTTTTCATTTTGTTAATCAAGCCATAGAAAATTGGTATGAAAATAGTCCAAAAGTTGCAGGTGGCAATAACACTTATAGTGATAAAGTTGTAATTTTAATACACATAATAGTTCATCTTTTTAGAATTGGCTTGAGACAAGCTGTAGGTTTTGTAAAAGGTTATATGGTACAAATAGGCAAAAAACTTAAGATTATCAGCTATACACAAGCTTCCAGAAGATTTAAAAAGCTTAATTTGAAGATTGATGACCATAGAAGCAATAAAGATGATCTGGAAAATGTTGAAATTGCCGTAGATAGCACTAGAGTTAGTATCTACAATAATAACGGTGGGCATAGTAAGCTTAATATTCGAAAAAGGAAATACAGTGGTTATGGTCAAGTAAGAAAATTACATGTTGTTTTAAACATAAATGATAAGAAAGCAATAAGCATGAACTACACTAGTGGTGTTGCTGTAGACTATTTGCCGGTCTGCGATATGTTAGAAGAAGTCAGTGATAAATATAACATTTGTTCTATTCGAGCAGATGCGGCTTATGATATAAAAAGTGTGTATAAAGAATGCAGAAAATACAATATTGTGCCTATTATTCGCCCTAGGAAGGATACTAAAATTTGTTTAGCTGACTACTTATCAGAAAGAAACAAGTATATTAGTAGAATTAGGTCATATGAGAATTATGAAGATGGTATTAATGAATGGAAGAAAAAAGTTAAGTATGGAGCACGGTCTTATATTGAAGTCTTTTTCTATAGGTTGAAGCAAATATTTGGGTTTGGCTTGAAAAATAAATCAGAGGTAAATCGTGAAAAAGAGCTGTTAATTAAGTGCTACTTATTGAACAAATTTACTGATATAGGTATGGCTAAATTTAAATTAGCTGCGTAAATTCACTGTGATTTACATGCCTATCAGTGCTATGCAACAAAGCCATGAAGAAACAGGGCTATTAGAAGACATCACTGAACAATTAAAAGCTCAAAATACTAGTGATAAGGATCTTAAAATATATCTTATTGATTCAATTGCGCGAGCTGCTATTTCAGGACATCCATTTACTCACACAGGAAGTGCAGGAATACATAAACAACGACATAGACTGCCTGAAGTTTTTCATAGTATGGGAAGGGATAGACTAGAGCGTATAGTTCAAGAGCTTTTACAAGCAAAGCAAATAGTTAAAGGAATGGCTAATGGTTCAAAAGAAGATAAATGGCTTGATGTAAAAACAGGACCATTTGCACGTGGAGTTGGAAAATTTACTCATGGAGCTGAAAATTTTTAAAATCAGGAAATTCTATTTTTTTATAGTCAAAGTAAAAGGGTTAATACGATAACCATGTGATGATCTTTGCCAACCAAGGGTTTGTATCACATCATCACGTTCAATACTTAATCCTAATCTCTCAGCAAGTGTAGTTTTGATTGTTCTTTGCATTTTATTTAATGGTTTTCTGATTTGATGTTCTAAATCTGCTTCTAAACTAAGTCCCAAGAGTTTTTCTAACTGATTAATATTGAGAAGTGTATGTTTTTCAGGTGGTAATTCTTTTTCACAGTCATGTAAAAATTGCTTGAACAATATTCGAAAAATATTAAGACATGACACAGCTTTTTTATTTATAACTTCAACGCTATTAACATATACCATACCTTTAACTACCTGTAACTCCAAAAGCTTTGTTGGTATAATTGGTTCAACACGTTTAAGCGAAATATATGAAGCTGGTAAAACTTGCAAAGAAGTATTTTCTACTACCTCTGGTACTCCTCTTTTAGCTGCTTCTTGAAATATCTCAGTTAAAGTCTTAAGCTGACAAAACAGTTCTACCATTCGCACTACATATAGGCTCAATAATAGATTCGGTATATCTTTTTTTAGAGTAATGAGAACTGTTGGATGGACTCTAAGTTTATCTATAGTTAGAAATATTGCATCAGTACAAAAATCAAGGATTATTAGATTTACAGTACGACCTTGATTACAAACATAATAAACTCCTTTTTCTACTTTTTCCCACATAAGTCTTGAATCATTCAACTTTGTTTCAAACCAGTCTATGATTTTCTCTGTATTTAAGTATATGGATAAGAGATGAAATCTCTGTTTTTGATAAGTGTTAGGCAAAATATGACGAGAACAGTTTTCACAAATAGCGTCATCACATGCTTCATCAAAGTCTGGATCAATGAAAATCTCATTGCTACAACTTGGATCAATTACATTTGGCCAATCAAGATAATCTTCTTCACAAGAGCAAACAATATAATACCTTTCTTGCATTTGTATCCATCCAAGATCAAATAAGTATCTTGCTGCTTTAATGTGATTTTGACTTGGATTAACCCAAGAACTATTTGAACTTAAAAGATCAGCAATTTGCTCGTGAAAGAATTTTAAGACCATAAGATTGTTCCATATGTTTCTTCAGGTCCTCTCTTTCTTTTTTATTGAGTGGATGCTCTGAATAATAAACTTCCCCACTTATTTTGAAAGAAAATGTTACCTTTTTGTTTTGGAACATTACTTTAGCTGATTGAATAGATTGTAGTATATTGCCAATAGATGGCTTTAAAATATGTAACTCTGGTGCAATAGAATCATACGGCTTTACACTTAAAGTAAGATATGTATTACTATTCTTAAAATAATCTGACTTAAAATTTAACTCAAATATACAAATATTAGGATCAGAACCCTCTATACATGCTTGAAGAAATTTGTGCACTTGTAGTGGAAAGTTCTTATCTTGTATATTTACAAAAGTACATTCGCAGTCAAAATACCCACTTGCAATACTATTTGCTATTTCCACAGCTTTATTAGTATTTTTAGCACAGAGATTAACCTGAGTGCCATCAAGAGAGAAATCTAAAATCATCCACTCAGGTTTATGACCATGAACAACTTTATTTGAGTTAAGCAGTAAATCCATATCACTTCCTCGACGTACAAACATATATATCCGATCTTGGTGATGGAAAAAACCCTGCAATTGGTTTTCAAACTTCAGTATCTGCTCTACAGCTTCTTGTGACATAAACTCTTTAAATGAAGTGTTTATTTGTCTTGGTGATTTCTGTAGAGCAAATGATACGAAACCTTTCTTCTGCACTTTATCAAAATGATAAACAGATTTTAAAAGTTCACAATTTATGTGAAATAGTAAAAATAACAAGGATCTTTTATCGTACTTAGTATTATTTTTTATCAGATACGATCTCATTAACTTCTCAGTCAGAGCAAATCTTGCTACTTCACTGACTGTAGCTTCAAGTTTCGTACGATCAAAGTAGCTAATGAGATAATAGTTAAAAAGAGAGTCAGAGTAACTGGCAAGTATCTTACGTTTTTGTTGAGTGGATCTATCATCGTAGTCTCCGTCTTGAAAAAGTTGTCCATTTAAATGATTTTTAAAGCAATGCTGAAAAATAATGCTCAGTTGTTTACCAGAAAGGGAATCTAACCAAGACTGACGTATATTAGAATCCTGAAAACGATCTAATAAAAGGTTAACAGGAACTTCTAAGTCGCTCTCCCAGAATTTATGACTTGGATAAATCTCCATAACATATTAAATAAGCCATATTATACGTAATATGATGATTTAGGCAAAGATTTTTTGGACATAATTTCTTCAAATCTTGTATATTTATTAGGGAGAATTTGTGTGAACTAGATAGCTTTCTTAAATAAGGTGTTTAGTTTAATAGAAGTCTCCTAACCTTATAAAAAAACTCACAGGAAGAAAAACATGCAAAAAGGGGATTTAACTATTTATTGCCGTTATGAACCTCACAGATTGGCGAGTACATATTTGGCAAATGCTTATGAACAATTATTGAAATGTAAAACAAAGGAGGTAGAAGAAAATGACAACGGTAATCTTGTATGCAAGAGTTTCATCAAGACAACAGGCACAGGAGAATACAATAGAGAGTCAGATTGTAGAATTGGAGCGTCGCATTAGTAGTGATGGACATGAATTGTTAGATGAGCATAGGTTCATCGATAATGGTTACAGTGGATCAAATTTAGAACGTCCTGGCTTAGAGAGTTTACGTGATAGAGTAGCAGAAGGTAAGATTGATAAGATATACATTCATTCACCTGATCGGCTATCACGTAAATTTTCATATCAAATGATCTTACTCGAAGAGTTTAAAAAGGCTGGATCTGAAATAGTATTTTTGAATCATAAGTTTGATGATAATCCGGATTCCCATTTATTTCTACAGATTCAGGGAGCAATAGCAGAGTATGAACGTGCAAAGATTATGGAACGAAACCGTAGAGGTAAACTTCATGCGGCCAAAGCTGGGTGTATAAGTGTGATGGGTAGGGCGCCTTACGGTTATCGCTACATAGCAAAACATGTAGGTGAAGGAAGTGCTCAATTTGAGGTTGATGAAGAAGAGGCAAATATAGTGCGTAAAATATTTAGTCGGGTTGGCCAAGAAAGAGCAAGTATAGGAGAAGTTGTACATGAACTGAATAAGATACCGGTAATAACACGAACAGGAAAAAGGTATTGGAAAAGGAGCACTATTTGGAACATGTTAAAAAATCCTGCTTATATAGGACAAGCAGCTTATGGTAAAACTAGGACATGCTCAAAACCACAAGTAAAAAAATCAAAAAAAGGAACTTGTGGTAAACTTAAAAGTGGTCGCTTTAATAGTGATAAAGAGAATTGGACTTATATTCCAGTACCAAAAATAATCAATGAGCATTTATTTGATTCAGTGCAGGCACAACTAACTGAAAATAGGCAAAGAGCAAGAGTACGACAAAGAAGAGAAACATATTTATTGCAAGGTTTAATGGTATGTCAACGTTGCCAATATACTTATTGTGGTGCATATAGTAGAAATAAGCGGTATTCTTACTACCGTTGCTCTGGCTGCAGGTTTAATGGTAACAGAGTATGTGACAATAAAGCAATACGTACTGATGTACTTGATACAGTTATATGGGAAGAAGTTAAGAGTATATTAAAAGAGCCAGATAGGATTGCAAATGAATATCAACGTAGATTGTCAGAGAACAAAAAACCTTTGCATAATCAAACACGTGAAAAGCAAGAAAGTAAGCTAAGATTAAGTATCAAAAAATTTATTGATAGCTATTCTAAAGGGTTTATAAGCCAAGAAGAATTTGAACCAAGAATTACAACAATGAAACAGAATTTGAAAGAAATTGAGGAGGAAAAAGAAAAAGTACTTGATCAAAAGAAATTACAACAAGAATTGAGCCTTGTTACAGATAGCTTGAAAAACTTTTCCTCAAGTGTTGAATCAAAACTTGATCTGGTAGATTGGCAGACTAAACAAAATATTATTAGAATGTTAATTCATCAAATTGAAATCAATCACAATCACTTGTATATAGTATTTCGCATAAAAAGTCTTGCAAATTTTGATCAAAATAGCCATAATAGAATTATGCAATGTTGTACTAGCAGTCAAAACGAGCAGTTGCTAATAAAATTTACTGTAAGTATACAACAGATGCGTGCTAGCCATTTCGGTATCTTAATTGCTACCATATAGCGAGATAACTGTAAACCCAGAGCTATTGTAGACATAAGTTTTAGCTATATGGTATTTGAAGTAATAAATGCAATAAAAAATAATTTGTTAGCATGCTTTCCAACAGAGACAGTATATGCTCTTTCTTGTAATGCGCTAGGTAACGAATCTATAGAAAAAATATATCGAATAAAAAAGCGTTCTCAAAACAAGCCGCTCTCTGTATTTGTTAGTAATATTGATAGTTTGATAAATATAGCAAAGGTAAAGGAAGAGTATATCGATTTAATAAACTATTTTTCTCCTGGACCAATGACCTATATTTTACCACTTCAAGATAACAGTATATTACCAAATGAGTTCTTTAAAGATAGTATAGGCATAAGAATTCCTGATCATCCTATTGCGATTTCAATATTAAATGAACTGAAAACTCCAGTAGTTGCAACTAGTATTAACATTTCAGGAGAAAAAAGTATATGCAAAGCAAGAGATATACCTCAGTCTATTAAGCAACACTTATCTGCAGTAATTGAAGATGATGAATTAGTTTCTGGTATAGAATCTACTATTATTGATTTAACTGGAGACAAGATTAAGGTTTTAAGAAAAGGTAAAATTTCATTACAAACAATAAATAACGAATTTTCAAACTAAGATCTATAGGAGAAAGAATGAAAAAGGTGATAGGCCACAACCAAGCAAAAAAAAAGATAATGAACAACTTGTCTGTTCAATCTTGGCTGATCTGTGGTAAAAAAGGTATAGGAAAAGCAACATTCGCAAAATCCTTTTCTAATTGGTTTCTTATAAAAAATTACGATGAAGTAGCATTAGACTTACACATTGTTGAAGGTGATACAATAGGAGTGGAAAAGGTGAGAGAAATGAAAAACTTTTTGCACTTAAGCCCCATTCAATCAGAATATAAAATAGCTATAATAGATAGCTTAGAGTCAATGACTAATAATGCTAAAAATGCAATATTAAAAATATTAGAGGAGCCGCCACAAAATTCTAAAATATTTGTAATTAGCCATAAGCCATATGATGTACAAACCACCATCCGGTGTAGGTGTTTTCAGCTGAATTTACTTCCATTAACTTACGATGAAACAAAGCAGGTTGTTTCATCTCAGTGTAAATTCGACGATAAAATATTTAGTGAGATCATTACTTTGTTTCCTGGAACTCCGGGAGTAATAATAAATGCAATAAACAGTGGTGCTTATGAGTCACATAAGCATTTTTATACATTTTTCCGTAATCTAAATAATTCTGATATAGTTAATAAAATAATTAATAGTGAGATTGAGCTAGAACTAGCATCACATATAATTCAAACCTCCATTTTAGAAAGTATAAAGAAAGAAGTAAATAATGTTGAAATTCTACTAAGTCAATGGAAAGAAATAGATGAACTTTTCGTTGCTGCAAAGCAATTTCGCTTAGATAAAAAGCATGTTTTAGCTAATGTAGTTAACATCATGACACAAAAATGTAATACTTTTAACATAAATTTATGATAAAATTCTGCTAATTTAATACTGAAAGTATATAACTTGAATGATAATAAATTAACTGTATGGCAATCAATAGAAGTTTTAACAAACACTATACTGAACATGCAGAAAGAATTGAGTTTAATCAAGAATACATCTTTAGATCAAGACGTCACTTTAGAAAAAGGGAAGGAGCTATCAAGTGGCATCTATGAGGCAAATTTTAAGCTAAACAAGGCAATCAATATAGCTACTTTGCCAAAAATTGGCTATCGCATGCTCAGTGGCGAGTTAGTCATACTTAATCATATTACGAAAGAAGAAGTAAAGATTCCTAGAGATTTTCATTATCTTAAAGTTATTAAACTCAATCATGATGACTATAAACTAACGTTTTGTAATTTTTTAGGTAATGAGTTTTTTGAATATAAAAAGTATGATCCACAATATTCTAATCTTTCAGATGAATATAAATTCGTGGATTTTGGTAGTGTAAAAAAGACTAATAATCTAAAATTTAAGGAGTATGTTGGTCATGCACCTAAATTTTTTGCTGTAGAAGGTCTTATTGAGCCTGGATCTGAAAATCATGTAATTGATCTTTTTGAGCTAGCCAGAGATGGTAAAGGCAAAAAAGTGGGAACCCTTGCTGATGAGTTTGGTTATTTCGATGATCAAAACACATTACACTATTATAATTATCACAAAAGTGCAGAAAGTAATACTTATGATCCTGAAAGCTTTAGTGTAAAAATGATAAATTTAGATGTGAGCAAAATTGATAAATTTCACCTTATTGCAGAACAAGGTGATATAATAATTCATCCTATTTTGGAAAATTTAGACATATTTTAAAGTTTTTTAGAGTATCCAGTATATTATATAATTGGGTTTGTATTATGGAAGATAAATTACTTGAATCAGTAAAAAACAAAAGTTACTTCAGGAAAGCAGTTGAATGGTATTGCCACAGATACCTGTTCTGCGTTGTAGAAAGATCTTGGATGGCGTTAATAGCGTTACTTCTCTTAGTATGTTTATTTTTATCACTACTAAACATATACCTATTACTTCCTGTTAAAAAAGATTTAAATTTTGTGAAGTATATGAACCACACAGAAGATGAGTTCTCTGCAATACATAAACTTAGTTTTAGTAAAAAAGAAGATGAGTACATTTCCATAGCAAGGTATTTAATAAGTAAATATATTGAAACATATGAGTCCTCTCGGACTGTTGAGCCAAAGTATCAAGAAAATTTTATAAAAAACAATTCTGTATACAAAATCTACCAAAACTTTCAGGAAAAAGTGAACAATGAAGCTGTTTCATCCACAAGAAAAATTACCAACATAAACGTAACAACATTATCTATTGACCGGTTGACCAAGAACTTAGTTACATTTGCTGGAAACGCTACTGTAGTTTTTACAGCTGAGCAAAATAAGAAGATGAAAGATTATGCTGTGGAGGTCAGCTTCACTTTGTCAAATATAAAAGCAACTCTAGCTGGAATAGTGCCATTTAAATTTATTGTTAATAGCTATAAATATAGATGATTATATTTATAACATTATTTGGTAGCTAAAAAAAATAACTAAAGTGCATATAGCAGTAATAACTGGGGGTAAAACTAGAAGCATTGGTGTCTTTTTAATAAAATAATTTCTAGAAGGTTTTGAGAAAAAGGCGTTGTAAATTATTGGTAAAAAGTATAGAGCATTGAGTATAGTACTAACAATTAACACTAGAGTTACAAACACAGAAAGTGTTACATTACTAGAGTTGAAAACAGCTTGAAAGATGAGAAATTTGCTCCAAAAAGTCGGAGCAGGAGGTACTCCTATCATGGACAATGCACCTATAGTGAATGCTATCATGCTAATTGGCATACTACGTCCTATACCGTGAATTCTATCTATATATTTTTCACCCGTTTTCGTTATTATGATACCTGCAAAAAAAAATAAAGTAATTTTTGCAAATGCATGGCAAACTAATTGAAAGATTGCAATCTTCATGCTGAATTCACTAAAAATTGAAGCGAACAATATAATATACGACAATTGGGAGATGGTAGAGTAAGCAAGCAATTTCTTTAATTCCTTTTGCTTTAATGCAATCAACGATGCAGTAATGATAGTAAATCCAGCAGCGTACGGAAGCCACCCTCCAGCAAACCAATTTTGCTGCACAAAACGTTGCATATTATCGACGCCAAAAGTGTATAATATAACTTTGATGATGATGAAAACTCCGGATTTCACAACAGCAACAGCATGTAATAGTGCACTCACAGGAGTTGGTGCAACCATTGCTTTTGGTAACCAAAAATGCATTGGCATTAATGCAGCTTTTCCTATTCCATAAATCAGCATAGCAAAACACACTGCAATAAAAGTGATGAGTGAAGTATCAAACTTGAATATTCCACCACTTACAAAATCTAAAGTATGGAATTCATTATATAATAGGCCTATTGCAGGAAAAAATAATACTAAAGAAGAGAGAAATAGTAAACCAAAGTAATAGCGTCCTGCAATTACTGATTCATTTGTTGAGTTGTAAGTAATCAGAGGGTATGTACTAATAGTTAGAAGCTCATAAAAGACAAATGTAGTGAGCAAATCTCCAGAAAAAGCAATAAACATTGCACAACTGATTGATGTTGAAAAAAAGCATAGAAAACTTGAGTGATTGCTATCAGCATAGTTATTTCTCATATAACATATTGCATATATACTGGTTAGTACCCACAAAAATGATATTAATAAACTGAATATTGCTCCACTAGACTCTAGCTTTAAACTAATATGCAAATTATTACCAAAATCCATGAGAATAAATTGAGAATGATCACCATACACCAAATATAAAGTGCATAGAGATGTATACGCAAACAGAAGCATAGAAGAAGCAACAGTAACGCTACTGTTCACTCTGGGCCATTTACTAGTAAAAGAAATAGCTAATGCACTTAAAAGTGGGATCAACGCAGTAATTAACAAATAATTCTCAGTAATAAAAAGTGGCAAGGAAAGAGATATTAAAACAAAATCCATTAAGTAATTCATCTTTCTGTTTAGGTAAAGCTAAAATTATATTCAAGTTATAGAGAATTTGCTATTTTTTAGTTCTATATCGGAAGTGTTAAATAAACCATACGCATCAAGTTAAGAAAAAGTGGCGTAAGGAAGAAAGGAAATAAGAAAAAACTATTTTATATATTAAGTAATAAAGTTAGTAATTTATAGATTTTTCTAAAAAAATATCTTATCCTAGATAAGAATTTCCTAAAAAAATAAATGTAACAAATAAAATGCCAATCTTAAATATTGCTATATTTCACGATAGCTACTTAATTTGGCACGTATGGTTTGTTAAACACTTCCAGAATTACTCAAAACCGCTACAGACTATATCTTTCTGTATAATCTTTAAATGCACCTCTATTGGAGTCAAAATGTAGTTTCACACTACCAATTGGCCCGTTTCTTTGTTTTGCAATGATCAGTTCTGCAATATTTCTAATTTTCTCCATTTTCTCTTGCCACTCTCGATGTTTATTACTTCCTTCATTTGGTTGCTTTCTTAATTCATAATATTCTTCTCTATAAAGGAACATTACTATATCCGCATCCTGCTCTATGCTTCCTGAATCACGTAAATCAGAAAGTTGTGGTTTTTTATCATCCCTTTGCTCAACAGAACGAGAGAGCTGTGATAGTGCAACAATGGGAATATTTAGTTCTTTTGCAATTGCTTTTAAACCCTGCGTCACTTCTGAGATTTCTTGCACTCTATTTTCACTACTCCTTTTTGTTGTTCCTCGAATTAACTGCAGATAATCGATAAAGACCAACTCTACATTATATAGTTGATAGAGAAGACGTATTCTGGTACGAAGAGCACTAATTGATAACGCAGGAGTGTCATCTATGATGAAAGGTAATTCGGATAGATCTGTACTAGCATTAATGAATTCGTGTAATTCAAAATCACTAATTCTCCCAGTCAGTGCCTTATAATAACCAATGCCTGAATCTATAGTAATCAATCTTGCGGTCAATTGCTCTGCTGACATTTCAAGTGAAAAGAATGCTACATAATGTTGTTTATCTGTTCTTTTTTGCAAAATCTTACAAGCATTAAGTGCGATGTTCAGCGCCAATGCTGTCTTTCCCATTGAGGGCCTTGCAGCTATAATTAACAGATCAGATTTCTGCAAACCACCAAGAAGCTGGTTTAGGTCTTGAAGTCCGGTTGTAATACCTAGAGCCTCTGGGTTATTCTTCAGCTTGCTGATCTTCTCAACCACATCTTTAATTGAACTTGCAAGCTTTATATATGTCTTATCACCTTGCTTTTTTACTGCTAAGTTGAACAACTTTGTCATTGCCTGCTCAATTTGTACCTGTGCAGGATTTTCAATGTCGTAGTTGTAACTATCGTCAACTATCTCCTGTCCGAGCTTGATTAAGCATCTCCTTAAATAAGTATCACGGATTATTCTGGTCAAGCTATAGATGTCAAGCGCAATGCTTGCCTTTGCTGCAAGTTTTGCTAGGTACTCAACTCCACCACATTCGGCAAATGCTTTATCATTCTCGAAAAACATCTTGAGGCTCATTTCATTAGCAACTATACCGTGTTTTCTGGTTTTAGATATCTGGGTAAAAATGCTTTGATGTAGTGGATCATAGAAATTATCTGCTGCAATTATATCTTCGACTGCATCACAAATTCTATTATCACGAACCATTGCACCAATGAGCATTTGCTCTGCTTCTAAATTGTGTGGCAATTTACATATTTCTTCTCTTGAATCAATAAGATTGGCTAATTCATTCATTTTAATTTTTCAGAGTAATGATTGATTATTGTAGAATATTCAGTCCTTACTTGAAAGAGAAAAAATTTGACTAATCCTGTGTTGCTTATAGCATTAAAGTAGGCCCCTGTGGTGGAATGGTAGACACGGCAGACTCAAAATCTGTTGCTTGCAAAAGCATGCTGGTTCAAGTCCGGCCAGGGGCACTCAAATATTGGAAAATGCTTTATGTTACACAAGTTTTTTAATCGTTTATTTTCCATTCTTTCTTCGATAAATGCTATTCAAAGGGTAAAGAAAGATGAAAATGGAATATGTTACGTAACAGGACTTAGACGCTATTTGTCAGTGCTGCTTGATTTAATTATCATCGTTTTGTTCTTGCAGCTTTGCGGCCAAGCCTTAAGCCAACTCTTCATGAACTCAGAGAGCAGTAAAATATTAGGCCAAATTGCTGCGAAATATCAGATGCAAACACCATTATCTGCAGAGGAAACAGCAATGCAGAGTAAACTAATCAAGTTACTAGTTCTAAATCAGATAGTTCAATTTATTATGCTTTTTAGTTATGTAGCATATATGTGGATAAGATTTGGCGCTACACCTGGAAAGTTATTACTTGGACTCAGAGTTGTAAATGCACAAACTTTTGAAAAATTGACTCTAAAACAAGCAATAAAGAGGTTTTTTTCCTTTATATTGTCAACTTCACCACTATTCTTAGGTTTCATATGGGCAAGCTTCGACAAACGTTGCCAAACTTGGCACGATAAGATTGCAGGCACAGTAGTTGTAACAAGTAAAAGTCTTAGATGTATGGTCTCAGAACATAATAGAGTGGATTAAGGGTTCTGTCGCATTTGTAGGGAAGTAGAAAGAAGAATGATATAATTGTCTAAAAAAAAAGCAAAGATGTTTCGTATCAATCAAAAATTGTTGCCATATTTCAAAGGATTTAGCTTTTCAGCGGATGTTATCTGTATACATGAAATGTCGATTCTCTTTGAGCTATCGAGATTTGGAAGAAATGATGAGTATAAGGGGAGCAAAATGCTACGTTACAAAGGTGGGTTATCACCACTGATAGATGAGGCAGTAAGGAAAAGAAAGAAGCAGGTTGGTAGTAGTTGGAGAGACTTACATTAAATTAAACGGTAAATGGGTTTATTTATATACTGTAGACTTGTGTGTTAGTAGAGACAAGTCTGCAGCACTTGCATTCTTTCGTAAAGCCTTCAGGAGTAACTATCTTCCTGAGAAAATTGTAATTGATAAAAGCGGCAGTAATACTGCTGCTCTTGATGATTTGAATGCAGAAATTTCTGAAGATTACAGTTCTTCAAATAAAATATCTAAATAATATTGTTGATAGATTTATCAAAAAACTAATAAAGCCAATGCTTGGGTTTAAAAGCTTCCATTCCGCAAAGATTACCATCACAGGCATAGAAAATATTCGTATGATTCAAAAAAGACAAATTATTAAAATAATGTTTCTACTTTTGAGAATTTTGCTATGTTAATAACTCCTATAATCCCACCTTTAATGATCTTCTTTCCTATGGTTTATAGATGCGACAGAACCGACATATCAGTTGATAAACAGACTAATCAGTTATTGTTTATACCTATTTCAGCATGAAAATTATTGTGAGGCTTGATTTTATATATATCACTACACATAATAGACTTTAGTATAAATTAGTAATATGCATCCAATCATATACTTACTTAACCTGCTACTTGATCTTTACAGCTTCATTCTAATATGCTCAGTTGTTCTCGATTTGTTGATTAAATTGAATGTAGTGAACATGTATAATGAAGTTGTAAGAAACATAATGCAAACTTTAAACCGACTTACCCATCCTCCACTAAAGGTTATCAGAAGGTATATACAACCGTTCAATGGATTAGATTTATCCGTGATGATATTGATAATAGCAATTCACTTTGTAAAATATACAATTACTTATTACTTTAAGTAGATGTTAAAAAAACAGCTAAAATCAGCGATATACCTGTTACTCTTAATGTATATATATATATCGGTTTTTAGCTATAATTATCAAGATCCATCCTTAAATACAGCTACAGATGAGAAAGTAACAAATTTAGGTGGAATAGTAGGTTCATATTTAGCTGATATATTAGTTCAATTTTTTGGACTCGCTAGTATTACAATAGCTACAACCATAGTTTACTTTTTAATTTTCAGAGCATCATTGCTGAAAATTATCTACCTAACGTTAATCAATGTAGCAATATATGCTATATTGTCGCAACTTTCGCTTGGCATTACTGCTAGATACATGCACGGTGGAATAGTCGGTAATGCTCTAATTGACCACTGCCCATTTTACATATTCACAGTAGTAGCATCAATAGGTGTTGTAGGGTTGGTTGGTTGGAAGAGAACAGTTTATTCTTTACTTTTCCTATGCAAAAAAATAGCTTCCTTTTTTGCAAAGTTTCTGTTTTTCAGGTTACGTAAAACTACTGATTATTCAATAGCACCATTAGTAATAGAGGGAAAATATAGAACCACTAGACAACAATCAAAAGAAAGACAGAAAAAAGCTACCGAAGAGATTTTTAAACCACCTTCTAGCGAGTTTGAGTTTCCAAGCATTCACTTACTTTCTAAAGTAGAAGAATCTATGCAGAGAAAACAGTTGAATGCATTAGAGAGCAATAAGAATTTATCTCTGCTCGAACAGGTGCTGAGTGATTTTGGCGTGCAAGGAAAAATTATAAGTGTATGTTATGGACCGGTTGTGACTTTATACAAACTTGAACCACAAGCAGGTACAAAATCTGCAAGAGTAATTGGTCTTGCAGATGATATTGCACGTTCAATGAGTGCACTCTCTGCACGTATTTCAATAATTCGTGGACAAAATGCCATGGGAATAGAATTGCCAAACAAGGAGCGAGAGATTGTGATGCTGCGTGATTTACTTGAATCGCCAGAATACCAAAATGCAAACTTAAATCTTCCAATTGCGCTTGGCAAGGAAATAAGCGGAAAACCAGTTATTGCAGATCTGACTAAAATGCCCCACTTGCTTGTTGCCGGAACTACAGGGTCAGGTAAGTCGGTTGCAATTAACACGATGATTCTGTCGCTTGTTTATCGACTAAGTCCTGATGAATGCAAGATGATAATGATCGATCCAAAAATGCTTGAGCTTTCAATATATGATGCAATACCGCATCTAATAACACCAGTGGTAACAGAGCCAAAAAAAGCTGTTATTGCTCTTAAGTGGATCGTGAAAGAGATGGAAAATCGCTATCGTATGATGTCATATTTAAATGTGCGGAATGTAATAAACTATAATCAAAAAATTACAGAAGCGATGAATAGCGGAATAGAATTGGAACGTGTTGTACAGATTGGCTTTAACTCAACAACTGGTAAACCTTTGTTTGAAAAAATACCGATTAAAATGGAGACATTTCCGTATATTGTGGTGATTGTAGATGAAATGGCAGATTTAATGCTTGTTGCTGGCAAAGATATAGAATGCTCTATTCAACGTTTAGCTCAGATGGCTCGTGCTGCAGGAATACACATCATAATGGCAACACAACGCCCATCTGTAGATGTGATAACAGGTGTGATAAAAGCAAACTTTCCAACGAGAATTAGTTTTGCTGTTACTTCTAAGATAGATAGCCGTACAATACTTGGTGAACAAGGGGCTGAACAATTGCTCGGTATGGGTGATATGCTTTATATGGCCTCTGGTGGTAAGATTATTCGAGTTCACGGTCCATTTGTAAGTGATGATGAGGTGCAAAATATAGTTGATCATCTAAAAACGCAAGGTGAGCCAAACTACATGGAGGAAATCACTCAAGAAGATGAAAATTCTTTCGCGGAATCAGAAGGTGAAACAGAAGATGAAGAGAACGATCTATACAAGCAAGCAGTAGCCATCATTCAGAGGGATCAAAAGGTTTCAACTAGTTATATTCAAAGACAGCTTAGAATAGGCTATAACAGAGCTGCAAATATTGTTGAAAGAATGGAGAAAGAAGGCATTGTCAGCGCTCCGAGTTACTCAGGAAAGAGAGAGATATTGGTAGAATAACCCTTAACTTAAACCAAGGAAAGTTATTTTAAGATCAATGTATAGTGATAGTTAATTTAATAATAATTTAAACATTGGGAATGTAAAATTATAATATATTAATTAGCTAGGGGGTTAAAATGGTAAAAGGAATTTTCCGCAATTGGTTAGGTATAACAGAATTGCAAGAAAGTCAAAAGATAGATGCTGAGAAGTTTGAAAAAGTTTTTGGTGAATTAAAAAAATGGCAAGAAGCTCAAAATATTGATGCTAAACAGTTTGAAGAGGTATTTAGTGCATTAAAAGAATGGCAAGAAGCTCAAAAGATAGATGCTGAGCAATTTGAAAGAGTTTTTGGTGCATTAGAAGACAAGATTGGTACTGAGCAGTTTCAAGCTATGCAAGAGCACTTAAGCGGCTTGCAAGAAAAATTTACAGGCTTAGAAGAAAAAGTAGAAACATTTGCAGACATGGTAGGGGGACAAGAACAAGCAATACTAACTTGTGCCATAGTCAGTGCTGTTGCTGCAATAGCTGTAACTAGTTTTGTTGCATTCTGTATCTATCAGGGAGTTAAACTTGATAAAGAGAAGAAAAATGACTTGTCTCAAGGTACACCAAATGGAAAAGTTGACGCAAGCAATGTTGTTAGTCATGAAACACCACTGATTGACTTTTTGAGTTGATAATGCTCTTCTTGAAAAGGTGTTACGTAAAATTTGTAACACCTTAAACTTTCTTTAGATTTTGCAGGTTTTGGTAGTAAATTTTTTAGAAAGATGTTTGTATTATAAAGTTAGTAGAGATTCTGATTTACTTAAAGTTCGTTAATTGGTATCTTTTAAAGTACAATATTCACTATAGCATGCTTAAGATCTTTTCTAAAGTTTTATTTACATTAATACTTTTGGTTTCTAGTTTCTTAACTGTACATAATGTTGAAGCTAAGTCTAAAGTAAAGCTCAGTAAGAGATACATACCTCCTGGTAATCCTGGTGGTGCAAACTTTCATGAAGATGAGGAATTTGCTGATTCATATAAATTATATGAAAAGCGTAGGGAGATTCTCAAGAAAAAAAAGTTACAAGTGCAATCTAATGCTAACATAAATAAAGAAGATCTAATCAAAAAATTAAAAGAAAAAAAAATTGCTAGCCTTGATAACGAGCCAAACAACGTGGGAGCTTGCATAGTTGAAGATGGGGAGGATGCTATGATCAATCAGCATGGTATTAATCTTGCACGTTTAAAGGGTGCTGTATTTATAGATCAAGAGCCAGTTTCTCAGTATGAAAGTAAGCAGCATAAAAGTGAACAACAAAAAGGGAAAAAAGTTACTTCAACACGAGAAAAAAAAGTTTCCCCTATAAATGTTACTATAAAAGAAAGTCCATCAAGAAGAACGTGCTCTCATGATTCTATTACTGATCTAAATAGAACACCACAGCATAGTTTAAATGGTTCAAGTTCATTTGGCAGTGTAGTTGACACAGTAAAATAGTGTCACGATTAATAATATGCTAGATAGAGACCTGACATTGAGTGATGATGCATATGAGTCATCGCCGGTTTCCAGGCATAAAACTCATACTGTAAAAGTTGGACAAGTGAAGATAGGTGGAAATAATCCTATAGTTGTTCAATCCATGGCACTTGGTGCACATATAGATTCTGACAACATAAAAAGTAGTGCTCAGAAATATGCAAAAGAAGTAATAGAACTAGCGCATGCAGGTTCAGAATTGGTGCGAATTGCTTTGAACTCAGAGGAAGTAGCAAAAGCAATACCTTATATAGTAGAGGAAATAAATAAAGAAGGCTTTGATGGTAAGATATTAGTAGGCTGTGGACAATATGAGCTCTACAGGCTGATTCAGGATTATCCAGACAACATTAAAATTCTGGGTAAAATTAGGATAAATCCAGGTAATATAGGCTTTGGTGATAAACGTGATGAAAAATTTGAAAAAATTATAGAGTATGCAATAACGCATGATCTTCCTGTCAGAATTGGAGTAAATTGGGGTAGTCTTGATAAGTACCTTTCACAAAAATTAATGGATGAAAACTCCTTGTCTAGTAATCCAAAAACTTCTGATGTTATATTACGTAAGACGCTTGTAATGTCTGCTCTTGGTAGTGCAAAAAAAGCTGAAAAGATTGGCCTTAATGCAGAGAAAATAATCATTTCATGTAAAGTCAGTAGAGTGCAAGATTTAATTTTAGTTTATACGGCACTTGCACAATCTTCCAATTATGCGCTGCATTTGGGTTTAACCGAAGCTGGTATGGGTAACAAAGGCGTAGTAAATACCACAGCAGGGCTTACTTATTTATTGCAAAATGGTATTGGAGACACTATCCGGGCTTCTTTAACTCAGCGCCCTGGTGAATCACGCACTAATGAGGTGGTAGTATGTCAGGAAATACTGCAGTCTATAGGTTTGCGCTACTTTAACCCTCAGGTGAGTTCATGTCCTGGTTGTGGACGCACAAGTAGCGATCGTTTTCGTATATTAACTAAGGAAGTAAATGGCTACATAAAAACTCATATGCCGGTATGGAAGAAAAAGAATCCTGGTGTAGAGTATATGAACGTTGCTGTTATGGGATGCATAGTAAATGGTCCTGGAGAGAGCAAACATGCAAATCTGGGGATCAGCCTGCCTGGATACGGAGAAAAACCTGTTTCAGCAGTCTACAAAGACGGCAAATATTTCAAAACTTTACAAGGTGATAATATTTTTGAAGAATTTAAGGAAATTATTAGTGATTATGTGGAGAAGCATTACACATAAGCCTTTCACAAGTTTGTACTTAGACTACATTCTGTAAATTAAATGCAAAAATGGTATCTATTGAGTGGATGTCAAATTAGACAATAAAGAACGCCAATTTAAAAACTAGATAGTATCTGACAGGGTTCCTTTTGCCTTTTTTCTATTTGAGAAATTTTTTAATATTGAGATTGACTGTGTGTCCAGAGAAGGCAAGTATGTTCAGTGGGAGGTAGACCCACCAGGATAAAAGTCGAAGTCCTGTAGCTAGGGTAGCAATGTGGAGGGAAAGCAAAATGTTGAAGCCTACCGACAACGTTATCATAGGATAATGGCGAATTACCAGGCCGTAGCGAAAGCAAACATATAGGTGGCCTCGAAAACGATAAGAACTGAAGGCTGAGCCAGCGGTCAATGGGCGAAAGCAGAATAGGCAGTTGAAAAACGACTGATACAATTGTTCTACTTCAGCGGGGTGGTAGTGATAGCATGGTAATGAGGACATACAAAGCAACTGGAGAAGCCCTCCTCATCCCAAGGAGAAATACCTTGGAGTGGTAGGTTCTATAACTGGAAAACAGGAAAAGAACCGAAGATGAGAGGGTGGCGGATGGGTGCGTAGTAGTAAAGAAGTGAGGTAACTCTCATGGAGCAAAGGCACCCTACTAGTAGAAATCTTTTAACAAAAAGGAAGGTAAAGGTAAAAATGATAAAAATGCCAATAAAATTACAAGACCTGAGAAGAAAGATATATACCAAAGCGAAAACAGAACCGGAATGGCGATTCTGGGGAATCTATGTTCACGTCTGCAAGATGGAGACACTAGAAGAAGCATATAAGCTGACAAAGAAGAGCAAAGGGGCACCAGGAATAGACGGGGTGACATTTGAATCGATAGAGGCAGAAGGCTTAGAAAAGTATCTTCAACAAATAAGACACGAACTAATAACCAAAACCTATAGCCCAAATAGGAACCGGAGGAAGGAAATACCAAAAGTTGGGGGAAAACTCAGAACGTTGAACATACCCTGCATCCGGGACAGAATAGTGCAAACAGCACTGAAGCTAATACTTGAACCAATATTTGAATCTGACTTTCAGGACGGATCATATGGATATAGACCTAGGAGAAAAGCGCATGAAGCAATTGATAAAGTATCGAAAGCAGCAATCAAAGGCAATACAAAAGTTATTGACATAGATCTGAAATCCTACTTCGACAATGTGCGACACCATATTCTTATGGAAAAGATTTCCAAAAGAGTAAATGATAAAGAAATCATGCACTTGATCAAGCTAATCCTCAAAGTAGGAGGGAAACGAGGAATAGCGCAAGGATCACCACTTTCACCACTAATAAGCAATATATACCTAAATGAGGTAGATAAAATGCTAGAGAAGGCAAAAGAGGTGACAAAAGAGGGAAAATATCGACATATAGAATACGCCAGATGGGCAGACGATTTAGTGATACTGATAGATGGGCACCAGAGATGGGAATGGCTAGAAAAATTAGTGTATAGAAGAGTACAAGAAGAATTAGCAAAACTAAAGGTAGAAGTAAATAAAGAAAAGACAAAAGTAATTAACCTAAAGGAAAGAGAGACATTCAGCTTTCTAGGATTTGATTTTCGAGAGAAGATCACAAAACAAGGAAAGTGGAGGGTACAAACAACACCACAGATGAAAGCGCGGACAAACTTACTTCAAAAATTGAAGGAGGTATTTCGCGACCACAAATCGCAACCAATATGGAAAGTGATAAATATCATTAATCCAATACTGAGAGGGTGGACAAACTACTTTAGGATAGGAAACTCAGGTCGAAACTTTAACTACGTGAAACTATGGGTAGAGAAGAAAGTAAGACGCAAATTAATGAAAGCTAGAAAAGCAAAAGGATTTGGCTGGGAGAGGTGGAGTAGCGAATGGATATACGAAACACTAGGTCTATATAAAGACTATAGATTAAGATATTACGTTCCGAAAGCAGCCCCAGTACAAGATGTTATAAACTTTGGTAAGAATCTGCTAGGAAAGCGTAGTGCGGGAAAACTGCATGCTGCGTTTGACGAGGCGGGAGCTGGAAACGTAAACATGGGAATTTTGGATTGAGGCCCAACATGAAAATAATGGATCAGCCACCAAGCCCTAAAGAGGCGCGCCAGTTCTCGACCCTACCTAAGTAGTATAGAGATGTTATTCCAGTATCAAGGACTGAAGTTTCCTGATCTACAATATTTGTACAGTTATGAAATAGACGTAATTTGACATAAAAAGCTTTACTTTTTGAAATTTTGGGTTACGTTTAATTTAACATATTTCAGTGGGAAATTTATTGTAGGTAGAAAGGAAGCTTTAAAAATATTAGGTTTTGAATCAAGCGATGCGCCCAGTGAACAAGAAATTAAATCAGCGTATAGAAAATTAGCCTTGAAATATCATCCTGATAAACATTCAGGTAAAAATGAGGTTGTGAAGAAACAAAATGAAGAAAAATTTAAGCAGCTAGGTTCTGCATATGAATTTCTTACTAAGGAAAGCATAGAAGAGGTTACAAATCTAACTGACGAAAATTTAAATGAAATTAATTGTATCCGTTCAGGGGAGTGGTTTAAGAAATGATAGATAGGAGATTATGAAAAGGGTTTTAGCCGTATGGAAGTGGGATGAAAAGAAGCACTGGTTTCACATGCGTCTGAACAGACACCATTTTACAGCATTTTAAATTTGTCCTGTGCAATGTTTGTACAGTTGCGATAAAAATTACTTGACAAATTTTGACAGCTTTGTTATTTTGATAGTGAAGATATTCTAGAGCTCGAAATCTATCTTCGTCTGCAGACTTTTCGTATCCGTTCAGGAGAGTGGTTTAAGAAACAATAGATAAGAGGTTTTGGAAAGGATTGAGACCCCTTTGTTTCCATGTTAAGTATAACGAAATTATCCGTTCAAGGAATGCATTTCCCCGCTTTGATTGTGTAAAATACGAATTTTTGCGGTAAACGACATAATGCCGTATCTGCTGTTCAGCATGGTTGTTTGTCAGCGGAATGTTTTTTGGGTCATCTAAAAAATTCCACATCATTCTTTCAGATTTCAAAATATTTTTCGCAACTCGAGAGGCTCCAATTGCTTCAGGTAAGTAGGATATTTCCTTCAAGTAATACCTTGTACGTTTTCGCAACTTTCTGGCACGTCTGGCAAATCTAAAAACATCTATCTCATTTTTTAGCAAAGCCTTTTTTAGTGCAAATAATTCAGTAGCTACATTTCTTAAGTAACAGCCAAGAACTTTGACTTCAATATTCCAACTATGCGCTAATCTTTCAAAATCCCTTGCTAAGTGTGCCCAGCAGATTTGCCTTTTTTCATCAGCAAAGTAATTGTATACTGCGTACCTGTCGGTTACCACTAAGCTATTATGATTGCAGCATGCGTTATTTTTTAAAACTTTCATTCCTCTTGACTCTGTCAACTTCACAAAACTTGCCGTATTGCTTGCAAACATCCAACACCAAGCGAGTTTACCTTTGTTATAATGGCTCGTTTCATCAATATGTAGAACTTTACTCCTACTTATCTCTTGTTCGATCTGCTCATACATTTTTTTGCATTTTGAAGCAACTCTATGTTCACTATTTGATATGCTAACGACGCTTATGTTCAAATTGAAGATATCATTTACGACACTCGCTATTTCGCGTTTTGAATTTTTGTAGAATCCGCTGAACGCTGCAATTATTGACTTAACCCTTGGACCAAATGTATCTGACGTAACACCTTCTGGTAACTTACTGCTTCTTCTTTTTCCGCATCTCCGGCAACGACCATGCTCCATCTGATATTCCACTACATAAGGCCTAATTTCCGGAAGATCAACTTTTTGATGAATGTACGGTCCATTGCATATTGCAATCCCTCCTCCGCATTCACAAGTAGATGACAACTTTACTTTTATCACCTCATCTGCATCCATTTTGGCGCGAAAACTTCCTTTATGACCAACCTGACCACCAACGTTTCTGTCGCTCTTTGGCTTGTCCTTTTTTATTTTGTACAACTCTCTAGAGCTTGGTAGAGATGAATTTTTCGAGTTTAAACCAAGCCTTTCCTTTAATTCAGCGTTCTCTATCTTTAAAGCCTTGTTCTCTGCTTTTAAACTTTCATTCTCCCTTTCCAGCTTTTCTATTTTTGCTTCTAACTTTTCTATTTTTTGCTGTAAATTTTTGCAAAGCTCTAAAAGGTTTACCACATTACCTCACTTTTGCTCTATGATTATCTTTTTAGATCACCTTGTCTACCTTATTCTGCCACTCCGCTGAACGGATACAATTAATTCGCCTGGAGATTTGAGGTTTTACTTAAGTAGGTCTCTATATAATCAGGATATAAAGTTTCTTGAAAAGCTTTTTTCCAAATTTAAAAGCAGTAAAGATGGAAGATTTGGTGATTACATCAATGAAGAACTTATTTGTATTTACTTTCCATTATCTCTTGCTTTAATGCAAGCCAAAAATTCAAGAGATTATAGTATTTTGAAACTTCTTTTAGAAAATGGTGCTGATCCTAATATAAAGCTATTACATAATGAAGCTTCGTTACACTATTATATGGTTCTCGATGACAGCAGAATTGTAGAGTTATTGTTACAATATGGTGCTGACCCTAATATGGTAGATAAAAATGGTAAAAATCCTTTGTTTGAAGCGCTTTTGTGTGATGATGATCATACTATGGAAATACTTTTGAAATATGGTGCTGACCCTAATATGGTAGATAAAAATGGTCGAGGTCCATTATATCAAGCAATCAATTGTGACAACGATAAACGCGAAAAATATTTAGAGTTGCTTCTAAAGTATGGTGCAGATCCTAATCAGGAGGTTAATGGCTCCAGAGTTATAGAGTGTGCTCCATATTTCACTAATAATGGTGTAATGAATTTGATTAAAACGCTTACTCTGCCATACGGTAGCAATGATAAAGTTAAAGGGTTGATGGCTGAATACGGTGGAGTTGATAGACGTTATCTACGTGATCAAACGATACTGACTTGTTGTTGCTTAATCGTCGCTTCTGCTACTTTTTTTAGTATAGCTTCTCCTTTGCGCTATGTACCGACAGCAATATTTGCACTTGCTGCGTGTTTTTTTATTAAAAATGCTGTACATGCTGCATTTTTTGCAAAAGAACCTTCTACTGAGTTTACCGAAGCTAGAGCTTGTCCAGAGATTAGTAAAAGGCTATAATATCTAAAGTTTTAGTGCTGGGTAAAGATGAGAAAAAAGCATCCAGCAGACCTAAGTCAAAGGGAATGGACAAGAATAGAAAGCTACTCCAGAGTATCATACAGGAAAGGAGGAAGGTCGTCAAAGTATAGCAAAAGAGAAATATTAGAAGCAATTTTCTATGTATTGTGTATAGGTGTAAATGGCGGTATTTACTATGTGATGGGATACCAAGGAGAAAATTTAAAAAATCATATAAAGGAAGAATATGGTATGGATATTGAGATTGTCAAAAGGCCTTCATGTAGGTTCTAAGTCAACAAAGACACACCGCCTTAGCTACTACCAATGAGGGGTTTAAAGTGCAGCCAAGAAGGTGGGTTGTAGAAAGGACTCTTGCTTTAGGAATAGAAGACTATCGAAAGAATAAGATTTACTCACTGAAAATTTCGTATCCGTTCAGCGGAGTGGCAGAATAAGGTAGACAAGGTGATCTAAAAAGATAATCATAGAGCAAAAGTGAGGTAATGTGGTAAACCTTTTAGAGCTTTGCAAAAATTTACAGCAAAAAATAGAAAAGTTAGAAGCAAAAATAGAAAAGCTGGAAAGGGAGAATGAAAGTTTAAAAGCAGAGAACAAGGCTTTAAAGATAGAGAACGCTGAATTAAAGGAAAGGCTTGGTTTAAACTCGAAAAATTCATCTCTACCAAGCTCTAGAGAGTTGTACAAAATAAAAAAGGACAAGCCAAAGAGCGACAGAAACGTTGGTGGTCAGGTTGGTCATAAAGGAAGTTTTCGCGCCAAAATGGATGCAGATGAGGTGATAAAAGTAAAGTTGTCATCTACTTGTGAATGCGGAGGAGGGATTGCAATATGCAATGGACCGTACATTCATCAAAAAGTTGATCTTCCGGAAATTAGGCCTTATGTAGTGGAATATCAGATGGAGCATGGTCGTTGCCGGAGATGCGGAAAAAGAAGAAGCAGTAAGTTACCAGAAGGTGTTACGTCAGATACATTTGGTCCAAGGGTTAAGTCAATAATTGCAGCGTTCAGCGGATTCTACAAAAATTCAAAACGCGAAATAGCGAGTGTCGTAAATGATATCTTCAATTTGAACATAAGCGTCGTTAGCATATCAAATAGTGAACATAGAGTTGCTTCAAAATGCAAAAAAATGTATGAGCAGATCGAACAAGAGATAAGTAGGAGTAAAGTTCTACATATTGATGAAACGAGCCATTATAACAAAGGTAAACTCGCTTGGTGTTGGATGTTTGCAAGCAATACGGCAAGTTTTGTGAAGTTGACAGAGTCAAGAGGAATGAAAGTTTTAAAAAATAACGCATGCTGCAATCATAATAGCTTAGTGGTAACCGACAGGTACGCAGTATACAATTACTTTGCTGATGAAAAAAGGCAAATCTGCTGGGCACACTTAGCAAGGGATTTTGAAAGATTAGCGCATAGTTGGAATATTGAAGTCAAAGTTCTTGGCTGTTACTTAAGAAATGTAGCTACTGAATTATTTGCACTAAAAAAGGCTTTGCTAAAAAATGAGATAGATGTTTTTAGATTTGCCAGACGTGCCAGAAAGTTGCGAAAACGTACAAGGTATTACTTGAAGGAAATATCCTACTTACCTGAAGCAATTGGAGCCTCTCGAGTTGCGAAAAATATTTTGAAATCTGAAAGAATGATGTGGAATTTTTTAGATGACCCAAAAAACATTCCGCTGACAAACAACCATGCTGAACAGCAGATACGGCATTATGTCGTTTACCGCAAAAATTCGTATTTTACACAATCAAAGCGGGGAAATGCATTCCTTGAACGGATAATTTCGTTATACTTAACATGGAAACAAAGGGGTCTCAATCCTTTCCAAAACCTCTTATCTATTGTTTCTTAAACCACTCTCCTGAACGGATACAAAATTTCATATATCTGGCTATGAGTAGAGTTATGTTAAGGGGAGAAATATGCTTGAATTCCGGGAGTGTTAAACAAACTGTGTCAAATCGCATTTTTAGTTCAACTCGATTTTTAACCTACCAGGAAAAAAGATATCAAGTTGAGAAATAGTAAAAGCCCAATCATGTATAGGCATAGTCCATTTCTCTCCTGCCTTCTTTATAGCACAATATACCTATTCATACAAGGCATTTGTGCTAGTAAATGAGCCCTTAGTTTTAGTAAATTTTCTGATCTGTCTATGTAACCCTTCAATAGGATTTGTGGTATAAATTAACTTTCTTACAGGGCCGGAATATTTAAAATAACTAGACAGATTTTCCCAATTATTCTCCCAAAACTAAAGTATATTTTTCTCCCCATTTTTCCTCTAGCTCAAGCAAATAATTCTCGGCTATTTCTCTACTTGATATGTTTTTTTCAAATCATTCATGAAAACTTTTGCTCGATACATATTTCAGTGAATTTCTTATCTGATGTACTATACATTTCTGCTTTAGGAAATACGCTATTTATAGCTGTAGGAAAGCTTTTTAACACAAGCTATCAGAATATCATCTACTCCTCTCTCCTTTAGGTCATTTAGTACTCCCAACCAGAACTTCACTTTCAGCCAAATAAAAACCCAAAACTTCTTTTCTGCCATTTTGCTAATATGTTATACATACATTTGCTTACACAATGCCCGTCCTCCTTGACCTTAAAAAACCATGAACACTATTGGATATACAGATTGCAGCGGACGACTGCGCCATTCGTTGATTACTGGTAACAATTTGTCAGTAATACTTGATATCTCTGCTGCAGATATTTTATATTTCTTCTACATGCGATGCTATATCCCATGCCACTGGCATATGTACTTAAAACCTTTGCTTCAAGTTCGTTTGTTTGCCTTTTTCTGACTACTTGTGGCTCGAAACTTCCTTCTCTATCTCTTGGTGTCAATAGTTCAAATACTTGTCCGTAAAGTCTTTGAATTTCTTCGGTTGTTTTCTTCGCTTTCAGCCGACAAATGGTTTTCTATCTCGCCTTCCCTCTAGCAGTTTTTTTATAAATGGTGTTAATGCTCCATCTCTTCCTGTCAATGGTCTTGTATCTTGTAAAAAGCATCTAATGTTTTAAGCTTAAGCATTAGATGGAGAAGAGAAGAACTCTGTCAGTGGTCTTAGATATAAAATCTGTAAGGTAGATAAGAGTTCTCTTCTCAAGAGTACAGGCTGGACGGTATCGTAGAAAAACCTAAATGGTTCTAATTCTGTATTCACAAGACTAGCCTTACTTTTCATTTTTAATGGTAACGCATGGGGTTATATATGATCAACAACTTTTTAGGTATAGATGTATCGAAAGATCGCTTTGATGTTTTTCTCTCGTTCATAAGCAAAAAAGGAAGATGTGAAACTAGAAAAAGGAGTTTTAAAAACGAGGATTCTGGGTTTCAAGGTTTACTTAGCTTTCTACAAAAACATAATGTAGAAGAAGTAAAAGCCTGCATGGAGGCTACTGGTTGTTATAGCGAAGCTTTGGCTGAGTTTCTGCACAACGCTGGACATTCTGTTAGTGTTGTAAATCCTTATTGCATAAAATCTTATGCAAGGAGTAAGCTGATACGACAAAAGAATGATCAGACCGATGCAGAAGTTATTGCTGATTATTGCCAAAGACAGGAACCTTCTAGTTGGACACCACCTTCTCCTGAAATGAAAAAATTAAAACATCTTTATCGTTGCTCAGTTGCGTTAAAAGATGAGTTAACATTAGTAAATAACCACTTAGAAAAAAAAGAGAGACTGCTTAAAGAAGTTGCAAGTGCTTGGGAAGACCTTGCAATGAATATAGCTCAAAAAATAGAAACAATAAAAAACTCCGTACGTGAACTATTAAATCAACATAAAGAATTGTTGGAAAATTTTCAACTTCTATTGACTATTCCAGGAATAGGAGAAGAATCAGCAATAGCTATTTTAGCTGAAGTTCCTGACATAGAGGTTTTTAGAGATGCCAGGCAATTGGCAGCATATACAGGAGTTATACCACGAAATATGACGTCAGGTTCCTCTGTATATGCCAAACCCAGATTAAGTAAATCCGGTTCACAAACATTACGTAAAGCACTTTTCTTTCCTGCTATAGTAGCTAAGAATCACAATCCTATCATTATTAGTTTTTGCCAGAGATTAAAGGAAAAGGGTAAGCATAATATGGCTATCGTTGGTGCTGCAATGCGTAAGCTACTCCATATCATTTTCGGTGTTCTAAAATCCAAAAGTGCTTTTAATCCTGACCATATCAAGAATTACAGGGCAAAGCGGTTGGAGGAGAATTTAGTACTTTAAAATCAAAAAATGCGTACTTTCTATCTTATGTAAAATAGCATTTTACACAAATTTATTTAATGTAGTTGGTTAGTGTATATGTTGATAGAAAGTATTTTTTGATTTCGTAATACAGCTTAAGATTCAATTTCTATAATTTTCTTGTTGACTGACAAGACGGTATCTTCCTTCTCGTATAGATAATAAGATATTTGTTTCTAATTCTTTATAGTCTACCAAACCGGTAGTTGTGTTTGCTTGACTCATTGTCAAACCTCCATTTTTTTATCAATTTATTACTTTACTTCTCGGTTTGACACAGTTTATTTAACCATACGCGTCAAGTTAAGGAAATATCGTGAAATATAGCAACATTTGAGATGGGCATTTTATTTGTTACATTTATTTTTTTAGGGAGTTCTTATCTAGAAGAAGATGATTTTTTCAGAAGAATCTATAAATTAATAACTTTATTACTTAATATATAAAATAGTTTTTTTTCGTTTCCTTTCTTCCTTATACCACTTTTCCTTAACTTGACGCGTATGGTTTATTTAACACTCCCGCATTTCCAAATTTTGTGAAGATTCAAATTCTTCTTGCATATCCAGTATGTCTTCTATTACTTGCTGATCTTCATCTCTTTCTTCTAATTGAAATGCTGCTGCTTCTTGAGGTGTTTCTAGCAGTTTTTTTAATATTTCTGTGCGCAGTTTCTCTGGTATTGATTTCCACTGTAGCATTACTAGCATTTCATTGTGCAGCACTGACATTTTCTGTAGTGTTTTCACTTTTTCTGACAGTCCTTTATTTTCTTTTTGCAATGCTTCTATTTTTCTTTGCTGATACTGATTATCTGAATTTGTCATTGGTAATCCATGCATAACCTACTCCAAGTTAAAATTTAGATATTATTAATTAAGTGATACAGTTTCTTTAGTCAATCAATATATTATAACATTAGGATTAACAGCTAAAAGAATAGAATGAAATATCAGGCAATATCCTCTATAATTAAACTTTTAAGATGGAAAAATGACAATTCGTGTAGGAATTAATGGTCTTGGTAGAATAGGCAGAAGTGTATTGCGTGCTATTTTTGAAGTAGAAAACTATAGCGAGCAAATAGAAGTTGTGGCGGTAAATGGGTCGCTCAGTGCTGAGCAGCATGCACATTTGATTAAATATGACTCTGTTCATGGCAAATTTAACGGCGATATTGATTTTAACGAGTCTGAAAATTGGCTATCTATAAATGGCAGGAAATTTTCTTTATATAGAGAACGTAGCCCTGAAAATATTCCTTGGAATGTTGATGTAGTGCTTGAATGCACTGGTGCATTCAACAAGCGTGCGGAAGCAGCAAAGCATAATGCAGAGAGAGTAATTGTCTCTGCTCCAGTTTCAGATGCTGATGTAACTGTAGTTTACGGCGTAAATAACGATATGCTAAAAAAGGAGCATAAAGTGATCTCAGCAGGTTCTTGTACTACAAACTGTCTGGCTCCGATTGTACACGTTTTACACTCCAATTTAGGTATAAAAAGCGGTTTTATGACCACTATACATGCCTATACGAATGATCAAAATATTCTTGATGGCAACCATAGAGACTTACGTAGGGCAAGAGCTTGTGGCCTTTCTATGGTGCCAACTACAACTGGAGCAGCAAAAACAATTGGTTCTGTCATTCCTCAGTTAAAGGGTAAGCTAGATGGTACTGCTATTAGAGTTCCGGTTAGCAACGTTTCTATGGTTGATTTTAAATTTACGACTGATAAGAAGGTAACAGCTGGAGAAATAAATGAAATGTTTAAGAATTCAGCAAATCATGTGCTTTCCATATGTAACGAGCCTTTAGTTTCAATAGACTTTGTCCATAACCCTTATAGTGCAATTGTGGATTTAGCTGGTACATATGTCACAGGTGATATCTGTAGAGTTGCAGCGTGGTACGATAATGAATGGGCTTTTTCACTGAGAATGTTAGATATATCTTTATTGTAAAGTATGAACGAAAACTCACAAAAATATGCTTCATTTTATGAGCACTTTGCGGAACTTAGAAAAAGGGTTATTTTTTGCTTTCTATTTTTTTGTGTTACCTTCGGGTTTTGTTACTACTTTAAAGAAAATATATACCGCTTTTTACTTGCACCTTTAATAGAAGTTACAAAAGATAGCAATGATTTTTCTCTAATCTATACAGACTTAACAGAAGCGTTTTTTGTATATCTCAGGGTTGCAATAATGAGTGCACTGTTGTTTTCTTTTCCTGTGTTTGCATGGCAATTCTATATGTTTCTAGCACCTGGCTTATATAAAAGAGAAAGGGCAGTGTTATTGCCATACTTAATTGCAACACCGGTTTTGTTTGTAACGGGAGCCGCTGTAGTTTACTACTACATATTTCCCCTAGCCTGGAAATTTTTTATTGCTTTTGAACATAGCGGTAAATCTTTCGGTATACCAATAGAGTTTATGCCATCAGTTAGTGAATATTTAGACCTTGTTCTTCAATTCATGTTTGCGTTTGGTACTGCATTTCAAATTCCAGTCATACTAACCTTAATGGTGAGAGTAGGGCTAATCACTGCACAAAGTTTGTCAAATAAACGTAGAATTGCGATAGTAGTAATTTTCATTATTGCTGCAATCTTAACTCCACCTGATGTACTAAGCCAAGTAGGGCTTGCAATTCCAATGTTGGTATTATATGAGCTGTCTATTCTGATATGTAGATATATTGAGAAGAAAGCAAAGGATTGAATTAAGAATATTATTTATAAACAAAGAATGAGCACCGGAGCACTTTTTCTTGAACATTGAAATGGGATTATGTAAACTGCCCTTATTGATTTTTTAGTAGACGCCAAGTGAATTAAAATATTATGAGGTGTGTTATGATAATAGTTGTTGGTGGTCAAAAAGGTGGTACTGGTAAAACGACCATAGCCACAAATATAGCGGTGATGCGTGCTAGGGAAGGTAGAAATGTCCTTCTCTATGATCTTGACCCATTAATGCTAGCTACCTTGTGGGCATCCCAGCGAGACAAGGACAAAAGTTTACCGAAAATTAACAGTATTCACAAGGTGTTAGGCCAAATTAACATTGGTGTAATAATCAGAAATGAGCTACAAGCTTTACAGTCCAAATATCAAGATATTATTGTTGACGCAAGAAGAGCAGATGAAACTTTAAGGGCTGCCTTATCATTAGCTAATCTAGCTATATTTCCGATTCTTCCATCTGCACCTGATATGTGGACGTTTAACACTCTGAGCAACTTAGTTGCCGGTGCTCAGAGTTGTAACAAAAACTTTCAAGCAAGAATCTTACTTAATCGAATGAATACTAATCCAGTTGTAACTAAAACAGGAATTGAAGAATGTGATGCTTTTTTAAGCTGTTTTGACAACTTAACAAGGTTCGATAGTTTTTTGAGTCAGCGAATTGCAATTTCACGTGCCTCTCGCAAAGGTATGGGTATTGTTGAATCAGACGATTTAAAAGCAATTAGAGAATTTGAATCTGTTTATGAGGAAGCCTTATCTACTGTTAGAAAACCAGGGCCAGCACAGTCAGTGTTAAGGTTGCCACCTAGTTTACATCAAAAATTGAAGGAAATAGCCTTTATAACGCTAATTCTGGATGGCTTTGTTGCATCGCTATCTACGGCGGATTAAAGATAAAAAAGATGAAGAATATCAGTAGCTTATTATTCTAGCATTTATAGTAAGGACGGTCAGTGAATATCTAAATTTGAGTAAAAGAAATTTTACTACCATTCACTAATCTAGCTAAAATTCAATAATTTCAATGCTTTAGCTATTTTAAGTAGAATTAAATTTACTAATACAAACAATAAATTACTATTCTTAAATTTGATCAGATTGACTGCAAAAAAATAAGATTTTCAATAAGTTGCTTGTATAGTTAGCCTTTCATAGGTAGCGATGCAACAAAGCCATTCTGGATGGCTTTGTTGCATAGCTAGTGTTGGTTGAGGTTATTGTAAGAAGAAAAGCTTTTTAATATATGGCTACTAACGCATTTTGTTGTAAAATAGGCATTTTTCAAACAAGTACAACTTATGCCACAAAAAATGAGAGTAAGTAACCAAAGAGAATATAACGAGTTTCTCAAAAAAAGAGGAAATGTTTTTCATTTTGTTAATCAAGCCATAGAAAATTGGTATGAAAATAGTCCAAAAGTTGCAGGTGGCAATAACACTTATAGTGATAAAGTTGTAATTTTAATACACATAATAGTTCATCTTTTTAGAATTGGCTTGAGACAAGCTGTAGGTTTTGTAAAAGGTTATATGGTACAAATAGGCAAAAAACTTAAGATTATCAGCTATACACAAGCTTCCAGAAGATTTAAAAAGCTTAATTTGAAGATTGATGACCATAGAAGCAATAAAGATGATCTGGAAAATGTTGAAATTGCCGTAGATAGCACTAGAGTTAGTATCTACAATAATAACGGTGGGCATAGTAAGCTTAATATTCGAAAAAGGAAATACAGTGGTTATGGTCAAGTAAGAAAATTACATGTTGTTTTAAACATAAATGATAAGAAAGCAATAAGCATGAACTACACTAGTGGTGTTGCTGTAGACTATTTGCCGGTCTGCGATATGTTAGAAGAAGTCAGTGATAAATATAACATTTGTTCTATTCGAGCAGATGCGGCTTATGATATAAAAAGTGTGTATAAAGAATGCAGAAAATACAATATTGTGCCTATTATTCGCCCTAGGAAGGATACTAAAATTTGTTTAGCTGACTACTTATCAGAAAGAAACAAGTATATTAGTAGAATTAGGTCATATGAGAATTATGAAGATGGTATTAATGAATGGAAGAAAAAAGTTAAGTATGGAGCACGGTCTTATATTGAAGTCTTTTTCTATAGGTTGAAGCAAATATTTGGGTTTGGCTTGAAAAATAAATCAGAGGTAAATCGTGAAAAAGAGCTGTTAATTAAGTGCTACTTATTGAACAAATTTACTGATATAGGTATGGCTAAATTTAAATTAGCTGCGTAATTCACTGTGATTTACATGCCTATCAGTGCTATGCAACAAAGCCATCCAGAATTAGCGTTTTATAACAAAAGATACAGTTTCTAACATTGGATTCAGGGCTTTAACGGAATACATTAAAACTTTAGAGAAATAAGAAACCAATCAAAATGAAGAAGAAAGGTTTGTTTCCTTGATTGTCTTTCAACTATTTTCCTGAAGTTGGAGGTTCTATAGGTTGCTGTGTAAAAGATTAGGAAGTAGTTTTGTTAGTGTTGAAAATTACAGCTCTTTTCCTAATAGTCGGAACATGATGGAATAGGTAAAGTAGTGAGGAGATGTGAATGCCAGCAGCATATAGTTATGATTTAAGGAAAAAAGCATTGGATGTAGGGGAAAGTAGAGCATGTGTAGCCAAGAGGTTTAAAGTTAACATTCTATGAATGGCAAAAAGGTGCAAGAAAATAGGCGATTTTAAATCAAAATGTAGATCCAATAGAGCGTGATTGATATCTTGCTAGTAATAGTGTAACAGCTTTTATTAAGATATTTTTTTGCCATACGGCAGCAATAACAAAGTTAGAAAATTGATGGCTGAATATGTTGGCATTGATAAACAGTATATTATGCTTCAAGCAATATTTACTTTAGTAGCTTCTACAACTTTTTTAGTATAGCTTCTCCTTGGTGCTGTGTACCAACAGCAGTATTTGCACTTGCTACGTGTTTCTTTGTTAAAAATGCTGTACATGCTGCATTTTCTGCAAAAGAACTTTCTCCTGAGTTTGCCGAAATTATTACTGAAAAAGTAGTAAATAATGTTGAGCTCAATGCAGAAGACAACTCTCAATCGAGAAGCTACTTGTATGAGACTTGTGTTATATAGCGAAACTAGATTTCACTTTTACACACCTAGATAAGGGGTAACAGCAGATACTAGAATGACGAAATCGTTATTCTGCTACGCATTATCGCCGTATAACTATAGCTATATATGAACTAAAAAAGTAATATTCACTAGATCTTAATATTTTAGATCTATATTTCAATAAAATATTACAATTAGTATGAATGATCCATTTAAAAGTGAGGATTATAAAAAAAATCTCGATTCTCTGATCAAAGCTATAAAGCTAGGAAATTCAGAGAAACAATATGGTAAAACAGTAACAGATTTATCTCATGCTTTAGAGGGTTTTACAGATAAGGCAGAAGATGTAGCTAAGCTTGTTATACGTGATGACTTGAATAATTGTGTAAAGAAGGTAAATAAAAAGCCATTAATTCTTAGGATATTCAATAGAATATTAGGAAGAGATGTTTCGATTAGGAATATAAGTAATTTTATAAAAGATAAATTGCCTCCTTCAACTGCTAGAACAGTAATCGAATATACAGATGTTATTCAAAAAATTTCAGATTTAGAGCGAATAGAAAGAAGTCAAGATAAATATGGTCATATGGAATAAATTTAGAAAATAGACAGCAAAAGAAAAATCTCTTATATGAGCGAGAAGATTCAGGTTATGGAGGTTCATTAAACGAAGATCCTGAGTATGAAGAAATATCAAATTATCAAGAGGAAAAAAGTAAATCTTTAACAAAAGATTTGCGTAATCTACAATCAATTAAAGAGGAGCCGATTTATGCAACAATTCCTAAAGAACATATAGAAGCAAAAAGAGCACATAGGAAGAAACAACAACTTCAATCTCTTGCATCACCAAAACCACCAAGAGTACCACCAGTACCAGAGAAAATGTTTACTGCCAATCAAAAAATTAGACAAGAACCGAAAAAAGATAAACCTGCAGTACCACCAAAGCCTAAAGATTTAGGCGAAAAAGTAAGCACAGAGCAAAAAATAGTAGTGGAAAAATCAGCTGAGAGTAACCCTATACTACCACTAAAATCTGAAAATCAAGATGGTAAAGAATCAGCAAAAAAAGCTGATGGACCAAAAGTACTAGTAGTTGCTATGAAAAAAGAAGTGACTCGCGAGAGTAGTAAAGTAAAGGCATTAAAAGAAAGATTTGAGCGAAATCAAGTAAAGAACGTGTTGCCTGCTGAAAACAAAACTACTTCAGTAACACAAACGGATATCAGTGTGAAGAGAAAACAATCTCGTTCATTTCCAGTAGGGAATAAAAAATCTTCGATCAACCATCTTGCCAGCAAAAATTTACCTTCCACGAATGTAAGTGTAAAAGAAATGGTTGCACGAATTGAAAAGAGAAAAGATGGAAGATAGTAATATTTTGGTATTTCCCTACTCATGAACATTAGCTCTTATCATAACATTTTTACAGCCATAAGAGGAAGTTTTTCGGTTCTGTCGCATTTGTAGGGAAGTCGAAAGAAGAATGATATAATTGTCTAAAAAAAAAGCAAAGATGTTTCGTATCAATCAAAAATTGTTGCCATATTTCAAAGGATTTAGCTTTTCAGCGGATGTTATCTGTATACATGAAATGTCGATTCTCTTTGAGCTATCGAGATTTGGAAGAAATGATGAGTATAAGGGGAGCAAAATGCTACGTTACAAAGGTGGGTTATCACCACTGATAGATGAGGCAGTAAGGAAAAGAAAGAAGCAGGTTGGTAGTAGTTGGAGAGACTTACATTAAATTAAACGGTAAATGGGTTTATTTATATACTGTAGACTTCCTCTTGTGTGTTAGTAGAGACAAGTCTGCAGCACTTGCATTCTTTCGTAAAGCCTTCAGGAGTAACTATCTTCCTGAGAAAATTGTAATTGATAAAAGCGGCAGTAATACTGCTGCTCTTGATGATTTGAATGCAGAAATTTCTGAAGATTACAGTTCTTCAAATAAAATATCTAAATAATATTGTTGATAGATTTATCAAAAAACTAATAAAGCCAATGCTTGGGTTTAAAAGCTTCCATTCCGCAAAGATTACCATCACAGGCATAGAAAATATTCGTATGATTCAAAAAAGACAAATTATTAAATAATGTTTCTACTTTTGAGAATTTTGCTATGTTAATGGCTTCATAACTCCTATAATCCCACCTTTAATGATCTTCTTTCCTATGGTTTATAGATGCGACAGAACCTAAAATATACCCTGTATTCCAGGTTTGATTATGTCTGGAACAAGCCTAACGCCATTCTTTATTTCTTGTACTATAGAAATTGTTGTTAAGTTCTTTATGTTAAAATCATTGATATTCATTGCTCTTTTATAAAAAAATTAAGCTATATGCTTTATATCTTAATATTAGTTTAGTTTTAAAACAAATTAATATTTTAATATAAGTTTTCTCTTTTGTAGAGAATCTGCTTTTTCTTGTTTTGTATGAACTTAGAAAATTTTTATTGATGAATGACTTTAAGTTTAAAATTGAGAAAGTAGTTGTTATATATACCAGCAAGTATGAGTTAAATTTGTATTATGGACTTGAATAAATTTACCGAAAAAGCAAAAAGCCTAATCCAGAGCGCTCAAATGAAAGCATTGGGAGCTGGGCATCAGATTTTTATGCCTGAACATTTACTTAAAGTAATGCTTGAAGATGAGTCAGGTTTAGTTCAGGATTTGATAGGCGCTTGTGGTGGAAATGTTCAGAATATTTCTGATGCTGTGAGTAGTGCAATTAAAAAGTTTCCAGTGGTTGGAGGACCAGGTAGTGGTGGACTTCAGCTTTCAAGAGAGGTAGCAAAAGTTTTTGATGATTCAATTGGTATTGCGAGGAGAAATAAAGACACATTTGTTACTGTTGAGCGGTTACTGCAGGGCCTTGCTGCACAAAAAGATGAAATTGTAGGTAAAATTTTAGCAGAAGGTGGTGTAACACCGCAAAAATTAAATTCAGTTATTGCAGAAATGAGAAAAGGTGGCAGTGCAGACTCTCCAAATAGCGAGGAAAAATTAAATGCGGCAAAGAGGTATACAAAAGATATTACAGAGCTTGCTATGCAAGGTAAGCTTGATCCTGTAATTGGTCGTGATGAGGAAATCAGAAGAACTATGCAGGTATCGTTGAGGCGAACAAAAAATAATCCAGTACTGATAGGTGAACCTGGTGTTGGAAAAACTGCAATAGTTGAAGGTTTAGCAAACAGAATTGTTGCAAATGATGTACCACTTGGTTTGCGTGATGCAAAAGTTTTAGCTTTGGATCTAGGTGCGTTAATTGCTGGAACAAAATTCAGAGGAGAATTCGAAGAAAGATTAAAAGCAGTAATCAATGATATTTCAAAAGCAGAGGGGAAAGTTATCTTATTTATAGATGAGCTTCATACTTTAGTTGGAGCAGGAGCAACAAGTGGTGCAATGGACGCTTCAAATTTGCTAAAGCCTGCTCTTGCACGTGGAGAAATTCGCTGTATAGGAGCTACAACTTTAGATGAGTATCGTCAACATATAGAGAAAGATCCTGCGCTTGCAAGGCGTTTTCAGCCTGTGTTTATTTCTCAACCAACTGAAACTGATACTATTTCAATACTGAGAGGTTTGAAGGAGAGATATGAGGTGCATCATGGTATTAGAATCACAGATGGTGCAATAATTGCTGCTGCAACGCTTTCTAATAGATATATAACAGATAGATTTTTACCTGATAAAGCGATTGATTTAATTGATGAGGCAGCAAGCAGAGTAAGAATTGAGATGGATAGCAAACCTGAGGTTATTGACGAACTTGAGAGAAAGATTATACAACTAAAAATTGAATCAGAGGCTTTGAAAAAAGAAAGTGATGAAAACTCTAAGCAACGTTTAAAAAAGATAAATGAGGAAATTGAGAGTCTAAACAGTAAATTTGCTGACTTAAGCAGTAAATGGCAGATGGAAAAGAATAAGATAGCTAAAATACAAGAAACAGCTGAAAAATTGGATAACTCGAGAAAAGAGTTGGAACTGGCTCAGCGTAATGGAAATTTAGGAAGGGCAGGGGAATTGATGTATGGTGTGATTCCTCAACTTGAAAATGAGTTAAAAAATCAGGAAAAAGTTACTGATAGTTTCCTAAAGAAAGAAGTTACTGAGAGTGATATTGCAAATATTGTTTCAAAATGGACAGGCATTCCAGTTGATAACATGATACATAGTGAAAAGGAAAAGCTCCTTAACATGGAAAATGAAATAGGAAAAAGAGTAATAGGGCAGAGAGATGCAATTGAAGCGATAAGTAATGCAGTAAGGCGCTCCCGCTCTGGTGTTCAGGATACTAATCGACCTTTTGGTTCATTTTTATTCTTAGGTCCAACCGGAGTTGGAAAAACAGAGTTGGCAAAATCCCTTGCCGAATTTTTGTTTGATGATCAATCAGCACTTCTACGCTTTGATATGTCAGAATATATGGAAAAACACTCCGTTTCAAAGTTAATTGGTGCGCCTCCAGGATATGTTGGCTATGAACAAGGTGGCAGGTTAACTGAGGCAGTAAGGAGAAGACCATATCAGGTAATTTTGTTTGATGAGATAGAAAAGGCAAATCCAGATATATTTAATATATTGCTGCAGATCTTGGATGAAGGCAGGCTCACCGATAGCCACGGTAAATTGATTGATTTTCGCAATACCATACTGATTCTAACTTCTAACCTTGGTGCTGAGGTGATGCTAAGAGGAGCTACCGAATCTGTGAAAGATGAGGTGATGAAAATAGTTAAGTCAGCGTTTCGTCCAGAATTTTTAAATAGACTGGATGAAATTATTATATTCCACAGCTTAACCAAAGATGACATTGATAAAATTATAGATGTTCAATTCTCTTATTTACAAAAGATGCTTGCTAAGCGTAAACTGAGTATTAGTTTATCGCAAGAAGCTAAAGAACTAATAGCACAAACTGGATATGACCCTGAATATGGAGCGCGGCCTCTGAAAAGGGTAATACAAGAATGCATTCAAAATAATCTAGCTAAGTTAGTTTTATCGGGGGAAATAGTAGAAGGAGATGAGCTAATAGTGTATACTTCTGGTAACGAAATCTTAGTTAAAAAGATCTAGATTCGCTGTGTATTTTTGTTTTGAAAAATGTGTATAAATCATAATGTTAATGTTGAGTCTTTATTTAAGCTAGTTGATCAAGGGAATAAAAAAGAGAAAGCAAAAATTAAAGAGTTTATACAGTACTTTTATAATTTTGTTTATAATAGTGACCTAAAAGTCAACGATAAATTTCTTTTATACATTGCAGAAGATGCATACAACTTCATTCTTAAAAAAGAAAAAGAAGAAAGTAAATTGGCAGTAAGTAATGTAAATGATATTTCAGGAATAGAAGGCAATTTCACTATAATTAAAATCACAAATTATGACATGCCCTTTTTAGTGGATTCTGTCATTTCCACTATTAAGTCACACGGTTTAACTATATGCTATTATAGTAACAGCATAATTAATGTTCAAAGAAAAAATAGCCTAATAGATAAAATTCATCTTTTGGAAGAAAGTAATGGAATCAAAGAGTCAGTAATATATGTAATTATTAAAGGCATAAGTGGTAGCTTTGTTGATACACTAGAAGAATCTCTACGAAAGACGCTAAAAGCAGTTAACTGCGTTGTAAAGGACTGGCAATTGATGCTCAAGAAGCTTCTTGAGCATCCGGCATTGGATGCTGGAGGCAGAGATTTTCTAGCTTGGTTGAAAAATAACAATTTTGTATTTTTAGGTTATCAAGAATACATTACTAATAAAGAAGGAAAGCTTGCTCTAAGTGGTAAGGAGAGCCTCGGGTTAATGAGAGCAAGTGAAGAGTACCAAAATTCATCAATTTTTTCTGAAAGCTTGAATTCTTTATACATACTAAGATCAGACCTAATCTCAATAGTTCATCGGCGTACCTATATGAATTGTATAGGAGTGAAAGAATTTAATGATCAGGGTGATGTAATAAGGGAACAGCATTTTTTTGGGCTATTTACTTCTATAGCAGAAGTTCAAGATATTCGAACTATTCCGTTAATAAAGGATAAGGTTACAACAATAGAAAAAAAGGCAGGATTTGTTCCTGGTGGCCATAACAATAAAGCTTTAATTTCCATTTTACAGGCATTTTCTTGTGACGAATTATTCCAATCAAATGAAGACGAGTTATTTGAAATTTGCACCTCGATCATGTCTCTTGCGATTAGACCAAGAGTCAAATTATTTTTGAGAAAGGTAGGGAACTTTATTAGTTGCATAGTATTGATACCGATGCGTTATGCTAGTGCAAGACTAATGTTTAAGATACGCGATATATTGAAAGATGAAACGAATGCAGAAAGTTCAGATATTTATAACAATCACATTATCAATGAATATGATTTGATGAAATTACACGTGGTGCTAAGAACCAAAAGCGCTAGCGTTTTTGATGATGAAGTTTTGCGTATCGAAAACAAGTTAAGAAACATTACAGAAAAGTGGGAAGATCGTTTTATAGACGATTTATATAATACTTTTAGCACTGTTGAGGATATATTTATCCGCTATTGCAAGGCATTTCCGATAAGTTATCAAGAGAATTTTGAACCTCATGATGCGTATTATGATATGAAAAAATTGGAGATAGTGAGAAAGAAAAAAGTCAGTGAAGTTGATTTGAGGCTTACTCGTGACAATCTCAACTATCAATTGAAGGTTTATACTCCAAGCAACGGAGGCCTTGAATTGTCAAAGATATTAAAGGTTACTAAGAATTTAGGGGCTAAGATTCTATCTCATAATGGTTATTATATAGAAATCAACGGTGGAATATGGATACATCATTTTGTGTTGTCAAGAGTTGATGAATTAATAGACAACATTACTTTAAAAGAGCAGTTTGAGGTAACACTTGTAAAAGTGTTCAGCAAGGAAATAAAAAATGACTATTTTAACAGCTTGATCATTATTGCTGGGCTCGAGTGGAAGGAAGTGCTTCTGATTAGAGCGCTAAGCGCCTACCTAAAGCAGACATCATTTAGCTATAACCCAGAATATATCCAGAAAGTAGTATCAGAGTATCCAAAAGTAGTAAGGTATTTAGTAGAATTATTTCATTCAAGATTTGATACTAAAATAGATATTGATAGGGCAGAAACTACTAGCATTTTGATAGAAAAAATTGAAGAACTACTAAAAGAGATCAGCAACGTTTCACATGATTACGTTTTGCGTTCGATATTTAACTTGATAATGGCAATTTTGAGAACCAGTTATTATCAAGATGATAAGCCATACTTATCTATCAAATTTGATTCAAGTAAAATAAATGGTTTACCTGACCCGCGCCCATACCGTGAATTGTATGTTTATTCAAACCTTTTTGAGGGAATACATCTAAGAGGAGGGAAGTTGGCTCGTGGTGGTTTGAGATGGTCGGATAGAACGGAAGATTTTCGCACTGAAGTTTTGGGACTCATGAAAGCCCAGATGACAAAAAATGCGGTCATTGTACCTGTTGGCGCAAAGGGTGGGTTTGTAATAAAGCAAGTTTATAAAGACAAAAACATTTTAAGGGAGAAAGGTGTTGAATGCTATAAGAATTTCATCAGAGGAATGCTTGATATTACTGATAATGTAGTTGATGGCAAAATAACTCCACCAGAAAATGTGATTAGGTATGACGAAGATGATCCATATTTGGTAGTTGCAGCAGATAAAGGCACTGCTTCATTTTCTGATTATGCAAACGAAATATCCTCTGAATGTAACTTTTGGCTCGAAGATGCATTTGCATCTGGTGGATCAGCAGGTTATGACCACAAAAAGATGGGTATTACAGCAAGAGGTGCATGGATTGCAGCACAACGCCATTTTTGGAGAATGAATAAGGATATTTACCAGGATACAACTGTTATTGGAATTGGAGATATGGCTGGCGATCTATTTGGGAACGGCATGCTGCTTTCAAGAAATATGAGTTTAATTGGAGCATTTAATCATATGCATATTTTTGTTGATCCAAATCCTGATGCGGAAAAGAGTTTCGTGGAGCGTAAACGGCTCTTTGAATTACCGTTTTCCACTTGGATGGATTACAATAGAGATTTGATTTCTCATGGTGGCGGGGTATTTGAACGTAGTAGCAAACAAGTAGAAATTTCTCAAGAAATGAAAAAGTGCTTTGATATAACGGAAGATACATTATCTCCAAATGATTTGATTCGATATTTGCTCAAGGCAAAAGTGGATTTCATATGGAATGGAGGAATTGGCACCTTTGTTAAGGCAAAAAGTGAAAGCCATGGCATGGTTGGCGATAAAGCAAATGATGAATTAAGAGTAAACGGTCATGATATTAGAGCTTCTATGTTTATAGAGGGTGGCAACCTTGGTTGCACGCAGCTTGGAAGGGTAGAATACGCTAAAATAGGTGGGTATATCAATGCAGATTTTATTGATAATTCAGCAGGAGTAATATGTTCTGATCTTGAAGTTAACATCAAGATTGCTTTTGTTGCAATTATGAAAGAAGGGGGAATTTCCTTGGAAAAAAGGAATGAAATACTGGCTAGCATGATAGATGAAGTTGCATCTAAGGTACTTGAAAACCATAACAGGATTGAAACAAAAGCATTGCTTCTTGAGTGCTTGCAAGCTAAAGAAAAGTTGGAGCAGCACCATAAATTATTACTCAGTTTAGAGAAATTTGGGCTGCTAAACCGAGATGTAGAATTTCTTCCAGCTGAAGAAGAGGTAGCAAGAATGTTAACTGATGGAGAAGGTTTCTGTTCTCCTCAGCTTTCTGTTCTGATGTCTTATGCAAGAACAGCAATAAAAAATGAAGTTATACACTCTGAGCTACCTGAAAAAGATTTTTTGTGCCGTGATTACTTACTAAATTACTTTCCACAAAGGATGGTAACAGAGTTCAAGGATTCCATATTGAAACACCAACTTTGTAGGGAAATTATTTCTACTTGCATTACAAACGATGTAGTAAATAGGATGGGCTGTATATTTATTAATAATTTGGTTGAGAGTACTGGAATTAAAGTACATGAAGCAGTTAACATATATATCGTTGTTAATCACCTATATAATTTAACTAGCCTTTGGCAGAAAATTGATGAATTGGATGGAAAAATTGATGTTGATTCATATTTGCAAGTAGTGAGAAGTGTGCAAAAATTTATTGGTAGGGTATCATTTTGGTTAGTAAAAAATCTTGGTAAGCTTAATCTTGTAGAACTAGATGGTGTTACAAAATTTAGGGGTGCAATTGAAACTTTAGGCCATGATATTTTAGATGAGCACCTATTAGAGGTCTATAATCATGGATTAGCTTCTTTGTTAGAGCTTAACATAAATAAAGATCTAGCAAAAAGGGTTGCTGATCTACGTATTCTTATTTATGCGCTGGACGTTATATCTGTTGCTGAGCAGACATCTTTGTCCATCCTTGAGGCTGGTAGAATATACTTTGAATTAAAGTCGCTGCTAAGATTTGATATGATTAGAACAGTTGCTGGCAAGATGAAAAGCCATTCTTCCTATTGGGATCGCAGCTTAATTAATGATTTATTAGATGATTTAAGCAATTATCAACATAAGCTAGCTGTTAAAGTTATAAAAGCTACTGATAATCATGTAGACAAGGTTCAAACTTGGGCTATTAATGATAAGGATTATATAGAGCGCTACAATAGCTTTTTAGATGAGATGGTCGCTTATAAACTTGATTTAAGTAAATTAATACTCATAATCAGAAGAGTTAAAATACTTGCTTCATAGGAAAAATGTTTAATATAGGTCTGTCAGAAGTTTTAGTTGTAGCTTTAGTGAGTATAATTGTTCTTGATAAAAGTAAAGTACCTGTATTTCTTAATCTTATTAAAAATATATATAGGTATTTCTGGGTTGTAAAATCAAGAGTTAGGAAATTGTTGAAGGATACCGGAATTAAAGAATTATATGAAGAGCATAACGTTGAAAAAGTCAATTACATAATTGGTGAAGATGGCAAGCTTTATCCTACTTACAATGTAGATAGTACAAAAAATGACAGCAAAAATCCTAGTAGTAGATGATATACCATCTAATGTTAAGCTTTTGGAGGCTCAGCTAAAAGCAGAGTACTATACAGTTATTGTAGCTTATGATGGCGAGGAGGCGATAGATTTAGTAGCGGAACAGCAGCCAGATATTATCTTACTTGATGTCATGATGCCAAAAATGAGTGGTTTTGAGGTTTGTAAGAAGCTAAAGAATGATCCCTTAACGACTTATATTCCAATAATTATGGTAACTGCGCTGCATGACACTCATGATAGAGTGGAAGGAATTAATGCTGGTGCGGATGACTTTCTAACTAAGCCGATAGATGAAACTGCTTTATCTGCAAGAATTAAGTCTCTTGTGCGCTTAAAAATGATAATAGATGAGTTGTGCTTGAGAGGAGAAACTAATGCTGAGATTGGTGGAGTAGCAGAAAGCAGTATTATGGATTATTCTAATCAGATTTTTGATGCTAACATACTTGTTGTAGATGAGGACACCTTTCAAGCAGAGCAGATACACAATGTTCTAAAGCAACGCTTCAGATCAATTAAAATACTGCACGATCCAAAAGAAGCATTAAAGGTTGGTATTAAGGATAATTACGACCTGATTATTTCTGACATGCAGTTTTCAAAAACTGACGGCCTACGGTTGTGTTCTAAGTTTCGTAGTAAAGTAGAAACACGTTATACACCAATTCTGATCCTTTCTGAAGATTATGATAAAAGCAATTTAGTAAAGGCACTTGATGTAGGTGCTAATGATTATTTAACAGTACCTTTAGATGAGAGTGAATTAATAGCTAGGGTTAATTTGCAAGTGAAACGCAAAAGGTATCAAGATGCCTTGAGAATGAATTTATTTAATAATGTGGAAATGTCTATAAAGGATCCATTAACTAACTGTTATAATAGAAGATATTTTGATGCACACTTAAGAAATATTGTTAAGGATTCTGTGGAAAAAGATAGAAGTTTATCTCTTATGATACTTGATATAGATTATTTTAAGATGGTGAATGATAACTTTGGGCATAATGCTGGAGATAAACTTTTAAAGGAAATACAGAAAAGAATTTCTGAAAATATCAGAGTGACAGATTTATTAGCTAGGTTTGGTGGTGAGGAATTTGTTGTTGTAATGCCAGATACCAATGTATCAGATGCGTATACTATTGCAGAGAGAATAAGGAAAATTATTGCCAAAGAACCTTTTATACTTGTGGATAAAAATACAACCCATAATTTAACTGTGAGCATTGGAATTTCAGCAATGCAAAGATCTGACCTTGATGATGTTAAAAAATTTATAGTACGTGCTGACAAATATTTATATAAAGCAAAAAACAGTGGTAGAAATAGAGTGGTTACTGGTTGAAGTTCTTTTAAATAAGTAGTAACTAAGATTCAAATGATAGCATAAAATTTCTCAACTCCGGAAATTTCGCATTTAACTGCAGAAATAGATATTTATTTAAAAAATACCCTGTAATTTTTAACCCTAGTCTGAATTCTTGATATGAGTAGCTATTTTGTAGGTTGTTATTGTATACATCATGCAACATCTGTGGAAAAGGTAGTAATTTATCTGCATAACAGTCACCTACTTTTTTTGACACTGCTCTACCAGTTTTTGGAGAAATAAATTGTAGATTTTCTTTCACACCTGTTACAGCACATTTTGATAGGTCTAACTTAAATCCAAGTTGCGTAAGAAGCAGAAGCTCTAAGTTAAGGTAATGACTTTGCCAAAACTGGCTATTATGTTTTATTACATCGATGAAGTGTCTAAAATTATCATACAACTTGATGCAGGATTCACTTTCTGGAAGCACTTTTTCTAATATAGACGAGAAAGAAACAATAGCAATGCTTTTTAACCTATCTTGAAAGAAATGATGAAATGGAGATTCAATCAATTCGCACTTTAAAAAACCTAGATTTTCAGGTAGCTTAGCACTCCATTCTGCATGTAATAGATTACTTATTTGAAACTTATAATTGCTATTGTTTGTTAACCTAGTTAATCCTCTGCACTTTCCATGATTTTTTGTAAATAGAGAAAGAATTAAATTTTTATCACCGTATTTTTTAACAGCTATAATAACACCTTCATCTTTCCATCTCATTTAGAGTATATTGACCATATGATATTATAGAGATAATAAAATTAGTGTAGCAAATTTGAGTTTAAGTCAACTGAAATATATTGACTTTATGTGCAATATTAGCTTTAAACCAGTAAAACAAGCTGCTTAACATATGCGCCCTCTCTATTTTAATTATATTCTTCTTTTGTCTCTATGTTGTTTTTTGCTTTTTTCAATGAAAGCCCAAACGAATGATTCATCAGTTATTCCTATACCACAAAGAAAAAAAGAATTAGTTGAGTTAGTACAACCGAGGCAAATTATTGAAATACAGGAAATTGATGAGGGTATTCCAATTCCCAAAAGAAAAAAGGGTGTAGAAAGAAAACTAAGAGAAGACATCAAAGAGGTGAAAAATGAAATAAGAGATAAGAAAAATATTGAGAACAAAGATGATGAATTGGCTGTAACAGAAATTATTAATTCTATAAGGGATAAACTGACAGAGTGTTGGAGCATTCCTGAGGGCATAGTTTATAAAGAAAATTTTAGTATAAAAATTAACTTATTATTATCCAGTAAAGGCGAGATCGTTGTAGCCAACGTAGCAGATAGTAGTTCTTATCAAAATAATCCTCTTTTTAGATCAGCAGCAGATAATGCAATGCGTGCAGTGTATAAATGTAGCCCGTTAATTGGCTTACCTGCTGAGCATCATCACATTTGGCGCGAAGTCACGTTAGATTTTATTCTAAATAGGTGAATTTACGTTACCTGAATTAGTTACTTGTGATGAAAAATAGATCAGCAAATTTTCAATCAACAACAGCTAAAGACCTTTCTGCAACGTTGATTTCTCTTATATCTGTAACTTCGTCATTCTGATTAAACGAAATTTGCAGAGACTTACTACTGTACTTCCTTTTTCCCAAGAAGTTAGCTTGTTTAATTTTATATGAGACATAGTACCAAACATTTTCGTCGAACTTTGATACTAATGTTGGCAATCCTAAAGTATGAACCACTTTTTCTCTATCATCACCTACTTTTATTTTGCTCCACAGTTCAACATTAATGCCAGGAACTCCGTGATTATAGATAGTGTGCATGCAGCCTACTGAAAACAGCAAAACAGAAAATATTAATACTCGCATTTTGTCAATTAGTTATTTGAAATCATAATACACTGATAAACTATCTGTCGTCAAATTTCAAAAAAGTTAAATTGACTGATTCTCAATATCATTTAATATAATATTTACTTCAAAATAATTAGGTACCTTATGTCGTTGCTAGAAGCAGATCCAATATACAAGCCTTTTAATTATCCTTGGGCATATGATGCATGGTTGCAGCAACAAAGGATACACTGGATACCTGAAGAAGTTCCGCTTGCTGATGATGTGAAAGATTGGAAAACTAAACTTTCTAATGTAGAGAAAAATTTATTGACCCAGATTTTTAGGTTTTTTACTCAAGCAGATATTGAAGTAAATAATTGCTATATGAGGCATTATTCAAATATATTTAAGCCAACAGAAATATGTATGATGCTTGCAAGCTTTTCCAATATGGAGACTATACACATTGCAGCCTATTCATACCTTCTAGATACGATTGGCATACCAGAAAGTGAATATCAAGCATTCTTAAAATATGATGCTATGAGAAAGAAGTATGAATACATGTTAGAATTTGAGGAAAGTAAAAAGCACGATAAAAAACATGTTGCTAAAACTTTAGCAGTATTTGGTGCCTTCACTGAAGGATTGCAGTTATTTGCATCATTTGCAATTTTGCTCAATTTTCAACGGTTTGGAAAAATGAAAGGTATGGGGCAAATAATTGCTTGGTCAGCACGTGACGAAACCTTGCATACCAATTCAATTATCAATTTGTTCAATACGTTTATTAAAGAGAATAATGAAATTTGGAATGACGAGTTCAAAGAAGAATTATATTCTGCATGTCGCACTATTGTTGAACTTGAAGATGAATTTATAAGTCTTGCTTTTGATTTAGGAGATGTTGAAGGGCTATCTGCAGAGGAAGTGCGCAATTATATACGTTACATAGCAAACAGAAGGTTAACGCAATTAGGTCTTAAATCTATATATAATGTTAAAGATAACCCTATTCCGTGGCTTGATGAAATACTAAATGGCGTGGAACATACAAATTTCTTTGAAAATAGAGTAACAGAGTATAGCCGTGCAGCAACTCAAGGCACTTGGGAGGAAGCTTTTGCTAAAAAAGATACAAAAAGTGAATAGCAGTAACTTCACCCTTTTTTATCGTTTCAACGGAAGCTTGCGATACATATCAAAGGTGGAAGGAGGAAGAATTTGATATAAATCATCTATTTAGCTTAGAGAAAAGAGAGTATAGATATAAAGTTACATTATTGCATGTAATAGTTGGAGATTTTGATTGCTTAGAGGAGGAGGAGAAGAAGTTAATACGATATCTATTAGACAAAGGTGCTAATGTTAATGCACGAGATTCTTTTGGAAAAACTCCTTTGCACAATAGTCATGACAAAGAGGTAACACAAATTTTACTAGATGCAGGTGCTAATCTTTTTATAAAGGATCATTATGGAATGACTGCAAGAAAACATGCCCGTGATGAATCAAAGCAGCTTTTAAAAAAGGCAGAAGATAAATACAAGCAATAAAGCAATGAAATTTGGTGCTATTGTTGGTATTACGGCTGGAGTGGGAGTTGGTAATGGACTTTTTGCTGCTGCTGGTCTTTCATTACTAATATCGGCTTTTATTGGCGCAGCTGTTGCTATAGCAACAGGGTTTGTTGTTTTTGGTATTACATATGCAATGTCAAAGCAGGTTCCTAGTGAGAAGCTAGATAGCGTTGATGCAGAACAAAAAGCTAGTACAGCGGCAAGTATGGTAGTGTAGTTAAGTAAAAAAAGGAAGAAGAGACTTCTTCCTCTTTTCTCCAAATTTTTTATATATAATTGAGAATAAAAAAACTGTTGATAACTCTGAAAAAGATCAAAAAAGACATCAAAAAGAGTATGATTAGATTGAAATATTTACAGAAAAACTTACTCAATTGATAAATATCTTAACGCTTTTTAAGAAAAGACAAATAGAGGGTCGTATTGGAGCTAAAGGTTGAAATTTTAAGTGCTTCTTAATACTTAAAGAGGTACTTTAATAGTTCCTTTTAAGTACTAATCCGGAGGTTCGATAGGTTGTTGTTTAAAAGATTGGCAGATATTTTGTATCCGTTCAGCGGAGTGGCAGAATAAGGTAGACAAGGTGATCTAAAAAGATAATCATAGAGCAAAAGTGAGGTAATGTGGTAAACCTTTTAGAGCTTTGCAAAAATTTACAGCAAAAAATAGAAAAGTTAGAAGCAAAAATAGAAAAGCTGGAAAGGGAGAATGAAAGTTTAAAAGCAGAGAACAAGGCTTTAAAGATAGAGAACGCTGAATTAAAGGAAAGGCTTGGTTTAAACTCGAAAAATTCATCTCTACCAAGCTCTAGAGAGTTGTACAAAATAAAAAAGGACAAGCCAAAGAGCGACAGAAACGTTGGTGGTCAGGTTGGTCATAAAGGAAGTTTTCGCGCCAAAATGGATGCAGATGAGGTGATAAAAGTAAAGTTGTCATCTACTTGTGAATGCGGAGGAGGGATTGCAATATGCAATGGACCGTACATTCATCAAAAAGTTGATCTTCCGGAAATTAGGCCTTATGTAGTGGAATATCAGATGGAGCATGGTCGTTGCCGGAGATGCGGAAAAAGAAGAAGCAGTAAGTTACCAGAAGGTGTTACGTCAGATACATTTGGTCCAAGGGTTAAGTCAATAATTGCAGCGTTCAGCGGATTCTACAAAAATTCAAAACGCGAAATAGCGAGTGTCGTAAATGATATCTTCAATTTGAACATAAGCGTCGTTAGCATATCAAATAGTGAACATAGAGTTGCTTCAAAATGCAAAAAAATGTATGAGCAGATCGAACAAGAGATAAGTAGGAGTAAAGTTCTACATATTGATGAAACGAGCCATTATAACAAAGGTAAACTCGCTTGGTGTTGGATGTTTGCAAGCAATACGGCAAGTTTTGTGAAGTTGACAGAGTCAAGAGGAATGAAAGTTTTAAAAAATAACGCATGCTGCAATCATAATAGCTTAGTGGTAACCGACAGGTACGCAGTATACAATTACTTTGCTGATGAAAAAAGGCAAATCTGCTGGGCACACTTAGCAAGGGATTTTGAAAGATTAGCGCATAGTTGGAATATTGAAGTCAAAGTTCTTGGCTGTTACTTAAGAAATGTAGCTACTGAATTATTTGCACTAAAAAAGGCTTTGCTAAAAAATGAGATAGATGTTTTTAGATTTGCCAGACGTGCCAGAAAGTTGCGAAAACGTACAAGGTATTACTTGAAGGAAATATCCTACTTACCTGAAGCAATTGGAGCCTCTCGAGTTGCGAAAAATATTTTGAAATCTGAAAGAATGATGTGGAATTTTTTAGATGACCCAAAAAACATTCCGCTGACAAACAACCATGCTGAACAGCAGATACGGCATTATGTCGTTTACCGCAAAAATTCGTATTTTACACAATCAAAGCGGGGAAATGCATTCCTTGAACGGATAATTTCGTTATACTTAACATGGAAACAAAGGGGTCTCAATCCTTTCCAAAACCTCTTATCTATTGTTTCTTAAACCACTCTCCTGAACGGATACGATATTTTTATTAGTATCGAAAATTACATAATGTATATTATGGAAAATATAAGAAACACAAGCTTTCAACAAGAGAAATTCAATTTTTGCTCTTCTCAAACAGCATAAAAAAGTGCCTGTTGAACCTCCAGATTAATGCTCAAAAATGTTCAATTGATACTTTAAAAGTATTACTTTAAAAATACCTAAAGTATCACTTCAAAAGCACTTAAAAATTTTATCTTTTAGCTCCAATACGACCCTCTATATTGTCTTTTATCAAAAAAGTGTTAAGATATTTATCAATTGAGTAAGTTTTTCTGTAAATATTTCAATCTAATCATACTCTTTTTGATGTCTTTTTTGATCTTTTTCAGAGTTATCCACAGTTTTTTTATTCTCAATTATATATATATTAGTATTTGGAGATCATATTTATTATAGATCTCCAAAGTACTCAGAAATGTAAAATTATATACTCTACTAGGTTATCAACTTAGTTATTAACAATTTTGTGAATAACTAAAACAAGAAAAAGGGGCTTCTAATCAAATGGAAAATAGTGTCATTCTTTAAAGAACAACGCTAAAAACATTGTTTCTGTTCGAGCAATGGTTACACCTATTATCAGATCTAGGTACCCTGAATAGGATTAAGGGTACCTAACGAAGTAAAAAACTTGGAGAAAAGGAAGAAGTCTTTTCTTCCTTTTACTTAATTTGGCTGAGACAAACCTTGTTCTGTTGCCGACCTTGATGTGTCAGGATTTTCTATCTTAGTAGATACTGCATATGTAATACCACCAGCAATAAGTCCTGTTACTAGAGCAGCAGCTACAGCTATGCCAATTATCGCCAATATCGGCAATGCAACACCAGCAGCAAAAAGTCCACCACCAACTGCTAATGCAGTTACAACACCACCAATAGCGCCAAATTTCATTGCTTTATTAGCTGCTATTTCCTTTTCAGCTCGATAAATTTTTTCCAACGCATCGTAATTATCACTGGATTTTAATCTATTTTTCAATCCTTCAATTGAAATAACCTCTTTCAATATACCTTTATCAGAAAGTTTATTGACTAAAAGTCCCATATTGATTTCTTCACTCTCAGATTCATTCAAACATTCAAGGTAAGATTCATAATATGCAGTAGGTAAAGATTCAGGAAGATCGTAATTAACAGAGAGAAATTCTTCAAGAACACCAACTTCTTTTAACTGATTTAAAATCGCTAGTAGCATCTTCCTTTCGTCAAACTGTACCTCACACAATTCTATACCACTTGATAAATCTACATTGGTTTTCTGATCATTGAATACATCCACAACTAATATATTGTTCTTTTTGCAATAATTAAAAATAGCTTTCAAGGCTTCAGCATTATCAATAACAGCCGCATATTTGATTAGATCTATAGATTCAGTCTTTTCTTCTTCATTGATGTATTTTATCTTTGTACCATTAGTCTTAAAAACCCTAATAAAATTATACATGTTAACTTGTTTAAGAAGATCAGTAATATCCTCTTTCTTGTCTATTGAAGTCTGTAAATCAAGATATAATTTCTCTTGTTCTTCTGTTAACTGCATAATAAACTCTCCTAATTAATAATATACTTTAATTATTATACATTTAAGCAAGAAAGTCAAGAATTTAACTAGTATCACAAACATTCAAACAAGAAAAAGGTGCTTTTACCCGAATAGATATTTTATAACGTCTTAATGCTAACTCCACCGACATATAAATTTGCGTGGCTTTTTCCAGTATTAAGCAATGCAAGTCCAATATTGTCGACACTAGAGCGTAGTTCTCCTACTTCTTCATTATGTTCACTGATTACTTTAGTGCCAATATTTGGAAGTGCATTTTTTCCCTCAACAAGGTAAAGTTTCCTTCTGAATTTTTCTTGTCTGCTCATTCGATTTACAACTTCCTGACCTATATAGCACCCTTTATTAAAGCTTATACCATTTATCTTATCGATTAAATATTGCAGCGGAAATGATGAATTTTGCACCATATCTTTTGCTCCATCTGGGACAAGGTTTTTAATTCTAACTTTTTCATACTGAATAAAATCTCCAACCGGTTCTTTTATTTCATCTTCATGTATGATCCTCATTCCTAGCAGCTTGTGCCTTGGATCTTGAAAAATAACTTGTGACTTACTACTACACTTCGCCAACTTAGCATCAAATAAAACTCCAACCTTATATAGTGAACTAATGTCTTTAATCCTCACTCTAAGGTAAGTTTTGAGCAAGTCTAATTTTTCAATTATTTGCTGTAGATGGGCATTTTCACACTCCAAATAAATATATTTATCATGCTCAATGAGGAAAAAATCGTACAGATATTTTCCCTGAGGGTTGAGTAATAAAGAGTAAATTGCCTGCTGGCTACTTAGTTTATTAATATCATTTGTTATAACACCCTGAAGAAAATCTCTCGTATCTGGTCCGTATAAAGATATTAGACTACGGTTTGCTAGCGGTATGTAACCCATAAAACTTCTGTTCAAACCTTAATTATACACTTTTACTAACTCCAACCCTTGAAATGTAACCTTTAGATGACTACATAGAATTGTAGGTTAATCTATTAATGAGGAAACATAAATGTCAAGTGTAAATTTGAATGTATTAGATGATAACGTGCTAATAAAGCCTATTACTGAAGAAAAACAAGGTGGAATTGTACTACCATCAAGTGCTGAAAAGAAGCCTACTAAAGGTGAAGTTATAGCAATTGGTAGTGGTTCACGCAACTCAAGCGGAGAGCGTATAGCTTTAACTGTAAAAACTGGTGATAAGGTTTTCTACAGGCAGTGGGCTGGGACAGAAGTAGAGCATGATAATGAAAAGTATGTCGTGATGAAGGAGTCAGACCTACTTGCTGTTATCAAGTAGGTATTCCTATTTTACTAAACTAATGCGCTATATAGTGCATTATGTATTTTAATATTCTAAATTTTTTATTAATTTAAGGAGTGATAAAAATGGCTAACATAGTAGTATCAGGCGAACAGTTGCAAGAAGCCTTTCGTGAAGTTGCAGCAATGGTTGACTCAACGGTGGGAGCAACTGCAGGGCCTAGGGGAAATACAGTAGGAATTAGCAAGCCATATGGTGGACCAGAGGTCACAAAGGATGGCTATAAGGTAATGAAAGGTATAAAGCCTGAAAAACCATTACACTCTGCGATAGTAAGCACCATTGCTCAAAGTGCTTCTCAGTGTAATGACAAAGTTGGTGATGGTACCACAACATGCTCAATACTGACTAGCAATATGATAATGGAAGCTTCAAAGTCAATTGCAGCTGGAAATGATCGTATTTGTATCAAAAATGGAATACAGAAGGCAAAAGATGTGATATTAAAGGAGATTACATCAATGTCTCGCACAATTTCTTTAGAGGAAATGGATGAAGTTGCACAAGTTGCAATAATTTCTGCAAATGGTGATAAAGATATTGGTAATAGCATTGCTGATGCTGTTAAAAAGGTTGGAAAAGAAGGCGTCATCACTGTTGAAGAGAGTAAGGGTTCAAAAGAATTAGAAGTTGAACTTACAACTGGTATGCAGTTTGACCGTGGTTATCTCTCTCCATACTTTGTTACAAATAATGAAAAGATGAGCGTGGAACTTGATGATCCATATTTGCTGATTACAGAAAAAAAACTTAATATTATTCAACCTTTACTTCCTATTCTTGAGGCTATTTTTAAGTCTGGTAAACCTTTGTTTATCATTGCAGAAGATGTTGAAGGTGAAGCATTAAGCACTTTAGTGATCAACAAATTACGTGGTCTAAAAGTTGCTGCAGTAAAAGCTCCAGGTTTTGGTGATAGGAGAAAGGAGATGCTCGAAGATATAGCAGCTTTAACAGGTGCTAAGTATGTCATAAAAGATGAGCTTGGAATCAAGATGGAAGATTTGACTCTTGAAGATCTTGGTACTGCTAAAAATGTTAAAATCACTAAAGACAATACCACAATTGTTAGTGAAGACAGCGACTCTGATAAAAAAAACAGAGTAGATGCTAGAGTTAACCAGATTAAATCTCAGATTGAAACTTCAACCTCTGATTATGATAAAGAAAAGCTGAGAGAGCGTTTAGCGAAATTATCAGGCGGAGTTGCTGTGCTCAAAGTTGGTGGAGCAACCGAAGTAGAAGTAAAAGAACGCAGAGATAGAGTTGAAGATGCACTTCACGCAACAAGAGCTGCAATTGAAGAAGGTATAGTTCCCGGTGGTGGAGTTGCACTTCTTTACGCTGCATCTGCTCTTGATAAGCTAAAAGCTTCAAGCGATGAAGAGCAAATAGGTATCAACATTGTCAAAAAAGTTCTCAGTGCTCCAATCAAAAGATTGGTTAAAAATGCTGGTCTTGAATCTGCTGTTATAATTGACTATTTGATTAATCAGAATGATAAAGAGCTTATATACAACGTTGAGGCTATGAACTACGCTAATGCATCAACAGCTGGTGTAATTGATCCGGCAAAAGTAGTTCGTATTGCTTTTGAAACGGCAGTGTCTGTAGCAAGCGCACTTATTACTACTGAATCTATGATAGTTGATCTACCAAACAAAGAAGAAAATGCTTCATCACCTATGGGTGCAGGAGCAATGGGCGGAATGGGTGGATTCTAAGTAAACAAGAGCCTTGGAGCAACTTGCTCCAAGGTATCTTTCTAGTTCTAAAAAGTCTTACATTTATAAAGGAAATAAATTTGTGACTTTCTATGCAAAGCCACTACTATTTATATTTGTTACGTCTCTTTAATATTATAACTGCTTAAAAATAAAAAAATAATATATGAAAGTTATAATTGCTACTATATTTGTATTAGCATAATATTATATTAACAAATGAGTATCCGTTCAGGAGAGTGGTTTAAGAAACAATAGATAAGAGGTTTTGGAAAGGATTGAGACCCCTTTGTTTCCATGTTAAGTATAACGAAATTATCCGTTCAAGGAATGCATTTCCCCGCTTTGATTGTGTAAAATACGAATTTTTGCGGTAAACGACATAATGCCGTATCTGCTGTTCAGCATGGTTGTTTGTCAGCGGAATGTTTTTTGGGTCATCTAAAAAATTCCACATCATTCTTTCAGATTTCAAAATATTTTTCGCAACTCGAGAGGCTCCAATTGCTTCAGGTAAGTAGGATATTTCCTTCAAGTAATACCTTGTACGTTTTCGCAACTTTCTGGCACGTCTGGCAAATCTAAAAACATCTATCTCATTTTTTAGCAAAGCCTTTTTTAGTGCAAATAATTCAGTAGCTACATTTCTTAAGTAACAGCCAAGAACTTTGACTTCAATATTCCAACTATGCGCTAATCTTTCAAAATCCCTTGCTAAGTGTGCCCAGCAGATTTGCCTTTTTTCATCAGCAAAGTAATTGTATACTGCGTACCTGTCGGTTACCACTAAGCTATTATGATTGCAGCATGCGTTATTTTTTAAAACTTTCATTCCTCTTGACTCTGTCAACTTCACAAAACTTGCCGTATTGCTTGCAAACATCCAACACCAAGCGAGTTTACCTTTGTTATAATGGCTCGTTTCATCAATATGTAGAACTTTACTCCTACTTATCTCTTGTTCGATCTGCTCATACATTTTTTTGCATTTTGAAGCAACTCTATGTTCACTATTTGATATGCTAACGACGCTTATGTTCAAATTGAAGATATCATTTACGACACTCGCTATTTCGCGTTTTGAATTTTTGTAGAATCCGCTGAACGCTGCAATTATTGACTTAACCCTTGGACCAAATGTATCTGACGTAACACCTTCTGGTAACTTACTGCTTCTTCTTTTTCCGCATCTCCGGCAACGACCATGCTCCATCTGATATTCCACTACATAAGGCCTAATTTCCGGAAGATCAACTTTTTGATGAATGTACGGTCCATTGCATATTGCAATCCCTCCTCCGCATTCACAAGTAGATGACAACTTTACTTTTATCACCTCATCTGCATCCATTTTGGCGCGAAAACTTCCTTTATGACCAACCTGACCACCAACGTTTCTGTCGCTCTTTGGCTTGTCCTTTTTTATTTTGTACAACTCTCTAGAGCTTGGTAGAGATGAATTTTTCGAGTTTAAACCAAGCCTTTCCTTTAATTCAGCGTTCTCTATCTTTAAAGCCTTGTTCTCTGCTTTTAAACTTTCATTCTCCCTTTCCAGCTTTTCTATTTTTGCTTCTAACTTTTCTATTTTTTGCTGTAAATTTTTGCAAAGCTCTAAAAGGTTTACCACATTACCTCACTTTTGCTCTATGATTATCTTTTTAGATCACCTTGTCTACCTTATTCTGCCACTCCGCTGAACGGATACACAAATGATTTATATAATATTTTTATTATAATAGATAGAACTTAAATTATTTTCTTCATAAATAGAGTATTTATGAAAATACGTATATACTCAATCCTACTTTTACTTTTTTCTTGCACTCAATTGTGCGCTGAAGAAGAAGTTGCAAAATTTGATCTGCTCATTGGTAAGATAAATAAAGCAAACCTTACCATTGAAGGCGCAATAAAGGTTACAATAAAACCAGGTTGGCATATATATTACAAAGACCCTGGAGATTTCGGCCTTCCTACTTCCTTTGACTGTCAGGGTAACATATCAAATATAGATATTCATTGGCCTACTCCCAAGGAACATGAAGATAAAGTTGGGGAAGTTACATTTGTTAGTAACATATATGAAGATATGGTGTTATTTCCCTTTAAAAACAATATCATTCCAAATCAGGAATACGCTGATATTAACTTTCATATAAAGTACGCAATATGTAAAGATAGGTGTATCCCTAAAAATGCCGAGATAAAAACCAGTCAACCACTAAAGGATTTTATAGATTCTGATATCAATAAACTCATAAATGAGTGGTATGAAAAATAGAGCTCCCAGCGAGCAAGTGATAGTTATACGATAGCTTAAAAATGTTATTCCTGTCCCTGAATTTTCCAATAAAGATCTTTCCAAAAATTTCGATCATGAAGCCTTTTGGTCCCCAAAAGGCTTCATTTCAATCAATAACGAAAATTATGACTTTGAAAGAGCTGCTTGCTTATTAACCCCTGTAGTAATTTGTATGCTTTCCACACTTGTTGGAGGATAAAATCCTTTTATTACTTCAGAGCCTTCTCGCTTTAAATATGACAATGCTTCATATAAAGTCTTCGCTTCATATTGTCTTCCTACTTTTACTTCTTTATGTGCAGCTAATTGATCCCAAGTAACACCATTGCTTTCAATAAACTCTACAGAACCATTATCGCTAATGCTAATTTTCATTTTACACTCTTTCCCCTCAACATACCAATTTAAATTCATATAATATGAGCCATTAGCTACTTCATAAATTCTTACTCCATTCTCATCAACTCTGCAGCGTATTCCCCTTGTTTCACACTTGCTTTTACTAGGCAGTAATAATGTAATTCCATCTACACCATATTTTCTGCATAGATCACTATTTAAAACATCAACCACATTTATTGATTTTGTAGGATCGCCAAGCATAATTCTGAGTGCAGGCTTAATCTTACCTTTCTTTCTACTTTCTTTAATTCCTATATATTCTAAAGTATTGTCTTTTATACTTTCCTTTACATCTTTTGCAATTTTCTGAGCAATTGCACCTACGACATTTTTGCTATCGTACTTATTGGAATACTTGTATTCATACCTGCCATTAACTTCATATCTATACTTTTCCTGTCCTTCTTCACTAGGAACCTCAGTAGAAAAGTGTTTAAACCACGCTTCATCATCACCAATACTAACTTCTTCGTTCTTATCTTCAGAATCTATAGATACTTTACTATCTGGGCTCAGATTTTTAAAAAAATTATCTTTTAAGCGCAAATAAAAACGATTACTTTTATCAAAATAATCCTGATTATTAGCTGCTTTTGGATTATCTATCACCACATTACCTCCACACATTAACTATATAGAGGTATATATCAGTGTTGACCTTCTAGGTCAACACTAAACAATAACGAAAACTATAGTTGTTTCTTTTCACCTGCTAAAGATTGTGCTTGTGCTCCATCTACACTTGTTGAAGGTTGCTTCAATATGTGATTTAGATATTCTCGTACTTCATCAGTGTATTTAATGCTCTTGTAGCTTAAACTTCTTATCAACACCTTGCCTAAATGAAAAATATTTCCTCTTTCTTGGAGAAATTTGTTATATTCATTGCAGTTACTGACTTTCATTTGCTGTGGCATATTTTTTCTTCAATGGTTAAATGGCTATTCTATAATGAATTTTGTCAGTAACTGCCAGTTCTTTTCTCTTGAGTGATGCAACAAAGCCATCCCAGTGTCAAGCACTGGAATGACACCCATTTCTTTCTAGTGTCCCCTTTCTTGTCATTCAAGTATCCTTTTCTTATCATCCGAGTAGCTAAAACTATGATCCATTGTTCATTTTCTGGATTCCAGTCTGGAATGACATTGTTTTAACATTGTACCATATTACAATGTTCATACAGTTGTGATTGGTATGACAAGATAAGAGGTGCTAGAATAATGGAACCGAAGTCATACATAGAAAATAGGTTAGGTATTTTTCAACTTTTGCTATATACTCAAGTAAAAATCTCTCTTTTACAGATGGATACAGTAAAGTTTGTTTTATTACTGCCAACAATACTACTCATACTAGTTGCTGGTGTTTACCTATCGGTTAAACTAAAATGGTTGCAGATATTTAGACTACCGTATGCCCTTTCACTTATTGGAGCTAAAAGAGGAGAAAATAAATTTTCTTCTATAGCTGCTCTGTTTACAATCTTAGGGGGAAATTTAGGAGTAGGAAATATTTCAGGAACTGCTGTTGCGCTAAAAACCGGAGGACCAGGATCCATTTTATGGATGGCAATCATTATTGTTGTTACTTCTGTGATAAAATATGTTACTTGTTACCTAAGTATAAAAACCAGAAAAGAAAAAAATGGACGGTTTATAGGTGGACCTGTAGCCTACATGAATGACTCATTTAACTCTAGCAAAGCTACAATTGTGTTTCTAATTGTTATGGTAATAGTTTCAATAACAGTTGGTAATCTTGTTCAGGTAAATTCTCTATCAATACCACTCAGCATGGTAGATGTACCTGTAGTTATTGGCGGCATTGTAATGGCCATAATATTTTTTGTTGTTGCAGCTCTCAGCTTAAAAAAAATTAAAATTTTTATATCGGCTATGATACCGATAATGACGGTGAGTTACCTTACACTTTGCGGTATAATATTATTTAAGTTTAGTGAAAATATCCTTCCTTCTCTAAAATTAATAACAAGCAGTTTTTTTACAACTAGTAGCTTTAACTCTGGTTTATCTTTAGGTTTAATTTTAGAAATGTTGACTATTATTCAAGTTGGAACTTTGCGAGGTATTTTTGCAACAGATATAGGACTTGGCCTCGAAGGAATTGTACACTCCTCGATTACTCCTAAAAAAAATAACAATAAATTTATCATTGAACAGAGTCTAATCACAATAATATCTCCTTTTATAGTTGCACTCATAGTATTCATTACAACAATGGTACTGCTTGTCACAGATTCTTGGATTACTGATTTAGAGAGCACTAACATGTGCATATTTGCTTTTAGAAAAGCTATGAATTGGCCCTATATTGACTATTTTATTATGACCATAATGTTTTGCTTTGCATTTACTACTATTTTTACTTGGTTTTTTTGTTCAAAACAAACAATACGCTATGTATCTATGGATAATAAATACACCAAAATCTGGACTGTAGTTTTTACCTTAATCATTCCATTTGGTGCAATTGGTGGAGTTAAGTTACTCTGGGATATAGCTGATATCTCGATTGCTGCTTTGCTTTTTATTAACATACTTGCTATACTCAAGCTCACTTCTCAAGATCCAGAAGTATTTACTATGAGTAGCAAATACTTGAAGTTGCAAAAACAGAGCTAAAGCAATATTTTAAGTTGTCATCCCAGTCTGGAATCCAGCCTTTCATGAACTTCATCAAAAATGTTATGTTTTAACATAATAATTTTATGCTCACTAACTGAGTGCGACTGGATCCCAGTGTCAGCTACTAGAATGACATACTTTTTGGTGAAAATTACTCTTATATTATAACGTTTGTAGTTATGAATTTGACTATAGGATCAAGTCTAGAAAAATCTAGATTCCAGACTGGAATGACAACTTAAATTGCTTGATGTGAACATAAAATAGCTCATGTCATCACGTTAGCAATACAACTTCTTTAATAAAAACTAAATCAATTCCCGTAATAATTGTACTAGCTAAGGCTAAAAGGCAGAGGGTTATTAGTGAGGGAAAATATGAATACTCAAAGCACACAACAATATCATGAATTCATTCGAGGATTTTTTACTTTATTCGATGAAATAAAAAAGGAAGACGACCCAATTTATAATTCCAGAGTTGGTTTTAATGCAGTAAAGTTTCTAATAAAGCACCCCATCTGGAATTTGGAGATAGATGAAGACAAAAATAAAGCTTATGAAGTTATTCTTCCAGAGCATAACAAGATAAAGAAAGCCGAACAAAAGCTTGAAAGTGAAGTTAAAGCAAGGTTAAAAGAGTATGTTGATGATATCGCAGGAGTTTCAATATATGGCGATCACGCAAGTATTACACTGGGAGATGACAAAAAAGAGTTTAAAATCAGCGAGTTTTTAAATAGTGACTTTTGTCAGAAGAAAGGAATTTCGGGATTTTCAACGCTGCATAGTGATGGAAAGAGCGGAATGCACGGTTTTGTTGCCGAAGAAGGAGAGAAAAGAATAAGGCATTATGTTGTAACCGATGGTTCATATGAAATGACTTTGAATTGGCATGACAAAAATGGAAAAAAATGTACTATCAAAATCAAGATTGATAAAGATGGTGTAGATCTAACTGAACGTAATGGTGTTACTGAGGAACAATTAAAAGCAAACACAGATGTAAAAATAGGTGGCTTATTCCTATATCAAATACAATTCAAGGAGAAAGGACAAGAACAAGAGAAACAACAATCATCTGAAACTTTCATAGAAAGTGATATTAGTAAAGGTATTGGCGTTCAAGCTAATCAAGATCAAGAAGTTGAGTTTAAGCATGTAACGACTAGCACTACAAATTCTAATAACGCATCTGCTAAAAAGATTCCACCGTCACTTCCACCTAGAACTAGTTCATTACCTAATAATCAGCAAAAAGGTGAGTATCAGCCAATACGGATTAATAGTAGAAATAACTACAATTCTCCATATTCTGATCATTCAAACAGTACTGCTTTCACCAAATCTGTAAGCCAAAATCAAAACGATAGGCAGTCTACATTTACTACGTTTGGATATACTGCATCTGGAAGCCGAAGATCAGATGAAAGTGAGCAAATATCTAATAATCGGCAAAAAGGTGCAATTTTTGATCCTACAACTACTGAAAGCACTGCAGCAGCACAAGACGTTGCATTCAAAAAAGTTAAAGGTGCATTTAAGTATGAAAACGCTAAAGAATCAAGCAATACTGGAAATAAGCAACCACTAAATGATGTAGCTTCGATTCTTGCATGGAAAGCAAAAAATGAGTTATTACGTAGTGCAAGTGAGTATGATGGAGAATTTTCTGACTTCGAAGATGGTTGGAGCGATAACGAAGATGAGTATATAACGCTTTCAAAGCCTCAATCAGATTATAAACAAGAAAAAGATTATCTTAGCACTAAGGAAAACGAAGAAAGAGGAAACGATGAACAAAAAGAAACCGAACAAGAAAATGAGTCGCTAGAATACAGCTCAACAGACATAAAAACAAACGATTCGGGCTATTCATCTCCAACTCACTCTAATCATGAACAATCTCAAGTAAATTCTGGACAGTTAAAAGCGAGCTTAATGAATGTTGAACAAAGAGATGATAACCTACTTACGGAATTTACCAGTAAGTTGGATAAAGAAACTCAGAAATTCCTGCTAAAACCAGTAAATCAAAAGAAAATGAGTGGGCAAACAAAAGAACATTTATTAGCAGCTGGATTGCTAAAAGACAATGCAGAGGAGAAAGAAATAAACGACTCAGGTTACTCATCTCCAACTTACACTAGTAACTATAATTTTCAGGTCAATTCTGAGCAATTAGAGAAGAAATTAGAAACCATTGAACCAAAAGATACATTGGAAAAATTGAATAAAGGATTGAGAGAACCTTCACACCAGGCTACTAAAGATTTATTCTCAGAAAGTATGTTGAAAGAAATAAAAGAAGGTAAAAAATATGACCCTGTACGTAAGTTATTAGAAAGAAAAGTGGCAGAACAAGAAGCAGAACAAGAAAATGATAATACTAATCTGACTATAGACAAAAATAGCGAACTATATAAATTGCTAGAAAAAGATGCAGCACAACTGAAAGCTGGAATAGTAGAAGAGGAAAGAAAAGATACTTTAACAGAACGCAATGATAGTCCTGATCGCAATAGAATTGCATTAGCAAATAGAAATAGAATCTGGGCTAAACTTATTGCTGAAGAAAAACAAAAAAAGGACAGTGGTATTAGTATAGGTTAAAGTAATTACTTAGCAAGCAATGGGTTTCATGTAATGGTAACCCTATTACAGAAGAGTATGAGCCACGTAAAAATAATACAAACATTCCTGCAAGACCTTGTATGTTGCACCCCCCTGCCCTGTTTTTCCACTCTTCTGATGCTAAATAGTATTTAATTTCTTGTTCGCTGAGACGCTTAAATTTCACTATTGTAACTACAGTCCTAATATGCTGTTTAGATTGATCAGGAGTTAATAAACACACACTGGTGTATACTCTATGCCTTCTTCCTGATAACAAGCGAACGCATTTTTCTGCTTGCTCAACGTTTTCAGCTTTGAGCAGTATCCTTCTACCACAAGCAACAACTGTATCAACACCAAGCACAAAGTAATTTGGATTTGAACTTTGTGTTTTCTCAGCTTTACTTTTTGCCATACGGATTGAGTAATCTCTTGGAAGTTCCTTTTTTAAAGGAACTTCATCTATGTCTGCTGGCAAAATTAAACCTGGCTCAATATTTATTTGTTTTAGTAAAGCTATACGCCTTTTCGATGATGAAGCAAGAATAAGATTATTTAGAGATCGTTCTGTCACTTGTACCTTTAAGCCTTCTAATTATCCTACCCTTTTTTGCATTCCTATCATAAACACTCATCTCAACCAACACCCTATCGCCTATAATTATGCGTATTTTACTTCTTCTCACTTTCCCTGATACATGACAGATAATCTCATGTTCATTGTCCAGCTTCACTCTAAATTCTGCTGCAGGTAGTAAAGCAGTTACTGCCCCTTCCACTTCAAAAATTGTTTTTGATTTGTCTTCTTTTATCATTGTCGTATTATAATTTAATAATCTTTTTCAGTCTACTATAGATTTTAAATTATTATCAATACAGGAGATTTTTATACTCTACTTGAGTATTGCTCTTGCAACTTAACTCCAATCATCTCCTTAACAATGCAAGAGGAAAGCGAGCTACCTACGCTTCTACTCTCTACTACCTTCTCAATAGAAGTTATGTTAGAAGATAAATCATTATCACAATTTTCCTCATCGCTATCAAGTCCACTATCAAAACTTGAAGATCTGGATAACTCTGTCTTCTTTTGTGAGGCACTATCAGGCTCACTAAAAACGTTTCCTGCTAGAGTATAAAATTGATGATTGAAGCTTCTTTGTTCAATAGAACTCATGTTAGAAGATAAACCATTATCACTACCATACCCGCCATCAGAGCTTGAAGATCTGAGTAACGTCATCTTTTCTTCCAGTGGAACACAAGACTCATTATTAGTCTCATTAAAAATATTTCTTGTTGGAGTATAAAATTGATTATTGAGGCTTCTTTGTTCATCAGCATGAATTTTTTCTCCCAGTCCATCAGCTATTTCTACAACTTTATCATCCCATTCATTCTCACACTCTAGCTTGCTTCTTAACTCTTCAACTTCCCATGCTAGTTTGCATATCCCTTGTTCATAAGATTCCAGTTGTGCTTTATGCTCATCTTTCAACTCTTGCACTTGAAGTTTTAAATTGCTTACATACTGCTCCTTTTCCTTCATTATGTGTGCTGCTTCTTTTAATTTGTCTTCTAACTCCTTCTTTTCTGTATTAACACCTTTTAGCTTACCCTCTAGCTTTCCTTTTGCTTCACATACATTTTTAAGTTCTTGTGCTTTCTCTTGTAACTCTGCTAACACACTTGCTAACTTTTCATCTTTTTGTGCCAGTTCAGTTTGCAATTCCGTGTTTTTTCGCTCTTCTTTTCCAAAACTGTTTTGTAAATCAGTTATTTGTTGTGAAGCAATTTCTGGTTGAGTTTCAGTATGCTGTAAATTGGCTTCCAATGCATTACTATTAATAGAAGGAGAAGAAGGAAGGCTATTATCAGCATCAACTTTATGATCTAACTTCCCCTCTGGTTCCTTACCTTGATAAGCCACCATAGATTCATTGTAAAGATTAATAGGAGTAGCCCTATTCTCTTCTAGTGATTCCATTACAGCATCATATAAGGAGAGACCTTGAATATATAATTCATCGTTTTGCTTTATTAATTCTAGAATCTCCTTCGATGAAACAAAATCTTCACCATTAAATTTTAGTATTTCAGTTATGCCATCGCTACTCACATTCATAATCATGGTACACATTCCTGATCCATCTTTTGCAGCCCAAGTGCTTGTCATTTCATAATATGCACCTTCTTTAAATTCATAATATCTTTTCTTATCTTTTTTATGAGCGTGTATTTCATGTTTTTTATTGCAATAGATATTCAGTTCTTTAATATCTTTCTCTTGCTGTAAAACGTCACTAATCTTTGTTGGCTCACTATTGTCGTAATGAGTAAGGTTAATATTCAAAACTTTATTATTATTGTCAATTTCTTCACAGTAAACTTGAAAGTCCTCTTTCCATTTTCCAAAATACCTACTTGCAACTTCTTTTCCTTCCTTTACTAACTCTATGTATTTACCTATATTTTTCTCAAAGTCCTCATTAACAGGCTTTTCTCTTTCTTTTACTGCTTCATCCACATACATTCGCTTAAAATCATTATCACCTACTAGATTACTAAAACGCCAATTACCATAAGCTTTTTGTATATCAGTAAAGTCCATCTTTTCTCTCAAAAGCGCTAATAAGCTTATCTTATCTCTCAAATTTTCTAACTCACAATCGAGAAAATCATCGAAACTGCATAACTTTTTATACAGTTCCCTATCTTCTATAATTGAGCGAAGAAATTTCATTATAGTAAGGTTCTTAATGGAAGGCTCATTTTTTTCTGCATCATTAATATAGCTTTTGAGAAATTGAAATATACCAAGCCCATCACTATCTTGGACAAACTTCTCTCTATCATTAACACAATTGTTGCCCTGTGATGAACATAATCTATTATGCAATTTTTGCAAGTCATGTATTGACTTAACTACATATTCTGCAACTGACAATTCTCTCAGCTGATCACTTGTTTTTTCCGCTTTTACTGCTTTGTCTCCCTTAGTCAAACCTGCAATCATAATACGCCTCCTTTAACTATGTTTATATTATAACAATCAACATGTATTTAAGAAAAATCACACTGCTCACTGTACGTTTACGCTGCTACTTTGCATAATAGATTGCTTGAAGTCACACAAGTATCGTTTTTTATTAGATAAAAGTTAACAAGACGTTTTCATAGATTTTTAAGCTTAATAACATCCTCTCTATTGGGACTAGTTGAAATTAGATGAATTGGTACACCTATTAATTCTTCTATTTTTCTCACATATTTCATCAAATTTGCAGGTAATTCCTTAACTGACCTTTTGCCTTGAGTTTTCTCTTTCCAACCAGGAAATTCTTCATATATTGGCTCTAATTCTTTTTGTATTGAATGTGATGCGGGTAAATAATCATACATTTTTCCGCCATACTTATAACCAGTGCCTATTTTAATAGTATCAAAAGAATCAAGAATATCTAATTTGGTTAATACAATGCTTGAAACTCCAGAGAGTTGTACGGCCTGGCGCACTAAAACTGCGTCAAACCATCCGCAGCGCCTTCTTCTATTGCTTACTGTTCCAAGTTCCTTACCTATAGAAAATAAGCTGTCTCCAATCTCGTTATTTTGTTCAGTAGGAAATGGACCATTACCCACTCTTGTTGTATACGCTTTTGCTACACCAATAATGTGAGCATTGTAGGATAATCCTGAGCCTGTTATCGCTTGCGATGCTACGGTATTACTTGAAGTAACAAAAGGGTAAGTTCCGTGGTCGATATCTAAAAATGCGCCTTGAGCGCCTTCAAATATTATTTTCTTACCTTCTTTCATAAAATCATTTAATATCTTCCACACAGGTTTTTTATATAAAAGAATTTTTTCTGAAATCTCTTGAATTTCCTTTAATATTTCTTCTTTTTTAACTACCTGGTAGTTAAGTCCTTTTCTGATAGCATTATGGTAACTCAGGAGAGCATCCACTCTTTGATTCAGCTCATCTGTGTTTTCTAAGTCACAAAGGCGTATAGCTCTCCTGCCAACTTTATCTTCATAACATGGCCCTATCCCTTTGTTTGTTGTACCAATTTTGTGATTTCCGTTTAAATCTTCAAATAGCTTTTCCTTGTCCTTATGTACGCTAAGTATTAATGGACAGCTCTCGGATACCATCAAGTTGTTATAGTTTACGTCCACTCCTTTAACTTTCAATGACTCTATTTCTGAGACTAGAGCATGTGAATCAAGAGCAACACCGTTTCCTATAATAGATATTTTGTCCGCTCTCAAAACAGCAGAGGGCAGTAAATTTAATTTATAAACCTCATCATCTATTACTATAGTGTGCCCTGCATTATTTCCTCCCTGAAATCTCACAACTACATCTGCATTCTCAGAAAGATAATCTACTATTTTACCCTTGCCTTCGTCACCCCATTGCAGACCAACAATTACAATATTATTCATCACTATTTTCTAGATTAATACGTAAATATTAATGCAGCATGCTACAAATGAAAAGAGAAATCTACGCCTTTCCTATATCCCTAAAATAAAGAAATAGACTATCGACTTTTTTATATATTATAAAATTATTCATCATTATATGGTACAACTTACAGCATATTTATAGTAAGGTGTTAATTATGAAAGAGGCAAAGAAGAGTCCGGTAGTTAGATTAAAGGCCACAGCTAAAGAATTCAATTTTAGTAAATTAAGAGCAGATCAAGATAATAAATTAGCGAATTCCGGTGAAACAATGTTCTTAGATTTTCAAAGAATGAATTTTATTATTAATGAAAAAGAAATAGATAAAAATTTTATTATTGCATTTAAGGAAGGAGCTAAAGATTATAAAAATGAGATTTTTAACCGTGATAATTTTGATAACCTCTCTGAAGAAGGTAAAGCTTTTATGGAACCAGCACTTAAGGAGCTTGATCAAGATAGACTATCTGAAGTTTGGGAAAATCATTGTAATAGCCCTACAGTTGCTGATGAAAAAAAAATTGATGAATATAGAAAGGAATTTGAGAGATTTTATAACGCAGGGAGAAGCTCTTATCATCTATTCTCCAAAAAAGATTACCGTGCATTAGCAAAGGAAATTTTCAAGGAAATGTTCAGGTACGCTGGGGCAGAAGTTCCAAGTAATGCTATTTTAGAAGAGCTAGTCACCAATTGTAATCAAGCAGGGTATGAAGCTGGTATATTTAATGAATCTCATGCAGCACTCAGTAGTTGTAGCTTGATTCCACATAGTCCTAAAAAAGCGCTAAACATTTACTGCACTGATCACAACCACATAAAAGTGAAGTCTGATATGGCAATGCCTATAACCACGCTTAACAATCCGAAAGAGAAAATATGTGACCTATCCAGCTCATTAGAATTCACACTTGAATCTCAAGATAGCAAAAATGGTATAATATATAAAGAAGGTAAGTTATCACTTACTATTCCTGAAGAGCTAAAAAACTATAAAGATAATGGCAAGAGCTTGTTTGACATTATTAAAGAATATTTTCAGAAATTCTGTGCAGAACTAGGATTTAAATATGAGACAAAAATACAAATAGAGCATGACTTAGGTACTCAAATCAAAGTAAATAACTATTTAGATGGTACGATATCAACCATAGGATCAGATGCAAATGAAGAATTTATTAATCTTTTAAGCAAAAACCTCAGAGAGAAGTTATTGGAATCAGGAGTTGCTCTAGGAGGTGAAGATGTTGATGATATTATTGAAGTCAGAGTATCTGCAGTTATGGATCTACTGCGTGATTATACTAAATTGGAAGATAATAAAGAAAACAGAGAGTTATTAATAAGTGAAGTAGCAGATAATTTAGGGCTTTCCACTCAAGATAAAACAGCATCAGAAGTATTGATGGAATTAAACTCTTTACCTTCTTCGATAAAAGGTCAGGTTAATCATAATCAAGTGCAGTTTGTTGTAAATATTTTTACCAATTTAATTGTTGAAGGAAAAAGCGAAGTATACAAAGAAAAAAATGCAATTAATGCAATTGATGCAATTCATCAGAAGATAGATAAGGCAATTGTTGAGCAAGAAAAAAGAGCAACCAACAAACAAGATATAGAGAATGATAAATGGACAGATAAAATAAAAAAACAGAGATTATCTATGGAATCACATGGGCATTTGCATTAAAGATACTGTGTACAGAGGCGTAGTATGCTCAATTTTCGCCTTTCATTTAAAGCACTCAAATTGATCAAACACACTCAATCCAAAGCGTTTGTAGATTCGATATCTTGAGTAACTTGACGCAGAGAGAATTGTATACCTTAGTCAACTTTTCTAGCGGTATCCATAAGGTAAATCATTATTTGAGTGTTACACCCAAGCCCTCTTTATTTTCCTCTGTTATCAAGCTAAAAATACCATTTGCTTTCATTATGTATACGAAACTATTATGCTTGCAAGAAAAAAAAACCTAAAAAACTGGAAAAGAGAATAGGAATTTGACATAAGCTATTCCCAAATTTTCAATGTTCATATGGTTATAAGCAGTACAGCTATTAATCATCCATTATTGATATACCTGAATTATTCTCAGTAAATAAATCAAGTATAATGTTAGGTACTCTACCATCAACTATGTGAACAACCCCTGCACATTCTTCTACCATTTTAGTATATGACATAAGCCTTTCAACAAATTTTTCTCCTTTAATTTTTCCACAATCAATCGATTCTTTTAAATTTTTAATCAAGACTCTTCCATTGCCAACTTTGTTTATTTCTTCATCTGTATCACTCAAGATTATCATTTTAGATGCGTAAACTGCAAGTGCAATTGCACTTGCAGTGCTATCAGTATCAATATGATATGTTTCTCCATTTTTTCCATAACCGATAGGTGCAATAACTGGTATAGAATCTGATTCTTCAATAAAGAATAATATATCAGGATTGATTTCAGTTGGTCTACCGATAAATCCCATGTCTAGTATTTTTTCAATATTATTTAATCTATTTTCCCTAAGCGTAGTGCTTATCTTTTCAGCTTTTATGAGGTTGCCATCTTTTCCACATAGTCCAATAGCTGAACCACCAGCAGAATTTATATGCTGAACAATTTTTTTATTAATTGAACCACACAGTGCCATTTCAATGATTTTCATAGTGCTTTTGTCTGTAAGTCTGACACCATTTATAAACTTATCATTCATACCTAGCATTTTTAACACTAAGTTAATTTCATATTCTCCGTCATGAACTACCACCGGATTTATACCAAGCTGTTTCAACAGAACAACATTATGCGCAAAAGCACTAAGCAGCGTTTCATCTGAGATTATTACACTGCTGCATTTGATGATAAAAGTTTCGCCTACAAATTTAGGTATGTTAGACAGAACTTCAAATAATATTTCTGTTTTTTCCTTCAATGGCATCTTACCATTTAAAGATTCATCACTTTTCATTTTTTTATCTTGTAAATTTGAAAAACTCATCTCTTACCTTGGTGATTTTATGCTTAACACGAATGCTTATTTGATGAATTGATACATGTTCATTATTAACCCACTTTTGAGTATTTTCTAGAATAGCATCTAGACTTTCCTGATTCACTTTATCTATTTTTGTTAGCACAATATTAAAGTTAATATTATTACATATTAACCAATAAACAAAGTCTTTGTCTATTTCTTTTAATCCTACCTTGCTATCTATAAGCACAAACACTCTTTTTAGATTTCTCCTGTGAATTAGATAGTACTCAATTAGGTTTAAGTATTGTACTGCTTCTTCCTTGCTTGCACAAGAATAGCCATAACCCGGTAGGTCGACAATCCTAAACTTATCATTGTACATAGAGTAAAAATTTATTTGTCTAGTGCATCCAGGTTTAGAAGAAACTCTTGCAGCTTTTTTGCTGTTTATCAGCAAGTTGATTAAACTTGATTTTCCTACGTTTGATCTACCAGCAAATGCAATCTCTGGAGCCGACTCATCTGGTAATGATTTTTTGTCTGAAGCTCCAAATATGAAGCTGCAGATTGATGTTATCTGTTTTGCCATTATACTTAGGTAGAAATATTCGAGATAATTATAGTGTTATTGCTTGATATAAGAAATTTTTTATTTCAGTATATATTACTTACTTAAACAGCTGAAAACTAGACCTGTACTATATGGATATAGAGAATAATTTACAAGACTTAAAAAAAAAGTTTTCTGATGTAGAGAGAAATCTGGAAAACCCTACCAATTTGAATCAAAAAGAATTCGTTAGTTTTTCAAAGGAATACTCTGAACTCAGACCAATTATCGAGATAATCGATGAATATAATATATTAAAAGAGGAAATTTCAGATTTAGAAGAAATCATGAAAGATGAGAACAGCGATGGTGATATAAAAGAGTTAGCAAAAGAAGAACTTCTTGAGAAGCAAAAGATACTATTACCGAAAGTAAAAGCAAAACTAAAGTTGGCATTATTACCCAAAGATGAAGATGACTCAAGAAATGCAATATTAGAAATTAGAGCAGGCACAGGCGGAGAAGAAGCAGCATTATTTGCAGCGATGTTATTTCGTATGTATCAAAAATATGCAGAAAGAAGAAATTGGAAGTTTGAGCCAATAAGTATTTCTAATACAGGTATAGGTGGCTATAAGGAAGCTTCTGCACTCATTAATGGAACAGAAGTTTTTGCAAGACTGAAATTTGAGTCAGGGGTGCACAGAGTACAAAGAGTGCCAGAAACTGAATCCTCAGGAAGATTGCACACTTCCGCAGCTACTGTTGCAATATTACCTGAAGTAGAAGAGGTTGACTTTGAAATAGAAGAAAAAGATTTACGCATAGATGTTTATAGATCCAGTGGTCCTGGAGGGCAATCAGTGAATACAACTGACAGCGCAGTAAGGGTCACCCACTTGCCAACAGGGATAGTTGTAATACAGCAAGATGAAAAATCGCAGCACAAAAATAAGGCTAAAGCGCTCAAAGTGTTGAGAGCAAGGCTATACGAAATTGAAAGACAAAAAAAAGAAATGGAAAGGTCAACAATGAGGAAAAGCCAAATTGGTTCTGGAGATCGCTCTGAACGTATAAGAACTTATAACTTTCCACAATCAAGAATAACAGATCATAGAATTAATCTCACTTCACATCGACTAGAACAGATTATAAAAGAAGGTGAACTAGATGAATTTATTGAGGCATTGATTTCACGAAATGAAGCAGAAAGGTTGACTGGAGGGGGTAATGTTACTTTTTGATGGAAATTTGAAACAAAGCATAGGTATCAGGTTAAAAAGAAGTAAAGTTAGTTGTTCATAAGGTTGACAATTATTTAAATTTATGCTATAATTAGCAGCTCTATAACTTACAGAAACCATGGAAGTTGACTTTAATCAATATGTTAATAGTAACACCTTAGAGTTAAATAATCTATATGTATATATGGAAAAGCTAGTAAACTTTTTACAGAAAAAGCAAAATATTACAAGCTTGACTTTATCTAATTGTTATATTGATGCTCAGTGCGGAGAAGTTTTAAATGAAGCATTAGAGAATATTAATCTTCCAAATATTACTGAGTGTAAATTAACTTCTAGCATTATTGGCGCAGAAGGCTCAATAGCAATCACTAAATGTTAAAGAATGGTAACTTTCCAAATCTTATTAAACTTGATTTAATTTCTAATGATATTGATGTTGAAAGTGAAATAATATTAATGAGTGCGCTAAGGGGTGGTAGTTTTTCAAATATTAAAGAATTTAATTTACTTTATGACAACGTCTGCAACGAAGGCATAGCAGCATTACGTGAATCATAGAACAACAATATGCTTCCAAATCTTATTAAGTTTAGTTTTCCCTTTAGTATTACTAATGATAACAAAGATATGGAAATGTCAAGCGAATACCTATTCGGTTAATAGCATCATATAGAAAAAGGCAAGTTACATTTATTTGTTGCTGCTCATAGAACATCCAAATTCAACTATAGACCTGCTAAAAGGTGTAGGAAATCTTACTGCTATTGACATTATTGCGAAAATTCCATCAATTGATAACTTCCTATTCTGTGTAAAAAAATAAGAAAGGAGAGGAAAAAAGGATTAGTTTCTTTTATGATTATCCAAGAAGTCTAGTCTAAATTCAAGTTTTGTGAATAGGCTAGCGCTTAAATTTTTGATCAAAAAGGGACAAGTTTAGTAAAAAATAATGATATTATAAGTGGAACATAAAATAGTCCCACTGCAGTACTAATTAGGAGCAATAAAGTAGCTTTATCTGGTTGGTAATTTAAAATATTAGCAAGTATTATACTGGATCCAGAAATCGGAATAATAGCCAGTAACATCAGTGCTTTATAGATGCTTTCATCGTATATACCTGTAACATGCTTGTCTAGCAAGACAATTCCCAAAACAAATGACGGCCAGAATATGTACTTTGCTACAATAGTGGTCAAGGCAAGCTTCCAATCTACTTTAAAATTTGTAATTTGTGCAATACTTACTCCAAGCAGCACCATTCCTAATGTGATAAATGTACTTCTGATATTTATCATAACATCTGTCAAAAAAGTGGGTATTTGTATATCATATATACTTAAAAAGAAACCTAGAATCATTGCATATAATGAGGGAAGTTTGAGTAACTTTAATACGCATTCTTTTGCAGTATAGATACCATTTGCAGCTATATAAAATCCCAAACTATTTTCAAATAGTGCCATTCCTATGTAACAGACAACATACACAGACACTGAATCTTCATCAAATAAAGCCATGGCAATCGGTAGACCAAAATAACCCATACTTGTGCTGCCCGAGCTAAACGCTAATATGTTTCTCGTGTTGTCCTTAAATAAAAAAGAAGAAAGATAATACACTGATAAGGACATAGTACTACCTATAAACCATATCAAAATCGGCAGAGAAATTACTTTTAAATTAACTTCTGTATGAGATACTCCGTATAAAATCACTATTGGATTAGCTATATAAAAGAGTATTTGAGATATAGTATTTCTATCAATTTTAAGATATCTTCCTGCTAAGTAACCAATAAGTATTGTAATGTAAATAGGTAATATTTTGAGGAAAAGAGTAAAGAACATACTAGCCTATTGTGATATCTTTGCTGATAAAGTGATATTAGATTTTAAGGTATTGTAAAAGTAAGTAAAATTTATTTTCCAATTAATCAAGTTCATAGTTAGTTAAAAAAAGATTCACTGAGTGCCAAAATTTGTTCTTATATAGGACTTAATAATGATATTTTTATGATTAAATTATGTTAAGTTTGTATAAAGCTCCTTGTATATTTTTATAAACCACTTGTAGTAATTTAGGTAGATTGTTGAAAAAACACTCATCTTGAATGGTTCTCAGGAATTCTTGCCTTAATCATTAAAATCGCACTATTACTTTCCATAATTTTTTTAAAGCCAACTTTTTCGTAAACACGGATTGCACAAACATTTGCTATACCTGGGTCGACAAAGGCATTCTCATAAACTTTAAAGACAAATTCGTTTAAAAATATATTCAAAGCTTGTAAACCAATGCCTTTGCCCACATAATCCAGCTCTCCGATATACCAGTCTATAGCAGCACAGCTTTCTGGAAGCTCAGAAGTATCGTAGCCCTGCTCAGGTGGAAAATCATGTTTGTTATAGTATTGAATATAACCAATATCAACTCCGTCACAATTAATAATGAATGCATGCATTGGTTTTTCAATAATTTGTGTCTTAAGTTTTAAACGTTTGAATCCTTTGACATAATTGCTATATTTTTTCTCAATTAACTCTGGTGTCCAATTTATATCCGCATCCCACCATAGCTTTACGTGAGGTGTTTCTAACCATTTTAATAACAGTAAAAAATGTCCTTCTTTCAACGCTTTAAATGTGATATTCTTATTCATTAATTGAAAATCTCAAATGTTACTACCATTTCTGTTAATCCTGTCTCTAATTGCTAAGTTCATTGAAATTGACATTTCCGTACCCAGTTTTCCTGATATGGTGCACTATTTTAACGTATCAGAAGGCACAATTCAATTAACTATTGCTTATAATTTTTTAGGCTTTTGCATAGGAGGGTTGTTTTTTGGTCCATTATCCGAGTGTTATGGTAGAAGGAGAATGATGATCATAGGTAATACTTTGCTACTCGTCGGCGCTGTTGGTTGTGTTTTTGCACCGTCGATTTTTTGGCTTTTAATTTCTCGCTTTGTTCAGGGTATTGGTGTCAGCACGTCTGTAGTTGTGTTTGCCATAATTGCAGATAGCTATCAAGGCGACAAAGCAGTAAAATTTATTGGAATCATGAATTCTGTTCTTACAGTTGTCATGGCAATTGCACCTGTTTTAGGAAGTTTTATCAATGGTGCTGTAGGGTGGCGTGGTAATTATGCAACTGTTGCAATACTTTGTTTGATCTCTTGGATTTTACTGCTTTTTCTGTTACCAGAAACAAAAAAGGACCGCGATATTTTCAGTTTGAAAAAAATGATGAAAGATTACAGAAAATTATTATCGAGTTCAAAATTTATGGTTCTGTCTTTGCAGCAGAGCCTCTTCTCTGCTGCTTATATGTCATTCATTACTTGCGGACCTTTTTTGTATATGGAAACTTTTGGCTTATCCAGCAAGGCTTTGTTGCATAGCTAGTGTTGGTTGAGGTTATTGTAAGAAGAAAAGCTTTTTAATATATGGCTACTAACGCATTTTGTTGTAAAATAGGCATTTTTCAAACAAGTACAACTTATGCCACAAAAAATGAGAGTAAGTAACCAAAGAGAATATAACGAGTTTCTCAAAAAAAGAGGAAATGTTTTTCATTTTGTTAATCAAGCCATAGAAAATTGGTATGAAAATAGTCCAAAAGTTGCAGGTGGCAATAACACTTATAGTGATAAAGTTGTAATTTTAATACACATAATAGTTCATCTTTTTAGAATTGGCTTGAGACAAGCTGTAGGTTTTGTAAAAGGTTATATGGTACAAATAGGCAAAAAACTTAAGATTATCAGCTATACACAAGCTTCCAGAAGATTTAAAAAGCTTAATTTGAAGATTGATGACCATAGAAGCAATAAAGATGATCTGGAAAATGTTGAAATTGCCGTAGATAGCACTAGAGTTAGTATCTACAATAATAACGGTGGGCATAGTAAGCTTAATATTCGAAAAAGGAAATACAGTGGTTATGGTCAAGTAAGAAAATTACATGTTGTTTTAAACATAAATGATAAGAAAGCAATAAGCATGAACTACACTAGTGGTGTTGCTGTAGACTATTTGCCGGTCTGCGATATGTTAGAAGAAGTCAGTGATAAATATAACATTTGTTCTATTCGAGCAGATGCGGCTTATGATATAAAAAGTGTGTATAAAGAATGCAGAAAATACAATATTGTGCCTATTATTCGCCCTAGGAAGGATACTAAAATTTGTTTAGCTGACTACTTATCAGAAAGAAACAAGTATATTAGTAGAATTAGGTCATATGAGAATTATGAAGATGGTATTAATGAATGGAAGAAAAAAGTTAAGTATGGAGCACGGTCTTATATTGAAGTCTTTTTCTATAGGTTGAAGCAAATATTTGGGTTTGGCTTGAAAAATAAATCAGAGGTAAATCGTGAAAAAGAGCTGTTAATTAAGTGCTACTTATTGAACAAATTTACTGATATAGGTATGGCTAAATTTAAATTAGCTGCGTAAATTCACTGTGATTTACATGCCTATCAGTGCTATGCAACAAAGCCATCCAGCACTATTTATGCACTACATCAAGGTGCAATAGTTGGGTCCTTCTCACTAATTAGCCTATTTGCCATTAAGATCCTAAAAAAATTTGGAGCAGCATGGTGTGTAATTTCTGGTACGAGCGTGGGTGCTATCGGATCTCTATTGCTTGTAATACTCAGTGTAATCATGCCCCATTCTTTTTACTTGGTAACACTATCTATGATTATTTTTTCTATTGGTTGTGCAATATGCCAGCCAGTGGTTTTTAACTCATCAATAAACGTTTTTCCTGAAATTAAAGGTACGGCTTCTTCTGCACTCTCATTCATTAGAGCTTTTATTATGGCTATTTTTATCGGCTTAACAAGCTACGTTTACAATGGTCAAGCAATCAGTGCAGCTATTCTTGTTTTTTCTGCAGTAGCTCTAATTTACTGTCTATTTATTGTTTTCAAGGTCTGGAAAAATCTATAATTACCATATAGATCCTTCTCATTTCTAGTTATTGCGGTAATATGTATTGCAATTTTGCCGGCTGCTCTAAATGTATCTCTTCCACATCACCTAGTCTATATTAGTTAACAAGTATGAGCTTGCTCATGCGTCTAAAATTTGAGAGCCAACTTTCAACAATCCAATCAAATTCTAACTTTCTTTAAAATACTGTTTCTTGCTGTTTTTATACCCTAAAAAATTTAGCTTACTTTTGCCCTAGTTCGTTCAAATAGCATTAGTACGATTTACTTTTTTTGGGATGTAGAGATTTTCTAGGGATTGTCTTCTTGAGTTCTATAGTATTTTGTTCAACATTGAAACGAGAGTCCCGTTTCAAGCATTGAAGTGACGAATCAAGAGCTGCTTTTATCCCATCCCTATCAACTATTTGAGTAGTTGACAATGGAATCCAGTTATTTTCGTTTATACTAATCAATACATCAAATTCTATGCTATTATTGTGTTGTTTGACGTTGCTGGCTCTAATCTTATCATTCCCAAACCCAAACGTTATAGAATTATTCTCATCATAATTGACGCTTGCAGAATCAGGTAAAACCGCAAAATCCGCGTTGTTTACAAATCGAGAAAATGCATTTTTGATTTCGTTAAATGTACCGTAATGGTCTATATGGTCGTCATTAATACTTGTTACAACAGCAATATTTGCAGGAATTTTTAACATAGTTCCATCAGACTCATCAGCCTCGATTAAAAAAATGTCACTCTTGCCAAGTTTTGCATTACTCTGATAGGAGTTTAATACTCCTCCCACAATTACAGTAGCATCAGTACCAGAATGATCAAAAATGGAAGCAATCATAGCTGTTGTTGTTGTCTTGCCACTTGAACCAGAAACCGCTATCACATATTTACCTTTCATAATTTTAGCCAGCATGTCTGACCTATGCAAAACTGTTTTATTGTTATTTCTTGCTGCAACTAGCTCCACATTATCAGGTTTTATTGCGGAAGAATGTACAACTATTTGAGCTTGTCTAATACTACTTGCATCGTGACCAATATAGACCTCTATACCTAATTTTTGTAACCTATCTATATTGTCGTTTGATCGCGTATCACTGCCTTGAATTTTATAACTGGAATTATGAAGAATTTCAGCAATTGCGCTCATTCCAATTCCACCTATACCGATTATATGTATTACTTCTTTTTTAGGGTTCTGTCGCATTTGTAGGGAAGTAGAAAGAAGAATGATATAATTGTCTAAAAAAAAAAGCAAAGATGTTTCGTATCAATCAAAAATTGTTGCCATATTTCAAAGGATTTAGCTTTTCAGCGGATGTTATCTGTATACATGAAATGTCGATTCTCTTTGAGCTATCGAGATTTGGAAGAAATGATGAGTATAAGGGGAGCAAAATGCTACGTTACAAAGGTGGGTTATCACCACTGATAGATGAGGCAGTAAGGAAAAGAAAGAAGCAGGTTGGTAGTAGTTGGAGAGACTTACATTAAATTAAACGGTAAATGGGTTTATTTATATACTGTAGACTTGTGTGTTAGTAGAGACAAGTCTGCAGCACTTGCATTCTTTCGTAAAGCCTTCAGGAGTAACTATCTTCCTGAGAAAATTGTAATTGATAAAAGCGGCAGTAATACTGCTGCTCTTGATGATTTGAATGCAGAAATTTCTGAAGATTACAGTTCTTCAAATAAAATATCTAAATAATATTGTTGATAGATTTATCAAAAAACTAATAAAGCCAATGCTTGGGTTTAAAAGCTTCCATTCCGCAAAGATTACCATCACAGGCATAGAAAATATTCGTATGATTCAAAAAAGACAAATTATTAAAATAATGTTTCTACTTTTGAGAATTTTGCTATGTTAATAACTCCTATAATCCCACCTTTAATGATCTTCTTTCCTATGGTTTATAGATGCGACAGAACCATATAATATAACCAGTGTATTAGGTTACTATGTAAAAATGATTAACATAGAAGCTTTATCATCAAAATATTATTTACTTATTAGTTTAAAATACGTCACAATATAAAAATGAAAAATAGCCGATTAGCGGTAGTATTCGATTGGGATAATACCTTAGTTGATACTCAAGATAATATTTCTAATGCCATTAAGCATACTTTAGATTTGATGGGATCTGGCAGTAAAGTTGTTGATAGAAATTCTCATGAATCAAGAAAGAGCTACATGGTCAATTTGTTTGGTGATCAGTGGAAAAAAGCGAATCAGATATATCAAAAATACCTAGATAATGCATTGTTACAAAATATTACTCTGAATGAAGGAGTAGAGAAAATGCTGCAGACACTGAAAAGCCACAATATTTACCTAGCGATAGTTAGCAATAAGAAAAATACTAATTTACGTCAAGAAGTTGCCTACTTTAAACTAGATTCTTACTTTGAAAGAATAGTTGGATCATGTGATACTGCAGAAGATAAGCCATCTGCAACTCCACTGCTATTTGCACTAGAGGAGAGTACGCTACCTGTAAATAGAGAAAATGTGTTTTTTGTTGGTGACAGCATCACAGACATTCTATGTGCACAAAATGCAAATTGCTTACCTATTGTATACGGACAATCAATAAGAGGTTATGAAGATTTGTTATATTTTCAACATTTTAATAAACTTACAGAATTCATAGTAAAGTATTTGAAAGATAGGTGGTAATGACAGAGATCGCTAGTGTACACAGGCGCTTTTGCGCATATTTAATAGATGTAGCAATTTTATTAATTCCAACCTTACTAATTGTGTTGTCATTAGGGGATTTTCCATTAATTTTACACCTGTCATACATGTGTATACATTGTGGCTACTTTACATATTTTATATCTTCAACAGCTCAAGCAACTCCTGGTCAACAGTTAATGAATATATATACTATCACTTTAGATAGTTCTAAAATAGGTTTGAGCTTAGCATTTGATCGCACTATCTCTCAGTTTTTCCTTCCTATGCTAAATAATTCAATTATCACCTTTATCAAACTTTTTCAAACATCAGTAAATGCTTTAAGTACACTAGAAGTGATTATAGTGATGCTTACCTTCAGTTGGTATTTAGTTGCTTGCTTCTCTCAGAGGAAACAGGCATTTCATGATGTGCTATTTGATACGATTGTTGTGAGAAAAATGAATTGATGTTGCCTTGATTGTTATGTAGATTACATTGGTATATTAGCTAAAGAAAGGTTATGAATAAAGAAATAGTAGAACATTTAAATAAATTACTTACAAATGAGCTGACTTCTGTACGCCAGTATCTTTTGCATTTTGCGATTCTTAAAGATAGCGGAATTAATAAACTTGCAGAAAAGATGAAAAACGAGCTTAATGAAGAACTTGAGCATGCAAATAGGCTAGCAGAAAGAATTTTACTGCTTAAGGGCATGCCAAATTTTCAAGATACAAATAAAATCTCAAAGTATGAAGGAAAGTTCACAAAAGATACAATGCAGAAAATCTTAGAAGATAATTCTAACTTAGAAGAAGAAGGTATCAAGGGCATCAAAGAGGCAATTTCCGTTGCTGAAAAAGAAAAGGATTTCGTGAGTGTAATGTTATTAGAAGGACTACTGAAAAATGAGGAAGAGCACTTACATTGGATCAAAGAACAGATTGACCTTATTGAGCTTATGGGTATTGAAAATTACTTGAGAACACAAATATAGAGTGTTAAGAAAAACAGTATTTATTTTCATTATACCTTTTTTACTTCTTTTTTCACTCGGGTTATGGCAGTTATTTAGATTGAGCTGGAAGAATAATATTATCAAAAATATGGATCTTCCAGTTATTCATCTACTGCCTAGTGATAATCTTTCAAAGTTTAACTACAGAAACGTTAAAATCGACGGAATTTTAAGTGATATAGAACTATATGTTTTCGCAGGTCAACGTGGCTATCATGTGCTGTCTCCTATGTTGCTTATCAATGGACATTACATGTTAATAAATAAAGGAATAGTCAGAGAAAAAAAAGAAGAAAAAGCAAAAATTGAAAAAGTAGCTGCTGATGGCGTTTTGTATTGTGATGGTAGCAAAAATTGGTTTATCAAAAATGATATTGCTTCAAATACGTGGTTTACCTTAAGTACAGAAGAAATCTCCAATGATCTAGGTATTAAGCTAGAGAAATGTATATTGTGGCAAGATAATTTTGGTGGCAAATTGACTATACAGCCAATAAAGCATCTTGAATACGCAATTACTTGGTTTGCACTTTCCTTGATTTGGCTCATTATGTGCGTATTTTACTATAGGCAAAATATATATAAGTCGTAGAGATACAGTGTGGAAAAAGAAAAGCTACAAATAGAAAAAATGCAACAAAGTGGAAGAAAATACTTATTACAAGGGTTAGTGATATGTCAGTGTTGCAAATCCGTTTATTATGGAATGAGTAATGCTAAGGGAGGAAAAAGTTACTATCGTTGTTCTAGAAAACGTTTTGGTGAATGTAACAGCAAATCAATACGCGCGGATATACTAGAAGAGGTAGTATGGGAAGAAGTTAAGATGGTAAGAGAGCACATAACGAAGGAAAAGTGTGATTTATCAGAGGCAGATTGGGAGACTAAACTTAATATAATTAGAAAATTAGTTCAACGCATTGAAATTGATGATGATAATGTACATATAGTGTTTCAATTAAAAGAACTCGCTCTCGAAAGACAAAAAGAAGATATTCAACCTTGTACCAGAATTATAAAGAATGTAGTGCTATCAAATGCAATAGGAATGCATAAAGTTAGCAACGCCCTGGCTGCAATATCAGTTGCAGTGAAACTTGGAATTAGTGATGAAGAGATTAAAAAAGGTCTTTTAGAATTTAAAGGAGTAGCAAGGAGATTTTCTTTAATTGCCGATATTAAAGGTGTTAAGTTAATTGAGGATTATGCTCACCACCCAAATGAAATACAGGCAACCCTGGCAGCAGCACGTTTGACCACTAAAGGAAAGGTAACAGGAATTATCGAGCCGCTTCGTTTTGCTCGTGTTCGTAATTTTTTTGATGAGTTCGTACGAATTTTCATGATGTTTGATTATGTAATTCTCACTCCTGTCCATCCTCCAGAAGATAAGCCTATTCCTGGCTGTGGAATTGATGATATACAAAAAGCCTTGATCAGTAATGGGTTTAATGATGTGAAGATTATGAATGATGCTTTACTCATTTCACATTTTATTAGTAATTCGACAAGTTCAGGAGATGTAGTATTATTTATTGGTGCTGGTAGTAATATAGCTAAACTAGCGAAAGAAACTGCAAAGCTGCTGCTAGTAAAATAAACTTAAGCATTGGTGATTTATATGATAAAATTGTGTAGTAAAACTGGATCCCAGTGTCTAGGCAAACAACTGTACAGACATTGCGATATGGGGATAGCTTCCATTAAGAATGGTGTCATCCCAGTGCCCAGACACTGGGATCCAGAAGACTTAACTTTAAATAAGTGGCTGTATAATAAAAACTGGATTCCAGTGTCAAGCACTGGAATGACAACATCTGCTACTCAAATTATCTGTTTATCTGTAGGTTGCAATGTTCGTACACTGGAATGTTACAGCGCTGGGGTGACATTTCCCGAACGTGCACACAATTGTGAATCTAGTAGAGGTTTAGCATGATGAAAAAGACAATTAGCAGTGTATTTGCAAGAGAAATTTTAGATAGCAGGGGTTACCCAACAATTGAGGTAGAAATAGAACTATGTGATGGAGCAACAGGTAGAGCGGCTGTCCCTTCTGGGGCTTCGACCGGTAAACTAGAAGCATTGGAGCTGAGAGATCAAGATGAAAAAAGGTATTGTGGTAAAGGAGTGCTGAAAGCTGTTCAATCTGTGAGTGAAGTGATAGCAAATAAAATCATTGGCATGGATGCAGCAAACCAGAGTGCAATTGATAAAGTTTTAATTGAACTAGATGGAACAAAAAATAAATCTAAACTTGGAGCAAATGCAACTTTGGGTGTGTCTCTTGCTGTTGCAAAAGCAGCAGCAAACAGTTTCAAAACACCGTTATATAAATATTTGGGCGTAGGGGAGAAGCAGATGCCAGTTCCGCTAATTAACGTCATTAATGGTGGAGTACATGCGGATAATAAACTCGATTTTCAAGAATTTATGATTCTTCCTGTTGGTGCTGAAACTTTCAGTGAAGCAATAAGAATATCTGCAGAGGTATTTCATAACTTGCGCAGCATTCTTAAGAAAAAAGGTTATAGTACAAACGTAGGAGATGAAGGTGGTTTTGCACCAAACATTGGAAGCACTGAAGAAGCTCTTAATTTGATAATTCAGGCTGTTGAATCTGCCGGTTATTCGATGAAAAATCACTTTGCACTGGGTCTTGATGTTGCTGCATCTACTTTTTATGAAGATGGAGTTTATAAATTTGAAAACAGAGAACTCACTTCAGAGGAATTGGTTCAGTATTATTTTGACCTTGTAGGCAAATATCCAATAATTTCTATAGAAGATGCAATGAATGAAGACGACTATGAAGGTTGGAAATTACTTACTGTAAAACTTGGGAATAAAGTTCAATTGGTTGGAGATGATTTATTTGTTACAAATTGTGAACTAATAAGTAAAGGAATAGAGGAGAAAATGGCAAATGCTGTACTAATCAAGCCAAACCAGATAGGAACACTTACGGAAACTTTTGCTGCTATTGAAATGGCAAAATTAAATGGCTACAGGGCTATTATTTCTCACCGCTCAGGTGAAACAGAAGACACAACGATATCCCACATATCAGTTGCGTCGAATTGTGGGCAAATAAAGACTGGCTCGCTGTCGCGTTCTGATAGGCTTGCAAAGTATAATGAATTGATGAGAATAGAAAGTTCATTAGGAGAAAATGCTAAATATTATCGTGAGTTGGCATGGATTTCATAGACGAAGTTAAATTATATTTAAAAGCAGGTGATGGTGGCGATGGTTGCGCGAGTTTTCGTCGAGAAAAATTCGTTGAATTTGGTGGTCCAAACGGTGGTAATGGTGGCAGGGGAGGAGACATAATTTTCATCAGTGATGCAAATCTCAACACTTTGCTTAATTTTCGTTGTCGAAGACACATTAAAGCGAGTAATGGAAAAAGTGGTACGAGTAGAGATAGATCTGGCACAGCAGGAAAAGATATTATACTTAAAGTTCCAGTTGGTACACAAATAATCGATGAAGAAAGTGAGGAAGTGATAGTAGATCTTGATAAACCCGACATCGAATTTCAAGTAGTGCAAGGTGGAAAAGGTGGACTTGGGAATACCAATTTTAAATCTGCTACCAATAGGGCACCAAGACATTTTACCCATGGTCAGCCTGGCGAAGAAAGAAATATAATATTGAAGCTAAAAGTTTTATCTGATGTTGGCATTATTGGTATGCCAAATGTAGGTAAATCTAAATTTTTAACCCGCTGCTCGAATTCTGATACGAAAGTAGGCGATTATGAATTTACTACTATAAGACCACATTTAGGTGTAGCAAAAGTGGATTATAGCGAAATTGTAATAGCAGATATTCCTGGAATAATCGCTGATGCTCATCTTGGAGTTGGGCTCGGACACAAATTTTTAAAGCACATAGAAAGGTGCAAAATTTTACTGCATTTAATTGATGTAACTCACGATGACATTATTTCAGCTTATAATTGTACGCATAATGAACTGAAGCTTTACAATAGCGATCTTGTTGAAAAAGAGGAAATTGTAGTGTTAAATAAATGTGACTTATTGGAAGAAACAGAAATTCTTGAGAAGAAGAATCATTTAGCCAATTATCTTGATAGAGAAGTACTGTGCTTATCAATCGACGATGATTTACAGCCCATCTTAAGATTATTAAATGAAAAAGTGAAAATTAACGAAATTAATGTATATGATCCTTTTAAGATGTGAATTTTTTATTTGACAATCAAAGTCTGGATTCCAGTGGGTAATTTTCCACAGTTGTCTGCATTTTTTGTTCCACAACTTATCTTTTTTTCGGCTTGTGCCATTTCTCACACTGTCTCTTGCTTTCTTGAACTCAGAAATTCAATAGCTACAAAAGCATTTGAGTAGTTTTTTGTTAAGAATTAGGCATAGAATCCCCCATATTTATTAATAAAGAACAGAAAAAATGTAACGCACATACGACAGAGATTAAGCATATGTGTGCACCCATGTGCGCTGAAGAAGATACGCTACATTCTTTACTTAGTTTGATTATTTGATAGAAAAGTCTGCAGACGAAGATAGATTTTGAGCTCTAAAAATACCTCTACTGTGAGTATACTAAGATTAGATAAATAGGCGAAGTAATTTTTATATTAGTTTTTTAGTTGCCAATCAATTTGGAGTTCAATAACTTGACATTTATTCAATACTACTGTATAATAAGCATGTGTATTTTTTATACACTATGGCAATAAAATTACCTTGTAATAGGTGTATTGGACCCGAGGGCAGTACTCGGCGCCTCCACCATATTTTTTGATTGATACGGGGGCGAGTAAGGATCGACATGCATAGTAAAGATGGTAGCTTTGCTCGGTTAGATACCACCGCTAAGAGTTCACAATTTAGATGCAAACGATAACTTTGCTGCTGAAGACAATGTTGCATTAGCTGCTTAATTTAGGCACTATAACTTCATTGCTATAAGCACGGTTTAGGGAACGCCGGGTAACAGAAGTTCCCCCAAACATGTAAGGGTTATATGGATAAAACAGATTATCAGAAGTCGATTAGTTATGCTAAATTTCAAGTTATCAAAAAGGCTTTGAATACTATATTAGATAATGTTTTTACTCCTCACTTAGAGATACTGTTTTTTACGCGCTTTAATGGTGTTGTCATACCAGACTACTTGAAAGAATCATACCCTACTCAAATGCTTATTATATTACAGCATCAATTTTTTGGTCTAAAAGTTCTTGAAGATAAGTTTAGCGTCAGTTTGAGCTTTCGTGGAAAACAAGAACAAGTCACTGTACCGTTTTTTGCTATTAGTGAGTTTCATGATAAAATTTCAGGAGATACTTTAGTATTTAGCGTTGATTCTGATAAAGAATATGAAAGTGAGAAATGTGCTGAAAAGTCATCAAATGGTAGTATTATATCTATAGATCAACTTTACGATAAGTAGTTACTTCATTTTATAAATAAAAAATATTGTATCTGTTCAGGATATCGACAAGACCATAGAGTAAAAGTGAGTTTATAACAAATGGTATCATTTGAGTAGCTGACATTGGCTTTCACATAAAAAACGTTGTAAAGCGCTTTCATGTTTACCAACGGTTCTGTCGCATCTATAAACCATAGGAAAGAAGATCATTAAAGGTGGGATTATAGGAGTTATTAACATAGCAAAATTCTCAAAAGTAGAAACATTATTTTAATAATTTGTCTTTTTTGAATCATACGAATATTTTCTATGCCTGTGATGGTAATCTTTGCGGAATGGAAGCTTTTAAACCCAAGCATTGGCTTTATTAGTTTTTTGATAAATCTATCAACAATATTATTTAGATATTTTATTTGAAGAACTGTAATCTTCAGAAATTTCTGCATTCAAATCATCAAGAGCAGCAGTATTACTGCCGCTTTTATCAATTACAATTTTCTCAGGAAGATAGTTACTCCTGAAGGCTTTACGAAAGAATGCAAGTGCTGCAGACTTGTCTCTACTAACACACAAGTCTACAGTATATAAATAAACCCATTTACCGTTTAATTTAATGTAAGTCTCTCCAACTACTACCAACCTGCTTCTTTCTTTTCCTTACTGCCTCATCTATCAGTGGTGATAACCCACCTTTGTAACGTAGCATTTTGCTCCCCTTATACTCATCATTTCTTCCAAATCTCGATAGCTCAAAGAGAATCGACATTTCATGTATACAGATAACATCCGCTGAAAAGCTAAATCCTTTGAAATATGGCAACAATTTTTGATTGATACGAAACATCTTTGCTTTTTTTTTTAGACAATTATATCATTCTTCTTTCTACTTCCCTACAAATGCGACAGAACCGAAAATATTCGTATGATTCAAAAAAGACAAATTATTAAAATAATGTTTCTACTTTTGAGAATTTTGCTATGTTAATAACTCCTATAATCCCACCTTTAATGATCTTCTTTCCTATGGTTTATAGATGCGACAGAACCTTTTTTATACGTTAGCTACAGTTAAAACATAATTGACTTTGCCTAGTTAATATTTCAAATTATAAAAAAGGCAAATAATTCTATGATATTGCAGGGCAAAAAAGGGTTAATAACCGGAATAATAAATAAAAGGTCAATAGCATATGGTATAGCACAGACCCTCTCAGAACATGGAGCTGAGCTTGCAATCACTTATCAAAATGAAACAATAAAAGAGAAATTATTACCAATAGCAAGTGAATTAAATGTAGAGTTAATATTGCACTGTAATGTTTCAAATGAGGAAACTATAGATAATGCTTTTAAGGAAATAAAGGAGAAGTGGGGTGCTATTGATTTTTTGGTACATGCAATAGCATTCTCCGATAAAAATGAGCTAAATGGTAAATATGTCAATACTTCACTAAACAACTTTATTAATGCAATGCATATATCGTGCTATTCTTTTACTGCTTTAGCGCAAAGAGCGGAAAAAATGATGTTAAATGGCGGTAGTTTACTTACTTTATCCTACTATGGTGCTGAAAAAGTTATGCCAAATTATAATGTGATGGGTTTATGTAAAGCAGCACTTGAAGCAAGTGTAAAATATATAGCATGTGATCTCGGACCACAGAACATCAGAGTAAATGCAATTTCTGCTGGTCCAATCAGAACTTTGGCATCTTCTGGAATAAGTGACTTTCACTCCATATCGGAATGGAATAGAAGTAATTCTCCACTTAGACGCAATGTTACAATAGAAGATGTTGGCAAGGCAGCACTATACTTATTAAGCAACCTGAGTAGTGGTACAACTGGAGAAATTTTACATGTTGATTCAGGGTATAATGTTGTGGGAATGAAGATAGTAGACTAATACAGTACTGCAGATGCATGTGAAGCCTGTGTTTTTTTGTTATCCGAGTAATTGACATTGGAGCCCAGTGTCAGCTACTCGAATGACAACATTTTTTAATTAAATCTCGCACATTAACCATAGAGTTATTATTTTATAAGTATTTGTTGCTGCTGATCTTCTATTTTTACTTCCTCCATTTTGGTTAAGGGATTGTGCGTGAGGGTTGCTCTTGAAGTTGCCTTGCAAGGAAAAAGTCTTTTTCCTCCCGATCTTGGAGTTGCTTTGCAAGCAAGAAATCCTATTGTTCTTGTGTTTGTTTTGCTAAGACTTTATTCTTATTAAGCAGTGGTTAAAATGAGCATGGCTTTTATTATAGAATGCCCCCCTATAGAAGTATATAGACTATGAAGACTTATCTTACAGGTTGTGGTACTTGTTGTTGATAAAATGTTTTTTCTACACGTGCTTCTTCCACACTGCACCTTCTTGATAAGACTGGCTCCTCAAGGCATTTTATACGTTGCTGTACATCATTAATGCACTGCCCTATAACATCACCAATTTTTCCATCAGCATTTTTTGCCAATAACTCATCAAACTCCCTCTCAATCTCTACTCTCTCAGAGATATCCTTTGAAAGATCACAATATTCCAAAATTTCATCTATCTGAAGTTGTTTTGCTAATAGAAAGTCTTCTTGCTCCTGCTGCTGTTTTATTAACTCTTGAGTTACAATTTTAGCCCTAGAGTAATGATTTCCTTCAAGATATATTGTTTCTCTCTTTTTACTACCCCATAACTCGTCATTTAATTTATAACTCTCACGATTAAACATCTGATTTAGTTGATCATTGTTTATCATTTCAGGATTTGGTTCAAACTTTTGTTGTTTCTCTCTGCCGCTAACTTTACAATGGACATTAATTTCAATGTTAGCTAAAGAAGCTAATAATTGAATTTCTTCAATAAAAGGAAAATAACTTTTACTTTCTATTGCTTCTAGATAGGATTGATAGAGTTCAGGTTTGTCAAGAAATGAGCGTGTAATAAAATCACTGTTATATTCGGCATTATAGTCACTCTCACCAATGCCATCAAGAGCCTCTGCATATTCACTTAGATTAAGCACAGCTTGATTATGCGATATATTAAATTTGCTAACAGCTCTACTTACTAACCTCTTCACATTACCTTCAGCATTTTCAATTTTCCTATTTGTTTGCTTAACCAGACCCTTTATTTTATCAGACTTGCCAGTTAAATCCCCTGGCTTATTAAAAAACATATTAAAAACCTTTTCTAGCTGATCCTTTAAAGGAGCTGGCATACTTGGATCATCTAAAGACGTAAATCGACTTAAAAATTTGTGCCATTCCATTCTCATATCTTGCGCTCTTTCAGCTTTATATGTACCAGAACTGTTATCACCAAACACTGCATGAAAAAAGCAATTGCCATCACCTGCAGTATCATATTTAACTACTTGGTTATTAGAAGGTTCTTTTTCTACATTACTCTCTGAAGTCTTGCGTCCTTTAGCATTTTCAATACTGTCAAAACCATTTGGTAATTTCCGTTTTCTAAGCCCGACCATAATTTCTACCTTAATTCAAGCTATATGTTATTATATTAACTAACTTATTAATAAGTAACTAATTAGGTATAGCAAAAATTTTTTAATTATGCAATAATTAAGGCTTTAAATAGCAAATATGAGCTTTAACTGTGGTATAGTTGGGTTACCAAATATAGGAAAATCAACTTTATTTAATGCACTTACAGAGTCAAGTGCAGCTGAAGCTGCAAATTATCCTTTTTGCACAATCGAGCCAAATGTTGGCAAAGTGCCAATACGAGATCAGCGTTTGAAACAAATTGCCTCGATTGCTCACTCGGGGAAAATAATCTACAATCAACTGGAAGTTGTCGATATTGCCGGCTTGGTTAAGGGTGCGAGCAAGGGTGAAGGACTAGGAAATAAATTTTTGAGTCATATCAGAGAAGTTGATGCCATTGTTCATCTGCTCAGGTGCTTTACGGATGACGATATCAGCCATGTAAACAGTAAAATAGATCCAATATCAGATGCTGAAATAGTGGAAATGGAGTTAATTCTAGCTGATATTGATAGCATAGAAAAAAGGCTTCCTCAATTGGAAAAGAAAGCAAAGCAAGGTGATAAAGAGCTAAAGAGACAACTTGAATTAATGCAAGAGGTATTAGCTACTTTAAAATTAGGTAAACCGGCAAGAAGCTTGGAGAATATCGATGAAGATGAGATGAAGTTGCTTCAATTGCTAACAACAAAGCCTGTTATGTATGTATGCAATGTTGAAGATACGAATATCATAACTGGTAATGAACTATCTAAAAGGGTGGAAAAAATGGCGGAAGAAAATAAAAGCAAATTTTATTGTATTTCAGCGAAACTTGAAGCAGATATTGCAAATCTTGATAGTGAAGAGGAAAAACAGAATTTTTTATCAGAATTTGGCTTACAAGAATCAGGACTTGATGGAGTAGCACGTATTATGTATGAAGTGCTAAGTATGATAACTTTTTTTACTGTGGGACCCAAAGAAGCACGTGCATGGCCAATAAAGATAGGATCAACAGCTGACAAAGCAGCAGGTGTAATTCACACTGATTTTGAAAAGGGCTTTATAAAAGCAGAAACCATAAGCTTTGAAGACTATATAAAATATGGAAGCGAATTAGCTTGCAAAGATGCAGGGAAAATTCGCTTCGAAGGCAGAGACTATATAGTGCAAGATGGTGATATAATGCACTTTAGGTTTAATGTGTAGTATACATCTAACTACCAAAGTACCCGGGAGTCCAGCCTTTCTTTATGGCTTCCTCTTCGCTGATCTCATCTAGTTCCACGTCATGGAGAATGGAGCTAGGTGTTGTAACAACTTCTTTCCCCTGTGGTTGTATATTCTTCTCCTCCTCACATAGTACGTACTCCAGACGTTCTTCTAAAAATTCATGTAAAGCTTTACCTTCTATAAGCACATCTTCGCTTTGCTCAGCTAATTTCAAAATTTCGTCTAGTTTAACATCTTTACCATTAATAGTTGCCTGACCAATCTCAATTTCACTAAGATTTACATTTAAACTAATAAAGCAGTTAACAGAATTACCTTTCCCATCTTCTGCACTCCACCTAATTTTCATATCGCATGTTGCATCTTTTGCAAAATAGTAATTTCTTTTTCCATTATCATTCTTCTCAACCGTTGCTATTCTTTTATCGTTACTGTATATTTCTACTATCTTTACCTCATTTTTATTTCTTTCCATCCCTTCAATTTTGTCAGTGAAAAGACGGCTGATTTCTAAGCTACACCCAGGCTTAGAAATATTAATACTAAGATGATCATAATGATTAAGAGAACGTTTTGCATATGCGCATGGCACATAACATCCATCAAAAAAGGCAACTGCACTATCAGTTTTGAGAAATTCCTGTCCGTTACTCATCCCTTCTTCGACTCGAAGAAGATATCTACCCAACCTCTTTTTAAAATTCTTTCTCTTGTCTTCAGGAATAGACTTTTCATTCAATATACTTATTATTTCTTTTTGCTTACTTAATACTACATAATTAAAAAGGAAAATGTTCTTATTCCATCGATAATAATTCGCTATTTTGTCAAATGGATCTGCAGGCCAGCCTTTATTATAATTTACGTTATCCTTATCATCTTTACACAAATTATCCTTAAGGCCAAAATTCAATTTTCTAAAATCTGATAATACTTCTTCTACCCTATCTTCAAAAAATTGAAGTTTATTTTGAAATTCTTTCCCATAATTCATTTTCTCATTTATTTTAAGAAGATATTCACTAAATTTCTTCCTAAAATTTTCTTGATCTTTGTGGGCAAGCCTCTGATCTAATATATCTGTTATGTATTTTCGCTTATTCAATATTACGTAGTTAAAAAGGTCACTTTTTTTCCTCCTTTCATAATCTTCTGCTATTTCGTTAAAACACTCATTACTGTTCTTAAAATCCAATTTTTCGAAGTCTTGGAGCACGTTTTTTACATCATCCTCACTAAATTGAAGATTTGTTTGAGGAGACACGTCAGTTCTACTTTGATCATCAAGTTGAGGATTTTTTTTAGTAGATTGGACTAATAAACTTTCTGTGCTGTTAGAGAAAGAATGATTATTTTCTTCAGATTGAGAACTTTTCTTTTTAGACGTATTAGTAAAAAAATTAGTTAGTGAACTAAACATTAAGCACCTCTTAGTATTACTATTTAACTATAACTTAATGCCAAATGTTGTAAAGCTAAAATTAATATGTAAATTCATTTTTTTAAGACAATTATAAGTATCTTCCTTCTATAAAAATTTTATAATCAGCATATGACAAATGTTTAAGATATTGATTTTGTTTGTATTTTTATTACTTTACCAGGCAATATTATTAATGAATTAGTCAGACAAATATCTTGGCCAAACTTTACTCCATCCACAAACTCTCCATTTGTTACTCCAGTTGCAATGAACACTGATTCACTTCTTGCCATGTCTTTCACGGTGTAGATTTTTTCTGGGTCAGTGATATTCAAATTTTTTGCTCTTTCTTTTAATTGATCCGTGTCAAATATTAATCTTCCTTCTATCTGCCCACCGATTGAGCTTAGCGCTGCTGCTGCAAGCACTCCTTCTGGAGCTCCTCCTGTGCCGATATACATATCGTGATTGCCATTTATTAGCGAAACTATGGCTGCAACATCACCATCATCTATTAATTTCACTTTTGCTCCTAGCTTCCTAATTTTTGCTATTAATTCATCATGTCTTTCACGTTTAAGTACAGTTACTATAAGATCACTTGCTTTACATCCTTTTGCCTTGGCTAAATTGTCCAGATTCTTCTCAATCCTATTTTTTAGTGAGACTACACCCTCTGGGAGATTTTTTCCCACTGCTATCTTTTCCATATAAACATCAGGTGCATGTAAAAAATTACCTTTTTTTGTTGCAGCAAGAACAGACATTGCCCCTTGTTTATAATGAGCGCAAATCGTAGTGCCTTCAAGTGGATCAACAGCAATGTCAATCTCAGGGCCACTTCCTGTGCCAACTTTTTCTCCGATATATAGCATCGGTGCTTCGTCCCTCTCCCCTTCCCCAATCACAATTGTACCATTTATTTCCATTGAGTTTAGCACCGTACGCATTGCATCAACTGCAACCTGATCGGCCTTTTTTTCATTACCAAGGCCTGCCAATTTATATGCAGCAAGTGCTGCAGCTTCGGTTACTTTCACTAACTTATAGGCTAAATCTTCTATCATTTGCTCGAGAATCATAAATCAATATATATCATGCCATTTGATACTGCAAGATTACTTGACGGAATAATGAAAAAGTTGATATAATAAGCGTATAGCAATAATAGTAAGATTTGAATATGATCGGTAATTTAACTTATGAAGATGTAAAGAAATTTGTAACTGATAATCCTAATATAGCTGCTCAGGAATTTGGTGAGAAGCTAAAACAAAGTGGGCCAACAGATGCAAAGATTTGTGATTTGTTTATGGATATTCTCCGCTCAGGGACAAGCAGTATTTTAAATGATTATGATACATTTCTAAAAATTGTTGAATTGCTCGCAAAGTCAAATATTAAAATTGATATTGGAGATACTACTTCTAAAACTGTATTAGATTACGCTGTGTCAGGTGAAAAACCTAACGTTATAAAGATATTTTTGGATAGCGATAAATTTGATCAAGAAAGAAAATCGAATGCTTTGTTGACCGCCGTTAATGAAGGTAAAGTTCAAGAGTTTGAGATATTTTTAGATTACATAGATCATACGAAAATACTGGAGGCTCTCAACACAGCTACTTGCAATGAGGACACTGACATTATGAAGGTACTCTTGAATAACAAAAGATTTACTGGAGAAGAGAAAGTTCAGGCTTTGAGTAATGCCTCTGTAGATGGCGACCTACCAAAAGTTAAGTTACTTTTAAAGTATATGACAGGTATACCAGAAGATGGCATAAGAAATCTTTTAGGAATAATTGAAGAGAAAAAATTATCACTTAGAAAAGAACTTAAAATAGATTCTGAATTTAAAGTCGATTTCAGCAATTCTGATCACAATAAATATCTCTCAAGCTGTGTAATAATTGCACTGCTTAGATCAGCAATAAACAAGAAGCAAAACACACCTGATGGAGCGGAGTCCAATGTCAGTAATACAAGCACTGGTCTCACGCTAAATAATGATGACATTAGGAATCTGTGTCTTGATATAGATAGGGTTACAAAACAGGATAGCACAGTTACTAGTTTTGAAGATTTGCAAAAAAGGTTAAAAAGGAAGGGAATTAATCTTCAGAGCAAATGTGAAAAAAATGCTGTACTAGAATATGCAATTAAAGATCAAAATTTGAACGTTATAAAATTTCTCTTACAAAATGGAATGACCATCATCAATGCAATCGGTCAAGAAGGAAGGTATTACGTTAGCAAAATTGAAGGAGAAAAATCTATATTATGCTTTGTTGTCTCTTACACTGATGATGACAATGCTGAGATTCTGAGCACGTTACTGCAAAGTGTTAATGCAGAGCAATCAAAACTAGATCCTGAAAGTGAATTGTACAGATTATATCAACAGTTAAAGGATGATGCATTCTGCACTGCTATTGCAGAAAATAATTCTGTAGCAGCGACAGTGCTAATACAGAACGATCAAGAAACACGCGCATCAGCAGTAAACAAGGATGAAACACCTGTAGTAACAGGGACTGACCAGGTTGTTACTACGCCAAGCGTAGAAGAAAATAGAACAGAACCTAACAAAAATATTAGTAATAAACCTACGGCAACAGCGCCTCCAGTTAGTACTAATGGTAATAATAACAAAAATGAAGCACCTGTATCAACAAGGACTGGCCCAACTGTCACACCAAATAATGATAAGAAAGCTAACGGCTTTGTAGAGGCTCAATTTTCTCCACCAAATGAAAAAGAAACTAAATACAAAAAAAGTAAGGAGAGTTTTTACGCCTCATTAAGGAGTGATGTTGTTGGAGTTGTTATTGCAGGATTGTTTGTTGCTGCTGCTGTGACGGTTCCATCTTTAGCTGGTGCATTAGTTTGCAGTGTCCTAGCTATTTTAGTTGTAATGGTAACTGGATTACATGTAAAAAATTTTACACTTCCAAGTTACAGCGAAATGAGAGAAAATAAGGTTGAACCTGTAAATTCAAGTTTGAGAAACCATGCAATCTAGCTCCTAGAATCACTTTTCAAACCAATTATAATTTCTTGATTGTTAAACCACTTTATCAAAATTAAGTGGGACTAGTGCGATTCGAACGCACGGCCTTCGGATTAGGAATCCAACGCTCTATCCTACTGAGCTATAGTCCCATGTCTTCTGCTATTTATGCAAAATTATAGCAAAAAGTCTCGCATTTTTCTAGGCACCCTGTACAATTAATTCACAATAATAAAAAATATTTCTGTATTTCTTGAATGTAATACTGTTATATTTAATAATACGATTCCAATTGAAAGATTAATGCTAGTTAACAATATTAGTTACTTTTATAGTAATCAAGATGGCTTTGCTTTAAGCAACATCAACATTCAAGTGAAGAAAGGAAGTGTTGCCTGTTTACTAGGTCATTCTGGCTGTGGCAAGTCAACAATTCTAAAATTAATCGCAGGAATAGAAAATCCAAAATCTGGAACCATTGTTATAAATGATAAATTAGTTGCAAGTAACAAAGTGTCAATTGCTATAGAGCGTAGAAATATCGGATTGATTTTTCAGCATTCTGCATTATTTCCTCATAAAACAGTAATAGAAAATATAACTTTTGCTATTTGCAGTACTTCTAAGAAAGAAAAATACCTTACTGCATTGGAAATCTTAAAGCTATTTAATATAGAAAAATATGAAAACATGTACCCTCATGCTTTATCAGGAGGACAGCAACAATTAGTTGCAATAGCAAGAGTAATGGCGCAAAATCCTGATGTTGTTTTGCTCGATGAACCATTTTCTAATTTAGATATACTGCTCAAATATCGAATAAGGCACCATATATTGTCACTTTTTAGAAGCAAAAATATTCCTGTACTCATGGTAACTCATGATCCGCAAGAAGCGTTGAAAGTTGCAGATTTTATTTACGTGATGAAAAATGGTAAAATTATTCAATCAGGAGTTCCTAGCTACATATACCACAGACCTAAAGATGATACGTTAGCAAAATTTTTTAGTGAGCTTCCTTTTACTCTACAGCTAAACTAAACTTAATGTTAGGCTAAAACTATTATAAGATAATTAAAAACTCTTGATTTATAATTCAATAAAAGTGATATAATTTATGTATCACTTGGCTTCAGTCAAGTTTTAATACCTAAAAGTTAATATTTTCAACGGAGGTACAAATGAGTTTAGGTCCATGGCAGCTGTTTCTAGTCTTAATAATAATCTTAGTTCTGTTTGGTGCAGGTAGGTTACCACAAGTTATGGGTGATTTAGGCAAAGGCATTAAAAACCTTAAACAAGAACTTAAGGATTCAGAGAAACTATCATCTAATGAACCAGATCGTTAGCTTCCTTATGTTTCGTGACACGCACTAAAGTGCGTGTCATTTGTTTAAACAAGGCTAAAGAATTGAAGAGGTATGATTGAAGTACAGTAATAATTATGTTAGTTAGAATGTTATTAAAGGTTAATCGTGGAAGAAAGTGAGAAATTGACTGAAGATAAAAAATTGGCCTCTGATATTCTAAAAGAGGTTGCAGATACCAATAACAACGATAGTGATAAAGTAACATTGTTCGACATCAAAACAGCTTTACATGAGCGCGGTTTTGGTATTTTAATAATCATCTTCTCTTTACCGCTATCAGTACCTATACCTGTTCCACCTGGCTATACAACCATTCTTTCTATACCTTTAATCTTATTTTCACTGCAGCTTCTATTTGGGTTTGGTTCTCCTTGGATGCCTAATTGGCTAGAAAGGAAATCTTTTCAACGTTCAACACTAGCTCTCGTGGTAGAGAAAACTTCACCTATATTAAAAAAAATAGAAAAGTTCATGAAACCAAGAATGTCTTTTATTTTTCTTGGTCCGGGTGAAAAGATTCTAGCTTTTATGATGTTGCTTTGTGCAATAATAATAGCTCTTCCATTACCTTTTACTCACTTCCTTCCTGCAATTGGTATAACTCTTATTTCACTCGGCATTATGGGTAAAGATGGATTTTTATCTACGTTAGGAGTGTTAGTTTCATTCTGTGCGTTATTGGTTACCCTTATTGTAATAGTTAAAGGACCAAAACTTATAGCCGGAACACTTTCTCTTCTTAAAAGCCTTATAACTTAAAAGCTTTACAACACTTTAATAAAAGAATGAAGTACAGCATGAAATGAATAATCGATATTGAAATATAGCAATAACTGTGTTAGTTAGAAGTTATATTGTTATTAAAGGGTAACTGTGGAAAAAAGTGTGAAATTGACTGAAGATAAAAAATTGGCCTCTGATATTCTAAAAGAGGTTGCAGATACTAATAATAACGATAATGATAAAGTAACATTATTTGATATTAAAACAGCTTTACATGAGCGCGGTTTTGGTATTTTAATAATCATCTTCTCTTTACCGCTATCAGTACCTATACCTGTTCCACCTGGCTATACAACCATTCTTTCTATACCTTTAATCTTATTTTCACTGCAGCTTCTATTTGGGTTTGATTCCCCTTGGATGCCTAATTGGCTAGAAAGGAAATCTTTTCAACGTTCAACACTAGCTCTCGTGGTAGAGAAAACTTCACCTACATTAAAAAAAATAGAAAAGTTCATGAAACCAAGAATGTCTTTCATTTTTCGTGGTCCTGGTGAAAATATTTTAGCATTTATAATGCTGCTTTGTGCATTATCGATAGCAATCCCACTTCCTTTAACTAACTTCATTCCTGCAATTGGTACAACTCTCATTTCACTGGGTATCATGAGCAAAGATGGATTTCTCTCTATAATGGGAGTATTAGTATCATTGTGTGGGTTATTACTTACTCTTGTCGTAATAGTTAAAGGACCACAGCTTATATTTGGAGCATTTTCTTTTCTAAAAAGCTTTGTATATGGTTAAGCTTTACAACACTTTAACAAAAAAAAAAGAGCCCTTTACACCAATCGATAAAGATCATATAAAAATGTACGTTTGTGGGCCAACAGTATATGATACAGCACATATAGGTAATGCACGTTCTATTGTTGTTTACGATGTATTATTTCGACTGCTTAAATTTTGTTATGGAAAAGTTACTTATGTGCGTAATATAACCGACATCGATGACAAGATAATCAATGCAGCAAATGAGAAAAATAGTAATATAGAAAGCATTAGCAAATATTACACTAAAACTTTTCATGAAGACATGGAAAGCATAAATTGTGCAGAACCAACATATGAACCAAAAGCAACGGAAAACATAGATAACATTATCAAGTTAATTGAGTCTTTGCTGCAAGCTGGTCATGCTTATGAATCCAATAAACATGTATATTTTAGTGTAGAATCTTACCCTGAATACGGCGTTTTATCAGGAAAAAAAATTGATGAATTAAACTACGGTAGTAGAGTTGAAGTTGGTGAAAATAAAAAACACCCAGGAGACTTCGTACTTTGGAAACCTGCAAACGAAACTGACTATAAACTTTCAAGTCACTGGAATAGTCCATGGGGAGAGGGAAGACCAGGGTGGCATATAGAATGTTCAGCAATGTCATATGCTTACCTTGGCAAAGATTTTGACATTCACGGTGGGGGTATAGACTTGCAATTTCCTCATCATGAGAATGAAATTGCACAGAGTAAATCTGCATTTGCTGAGTCAACGTTTGCAAAATATTGGGTACACAACGGGTTTCTTACGGTAAATGAAGAGAAAATGAGCAAATCCTTATTTAATATAGTCAAAGTAAGGGATTTGTTAGATAGTGGAATAAAGGGTGAAGTAATACGTTATGCGCTGCTTAAAACTCACTACAGAAAACCACTTGATTGGACAGAAAATGTTATCTCTGAGTCGCAAGAAACTTTAAACAAGTTTTATCGGTTATTACGTAGTACATGTATTGAGGAAAGTGATGCAGAAGTCTCTAAAGATTTTATAGAGGCTTTGAAAAACGATTTAAACATTCCTGAAGCTGTAGCCATATTGCATGAAATGGCTACAGAAATCAATAAGACAAGTAATGAATGTGAGAGGCTCAAATTAACTAAGAAGTTTGTTAAAAGCGCAAGGTTCATTGGTATTCTTGAGTCAAGTTATCAAGAGTGGTTTGCAAGTGGTGTGAGTCATCAAGAAATAGAAAGGTTGATAGACTTAAGAAAAGTAGCAAAACAAAATAAAGATTATGATACTGCAGACAAAATAAGAGAGCAATTGAAACAAATGGGGGTTACAATTTCTGACAACGAAGATGGTACAACAACTTGGTATGGAAAATTATCTCCTATTGTTTATAGATAGCCTAGTATCATCGCTTATCTTACCCATACATCAAGGTTTTGTACTTTACACTATGTTATGCTTTAGGTCAAACTACGATCAACTACTTATATTACTTTTTGGAGTATTAGGATCCAGTCTTGGTGGAATAGCTAACTGGTATTTAGGTAGAATAACAATTTTTATCAGAAGATCACATCACAAATTAGAGAATGAAGACAAAACACCAAAAATTGTAAGGCACCTACTGATTTGTGCAGTTGCATTGCTTTCGTGGGTACCAGCACTTGGAAGTGTGACTCAGATTTTATCCGGTTACTTCAAGTTAAACCTTTATATTCTTGTTCCCTTAATTATTTTATCTAACTTCCTCTGTTTGTTGTATCTAACGTTTACCATCTAACTAAACATCAATAAACAACTTTTCTTCTGGTCATATTGAGCTAAATTTCTTCTTCAAACTACCTTTTAAAATGCTTTTATTAGTTTTTGTCATAATACGATCAAATACTCCTAATAACCTCTTAAGTAAGCTTGGGGTTAGCGAAGAGATAGGATTAACAGATACGTTGTTGTTTTTATCATCACCATTTGCTTTGTAGTCTATTGAAATAATCCCCCTACTCTTCCCACCAGTCAGAAGTTTTCCGATTATAGGGATTTTCAACAAAGATTTGTTAATTGAGTATGCCGGTATTACTTGTCCTTCAACCTGGAATTTATAACCCTTAATATCGAGCGTACCACTAGTGCTAATGCCTAGTTCCGCTCCTTCAAGCCAAAATTCTTCAATTTCAACAGTGCCATCTTTATATGAAAAAGGTGCATTACACTTATAAAAATGTACACCTTCGTTCTTTATAGCATTTACAATACCAGGCAGTGAAGACATTGATAATAAAGTGGTAAGCAGTGGAGCATCTTTGATATAGAAATTGCTGATAGATAACATACCATAATGTTCTCCATTTTCTCTCTTAGAAGATAGATAAAGAGATAATTTGCCATTTTTAACTGATTTACCAATACCTAAAGAACGCAAAAGCATACCTGAATTATCCGAATATATTTCAAGCCCTATTTCACTATGTTCTACTAGTATATTACTGTTATCTTCTAAAAACTGTCCTGTGAATTGACTTCCACTACAATCACCTTTAGCACAAGTTACATTTAGCTTAGCATCTTTTATGATAATTCCTTCTTTCATAATTATATTATCAACATTCATAGTAACTTCTATTTTGTTATTTAATCGATTACTATCTTTGCCAAGTAAACCTAACACATCACTTAAGTTGATTTTCTCACCGTGAATAGTTATGGCATTTTTCTCCTTACCTGATTCAATTTCTATACTAAAATTATTATCAGGTAATTTAAAGTTGCTAGAATTTAAATATAGATTTCCATTTTCTACTCTTCCGCTGAATTTTATGTCTAGATCATTTCCTACAACGTCTAGTTTGTCTATTAGCAACTTACCTGCTCCTTTTAGCCTTGTAGAAAATAAAACTTCATTGTGATCTTCAAAATGGTTTTTCCACCCTAAGTAGCTTGAACGCAACTCGAGCTCTGATAAATCTATATTACCATTAACGTACCCTGTTTTGTCTTGATACATTACTGACTCTATATTTGCATTGATATAACCATCACCGAAATTAAGTATTTGAGCAGGTAAATCTCCAGTCAAACTCCAGGCAAAATTTTCATTTTTATTGCTACTTTTGAGGTCAAATAGAAGCTGTGTATTATTCACCATACCACTGCCATTTAACTCTATAAAGTCACTCCCAAAATCGAGCTTAATATCATACTTACCAAAACTTCCATTATACACCACCAAATTATCAATTTCAGAATGAAATTTGGCCGAAAAATCTACTTTTTTATCACTAGAGTTTAGATTAAAAATGCGAAAATTGAATACAGACTTTGCTATTCCACCTACTTTATCTCTTTCAAGTTTTACCACATCATCCAGCTTAAATCTTATAGGCTCATATAACCCATAAGCATCACTTACAGCCTGACCATTAATGGTAAGAACAGAATCTTCTTTATTGAGAGAGTTCATTTCAATATGACCACTATTGATAGTAAAATTCTGAAACTTAGCTCTATTTACAATAATTTTGAGATTGTTATCCTTGAGAGTTAACTCACCGTTCAACTTCTCCACTCGTTCAAAATCCTCATCAAATTGAACGCTGCCATTTTCTATATCAGCAACGATTACAATACCTGACAGATCATCATTTATTAAACTATCGATTTTACCGTTAAAACTTATAATTGTATTTATAATATTCCCATCAATATTATTACAATACCACTTTCTAAATTCATTGTTCACTAGACCATCTGGTACATAAGTACATAAATCTTTTGCAACAAGTTTACTAATATTAACTCTAAGCAAAGCATGATTTGTGCCAAAGTTCATTTTGCCAATCAAAGAAAGGTAAGTATCATTTAACTTAAAATGAAAGTTTTTTACGCTAATGATTTCATCACTATATGTCAAATTTACATTTACATTAGTCAAGGCTAAGTTTTTACCTGAGTGACTCTCTGTATTTAACACGTATATGTTTCCATCCATAACTTCATCCTTTCCATTAATTCTCATTGAGAAGTTCCCTTTGAACCCTATTTCTTTGTCCAAATTGTAACTTTTAACTAGTGTGGAAAACTCGTTAAATAGCCCCAACTTTAGGTTATAAAATGTTCCATACAAATTTAACAAATTATTGCGATTTTTTATCATAATAGATAAATCATCTAGAATCCCCTTTTTATCTTTTGTATGAACACGAATATCCAAAACATTAAAATTTTCCTCCTTTCCTACATATACTTTATCAATGAAGAATTCACCTTCCGTGCTTTTATTGACAGCAATGTTAGTAATTTCAATCCTTGAGTCTGCATTTAAGTAGAAAAAAATTTTTCTTATTGTCTTCAGCAGATTTTTTGTACTACTCATCTTATCTGTCATTACAGATGTTGTTATTCCTCTGGTCTCTTCCTTCTTGATATATATGTGTACATTACCAGCTAAAACCTGAGAGAACTTTTTGGAACTTAACTTAAAGTGTACGAAAAGCTCAGGAACTTCTATGGTAAAGTCAGGATTTGTTATTTTTAAATCTGTAATGACTAGCTTGCCATCTTTCTGCCAAATAACCGAGGTACTCTCCATGCTGACATCCGAATTGGTAAATATCTTTAATATTTTTTTCTTTATATAAAAATTAATATAACTAATATTGATTTCTAAAGGACCTTCCCCTTTAAAAGGGATAAAGAAGCAGAATATAAATAATAAAATTATAGAAAATGATAGAGCTATTTTTTTAAGCATCGATTATTGCTTTTCTTGCTAAGCTGTCGGCTTCTTCATTGTATTTATCACCATTATGCGCTTTCACCCACTTCCAGTTAATCTCATGTTGCAAAGCAACATCGTCTAATTCTTTCCATAATTCTATATTTTTTACTGACTTCTTATTACTTGTCTTCCAGCCGTTCATTTTCCACTTATTTATCCATTCTGTTATACCGTATTTAATATAGAGGCTATCCGTATACAAACTGATATTACAAGGAAATTTTAATACCTTCAGTCCATTGATCACTGCTGTTAACTCCATTTTATTATTTGTAGTATTTTCTTCTCTACCACAGATGTTCTTTCTATGATTTTGAAATAATATGATTGCTGCCCACCCTCCTGTCCCTGGGTTACCAGAGCATGCTCCATCTGTGTATATTGTCACTTCCTTTTTCTTCATCTTTAACTGTAGTGAATTAATAAAGTATATCGTTGCTTCTATAAAATCACAATTTTTATAGATATAGAGGCAATTTAAGCCGCACCTTTAAATTTTATTATGGAAATAAAAAAAAGTGCTACAACGAGCATTATTAGAAGAGAAAGTAAAAGATAGTTTTTATGTTCTTTCATGGTTAAAACAAATCAATAGAGCAGTAAATAACGCTGGCAAACAGAGAAAATAGATAAGAAATCGAATAAGAAAACATTTTTTTCTGCGAGCTATGACTCTTAAGCCTTATAACGGATGCAGCAAACCAAATAAAAACACACCCTTCAATAATTGCCATACTGAGGTAAAATAGAGCCTTTTTCAAAAATAGTGCTGGAAGTAAGCTAGTTAATACGAGTAACACGCTATAGATTAATATATATTTCCTCGTTTTTTCTGGACCATAAACGATATTGAACATTGGAATCGATGCTTTTGTATAATCTTCAGATCTATTTAAGGATAGAGCCCAAAAATGTGGTGGAGTCCACATAAAAATTATTAAAAATAGAATACAACTTTCCCAGCTTACAGAGTCAGTTACAACCGCCCAGCCAATCATTGGAGGAAAAGCACCTGCTGCACCACCAATAACAATATTCTGCGGAGTACGCCTTTTGAGCCAAATTGTATACACAAAAACATAAAATAATATGCTAATTGCAAGCAAAGCAGCAGAAACATAGTTCACTGCTATTGCCATGATAAATACTGACAATATTCCAAGAGTTATGCCAAATTCAAGCGCGCTTTCTGCAGAAACTCTACCTGAAGGTATAGGGCGGTTTTTTGTTCTCTCCATAAGCAAGTCTATATCTCTGTCATACCACATATTTATTGCACCTGCAGATCCTGAACCAAGAGCAATGCACATAAGAGATATTAGTGCAAGGAAAGGATGAATGCTACCTGGTGCAGCAACCATTCCAGCAATTGCAGTAAACACTACAAGGTACATTATCCTTGGCTTCAGCAAATGCCAAAAATCCAGTATTGTTGATTCAACATTTAGCAAAACACTTGTGTACATTCTATTTTATCACTGGTGGTTTTTCAAAAGTATGAAAAGGCGGTGGTGAAGATACCGTCCATTCTAAAGTGTCACCTTCCCAAGGATTATCTCCAGTTTTTTTGCCCCACTTAAAGAGATGTATAACTATAAATACAAAAAACATAACTGAAAGAAAGGACATATATGAGCCAATTGAGGATATATAATTCCAAGGGATAAACGCGTCGGGATAATCAGGTATACGCCTTGGCATACCTGCTAATCCCAGGAAATGCTGGGGTAAGAAAGTGACATTGGTGCTAATAAAAGTGAGCCAAAAGTGTATCTTTCCTAAACACTCGTTATATTGCTTACCTGACATTTTGCCTATCCAATAATAAAAACCGGCGAAAGCTCCAAATAATGCAGCAAGCGACATGACATAGTGAAAGTGAGCAACGACATAATAGGTATCGTGCAAAAGCTTATCTATTCCACCGTGAGAAAGAATTATTCCGGTTATACCACCTCCAACAAACATGAAAATAAAACCTAATGCAAACAGCATTGGTGTCTTCAATTCAATCGCTCCACCCCACATAGTTGCAATCCAACTAAAGACTTTTACACCAGTTATAACACCAATGAAAATTGTGCTAGTGCTAAAAAATATAGCAGCATCCTCGCTAAGCCCAACAGTAAACATATGGTGAGCCCAAACCATGAAGCCAAACGTTGCTATTCCTATCATGGCATAAACCATTCCCATATAACCAAATACTGGCCTATGAGAAAAAGTTGACACAATCTGACTGATGATACCAAATGCAGGAAAAATAATTATGTAAACTTCTGGATGACCAAAAAACCAAAACAGATGTTGAAATAACACAGGATCACCACCACCAGCAGGATCAAAAAAGGAGGTACCTATATTACGATCAGTGAGCAGCATAGTTATAGCACCAGCAAGTACCGGTAAGGCAACAATTAACATAAATGACGTGAGTAAAATAGACCAAACAAATAGTGGTATCTTAGTTAGTGACATACCTTTTGCACGCATATTGAATATGGTAACTATAAAGTTGATCGCCCCAACAATTGATGACATACCAGCAATATGAAGTGCAAGTATAGCAAGATCAACTCCTGCACTTGGGTGGGACATAATTTGCGACAAAGGTGGGTATAAAGTCCATCCTGTTCCAGGACCTTCGCCAGCAAATACCGAGAGGATAAGCAAAATAAAAGATGAAACTAACAACCAAAAACTTAAATTATTCATACGAGGAAATGCCATATCTGGTGCACCAATCATGAGAGGTACGAACCAATTACCAAATCCTCCCATTAAGGCTGGCATTATCATAAAAAACACCATTATTACCGCATGCCCTGTAATCATTACGTTATATAGCTGGTAATTATTGTTAAGTATATTAATGTGCATTAGCTGAGTACGAATAATTACCGATAATAATCCACCAATAATTCCAGCTAATATGGAAAAAATAATGTATAGTGTCCCTATATCTTTGTGATTAGTAGAAAACAGCCAACGTCTTATACCTTTTGGTACATCACTCATATCTATACTCCAAACTTAACTTACTAATTTTTTATCTTCAATCCACTTATTAAAATCTTCTTTACTCACTGCTTCAACAACAATTGGCATAAATCCATGACCTTGACCACATAGTTCATAACATTGCCCATAATAAATACCGGGCTTTGTAACGTTAAACCATGCTTCATTCAGCCTACCTGGTATTGCATCAATTTTTATACCAAAAGCCGGTATTCCCCAGCTATGTATTACATCTCCTGCTGTCACTTGTAAACGAATATTAGTATTGATAGGTAAAATAACGTTATTATCAACAGAGAATAGTTTTAAATCTCTTTCGGTAAAGTCTTCTTTTCCTTTTATATAGCTGTCAAATGAAATACCTTGATATTCTGGGTACTGGTAACTCCAATACCATTGATGACCAATAACTTTTAGTGTTATGTCAGCTTTTGGCACTTTCTCCTGTAGTTTAATTAATTCAGCATTTTTAAAAGCCAATACCCCAACAATAATCGTTGGTATAACAAACCAGATAATTTCTACAAAGATATTATGAGTTATTTTACTGACATTTTTCACTTTGCCCTTACGAAAGCGAAATACTACATAAGCAAGCAGGGCCCATACAAAAAGCATAATTGCAATCATTACACTCATCACAAACGAATGTGACTTAACTACAGCCTCCATTATCTCAGTTGCAGGCGCAGGAAACCCAAATTGCCAAGAAGTAGGAGCAGAAGCAATTGATATGTTTGAGTAAAACATTATCAATAATGCAAATAACTTCACCATATTTTTTGCTGTAAAACTAACTGTATAATAATATATATACACTTACTATGCAAACAGAGATTATAGAATGTACACAAGTGTTTTGCTAAATATTGAATCAAAAGTAAATGATGATTAATGTTTTTTTAGCATTTAATAAATATACTAATACGATACTAACTTGAGGAAAAAGCATTTACATGAATCTATTTTAAGTTAAAATATTATAATATTTTAAGTTAAGTATTTACTTTAAGGAAGTTCTATAATAAGTTTAATAGTGTCTGTTATTGCTAATAACCCTCTAGCCTCACACCTAAAAGCAGTAACAGACACTATTAAACTTTAGGTAAGTTTGCCTATTTATAATTCATTGAGGTAAAAATCTTACTAATTCCTTTAATTCTATTATACAGCTGAGTTTACTAATTAACCTTTAATGTTTACGTTAGCATTTGCATCTTAAATCAAAGATTTACATATTATAGAAAATAATTATAAAATAATACACTACTTGTGTGTAAATTTTTTTGCATATCAAACTCTGTAAACAAATTTTTTAGAAAAGCAAAATAAATTATCTCTCTATGAAAGATCTATCGAATGTTGCAATTATAGGTGTAAACAAGAACGATAAAAGAGTGCGGGATTGAGTAACTATATATACTTCTGCTGGCATACCAGGATATAGGTATACGTTTTTAAATTGAGCAAGTTCTGATTTTGGTATCACCACTCGCACTGAATAATAACGCCCCATCCTTGGATCATCAAGAGCATCAGGGGAAATATGGTTTACTATACCGTTAATTAAACTTAAGCGACGTGCACTATAAGCGCTCAGCCTTACTTTAACTTTTAGCCCTTCTAGTCCGTCGACAGAGACTATATTGCTATCTTTCTTTTTTGCTGACAGTATCTCTTCTATGTTTCTGGTTAGAACTTTAGCATCTATTATTAGATCATCATCTGATGGTACTATACTCATGATTGGAACTCCAGATTGTATAACACCACCTTCAGTGTGGTATCTTATATCTGTAACTATACCATCTTGAGGTGATTTAATTATTGTACGTGCTAACGAATCTTCAGCAACCATCAGCCTCTCTTTTAAGTCTGCAATAGATGTATTGACTTCCTTAAGCTCAGCATTTGCTCTTTCTTGAGCATCATTCTTCACATTTATAATCTCTAACTCATTTTCTCCAATCTTTTGCTGTACTTGAGATATTGCAGAACGGTAATGTCCAACTCTACCCTCAATTTCAGCAAACTGTTTTTCTAAAGCTAAAATGTGTGGTTTGCTTATATGGCCACTATCAAGTAATTGTCTTTTTGTTTCTAACTCCTCAGTTATCAAGTCATATTGCTTATGGGCTGCATTTAGTTGAAAATTTAGCCCTGCTAATTCATCATTTAACTGCTTTATACGTTGTTGCAGTATGTCAGTTTTTCCTAATATACTCTTTCTCTGAGAGTTGAACAACTTTACCTGATTCTTTATCGCTTTATTTACAAGTTCATCGTTAGATAATCTTTTAACCTCATCAGAAAATTCTAGCGTATCTAAGTCTCCCCTAATTGCAATAAGTCTTGCTTCAGTTGCCAAAAGTGATAAGAGTTTTTCTTTAATTATACTCAAATTTGCCTTTTCGTTAACATCACTTAATAAAACTAAAGGCTCATCTTTTTTAACTGTTTGACCTTCTTTTACTAAAATTTTGCTTATTATTCCCCCACCCAAGTGTTGCACTATTTTTCTATTTGAAGAGACAATAACTTCTCCACTTGCATGCACTGCTCCGTCAATTGGAGCTATAGCCGACCAAATACCACCTATTCCAAAAAAGATGAATATCACCACTAAACCAAAAAATAGTGGTCCCCATGTGACTTTTAGGACTTCATTTGCGTTATTACTCTCACGTTTAAAAATAAAATTTATCATCGCATCAATCCATGCGAACGTCTTATCCAAAAATTGATATTTCTTCTTTCTATTTCCTGCCCTTTGCATATCTATATCATCACTACCAATCAGGCCTGTCAAAGAAAGTCCAGCACTAAGCTTTTTTAACTTACTCATTATAATACTACTGCGAATTCTTGTTAATCAGGATAACACACAAAAACAAAGAATCTATATCTTAAGTACTCTACTTAGACTATGGAACATCAGAATAAACTATTTAGTAACAATTCTTATACTCTATTGAATGGTTCAGCATTAGGCTAGAAAATCAAAAAGGTTTTACAATAACCATAATAACTATAATTATTATTAACACTGTTACTGCTTCGTTTAAAACACGAAAATAAACGTGAGTTTTCTTATTCAAGCCCACTACAAAATTTTTCCTATGCTTTGCAAGTAGGACATGAATAGCAAACATTAAGAATAATGCTAGCGCTTTTACATGAAACCACCCTTCGTGATATGGTTCCCTAATAATCATTAGCATAATTCCAAAACTAAGGGAGAAAAGCATTGCAGGGTTTATGATATATCTAAGGAGTCTCTTCTCCATTATTTGAAGTAAGCTGTCATTTTCTGACCCTGGTTTTACAGATGCATGGTAAACATAAAGCCTTGGCAAATAGAGCATACCTGCCACCCACATAATTACAGAGATAACGTGAAAAGCTTCAAACCAGTGATAGTAGTCCATATAGATAGTATTATAAAATGTTAAAAATTTCTGGTATGATCTCAATTTAATAAAAGAAAGTCAATATGAAAGCAGAAAATTTCACTAAAGAACAGGTGATTGGATTCTACAGAAAAATGCTTCTCATACGCAGATTTGAGGAAAAAGCAGGACAATTATACGGAATGGGATTAATAGGCGGATTCTGTCACTTATCAATAGGGCAAGAAGCAGTTGCAGTTGGGACTCAAGCTGCATCAAAATCTGGTGATGCTTTTATCACAAGCTATAGAGACCATGGCTTAATGCTTGCATGTAATTCTGATCCGAATGTTGTGATGGCAGAACTAACCGGCAAAGAAACAGGGTGTTCAAAAGGCAAAGGTGGCTCCATGCACATATTTGATGTTGAAAAAAATTTCTTTGGTGGACATGGAATAGTAGGTGCACAAGTCCCAATTGGCACAGGAATAGCATTTGCTAATAAATACAAGAAAAAAGATAACGTTGTATTCACATATTTTGGTGACGGTGCTGCAAATCAAGGACAAGTATATGAATCATTTAATATGGCATCTTTGTGGAAGTTACCTGTGGTTTATATCATAGAAAATAACGAATACGCAATGGGAACTTCTGTACAAAGATCAACTTTAGTAACTGAACTATATAAAAGAGGAGAGAATTTTGGTATTCCTGGAAAACAAGTTGATGGAATGGATTTTTTCTCTGTCTATGAGTTAACAAGTGAAATAGCTGAGCACGTACGTGGGGGAAAAGGACCTATCTTGCTTGAAATGAAGACATATCGATATCGTGGACATTCAATGTCAGATCCTGCTACTTATCGCTCAAAAGAAGAAGTTGAAGATATGAAGCAAAATCATGATCCTATAAGCACCCTAAAGCAGTATATAACAGACAATAAAATCGCTTCTGATGAAGAATGCAAAACTATTGATAAGGAAATACGAGATTTAGTAAAAAAGTCAGAAGATTTTGCTAAAAATAGTAAAGAGCCAGGCATTGATGAACTATATACTGATGTTTATAAATTTGTTAGCTAATCAGTTGCCATCAAAATTATGTTTTGGCCTACTATAGATATTTTTTGGCAGCACTTAACTTTATTATATAACAGCCTAGTCAATAGAAACTGTAGTAACTCTTATATTATTGATATACACCGCTCTTGGATCATAGGTTAAATGAGTTTTATTTGACTTTTTGTGCTAGTTTGCAGAATATAAAGTTATTAATTGAATAAAATACATGACAAAAGAAAACTGGGAGACAGTAATTGGACTTGAGGTACACGCTCAGGTTTCTTCTAAGACAAAGCTATTTTCTAGTTCACTAACGGAATTTGGCACTGAGCACAATACTCAAGTTTCTCTAGTTGATGCAGCAATGCCAGGTACATTGCCAATATTAAATTATTTCTGCATAGAGCAAGCAATATGTACCGGTCTTGCACTTTCTGCAGAAATTAATAAGTGCTCTTACTTTGATCGTAAAAATTATTTTTATCCCGATTTACCACAAGGTTACCAAATAACCCAGTTCTTTGAGCCGATAGTTAAAAATGGTAAAGTGTTTATCAATAATAATGAAAAAGAAATAAGAATCGCAAGAATTCACTTAGAGCAAGATGCAGGAAAGAGTATTCATGAAGAAAGCAAAACTTACGTAGATTTAAATCGTGCAGGTGTTGCTTTAATGGAAATTGTTTCAGAGCCAGATCTTCGTTCATCTGCAGAAGCTGCAGAATTCATGAAAAAATTGAGGCAGATTTTGCGTTACATCGGTTCATGTGATGGTGATATGGAAAAGGGGTCACTTCGCTGTGATGCAAATGTTTCTGTTCGCCCAAAGGGTAGTAGCACATTTGGCACTCGTTGTGAAATAAAAAACTTAAATTCAATACGTTATATTGTACAAGCTATAGATTATGAAGCACAAAGGCAGATCAAAATTTTGGAAAGCGGAGGAGAAATAAGTCAAGATACCTTATTGTTTGATGTCACTTTAGGAAAAACAAAAGTGATGAGAAGCAAAGAAGATTCAAGTGACTATAGATATTTCCCTGAACCTGATTTGCTACCTGTTGAAATAAGCCAAGACAAAATTGATTCTATTAAATCATCTTTACCCGAGCTGCCAGATCAAAAAAAACTTCGATACATAGAGGAATTAGGTATCAATGAATATGATGCAGACGTTATCACTTCTGATAAAGAAATTGCCGATTATTTTGAAAAATTAGCAAAAAAGCATGATTCAAAGATTGCAGTTACCTGGTTAACCGTCGAGCTTTTCGGTCGTTTAAATAAAACAAATATTGATATTGTTAGCTCTCCAATCAAAGCAGATGCTTTATCCGAACTCCTCGACTTTATCGTCGATGGAACGATCTCTGCTAAACTTGGTAAACAAGTTTTTGATATTATGTTTGAAACTGGAAAGCCTGCATCCCTTATTATAGAAGAGCAGAATCTCAAGCAAATAACTGACACATGTCAAATCTCAGAGGTAATAGATAAAATCATCAATGACAACCAAGATAAAGTTCAAGAATATAAGGGTGGTAAAACAAGATTGTATGGGTTCTTTGTTGGTGAAGTCATGAAATCCACCAAAGGAAAAGCCAGCCCTGATGTCGTAAACTTGGTTTTGAGTGAAAAATTAAAATTGAGTGCCTAGGTGTACGGTCCCAGATCTTTTGCTATTTGCTTGACTTGTTTCTTTACATAGCTTCTAATTTAAATTCTGCTGTCTATTCTCTTTCATTCATAACCTTTTGCAAAACGTTTTTGCTTTCTTCTCTGCTGGTCACTATTGCTTATATAAAGCAAGTACAGTACTGAATGATGTTGCAAGCACTCAGTTCGGCAATATTATCGATTTAAGACGAAGTTAAGATTTCGATTTTTTATTCAAACTCTTCTGAAAGTTTTTATACATATTGAAGACATCTTGATAATTTAGGTGAGTGTAAACTTGAGTAGTTTCAAGGCTTGAGTGGCCAAGCAGCTGTTGTATTGATCTTATGTCAATATCTTCCTGAAGCAAATGAGTAGCAAAACTATGGCGAAATGCATGTGGAGATAAAATTTCTGGTAAGTTTAAAAATCTTCTTATTTTTTGCAAACGATTAGCAACATAAGTTCTTCCCAATTTTTTTCCTCTTACCCCGACAAAAAGATGTCCCGCTTCGTCAAAGTGGGGACAAGCTTTTATATATTTTTGTATACACTTTTTTACTACTGGAAGAATAAATACCTGCCTTTGTTTATCTCCCTTACCTGTTACTATTAAACTTTCATTGCTAATATCACTAACCTTAAGATTCAGTGCTTCAGTGATTCTTAAGCCCGTACCATATAGCAGAACGACAATTGCAATTTCTCTTTTTACCACCCAAGGCTCGCCTAGATCAGGCAATTTCATTTCTTTCAATAGAGTTTCTATGTTAGATATTGAAAGTGCTTTAGGTAGAGTTCTTCTCTGAATTGGCCTTGATAAAGAAAATACCGCTTCATTATTTATTTCATAATTGTTTTTTATATATTTGAAAAAATTTCTGATTACTGACAATGCGCGAGTGTTAGATCTCGCATTTACACCTCTTGCATAACGAGAGGTAAACCAACTTCTCAGTTCAGGTATGCTTAATTTTTCTAAAGAGCCAACATTTACTTCTTCACCAATGTGAGTATTTAGGAAACTTATAAGATCTTTGAGGTCCCTCATGTATGACTCCAAAGTGTTTGGTGAGTAAGACCTGTTGTACTTTAGCCAATCATACCATTTTTCAATGATTGAACCGAGGTCCACAGTTACTTTTTAAAGAAAGCATCGATGCACGCATCCCTAAAGGCTTCATTTATATCAGGATGAGAGTGACAAATTCTGTATATATCCTCTGCTGCTGCACCATATGCCATTGCAACCGCTGCTTCATTGATTAGCGTATCAGCGTATGCTCCTATGATATGTACACCGAGTATTGTATCTGCTTTGCTACAAGTCAGAACTTTCACGAATCCCTCAGCATCGTCAGTGACTTTTGCTCTACCGTTTGCAGCAAATTGACATTTACCAACTTTATACTTTCGACCAGCACTTTTTAGTTCTTCTTCAGTTTTACCGATTGAAGAAACTGCAGGGTGGGTGTAAATGACTGACGGTATGATTTCATAATCAACGTGAGGCAATTGCCTTGCTAGTATCTCTGCAACTGCCACCCCTTCTTCCTCAGCTTTGTGAGCAAGCATTGCTCCACCAATCACATCACCAATAGCAAATATTCCTTTTACGTTGGTTTCATAACTATTGTTGACTTTAATAAAGCCACGACTGTCTTTTTCTATTTTTTCAAGACCCTCAGAGCATGGTTTGCGTCCTGCTGCCACCAATACCTTATCCGCCTCTATAGTATTTGTTTGATTATCTTTTACAGAGCAAACTTTCACACTCAAAGAGTTACTACTTTGTTTTATTCCCTCAACTTTAGTGCTAAGTAAAAATTTTATTCCTTGTTTTTGTAGACTAGAAAGTAGAGACTTACTTAATTCTCCATCCATTGCTGCAGCGATTCTGTCAAAAAATTCTACTACAGTGACTTCAGACCCTAGCCTCCTCCATACAGAAGACATTTCAAGCCCTATTGCCCCGGCTCCGATTACGACAAGTTTTTTTGGTACTTCAGTTAAAGACAATGCACCAGTTGATGAAATAATACTTTTCTCATCGATATTAATTCCTGGCAAAGAAATAACGTCAGAACCGGTTGCAATTACTATATTTTTTGTCTTCAGCACCTTACCTTCAACTGAAACTTCAAGGTTGCCTTGATCAAAAGAAGTAATTTTTCCAAGTCCATTGATCTTAGTAATTTTGTAAAGGTTAAACAGATATTCTATGCCTTTTCCAAGTTCCTGAACTCTAGCGTCTTTATAGCCTATCATTTCTCTCAAATCGAGACTTACATCCTTAACTTTTATGCCAAGTTTTGATAGATTATTTTTCGCGCTAGCATACTGATAAGAGGAATGGAGTAATGCTTTTGATGGTATACACCCAACTCGCAAACACGTGCCACCAAAAATGCTATTTTTGTCTATACAAGCAACTTTGAGTCCAAGTTTTGCAGCAGCAATAGCGCATTTGTAACCACCTGGACCACCACCTATAATAATCAAATCATAATCAGTCATAAAAAACAAACCTATTTTCTAAAGAATAAACACCATTTCCTTCAGTCGTTATATACATCTTACCATGGGTAAATACTGGAGCATGAAACACATTACCGGGTATTTTAATTACCCTTCCTGTACTTTCAGATCCAGGAAAAACAAATATTGAACCTTTATTACTTGTTACCCAAAGCGTATGGGCATACATAATTGGAACAAACAATTGCACATTCTCTATAAAATCAGATGTCCAAACTGTTTTTCCACTTTGTATGTCGATGCCAATTACCTTATTATCTTTAGTCACCATGAAAATTCTTCCGCCTTCTTTTTGTTTCTCTGCAGGAATAAGAGGGCTATAATATGACTCAATGTTTGATATACTTTTTACTTGTAGTGGCCTTGACCATAAAATATTTCCTGAGTTTACGTCAATGCTATAAATATAAGAGTTGCTCGTAGCTATTAAGATATTATCGTGTACTCTAGGCGTAGTAGTTACATCTGTAAGCTGTGTATCTAAAAGATTTGTAGCTAATTTTTGGCTCCATAGTTTTTTACCTTCTTCATTAAAAGCTATTAACTCACCATTTGAAAATGGTGCTATTATTTTATCATTAGAGATTGTTGGTGAGATGGAATATAAACCTCGAACCTCATTTATACCATTTTGATAAGCCCAAATAGGGCTGCCATCTTTTATATCAAATGCATGTAGATAGTTATCAATAGTCAATACTACCAACTTATTGTTTATTACTATTGCTTTCCCTCTTGCCGGAGCTCTTAATTCTTTTTCCCATTGAATCTCCCCTGTTTTTGCATCTATTGTGTGTAGAATGTTATCCACTACAAAGAAAACATTTTCTTTGTAGCTCGATAAACTCATATTACCAATTTTTTTCCTACTTGAGAGGTATAATTTCCAATTTATAACTCTTGGGTTATCGATATCAAAGGAATATAAGGTACCGTGCTTGTCTGGTAAAATAACGCTATTTTCTGTAAGTATTGGAGCTACATATCCTTGAGATAATTTTTTATCTACTAAACTTATTCGTTCGCTTGCCATTGTATAGTTACTATACAATAACATTATCATGACAATTATTATTTTCATTATTTAGTGAAAACAAGATTCATTAATATACATACTAGAAACGTAAATCACAACGAAAATGTTCTTAATTGTGGATCAAAAGCATTAACGTAATGTCATGCCATTATGTAAAGATTCTCTTACTGTAATAATTTTTATCAAGTATTGATTAAAACACATTTCGATAGCTCAGACTAACGCTGTCAGTAATATTACCATAATATGAAATGGAAATGTACGCAGCATTTTCACGATGAAAGATATTGTTGTAATGTCATTCATTTAAACTATGCATATCAATTTGAAAAATGTACATTGTCTTATGCTATAGTACCTAAAAATAAATGCTCAACATACAAAATAACGCTTCACTTTGCAGGCAATGGATATTCTTGGCAGTACTTGCTCTTGCTTGTTCTGGACTGCTGTCAATAATTGTTATTTTTCTACGATTGCCTTTTATTTCTTCTCTCATTCCTTCTGCACAATATATCTTTGATAATGCACTGGTGATACACGTAAATTTGTCAATTTTGGTATGGATGTGCTCTATAATATCTCTGCTCTTCATCATAAACTTAAAAAACACCAATCATTGGTTTAACTTCTCATGGATTCTCTCAATCCTTTCCATGCTGCTAATGTTTATATCTGCATTTGTTCCAAATACTGAAGTTATCAAAAGTAACTATATACCTGTATTACAAAACAAATTATTTTTACTTGGACTCAGTCTTTTCATTACCAGCATATTGATCAATACAGCTCTAGCCTACATATCAAATAAACAAGACTCATATCTTTCAATCGGACAAATTGGCCTGGTCATTATACTTGTGTCATCATTTCTTTGTGTTGTTTTAGCACATAAAAATATGCCTCCAGGTCTATATCACTCAGACAAGAATTTATTTTATGAATATCTCTTTTGGGGAGGCGGACATTTACTGCAGTTTGCCTTTGCTCAAGCAATGTTTTTAGTTTATTTGATCATACTGAATGCTCGCTATATTAGTCTAAATAAAATTACCATTTTACCACTATTTATAAACACAGTTTTGACCGTAGGTGCGCCGTTTATATACTTTATTTATTCGGCGGATAGTGCTGAATTGATACAGTTTTTTACCTGGCATATGAGAATTGCTGGAGCAGTTCTGCCGTGCTTTTTAACAATATTAGTATATTGCAACATAAAAACTCTGCTCAATGATAAGGGCAATTATCTTCTCCACTCGTTTGTATTGTTCATTTATGGAGGTGTGCTTGGAGTGCTAACTATTGAAGGAAATGTCACTATCCCTGCGCATTATCACGGTTCTGTGGTTGGTATTACTATAGCTTTTATGAATTTTGTCTACTGGCTGTTACCAAAATTGGGCTGTAAAGAAATAAAAAGCTCCATAGTAAGATTACAGATTTATGCATATAGCTTGGGACATTTTCTCCACATTACTGGACTTGTTTGGCTTGGTGGATATGGTGCATTAAGAAAAGTTGCAGATCTGCCAAGTATTTCATCAATGTTGGCACGTGCTTGTTTTATTACGGGTGGAGCTATATCAGTTATTGGTGGAATGTTATTCGTAATAATTGTGATTTTACATCTTCTTAAAGGCAAGGCTCGTACCAACTAACCCACAGAAACAAAACTAAAAATTTTAGTGTAAAATTACTATATTTACTTTGTACTATGGCTCAAACAACCTGCTTCAAATTTGGAAAGGCAGTGAAATGAAAAAAACTATATCAAGCTAGACTGAATTCTTATTTGCTACTCCTTGTGGTTCTTGTGTTCCATTTACTTGAGAGCTAGGTTTCATTATTAAACCACCAGCTAAGAATGCAGATACTGTTGCTATAACAACGATTAACCACATGTCCAATTTAGTTGTATGTTCAAGTGTAATATACACTACTAACCCAACAGCAAGACCAGTACTAGCAGTAGCGATGTATGTTGCTTTTTCTTTTAGTTGTTTATTTGCTTCATTTTTGACTTCTAATATTTTCTTTTCTTGCTGTGAATGCTGGATTTGAGTATTTAGTTTATTTTTTTCAGCTTTTAATTCTATATTTTCGTTCTGAGCTGTCTTCCTTGCATATTCTAAGGATCTATTTAACCGTTCAGCTCTATCCTTTTTAGTTTGTAAGTCTTTATTTTCCGCCTTTAGTTGCTCAAGCTTACCTATTTTTTGTTTCAGTTCATTCGACATTTCACTTTTTAGTCCATTTTTTATTTTGCTTTTTAATATAGCTATTGCCTCTTTCGGGCTTTTTTTAACTTCTAGTTCCAACACGTCCTCAAGCAATTCTGCTAGTTTTATTTTTTCGTTGGAGGGCAGATAGTATGGATCATATAGAGCATTAACAAGATCTTGTAAATCAGAAAATTTAAAATCAGGCATAATAAACCTCAATACTAAAAATTTATCGTGTAATACATAAAAAACTAAAATCAAGAAATTTTGTATTATAAACTCAACAACCATCACCTACAAGGTGAAGGGTTAAATTTTAATCAATTTGAAATTGATCATTGTCATGAAGTGGCTCGCCTTCCTGGATAGATATGTACTCTTGTATAACCTCGTCTGTCAGAACTTACGGCTCAATATCCACGTGCCCAAAGGTGCCTGCCCCAAAATTGCTTACTTAGACTTGCAAAATCTTGCATCAGCAACCTTGAACTTGTTCCTTTCAAAAGTTGTACAATTTTACTAACACTTTGCTGTGGTTTATATGATATAAACATATGAATATGATCTACTGCAACTTTGCCTGAGATAATTTGGATCTCATTTTCCATAGTAACCTGCCTTAGCAGCTCCCTAACTCTAACAGCAATTTGGCCTATTAGCACCCTTTTGCGATATCATACCAAGTGTACTTTCATATCGTACTTAGAGTGTGCATTATACCCATAACGTCGCATACGCGACTATTGTAACTTGTCCTTCGCCTCAAAGCGAGACAATCCCCGAAGGGGGACACTAAAATGTCAGACATTAAAATTGCTGTATTTGCTCAATTGTGCTAACTTAAAGCTTAAAACTGAAAAATATTTATGTTAGAAGAAAAGTACAGCTTTAGAGAAATTGAAAATAAATACAACATATTATGGGAAGGAAGTAAAGTTTATAAATGGAATGGTGAAGAGAATAACACTTTTACTATAGACACTCCTCCACCAACTATATCAGGAAAGTTGCACATCGGTCACATATTTAGCTATTGCCATACGGATTTTATTGCAAGGTTCCAACGTATGCTGGGGAAAGATGTGTTTTATCCAATTGGTTTTGATGATAATGGCCTTCCGACTGAAAGGTTAGTTGAGCAAACCTATAAAGTTAGTGCAAAAGAAGTTGGCAGAGAAAAATTTATAGAGATGTGCCATGAAGTTATTGAGAAGTCAAAGCAAGAATTCAAGGAGTTATTTAAATCGGTCGGCATTAGTTATGATTGGAGTTTGGAATATCACACGATCAGCAAGGAAGCTGTGGCACTTTCTCAAACGTCGTTTGTTGATCTATATAACAAAGGGTATATATATAGGAAAATGCAACCTATTCTTTGGGACCCAGTTGATAAAACCGCAATTGCGCAAGCGGAAATAGAGGATAAAGTCTTTGAGTCATCTTTGAACACGATAGTTTTTTCCACTGAAAAAAATGAGCAGATTCATATTGCAACTACGCGACCTGAGTTACTTCCTGCATGTGTTGCAGTTTTTTGTCATCCAGAAGATGCACGATATGCCCATCTGATTGGAAAAATAGCCGTAGTGCCAATTACAGAGGCAAAAGTTCCAATAATAGCTGATGATAAGGTCAAAATAGATAAAGGCACTGGGCTTGTTATGTGCTGTACATTCGGTGATGAGCTCGACATATATTGGCAGCAAAAGCATAATCTGCCGGTGACAATTATAATTGATCAGGATGGAAGGATAAACTTGCATGCAGTGTGTGATCAAAAATGGATCCCAGTGTCACGCACTGGGATGACAGGGGAGAAAGATGCCCAGTATCAAGCTACTCAGGTGACAGAGGAGACACATGCCGGTGTCATCCGAGTAGCTGACACTGGGATCCATGGACTAAAAGTTAAAGAAGCAAGAAAGAGGATCATTGAAATCCTCAGTGGAAAAGGACTTTTAATAGAAAGCACTAGCATTTCTCATTCTGTTAAATGTGCTGAAAGATCTGGTGCGCCGCTTGAAATATTACCTACTTATCAATGGTTTGTCAAGACTTTAGAGCAAAAAACTCAAGTATTAGATAAAGTGAGTAAATGTAATTGGCATCCAGAATCTATGCGTAAACGTATGGAGGTGTGGATAGAAGGGCTAAGTTGGGATTGGTGCATCTCAAGACAGCGTTATTTTGGTGTACCATTTCCAGTTTGGTATTCAAAACGTAAGGGAGAAGAAGGCAAAATCATTCTAGCTGAAGTAAAGGATTTACCTGTAGATCCACTCAAAGATTTGCCGAAAGGGTATATTAAAGAAGAAGTTACTCCAGATCAAGATGTGATGGATACTTGGGCAACAAGTGCGATCACTCCTCAATTAAGTGCACTGGCAGTAAACAGTGAGCTCGGTTTACCAAGCCATCGGTATGATAAGATATTTCCTGCAGATCTGCGCAGCCAAAGCCATGAGATAATAAGAACTTGGGCTTTTTATACGATTTTGAAGGCACATTATCATGCAGATTCACTGCCGTGGACAAATATCATGATTAGTGGTTGGTGTTTGGCTGATGATAAAAAAAAGATGAGTAAATCAAAAGGTAATATCATCACTCCTCATGTAATGCTTGAAACCTATGGAGCTGACGTAGTACGCTATTGGGCAGCAAACTCAAGACTTGGAGTTGACACAGTCTACTCTGAAAATATCTTCAAAATTGGCAAACGACTTGTTACGAAACTTTGGAATGCTAGCAAATTTGTTTCCATGTTTATGGAAAAACATCAAGCATTGAGCATAAATTCCATCAGTGAGACGATGGATAAGTGGATATTGTCCAAATTATATAAAGTGATAGAAAAAACGACGAACAACCTATTACAGTTTGAATACTGCGAAGCTTTGAGCGCAATAGAAGAATTTTTTTGGAAAGATTTTTGTGATAATTACTTAGAGTTAGTTAAAAAACGTGCATATGGAGATGCATTGGACAGCGAGGCAAACATGAGTGCGAAACAGAGTTTGGCATATGTACTCAATATTATTTTGCGGTTATTTGCACCATTTTTGCCATACATTACAGAGGAAATATATCATCAGTTGTATAGTTATAACTCCGTTCACAATAAAAGTAATTGGCCTAACAAGGAAGAACTTACCTATGATAAGTATTCTGAGGAAATGGGAGATAATTTCGTGCAGATATTAAACCTTGTGAGAAAAATAAAAGCAGATAATAACGTATCAGTTAAGCATCTTATACAAAAGTTGATGATAAAAGCGAGTGTAAAAGAGGATGAGTTAAATTATTCTGCTCAGCATGATTTGCAGTCAGTTTGCAATGCTGAAGTGATAGAATGGGTTGAGAGTACAGAAGCAGAGCTTATAACTGAGAATGGAAAATTTACTGTAAGTTTATTGATTGATGTAACTTAGCATTCGTATTACTATACTAATTATTTAGTTGTGAGGTAATAATGATTGGTAATTCATATAATAATAAAATTGAAGAGCAAAAAGATGATTATCATGACTTCATTCAAAGGTTTTTGTTTTTGCTCGGTAAGATAAAAGAAAAGAATAAATCAATTCACACTGCTGTAGCTAGTTTTCACATATTATCTTTTTTAATAAAATACAATGCCAATTTTAATGAAGATGAAGTGTATAAAGCCGTTATCCAAGATTTCAATAATGTAAAGGAGGAGAGACTAGAGCTTCAAGATAAGGCTAAAAAAGTATTGAATGGGTATATTGAAAGTGGTGTTGAAACAGTGTCAATATATGGTAGTTGTGCAGAAGTTAAATTGGGAGCTAATAAAAACAAATTCAAAGTCAGTGAGTTTTTGAATAGTAATTTCTGTCAAGATAATGGAATTTCAGGATTTTCAACTCTGCATAGCAATGGAAAAAATGGAATGCACGGTTTTGTTTCTGAAGAAGGAATAAGGCACTATGTTGTAACTGATGGTGCATACGAAATGACTCTGAATTGGTGTGATGAGGACGGAAAAAAGTGCACTATTATAATTAATATTGATGCTAATGGTATAGAACTTATCGAGCGTAATCGTGTTACTGATGATCAATTGAAAGCAAATAAAGATGTAAAAATAGGTAACTTATTCTTGTATCAAATAAAATTTAGAAATAAGGAGAAAGGCAATCATAAATCATCTGAGATTGTGATAGAAAATAGTAATAGAAATATTAACATTCAAACAACTCAAGAAATTGAGCTTGGCAGCAAAGAAGCTCAAATAGGCAGTACTAAAATGCAAGACAAAATTGCACAAGTTGTAGATGACAGCTTAAACGAAAGAATTAATAAATTGGAAAAAGAAAATACAAGATTAACTGGAAATAATCAAACTATATTAGAACAATTACAGCAAAAAATGAGAGAGGTGGAGGAATTAAATGGAAAGGTAAGGGAAAAAGATGAAGTTTTGGCTGAAGTAACACAAAAACTCAAGCAGCTAAGTGATTCGGTAGAGAGTGAATTTGAAAGGAGAAAAGTAGAGAAGGAAAAGTTAGAGGAGAAGTTAAGGAAAGCGCAAAAAGAGATACAAAAGTTAAGTAAAGAAAAAGCTGAATTAGTGCAAGAAAAGCAAGATTTAAAAGAATTTGCTAAAGGTCTAGATGTTGAAGTACAAAGACTAAAGGATCAAATAAGGCAATTAGAGTACAGTGTGGCTGTAGCAGTGAATGAAAATAAAAGATTAAAACAAAAATTGAATGATACTCAAAAAGAGTTGGATGGTAAGTATGGTGAAATCCAGAGATTAGAAAGTCAATCACACGAATTAGAAAGTCAAAAAATAACAGAATTGGAAATATACTTAGAAGAGAAAAAGAAAAAAATAGCAGAGTTAGAGGTGCTGTTGGAAGAAGAAAAGGGGGAAGTTTTTAGTTTAGAATCTAGATTATGTAATTCAGAAGAAGAAAAAAGACGATTACAAGAAAAGTTAAATGAAAAAACTCAAGAAGAGATTAATCTAGAAGAACTATGTAAGAAATTGGAAGAGAAAGAAGCTGAGTATCTCAATAGGATCAAAGAATTAGAAAGAAATCTTGATCAAGGAAGAAAAGAATTTGAAAAATTGCGAAGTGATCTAGAAGAAGAAGATCAAAATTGTTCTGAAGAGTACGAAAAGTTACTATCTGAGAAAATTACTATGAAAAGGGGAATTTCACGTTTAGATGATCAATCTTCATTATCTCATCAAAATTATGTCAGCTTTGTAAAGGATTGTACGGGTTTGATAACAGAGATGGTAAGTTTGTTTCAAGAGAGTATAGGAGAAAAAGACAATGTGACTATGCCAAGGAGTACTATGCTAGAGATTTGCGGAAGATTTGATGAATTGATTAAGCATTGTGTAGAAAGTGATCAAGAAATACAAAAGATGCTTGAAGAAGTATTTGAACAAATTAATGATAGCCCTGCTTCTTCAAATATGAGTAATGGGGATTTATCAGCACTACCAAATAAAGAGCTGGATGAAACTTCATATTCAGAAGATTTTGGATATTCTAGTAGATGTTCTACTCCTGTCGGGAGTGTTAAATAAACTGTGTCAAACCGAAAAAAAAGTAATAAATTGATATAAAAAAATGGAGGTTTGACAATGAGTCAGAAAGTAGTAAACAGAACTACCGGTTTGGTAGATTATAAAGAATTAGAAACAAATATCCTGTCGTCTATACGAGAAGGAAGATACCGTCTTGTCAGTCAACAAGAAAATTATAGAAATTGAATCTTAAGCTGTATTACGAAATCAAAAAATACTTTCTATCAACATATACACTAACCAACTACATTAAATAAATTTGTGTAAAATGCTATTTTACATAAGATAGAAAGTACGCATTTTTTGATTTTAAAGTACTAAATTCTCCTCCAACCGCTTTGCCCTGTAATTCTTGATATGGTCAGGATTAAAAGCACTTTTGGATTTTAGAACACCGAAAATGATATGGAGTAGCTTACGCATTGCAGCACCAACGATAGCCATATTATGCTTACCCTTTTCCTTTAATCTCTGGCAAAAACTAATAATGATAGGATTGTGATTCTTAGCTACTATAGCAGGAAAGAAAAGTGCTTTACGTAATGTTTGTGAACCGGATTTACTTAATCTGGGTTTGGCATATACAGAGGAACCTGACGTCATATTTCGTGGTATAACTCCTGTATATGCTGCCAATTGCCTGGCATCTCTAAAAACCTCTATGTCAGGAACTTCAGCTAAAATAGCTATTGCTGATTCTTCTCCTATTCCTGGAATAGTCAATAGAAGTTGAAAATTTTCCAACAATTCTTTATGTTGATTTAATAGTTCACGTACGGAGTTTTTTATTGTTTCTATTTTTTGAGCTATATTCATTGCAAGGTCTTCCCAAGCACTTGCAACTTCTTTAAGCAGTCTCTCTTTTTTTTCTAAGTGGTTATTTACTAATGTTAACTCATCTTTTAACGCAACTGAGCAACGATAAAGATGTTTTAATTTTTTCATTTCAGGAGAAGGTGGTGTCCAACTAGAAGGTTCCTGTCTTTGGCAATAATCAGCAATAACTTCTGCATCGGTCTGATCATTCTTTTGTCGTATCAGCTTACTCCTTGCATAAGATTTTATGCAATAAGGATTTACAACACTAACAGAATGTCCAGCGTTGTGCAGAAACTCAGCCAAAGCTTCGCTATAACAACCAGTAGCCTCCATGCAGGCTTTTACTTCTTCTACATTATGTTTTTGTAGAAAGCTAAGTAAACCTTGAAACCCAGAATCCTCGTTTTTAAAACTCCTTTTTCTAGTTTCACATCTTCCTTTTTTGCTTATGAACGAGAGAAAAACATCAAAGCGATCTTTCGATACATCTATACCTAAAAAGTTGTTGATCATATATAACCCCATGCGTTACCATTAAAAATGAAAAGTAAGGCTAGTCTTGTGAATACAGAATTAGAACCATTTAGGTTTTTCTACGATACCGTCCAGCCTGTACTCTTGAGAAGAGAACTCTTATCTACCTTACAGATTTTATATCTAAGACCACTGACAGAGTTCTTCTCTTCTCCATCTAATGCTTAAGCTTAAAACATTAGATGCTTTTTACAAGATACAAGACCGTTGACAGGAAGAGATGGAGCATTAACACCGTTTATAAAAAAGTTGCTGGAGGTAAGCCTGGAAGGTGAAATAGAAAACCACTTGTCGGCTGAAAGCGAAGAGAATAATCGAAGAAATGGGAGGAATGCAAAGACTTTACGTACAAGCGCAGGGTCATTTGAGCTTTTGACGCCAAGAGATAGGGAAGGAAGTTTCGAACCACAAATAGTCAAAAAAAGGCAAACAAACTTACATCCAGAGCTTGAAACGAAGATTTTGAGCACATTTGCCAGTGGTATGGGCTATAGAGATATAGTGTCACATGTTGAGGAAATTTATGATCACAAAATATCGGCGGCAGAGATATCAAGTATTACTGACAAATTGCTACCAGTAATCAACGAATGGCGTAGTCGCCCGCTGCAGTCTGTATATCCGATAGTTTTCATGGTTTTTTAAAGTCAAAGAGGACGGGCATTGCGTAAGTAAATGCATGTATAATATATTAGGCATAGATCAAAATGGCAAAAAAGAAGTATTAGGTTTTTATTTGGCTGAAAGTGAAGTTCTGGTTGGGAGTGCTAAATGACCTCAAAGAAAGAGGAGTAGAAGATATCCTTATTGCCTGCGTTGATGGGCTGAAAAGCTTTCCTGCAGCTATAAACAGTGTCTTTCCTAATGCGGAAGTGCAGATGTGTATAGTGCATCAGATACGCAACTCACTGAAGTATGTGGCCAGTAAAGATGCGAAGAGTTTTTTGAGCGATTTAAAGAAGGTATATCAAGCTTCAAGCAAGGAAATTGCCGAGAATTATCTGTTGGAATTGGATGAAAAATGGGGCACAAAGTATCCTATGGTTTTGGCAGAATAATTGGGAAAACTTGTCTGGTTATTTTAAGTATTCTGGTCCAGTTAGGAGGATAATCTACACCACCAATCCCATAGAGGGGCTACATAGGCAAATTAGGAAATTCACTAAGACCAAAGGCTCATTTACCAGCATAAATGCCTTGTATAAGCAGGTATATTGTGCTATAAAGAAGGCAGAGGAAAAGTGGACGATGCCTGTACATGATTGGGCTTTAACTATCTCTCAACTTGATGTTTTCTTTCCTGGCAGATTGAAAATTGAGTTGAACTAAAAATGCGGTTTGACACAGTTTATTTAACACTCCCCTCCTGTCTGATGCCACCTTGCATTTTGAGTTTAGTTAGAATATCAACTAAAGTTTATCACTGGTACAATTGTGATAGTATCCGTTCAGGAGAGTGGTTTAAGAAACAATAGATAAGAGGTTTTGGAAAGGATTGAGACCCCTTTGTTTCCATGTTAAGTATAACGAAATTATCCGTTCAAGGAATGCATTTCCCCGCTTTGATTGTGTAAAATACGAATTTTTGCGGTAAACGACATAATGCCGTATCTGCTGTTCAGCATGGTTGTTTGTCAGCGGAATGTTTTTTGGGTCATCTAAAAAATTCCACATCATTCTTTCAGATTTCAAAATATTTTTCGCAACTCGAGAGGCTCCAATTGCTTCAGGTAAGTAGGATATTTCCTTCAAGTAATACCTTGTACGTTTTCGCAACTTTCTGGCACGTCTGGCAAATCTAAAAACATCTATCTCATTTTTTAGCAAAGCCTTTTTTAGTGCAAATAATTCAGTAGCTACATTTCTTAAGTAACAGCCAAGAACTTTGACTTCAATATTCCAACTATGCGCTAATCTTTCAAAATCCCTTGCTAAGTGTGCCCAGCAGATTTGCCTTTTTTCATCAGCAAAGTAATTGTATACTGCGTACCTGTCGGTTACCACTAAGCTATTATGATTGCAGCATGCGTTATTTTTTAAAACTTTCATTCCTCTTGACTCTGTCAACTTCACAAAACTTGCCGTATTGCTTGCAAACATCCAACACCAAGCGAGTTTACCTTTGTTATAATGGCTCGTTTCATCAATATGTAGAACTTTACTCCTACTTATCTCTTGTTCGATCTGCTCATACATTTTTTTGCATTTTGAAGCAACTCTATGTTCACTATTTGATATGCTAACGACGCTTATGTTCAAATTGAAGATATCATTTACGACACTCGCTATTTCGCGTTTTGAATTTTTGTAGAATCCGCTGAACGCTGCAATTATTGACTTAACCCTTGGACCAAATGTATCTGACGTAACACCTTCTGGTAACTTACTGCTTCTTCTTTTTCCGCATCTCCGGCAACGACCATGCTCCATCTGATATTCCACTACATAAGGCCTAATTTCCGGAAGATCAACTTTTTGATGAATGTACGGTCCATTGCATATTGCAATCCCTCCTCCGCATTCACAAGTAGATGACAACTTTACTTTTATCACCTCATCTGCATCCATTTTGGCGCGAAAACTTCCTTTATGACCAACCTGACCACCAACGTTTCTGTCGCTCTTTGGCTTGTCCTTTTTTATTTTGTACAACTCTCTAGAGCTTGGTAGAGATGAATTTTTCGAGTTTAAACCAAGCCTTTCCTTTAATTCAGCGTTCTCTATCTTTAAAGCCTTGTTCTCTGCTTTTAAACTTTCATTCTCCCTTTCCAGCTTTTCTATTTTTGCTTCTAACTTTTCTATTTTTTGCTGTAAATTTTTGCAAAGCTCTAAAAGGTTTACCACATTACCTCACTTTTGCTCTATGATTATCTTTTTAGATCACCTTGTCTACCTTATTCTGCCACTCCGCTGAACGGATACTTGTGATAAGTGTTCTCCTCTACAGGTAAGATAATTTTAATCAATATATACAAGACTGCTGAAGTTTTGTATATGGGTGATGAGCAATTTACTTAATAAATATAATACATTTTATTTTATAGCTAGTTCTCTGGCTACTCTTACATTACTTACATCTTTAGCGCTTATTAATGTACCTAGTTCTTTAATTCTCGCTTTAGCTGTATTATCTGTTTTGGCTTTTATGATTTTGTATAAAATAATTATTGACACTAGGAAAGTGGGAAAGGAATTTGCTCACAAAGAGCGTGAGTTGACTCAAGAAAAGCACAATTTATACGAGGAAGGAAGAAAATTTTGTCAAAAAATAGAAGCTGAGAGGAAATATTTTCTTAAAGAAAAAAAATCTTTGGAGGAGAAATTAGAAGCAAAAATGATCCATATAATTGGAATAACAGAAGAATTAGAAAAAGTAACGAAGGAGAAAGATGAGCTTGCTGCACAAGAAAAAGAACTACTCCATAAAATCTCATATTTGTGTAAACAGTTACAGGAAAAAGAAGCTAATCTAACTGAGAGGAAAAAACTTATAATCGAATTGAAAAGAAAAATAGACAATGATAAATATGAAGAATTATATAAGGAAGTAGAGAAATTATCTAAAGAAAAAGAGGAGTTATCTAAGGAAATAGACAAATTACGTAAAGAGAAACATATACTATATATGAAAAAAGAAGAATTACATAAAAGACAAGAAGAACTTTGTGTGGAATTAGATGAATTACAATGTAAATTTAAAGAAATTGATCAGAAAAATAAAAACTTATCTCAAGAATTAAAAAGGAAATTTGAAGAGCTAGATAAAACAGATGGTTTAATTAAAAATCAATCTTTGGAGTTAGACAGAATAAGACAAGATTGTAATAACGAAGTGAAAAATTTAAGAAATTCACTTTTAGAGCGAGACAGTCAAATAAAACAACTTCAATATGTGATAGATAAGATAGAAGAATCGATAAGAGAAAATGAAACAATTAAAGATTATAGCAAAAAAATAATATTAGGGGAGACTCAGAAAATAAAATTTATATTAGGGCAACTTGTTCAATTCACGCCAGGTGAAGATTATAGACCATTAGAAGAAGCTTCAATGGGAGATCTTGGATATGAATCACTACCTGCAACCCCAACCAAATCGCCAAATTCACTATTAACAGAATCTTATGAACTTAATCAGAGTGAAGGTATTTACAAAACATAATAACTAGCTTTATTATAAAAAAAATTATACAAGATAATGAACCCAATAATATGCGCACTGGATACACAAGATTTGAATGAAGCCATATCTTGGGCTAATGGTCTGCGTGATAAGGTTGGCATGGTAAAACTTGGGTTAGAATTTTTTGCTGCACATGGTCCTTCTGGAGTGAGAGAAGTTGCAAAATGCAATGTACCAATTTTTTTAGATCTAAAATTGTATGATATTCCAAACACTGTAGCTAGAACAGTTGAAGCAATAAAAGCTCTAGATGTTGAAATGCTAACATTGCATATCAGTGGTGGAACAAAAATGCTTAAAGAAGCACTAAGTATAGTGCAAGGAAAGAAAATAAAGCTAATTGGAGTAACAGTACTAACTAGTATGGGCAATGAAGATCTGAGTGAACTCGGAGTAGCAAGGGAAGCAAAATCACAGGTAATTTTGCTAGCAAAGCTTGCAAAAAAGATTGGACTACATGGAGTAGTTTGCTCTGCACTAGAAGCTCAAGAAGTGCGCCAAGAATGTGGTAAAGACTTTAAAATTATTACTCCAGGAATCCGTATAAATCGAGGTCATGATGATCAAAAAAGGACAGCAACACCAAAAGAAGCAATAAATTCAGGAGCTGATTATATCGTAATTGGCAGACCAATTACAAAAAGCGGCAATCCCGCAAGTAGTGCAGAATTAATATTGAAATCCCTTACTGATTGAAGCAGGAGAGCGGCAAGGTAGATAAGGTACCATAGAATAAAAGCAACAAACGGTATGTATCCGTTCAGCAGGGTGGCAAAACAAGGTAGACGAGAAAAGATAACTAAATGGGTGTCATCCTAGTGCTTGACCATTTTTCTTTTTTTTCTGGATTCCAGCGTCACGCGCTGGAATGACAGGGCTGTGAGTGTCATCGAAGTAGCCGATACAGGCCTTTTTCTTCTGTCATCCCAGTGCCCTGACACTGGGATCCAGTTAAATTTACAGGTATAAAAGTAATCAACGTTTCTGGTGATGATAGAAAAATGGATCCCAGCACAGGATACCATTTATTGTTTTGGCAAATTTGTACAGCTACGTACTTTATTTGCACATTCTTCTGAACAGATACGCAGCGAAAAAAAATGCTTGACACAAAAAAATGGATGCTGTATAGTACTGACAATTAAGTATAATATTTAGGGTGGTGTAATACTACACTGCTTTTTTTACTTCAACAAGTAATCAGTATCATTTTTCTCTCGTTACCAAGCGGCTTACGTTTATTTGTATCTACCATGAAGCCAATGCTGGAATCCAGAAAAAAGACCGGTGAATGGCAGTATACATATACAGTTGTATGAACGTTGTTTACCATGAGGGCGCCTCCCAGCACTGGGATCCATATTGTAAACAAGCGTTTGAGTTATACTAAGCTGCCATTCACCGGTCTTTTTTCTGAATGCAGTTTGCATAACAACGAAAAGGTACTGAGATTAAAGATTACCTTCAAATTACAATACTATTCTAATTTTATTTTTAAAGGAGGCTATTATGTCACTTACTGATATCGCTCACCGTGTTAATGAACTCGCTTCATCATGGGAGCAATTTAAATTAATAAATGATCGCAAACTAAAAGAAATCGAAAGCAAAGGACCTGAGCAGCTATGCAAGATAAATAGTAATATTGATAATTGCAAAGAGCGCTTAGATTTTATTGAAACTTCAGCTCAACGTCCAGAAATTAGCACAGATTTTAACATGGGTGATAAATATTTTTCTGATTATATCCGCAAAGGAATGGAAAGTAGGTTATCACATAAAACCCTAAGTGGAGATGACAATGATATTGGAGGGTATTTAGTTACTCCTCACATTGTAAAACGGATAAACAAGCGTATAGCTGATTCATCTCCAATGCGGCAAATATGTTCTAGTCAAAGAATCTCTACTGAAACATTGGATTATATTATAGAAGATTGTGACCGTGCTAGTGCAGGTTGGAGTGGTGAAGTCGTAGAGGACGAAGATGGTGGCTATAAATCCAAGTATGATTTTGCAAAAGAAACAAGTACACCTAAAATTCAAAAGATTTCCATCACAACTTATGAGCTCTATGCTCAGCCGCAAATATCACAAAAATTGCTCGATGATGCATTTGTCAATGTTGAAAATTGGCTTGTAGAAAAGGTTGCCGAAACTTTCAGTAAGAAGGAGAATGAAGCCTTCATTAAAGGTGATGGCACTTTTCAACCTAAAGGAATTTTAACTTACGAAAATGGAAATGGTCATAATAAGATAGAGCAAATTAAAGCTGATAAGCTAGACAGCGACGCCATAATGATATTGTACTACTCTCTAAATGAACATTACTCTAAAAATGCATCATTTTTGATGAACAGGAGTACGTTAAAGGACGTTAGGCTACTAAAATCTGAAACAGGTCAGTATCTTTGGCAGCCGAGTTTATCGCTTGAAACACCAGATACTTTAATGGGAATACCAGTATATCAATCTGCTGATATGCCACCTACAATGATTGCAGTAGCGGATTTCAAACAAGCTTATAAGATCGTAGATAACAGAGGAATGAGAATACTTAGAGACCCTTATACAAACAAACCTTATGTTAGATTTTTTGTCACTAAGCGTGTTGGTGGGGAGGTTGTCAACACCAGTGCTATTAAATTGTTGAAAATTGCGAGCAAGTACTAAAATTTTTATGAAATAATTGACATATTATACTTTTTATGTAATAATTAAATTATTATTAACTTAAGGAGTAAAATATGTTAAAAAAAATAAAAAACTTTTTTCAGTCGATTGCAGGAAAAATTGCATCAGGCTGGAACAGCATTAAAAACTTGTGGTCTAGTAAACCGCAAAAAAATAGTGTAATTGAACTAGTGAAGGGTGAATCCAATCATTGGGGTGTTATTAAAGAAAATGGTAATAAGCAGTTAGTACTGCATACAAACAAAAAGGATATACCAGAAATTATGGATTGGAGAAATATTAATTGTGAAGATCCATCAAAATATTGTGTATATGTCAAATCTGATAAAGATACATTAAGAATTACTTGCGGCAAACTTATTGCCACGAACGATAATTCGGTATCCTTTATAGTGGACTCGGTAGATGATGGTAAAACTTTGTCTTGTGAGTTAGAAGGAATGAAAAAGATGTTGGGTTTAAATAGTAAGCGTACAGTTGGTACTATAGATAAAATATCTCAGAAACCTGAAGTTGTAAGTTCTACATCTAAAGTGCCTGCAAGTGATAGCAAGGTACTAAGCTCAGAAGCTGGTAAACCTAGTAAGGTGCTAGATAAGCCAGCTATAAATTCATCAATACCTATTATATCACCTTTCTAAAGAGTATCTTTTCTTCACAAAAGAGCACCTCCTTTGGTGCTCTTTTTTTCTTTATAAGTTTTCTCCATAGGAGAAAATTGACAAATTAAACTTTATATATAATAGTTAAATTATTAATTTAAGGAGTAAAGTATGTGGGAAAGTATAAAAAACTTTTTTAAGTGGATTGCTGATCGTAGAGGAATTTCATGGATTGCAAGAAAAATTTCATCAGGTTGGAATTGGTTATTTAGCAGTAAAGCAAATACTGCTCAAGAAAATATATCACCAAAGAGACCTTCAGATGAGAATGTAAATAAAAGTCCAACTGTTAGCACCCCTATGCAAAATGAGACTGAAGAACCTGTATCTAAAACAGGTACAAATGTCGAGCCAGCAGAAAATTTTCCAGAAAAATCAGAACAACCAAGAAGGCACGTAAATCCTAATAAACCTAATGTTATTCAACAAAGCACAAAGCCAGGGAGTTATTTTGAATTTATCGATAAAAAATTACTATTTGTTACAATAAACGAGAATTATAAACGTCTTGAAGAAAAATGTAAAAATGAAGACAAAAATGGTAAAGTTATACCTGGAGAATTTCGTATATTTGTAGAGTGTGAAAGTAACAAGTTTTGTATTACTGGCCCTTATAGTTCATGTCAAGATGTAGATGATGGAAAGAAATCTGTATCCATAACTTCAGTGAAGAAACAGCATGACAAGGGAACTATTTCAAAAGACCCATCAGAAATGATGTATAAAGTAGGCTTGGATGAGAACAAAAATCTTGCTGAAATAACTAGAATGTCCAAAAAGCCATTTGAAATTACAACACCTAATCTTAATGCTACTACGATACAACGAACAGTTAACAATGATTCTGAAACAACAACCACTGATCAGCAAAGGGCATTGAGCCAAGAAGTTGTTGCTAATGAGCCTAAAGGAGTAGTTTATATTGAACTTGATCAAAATAATGACTTATTTTTAAATTTGGAAAAGGGTATAAAAGTTGAGGATTATAAATATAGTTTAAACCGGGACAAAATTTTTGTTCAGCTTCTTGTATATCTAAGGTGTGGTAAAGGAGAATATCGCATTACTGGTATTTGTAATCTCCATGGCACTTCTGAATATGTAATTGTAAAATCAGTACTAAAGAAGAAAGAAGATGGTAATTATATCGATGACGATAAAATATTAGTTCAAGGCAATATTGAGCATGTGAAAAAAATGTTAGGATTGGAAAATGGTGTAACAAAGGTTAAAGTAGATAGTATATCTAATCAGCCGTTTGAAGGTACAGCGTTGGAGCAGCATAATCTTAATCCTACTACGTCACAACAAATGGTTAACAATAAGGAAGTGACTACTGAATCAGAAAAGTTTTATGATGCAGAAGAGGAATTAGATGATGATTTTCATGATGCACGAGAGGAGGACTCTTGTAATGTGTTAAAGGCACAACCTCGCTCAATAACTGGAGAACCAGAAGCACAAATACATTATATCTCTAATCCGAGCAAAGTAGGAAACGGTTCTTATTAAAACAAACCCTTCACAAAAGAGCACCTCCTTTGGTGCTCTTTTTTTCTTTATACGTTCTCTATAGAAAAAGTTGACAAATTAAACTTTATATATAATAATTAAATTATTAATTTAAGGAGTAAAGTATGTGGGAAAGTATAAAAAACTTTTTTAAGTGGATTGCTGATCGTAGAGGAATTTCATGGATTGCAAGAAAAATTTCATCAGGCTGTAAGCGGCTGTTTGGTGGTAAAAAAAGTGAAACAAGTGTTGCGAAACAAAGCATATCACAGCAAGGACAAGTATCCGTTCAGCGGAGTGGCAGAATAAGGTAGACAAGGTGATCTAAAAAGATAATCATAGAGCAAAAGTGAGGTAATGTGGTAAACCTTTTAGAGCTTTGCAAAAATTTACAGCAAAAAATAGAAAAGTTAGAAGCAAAAATAGAAAAGCTGGAAAGGGAGAATGAAAGTTTAAAAGCAGAGAACAAGGCTTTAAAGATAGAGAACGCTGAATTAAAGGAAAGGCTTGGTTTAAACTCGAAAAATTCATCTCTACCAAGCTCTAGAGAGTTGTACAAAATAAAAAAGGACAAGCCAAAGAGCGACAGAAACGTTGGTGGTCAGGTTGGTCATAAAGGAAGTTTTCGCGCCAAAATGGATGCAGATGAGGTGATAAAAGTAAAGTTGTCATCTACTTGTGAATGCGGAGGAGGGATTGCAATATGCAATGGACCGTACATTCATCAAAAAGTTGATCTTCCGGAAATTAGGCCTTATGTAGTGGAATATCAGATGGAGCATGGTCGTTGCCGGAGATGCGGAAAAAGAAGAAGCAGTAAGTTACCAGAAGGTGTTACGTCAGATACATTTGGTCCAAGGGTTAAGTCAATAATTGCAGCGTTCAGCGGATTCTACAAAAATTCAAAACGCGAAATAGCGAGTGTCGTAAATGATATCTTCAATTTGAACATAAGCGTCGTTAGCATATCAAATAGTGAACATAGAGTTGCTTCAAAATGCAAAAAAATGTATGAGCAGATCGAACAAGAGATAAGTAGGAGTAAAGTTCTACATATTGATGAAACGAGCCATTATAACAAAGGTAAACTCGCTTGGTGTTGGATGTTTGCAAGCAATACGGCAAGTTTTGTGAAGTTGACAGAGTCAAGAGGAATGAAAGTTTTAAAAAATAACGCATGCTGCAATCATAATAGCTTAGTGGTAACCGACAGGTACGCAGTATACAATTACTTTGCTGATGAAAAAAGGCAAATCTGCTGGGCACACTTAGCAAGGGATTTTGAAAGATTAGCGCATAGTTGGAATATTGAAGTCAAAGTTCTTGGCTGTTACTTAAGAAATGTAGCTACTGAATTATTTGCACTAAAAAAGGCTTTGCTAAAAAATGAGATAGATGTTTTTAGATTTGCCAGACGTGCCAGAAAGTTGCGAAAACGTACAAGGTATTACTTGAAGGAAATATCCTACTTACCTGAAGCAATTGGAGCCTCTCGAGTTGCGAAAAATATTTTGAAATCTGAAAGAATGATGTGGAATTTTTTAGATGACCCAAAAAACATTCCGCTGACAAACAACCATGCTGAACAGCAGATACGGCATTATGTCGTTTACCGCAAAAATTCGTATTTTACACAATCAAAGCGGGGAAATGCATTCCTTGAACGGATAATTTCGTTATACTTAACATGGAAACAAAGGGGTCTCAATCCTTTCCAAAACCTCTTATCTATTGTTTCTTAAACCACTCTCCTGAACGGATACAAGGACAATCTTCAGGTAAAACTACTATTGAAGAAAAAAACAAGAGTTAATAAATGCTTTTACTGCATCTCTTTCTAAGTTTAGAGAAGATTTATCTGATCTTACTCTGAGGAAGTGACTACTGAATCAGAGGAGTTTTATGATGCAGAAGTTACACAACCAAGTTCAACAACTCGAGCACTAGCAACAGAAAGACATTGTGTCTCTAATCCGAGCAAAGTAGGAAGCGGTTATTATTAATTAGTAAACAAATCCTTCACAAAAGAGCACCTCCTTTGGTGCTCTTTTTTTCTTTATAAGTTTTCTCCATAGGAGAAATTTGACTAATTACAATTTTTCGTATCAATTTTCAATAGATTCATCGATGTATAGCTATAGTTTTATCAGTGTAAGGCTAAATATGCTAAGCTTATAAAGATGACAAAGCTTCAAAAAAAGCCTAACATAGTGGAAAAAGCTTTATGAAAATCAAAGTTGGAGTAATAGGCTGCTTAGGCAGAATGGGTAAGAAAATACTCAATGAATTAATTACGAATACCAAAGTGGAAATAGCAGGTGCTGTTGCTCGCTTGGGCAGTGAGTATATAGGCTTAGATATTGGGCCTATTGTAGGCAATAATTGCAATTTAGGAATCAAAATTACAAGTTCCATTAATGAGGTATTTGAATCGTCCGATGTTGTAATAGATTTTACAACTAAAGAATGTATGCTAGAATGCCTTAAGGCGGCCGTGAAATTTAAAAAACCGCTAGTTAGTGGCACAACTGGAATAGAAGGTCTAAATTTAAAAGAATATGCTGCTAAAGTTCCAATATTATGGTCAGCAAATATGAGTGTTGGAGTTAATGTGTTGCTGAAATTGGTAAAAGAAGCTGCCAAGCTTTTAGGTAATGAGTATGACGTTGAAATTTGGGAAATGCATCACAATTTAAAAAAGGATTCACCATCTGGAACAGCTATAGAGTTTGGTAAAGCAGTTGCTAACGCTGCAAAAGTGGATTTTGAGCTCAATCAATATTCACATAATAATTCAAATATAAGAGGGAAAGGAGGAATAGGCTTTGCAGTATCTCGTGGAGGTGGAGTAATAGGAGATCACAGTGTCATGTTTGTCAATTCCGATGAACGAGTAGAATTAAATCACAAGGCAATTGACCGCACAACGTTTGCTAGAGGGGCGGTTCAAGCAGCAATATGGTTGTGCGAGAATAAACAGGAAATACCAGGACTTTATTCAATGCAGGATTTAGTATGAGCGATAAATACGCTTTCGTTAAAAATTTAAATCTTTGGTATGGCTCTAAACAAGTTTTATTCGATATAAATTTGAATATTTGCAAAAAGAAAGTCACAACTTTTATCGGACCTTCTGGGTGCGGTAAATCGACATTTTTGCGTTGTTTCAATCGTATGAATGATTACGTACCTGGATGTAGAGCGACTGGTGAACTGGTAATCGATGGGCTGGGTAATATATATTCACGTGATATGGATGTTGTATTGCTCAGAGCAAAAGTTGGTATGGTATTTCAAAAACCCAATCCTTTTCCAAAGTCAATATATGATAATGTTGCTTATGGGCCTAAATTGCATGGCATGGTGAAAAATAAGCAAAAATTAGATGAAATAGTAGAAAGTAGTTTAACTAAGGTTGGTTTATGGGAAGAGTTGAAAGATAGATTGCAAGATAGTGCACTAAATTTATCTGGTGGCCAGCAACAAAGATTATGCATTGCTCGTGCAATTGCAGTAAAGCCAACTATTTTATTAATGGATGAACCATGCTCTGCTCTTGATCCAATGGCAACCAATGCAATCGAAAATCTTATACAAGAATTGAAATTGAGGTTCACCATAATTATGGTAACTCATTCGATGAAGCAAGCTAAAAAATTATCTGACAGCATAGTTTTCTTTTGCAATGGCAAGATTGTTGAATTCGGAAGTACTCAAGAAATCTTTGAAAATGCTCAGTCTCCTTTAACGAAGGAGTATATTCTGGATCATTAGCTTAATAGTTGATATTTTAATTTTTTCTATGTATAATTTTATCAAGTTTGTTGTGATAGGGGGTTAAAATGTTTAGTACAAGTGAAGCAACAAAAAAGTTGTTTAAAGCTATTGAATTTCAAAATGCTAGTGGTGAAAGAATAACACCTGAGGAAGCTTGGAATCATTTTCAACAAGCATTGAAAGAAGGAGCGAATGTTAACGCTTTTGAGGATGGGATGACACCTTTGATGTGCATTATTTCAGCTTTTGTTACTAGTAATAACGAGGAACATCAATATTTAGAGCTTATGGCTAAGTTGCTTGTAGAACATAAAAAAATCGATTTAAATATTAAAAGCAAGCAAGCTGTTATTGAGAGAAAACCAAAGAAACATGATGGTTATCCAGTGTACGAATTTGAGGGGAGAGAAGTAGTAGATAAGGGTATAAGGGGTTGTGTATACCTTGACAATTTACAACCTGTTAATGAAGGATTTATACCTCAAAATTATGCTCGTGCAGAGGAGGAAATTAAGACCGGCAAGAAGGAAAAAAATACAGCTCTACACATTGCTTGCAAGTTGGGAAATGTAAACATGATAGAAATATTACTTACACATCCAAATATCAAACCTAATATTAAAAACTATGAAAACAAAAGTCCAAGAAATTGTATTGCAGGACATGTCAAGAAAGCAATAGAACCAGAATTCCTAAAGATAGAAGCAGTCGCTCAAAAAAGGAAACAAACTAATTATGCTTGTGCTTTTTTGTTATCTGGAGTACTTGCTGCTGGTATATGTTTCGCAGTTGATAACCCAACTCCGCTTGTTGTAACTTCGTTGCTTTTTCTTGCAATAGGATGCGGTTATCTGTATAGAGCAAATACAGTTATTAATGATGTAAGCTTCTCTCAAGTTATTGTGAACGTATCCGTTCAGGAGAGTGGTTTAAGAAACAATAGATAAGAGGTTTTGGAAAGGATTGAGACCCCTTTGTTTCCATGTTAAGTATAACGAAATTATCCGTTCAAGGAATGCATTTCCCCGCTTTGATTGTGTAAAATACGAATTTTTGCGGTAAACGACATAATGCCGTATCTGCTGTTCAGCATGGTTGTTTGTCAGCGGAATGTTTTTTGGGTCATCTAAAAAATTCCACATCATTCTTTCAGATTTCAAAATATTTTTCGCAACTCGAGAGGCTCCAATTGCTTCAGGTAAGTAGGATATTTCCTTCAAGTAATACCTTGTACGTTTTCGCAACTTTCTGGCACGTCTGGCAAATCTAAAAACATCTATCTCATTTTTTAGCAAAGCCTTTTTTAGTGCAAATAATTCAGTAGCTACATTTCTTAAGTAACAGCCAAGAACTTTGACTTCAATATTCCAACTATGCGCTAATCTTTCAAAATCCCTTGCTAAGTGTGCCCAGCAGATTTGCCTTTTTTCATCAGCAAAGTAATTGTATACTGCGTACCTGTCGGTTACCACTAAGCTATTATGATTGCAGCATGCGTTATTTTTTAAAACTTTCATTCCTCTTGACTCTGTCAACTTCACAAAACTTGCCGTATTGCTTGCAAACATCCAACACCAAGCGAGTTTACCTTTGTTATAATGGCTCGTTTCATCAATATGTAGAACTTTACTCCTACTTATCTCTTGTTCGATCTGCTCATACATTTTTTTGCATTTTGAAGCAACTCTATGTTCACTATTTGATATGCTAACGACGCTTATGTTCAAATTGAAGATATCATTTACGACACTCGCTATTTCGCGTTTTGAATTTTTGTAGAATCCGCTGAACGCTGCAATTATTGACTTAACCCTTGGACCAAATGTATCTGACGTAACACCTTCTGGTAACTTACTGCTTCTTCTTTTTCCGCATCTCCGGCAACGACCATGCTCCATCTGATATTCCACTACATAAGGCCTAATTTCCGGAAGATCAACTTTTTGATGAATGTACGGTCCATTGCATATTGCAATCCCTCCTCCGCATTCACAAGTAGATGACAACTTTACTTTTATCACCTCATCTGCATCCATTTTGGCGCGAAAACTTCCTTTATGACCAACCTGACCACCAACGTTTCTGTCGCTCTTTGGCTTGTCCTTTTTTATTTTGTACAACTCTCTAGAGCTTGGTAGAGATGAATTTTTCGAGTTTAAACCAAGCCTTTCCTTTAATTCAGCGTTCTCTATCTTTAAAGCCTTGTTCTCTGCTTTTAAACTTTCATTCTCCCTTTCCAGCTTTTCTATTTTTGCTTCTAACTTTTCTATTTTTTGCTGTAAATTTTTGCAAAGCTCTAAAAGGTTTACCACATTACCTCACTTTTGCTCTATGATTATCTTTTTAGATCACCTTGTCTACCTTATTCTGCCACTCCGCTGAACGGATACTTGTGAACGAACGTGCTAGTGATGTATCTGTTCAGGTAAGGTATCATTCCAGCACTTGATGCTGGTTTTCATTTAATCTCATTGAATTTAGCATAAGCTTTGTAAATTTTTCTAGATCCCAGTGTCAGCTACTAGGATGACAGGAGTATGAAATGGGGCTACTTGACCATTTAGTTGTCTTTTCTCGTCTACCTTATTTTATCACTCTGCTGAACAGATACCTTTACTTTTTATGATTTCATTGGCAAGAATACGGCTTTCAAAATCGACACTTATTATGTCGGATAGTGAGTTAATATCAGAGTACTTGTCAAAGTTTTCTATTGTTGATTTTACTACCTCTACTACTTCTAAAAAGCCGATTCGTGACTTCAAAAATTCGTTAACAGCTATCTCATTTGCAGCGTTCAAAACAATACTATTTGTATGTGGAGAAGAAGAATTTAACACTTCCATGCTTAGCTTTAGTGAAGAAAAACATTTGTGGTCTGGTTCTTGAAAGGTCAATTTTTTTTGTTTTGTTAAGTCTAACTTGTAGTTCAAAGTTGATCTTTCTGGCCAAGACAAAGCATATGCAATGGGAATTTCCATATCAGTTTCTGCAAGCACAGCAAAGCTGAATCCATCGTGATAAACGACAATTCCATGTACTATCGATTCAGGGTGCACTACTGCTTCAATTCTATTTGGACTAATATTAAACAAATGATGTGCTTCTATTATTTCTAGTGCTTTATTCATCATTGTTGCACTATCAACTGAGATTTTCTTTCCCATTTTCCAAGTAGGGTGACTTAGTGCCTGATTTACTGTGATATTTCTTAATTGTTCAAGGCTATAATTTAAAAATGGTCCACCAGAGGCAGTGAGTATAATCTTTTCTACACATTTATCATCATTTTGCAAAACTTGAAAAATTGCGTTGTGTTCAGAGTCGATGGGAATTATTTGTACGCTCCTTTCTTTAGCTTTTTTAAGTAGTAACTTACCACCGCAAACAATACTCTCTTTGTTTGCTAGAGCAATAACTTTAGTACCGCTTTCTATAACCTTTATAACTGGCTCAAGGCCTGCGATGCCAACTATTGCAATAACTGAGAGATCAACGGGTAGAGAAGCAACATTTGCTAGACCTGGAGCACCAACTTCTACTTTGACGTTTGTACCAAGTAGATCTTCTTTTAAATCTTTGTAGAACCTTTCATCAGAAATGGCAGCATATTTTGCATTAAGTAGATTTGCCTGTTGTGCTAGCAGAGCAAAGTTAGAATTGGCACTTAGTGCTTCCACCTGATATTCTTCCTTTCTCTTTAAGAGCAAATCTACAGTCTTTTTTCCAATGCTTCCTGTTGATCCTAAAACTGAAACTTTTTTCACTAATTACAATAAAATCTTCTTAGTTATTTAGTAACCAAGCTCATGATCATCACCAACAGATGGTGAAGGACCAGGTGAAAAAGATTGGCCATGATGATCACCTGCATCATGCATATCATGCAAACCATCGGCACTTTGAGCTATTTCATTGTTAGAGTGGGGATAATCATCCGGATGATGCCCCTCATCACCGTAGTCCATACCCATTCCTTCTGATGGCATATCTTCTCCACCACCACCTGAAAAATATTCAGCAAGACTTTCAAGAAATTTTATGCCAAACATATTACCTGATTTCCCAAATAACGTCACTAGACTGCTACCACTGACCAAACCTTCGAATACATTATTATAAGCAGCAATTGCTCCTTCATGAAAGTTGAACATCCACTTCATTCCATCCACAATTGTTGCAACAGAGTCGCTATGACCAAGACCGAAACCACTTTTCTCACTAGCGGCTTCCTGGTGTTGCTGCTGTGCCTGCCATTCTGCAATATTTGGACCTTGTGCTTCACTCATAAACTTTTATTCTAAGCCTTAAGCTATTATTTTACCAAAAACACTTTAAAATATCAATTGTTTAAGAGAGGTTATCATAAAAATAGCTAACACTAAGCTATTTTTATGATTCTGATTACTCTATACCAAAACATCGATGATGTGCTGTGGTAACAAAGTGATGACTTGAGGTTTAAGATAGCTTCTATTTCTTCTTAGAAGACTGCTCCTCTCTCTTTCCTTTTTATTTTATTATCTTAATACTAACTTACTCATAAATTATTGACAAGTACTAATAATTTAATCATCATTAATATAATATTAATAATGAGGAAGAAAAATGCTTACTAATAATAACACACCATCATCAGCTCCGCCACCACCCCCACCTCTACCACCTGCAGATTGGGGAAAAAATTGGAAGCCAGCGAAAAATAACGATAAAAATGAAAACACTCTTGGTAGTACTCCATCAAAAACCAGCAATAGCACTCAATTAAAAAGAGGTCTATCTGAGGTTTCTAATCCAAATCTTTTTGAAGAGTTGAAAAATAATTCAAAATTCAAGGAAGCAAACAATGCGAATGGCGAAACTGCAGATAAAGGAAGCAATATTAGACAGAGTGAGCCAAATAGAATATCAACTACCAAGCCTGTATCACCTAGAGTTTTGAGTCCTCAACAAGATAATGGTAATAGTAACAAACCTTCAGGAACTAACAATAGTACTCAATCAGAAAAAGGGCTATCTGAGAATCCTATTCAACTTGCAACAGAACAAAAAATCGATACTCCCATTTTGATTAATACTTTAGTTGGAATAAGTAAGACAGCTGCCTTAAAATATTCAATTGCTACTTTGTTGCTATGTATATCTAGTGTTACAGCTGGTATATATACATATCTTTCGATTTCAGTAACACTAAGTGATCCAGTACTTTTCACAGTTATTGCTTTTGTTTCTGCATCGGTTATGTTGAGCTTAGCTGCATATCTTATCAATTCACACCTTTCTGCAATAAACAGCGAGAAAGGAGTTGATCCTGGTAGAAAACAATCACAAGATTTACAGAAAGCAAAAGGACTTGAACACAGCAATACTCATACATCATCACCTCCAGTAGCGCTTAGAACATCCAGTGTACCGACACCACCTACTCTAAAGAATAATACTACTAATAAATCCATACCCTCAGGAGGTGGCAAGCAACAAGGAAGTGGAGATTTGATGGCTGATTTGAACAAAACGCTCAAAAGCCGAAGGAAAGCAATTGATGGAGAGGACGACGTACAACAGCAAAACAACGAAGTATGTCAAAATCAATCACAAGATAGTAGTTTACAGAAAGCAAAAGAACTTGAACATAGCAATACTCCTACACCATCATTTCCAGTAATGTCTGGAACACCCAGTGCACCGCCACCACCACCTCCTCCATTGCCACAAAATGCTGCACCACTACCACCTCCTCCTACAGCTTCCAAGTATACGGAGAAACCTAAGAATGGTGCACCGAAAAAGGCTAATGAATCTGAGCATGATCGTTCTGCTCTGTTTGCGCAGATAAGAGGAGGAGGTGTTAAGTTGAAACGTGTTAACAATGAGTTTAAAAATGCTAAGACACCAGGTAATAACAATGATGGGAAATCACAAGATTTTTCAGATGAATTGAAGGAAGAGTTTAAAAGTAGTAAGAGCAATGCTGAGCAAGAGACAGGAGAAGAGCTCGCTGCAAGAATTGAGAAGTCGATACAAGAGAATAAGCAACATACAATGAGGAATGCTCAATGTCATGATTATGAGATAGCTAATATCCTGAAGAGGAGACTAGCAATAGAACTTTCTAGTAGTGAAAGTGAAGTTTCTGACCACAGTGACAGTGATGATTGGAGCAATGATAAATCGAAAAAACCGAAAGAGAAAAAGCTGACAAAATCCAGGAAAAAACCTACGCCTTCAAACTCCCAACCAGAAGATGAAAGAGGAAGCAAGAGTCCTGACAGTGGTCATGAATCTGATGATAATGAAAAATCTAAACCTACATCTCCGTTACATTCTGTGCCAAAAGCAGGTAAGCCACTGGTACCGCCTAAGACTGCTGGTTTACAAACGAAATCTGAAGCTTCTCCTGCAGCACAAGCAAATAATGTTGACTCAGTGAATAGTGAGGTGCAAAAACCATTTCAAGTTCAAAGTGTCGTAGATCGAGGTAAGAGAAAGTAGTACACTCTTCTTAAAATAAGTTTACCTACAGGCCTGATTGTATTAAGATTACTTAGTACAATCAGATTTATCAAATGCGTTTATCTCAATATTACCTGCCAACTTTAAAAGAAACCCCGGCTGGTGCTGAAATTATTTCTCATCAATATTTGTTACGTGCGGGCTTAATCAAGCAGACAGCATCTGGAATTTATTCTTGGCTGCCGCTTGGTCTTTTGGTACTTAAAAATATTGAAAATATTATCAGAGATGAAATTGGTGCAATTGAAGTGTTGATGCCTTGTGTGCAGCCAGCAAGTCTTTGGCGAGAGTCAGGACGTTACGATGATTACGGCAAAGAAATGCTACGTATTAAAGATAGGCATGAAAGCGATATGCTTTTTGGTCCAACACATGAGGAGGTGGTAACTGATTTGATTAGAAATACGGTAAAAAGTTACAAAGATTTACCACTTTGTTTATATCAAATTCAGTGGAAGTTTCGTGACGAAGTAAGACCTCGTTATGGCGTTATGAGAGGCAGGGAATTTCTGATGAAGGATGCATACAGTTTTGATGTAGATTACGAAGGTGCACTGAATTCATATAATTTGATGTATAAAACTTACATAAAAATCTTCAAACGCATGGGACTTACTCCAATTGGAGTGAGGGCAGATACAGGACCAATTGGAGGAAATTTAAGTCATGAATTTCATATATTGGCAAACACCGGTGAGAGCACTCTATATTATGACAATAAACTTTTTGAATTACTAGAAAGCGAAGATATTGAAAGCCTGAAGAGCATATATGCAGTTGCAGACGATATGCATGATCCTGAAAGTTGTCCTATACCGCAAGAACAGTTAAATGTTAGCAAGGGTATTGAAATAGGGCATATTTTTTATTTTGGTGATAAATATTCGAAACCTATGAAGGCAAGTGTTACTTCTCAAGATGGAAAAAATGTTAACATGCATATGGGTTCGTATGGTATTGGAGTTTCAAGGCTTGTTGGCGCAATAATAGAAGCTTTCCATGATGATAAAGGAATTATCTGGCCAGAGGCAGTAGCTCCTTTTAAAGTTGGTTTGATCAATTTACAAACAAAAGTAACGGAGGCTGCAGATAAAATATACAAAGCTTTGAAAAGCGATGAAGTGCTTTATGATGATACAGACGAAAGTGTAGGAGTGAAATTTGCCAGAATGGATCTGATAGGCTTGCCATGGCAAATAATTATTGGAAAGAAAGCAGTAAGTGAAAATATAGTTGAAGTAAAAAATAGGGCAACTGGAGAGGTAGAGGAAATACAAGTTGAAGAAGCAATAAATCGTTTTAGCGCAAAATGATATACGGTATTGGCACTGACATAGTATATATACCCAGAATATTGAGAATATCACAAAAATACGGGGAAAAATTTCTCAATAAAGTCTATACTAAGAAGGAGATAGAGATAAGCAAAAAATATAATAGCCAAGAAGTAAGGGCAAAATATTTTGCTAAACGCTTTGCTGCAAAGGAAGCTTTTGTTAAAGCGCTAGGCACTGGATTCAGCCAAGGAATTATAATGAAAGATATAGAAATATACAGTAATATCAGGGGAAAACCACATCTTGCTATCACAAAGGATTTCATCTCGAAAGACTACAAGATACACCTTTCTCTAAGTGATGATCAAGATTATGCTACTGCGTTTGTTGTAATTTGCGTTGAGTAGATATTGTTTAGTACATACGATTTCAAAAATTTTTTTGAAATTATACTTTGACCTACACAGATCGACCTTTCTGTGAATCCTGGTTTCTGCTTTCTTCAACTTGTTTTGCAAAAGACGTCTCTTGTGTATTCATATGTTGAAGTGGTTTAGCAATTTCGCGCACAACAGCAGCAACTGCAGTTAAAAACGCCTTGAATAATCCACCTAAAACTCCACCAACTGCTTCTCTACCGTACATACGAGCTTGCTTTTCATTGTCATCAGCAGTTTCCCCTGCCCTCCTTCTTGGATCCATTCTATGAGCAATAACTGAAAACAACACCCCCCTAATTGAAGACTTCACTCGTGCTTTTGCCTTCTGAACATCTTCATCACTTGCTACTTCATGTTTTTCCCTACTATTCATTAGCTCCTTTTGTTGTTGAAAACTTAAGATCTCTTCCATCAGTTGTTTCTTTCTCTTTTCCAGAACTCTTTTCTTGGATTCTGATTTATCGCGAGTGTGCTTTGTGGTTTCAAGTTCTACATCAATATCCTCAGATGCTGCTTGGCTATATAAGGTTTCTATGAGCCTATCTATACTTCGCTTTACTTGCATAGTCCTTTCGTAACTATCTAAATTATCAACTCCTTCATCAATTTGACTTAAAATATCCTCGAAAGGTTTTAAATACTCTTTGCACTGCTCTTCAAGCTGATTTTCATTCTTCAAATTCCTTTCTCTTCTGTCATCGCTATTCTCTTCAACATTATCATCACCTTCTTCGAAAAGATCCTCATCGTTCATAATTTTTTTTAATTTATTCCCACTTATTATTATTGTATATGAAAAAATTAAATTAACACTAATGAAAAGTGTTCACAACTTCAGCACTGGCTAAAACTACAGTGAAGCTGTCAAAAGTGGCAGGATCATAATATCTCTCATACAATTCAACCGAACACCTGAGTTTTATCTTCTCCTTAGCATTAAAACTAATCTCATAATCATTATTAGAGTTTAACATTGCAGAATTACGCAATAATTCATCAGCCAATACTGAATTTAAAATGCCATTAATTTTTATTGTAATCTTTCTACTTCCAGCACAATCAAGCACTTTTCTCCAGCCAAAAGAGGAAATATCTTTCATCTCCTCTTTGTTATTACGCAAAGTAAACCTTAAGTTTCGTATATTATTCAGCACAACAAAATTATTGTCATGACCTTTAATTTTCAGCTGTAATTTGCTCATCGCTACCTCCTTGTATTAAAATATCAAAATTAATTGTTGAATGTAAAACTTCATCATGCTGATTTATAGCACAATTACTTTCAAAAATGGTCTCACTACTAATGCTCTTTACCACCAAGCTAACATGCTTTATAGCAGCAAGCATGCTGCTTATATGATAAGTATATATGTCGCATGAAAATCTTACTTTTGTAGCAAAATTAGATAGCATATGCAGGTTAACATAATTTACTATGCGCAATCTCAGATAAGGAATAGTAACCTGCTTAGGCAGGTAATCATAGATGTTAGTAACATATTTCTTTAAATCAGAGTGGCTTTGTTGCATAGCTAGTGTTGGTTGAGGTTATTGTAAGAAGAAAAGCTTTTTAATATATGGCTACTAACGCATTTTGTTGTAAAATAGGCATTTTTCAAACAAGTACAACTTATGCCACAAAAAATGAGAGTAAGTAACCAAAGAGAATATAACGAGTTTCTCAAAAAAAGAGGAAATGTTTTTCATTTTGTTAATCAAGCCATAGAAAATTGGTATGAAAATAGTCCAAAAGTTGCAGGTGGCAATAACACTTATAGTGATAAAGTTGTAATTTTAATACACATAATAGTTCATCTTTTTAGAATTGGCTTGAGACAAGCTGTAGGTTTTGTAAAAGGTTATATGGTACAAATAGGCAAAAAACTTAAGATTATCAGCTATACACAAGCTTCCAGAAGATTTAAAAAGCTTAATTTGAAGATTGATGACCATAGAAGCAATAAAGATGATCTGGAAAATGTTGAAATTGCCGTAGATAGCACTAGAGTTAGTATCTACAATAATAACGGTGGGCATAGTAAGCTTAATATTCGAAAAAGGAAATACAGTGGTTATGGTCAAGTAAGAAAATTACATGTTGTTTTAAACATAAATGATAAGAAAGCAATAAGCATGAACTACACTAGTGGTGTTGCTGTAGACTATTTGCCGGTCTGCGATATGTTAGAAGAAGTCAGTGATAAATATAACATTTGTTCTATTCGAGCAGATGCGGCTTATGATATAAAAAGTGTGTATAAAGAATGCAGAAAATACAATATTGTGCCTATTATTCGCCCTAGGAAGGATACTAAAATTTGTTTAGCTGACTACTTATCAGAAAGAAACAAGTATATTAGTAGAATTAGGTCATATGAGAATTATGAAGATGGTATTAATGAATGGAAGAAAAAAGTTAAGTATGGAGCACGGTCTTATATTGAAGTCTTTTTCTATAGGTTGAAGCAAATATTTGGGTTTGGCTTGAAAAATAAATCAGAGGTAAATCGTGAAAAAGAGCTGTTAATTAAGTGCTACTTATTGAACAAATTTACTGATATAGGTATGGCTAAATTTAAATTAGCTGCGTAAATTCACTGTGATTTACATGCCTATCAGTGCTATGCAACAAAGCCAATCAGAGTTTGCTTTTAATGCTGCATAAATACTATTATACAACTCATTTATAATTTGAATTTTTTCCATCTCACAGATACGGCTAAGAACATTGCAATTTGTAGATAATTTACGTAATAAATGGTCAGTGCTTACTGTACGAACATTGTGATCAATTTCCACTAAGAAGGTGTTATTCCAATAGTTCTTTTGGTGTCATCCCAGTACTGGGATCCAGGAAAATTGATTCTAAATGAGCAAACATTTTCAATAAAATGACCAACAAGAAAAATAGTTAGGTAAAGCTGGATCCCAGTACTGGGATGACACCTTCCTTTATGGAATTAAGTTACAATGTTTTTACAGTAAGCGCTGGAATGGCACCTTCCCTTATGGAATTAAGTTACAATTTTTGTACAGTAAGCACTGGAATCCAGTTTTCTTAACCAAAAACACTTCATTCTATAATGCAAAACCCATACTCACAAAACCCAATTCATTACTCGCAATCTTGATCCAAGTACTGGTATGACACCATCTGTTGTATCTGCTATTGAATGACAAACAGGAACTACAAAACAACCTTTGGTTCGCGAAATGGAGAATACACCTTCTTTACCTCAGATAAATGGCTACTTACTTCTGATTCACGATTTTTATAGAGAGCAGAAACATGCTGCATAATACCTAGCTTTATTTGCTCAGGAACGCTGTCATAGCCAGCTTCGTATACAACATCAGCCCTTATTATGTTCAAATAATTGAAAAATTCAATATAGCTTCCTATATCACTAAAATAATAACTAAGTTTTCTATTCTTATCAGTAGCCAATATTATTTTATTCACAGGACCATAGCTTAAATAGATTCTACGAGGTATATAACCTTCATATGAAACTTGCCACATTTGCTTTACTAGAGACTTTTCCATATGCCACTGAGCATAATCAGTTGCCATAAAAATAAAACTTGAAATCAACTTATCATCTTGATCATTCTCAATTCGTAAAAAAGATTTAACCTCTCCTAAAGTTACTGGAAAAGATTTAGGCTTAGACTTACGTTGTATATTTATAATTGGATACTTTAGTCTTGTTGACATAACAACCCTCCTTTTCTATATATAGCTAAAATAAGTAAGACTTATCCATAAAAAATCTTACTTATTTTAGTTATCACTTAATATTAAATTGCAGCAGCAACTCTATCGTACAAGTATATTGAGAAGAGAACGTATTAACGCTGTTTCTCCTTTTTTATTGATCAAGTTTACTAAGCCAGATTTTAGTAGATTGACATTCTGAGAATGAATGTTATTGAAAGTGGAGTTTATTTCTTTAGCAAGTAGACTGCGAAATTTCTGCACACTTTCATATGCGATATTTTCAAGTTCATGTGCAAACTTATCTTGAGCTACAGCTGATATGTCTTCAACTTTCTCATTGAACTCTTCTAGCTTTCTTTCCTTACCTTTAAAATTTTTTGCAAAAGTTTTCATATTAATTGGCCTCAACTATTCTTGTAATTATAATGACAATAAAAAGACTACCGAAGTAAAAAATTAGCACTACAATAATGCAAACAACAGCAGCACACCAAACCGGTTCACTTTATAGCGTAAATTCAAGTATGTCATTCAAGTAGCCCTTTTTTGTCATCCCAGTACTGGGATCTAAGTTGCTCACAAGCAAACTAGCATAGAAAGGTGGTACAACGTTTTCGATGAGATTGCAGAAAGGCTGGATTCCAGCATCAAGTGCTGGAATGACACCCTCTATATAAACGTTAAGAAATTTACTAATAAAAAAAGGCAAAAGCGTTAGCTAGTTGTTACTCTCTCATCCTAAAAATTGGCGTTCTATACTGTATTTAAACATTTTATAAGCCCGCTTCAGCTTATATTAGGTAGAAATTATTGTGAAGACATAAAGTGCACATAGCGGAAAGATTTATAAGACGCCAACTGTATAATACTTTTGTCGTTTAATCTGAACAGATTGAAGGTAATAAAACACTTTGAATTTTATAGTAAGGAAGCTGAAAGATTTGTCAAGTAGTTTTCTTATCTTTTACAGGCATAATTTACATGCTACAATCAAATTTTCATAACTGGTGAATAAAAATGCAAAGAGATAAAATTAAAGTAGAAATAAAAAAGTTATCACATGGCAAAAGCTTGCCTCTTCCCTGTTATGCAACTATGCAGAGTGCTGGCATGGATCTTTATGCTGCATTGGACGACTCTGTTATTTTAAATCCACTTGAAAGGTTACTTATTCCAACTGGCATTGTAATTGCAATACCAAACGGTTTTGAAGGGCAAGTTCGCCCACGTTCTGGACTTGCTGCAAAACATGGAATCACTGTCTTAAATTCTCCGGGCACTATAGACTCCGATTATCGAGGTGAAGTTAAAGTTTGCCTAATCAATCTAAGTAATCAGCCATATGAAATAAAAAGAGGAGATAGAATCGCACAAATCCTCATCACTCCTGTATCTCAAGTAATTTGGGATGACAGAGAAGAATTCTGCACAGAAGAAACCGTCCGCAATGAAGGGGGCTTTGGATCAAGCGGTAGGTAGTTTTTTATATGTAAGTTGACTGTATTGATTTTTTTATATATAATATTAATATATTATTAACTTATTTTAAGAGGAAATTATGTCAATTTTTAAAAACCACCGTCACAAAGCAAACATTGCACTTGTAGCGCTTACTTCTCTGTATGTTATAGGCACAGCAGTAGCACTTTCAACACCGTATTGGGTGTCTTCAACTTCGATTTTAGCGCCAATTGCGTATCCGTTCAGGGGAGTGGTTTAAGAAATGATAGATAGGAGATTATGAAAAGGGTTTTAGCCGTATGGAAGTGGGATGAAAAGAAGCACTGGTTTCACATGCGTCTGAACAGACACCATTTTACAGCATTTTAAATTTGTCCTGTGCAATGTTTGTACAGTTGCGATAAAAATTACTTGACAAATTTTGACAGCTTTGTTATTTTGATAGTGAAGATATTCTAGAGCTCGAAATCTATCTTCGTCTGCAGACTTTTCGTATCCGTTCAGGAGAGTGGTTTAAGAAACAATAGATAAGAGGTTTTGGAAAGGATTGAGACCCCTTTGTTTCCATGTTAAGTATAACGAAATTATCCGTTCAAGGAATGCATTTCCCCGCTTTGATTGTGTAAAATACGAATTTTTGCGGTAAACGACATAATGCCGTATCTGCTGTTCAGCATGGTTGTTTGTCAGCGGAATGTTTTTTGGGTCATCTAAAAAATTCCACATCATTCTTTCAGATTTCAAAATATTTTTCGCAACTCGAGAGGCTCCAATTGCTTCAGGTAAGTAGGATATTTCCTTCAAGTAATACCTTGTACGTTTTCGCAACTTTCTGGCACGTCTGGCAAATCTAAAAACATCTATCTCATTTTTTAGCAAAGCCTTTTTTAGTGCAAATAATTCAGTAGCTACATTTCTTAAGTAACAGCCAAGAACTTTGACTTCAATATTCCAACTATGCGCTAATCTTTCAAAATCCCTTGCTAAGTGTGCCCAGCAGATTTGCCTTTTTTCATCAGCAAAGTAATTGTATACTGCGTACCTGTCGGTTACCACTAAGCTATTATGATTGCAGCATGCGTTATTTTTTAAAACTTTCATTCCTCTTGACTCTGTCAACTTCACAAAACTTGCCGTATTGCTTGCAAACATCCAACACCAAGCGAGTTTACCTTTGTTATAATGGCTCGTTTCATCAATATGTAGAACTTTACTCCTACTTATCTCTTGTTCGATCTGCTCATACATTTTTTTGCATTTTGAAGCAACTCTATGTTCACTATTTGATATGCTAACGACGCTTATGTTCAAATTGAAGATATCATTTACGACACTCGCTATTTCGCGTTTTGAATTTTTGTAGAATCCGCTGAACGCTGCAATTATTGACTTAACCCTTGGACCAAATGTATCTGACGTAACACCTTCTGGTAACTTACTGCTTCTTCTTTTTCCGCATCTCCGGCAACGACCATGCTCCATCTGATATTCCACTACATAAGGCCTAATTTCCGGAAGATCAACTTTTTGATGAATGTACGGTCCATTGCATATTGCAATCCCTCCTCCGCATTCACAAGTAGATGACAACTTTACTTTTATCACCTCATCTGCATCCATTTTGGCGCGAAAACTTCCTTTATGACCAACCTGACCACCAACGTTTCTGTCGCTCTTTGGCTTGTCCTTTTTTATTTTGTACAACTCTCTAGAGCTTGGTAGAGATGAATTTTTCGAGTTTAAACCAAGCCTTTCCTTTAATTCAGCGTTCTCTATCTTTAAAGCCTTGTTCTCTGCTTTTAAACTTTCATTCTCCCTTTCCAGCTTTTCTATTTTTGCTTCTAACTTTTCTATTTTTTGCTGTAAATTTTTGCAAAGCTCTAAAAGGTTTACCACATTACCTCACTTTTGCTCTATGATTATCTTTTTAGATCACCTTGTCTACCTTATTCTGCCACTCCGCTGAACGGATACCCAATTGCAGTTTTTGCAGCTACACCACTTGGAATAAGTGTTTTAGCATTTGCTGCTGTTGCACTGGTTAGTTTAGCAATATATTCCATCATCAAAAACAATAAAATATCTGAGTCTAAAACTCCGAACATTGTTATTATAAGTAAGGAAAGAGGTCTATTTGCGCAATTAAAAGATGAAGATTTTGAGTATATCAAAAAACACAACAAAAATAAGCATCAAAATGGCGATATTATCACCGATGAGTATCTTATATATTTTAGCTTAGAAAGTAAAAGTTACTACATTACTGCTACAAGTAAGGAAATGGATAAAAATGATGGATTATTAAAGATAAATTCATTAGGAAGAAAAAATGATAAAGATGACTATGACTTAATACATGAAGATAAACAAGAGTTAAAAACGTTAGGTTTATACTCTAAAGAAAATGATACTAAACTAATCATTACACTTGTGCCAAGCTCAATTGTTAAATCATCAAAAGCTGAACAACAAGAGGGAGGAAAATCATTAAAAAATTAAGTATAAAAGAGGCAGACTAAATAAGTCTGCCCTTCATTTTTTAGTGTTAGTTATTTAAGCTTATTATAGAAGCTGTCTCAAAGTATCCGTTCAGATGCATGACTAATGTGTAAATATCGAAGCAAAAGTGGTGTCATCCCAGTGCTTGACGCTGGGATCCAGTTTTCTTTACCAAAAGTGTTTCATTCTATAACGCAAAATCCATACTGGCTTTGTTGCATAGCTAGTGTTGGTTGAGGTTATTGTAAGAAGAAAAGCTTTTTAATATATGGCTACTAACGCATTTTGTTGTAAAATAGGCATTTTTCAAACAAGTACAACTTATGCCACAAAAAATGAGAGTAAGTAACCAAAGAGAATATAACGAGTTTCTCAAAAAAAGAGGAAATGTTTTTCATTTTGTTAATCAAGCCATAGAAAATTGGTATGAAAATAGTCCAAAAGTTGCAGGTGGCAATAACACTTATAGTGATAAAGTTGTAATTTTAATACACATAATAGTTCATCTTTTTAGAATTGGCTTGAGACAAGCTGTAGGTTTTGTAAAAGGTTATATGGTACAAATAGGCAAAAAACTTAAGATTATCAGCTATACACAAGCTTCCAGAAGATTTAAAAAGCTTAATTTGAAGATTGATGACCATAGAAGCAATAAAGATGATCTGGAAAATGTTGAAATTGCCGTAGATAGCACTAGAGTTAGTATCTACAATAATAACGGTGGGCATAGTAAGCTTAATATTCGAAAAAGGAAATACAGTGGTTATGGTCAAGTAAGAAAATTACATGTTGTTTTAAACATAAATGATAAGAAAGCAATAAGCATGAACTACACTAGTGGTGTTGCTGTAGACTATTTGCCGGTCTGCGATATGTTAGAAGAAGTCAGTGATAAATATAACATTTGTTCTATTCGAGCAGATGCGGCTTATGATATAAAAAGTGTGTATAAAGAATGCAGAAAATACAATATTGTGCCTATTATTCGCCCTAGGAAGGATACTAAAATTTGTTTAGCTGACTACTTATCAGAAAGAAACAAGTATATTAGTAGAATTAGGTCATATGAGAATTATGAAGATGGTATTAATGAATGGAAGAAAAAAGTTAAGTATGGAGCACGGTCTTATATTGAAGTCTTTTTCTATAGGTTGAAGCAAATATTTGGGTTTGGCTTGAAAAATAAATCAGAGGTAAATCGTGAAAAAGAGCTGTTAATTAAGTGCTACTTATTGAACAAATTTACTGATATAGGTATGGCTAAATTTAAATTAGCTGCGTAAATTCACTGTGATTTACATGCCTATCAGTGCTATGCAACAAAGCCATCCATACTTACCAAACCGAATGCATTACTTGCAATCTCGATCCCAATGTCAAGCACTGGGATGACAGAAAAAGGAGCACTGCCATCATATTGGATAACACCATTTATTTCTATAGCTGTCTTTTCTATCTTATTTTGCCACCCTACTGAACGAATACCTTACGAGAAGTTACTAAGGGTTTTTATTTAGTCTGACTGCATCCTTTACCTTATCTAACAACCCATTAATAAAGCCAATTTTGTTTGGAGCATCAAGTAAATCAGATGCAATGTTAGTATATTCATTAATAACAATTGGTGCTGGTGTATCAAAATCAATTAACTCACATACTGCAACACGCAAAATAGATAAGCTTATAAGATTTAATCGTGAAAGTGACCAGCTTGGGTGTAAATAAGACTCTATTATTTTATCATATTCTTCACTGCTTTTTATAACCTTACATAACAAGTTTTCTAAGAACTGATGTTCAAATTCTTCACATTCAAATATATCTTTCAACGTACTTATGTAGTCCTTAAGTTCACAATTTTCCAATTTAAAAGTGCTTTTGTTGTAACCTACGAAAATATTTGAGTAAGCAACTTGTACAACAAAAAATCTTGCCGTACTTCTTTTTATGCGCCACTTTTTATCTACTGGTTTTTCCTCCATTATTTTAATTTATTGTGTAGATCTATCATATGCAAAACAGTTGAGGCTGCATGGCCACCAACGTTCTTTTTATTTTTGTCAGCTCTAATTAGTGCTTTATCTTTACTATCTGCTGTGATTATTCCCATACCAAGAGGTATTGCATGATGCATAACAATTGCATTTAAGCCTTCGATTACTCCTTTACAAACGTATTTATAATGATCAGTTTCACCACGAATTACACATCCAAGAGCTAAATAACCATCATAATTAGTATTCTTGCCTTTGACCGCAAAAAGAATTGCAGCTGGTATCTCAAACGTACCAGGCGCTTTAATTATCTCGTAACCAATATTATTTCCTTTGAATTTATCAGTTGCACCCTCAAGCAAAAGGTTTGCTATTTCAGTATAATAAACTGAATTAACTATTAGTATTTTCGACATTCATTCCTACTTTTCTTGTTAAAAGCAACTTTATTAATGATTGTTGAACCAGAGTTATAATATTACTAAATATCCAATATATTACCAGGCCGGCAGGAAAAGAAGAAAAAATAAAGACAGAAATGTAAGGTAAAAACTTCATAACATTTACTTGAATATCATCTTTACTGGTTTGATCTTTCTCACTTAGCTTCTGCTGAATTATCATGGTAGCGCCGAAAATTATAGGTAAAATGCCTATAGAAATAGGAAAGTTATAATTAAACAACCCAAATAATGTAAAAATGTTTGTTGGATCAGAAGCTGAAAGATCCTTAATCCATAAATAAAAAGGGGCGTGTCTCATCTCTATAGTAACAAATAATACTTTATACAGAGCAAAAAATACTGGTATTTGTATGAGCATAGGGAAAATGCTCGACATTGGATTTACATTGTTTCTCTTGAACAACGCAATTGTCTCTTTGTGCTGCTTTAAGCTGTCATTTTTGTACAACTCTTTTATACGAGTTAATTCAGGCTGCAGGCTTTTCACCTTGAACATCGAAATATATGATCTATTAGATAAGGGAAGCATCAAAAGTTTGATTACTAAAGTTAGCAATAATATTGCTAAGCCAAAATTTTTCAAAACAAAGTTAAAATATTCAAGCAGTAAAAACACTGGCTTGGTTATAAAATAAAGTACACCAAAATCTACAGCCTTATCAAATAAAGGTATATTAAGAGTGTCTTTATAAGAATCAAGTAAATTCAACTTCTTTGCCCCAGCAAAAAAGTAGTTCAGAGTAGAAACACTTGCACCAGGGAGTATGTGTTTGTAAGGTTTAACAAAATCTACTTGAAACTTATCAATGTTATTAACATTCGTATGCTTAATACTTACATTTATTTGATCAGATTTTTCAGGTATGATAGCTGTAAACCAATATTTATCAGCAAAACCAAACCAACTTTTTTCACTTGTGCTGGCCTTTATTAAACGTTTCTTGGAAATATCCTTATATGTCCACTCCTCTAGTTTATTGTTAAATGCACCTAGTACTCCTTCATGTGATATCCAATAGGATTCGTTAATATTATCACGTTTACGATTGATTTTACCATAGGGAACCAAAACTACATTATCTTTTGTATTGTTTTCAATAATTTGCTCAACTTTAAACATGTAGTTATCGTCAAGGCTAATTTTCATTCTAAATAAAATGCCATTTTCATTATCCCAAAATAAATTGACCTCTTTTTGATTGAGTTTATCTGCTTGCCATACTGTTTTAGAATCTGGAACTTTAATCTTTTCATTCGGATCGAGCCACCCAAATTCTGCGAAATATACATCTTTTGATTCTGCAGGTGACAGTAACACCACTTGTGGAGAAGAAGAACTCGGTTCTAAGTGGTAGTTAGTTAAGATTAAGTCATCAAACCTTGCACCTTTCAGAGAAATTGATCCTTCAAGCATGTTATTGGTTAAATTAACTCTCTGTTCTCTAGTAGAATTAATAATTTCAGAACGATTTTGGTATATCATAGGAGCAAGGTCGTTAGAAGATTCGATATGTTCAATATTTTCAATCGATGGTTGGCTTTGGCTCGTGTTAAGAAAATTATCATAAATAATATGCCATAATACTATAATCAATATAGAAAGAATTGTTGCTAAAATTAAATTTTTTGCTTCTGACATGAAATTAAATCGAACATACCTCCTTAAAGTATATATTAAATATTGTACTAAAACAATAAAATTTACTTATTTTTAATAATAGCTTTTAACGCTAATCTTAAAAATTTACTCTTATGGCTTCAAATTTTAATAATATGAATGCAGCAAAAAATCTAGTTATTTGGCTACTGATAATAGTCATTACTGCAATGTTTATTGATTCACAAGGGGATAAACTAAGCAATAGGTTTCTGAGCACTTTTCTACCGTACAAAGGAAGGGTTCAAAATGGCGGAAGTATCGAATTTACAAAGTCATACGATGGACATTTTTATATTCAAGCTCAAGTCAATGATCGTAATATAACGTTTTTGCTTGATACCGGAGCAACTGATATTGTTCTATCGCAAAAAGATGCGTTACATGCTGGTATTAACTTACAAAACATTCAAGACTTTAAAATATATGAAACTGCAAAAGGTCAAATAAAAGCTGGAGTGGTTCAAATACCTCAAGTTAAAATAGGAAATTTTTTAATTAATGATGTGCACGCTAGTGTTAATACTCACTCTATGTCCCATTCATTACTTGGTATGAGCTTTTTGAGATATTTTCATTTCACTATTAGGGATAACAAGCTAATATTATATCGTAGTTAAACGTTCTATACTCTACTTATCAACGCTCTGCAGGTCAATATAGGAGCAGAGATAAATATTGCGGAACAGGTGCCGATTGCAATGCCAAAAGAAATGATTAAGCAGAAGTCTCTGACCACACCTGTACAAATCAGCACTAAAGGAAGAGCGGCAAGAAGAGTAGTACCTGAAGTTAACATAGTGCGAAATAGCGTCGAATTAATGCTGGCATCAACTACTTCACCTATTTTTGCATTTTTTCCACTTTTTTGATACTCTCGAATCCGATCATATATAACCACTGAGTTATTGATTGAGTAGCCAATTACGGTAAGGAGAGCTGCAACTGATGAAATATTAAACTCAATACTCGTTAAACTGATAAAGCCAAGAGTTAAAATCACATCATGGATCAGTGCCATTATTCCACCAAGTCCACACTGCCAGTTAAATCTAAGCCAAACATAAAAAAATATTCCAATAATTGCAATTAACATGGCTGATATCCCTTCAAATATCTGCGTTGAGCCTATTTGTGGACCAACATAATCTATTTTGCGATAAGTTACTAAATTACCTAATTTGCTCTCTAATATACTTTTAACCTTTTTAATTTTATCTTCATCTCCCTCATCTTTAAACCGCACAACTAAGTTATCACCAGCTTTTGAACTCTGTATCGTAAATCCACTCTCTTTTAATATACCGAGAATAGCATCATCCTTGCTTGAAGATTTTATCTCTATCAAAATTCCACCTGTAAAGTCTATACCCAAATTCATTCCTCGCAGCATAAAAGTAAGCATTGAAAAAATGATAAGAATAACGCTAACAAGTGCTGTCAAATTTCTATATTTACTAAATTTTATATCAAGATTATCTGGAATAAGTCTAATTGCCATATTTCCTACTTAAATTGTGATTTTATATACTTTTTAAGCAATCTACTAGCTATTTTCTCTTAGCTTATACTAATAATGATCTTTGATTTACTTAATCTACTTGAAAAAGATATTTGATCAAAAAAATGAAAACAGCCTGGTTGTCATTAATAAAGTGCTACTTAAACATCTTTTTTAATCGATTGATTTCATCAGCAAATTTTGGGTCAGTTCTTATGAAATTTTCCACTTGTTTGACTGCGTGTATAACAGTAGCATGATCTCTACCACCAAAATTTCTTCCAATATCTGGTAAACTTTTTTGCGTAAACTTCTTTGCGAAATACATAGCTATTTGTCTCGGCCTCGCAAGACTGCGGAGCCTTCTATTAGATTGCATATCTGCAATCTTTATATTGAAAAATTCAGCTATTTTTTTCTGTATTTCTTCTATTGTGATTGACCTATGATTTGACCTAAGAAGATCAATTAGGGTCTCACTAGCTGATTCTACTGTCATGCTTCTTCCAATTAAAGAGGTATGAGCAACCTTATTTAATGCTCCTTCTAGTTCTCTTATATTGGATTTTATATTCCTTGCCAAAAATTCTAGGACATCCTTTGGAACATACATATTCATTCGTTCCACTTTCGCCTGCAATATACCAAGTCTTAATTCAAAAGTCGTTTCATTAATATCTGCAACTAATCCCCAACCAAGTCGTGATTTTATTCTTTCTTCTACTCCATCAAGATCACTAGGAGACCTATCAGCTGATATAACCAATTGTTTATTTTGGTCTATCAATGCATTGAAAGTGTGAAAAAATTCTTCTTGTGTACTATCTTTACCACTGATAAATTGCACATCATCTACCATCAATACATCTACTGATCTAAATTGCTCTTTAAATAACATAATATCTTTGCTCCGCAGCGCCGTAATATATTGATACATAAATTTCTCTGCTGATAAATATACCACTTTTCTTTTTGCTGACGGAGAATTAACTATGTCCCAAGCTATAGCATGCATTAAATGTGTTTTACCAAGTCCCACTCCACCATATAGAAATAAAGGGTTGCTTCCTGATATTGGATCTATAGATTCCGCTACACGCTTTGCCGCTGTAAATGCTAACTCATTTGACTTTCCTACCACAAAATTATCAAAAGTGAATCTGGTATCTAGTGGTGAACCAAGATTATGATTATTTTCCTCTCTATTTTTTAGTATCGTATTAGAATTTGAATTTCTTTCTTCAATTAATTGAATATCAATAGAACATACACTTTGATCTTCGCTTTGCCATAATGACAATATTTTTTCCATGTAGTGAACTGTAATCCACTCCTTTATAAATCTTGTTGGTACAGACAACAAAACTTCTCCATTTCTGTTGCTGATAAATCTTAGTGAACTCAGCCAGCTGTTATACGTTGCTTCTCCATAGAGATTATGGAGATAATTTTGGATTTTTTCCCAAGTAACATTGTGGTCCGTTACTGTAATAATCTGATCAAAAAACATAGTAGAAACCTTAGGGTTAGTTAAGTTCATATACCACACCAAGAAAGAACAATAATCAGAAAGATGCAAGATAATCAATAGCTTACTGTAAGATAAAAAGCTAACACTACTTAATACATATCTAAAATTATGAGGATTTTTTGACGAGTTGTAAAGAGTATAAAAGCACTAAAATTGATCATTTTTTTGAAATAAAAACAATCAATTTGTAAATGTCTCTTGTACCGAGGATTAGAAGTATGTTATTAAAAAATAGTAATATATTATGTATAAATAAGATATTAAATTTACTGATAAATAAGTAAAGTACTTGTATAAATATAGTTGATTTAGTATAAATTTATTGAAGTAAATTTGTGATTATATTAAGTAATTTGAGTCATAATACTGTATTCGGTATTGAACTGGAGTTTTACACTGAGGGAATAAAAAAAGAATATTTATTTCTGAATAGCATCAAAAATAAAATAGCTTCTCTTGGATTTTTTTGTGAGAAAGAGAGTTCTTTAAACCAATACGAGATAAAAAGTGATTGTTATACGAGTCCTGATAATTTAATTATGCATTTTGAGTTAGTAAAAAAATTACTGATTGGAACAGCAAAAGAGTTCGATGGTAATGTTTCTTTTAAAGCAAAACCTTATTTGGATAGAGCAGGCAGCGCACTAAATGTACATGTTAGCCTCATGGATTCAAATAATAATAACTTATTTTATGGCAATAAGCAAAAATATAGTGACCACCTGATTCACAGCATAGGTGGATTATGTGCAATGATGAAAAAACATATGTTGTTTTTTGCTCCAAATGATGATTCATATTTAAGATTTCAGTACCCAGATATTCATACTCCAACTACGATTAGTTGGGGAGTGAATAACAGAACTGCTGCGATAAGAATTCCCTATTTTGGCAACGATTCCAAAAGATGCCGCCTAGAGCACCGTGTTCCTGGAGCAGATTGTAACCTTGAAAAAGTACTCACAGCAATAATTGAAGGTATAGTTTTTGGTATAGAGAACAAAATTGCTCCGCCAAATAGAGTGTATGGCATTGCATCTGATCCTCAATATAAGATGGAGAGTTTGATATAGCAACTACCTGTTAAACCCTAACCCATTAAACTCCTTTGAGGTAATTGGCCATTCTAGCACTTTCCTCACATCATTATTTACATTCCCATACTGTAATAGCAAGTCTGCAGCAGATAGTTTCTGCGTACTTTTAGATGATCCAAGCCCTATATTGGTAAGGTTGCTCGGTGGCTGCTCAGGAAGTGGATTACCAAGTGCATCCATGTGTTTAGGTAAAGGTTCCATAACAATATTTGTAGCACTAGAAACGAAATGACTATCTGTAGTATCAGCACTTTTAGAAAGTGAATTACCTTTGAAATCCATATGTTTAGGTAGTCCATTTTTCATTTCTTCTTCTGCTCTTTTATTTTTTAATTCTTCTTCTAGCTCAGTTTCAGTTCTTTTTGGTTCTTTTACGGTATCTTTTTCTTCACCTTCATCAACACTGCTATACCCTTCATCTTCTGACATATCATCAGTTTTAACAGACTTAGCTCCTGCTTTATTAAGCAATGAAAGTAATGCGTAAGTAACTGCAGCAGCAGTAACTATAATGGCTATCTTTGCAGCAATGTGAATCACTGTTAAAAATACTAAAGTTGATGAAACACCAACCAACCCAGATATGATCACTTTATTCTTGCCTTCTATCACACTTAAAACTGCTACCATAATAATCCCTCAAATACCATACTAAAGTCATATTATATAGAAATTTTCTTACGCTTGCAAAACTGTAAAAATTTTAATCATTTACATAAAGCTATATGAGGATTAATTAATATATAATTTATCTTAGCTATAATATGATATAAATACGTATAATGTTTGGCATGAAAAGCTTACTTGTAGAGAGGAATAGAACAGTAATATTATTGCTTATCGTGATTTTTACCTTCGGCTCATACACTTATATAAAGATGCCAAGAGAAAGCAATCCTGATATACAGATTCCTATAATTAGTGTATTTGTCGGGTTTCCTGGTATTTCTGTCGAGGATAGTGAAAAGCTATTAGTGCTTCCTATAGAAAATGAACTAAGATCCATCGAAGGTGTAAAAGAATTGAGAGCTTTTGCAACTAATGATGGTGCTCACATGATAATCGAATTTAGAACAGAGTATAATAATAAAGAAGTGCTCGATAATGTCCGTTCAAAGCTTTTAAACATAAAATCAAAATTACCTATTGAAGCAGAATCTCCGATAATCAATGAAATAGACTTGAGCTTATTTCCGATACTAAACGTTGGCTTGATTGGTAATTTGCCGGAAAGAACTTTAACTGAAATAGCACGCAAACTAAAGAAAGAAATAGAATCTCTGCCAAATGTTCTTAAAGTTGAAGTAGCAGGTATGCGTAAAGAAACAGTGGAAATTATAATTGAGCCCACAGTTCTAACAAAATATAACATTCAATCAAATGAGATATTTCAAGCTATATCAAACAACAACAGATTGGTAGGAGCCGGATCACTAGAAAATGATACCGGTAAATATTCGATTAAAATATCAGGGTTATTAAAAGACATAGAAGATATTATGAATATTCCTATTAGATCTCAAAGTGATGCAGTTTTGAGAATCAAAGATATAGCAAAAGTATAACTTGGGTTTGAGGATCACCAAGGATTTGCTCGTATTAATGGACTACCTAGCATTGTACTAGAAATTTCAAAACGTAATGGAAAAAACATAATAGACACGGTAAATCAAGTAAAATACTTAATGGACAAAGCAAAAGATCAATTACCTGAAAATTTAAAAGTAGTTTATTTGAATGACCAGTCAAAAAATGTACGTGATGTGCTTGACGACTTGGAAAATGGTATAATATTTGCCGTATTACTAATATTAACCATAATAATGCTCTTTATGGGAACAAGGGCTGCTATTCTTGTTGCACTATCAATACCTGGCTCCTTTCTAATAGGAATAATGGCTCTTTACCTCATGGGTATTACTCTAAATATAGTTGTGCTCTTCAGTTTAATTATGGCAGTTGGCATGCTGGTTGATGATGCAATTGTAATCAGCGAATATGCTGATAGAAAGATGATTTGTGGCATGGATAAAGTAGAAGCCTTTTGCACCTCAGTTCATGATATGTTTTATCCAGTTTTATCATCAACATTGACTAAATTAGCAGTGTTTTTCCCTCTGTTACTCTGGCCCGATACAGTCGGTAAATTTATGCAGTACATACCAATTACAATAATTCTAACTTTAACTGGATCGCTAATTATGGCTTTGGTTTTTATACCAACACTTGGTGCAATATTTGGTAAACCTTCCATAACTTCAAAAAAAGAAATAATAAGAATGAGTGCTATAGAAAGTGGTGAGATAAAAAATACTGGGCTTATAATAAGAACTTATGTACGTATGTTAGAGAAAGTCTTAGATCACCCCAAAAAATTTGTATGTGTTGTTGTGTTTGTTTTATTTTTGTCTAGTATATTATATTTTACTTTTGGTCCTGGATTAAAGTTCTTTCCGAATGTAGATTCAGATAACATTTTAATCAGCGTTAAAGTAAAAGAAAGCTTATCAGCCAAAGAACGAGATTTGATACTTAAGAAAGTAGAAGAACGTATTTTGGGTGTTGAAAAGGAAATTTATGTTTTTTATGCTCGATCAGGAAAATTTTCAGACAACGTTATTGCCAAAATTCAATTGGAACTTGTAGATTGGCGCTGCAGGCGCAAAGCTACGCAAATACTAAATGATATAAGGAGTAGTGTACAAAACATAAAAGGAGTAATAATTGATGTACAGGAACAAAAGTCAGGACCATCAGCTGACAAGCCAATACAAATTAACTTAAGCGGAAGTGCATCCAACTTGAATTCAGTAGCAGAGAAAATCCTAAAAATTATGGACCAACCTTCATCTGGATTTATAAATATTCAAGATAGTAGATCAGCACCTGAAATAGAGTGGAATATGAGTATTGATAAGAGTAAGGCTACAAGCTCTGGAGTAAGTGTTGCAACCATCGGTGATTTTATAAAGATGGTTACAAATGGAGTATTAATTGGAAAATATAGACCAAATAACGCAGATGAAGAAATTGATATTGTACTACGCTTTCCCAGAAAGAATCGCAACATGAAAACTATAGATAACCTTTTTATTAATACAGCAAATGGACCATATTCTATGAGTAGCATAGTGAAATACGTTCCCGAAAAAAAGGCAAATAAACTAAGTAGGATTGATGGATCACGCACAGTAACAATCTCTGCTGACGTTGATACTGGCTATCTTGTTGATGAAAGAGTTAAGTTCATTCAAAATTCGATTACTCAAGACTGTAGTAAAGGAGTAAAGATTGATTTCAAAGGTGATAAGGAAGATCAACAAAAATCAGGAGCATTTTTATTAAAGGCTTTTATATTAGCAATTACATTGATGATATTGGTGCTAGTGGCACAGTTTAACAACATATACTATACATTTATCGTAATGACAGCAGTGTTTTTATCAACAACATGTGTATTTTTCATTTTCTTTCTTATTCAGAAAGTTTTTGTAGTTGTCATGTGTGGAGTGGGGATAATTGCTTTAGCAGGAATTATAGTGAATAATAATATACTATTGCTTGATGCCTTTCATCAGCAAATTAAGGTGCGCAAAAATAACATTAAGCAATGTATAATAAACGCTTCAATTTCTCGCATCAGGCCAATACTACTTACCGTTGCAACTACAGTTCTTGGTTTAATACCTATGATTACTAGGTTAAATATCAGTTTTTTTACGCTACAAATCACATATGATGCTCCATCAAGCCAGTGGTGGGTTGATATTTCAGCAACCATAGCAAGTGGAATATTGGCTGCAACGGTCTTAACTTTACTCTTTACTCCGGCGTTGCTTGTCATACAAAGACATGAAAAAACTTGACTTAAATTAGCAATCATTTAACATTTAAGATAGCGTTCTTTACCTGTTGAAGCTATAATTATAACTAATTAAATTGGATTTATTTATATGATTGCTAATCGTAAAAGCAGTGTTAAGCAGAAAAGCAACAAGAATAACATAGTTGGAAGCCTTGATGTAATAAAAACAGCGGGAGAGCTCTCACTTCAAAAAGGTTTGGATTTTAATATTATAATAAATGCACTTAAAAGTGCTATCGAAGCAGTAGCTCAACAAAAGTATGGTAGCAAAAGTAAAATTGTAGTTAATATAGATAGAAACACAGGCAAAGTTACCTCATATAGACAACTAAAAGTCATTAATGATGAATCAAATGAAAATGAGTGTGACTTAATTAAGTTGACACAAGCTAAGTTAATAAAAGAAGATGCAAAAGTTGGAGATACTATTAGTGAGTTGATTTCTCTTAACACTGATCTTGTTTCAGCAAGAATTGCCCAGCAAAAGATTTCTGAAATAATCAAAAATGAAGAGTTAAAAAAGCAATATGAGGAATTTAAAGATAAGGTAGGAGAAATGAGGTATGGCATCGTTAAACAAGTAGAATATTCAGATCTTATTATAGACATAAACGGAATTGGAGCATACCTCCCTTTACGAAACTTAATTGGTGGTGAGTCATTTCGTGAAGGCGATAAGGTTAAAGCTTACATACAGGCTGTTAAGCGCTCTGACGACGGACGTCAAATCATTCTTTCTAGGACTCATGAAGGCTTTTTAGAGGCATTGTTGAATCAAGAAGTACCAGAAGTTGCTGACGGATTGATAACAATTAAAGGTATAGCTAGAGACGCTGGTTCAAGATCTAAAGTTGCTGTTTTTTCATCTGATAAGAATATCGATCCAGTAGGTGCTTGCGTTGGAGTTAAAGGAGATAGAATAAAAACTATTATACACGAATTAAACGGTGAAAAAATCGACGTCATACATTACTCATCAGATTTGGGTCAATTTGTTATTAAAGCCATTACTCCTGCAGAAGTATCAAAGGTCATTATTGACGAAAATGAAAATTGTATAGAGTTAATAGTTGCTGAAGATCAATTGAGTTTAGCTATAGGAAAAAAGGGTCAGAATGTAAGATTAGCTTCAGAGCTTGTTGGATGGAAAATTGAGATATTAAGCACTCAGCAAGAATCAGAAAGAAGAAACAAAGAATTTAGTCAATGTTCAGTTTTATTTGCTGAAGCTTTAAACTTAGAAGAGATTATGGGCCAATTATTGGTAACAGAAGGTTTTTCAAGTGTAGAAGATATATCTAACACTTCAATTAAGGAACTTGCTTCAATAGAGGGCTTCAATGAAGATATTGCAAATGAACTTCATAATAGAGCAAATAATTACCTGAAAGCAGAGAATGATAGAAAAATAGAAGAGCTAAAAAATTTAGGTATGGAAGACGATGTAATCAACTTAGCCTTATCAATAGATAATAAAATTGCTCTTAGTAAACATAATATTAAAACTTTAGAGGACATAGCAGATTTATCAAATTATGAGTTTTGTAGCATACTCTCTTCCTCAACTAATAATAAAGACAATCTAAAAGATACAGCAGATTTAATAATCATAGAAGCACGTAAAAAGCTTGGATTAATATAAAAACAATATGAATAATGAAGATATCAGTAATAAAAAATTAACCCTACAAGGCTTAAGCAAGCTTAAATTAGACATTAATTTAAACTCTTTAGATAGTCAAAGTACTGGTACTACAATAGTAAAAAAAAGAAGAAAAATTCATTCTGCAGAAGAATATAGTTTATTTGACGAGAGTAAATTAGGCTCTTTAACTGAAAAAGAACAAATTTCCCGCATTAATGCTGTACAGAATGCTACTTTGCTGAAAGAAAGGAATCAGAGAGAACAAGAAGAGAAAATAAAAAAAGAAGAAAGCAATCAAGAAGCTGAAGATAAAAATGAATCACACTCTGTACCTAAAGAAATAAATAAGGAAGTTTTAAGTAATACTAACTCAGTTGAACAAAAAGAAGATAGTATTGAATATGAGAACAATGATAAAAAGTCTTTTAAAGCTAGCAAAGATATATACTCTAAGCATTCTAAGCTAGTAATTACACAGGCAATAGATGAAAGAAATGAACACCTCCCTGTATTTAAGCAAAAATTTGGTATAAGAAGTAAACAATCAAAGTTTACTAAGGGTAAAAATATAGCAAGAGAAGTTATTATACCAGACAAAATAACTATCAGGGAGTTATCTATTCGTATGGCAGAAGATAGCAAGAGTGTGCTAAAAATGCTCAAAGAAGAAGTTGGGGAGAGCTATAGAGTAGATGATCTAGTAGATCCAGATATAGCATGCGAAATAGCAAAAAAATTTAATCATACGGCTAAACGAGTAAGTGATGCTGATAAAGAAAAGAATTTACTCTTCATAAGCAACAGAGAAAACTTACCTAAAAGACCAAAACCACCTATCGTTACTTTTATGGGACATGTGGATCATGGTAAAACATCATTGCTTGATGCATTTCGTGAATCCAATGTTGCAGAAAGAGAGTCAGGTGGCATCACTCAACATATAGGTGCTTATCAATTAACGACAAAAAATAAGCAAAAAATTACTTTCATTGATACACCAGGGCATGAGGCGTTTACTGCAATGCGTGCACGTGGTGCCAATATTACTAATATAGTTGTGATAGTAGTTGCAGCTGATGATGGAATCATGAAACAAACAGTTGAAGCAATAAACCATGCAAAAGCAGCAAATGTCTCTATTATAGTTGCCATTAATAAAATTGATAAATCACAACCTGGCGATGTAGAAAGAATAATTAATAGTTTGCCTCAGTATGACCTCATCCCCGAAGAACTTGGTGGTGATGTTATAATTGTGCCAGTATCAGCAAAAAAGAAAATCAACTTAGATAAACTAGAAGAGGCAATTTTATTAATTGCTGAATTAATGACGCTAGAAGGAATAGAGGATTGTCGAGCACTTGGATGGGTAATAGAGTCCAAAATAGATAAAGCTAAAGGAATATCAGCTACATTAATAGTTGAAGAAGGGACATTAAAGATTGGTGACATATTGGTAGTTGGTACAACATACAGCAAAGTACGCAGTATGGTTAATCACCTTGGTCAAAGAGAAAAAGCGTCACTACCTTCTACTCCAGTTGAAGTTACTGGTTTAAATGGTGTACCAAATGCTGGAGATAAATTTGTTGTTGTAAACTCTGAAAGGCAGGCTCGTGAAATTGTTGAATACAGGTTAGAATTAATCAAGAAAAAGCAAGAAGATTTAGACGACAGTAATTTAGATATATTCAGTCGTAATGATAGTGAAACAGAAGAACTATCTGTAGTTTTAAAGTGCGATGTCACTGGTTCTATTGAAGCAATATCAAGCTCAATTGATAAGCTTGGTAAAGAGCAAGTGAAATTAAATATTCTACACAAAGCAGTAGGAGGAGTAACAGATTCAGATGTGCTGCTTGCAGAAGCATCAAGCGCAGTAATTTTAGCTTTTAATGTAAAAGTGGATTCAAAAATAAGAGAATTAGCAAAACAAAAAGGTATAGAAATACATACTTACAATATAATATATGAGCTTATTGAAGACATGAGGATGTATCTAACTAAAATGTTAAAGCCTGTTACACGAGAGGTTCGTGTTGGTTCTGCATCTGTAAGGCAAATATTTAATGCATCCAAAGCCGGTAATATAATCGGATGTTATGTCACTGATGGAGTTATAAAAAAAGATTCTTTAATTAAGGTAGTACGTGGCAGCAAATTGGTGCATGAAGGAAAGTTAAAAGCACTACGTAGATTTAAAGATGATGTTAAAGAAGTGGGTGTAAATTTTGAATGCGGAATATCGCTAGAGGGTAATATCGATATTAAAGTTGGAGACATTTTGGAAGCTTATCAATTAGTGCAAGAAGAAAGGACGTTATAGTAGTTGAATATGAAAAAGGAAATTAGAAATCTAAAAGTAGCATCGGTATTACATAGGGCAATATCAAAAGTCTTAATGGAAGGTAATGTTCTTAATGAAAAAGTAGTAGTATCTGATGTAAAGCTAAGCAAAGATTTGAAGAAAGCAGATGTATATATTGTGTTATCTTCATTAAACATCCAAAATGATAATGATGATATCAGCACTGTTGTTAATGAAATGAACCAATCTGCATGGTCAATACGTAAATCTATATTGTGTTATGTTGATTTGCGATTTATACCTGAGTTAGTTTTTAAGCCTGATTTAGCATTCGATAATTTTGTCAATGTAAGCAAAATATTACATAATCACACTTAATTAATGTATTTCAACCATTATTTCTCATTAATGAGAATACACAGTTTAACAGGTTTATGGCTTGTGCTATTTTCTAGCTTAAGCAGCATTCTTTTAGCCTCAACTTCTCTATCGTATCAGGCTCTTTTTCTCCTTGTTTTGTTTACTATAGGTGCATTTTTAATGAGACCCGCAGGGTGCATAATCAATGATATCTTCGATAGAGAAATAGATGCGCACGTTGAACGAACAAAATATAGGCCACTTGCAAGTGGTGCATTAAACATAAAGCAGGCTTTGGCTTTACTTTCACTGTTACTGTCTATTGCCCTGGTAATCTTATTATTAACCAATAAAACTACTCTTATACTTGGAATAATTTCAATGTGCATGATAGTTATCTACCCCTTGCTAAAGCGTTACGTTTGGTGGCCACAATTGTTTTTAGGGTTTACTTTCAACATGGGATCACTCATGGGTTCAGCAGCAATAACAAACCAGATTAGCATAGAATCCTTGCTATTTTATATAGGATGCGTCTTTTGGACGCTTAGTTATGATACTATATACGCTCATCAAGATAAAAAAGATGATGAGAAATTAGGAATGAAATCTACTGCATTATATTTTGGCAATACAACAAAATCTTGGTTGAAAAGATTTTATTTAATATCCTTAATGGCATGGTTGTACGCTGGTATACTATCATCATTAAATAACATCTTTTATATTGCTTTACTTGCCATAGGATTCATATTTCACCACCAACACAAAAATTTCAATCCAGACGATTCTAATCAATGCATGTCCATATTTAAAAATAATTCCCAGATAGGACTCCTGCTCTTTTTCGGTATCCTTTTAGATAGAATTCTAAATTCTACTTTTGTATCCGTTCAGATGCATGGCTAATGTGTAAATATCGAAGCAAAAATGGTGTCATTCCAGTGTCAAGTACTGGGATGACAGAGAAAGCATCATATTGGGATGACACCATTTATTTCTATGGCTGTCTTTTCTATCTTATTTTGTCACCCTGCTGAACGGATTCTACTTTTTAGAACATATCTTGAAAGGAAATCAGGAAGATAATATGATAGGATCAGTAAAAAATATATCCAGGTGATGTAAGTGACAAAGAATGGAAATTTCTTGAGCCAAGAGTTGCACAAGGTGTGGCCAAGAAAGCACAAAATAAGAACAATTATTAATGTTATACAATACATAATGAAAGGTATTTGCCAGTAGAGCAAAAGATTTTCCTCTATGGAAGACAGTGTATGATTATTTTTTTAGGTGGCGTAATAGTCACACATTGCTTGGTATCCGTTCAGCGGAGTGGCAGAATAAGGTAGACAAGGTGATCTAAAAAGATAATCATAGAGCAAAAGTGAGGTAATGTGGTAAACCTTTTAGAGCTTTGCAAAAATTTACAGCAAAAAATAGAAAAGTTAGAAGCAAAAATAGAAAAGCTGGAAAGGGAGAATGAAAGTTTAAAAGCAGAGAACAAGGCTTTAAAGATAGAGAACGCTGAATTAAAGGAAAGGCTTGGTTTAAACTCGAAAAATTCATCTCTACCAAGCTCTAGAGAGTTGTACAAAATAAAAAAGGACAAGCCAAAGAGCGACAGAAACGTTGGTGGTCAGGTTGGTCATAAAGGAAGTTTTCGCGCCAAAATGGATGCAGATGAGGTGATAAAAGTAAAGTTGTCATCTACTTGTGAATGCGGAGGAGGGATTGCAATATGCAATGGACCGTACATTCATCAAAAAGTTGATCTTCCGGAAATTAGGCCTTATGTAGTGGAATATCAGATGGAGCATGGTCGTTGCCGGAGATGCGGAAAAAGAAGAAGCAGTAAGTTACCAGAAGGTGTTACGTCAGATACATTTGGTCCAAGGGTTAAGTCAATAATTGCAGCGTTCAGCGGATTCTACAAAAATTCAAAACGCGAAATAGCGAGTGTCGTAAATGATATCTTCAATTTGAACATAAGCGTCGTTAGCATATCAAATAGTGAACATAGAGTTGCTTCAAAATGCAAAAAAATGTATGAGCAGATCGAACAAGAGATAAGTAGGAGTAAAGTTCTACATATTGATGAAACGAGCCATTATAACAAAGGTAAACTCGCTTGGTGTTGGATGTTTGCAAGCAATACGGCAAGTTTTGTGAAGTTGACAGAGTCAAGAGGAATGAAAGTTTTAAAAAATAACGCATGCTGCAATCATAATAGCTTAGTGGTAACCGACAGGTACGCAGTATACAATTACTTTGCTGATGAAAAAAGGCAAATCTGCTGGGCACACTTAGCAAGGGATTTTGAAAGATTAGCGCATAGTTGGAATATTGAAGTCAAAGTTCTTGGCTGTTACTTAAGAAATGTAGCTACTGAATTATTTGCACTAAAAAAGGCTTTGCTAAAAAATGAGATAGATGTTTTTAGATTTGCCAGACGTGCCAGAAAGTTGCGAAAACGTACAAGGTATTACTTGAAGGAAATATCCTACTTACCTGAAGCAATTGGAGCCTCTCGAGTTGCGAAAAATATTTTGAAATCTGAAAGAATGATGTGGAATTTTTTAGATGACCCAAAAAACATTCCGCTGACAAACAACCATGCTGAACAGCAGATACGGCATTATGTCGTTTACCGCAAAAATTCGTATTTTACACAATCAAAGCGGGGAAATGCATTCCTTGAACGGATAATTTCGTTATACTTAACATGGAAACAAAGGGGTCTCAATCCTTTCCAAAACCTCTTATCTATTGTTTCTTAAACCACTCTCCTGAACGGATACTTCCTTGAACGGATAATTTCGTTATACTTAACATGGAAACAAAGGGGTCTCAATCCTTTCCAAAACCTCTTATCTATTGTTTCTTAAACCACTCTCCTGAACGGATACTTTATTGTTTAATAACATTTGTGCCATTCTCTCTAACTTGAGCTTATGGTTTAAAGTACTTAATGACCAAGAGCATAATTATTACTACAAATAGGTGGTCTTAGGCTTTCAAGATGACTATTTACTTTCAGCGAATCGTCCAAATCATGCTCTATTTTTTGTGTTTTTATCTCGAATTTAAATCCTAATTTTTCGCAGAATTTTTGAAAATATTCTTTAATAATATCAAACAAGTTTCTACTTTCCCCTTTATAATTTTTTAGTTCCTTAGGAATAGTAAGTAATAATTTGCCATCTTTATAGGTTACACCATCTTTACCATCTTGAGACTCAAGTACAAATTCAAGTGAAGTCGATAGATCGCATATTTTTTCTCCTGGGTTATCAAACTTCGTTATGGACACTAACATATCAGATTTTACTTTTGTACTGATTGGGTCAGCACAATCAATACACATTGTTTTATTCTTGCTATATTCCCCTTTTAATCCATATTCCAAGAGTGAACTTTCAAGAATAGGGATGCTTACAGCAAATTCATACCCCGCTTGGTTACAATTAGTGATTATTTCTTCTAAAATAGAGTCATTTGGAACACTTGCTTCTGCGTATTGGAACATTTCCTTAAAAACTTCTTTTACAAATGGGCGATAGTTCTTATTCTCATCTCCTACTTTTAGTAATAGATGCAGATGCTCTCTTCCAGCATTGTAAAATCTCTCAAAATCTTTCCCATATGAGGTGGTTTTCTGATAATCAGGAATTTCAGAATTTTTGCAGTGACTTTTCCATAATTCACATAACGCATTATGTGCAAGTTCCTTTTCAAGATCCTTGAGGACTGAATCAACAAAAGCTCTACCATAATCTGTATCTATTTCTCTTTGTTTTTCTCTTGCGGTTTCAGTACTGTATATATCATAACTATTAAAAAGGTTGCTTTTGCGATATTGAGCTCCTTCCATTAACGCAGAGGTTAAAACTGTATCTATAATTTTTCCATTAATAACAAAGTTCATTCTTGGAAAATCGAAATACATTGTTTCACCAGAGTTTGCTGATTTATTGCTCTCACCAGCCTTTAATTCACTAAAACCAAATTCTTTAATTTTAGCCTTCAATGTAACTATTGGATTTGCCTCACTCATACTCCCTCTTTCTTCAAAGTCAATTATACCATAAGAGTTATTAATAGATTATTGACAATATGTAAGCTTAACAAAGGCTTTACACTATCTGTATAATAAATACGCTAAGACAAAAATTTAGATCTAGAAAAGATAATTGAACTTTATTACATTCCATCTAAATAATTTAAAGTAGCAAGCCTCAAACTAGAACCCTGCTATTACTTACTGGTTACTTTACATCAATTCTCTTGATATGTTTCTCCGACTTAGGTATGGTTACGTGCAATACTCCATCTGAAAAATTAGCAGACACTTTATCTTGCTCTACATTTACTGGAAGCTGAATAGACCTATAGAAAGATCCATAGTATCTTTCTCGATGGTAAAACTGCTTATCTTTTGACTCGTTATTACACGTCTTTTCACCCTTCACTATTAAGCTGTCGCCAGATATACTAATGTCTATGCTTTCTTTGGAAATACCTGGTAGCTCTAGCGAGAGACAATAGCTTTCTTTTGTTTCATAAAAATCGCAAGCTGGTAATAGACTACTACCTCTTCTGGAAAGCTCTGAGTCCCATCCTGTAAAGAAGCTATCAAATATGTTATCAACGGCTCTTTGTAGTCCTCTTACACTAAAGTTATCACGGTTATTGTTTTTATTTGAATGAACTATATTACTCATGTTGTACCTCCTTTCACTAATATATGCATTACGTAATCATTCTACTTACTAATTTCAACCCTAAATCTAAAGTCAGAGCTTTTGTTAGATGTGAAAAGTTGTTCCAATTTACTATGACTTGATTATGAGAAAAAAATCTTATTTGGATTACCATGGGTAATGCTATAAACTAGATTAATTGTAGTACGTAGAGTTATTACATTCCTCCCATTTCTGCGATTATTTTCTTCATCTTCATTTGATAAGTATTTTACTTTTCAAACTTACCTCCAATGATTTATTTAATATTCCCCAACTTTGAGTGCACTAAATTTGCTCATTTTCCCTTAACTTGACACGTATACTTTTTTGAATATTCCCATAAAACCTTTAAAATAATCTTTAAATTACTAAAGCCATTACTTAATGTTGAAAGTAGCTTGTTCTGCTATTTTTCCTTAACTTAAACGTACTGTACTTGAGATGTACTTGAGGTAATCACTACATCGTTAATATTAGTATTAGGATTACTGATGCTAAGAGGTTTACAAACATCCATCAAAATTCTTAAGTCTTCGTTACTCAGGTAACTAAATATTTTTTCAGTACAGTCATATGGTAACTCAGGAAAATTGTTAAAGAGAAAATGGAAAATTTTATTGCCTTGTTCAAGTAACTCTTTTCTTTCCATACCCTTTCTGAAATGACTTTCGATCATACTAGCATATATTGGAAATTTTGTTTTATAGTCGTCTGATTTTAAAACCTGCACTATATTTTCATTCCTCATATATATTGCTAATGAGCTTGTACCTTTTGCCAAGATATCATAAAATGAAATGTTAGGATTATTAATCTTCTCACTCTTCATGCTTGCTATTTCTTCCTCACATTCATCCTGAAAACCACTTATTTCACCACTGATACTCATTGATAGTAAATTTTTTTCACTTACATATAAATTTGCGGTTTTCATTTTAACTATGTGGCGTTTCAGAGCTTCAGCAGTTACTTCACACGAACAGACACCACGATCAGGATCGTAATAACCATCATCATCAGAGCTATAGTTGTTGAGTTGACTATAGAACGACCTTATTCCAGCTATAGCATGATCAAGAGGTGTATGATTATTTCTACTTGTAATATTAATATCAGAGCCATACTCCAGAAGAGTGACAACAACTTCTACGTGTCCTTCTTGAGAAGCAATGTGAAGTGCTGTTCTGCCATACTCATCTCTAGAGTCAATATTAGCACCAAATTTCAAGATAGTCTCAATAATTTCCTGATAACCTTTTTTAGCACCTAAGTGCAGTGGTGTAATGTCACTTTTAATTTTAGAATCAACTTTGGCACCGCATTCTAGCAATACTTTTACAACCTCTTTATGACCCTTTTGAGTTGCAATGTGCAGTGCAGTGATTCCATCCTTTTGCTTAGCATTTACATTCGCTCCTTTATTCAAAAGCATCGTGCTAATTTCTTCATTTCCTCTTTGAGCAGAAAGATGGAGCGGTGTAATGTCACTTTTTACTCCAGAGTTAACATTTGCATTGTATTTCAAAAGAGCTTCAACAACTTTTACATATCCTTTTTGAATAGCAGCATGAAGTGTTGTTACACCATTTTTAGTTTGAGCATCTACATTAACACCTTTACTCAGAAGCAGTTTAGCAATTTCTCCCTTAATATTAATATCAGGATCTTCATTAGTGAGAAATCCAAAAAAACCTTCACTTTCACTTAAAGCAGTAAAATGCAATGCTGTTCTTCCATATTTGTCACTAGCGTTAATATCAGCATCATGTTGCAAAAGAGCTTCAACGATTTCTATGCATTCCTTCTTAACAGCAATATTCAATAGATCAGGACTATCTTTTATATTAGCTCTATTAGTTAAAAGTAGCTTGGTAACTTTTAAATCGGCATTCTCAATAGCATAAAATATTGGAGTTTTTCCGGTTTTATCTTGAGCATTTATATCAGCTTCATAGCTTATCAACAATTTAGCTACTTCTTCCTGTTTGTTTTTGGCTGCACTATGTAAAGGTGTAAAACCTTCTTTAAATGTTGAATTGTATAACGTATTAACATCAGCACCATACTTTAATAGGTCTTCAATAATTTTCAAATATCCTTTTTCAACAGCAGCATGTAATAACTTAGGATTATTTGCATCTTCTGGGTTAACAATAAGGCCATATTCTAGAAGAGCCTCAACAATCTTTTTATACTCTTCTCCATAGCCGTGCACTGCGATTTTAAGAGAGCTTCTGTTACTTTGATCATTAAATTAATATCAGGACAGTACCTTAAAACATCCTCAACAATTGTTAAATATCCTTTTTCAACAGCGAGGTGTAGTGTGGTTTTGCCATCTTTATCCTGATTATCAACTTTAGCTCCATGTTGTAAGAGCAGTTTTACAACTATTTTACGTCCTGTTTTGGTAGCAATATGAAGCGGCGTTAAATTACCATTTGTGCTAGCATTAATATCAGCACCTTTATTCAAGAATAATTTCACAGCTTCTTCATTGCCTAGTTCAGAAGCAAAATGTAGTGGCGTATATCCTTCCTTCAATGTGAAAGAATGAGTACAAGCACCATGGTTTAGAAGATCTTCGGCAATATGCATATATCCTTTCTTAGCAGCAATATGAAGAGGGGTTATACTATCTTCCCCTTTAACATCAACATTAGCACCTCTACTTAAAAGCAACGTGATAACTTCTTTACTACCTTTTTCAACAGCAAAGTGCAGTGGTGCATAACCTTTTTTCCATGTTGAAGTACACACACAATTAACATAAGCTCCATATTTTAAAAGATGCTCAACAATTTGTAAACATCCTATCTCAGCTGCAACATGAAGTAGACTTGTACCATTATTGTCTCTGGCATTAACATCAGCTCTATGCTTTAAAAGTAATTCAGTAACTTCCATTTTCTTATTTTCAATTGCATTGTGAAGTGGAGTTCTACCATATTGATTTTTAGCATTAATATTAGCACCTTTGTCTAGAATCATCTTAACAATTTCTATGTCACCATTTATAACAGCAAAATGAAGAGGAGTATTAGAAGGCTTTTTATTTTTGCTGTTAACTTTAGAACCGCTTGTTAAAAGTAGCTTAGCAACTGCTGCATGTTTGTTCTTAACAGCATCACAAAGTAAAACATATCCTTCTGACCATGCTTGTGAGTAAGACAGCCCAAAAGAATTGATTAACTCCCTTGCTCTTTCTAGTCTTCCTTCACGAACCGCAGAAATTAAACTGTAGTTTATATCCTGATTACCTAGCATAACTACTTGCCCTCCAGATTATAACATTTTACTTATATTAATATAATTATAAATAGATGATATATTATCCACAGTATATAATATAAGTCAAACTAGTTTAAACATAATATTTTTACTATCTTGCAATGTTTTAGTTTCTGTAATGAATTCAGGTGTTTACATACACTCCTTTAACGCAATAAATATGTCTAATAGAATCAAATGGTAAACTTGTAGCTGTGATGCGGAGTATAAAGTAGCCCATGTACCAAAAACTTGTACTTTTTTCTACAATCTACTTTCTCTTAATTTGACTCTATGGCTTGCTGAAACTCAGATATTGTAACTGATCTAAGTATAATATAACATTAACTTAGGTTATATATAAATATTTCAATAGTATTATTCAAAGTTTCAAACTTTTAACTCCACTTTCTATATTGACGTCTTGTAAATTTTGATCTGGCTTTTTTAGCATTTCTAACAATTTACTCGCAACATTCTTATGTCCATTAGCTATAGCAACTTGCAATAATGTATTCCCTTGATTATTACGGGCGCTCGTTACAGCTAAAAATTCATCTTGCTTTACTACCCTTAACTTGTTGATAATTCCAACATTACCTTTTTTTGTATCTTCAAACAATTCTTCAACTAATTTCAGGAAGTTAGCAATTTTCTGATCTTTGGAAAGATTAATAGGTGTTTTGCCTTCTTTATTCTCAATGTTGTAAGTTGCACCATGTTTTAATAAAGATTTTACAACTTCTAAGAAGCCATTTTTAGCAGCAACATGAAGTGATGTAGTACCACCAGAAGTTGTTCTAGCATTAACAAAGTCATTTAATTTATCACGACTGATATGTTGTAACAGAACCTCAACAATTTCTTTGTAACATTTGGAAGTAGCAGTGTGTAATGGTGTATTACCTTTATTAGTAACTTGACTAACATTAGCTCCATTTGTTAGTAAGATGTTTACAATATCTATGTGTCCATTGCTAACAGCGTAATGCAACGGTGTTCTTCCATCAATATCTTTATCGTTGGCATCAGCTCCATCTTTTAACAGACGCTGAACAGTTCGTATATCACCTTTACTAGCAGCAATGTTGATATCTTTCTGCAGATGCTGGAGAACCTCTGATGCTTCGCTACCCTCAAGCTTAAATCTAAAATTAATCATCTCTATCTTTTTTAAAATATCTAAAACACTCGGATGACTTGGTCCAAAAACAGCTTTTCTTTGATCAAAACTTTCTCTGTAGACTTTAAGTGCGCTGATCCATTTCCCTTGAGCAAAAAGTACATTTGCTATGTTGTATTGAGTATTCAAGGTTTCTGGGTGATTTTGTTGTAAAGCTTTTTTCTGGATATTTAAAACCTCTTGAAAAGCTTTCAAGGCTTCATGATATTTATTTTGATTGAAGAGTACCCCAGCAATGTTATGTAACGTTCTCAAGGTATCAGCATGATTAATACCTAAAATTATTTTCTTCTTTTCAAAAACCTCTTTATAGATTTTTAAGGACTCTTCGTATTTACCTTGGTTAGCTAGTACCATTGCTATATTATTTTTGGCACTCACAGTGGCTAGATCATGTGTACCTAGTGTTTCTTTCCTCTTTTCAAAAACTGCCCTATTGATATTTAACGCTTCTTCATATTTTCCCTGTTTATCTAATACTAATGCCATGTGAAACTGAGTATTTAAGGTATCTGAATGATTTGACCCTAGTATTTCCTTTTGTCTCTGATAGACTTCTTGATAAATATTAAAAGCTTCTTCATCTTTCCCCTGTCTATGCAGCACTAAAGCGATTGTACTTCTTGTACTTAAAGTATCCTTATCGTTTAAATCCAGCATTTCTTTTTGTTTCTGAAAAATCTCTTTAAGCATATTTAAAGCTTCTTGGTAAATTCCTTGCTTATATAGCACTTTGGCTATATATGTCTGAATATCTAAAGTACCAGGATTGTCTGGTCCTAGTATTTCTTTTCTTCTTTCAAATGCGCTTCTGAAAATACTTAAGGCTTTTTGGTAATTGCCTTGATTCAAGAGCACTAAAGCTGTATCAATCTGAGCGGATACGTCACTTTGCGATATCTGCTTCAACTGCTCGACTTTTGAAAAGTTACTATGTACTGCAGCAACTACTAACGTTTTGTTCTCTCTATTACGAGCACTCATCACTGCTTTTACTGTATCAATATCCTTTATCTTATTTAGGTCATTAATAACTTGAGCATTACCATCTTTAACCTTTTTAAATGATTCACTGACTAGTTTAAATAAGCTAGTTATACTTTTATCCACAGTAAAATCTGATGGTGTTTTCCCACTGTCAGAGACAGCATTGTATACTGCACCATTAGACAATAGGGCCTTTACAACTTTTAAGTGAGAGAACTTAGCAGCATAATGCAGAGGAGTAAACCCCTTGTTACCAACCACATTAGGATTAGCTTTATTTTGTAATAGAATATTGACAACTCCATCATAGCCCTTCCATGCAGCATAATATAATGGTGTTACACTATCAGCATTTTTGGCATTAACAAACGCTCCTGCTTGAATGTAATTCTCAACCTCTGAAGAGCTATTACGTTTTACAGCCTCAAATAATTTCTCAGTTGATGCTAATAGATTGATAACGTCTTTATCGTTAGTCATTTCTAATGGTCTTCTACAAAGCTTGTCAACAGCGTTATAAACTGCACCATTTTTTAATAAAACTTCAATAACGTCTTTATAACCAAAATTAGCAGCAATATGCATAGGGGTTAAGCCATTAGTATCTTTAGCATTAACGTCAGCACCTTGTGCTATCAAATACTTTACAACTTCTAACCGACCTTTCATTGCAGCATAGTGTAGTAATGTCTGGTTAGCTGTACCAAGCTCATTAATACTCAACCCCTTGCTAAGGAAAAACTCTACGGTATCTTTATAACCTTCTCTAGCTGCAATGTGTATAGGCTTTGATCCAGAGGCATTTTTAGCATTAATATTAGACCCTTCATCTACTAGACATTTTACCATTTCCAAGTTACTTTCCTGTGAAGCAATGTGCAGTATAGTCCAATCATCATTGCCTTTAGCATTCATATCTACTTTTTTATACTGCAGTAACATTTTAACCACTTGCAAATGACCATGTGCAACTGCTAATTCTAAAGGTGTTCTGCTCTTATTATCCTTAACATTAACTTTTGCTCCATTACTTAATAGGACTTCAACAACATTAACATGGCCGTGTCCTGCAGCTATATGTAGTGGAGTACCTTCAACATTTACAAAGTTAACATTAGCCTTGTTTGCTATCAAAACTTCAGCAACTTCTTCATGGCCTTCTTGTGCCGCAAGATATAATGGTGTTATACTATTAATAGTCATAGCATCAACATTGGCTCCCCTTTCTATCAGAGCATTTACTATCCCCTTATGTCCTCTTTTAGCAGCCAAATGTAATAGTGTAGCATCTTCAGGACCTTTTATATCAATATGGGCCTTGTTTTTTAGCAAAATCTCTACAATATCCCTATAACCAGCGAGTACTGCTAATGATAAAGGTTCACCACCTTCTGCATTAACACTAGCTCCATTTTCTACAAGAACTTCAACGATCTCCTTATGATTATGCTTAATAGCAGAAAGCAATGGTGTTAGGTTGTTACTCTTAACATTAACACTGGCTCTATTTGCTACCAAAATTCCAACGATTTCCTTATGACCTCCTTCCACAGCTACATGTAATGGTGTACTACCTGCAATACCTTCTGTGTTAACTTTAGCTTTATTTTTTATTAAAAGATTCACAATATCTTTGTGACCTCCCACAATAGCTGCATGTAAAGGTGTAAGACCATAATTAGCACTAGTATTGACTTCAGCTTTACTTTTGATTAGAAAAGCAATAGCGTCTTTATGTCCACTTAGAGCAGCTACATGCAATGGCGTCATGCCATCATTAGTTCTAGCATCAACTTCAGCTTTATTTTTTATTAGAAGATCAATAATATCTTTGCTACCATTCATCGCAGCTGCATGTAATGGTGTACTACCCTTAATGTCTTGAGCTCTAACTTCAGCTTTATTTCTTATTAGGAGTTCAATAATATCTTTGTGACCTTTCAGAGCAGCTACATGTAATGGTGCTAGATTATTATTGGCTTTATCATTGATTTCTACTCCATTTTTTATTAAAAGCTCAGCAACTGCCTTATGACCACTCTCTGCTGCATAGTGTAATGGCGTAGCATTATTTTTATCTTTAGCGCGAATGTTAACCCCATGCTCGAGAAGAGCAACAACTATCTTCAAGTGGCCACTCTGCACTGCAAAATGTAGTGGGGTTATACCTTCCACAGTGGCAATACTAGCATTTGCCTTATTTGTCAGTAAAGCCTTAACAATTTTCTCATGTCCATCTTTTGCTGCGTAGTGCAAAGGTGTGTTATTATAGGTTTTGTCAACAACATTAACATTAGCTCCATGCTTCAATAAAATATTAGCTATCTTTTCATGACCGTTTTCTATTGCATAGTGTAATGGTGTACAACCATCTATAACTCTGGAGTTAACATCGGCTCCTTTGAGAATTAAAGCATTCACTACTTCTAGGTGGCCATTTAGTGCTGCTGTATGTAATGGTATTCCCTCCTTATCGTTTCTTGCATTAACATTTGCCTCATTTTTCAGTAAAAAATTAACTAGCCCTAGATAACCACTTTCTGCAGCTATATGTAGTGAAGTAAAGCCACCCATAGTTTCGTTGATGTCAACATTCGCTTCTTTTTCCAGCATAATCTTAGCAACATCAATATGATTGTTTTTTATTGCATAGTGTAAAGGTGAAAAACCAGCTATATCTTTGGTATTAGTATTAGCATTATTTTTTAGTAGAATTTCAACAGCATCTTTGTGACCATTTTTAGCTGCAATATGTAGTGATGTTTTGCCACTATTATCTAGATCATCAACATATACACCTGTTTTTCCTATAAAAAATTCCACAATATTTTTCCTTCCATATGCAGCAGCAATATGTAGTGGGCTTTGACCATTAATATCTTTAACATTAACGTCTAAATTTTGATTAAGAACAAATTTTATAATTTCAAGACTAGGTCCCTTAGCAGCAAAATGTAATGTAGTCCATGAGTTAATACTTCTAGCATTGATGTCTGCTCCTTTTTTGAGATAACTCTTTAAGTCTTCAAGATTTCCTTCTTCCAACGCAGCAAACATTTTTTCCTGATTAGTAATAGTGATAAGGTTTTGATCGTATTTATCTTTCAGCTTGGAAGGATCATCTCTTACCGACTTGCCAATTTTCTTCTTACTTTTTATTACATTTTCTGAAATAAGTTTTTTAGCATTCAAGATAACTGCTATTGAGGGATCAGATAACAATACATCAACTAAGGTATTATCATGTGCTAAATGATTACGCAAACATTTTCCAGTTAATAAAGGAGTGTTATCATCTAAAAAAAGTAGATTGTTTTCTAGATGCTTCTCTGATCTACCTAAAATTGACATTATATCCAGAACAAGCATTTCTACTACTGCTTGCAACTTTTTATTCCTCTTGTAGGAAGGAAGCTTTTCAGTTAACTTGCCACTTAATGCGTTATTCCTCAAAATACTTTTCAGTTCAGATAACTTCAGTTCAAGCTGGTTATTGTATTTTTCTTCTGTTATGTTGTAAGCCTTCCTTTGTTTATGTATAGGAATAAACGAACCTTTCTCATTCAACTTGTTTCTTAATTCCTCAATCCATTTAAGGTCACCTGTTCCAAGTTCAGCAATGTAAAAAATCTCACAAGTTAATCTATTTACTTTATCAAGGTTGTCATCCTGTATTCTTGACCTAACACTATGAGAAATTTCCATTGATAGTTCGGCTATTTCTTTAAGATTGTGAGACTCTATTTGGGAAGGAATATTCTCTAGTGTTTTATTAGCAAAGAATTTTATTCCTCTAATAACATTATGGTCAATCTTATTGTCATTCAAACCAACATCTAAGCTCTTTAATGATATAAACGCCGTAACATAATCAGTTCTGATATTTTTTGATTTAGTTTTTGCAAAATTGATTATGTTATCAATTTTATTAAACAGCTCCTTTTCATAATTCGTCTTTTCAGTTATATTATTGCTTAATTCTTTTATGAGTTTTTCAAGCTTATCATGTTCCATCACTTTAAAACTCTCTGTAATCATTTCATCTAATTCAACGTTACTAAATATTCCAGCAACTTCTTTTATCTCGTCTAAGTTTTCACTACTGGTAATTTTCTTTAGCAACATTATGACTATTTTAATCTTGTTATTGTAAAGAATATCAGTAATTACATTATCGATTCTTTTAGTATCATTTTGAACACCAATAAAAAAGTTAACATCTGTATTTTCCTCAATCTCTGTTCTTTTAGAGAGCGAGTAAGCATGTGATAGTGAATTACGTAAATCTATAATGACTTCTCTTGTGTTCTTTGGTAATGATAGTAGAAGAAGCTCGCTTGTAGTGCTAGATAACTTGGGAGATTCTAGAGTGTTTTTTAAATATTCACCAATAACCTGTAAAACCCTTGTAATAATTAACTGTCCTTCCCTTTCTTTAGGATTAGCTGATAATGCCAACTTTATATAATCACTTATTTTCTCTAAAGAATGAATATCCCTAATTTGTTGATAATCGCTATACAACTCTCCAAATTGAGGATAATTGCTAACGATCTCTGCAACAACCCTCTCACGTTTTAACTTCGGGAGATCAGCAAATTTACCAATGTCCACACCTTCTATAATATCTTTTTCTTCTTTAAGTTTCTTTGCAAAATTTTCCAAGTGGTCTAGTATTTTACTTTTATTCAATGTGGCATTATAGAATAGATTCATTTCCTGTCGTTTTATGTGAGAAGAAACAAAACTGATCAAACAAAATTCCATTTCTTCCCAAGGTAGTCTATCGTAGGTTGATTTCAACTGCCGCTTTAATATATGAATATTTTGTGCAATAAATTTTGCTATGAATAAAAACTTTTCATCTACTTTTTCTGTGTTTGAATACTCTGCCTTTAACAGGCTAATATTTTGAAGTACTAACTCAATCCGCTCTCTTATGTTATTAAGATAACTCTTCACATTCTGATCTTGTCCAGAAGCACTAGAGAAAAAACGGAGGTTTATCAACTTATTTTCAACAAAAATTTCTATCTCTTCTGACAAGAATACGTTCTTTAGTTTTAATTCCTCATAAGCTCGTGAAAGAATTTCATCTAATTCCCTGAAATGAACAGCAAAATAATTACCTGGCCATTTATTAATGAGTGTATCAAGAAGTTCAACATTACCTGAACGTATAGCATAATAAAACGCATTATGGCATGTTTCATCCTCATCATCTGGTAATATAGTAGTTTCTCTGATGCCAACAGATAAATTACTGAGAATTTTACTATTATTGCCAAGTAGGTATTCTAAAATCTTTACCTTATTGTGTTTACAAGCTAAGATAACTAAGTTAGTACTCTTAACAGGATTGTTAGCATTATCATAATAGTCTCTCAAAGTTACTTGATCTTCTGCATCACTTATGTAATCAATAAAATTGCTTAATTTTTTTAAGCTGTCGACATTACCATCTGATATTGCCTCTTCGAGTTCAGTTAAAACCAGGAGATAAAGTTCTTCAGCTTTTGCTTTTCTGCGGTAGAGCTTTTTATATTCTCTAATAAACTCCTCTTTTGATGTGTAAGAACGTGATAAAAACTGTTTATCTTCTTGATAAAAACTGGTTTGTTGTTTAGGTACATGCATAAACCCTCTCTGAGATATATTTACACCAGTATTAGAATAGCAAAGTTTACTTAATATGGCAAAAATTAAAATAGCATCTTTTGTTAATAAAATATTTTTGAGAGAATATCTACTAATCCTGCAATTTCAGGACGAAAAGCCTTCACAACATTTGGTTTTGGGTGTGGGAAATGTGTTGGTTGTTTAAATTTTTAGTAACACCTACTAATAATAATCCGTTTGAAAACAACAAAGAGAAATGATGATCAACTTACATAAAAAAGCACTGAGTTTAGTGTTTTGGCATTATAGCAATCTCTTATGTATCACCTCTCTGGAACCATACGACTAATTGTTGTTCATAAAAAACTCTAGTACTGACAAAAAATGTATTTATTCTAATCTTGCACGTTTGGTATCATTACTTATAGAAGTTTCATAAAGTCTTGTACCAGGCTCTACGAGATTATTTAAGGAACTTAAAGATTGAAAAGTACGTTTATTGGAATCATCAAACGCTACTATAAAGTTTAACAAGTTATCATTAGATAGATATTCAGTTATATTATATGTAGAATCATGATCCAGAATAATTTTCTTTTCTTTGGCATCTTGATCTGCCATATCTAATTTAGTATAAAATTGTATCTTACTTAACTTATTTAACAAATCTGCTCTTTCTAAAAAAGGTTTTACCTTATCTAATATGATATCATTATATATAGGATAGCGTATGGAATAATCAATTTTTGCTAGTCTTACAGATAATTGATTATTATATAGTACATGTATGTTGAAGTTATTTGTAACAAATTCATATAGTGGAAGGCTATCTTTTATTTCATCTGTTTTCATTTGAAGAATTTCACAAACACAGTCATCTAGATAACTTGATAATTTACTGTAATTACTGCATCCTTTATAAGGAGATAAGTCAATAATTTTTCCGTAATCCTTATTGAAGTTCCTTACTAAAGTAAATTTAATCAACAATTTAGCGCATGCTAGATCACTTACAGCGTTATCTAAAGATGTGGAACAATTATCATAAAGCCGTCGTTCACGATTTCTTATATTAATATCAGCTCCATATTCTAATAGTTCTTTAACTACTTCCAGATTTTTACCACTTTTTTTTACAGCATGGTTCAGTGCAGTATTGCCTTTACGGTTTGTTGCATTTACATCAGCACCATGTTTCAGAAGTTCTCTAACTAATTCTAATTCCTTCCCCAGTGTTATAGCAGAATGTAGTGGAGTTTCACTATACATGTTTCTTGAATTGACTTCGGCACCACCTAACAAAAGCTCTTTAGTAATTTCTACACTACTAGTAGTATGAAGTAACGTATCTCTATTCCTTTCTACTCTAAGGTTAGCATTAGCACCTGCAGACAAAAGAGCTTTAACTTTTTCTAAGTTTCGTTCATAGACTGCTTTTTCTAATTCTTTGTTAATATTATTATTTAGCATATTTTTAAAATCCTCCTAAATTTCACTATTTTGTAACAAAATTTTTGTATATTTTCTAGATCTTGGCACCCTCATTAGAGTTTCATTTAAGAGAGCTATAACTTTAAACTCTTTACTCGATTTTCTACGCTGACATCTTGTAAACTCTGATCTGGACTTTTTAATATTTCTAATAATCTACTTGCAAGGTTTGAGTGTTTATTGATTACTGCAACCTGGACTAATGACTTGCCTTGATCATCACGAGCATTTGTTACCGCTACGCGCTCATCGGGTTTTATTGCTCTCAGCTTACTGATAATTTCAACATTACCATTTTTTGCATTTTCAAATAGCTCTTCTACTAATTTCAATAGGTTAGTAATATTCTGGTCTCGAGAAAGATCAAGTGGTGTTTTACCTTCTTTATTCTTGATGTTATAAATTGCACCATGTTTCAACAAAGATTTTACAGCTTCGAAAAAGCTATTTTCAGTAGCAACATGCAACGATGTAGTGCCTTTAACTATTGTTTTAGCATTAATAAAATCACTCAATTTATTGTGGCTTACACGTTGTAACAAAGCTTCAATAATTTCTTTATGACCTTTGGAAGCAGCAGTGTGTAATGGTGTATTACCCTTGTTAGTAACTTTAGTAGCATCAGCTCCATTTGCTAGCAAGATATTTACAACTTTTATGTGCCCATTATTAACAGCATAATGTAATGGCGTTCTTCCATCCACGTTCTTCGAATCAATGATTGCTCCATCTCTAATGGAACTCTCAATTCCTAAATAATTATTATCTTCTATAGCCTTAAATAACTTCTCAACCAATTTTAGTAATTTTATTACTTCTGGGTTTCCTCTTCTTTCCGCAAAGTGTAATGGTAAAACATATCTACCTCCTTCAGCTCTAGCATTAAAGTATGCTCCGCTCATAAGTAGAGACCTAACTATATCTAAATTACCAATTTGTGCCCCTAAGTGTAAAGGCGTAGCATTTTTATCCATTTTTGCATTAACATCCGCTCCATTTATAATAAGAGTTTTAACTACCTTAGGATGACCATATTGAGCTGCAAGATGTAGGGCTGTGCCTTTATTTTGATTTTCTTTTACATTTACATCAGCACCATGTTTCAATAGAACGGTTGCTATCTGATCATAACCTTTTTCTGCTGCAAAATGTAAAGGAGTCCAATTTGTGTGATCTAAAGCATTAATATCTGCTTCCTTTTCTAAGAGCAATTCAACCACCTCTAAATGATCATGGTCTACTGCAAAGTGTAGAGGTGTAGTACTTTTAACTGTTTTAGCATTAATGTCTGCTCCTTTATCAAGCAAAGATTTAGCAACTTCTAAATTACCATCATATGCTGCACAATGTAGAGGAGTCCAACTTCTGTTATCTAGAGCATTAATATCTGCTCCATTTTCAATCAAGAAATTCATTATTTCCAAGCGATTATGTTCTGCTGCCAAATGTAGAGCTCTTCTACCATCATCCATCTTTGCATTTATATTTGCTCCTTTTGCAATTAAGCTCTCTACTATTTTTAAAGAAAAACCATTATATGCTGCATTATGTAAAGGAGTCCAATTCTGATCATCCACGGTGTTAATGTTTGCTCCATTTTTAATTAAAAAATCACTCACCTCGAAATGACTTTGCTGAATTGCTAGATGCAAAGGTGTAAAACCTTCGTTTTTTTTAGCATTAACATTGGCTTTTTTCTCTATTAGTAGCTTCACTACTTCTAAGTGACCATTCTGAGATCCTATATGTAAAGCTATGGAATTATCGTGGTCCTTAGCATTAACATCAATTCCCCTTACGAGAAGAAGAGACTTAACCACTCCAAAGTGATTACGTTCTGCTGCTAAATGTAGCGGTGTAAGATTCCCATAATCCTTAGCATTAACATTAGATTTTGCTTTTAGTAAAATGTCTACTAACTCTAAAAAGCCATTTTGAGACGCTAAATGTAGAGGTGTAATCTTATCATCTGTTTTTGCATTAACGTTTGCTCCCGCTTCAAGCAGAACTTTAACTATATCTAACCTACCAGTTTGTGTTCCCAGATGTAAGGGTGTAATGTTTGCATCAACTTTATGATTACCTATGCCTGAAGATCCAGCGTTAATATTAGACCCTTGTGAAATAAGAGCTTTAACTACTTCGAGGTTACCATTTTGTACTGCAGAATGCAAAGGTCTTGCTCGATCATTATTTACAGCATTAACATCTAATCCCTTTTCAATAAAAACATTTACTATATCTAGATGACCATTCTCTGCTGCTAGGTGTAAAGGTGTATTAAGTTTATCTGTTTTAGTACTAAGATCTGCTCCATTTGCAATCAAGGTGTTGACTATATCTAAATATCCTTGCTGGGATGCAAAACTTAAAGGTGTAAAGCCTAGAATGGTCTTATGGTTTACATCTGCTCCATGAGCAATAAGAAAGTTAACCATCTCTAAGCGATTTTTTGCAATTGAAAAATACAGTGGCGTAAAGGCATCGTACTTAATCTCTGAGTTAATATCTAAACCCTCTCCTAATAAAGTGTTGACTAAATCCAACTGACCATTTCCTGCTGCTAAATGTAGCGGTGTAAGACTAAGATGTTTCTGAATTTCATAATTTTCATTTAAAAACTCTACAAAAAATTGCAGCTGATCCAGATTATTAGATATTCTATTAGTAAACATAAAGGCCTCGCATGAAGAATTTATGTAAAATATAGTATCTACAAGTTTTTAAGCAAGATAAATCTTCTTCTTAAAAAAGATACTGTAATCCAACCTGTATGCTTATAACTTTTTTATTTGATCATGGATAGATTAGGTGTCTCATCTGCAATAGAGACACCTTCCTTAAGTAGTTACATCAATTTTCTCTGTTTTTGCCCCTTTTTTTTCTGATGAAGATGTCTTCATTCTTCTCAGTAGCCAATATTCTTTTTAAAGAATAATCGTTACGTGCACCAAAGCATTAATAATTATACACAATTGTGAAGAAATATTCAATCTTTTTATTGTTTTGAATGTGTTGATGAAAAAAACGTCTGTCAGAGATCATCTGAGAATTGCATTTTAGGCTTTAGATGTAGAAGGGGTCTTATCGTCTTTTTATAAATACTCTAAAAATAGGCTTAAATCGCCAAGAGATGGATATCATGAATTTAGTAGCGTAAAAACATCAAAGATACCTCATATCATAAAGTTTAATGTCAACATTTGGTAGCAACATTCCCGATTTACAAAGCAGAGTCAATAAAGGTTGCAAATAATCTACGTATGTTGGACGTTTCTGTTGATGCTATTTCTAAAATAACAGATTTATCTATTGAGGAACTTGAAAATCACGCTTCCAAAACTTAACCTGAATTAAAAGCAACATTAGTTTGCTGATTTCTATACAATATATTAAAATATCAACAAAGGTGATTACATAATTAATTATCTGCGTTGCTGAATGAAATTCTTGTGCTTCTGTATTCAATATATAATATTAAAAAAATATTTTAGTAAATTTATTAAAGTAGATACTAGAAACTCGCTTATTTCGTTTTTCTAGCTCAGTTATAGTTTTGGATTTTGCTTGCAGAATTTGTCTATCACTTTCTGGTTATCCTCTATCATTTTACTTGCCTCTTGCTGAAGAAATTTGATATTTTTGAGTGTAATATTGTCCATCTCAGTCGATGCTACTTTCAATTGCGATTGTATTCTTATGTATTTATCATCTATTACTTGTTCTAGTTGATAATCAACGCAATCCAATCCAGAAGCAAACATCACATTCAGTAGTGGCTTGACCCACCCTATTTTGCCAAATTTCCTTGAGTTAGCATACTTTATACTTCTATCTGTTCCACCAGTGCCTATTGATAGCAGTATAATCTCATCATTTGGAAATAATCTCTTGCCACTTGCATATGCACAAGCTGCTGGATTATTAGCAAACACTCCGCCATCTATCAACACTCTCTCTGTTTGGCTAATTTTCAGACGTTTTGGTGTAAAGTACGTTGGAGCAGCTGTTGTAGCTCTGAGTGCATCTTTCAACTTAATGTTTTCTTCTTTCCAACTTTTAAAGAAAAATTCACAACTATTGTGAATGTCATAACTGGTGAGTAGTAGATTACTTGCAACATCGGCCATAGTACTTTCACCAAAGTATTTGTTGAGAATAAATTCCATATTTCTATACGAGTACTGAGAACCACTCAGCCAAGAAGCAATTGATTTTCTCCAAAATGATGATTGAAAGATATATGCTCCATACTCTTGATAAAGTTCAACCAAATCATTGGCAGAGTATTGAAGTTTATTGCTTTTACAAAGTCCAGCAACAATAATTCCACCGGTTGAGGTGCCTGCCATTAAATCAAAAATCTGGGAAATTGGCTTTTTTGTCCTAGATTCAATTTCTGCTAGAATAATGGCAGGAATTATTCCTCTGATTCCACCTCCATCAACAGATAAAATATACTTTGCCACTTTTTTATTTTTGTCTCTGCTCAAGTTCATTAACTTCCTCAGCAAGGTTTTTGACCCTTTCTTCAAGGCGATAGATGATTTCTGTAGTCCTTTGATTTTGCTCTATAAATTTATCATGCATATGCACTCTTAAATCGAGTTTGGCCAGCCACCAGATCAATGCTATTGTTTGTATTACCATAGTAGCAATTACTGCTATAGGAATCTTTCCTGTGTTTGTCATTTTTTTAAGGAAAAGCTGTATATAGATATATACAAGATTCATCAAAAATACGTCCAAAAAATCTTTTCTAAAATAAAGTTAATTAGTTGCACTAAACAAGCGATGTAAATAATATAATCAACATGAAATCTAGCCTTTTTTGGAAATTGGTAACAAGTTCAATAATACCAATAATATGCGTTATTGTTCTGTATCAGCACTTTAGTACAGACCAATTATCAAAAGATGTGCCAATAAAAAGTAAGGCAAGTGGCAATGATCTGGAAACATTATCTACTGCAGCTGAAAAATGTAATTTAGATACTGTAAGATCCTTAATAAAAAATGTAGTAGATATCAATGCTACTCATCATTTTGGTGCAACATCATTACACTATGCTACAAGCGGAGGCTGTTTAGAAGTCGTAAAATTTCTAATTGAAGAGGGCATTGATATAAATACTACTGATGCTTTTGGCTGGACAGCTTTGCACTATGCTGCACAGGAAGGACGTTTGGAAATTACTAAATTTCTACTGGAAAATGGAGCACATCCTCTTGCTAAAAATAAAGATAAAAAAACTCCTTTAGATCTTGCTGTAGAGGAATTAAACAATAATAAAGAAGATATTTATGAGGAAATTATCAAATTACTTTCCCACTATCAATTGTTCCCATAACTGCTGTTAATATAGTACGATAGCCAAGATTATCAACTACATGCTCAGCCTTATTTATTATCCACTCGCCATAAATTTCCTTGCGAAACCCAGAAAGGTTGATCTTTGCTTCAGCAAATAATTCAGGATTTCCTGGCATTGTGACATTGAGTGTTGCTGCATTACTCATCAGCTGATTCAACTTCGCAGATGCTGCACTTTGTGCCAAATCACTACTTGCATAAATATCTCGCAAAATATAGCTTGGTTCTTGATTACCTACTTTTTCCGTTATTGTCTCTGCTTTTTCATAATCATACCAGTAAGCAATAACCGAGCCATATTGATTACGCTCATTAAATTTTACTTTCCAATTTGTAATATCTCTAGGTGTTAAAGTAATAGTGCTTAAAGTTTTTCCGGTAACTGATTTTGCTTTTCCTTTTGAAACAAACAGTAAATATCCTCCTGCAGGTTTTGCTATTGCTCCATAAATTTGAGCAAGCCTGGTTAAAAAATGCATATCGCTCTCTGCAGTTTGATCAATATGTGATATCATGATATTTACAAACTCTGCAGCAACTTTAGCTTGATAGCCATGTTTGTCTGCAATCTTTTTTACCAAATCATTTAAGGTAATTTGATGCCACTCATTAAACACTTGTTCCTTTAATGACTCTTTTAGATCCGCTGCATGACTTTTAATCTTTAGTGATTGTGGCGGGCCTTGTAGCGTAATTTCATTTACTATATAATCTCCCATTGGCACAATGCCAGTTTCCTTATACCCGAGTAAAATATTTAGCTTTGCCCCAGTTCTAGGAATCTCAAATAATGAATCACGGTCGTCAAGGTGAATTACAGCAGTATCACTTATTATTCCAGCTTCATCAGTAATGTGCATTGATATTAGCCGACTCTTTACTAGTTCAGTGATTAAAATCCCTTCTACTGAAATGCTAAAATCTGGTGTCATTTCAATCCCATAGTTTCACTACTTGCTTTTGTGTTTCTTTTTGAATAACAGGAAGTTTAATAATTAATCCTGCAGGAAGAAGCTCGTACTCTGCAAGCCCAGAGTTAGCTTTTAACACAACCTCAATTGCTCCAGAGCTGAATCCATAGTGTTTCCAACAAATAAAATCCAACATGTCATTTTCTTTAGTCTTGTAGTACATCATTGTCAGTTACAGTAAAGTCAGTAGTGCTATTTCGTGATGATAAATTGCTATCTAGTAATACGTTATCATAACGTTTTAAACTTAAATGAAACTCAATCTTTCTTGGTTCACCATTTGGAAAAAAATATTTCTGCGTTTCTTCTATTTTCACAATAACAAAATGGCCTAAAATGTTACCTTGGCCATCAATAAGTAAAAGAGGTTTCGATGAATTTCGCATATTATTTATTTGCTTCAGCCCTCCTGAATAGATTACTCCTGCAAGCTCAACAATGTCCTCTCCAGGACCAATACTTTGAAGCAATGGCTTTTCCCCAATACGCTCAAGTGCAGGCCAGCGATATTCACTTCTGCGTGTAAAGCCTTGCTCAATTAATGAAAATCTATATGGACCAAGAGATAACATAATTTAATTTATATCGTAAAGTGCGCCACTAAATTGCTCTCTAATTCGCTCCATTACTTCATCAGCAATGCTACGTGTATCTTGCCCAGGGGTTGAATGAATATTAATACTGAAGTGATTATTTTGAGTTTTATTCTCTACAGCTTTACTGTGTGCCGCAATGGGGTACTTAAGAGAATCACTTATAACGTTATTTACAGACTTAACTTCTAGTTTAGACTCATTTCTTTTATTCCACAGATTACTGATTGTTCTAAAGGGCTGAGTAATATTATTCCAAAATTTTCCTACCCAATCAGAAAAAGATTTCCATACAATTTTCACTGATTCCCAGATAGTAACAAAAAAGTTCTTTACCACTTGCCATTTGGTAATTATCAAAGTTGCAGCAACAGCAAGACCGCCAATAACGAGTCCCATAGGGTTACTCATTAAGGCAATTGTCAATGCTTTAAATCCAGCAATTATTGCTGGAAAAACTGCAGAAAGACCTATTTTTACCAAAGTAATAACAGATCCAAACACTTTCCAAGTAGATAAAAGAGCGAATAAGGAACCTTTTACAAAAGTCCAAGCATATCCAAGAGATATGGCTGCTATTTTAATGCTAATCAAAGCAGTAATTGTGCTCATGATTACTGTAGTCAGTATTGGATATTCTTTTGCATACAGCGCTACTTGTGTAGTTGCTGACTTGAAAAGATTAACAGTAAAATTTAAAGGTGGTAATAATACCGTACCAAGATTCATACCCAATTCTGCTATTGAGTTCTTAAGTAACTGAAGATTATTTGCTGTAGTATTTGCTCTATTTTCAAACTCTCTTTGCATTGAGCCATGATATTCTTCGTTTATTAATCGCAAAGATTTTCTATATTCATCTAGACTACCAGTAAGTAGCGCTATATCATCCTGATATTCAAGACCAAAGAGGTCAAAGAGAACGCTAGAACGTTCTTGCTTATCTAATTTTGCAACTGTTTCTAAAAACTTAAGTAATGTACCTTGTGCATTCTTACCGATTGCTTTCTCAAACTCCTGAGCATTTATTTTTAGCACTTGAAACGCTTTTTGAAAATTGCCACCTTGTTTACTCGCTGTTTGCAACTTGCTGAGCATTGCATTAATCGCCGTACCTGTTTTTTCAGGAGTTTTGCCAAGACTAATGAAGCTACTTGCTAAAGCTCCTGCTTCCACTGCAGTTAAGCCAAATTGCCTTGCTGTACCACCAATCCTGTTTAGCGTTGGAACAATGTCCTGAGCCTTTGCCGCAGTGTTATCAGAGATATGGTTTATCGCATCGCCAACGCTTTTCATTTCACCAATTTTAATTTGATAAATATTAGAAAGTTTAGCAATAGCGTCGCCTGCTTCTTCTGCTGACATATCAAATGCAGTTGCCATTTTGGCCACAGTGTCTGTAAAGATTGTAAGATCTTTAGCTGCAATACCAAGCTGACCACCACTTGCAGTAATTTGTGCAAGTTCTGCTGCAGATAGCGGAATTGTCCGTGACATTTCCTTTAATGTTTCACCAAGCTTTGTTAAACCATTTACATCTGTATCTTCAAACTTTACAACTTTCTTTACATCAGCCATAGCACTCTCAAAACTAATTGCAGCCTTAAGTGGTGCTGCAAGGGTGAGGCCAAGTGCCACGGTATCCATGATTTGAGCTCTAAAATTTGCTCTTTGCGCTAAAACTCCTTTACGTTTTTGCATTACGGAATTTAAAGCCGTATAGTTATTTTTAAGCTTTTCAATAGAAGAGCCAAGTTTAGCTTGGTCTCCAATAAGAGATTTTATATCTCTACCACTTTTACTGAACTCCGTGCGTAAATGGTGGAGAGCACTTCTTTTTTGTAAATAAGCTGTTTTAGCTTTCAGTGCTGCAGTTTTAGACCTTGTAAACTCATTTTGCAGACTCTTACTTGGTTCTTCTGCGTTTTTTATCTGCTGAGCAAGAGATTTTGTCTTTATTTCTAGTTCATTCCAAGAACGCCTAGCAAGCAGAGCATCGTGGCTGAGCTCTTTAAACTTGGATATTGATTTACTTGATGATTCAAGTTGTTTTATCGTACTACCAATACGAGAAAGCTGCTTCGTACTACCTGCTATCGTACTATTAAAACTGCTTTGCAGTGTTGCTCCAATTACTATAGAAATTGCTTTCATTTGTATAATTTTCCGCTACTTTCAAACCAAGCAATAAATTCTTCAATATCCATATCAAGCCACTGATTGATTCCACCACCAACCATTGAGCTAAGTGATAATATGCTCAACCTCAATTCTTCTGCTGAGACAAAAAACCTTGTAACGTTTCTTGAATCTTATTGTAGTCTGCTAAATCAAATTCTTCTACTGCTTCTCTTGAAATACTTGCAAGATTTGCAATCAGTGCTACTTCTTTCTCTGCATCGCTATTACCCATACGTTCAACAGCTAAACGATCTCGAACTTTTGGACGGCGTAGAGTTAGCTCTGAAACTAAAATTCCATCGATTTTTATTGGTTCAGTTAATTTAATTTTTTGCATTGTTTTACCCTTTTAGTTAAATTCCTAAAGCTGTGCGCATAGAAGTCATTTGATCAACACCATCGATCTTGCGAATCATATTCTCAGCGTCAATTTCAATCAATTCTCTGCCATCAATGGTAAGCTTATAATAGTTGGCAGCTACAGTGCATTTTAGTGTTGCTTTTTCAGCAGCCTTCCAGTTACCAAAATCAAGTTCCTTAAAGAGCCCTCTTAAGTTAATTACTACTGATTCGGCATCACTACTTCCCTGCAAACCTCCTCTTAAAGTAAGAGAGACTGCATTATTGTTTATCAATCCGAAAAGTCTAAAGAGCTCAGAGTCATATTCAGCAAAAGTGAGCTCTGCTTCAAGTTTCTCCATTCCCATGTCAATATTTATTGGAACATCCATACCACCAGCTCTGTATTCTTCTGTTTTTATGGTAAGTTTTGGCAAGCTAATTTCATCGATACGCCCTGCATAGCCTCGACCATCAACAAAGGCAGTAAAATTCTTTAAGATCTTTGGTAACATCTCTCTTTCTCCTTTTACAATACTGCGCCACTCACAAGGTGTGACCTGAAAGTAATCTGTTCTGCTGGATATGGTGGTGTAAACTCAAAGTCAAAATACACTTTCCCGTTTGCAATATTTGCCGGTGTATTGAGTTCTGGTGTTGCATAACATTTTCCACTGATAATAGCTCCTTGTGCTTTTAAATTGGCCAAATAAAAATTCACCCCCTCAATCACATCATCTATATAAGTTTTGGTGATATTGCGATCAACTGCCCATAAATGAGCTCGAAGTAGACTATCGTTGATTAAATCTGCAGTCCTTCTCACTGACAGAAAAGCCCATTTTGAGTCATTTGAACATGTTCTATTTCCCCAAAGCCTATAGCCATTTTGATGAATTATCGTTGTTACTTCATTTTCATTTAAATGGTTTGCTCTACAATTTGTATTACCGAGCGTAAAATCAATAGGCCTGCTTGTTCCAACAATACCGTTTATTTCTTTATTTGAAGGCGAATGCCAAAATCCTTGCTCACTATCTACTTTGGCTATTAAACCTGCTACAAATGGGCTAGACGGGAAAATTTCTTCTTTTCCTTCAATAAACACCTTAACCCATGGGTCAACAACGTAAATTCTTGAGCTACCTACACTTTTTCTCCATTTTATGGCTTCTTCATCATTGGTATTTGGTCCATCTGCAACTATTATTGCCCTTAGCTTTTCTGCTACTCCTATCAAAGCTGCTACTACTGGGTTTTTAGGATTTTCAGATTCAGGCAATTGATGAGTAAACTGAGGTGCAATTAGTATTCTTGGGGCAACATGTATTATGCTTTCACTGCTGAGGAATGCTTGAATTCCCTGATATTTTCCAGTCTCTTCATCAACTCCACCAATTATATTTTGAATAGCTTCACTTTCTTCAACTCGAATAACTACTACTGTTGCACCAATTTGGGAAAATATTCCGTTTATTGCAGAAGGTAGTGTTCCACTTTTCCCAAGCTTTGCTGCTTCCTTTAAGTTTCCTGCTATTAATACTGGACTATTGAGTGGAAATTTTTGCTCATCAGCTTCAGGGGCAGTACCAATTACACCTATCACTGATGATTTAGCTGTACGTACTGTCTTTGCTCCTGAGGTTACCTCAATAACATTTACGCCATGTAAAAATTCTTCAGCCATTTCTTTGTATTTTTTTCCTGAAATCATCTAGCAAAGTCTGTAGCTCTTCTTCACTTTTGACTTCTTCAATCTTTCTTTTGGCTAAATCTTCAAGCTCTTCACATTTAATTATTGCTTTTACTGCTTTTTTCACTTTTTCCTCAATTATTCTTGCCATTTCAATAACCGTAATACCACGGACTTTTGCTAAAGGTTCTATAATTTCTTTATCCTTTTCATTCATAGATTCTGGTGCTGCTAGAATGCTTTTTGCGGCTTCCGCTTGAATCTCATAAGATTTAGCTTTTTGGTGAGAATGACCTGCATATTGGTGAGTATGATTATCATAATAGAAACGCATACTATCAAATGCACAAAGCTTCGCATTATCCAGTAACTCCTTTTGTATATCTTCTTTAGTACGCTGAGCAATTTCTCCTCCCTCTGTTAAACAATAACTTTTTTGCCAATCAAAATCTTCTGGTGCTTCATACCAATCATTTCCGGTTGGCTTGCTTTCAAGTGTTGTTGTTTCTACTTGTTTGTGATTTTCAAAACGTATGTAAATGCTCACAGTTTTTCTCCCTCCCTATTTAATTTACTGCCAAATCTCACATGTACTAGATAACCCAGGACATTGCCACGCTCTTAATGTCCTTTCTACATCTATTTCAAGTCCCGTGGTTAGAAAATTGCTGCGAAAATTATATATTCCCCACTGAATAAATTGACCATAGATTGTGCTATACGTGTGCTCACTTGCAAAGAACTCAGGTGTCTCACCAACTCTTTCACCTTCTGAGTGAAGATTAGATGACGTATAAAGTAACACTGTAACGGTTTTTCCTGCTGGAATGAGTATGTTACCTGATGCAATAAATTCAGGACTGTTAATTTCATGCTGGTAAATACGTGTCCAAGTAATTCTCGAAATCTCTGACTTCCTTGTATTAGTTTTATCAGGTGTACCTATAAATAATCCTGCTCCTCCATAATTAACTTCATCTTTATACCACATTGCAGATCCAACAAAGTTTAGAGTTTTACTTATATCTACATTGCTTGTGTTTTTTACGAATATTACTCCCAATGCAGCATAAGGGTATTTCAGCATATTGAATTGCTCAGAAAATCCATCATACATAAATCTTGGGTATGATTCTCCATAGATAAATGTACCTTTGCTTCCCTCTAAAAAACTGAGTTGTCTTGGCCGATAAAAACTAACATAGCTTGTATCATATGTGTGAGTACCTGCTAGTAGTTGTAGCATATAGTCTGTTTTTGTTACATCACTACTCCACTGACCAAGCTCAGTTGTAAAAGTTCCGTGACCAAAGTAATTATTTTTTCTACTTAGTACACCAAATAAAAAAGGTAATGCTCCAGGTTCAATCATGTGACGATTTCTTACTTCTTTCATGATTGATGAGCCGCTTGGTACATCATTTATAGAGTTAAGCTTAGTTGTTAGTTGATTTTCTCTGCTCCTTATCTCCCTCATAATCGATGAACCGCTTGGCACATCATTAACAGTACGGAAGTTATTCACTAAACCTTTTAGACCATCTTTATGATCATTGCCAACACTGTTTATTGCTGCAATATTGGCATTCTTTCTCGTATCAAGTAGTGATAAATTTGTTGTTCCTTTTTCATCAATTCTCTTTAATGACTGCTTCTCTGATTCAGAGATCACTGCTAAAGAACTAGCTTTTTTATTATCCAGATCAGTTAAGTGTTTTTTTGCACTATCAAGAAGTTCTTTTAGCTTACCATCTGTCATCTGTACAATTTCAGAGACAGCACTTTTGTCGACTATTGATTCCAATGCTTTAGCAAGATATGCTAATTGATCTGGAGTACTGTTTACTGCTAAATCCTTAAGCCTCTTTTGTAGTGCATCAATTATCTCTTTTACCTCAGTCATCTGCACAATGTCAGCAATAGCTTTTTTATCTGCTATCAACTCCAGCGATTTTGCAAGATATGCCAGTTGATCAGGTGTGCTGTTTGCTGCTAAATCCTTTATCCTTTGGTATATTGCTTCCTTCATTCCCAAAAATTTAAAAAAGTTTCAAATCTAAATCGTTCAAATTTATTTTTAAGTTGATTGTGTTTATTTTCTTTCTCACTCATATCTTCATCTATTTTTTCTATAGCTTTTCGAATACGTACTACATCTTCCACTGCAATATTCTCTGGATGTGGCAAAGGATATCCTCGTTTGCTTTGGTCATTTGGCATTGGTTTATGTGACAATAATTCTCAAATTTTTTACTTTAGGACGATAGACAACTGTTCCACTTAAAACTAATTTTATCCTTGTCTCATTGCCATTAAAGTTCGTCAGTACATGAGTTCTCTCCACCCAGCTTTCTCCAATTGGTTTTCCTGATGTTAAATTTACTAATTGCCAATCTACATTTTTTTGCACATATGCTTTTACATCTGCAGTGCCAGGTATCAGCGCATCATACGTTATGGTAATTTTAGTGTTAGCTCCTGCGGTAATGCTCCTCGTGACATAATCTCCTTCTTCCCCTATATTTCCCAGAACTAGCTGTAACCCAGGATATAGCACAGGACTTTTTTCTCGCCCTCCTTTTAGGCTTGCTTTTACCGTTAGCTCTCCAGATAATCTTTCACGCAGTGCGAGCGGCAAATTATCAGATAAAAAGTTTTCTTTGCCCTCCTCATCTGTTAAGATAAATTCTACATTCGTATCAAAGCCTACTTTTTCCACATTCGTCAAAACTATTAAATCTGATACATTGTTTGCTGTAACTTTGCCCAGATCAACAACGTGAGAATTTTCGCTAAATTTTGCAGCTAGTAGTCGAAACGTTAAATCTAAATTTTGATGTGGTGTCCAGGTGCTTGCATTGCTTGATGACAGTAATACTCCTACTTGATATGGCTGACTCGTTACCCAGCGGCTATTTACTGCATCATATTTGCCAAGTTCTGCTATTTTTACTGCAGTACTCGGATCATCAGTAAGCAGTACTATTGCATACTCTCGTTCTGCATGGCAAAACACTGGTGACCAAGTTATACGTGTTGCTGTGCCATCTATCTTTATATCTTTTGGCTCAATATAACTTTCAGCAATGACAGTCTGCGAGGGCATTCCCACTGCTGTTTCTCTAATCTGCACAACAACACGTTTTTTGCCGCTATTTGTGAACCATAAGTCTAGACCTCCTATGTGTCTGCTTTCATTTAGAGTAAATGTTTGGGCTAAAGGATCAACTCTTCTTGCTGCGATAACTCTTCTTCTTTCTTCTATGGTAATAGTTTTTTTACCAGTATAAGTTGCCTCTCCATAGCTTCCTTTATCCCCATAAAACTGTACTAACTTAGTACCTGCTGGAATATTTGCCGGCACTTTCACCTTTCCTTTTAATTTTCCCTGATTGTTAGCTTCCACTTTTTTTTCCTCTATGCCATAGGTGTAATAGAAATGCCATCAAATTTTACTTCTTTAAGTTTTTCATTTGGCTCAAAACCTTCAATTTCAAAATTCTGTACTGCTTCTCTCATAAATTCAGCTTCGTATGAAGTACTTGACAGCAGCTCTGTTGTTTCTTTAACATTAAATACTCTTGTTACTGGACTTTTCCAATTAGTGGTAACCTCGGTCCAGTGGTCAATGTTTTTATTTAGAGTAATTTGTGCCGGGACTGGATCAAAAGCTTGATATGGATTAATCTTTTCTCCTTTAGTCTGTAAAAGCTGCTCCAGTACCGGTTCAAGTTCATATGGCAAAAGATATCTTTCCCCACCTTTTTCAATATCTGCAACTTCTACATCTATTGGCAGAACTAGCTCCCTATTTACTATCGCTGCAGTCTGCAAAATTCCTTGATCACGCATATCATCGTCAAAAAACGAATCAACAAATACTCCTTTTTTGGTGGTAGGTTCTCTTGAATTTGCATCATTGCGTAGACGTTCCTGTGCAACCAGCGCATAAAGATCATTTATTCCTTTTTTCATTGCTTCAAGCTCATTCATCGGTACAGCATGAATAGCATTATTCACTATTTTTACCCCTTCTTTTTCTCCGTTTTTCCACGTCTGATGAATGTAGCAGAGCAAAAGTTGTCCAGAGGGCGCTTTAGGCATCGGTGGTCGCCAAGAATGGGAAATTCCTTTTATTCTCCTTACCACCCCTTTGCTATCGATAGTAATTAAATCAAAGCGGGGCATTTTCCAGGTATAATCTATCAAAACCAAGCTGTTATCAACTGCTCCTTTTACTTTACACCCCTGCTCACTTATATCTTCAGGGCTTACATGAGTGCGACAGCGGTAAGTTATTTGATAACTACTTCCAGGAGCTGGTTCTTTCCCGGGTAATGACCAATCAACGTTTCCTGCATTTAACTTATAGTCTATACTAATTTCATAAATAACATTACCTTGTTTAACTTGAATAATCTCAAGTACTGCAGAATCAGGTATAGGATCAATAGCTCCAGAATATGAACCATGAGTAATGGTAATGGTTTTTTGAACAGTTATATCTACTTTTTTAATTTCACTTATTGGAAAATCATTAACTTTAAGTTCCATTACTCCTTGGCTATTTGGCTGAAAAGTATGTGGTTCTGATTCAACTGATTTTATATCCGGATCTTCATCAAAAGAAACACGAATACTGTGAGGAAGTTCAATCTCATAGCCATCAACATGAGCTTTGCCCTCATTAATCACAAATATTTTTTTTCCTCCTTCTCCCTCTTCCTTTTGCAGGAACATTACTTCAAGACCATTTACGACGTAGGAACCATTTGCTTCTTTGTCATAACGAGCAAGAGCTGTAGTTACTATGTTTGCTTGTGGTGGCGGTGAATGTTCTATCAATACTCCATTTTCAATATTGTAAATTGGGTAAAATTCTCCTTCAGAGAACTGTGGAGAAAGACCTTCTGCTTGATAACCCCAAATGGTGGAAACTTTAAGCCTTGCAGCTCCTACTTCCTGATAGTTTCTTGTACCAATAGCAGGATCACGAAGGTTTTCATCCTCAAGTTCTGTAATCGTAGATTCTACATAATAAACACCTATGCGAACTGTGGTACTCAGTGGAATAACAAATTCTTCTTTTTCAACTTTTCTAACTGCACCGCGCAGATAGATTTTTCCTCCCTCAAGTGTAGCTTTACCAGTTTTTGCATCTATAATACAATTGCTTCCCGTTATAACATCACCATCACGAAATATTGCATCACCTATGCCTTTAAGCTTAGAAAGAGCATACTCCTGAGTCTCATTTAATTCTGCAGACTGTAGACCTCTTCCTGCAAGGAACAAACTTTTTTCGTACTCTTTGTCAGGATTAAAGCGGTTATAATAGGCGTTTAAAGTCATTTTATGCTAGAAAAATTCAAAAAGTTACAACAAATGAAAAAGTTTCCCGAGTTGCTGCAGTTCTAATAAGTGGTACTGTATGTTCTAAAACTAACAAAATTCCAGGATTTTCCACGTCTTTTGGTTCAAAATATCTCTGTCCTTCAGGTAATCCTTCTTTTATTTTAGTACCAACCATAACCCCTAATTCCCGTATAACTTGATTTGCTGCGTCCGTGAAATCGAAAGTAAATTTAAGATAGAGATTATTAGTTGGTACATTTGAGGGCCTAAACCTTCCAGAAGGGGTCAAAAGCTCTCCATTCTCATCACCTGTGCAGAAGAGCACTTCGTTCGCAGTACGTCTGCCAAGCTCATTGAGCAGTTTTTCAGAAGTTATCAGCTCTGGTGGTGTGCTTTCACTATATTCTACAGTAACTGCACTATTTGCCCTGATAGAGCTATTTTCCGTACGTTTTATTACGCCACTACTGCTATCAACTATATAATCTATACTTGGCTGATAAGTTGTTTGTCCTGTAAAAACCCTTACATCTTTAATAGTGTGGTGATCTAGAGCTATTTCACCCTCAACAAAAACTTTTTCGACCTGATGGCTACTTCCAGAGCTTGAATCACCTTTTCCCCAAGCAAGATGTATCGGTTGCTCTCTTATGCTCGCAGCAATAGCTGCTCTGCCTGATTGTGTGAGTACTGACATAGTTGATTTGGTGTGACCCGGAAGTCATGAAATTGTGATGGTTAAATTCCATCCGCCATAACATCTGGCTGAAATTGTAGTCCACATTTTAGGAAATTGGCAAACACCTAAGGTGCGAGCATGGGCTAAAAGGGAGTAATGTTAAACCTTATAATAAATTCTCCCAAGAAGAGTCAGGTAAGGTTACGAAAGAAACTTATGTTTGAATTGTCGTTACTGTGAATATGTGAAATAAGGTTGGTACACATAGACCAAAAGGTATGGAGAATAAGGATGATTAGAATCGGTTCGTTTAATCAAGATGTTTCCGATCTCCCGGCAAAAAATAAGAACCTAAATCTGACGCGAAACGGTTTCATGGAACGGAGTAACCACATAGAAGCTCTTATTATACTTTGTAATAAGCAAGTAGCCAACTGCAAGCTTCTATGTTGGAAGGATTGTCTAAAAAGCTAATGCCTAAAGTAATGCTTAGGATACGCAGACGTGGACACTGTAACTTGGAGGGTAAAGTTATGAATAGTAGTGAATATGTTATGAGCCAACAAAAAGTTAGGTATGAATGGAATGAAGTTCCTTGGCGCAAGCTAGAAAAGTCTTCATTTAAGCTACAAAAACGAATTTACCGAGCTTCTAAATGTAATGATATCAAAAAGATGCATGACCTTCAGAGATTATTACAAAAATCGACAAGTGCTAGGATGATCGCTGTGAGAAAGGTAACTCAGGACAATAGAGGAAAAAGAACTGCAGGTATTGATGGAAAAGCTAACCTTAATCAAAAAGAAAGATTGCAATTGGCAAAATCCTTAGATATAAGGGAGAGAGCAAAGCCATCAAGGCGCATTTGGATTCCAAAGCTTGGAAAAAGTGAAAAACGTCCATTAGGGATACCAACAATAACAGATCGAGCAAAACAAACACTTGTTAAGATGATGCTAGAACCAGAATGGGAAGCAAAGTTTGAGCCCAACATTTATGGTTTTAGACCTGGTAGATCATGTCATGATGCCATTGAAGCTATATTTCAAGCACTCATCAAGAAAACAGTATTTGTTTTAGATGCTGATATTTCTGGGTGTTTCGATAATATAAATCATCATATACTGTTAGAAAAACTCAATACCACACCAACTTTAAGGAGGATAGTAAAAGGATGGTTGAAAGCAGGTGTGATGGAAAATAGGATATTTCAACCATCTAGAAGCGGTACAATCCAAGGAGGGACAATTTCTCCATTACTGGCATGTATTGCTTTACATGGGTTAGAAAATTATCTGAAAGAAATAATGGCAGAGGAGCTAATTAGCTACAGGAAAACGAAACCTGGCAGAACATGTAGGGAAAATGCGAAAAGATCACTCAGCGTAATCACTTATGCAGATGATTTTGTAGTACTTCATGAAAGTGAGGAAATTGTTTTGAAAGCAAAAACTCTGATTGAAGAATGGTTAAAAACTATTGGATTGGAGTTGAACCCTTCAAAAACAAGAATTTCTCATACTCAAAAATTCCTGAAAGAAATAAAACCAGGTTTCAATTTTCTTGGTTTTACAATACGGCAATATCCAACAAAACACAATAAGATGTCATACAAGTCTATCATCAAACCAAGTCGTAACTCTATAGAACAACACTCATTAGTCATTAAAAGTAAGCTAAAGAAAATGCGTGGTGAATCACAAGAAGCAGTAATAAGTCACCTTAATCCAATTATTCGAGGATGGTGTCAATACTACGCTTCGGTGGTATCATCTAAAGCCTTTGGTGCAATGGATAATACAATGTTTAGAAAACTTTGGAAATGGGCAATGTTTAAACACCCAAACAAAGGAAGATGTTGGATCAAAAGAAAATACTTCAAGAAGTATGGTAACGATAAATGGCGATATATGACAAGTAACGGAATGCGTCTTATTAAACACGGAGATCATGACATTAAACGACATGTCAAAGTGATTGGAGCCAAATCTCCATATGATGGAGACTGGACTTATTGGGGAAAGCGTATGAGTAAAATACTTGATAAATCACCACAAACAATAAAACTTCTGAAGATGCAACAAGGTAAGTGTGATTGTTGTCAACTTTGGTTTAAGAATGGTGATATCTTAGAAATACATCATAAGGACCATAATAAGCAAAATAATACAATCACAAACTTATCTATGCTACATGGACATTGTCACGATAGTTTACACAGAAGTATGCATGAAAAGCGCCAAGCTAGAGAGAAGCCGTATGAAGCGAAAGTTTCACGTACGGTTTTGAAGTCGAGTGAGGAGGGGCAACCTTCTTCACTTAGATAACTTTTATTGATCAACTATGTTTTTTAAAATTTTTTATTTGTGTTATCTCTTGGTCCATATAAATTTACTCCGATAAGTTTGAAGTATAGTAAAGAAAATCGTTGGAGTGTAATTGAATGTATCGATAAAATGCCGTCACTACAAAATATTGGTCGAGGAGTGGAAAATGTAGATATAGAAGGAGTTATTTACCTTAATATTCTCAATAGAGTAAATCAATTAAAGAATATGAAAGAAGCTGAAAAACCGCATGTTTTAGTAGATAGTCTAGGTAATATTTTAGGACAATTCGTAATTACTAGATTAGAAGAAAAGCAGATATATTTTTTACCTAATGGACTACCGAGAAAAGTTGAATTTAGTTTGAGTTTGAAGAGCTACAGATGACTACATATTATGTGAGTAAAGAAAGTGAAATGTTAGATCTGATTTGCTGGAAACATTACGGATTTACGAATGGAGTAGTGGAATTAGTACTAGCAGAGAACTTAGGTTTGGCAGAATACGGAAGCTTTTTACCGGCAGGATTAAAGATAAAGCTTCCTGTTATTCAGAAACCAGTACAAAAGTCAAAATTAAAGGTGTGGGAATAAATGCAGCCAGATTTTATAATAGATAAATGTGAATCAATTAAAGATAGAGTTATATCATTGCGCCTTACAGATGAATCTGGAACTATAGATGATGTAGTTGAAGTACATGTTGATTATAGGGATGAAAACACAGATGTTCCGAATGAATTAAATATCGCTCTAGGTTACAGAGAAACTGGAGTCTTACCAATGGGCATATATACAGTCAACGAAGTTACAATACAAAGTCCACCTAAGACTCTACTAATCAAAGCTCATGCAACAAATTTAAGACTATCATTAAAGGAGAAAGCATCTAAAGAATGGCATCAAATTACTCTAGGTAGCTTGGTTAAGGAAATAGCAGAAAAGCACGGATATGGGTGCAGAGTTGCAGAAGAATTTGAAAATGTGTTGATTCCACATATTAACCAAACAGAAGAAAGTGATATAAGTTTACTAACAAAAATAGCAATAGAACGCGAGGCAATGGCAAAGTTAGCTGGCGGATACATACTTTTTATTCCCAAAAGCAAAGCAAAGTCGGCAACTGGAAAAGCTTTAGGAACAACAGCTATTAGACCTCAAGACACAATAAATTGGAAGGTTCACTTTACCGTGAGTAGGTACAACTCAGTAATTGCAAAATGGCATAGCTATGAAAAAGGTGAAACTATATCAGAAATAGCTGGTTCTGGTAGTCCAAGTTATACTATACAAACGCTTTACTCTAATGTAGAATCAGCATTAAGTGCAGCAAATGCTAAGTTAAAACAATTAAAGCGAAATAATGCAGTATTGGATGTCACTATGCCTGGTAATCCAGAACTATTTGCAGAGGCAAAACTTAGCTTGTTAGGATTTCATCAAGACATAGATGGTGAATGGGTAATCGACAGAGCAGAACATGTGTTAGATAGTTCAGGTTATCGCACTGTGTTATCAGCATCAACGTTAAAGAAAAATCAGTAAAACAAATGTTTAATATTGAAAAAGGTATTGAATATGAATAGAGACTCAAGAAATAAGCTACATTTTTGGTGGTTTATAGTAACAGTAGTATGTGTTATTATTACTTATTACTATATGAAAGCAAAAGCTACAGATAATTATAAAACAATATTACAAGTTGCATCTGAAAATTGTAACTTAGAGATTGTTAAATTCTCAGTAGAAAATTTGTTAGATACTAGCGTACAGATTAATAAGTTAACAGCATTACATCATGCATCTGATTCTGGGTGTCTAAGAATTGTTGAGTTTTTAGTGAAAGAAAAAGCAAATATAAATGCTACAGGTGGGTATATGGGATGGACAGCTTTGCACCATGCAGCAGATAAGGGACATTTGGAAATCGTTGAGTTTTTACTAAGTAAAGGAGCAAATCCTACAGCTACAGCCCAAGACGGAAGAAGACCTAGAAATATGGCTGTAGTGGAATCGCGACACAATAAAAATAACAAACATTACGATAAAATCATAAAGCTACTTGCTAAAGCAGAGGATCAATACGAATCAACAAAAAGTAATCACTAAAGCTGTAAGTTTTCTATGATCTCTATATAAATCCTCAAACTATCCATAATAGATTAATACTTTCACATGAAAAAGCAAAAAATCCCAATAGCGGTAATAATAACAATAGTTCTACAGACTGTAGGATTCATATGGTGGTTATCCAAGCTAGACTCAAGGGTACAATTTCACGATAAACTTATTGAATATGGTTTAATGGAAAAAGTGTTAGTACTTGAGGAAAGGGTGAAAAATCTTTCTGAGGAATTAGATGAATTCAAAGATAACTTAAAGTCTGGTGTATAATGCTTAGACTGCGATTGGCGATTTTTCCAATTTTTGACGTATTGTTCAACTAGTGGAGAATCTCCTGTTATGATCAGTAGGTTTTCAGCATTTCTTTGCTGAGCGGCATCTGAAAAGTTAAATGATCCGGTTATGATTTTTTGCTCATCAATAATAATTACCTTGCTATGAGCAATAGCGGGTTTAAAGTCAATCCATATCGGAATGGCTTTGTTGCATAGCACTGATAGGCATGTAAATCACAGTGAATTTACGCAGCTAATTTAAATTTAGCCATACCTATATCAGTAAATTTGTTCAATAAGTAGCACTTAATTAACAGCTCTTTTTCACGATTTACCTCTGATTTATTTTTCAAGCCAAACCCAAATATTTGCTTCAACCTATAGAAAAAGACTTCAATATAAGACCGTGCTCCATACTTAACTTTTTTCTTCCATTCATTAATACCATCTTCATAATTCTCATATGACCTAATTCTACTAATATACTTGTTTCTTTCTGATAAGTAGTCAGCTAAACAAATTTTAGTATCCTTCCTAGGGCGAATAATAGGCACAATATTGTATTTTCTGCATTCTTTATACACACTTTTTATATCATAAGCCGCATCTGCTCGAATAGAACAAATGTTATATTTATCACTGACTTCTTCTAACATATCGCAGACCGGCAAATAGTCTACAGCAACACCACTAGTGTAGTTCATGCTTATTGCTTTCTTATCATTTATGTTTAAAACAACATGTAATTTTCTTACTTGACCATAACCACTGTATTTCCTTTTTCGAATATTAAGCTTACTATGCCCACCGTTATTATTGTAGATACTAACTCTAGTGCTATCTACGGCAATTTCAACATTTTCCAGATCATCTTTATTGCTTCTATGGTCATCAATCTTCAAATTAAGCTTTTTAAATCTTCTGGAAGCTTGTGTATAGCTGATAATCTTAAGTTTTTTGCCTATTTGTACCATATAACCTTTTACAAAACCTACAGCTTGTCTCAAGCCAATTCTAAAAAGATGAACTATTATGTGTATTAAAATTACAACTTTATCACTATAAGTGTTATTGCCACCTGCAACTTTTGGACTATTTTCATACCAATTTTCTATGGCTTGATTAACAAAATGAAAAACATTTCCTCTTTTTTTGAGAAACTCGTTATATTCTCTTTGGTTACTTACTCTCATTTTTTGTGGCATAAGTTGTACTTGTTTGAAAAATGCCTATTTTACAACAAAATGCGTTAGTAGCCATATATTAAAAAGCTTTTCTTCTTACAATAACCTCAACCAACACTAGCTATGCAACAAAGCCTATCGGAATTTTGTGCTCAAATAATTCGTTAATTACACTATGTTTTGAACTAGTTTGTGATTCATCTAGAATAACCTTAATATCAACTCCACGCTTTTTAGCTTGAACCAAGGACTCAGCAATAGGCTTTGAGGTAAATTGGTATGCCTGAACCAACACGGATTTTTTAGCATGATCCACGGAATCAATTATTAGGTTGGTGCAATTTTCTCCAGGAGTAAAACATACTGTAGTTTTTGGACAACTAGAAAATCCTGATAGAAGCAAGCAAGTTAATAAAACTAATAAATATCTACTCATGACTAAATACATCCTTTCAATTGACGGCGGAGGCATAAGAGGCATCATACCAGCCATAATATTAGCAGAAATAGAAAAGAGAGCAAGGAAGACAATTTCCCAGATTTTTGATCTTATGGCTGGTACTTCAACTGGTGGGATTGTTGTAGCAGGGTTATGCAGGAAAGATGAACAAGGAAATCCCCAATACTCAGCCAATGATTTAGTTGAATTTTACCAAGAATACGGGTCATATATTTTTAAATCTTCATTCTTCAGGCGATCAATATTATCTTGGTTTAACTGTACACAATACCCACATAAAAATATTGAATTTGTACTGGATAAATATTTTGGAGAGGATATTCTAAAAAATACATTAAGTAAGGTACTGATAACAAGTTATGATATTAACAACAACTATCCTTTCTTTTTTAAGAGCTGGAGAGAAGACAGAAATTTTATCAGGCTAAAAGATGCACTCAGAGCTGCAACGGCTGCACCTACTTATTTCATACCAAAACATCTAAAAATTGATCAGATAGACAGAGTATTAGTGGATGGCGGGGTATTTGCGAATAATCCAGCGGCTTGTGCATATGCAAGTGGTAAGAGGTTATTTCCAAATGATGATATTGTACTGTTATCGATAGGTACTGGAAGAACAGATAGAAGTATAAGGTATTCTAACTCGAGGAAATTTGGAAAGATAGGTTGGATAAAACCGCTGTTGAACGTAATGTTTGCCTCAAGTTTAGATGCAGTAAATTACCAACTTGATCAAGTTATAGCTGATAAATATATACGTATACAATCACAATTGAAAATAGCATCAGCTGACATGGATAATATTACATCAAAAAATATCAAATCTCTTCAGCAAGAGGCAAATGAAATGATAGAGGATAATCAGAAAGTGATAGAGAAATTCTGTATAGATATATTAAATATATAACTATTCTCTCTAATATTTTAATATATTATTTATGAGTCAGTAAACTACTGCTGTTTTTAACCCAGATTAAGTTTTGAAAGCATAATTTTCAAGCTCCTCAATAGATAAATCTGTTATTTTAGAAATAGCATCAATAGAAACGTCCAACATACGTAGATTATTCGCAACTTTTATTGCCTCTGCTTTGTAAATCTTTTCTTTGTAAACTTGCTTTCTTTGCGATAAAAATTCTACCCATATGTCCAGTTCATCTCGTGATTCTTGATTGTTAATTTTTTTTAACTCTCTTGCCAAGCTTAATAGCTCTTTTTCTCCTTCATCATCCTCATAACAATCTTTTTCCCTTATCAAATCTTCAGCATTCACCGATAATTTTTCTGCTATTTCCCATAGCCTTTCACTTAAAATTGTCACACTCCCCTGTTCATAATGATGTATCTGCGAGGGTCCCACATTAAGCTTTTTTGCTAACTCTTCCTGCGTATATCCTCTTATTATTCTCCACTTTTTTATCTCTTGTCCTCCGTTTTGGCTTGTATAATGTATACTCTCTTTATCAGAATATTCTTCAGTTGATAAACCTACTGCTCGGTAAATTATATCATTAGTAAACCCTGCCTTTAAAATATTTTTTGCTATTTTTATTCTTGCAGCTTTTACATTATTTTCCTCTTCAGCTCCAATAGATTTAGTTAATGCATAAATTGCCTTGCGTCCTCTTGTTTTTGCTATAAATTATACATCCATTCGATCTTACTTTCGTCAAAACAACCACTTTCTCTTAGCGCTTTTCGCCTAGGAAATAGATTTCTAACATGGATTGATAATCCCTCTGCTATCACTTTTAACTTTTCAATTGGAATGCCACATGCTCCTTGCTCATACCTTAGCAATGTATGATATTTTATCCCTGTCTTATCTACTAAGTCTTTCAGAGCATATTTTTGTTTTAACCTCCAGCTTCTTACATTCTGCGCTATTTTGTATCTTGCAGGGCTAATGTTCTTTGTATTATTGTTCACTATTTTTACGGAAATAAACATATATACCCTGCTAGAAAATTTTTTGCTATAGCTTAACTTTATTGAGGAAAAGTTTCCGATTGTTTAAAGCTTTCGAGAGGTTTCTTTACTACCTCCACACACCCTATCAACCCATGATAATGCTTCATTATTACTAATCGCCTTTATTTCTTCTTTTACCTTTTCTTTACTCCACTTACCACTCCTAGGGAAACTTCCTTTTTCTACCGCTTCTGTGACCGTCATTCCTCCAAAAAAACACCCTTTTCCTATATTTTCCCCTTTCTTTTGTAGTTCAGACCACATTTCTTTATCTGCTACTCTGACCTCTACTTGACTGTCATTTTCCGCATTATGGTATACTACAATTTTTAGGCTACCAATACTTGTAGGAAATGTTATCTCAAAAGCACTATTGTCAGACACATCAACGTAATTCCTCTCACCTTCTTTTTCACTTCTAACTTCAACCTTACTATCTCCTATTTCTATAACATCACCTCCTAATTTTACCTCTCCTGTGGTTAATCCTAAATTTTTTGTACCTTCCAATACCCTTGCAATATTTACCTTACTATTTTCAGAAAATTTCATAAAGTTATCTAAGTGGGAAAAGTCGCCTCTCCCCACTCGACTTCAGAACCGTACGTGAGACTTTCGCCTCATACGGCTCCTCTATAATTTGGTGCTTGTCATGCACACTTTCTATGTAATTCATCGTGACAATGTCCATGTAACAAGGATAAATTCTTTTTCATATTATTACGTCTGTTTCGGTCAATATGATGTGTTTCTAAGATATCATCATTTTTAAACCAAAGTTGACAATGACCACATTTACCTTGTTGTAACTTCAACAATTTTATTACTCTTGGTAGTTTATCTGGTATCTTCCTTAAACGATTACCCCAATAAACCCAATCGCCATCATATGGAGACTTGGTTCCTTTCACTTTGACATGCCTTTTAATAGCATGATCTCCGTGCTTAATAAGAAGAACTTTGTTATTTGTCATAAATCGCCAATTATCGTTTTTATACTTTTTAAAGTATTTATTTTTAATCCAGTATTTTCCTTTGGTTGGGTGCCTGTAGACTGCCCACTTCCAGATGTTTCTAAACATTACACTGTCAATAAACCTAAAGGTCTTGTTTGACACAACCGAAGAATAATATTTGCTCCACCCTCTAGTAATTGGGTTAAGCTGTCTTATTACTGTTTCTTGTGTTGATCCTCTTAATCCTCTAATCTTATGTTTTATAGTGAGTGTATGCTGTTTTCTGGATTCACGACTTGGTTTGACTAATAATTTATAACCCCTCTTATTATTTTTCGTAGAGTAATGCCTTATTGAGAAACCAAGAAAATTAAATCCTGGCTTTTCTCCATTTTGAGTATGAGAAATCTTTGTTTTTGAAGGTTTCAATTCTAGTCCAATGGTTTTGAGCCATTCTTCAACTATCATTTTTGCCTTCAGAATGATTTCCTTACTCTCATGTATGATGATAAAGTCATCTGCGTAGAAAATTACACTTAATGAGCTTTTTGCTTCTCTACTGCTTGCAACACCACATTTCATCTTCCTATATTGAAGAAGTTCACTCCATAACGTTTCTTTGATATATTGTTCTAATCCATTTAATGCAACACAAGCAAGTAACGGTGAGATCGTCCCTCCTTGAATTGTACCACGTTTTGTGGATTCAAATTTTCTGTTTTCCATTACTCCAGCTCTTAACCATCCTTTTATAATTCTTCTAAAGGTTGGTGTAGTGTTAAGTTTTTCCAACAGAGCATTTTGATTAATATTATCAAAACATCCAGAAATATCAGCATCTAAACAGTACGCTGTTTTCCAATTCAGTGAATTAAATATGGCTTCAATAGCATCATGACATGACCTACCAGGTCTAAAACCATACATGTTCGGTTCAAATCCTACCTCCCACTCTGGCTCTAGTGCCATTTTCATAAGTGTTTCTTTTGCCCTATCTGAGATAGTAAGTATACCAAGAGGGCGATATTCTATTGGTTTTCCAGGTTTTGGAATCCAAACACGTTTTGATGGTTTCGCTTTTTCTCTAACATTTAAAGAATATGCTAATTGCAATCTTTCTTTATGATTAAGATTTGCTTTTCCATCAATACCTGCAGTTTTCTTCCCTCTGTTATCTTGAGTTACTTTTCTGACAGCAAGTAGTTTTGCACTTATTGAATTGAGTAATAATCTTTGAAGTTTATGTACCTTCTTCTTATCATTACATATTGCAGCTTGGTAAATTCGCTTTTGTAGCTTAAATACAAATTTCTCAACTTTACGCCAAGGAATTGTATTCCATTCATACCTAACAAATTGTTGGTCTATAACATATTTACTACTATTCACCACTTTACCTTCCAAATTATAGTGTCCACGTCTGCATATCCCAAATATTACTTTGGGCATTAGCTTCTTGGACAATCCCTCCAATGTAAGTGCTTATGGCTGGCTGCCTACTTACATTCAAATGAATATAAGAGCACCTATATGGTTATCCCGTTTCACGATTTTGTTTCGTGTTAGACTTAGGTTCTTACTTTTTACCGGAAGCTGAGAACATCTATAATCAAAGACATCTAACTTTAATTCCTCGTATGCTTCATACCATTTTGGTCTATGCGTAAAACAACCTTAATTTCGCATATTCAATATAACGACAATTCAATCATAAGTTTCTCTCGTAACCATATCTAACTCTGTTTGCAGGAGTTTGCTATAAGGTTTAGCATTACCTGCTTTTATCTCATGCTTGCATCCTAAAGGTTGCCATTCTTTAAAATGTGAGACATACATTATCCCTGATGTCTAGGGAAGATGGAATCTAACCATCACAAAATCGCAACTTCGGGTCGCACAGAAGTATTATTGTCAAATTCAACAGCATTCTTCTGCTTGTGAACTGCAACAACATTCTTGAATTTTCCGATGTCAATACCAATAAAATTTTGATAAGATCTAACCATTATAACCTCGATAGTTTTATTAATTTAAGATTGTAAACGGGTGCATATATCTGTCCCACACAACTATTCAAACGTATCGAGGGATAGGGCTAGTGTACCTTGATGGAAACGGTTGTAATACCAACTTTTTTTCGGTCGCACACGCCCGTGATAGCTCTATTCCTATAGTGAGTAGGGCTATCTTTCCCTCTTATCTCTTTTATATCACATTTTTAACTTACAACTTTTTTTGCCCCTTTATTGCTGTTTTTCTTCTTGAATTTGTGCAAAAGTCTTTCCAGTACCAACTAAAATTGCCTTCCTACCTGTGTATATTTGCCAACGTTTTATGGTTACATCTACAAATTTTGAATCTAACTCTATTGTCCTACAAATTCTTCCTGTTCTTTCACATGCAATTAGTGTGCTACCAGAACCACTAAATGGATCAAGTACTATATCTCCTGGTCTACTGCTATTAACTATTGCTCTTTCCATTAATTCTACTGGCTTCATCGTTGGATGTAGTGAGTTATGTGTTGGCTTATCATAAAACCATAGATCACTTTGATTTCTACCTCCATGCCACTCACGTTTATTGCCGCTTTTCCATCCATAGAGCATTGCTTCATATTGCCTCTGATAATCAGATCTGCCTAGTGTAAAATGATTCTTTGCCCAAATGATAAATGTTGACCATTTTCCTCCTGCCTCCTCAAATGCTTTTTGCAACGTTGAAAACTCTGATGATGATATGCAGATGTAAATTGCACCTTTCGTATATGCTAAAATGTGGGAACAGATGTCATAGAGAAAAAGCTCATACTTTTCACCTTGATTATCATTTAATATCTTTTTATCTTGACTATTACCATAATCAACGTTATACGGAGGATCACAAACCGTAATGTCTGCCATTTTATCATCTAACAGCGCTTTATATGATTCAACTACAGAGCTATCACCACAATAGATTCGATGATCACCTAAAATCCATAAATCACCTGGTTTTGTTATTTCTACCCTTTTTTCATCACCAACCAAGTCAGAAAAATCTTCTTCTTCTCTATCTAAATCATCAAGAAAATTTTGAACTTTTTCCAATTCAAATCCTGTCATTTTAAGATCAAACTGCAGATTTTCTAATTCTTGAATTTCCACTTTTAAAAGCTCATCATCCCACTTTGCCCAATTAGCTGATTGATTTGCCAGTAATCGAAAAGCTTTGGTTTGTGGTTCATTTAGATTATCACTTAAAACCACTGGAATACTCTCCATACCAAGTTTTCTTGCTGCTTTAAGTCTTAAATGACCATCAACCACAGTGCCATCGCTTTTTGCAACTATTGGTATACGAAAGCCGAATTCCCTGATTGAAGCACACATTCTATTTACTACATCATCATTTTTACGAGGATTACGCTTATATTCGACGAGGTTTTCAACAGGATAGTAGTGGATTGCTAAATTCATATCTTAATAATTAAAAAGTTAATATTAAAAATATCTCTGACGCTAAAGAAGGCCTGGGGTCAGCACCACCAAACCCGCCAATATGGCCAAAAGGACCCACTTTTACGGTATTTTTAATGTGTTAAAATCTTTACTAAGATTCATAACGTAGAACATTAATGCCAAAGCATCCCCCTCATTATCATCTTTAGGAAAAAACCCTTTTTCACGTATCGCTTCAATAACTTCACTCTTACTTGCATTGCCTTTGCCTGTGATAAAGCGTTTTATAGTCTTAACAGGAACGCTCTGATAGGGAATATGATTTTCTTCACACCAAGCAGACAAATGCGCTAAGAAACCTCCGTAGCAATGCGCTGCATCAGTTCCAAGGTGTCTTCTCACTTCCTCAAAATACACTGTTTCAATACTTGGAAATTTTTCTTTCATTTCATTCAACCACTTACGAAAATTTAAGAAGCACATTCCGCCTCCACTGAAACGACTACCATGAAAACTTTCGCTTCCACTTTCAATTACTCCATCTGTTAGAATTGCCCAGCCTGTTTGCTTGCCAAGGTCTAGTGTTAGGATTGACATACTACTTTCTAAAATTAAAAGGACTTATCTATAGCTTGCGACAAATAAAGTCTTTTGCGGTATAAATTCTTTATATGAAAATGAGTTCTTTAAAGTTGAAAAATCTATTGCTTTTATCATAAAATCACCAAAACATTGACTATAAGTAGCACTGATTCCAAAATATCGTTTGGTTCCTGCAAAATACACTAGAAATTCATAGGTTTTTGTAGTCCAACAATGAGAATTATGTGCTACTGCAGAAAGTTGTTTTCTTATTATATATATTCACCAAAATTACGAAAACTGTTCAATTTTTTTTTATTTGCAAAGTACAAAAATCGTATTAGACTTATATACAGGTTTGTTCTATAGTAGTAAGGTTATTGACAATGCCATTTAATTAAGTTTTAAAGGGTGTTATATGCATTCTTTGGTGAAGTGCTGTGTACGTATACCCATAGAATCACATCTAGCTTTAAAACGAAGTTTTTATCTCATCTAAAAAAATATAAATTCTCAAGCTTACCAAATTTCCTTTCTACTAAATGTTTGTTAGTGGTAGGATTGACATTTTCTTTGTACTTAAAGCGTATCTACCTCGTTCAAACAATGCCCTTCTATTATATATATATCGGATTTCTTACTACTTTTTCCGGGATTTTCTCAAAAAAAGTTAAAATAATTTTAAGACAGCTAAGAAATTAAAGAGCTTTAAGAACCCGCTAAACAGAACTCCTAGACACCTTACTATTTGAGTTGTTTCCATTTTGGAAATAACTTTCTATTTGAGCTGAGAAGAAATTACATGAATTTTTGGTAAAAACATACACAAATACCTACCTAAATCATCAATAACACTATAATAGCCTTCTAAAACGTTTTAAACCATAAAATTCAGAGATTTCTCATAGTGAGAACTTTAATCTTTAATCCTCTTTAAAAAGTTATCTGAAGAAACGACTTTCACACCTCTCGCTTTTTCAAATGCCTCTCTTGCTGTGCCTGCGTTCTTACCTCCTTCCTTTGCCGCCTCTAAATTTTTATTATAACCCTGCGCATCTTTATCCTTTATCTCATCAATTGTAGCCTGTTCTCCTAGCATATTGAAAATTAGCTCAATCGGCGTCATATGATCTCTTAAAGGCTGTTTCTTCAAGCCTTTTATTTCCTTATGATGCTTTGTTTTTACTCCAAATGTTCCCTCAGAAATTACGTCTGTCAATATTGCGTATTCCCTACCTTCAATATACTTGTTATTGTGGTCAGATATATTTCTATTACCCCATTCTTTTGTTAGTTGATTTCTGACAGCTATTGATTCTATTCTCTTTTGTATCCATTCTTGAGGGTACCCTTTTGCAGCATAATCGGCATAGATTCGTTTGAGTGCAAGTTCAGGGTTTTCATATTCTTGTAGTCTTTCATACCCAACTTTTGCAAGCCAACGTTTAAATTGCTCAACTCTTTTGGAAGGAATAGACTGCAAAATACGAAACAACCCCTCAACATTTGTACAATTAACATTCTGTTTACCACCTTTTGTTTTAATTTCAAGGGGGGTGACAAATTGTCCCCATCCTTCAGAAAGCCCTATATCTCTGCTTTTTATCTTTTTTAGATAGTCAGATGGGTTCTTACTACCTGTCAGAAAAGCTATTACTTCTGTTATTACATACCACCACTCTCCATCATGTAGTACTCTAGTAAAACTGCTATTATCAAAAGCAGTAGTTTCAATATCTCCTTCTTTTAAAGTTAAAGTATCAGTCATAAGCAACCTCTATAAGTTAAGAATAAACGTAAAAACTAAAAAGACATTATTTTTAAGTCAGAAAAAACATTACTTACAATTCAATAATTTTCCAAAATCAATGATGTGTGAAAAGTAACCACTATCTATAACATCATCACTTACATCATTGACGTGGATAAGGACTGGACGACATGAAAAGCCTTTTGGACGATTTAGTGCATCTATTTTCTTTTGTACCTCTTGTATTATTGAATGACCAATTTTATCTTTTGAAAATTTGATTTCGCAAATGTAGAGAGTATTAAACTTTGTTTGAATCATATAATCAATTTGACAGCCTGCGCTATTACGCGTTCTTTTCTGAAAAAATGGATTTTCGCTTATTATTCCATCAATTCCTAAGATATTATGTATACTCTTTCTATTGTTCAGCACCAAATTTTCAAATTGAAGCCCAATAATTGTATACCACTCTGGTAAGAACCCTATAGAATAGGTGTCACGACTAATTTTCCCTAGATCTTTTTCGATATATTTTAGATAAAACCTTAAATAATTATCTTGAAGTCTGTATCTCCTGAGTCGTGAATCAGTACCAGTTTTTATACTCCAAGTATGATCTTTTGCAATAAAACCAGCAAGCTCAAGCTCATGTAGATACTCAGAAATGCGTCCATGTCTTACGATATTTAAAGTAGCACAAATTTCTTCTTGTTCTTTAGCTCCAGTAGAAAGAGCTCTGACTATTTGCTTATAAAAAGCCGTTTTTCGCATGAATAAATCTGAGAATATTTGATTAAATTCTTCAACTAAAAACCCACCTTTTGTAAAACAAAGCCTTTTAATATTTTCTTCAGCGCTATGCTTAAAATTTACCTCTTCTAAATACTTTGGAATTCCGCCAGTTACTGCAAGCACCTTGAACTTTTCATATGCTGAAATATTTTTTGGCCAAAATTCGTTGCAATCAGAAAGTGATAATTCTCCGAGTGTTAAAGTTAACGATATTCTTCCTACGAAACCAGTACTACTAAGTATATTTTTCTCGATCCAGGATGAAGCTGATCCACAAACAACAAAAATCAGCTTGTTATTATTTTTTAGCTGCGTATCCCAAAAATTCTTTATTTTTCCTAAAAACGTTGGATCTTTTGAACCCATCCAAGAAATTTCATCAAACAGCAATAATGTTTTTCCTGATAGCAAACGTTCACCAACTGCCCATAGTAAATCGCTCCAGTCATCATACCTAGCAAAAGATGTATTAAATTGTCTAGCAACTTGTCTAGAAAATTCATTAAGTTGGTAGGACATTGTAGTATGCTTTTCTGGTGGCAAACCTATAAAGGAGTAATATTGTTCAAAATACTTACCAAACTCTTGAATTAAACGACTTTTTCCTATACGACGCCTTCCTTTGACTACTACAAAAGATGCAGTATTTTTTTCTGTAAGCTCCAGTAGTTGTTTTAACTCAGTTTGCCTACCAATAAATGATGGAGACATAAAATACGAAATATAAATCTTTGTCTCCGTTATACTAGATAAAATTGGAGACGTAAATAAATAAATTTAGATCTTTGTCTCCATCTTGAACTATTGAGAGGGTTTTGTAGCTTATGTTTATGGCAGCAACTTTTTTCCTTTAGCTTCATTTACAAATTATTTATAGAGATTACCTAAAGACTCAACTTAAGAATTTTAGATAAAAGTCGTTATATCTCAATAAGACCTCCAAAACCAGCTCTTGTTTCACCTAAATTACAAAAACTTTTCACTTTTTTGAAAAAAATGTTTTACAACGAATAAAAAGCGTGATAGGGTACAATAAGGGTTTTTTTATAACAAGTAAAACTTTAAAGCAAGAAATAATTTAGAAATGCCTCATAATCGAGTTTTAAGCTACCCTACGTGAGTAACTTAGGTCTTGGTGGTATAATTGTACCCTGAGGTTGTAGAATCGCTTTAAAATCCAATTACGGTTCATTTGTTTTTTCTGAGCATTGTCTTTCATTTCTTTTATCAGATAATTTTGAAAGAGAGCTTTATACGTATCCATAGCTTATTATTGTAGACTGGTTAGTAACCGAACAGAGTAGTATGTTTTAAAGTCATACTACTATATTATTATTATATAATAATAGGAAATTTTGGAAACTGGAGACTGGTCAAAACTCCTCAATACTCCTAAGCTTTTTGCCACCTAAACCAGATTACAGCTCAGAAATCTGTCAACCATTAAACCATTGAAAATCTAGCATTTTTTTACTACCAGAAAGTACCAGATCTCATAAACTGCACCAGATTCTGCCAAGACTGAAGAGTTCTGGAGTCTGAAATAATCAATATACTTCGTAAGTAACCTTATTACTGTAAATGATATAGAAGAGATCTAATTATAGTAAAGCCAAATGTTTGAATCTTCAACTGGCATAATACTGCCATATTCTGGCGATTTATAATCGGTTGGTAAAATCTTCTCATATACTGTAATATCCTTATTTAGTTGGTTTGTAACTTTCTTTTCCATATCTTCAACACAAAGTATCCCATACTTACTTCTTTCAGCATTTTTATCATTCCTGTTAAACTTAATGTAACCTTTTGCAGCAAGAACATCAATGCGTTCACGAATGGAGTTTTTACTACCAAGACCTGCTTTATTTTCAAATACCTCACAGAATGTATTGATTGTATATACTTTCCCTCTATTTCTCGCCTCGTCGTAAATTAATTGCAGTATAATATCATATCTACGAGAACGCTCTGCATCTAATTTTTGTCCATAATCTTTATGTATCAGTCTCTGTGACTCATAATCAAGTATTTGCCAGCAGTTATCGATTTTATCAACACATTTTGATGGAATAGCATGACCATTACGTAATTCAAACATCAGTTGACGACTACTTTGCCGTTCATCTGGCTTAAACATTATCATTCCTGTAGTATAAAAGCTTCTTAACGAACCAGCACCACTGAAACTCTGAAAAGGATCTTCTTCTAATGATTTCTTTTGCATCTTCTTCGTGTGATGTACTAAAATGACTCCTGCATTCGGATTAACTAACGCTCTCAATTTTTCAACTCTTTCTTGCAGGAAAAATAGCATAGCATTGTTATCATTTTCACTACTGTTCTCGCCAGCATCAAAAACGTTACGTAGTGGTAGGGTCGAGAACTGGCGCGCCTCTTTAGGGCTTGGTGGCTGATCCATTATTTTCATGTTGGGCCTCAATCCAAAATTCCCATGTTTACGTTTCCAGCTCCCGCCTCGTCAAACGCAGCATGCAGTTTTCCCGCACTACGCTTTCCTAGCAGATTCTTACCAAAGTTTATAACATCTTGTACTGGGGCTGCTTTCGGAACGTAATATCTTAATCTATAGTCTTTATATAGACCTAGTGTTTCGTATATCCATTCGCTACTCCACCTCTCCCAGCCAAATCCTTTTGCTTTTCTAGCTTTCATTAATTTGCGTCTTACTTTCTTCTCTACCCATAGTTTCACGTAGTTAAAGTTTCGACCTGAGTTTCCTATCCTAAAGTAGTTTGTCCACCCTCTCAGTATTGGATTAATGATATTTATCACTTTCCATATTGGTTGCGATTTGTGGTCGCGAAATACCTCCTTCAATTTTTGAAGTAAGTTTGTCCGCGCTTTCATCTGTGGTGTTGTTTGTACCCTCCACTTTCCTTGTTTTGTGATCTTCTCTCGAAAATCAAATCCTAGAAAGCTGAATGTCTCTCTTTCCTTTAGGTTAATTACTTTTGTCTTTTCTTTATTTACTTCTACCTTTAGTTTTGCTAATTCTTCTTGTACTCTTCTATACACTAATTTTTCTAGCCATTCCCATCTCTGGTGCCCATCTATCAGTATCACTAAATCGTCTGCCCATCTGGCGTATTCTATATGTCGATATTTTCCCTCTTTTGTCACCTCTTTTGCCTTCTCTAGCATTTTATCTACCTCATTTAGGTATATATTGCTTATTAGTGGTGAAAGTGGTGATCCTTGCGCTATTCCTCGTTTCCCTCCTACTTTGAGGATTAGCTTGATCAAGTGCATGATTTCTTTATCATTTACTCTTTTGGAAATCTTTTCCATAAGAATATGGTGTCGCACATTGTCGAAGTAGGATTTCAGATCTATGTCAATAACTTTTGTATTGCCTTTGATTGCTGCTTTCGATACTTTATCAATTGCTTCATGCGCTTTTCTCCTAGGTCTATATCCATATGATCCGTCCTGAAAGTCAGATTCAAATATTGGTTCAAGTATTAGCTTCAGTGCTGTTTGCACTATTCTGTCCCGGATGCAGGGTATGTTCAACGTTCTGAGTTTTCCCCCAACTTTTGGTATTTCCTTCCTCCGGTTCCTATTTGGGCTATAGGTTTTGGTTATTAGTTCGTGTCTTATTTGTTGAAGATACTTTTCTAAGCCTTCTGCCTCTATCGATTCAAATGTCACCCCGTCTATTCCTGGTGCCCCTTTGCTCTTCTTTGTCAGCTTATATGCTTCTTCTAGTGTCTCCATCTTGCAGACGTGAACATAGATTCCCCAGAATCGCCATTCCGGTTCTGTTTTCGCTTTGGTATATATCTTTCTTCTCAGGTCTTGTAATTTTATTGGCATTTTTATCATTTTTACCTTTACCTTCCTTTTTGTTAAAAGATTTCTACTAGTAGGGTGCCTTTGCTCCATGAGAGTTACCTCACTTCTTTACTACTACGCACCCATCCGCCACCCTCTCATCTTCGGTTCTTTTCCTGTTTTCCAGTTATAGAACCTACCACTCCAAGGTATTTCTCCTTGGGATGAGGAGGGCTTCTCCAGTTGCTTTGTATGTCCTCATTACCATGCTATCACTACCACCCCGCTGAAGTAGAACAATTGTATCAGTCGTTTTTCAACTGCCTATTCTGCTTTCGCCCATTGACCGCTGGCTCAGCCTTCAGTTCTTATCGTTTTCGAGGCCACCTATATGTTTGCTTTCGCTACGGCCTGGTAATTCGCCATTATCCTATGATAACGTTGTCGGTAGGCTTCAACATTTTGCTTTCCCTCCACATTGCTACCCTAGCTACAGGACTTCGACTTTTATCCTGGTGGGTCTACCTCCCACTGAACATACTTGCCTTCTCTGGACACACGATCGATTGCAATAATATCAGGTTTAAAACGCTCTTTAATAACATTTTTAATTTCATCTATTTCTTCACTGGTGAAAGATAATTGTACTCTTGGTGTAATGATTAAGTTATTGGCAGCTATATTCAAAAGTTCGTTATCCAGTTGAAGTTGTTGCAAACGTTCTTTCATATATTCATATTCAATTTCAGTTTGCAGATAGAAAATTTTCATAGGTTTGCTTGGAGTCATACCCAAAAATGAAACTCCTGCTGCCATGTGGACAAGCCATGAAATTAGAAAATCGCTTTTGCCAATTTTAGGTGGGCCACCTAGTACCAATAGACCTCTTTTTGTTAAAATCCTTGGTGAGATTATATCTTCTGGTATCGGTGCTTTGTCGTTTAAATACTCTTTTACGCTGAAAAAGGGAATTTTTTGACCGATATTGAAAAAGCTTTGTTCCATAATAACTATTCTCCAATTTTTAATTAAGCAATAGGCGCAAAAGTTTTGGCTTTAATTTTCGCAAGTAATTTACCAAGATGCGGTTCTTCAACCATATTCAGGCATCCACTTCGATCTTTAGCAGGGTATCCCCAAGTATTAATAGTCTGACAGACAAATGAACGTTTTTCTGTGCCATCATCTTTCTTGATTCCAACCATGCTGATTACCTCATCAACTATCCCTGGAATCTCACTAGCAGTTTTAGCCCCTTCACATTGAGGTAGCCAAATTGAACGATTACAGTCATCGAGATATTGACCTAGTGTGCCAACTATGATGATGTCTTTATCTCTGATATGTTGAAACTGATTGAGCCAAGCCATCATCTCTTGAGCAAGTAACCCATAAGCAGCTCTTTTGTCTTCTTTTCCCGATCTATCAGAAAAACACTCAGGTTGCATCCTTGCCCATAAAAGACATAAACGTGAAGCAACGGTTATACTATCTACAAAGATGCATTGGTATTTAGAAACTTCAGAAAGAAGATCTTTATACTTGCCAGATACATGTTCATAGTGTTTTTGACTATACGCTTGATCAGATTTCAGCGCAGGATTAGGACCACCAATTAGGCAAGCAATGTCTCTGGCCTCATTCCAAGTGCGAATCTCAGTTGAATCTCCTTTCCAGTCTTGTACAGCTAGAAGTCCTGCTTCAAAATCAAGACAGAGTGTTGTTGATTCATCGATGGTTTTGAGCAGACTGGTCTTGCCAATTCCATAAGGTCCGAAGATTACTACCTTCACACCTGTGACCATTTTTGCTCTTTCTTCACTATTTACTATTTTCATATTTTTACCTGTATGGACTTATATATAAATTCACCAAATTTCAAAAAACTGTTCACTTTTTTTTGTATTTTTTTTCATAAAGAGATGCAAATTTAGATCGCATTTTCTTGAGAATGTTGTACAAAGTAGTCCGTGATATATTGTTCATATCTGCAACTTCAGCAATGCTGTGGTGTTTTAGTTGTTCACATAAAACCTGCCACTTCTTTGGTAACTTTGAAATAATTTGCTCAACATCAATACGTAGTATCGATTCATCTTCAAAACAGTAACTTTCCTGTTGCACATTATTTTCAAGTTTAGGAGTAGTACGTGAGTGTTTACGGACTAGATTATTAATACGATTTTTAACAACTTGCTTAGCAAAAGTTGAAAGACTGCCCTTAGTCTTATCATACTGATCTATGCATGAAAGAAACTCACAGAAGAGGTCCTGTTCTATGTCTTCAATATCTTGATCAGTAAGCGACTTATAATGTTTTGCGTAAAATTTTATTAAATTAACAACTTTAGGATCAATACCTGAATAAGAGTTTCGAGATTTCATAAGATGTATCCTTAAATGAAAGACTTAAGGATGAAACTTTCTTAGTAAATATTGTAGGACATGAAAAAAATACCTCAGACAATCGTGAGTTTTTTACCCTCTGAAAACCTGGAATCTTTTTTCAAACCTCAGACACTCAAAACTTTGATCAGACAATGCACTTACGAACTGAACAGTTTTTGTAAATCCGGTGAATATATAGAACAAGACTCCGAATTTAAAGGTTAATTATGAGTGTTTCATACAATGTTCCAGAGATTAAAGCACAACTATTGTTGAATTTAAGATCATGCCTTTCTTACCTTTTCCCCAATGGTACCTTCCATGGTGATGAATTTCGAATAGGTGATGTGCATGGTAACAAAGGACAAAGTTTAAGAGTAGAACTAAGTGGCAGTAGAGCAGGATTATGGAATGATTTTGCAACTGGAGAAGGTGGTGACATTATCGACCTTTGGGCAGCTGTGCATAGAAAGAATGCAAGGACAGAGTTTCCTGAGGTAATGGCTTCAATAAGTGAATGGCTCGGAAATAATAAAAAATACAGAGAATATGTTGATGAAGACTTCGAGAAATTTATTACCCAAAGTTGGAATTATTATGATGAAAATGGTCAGGTGATTGTAAAAGTTTACCGTTCTGACCCTCCCGGAAAGAAAAAAGTATACAAGCCTTTTGATGTTAAGCGAGGCAGATATGGTTCACCAGGAATAAGGCCAATCTACAACATTCCAGGAATCTTAAAGTCTGATAAAATTGTTCTGGTGGAAGGGGAAAAATGTGCAGAAGTGCTGATAGAGAAAGGAATAACTGCAACAACAGCGATGTCTGGAGCAAATGCACCTATTGAGAAAACTGATTGGACTCCGCTAAAAGGTAAACACATTATTATATGGCCAGACAATGATGAAGCAGGTAATAAATACGCAAAAAATGCTGAAGAAAAGCTTTTAGAAATCGGAGTTGAATCACTTGTTGTTCTTAATATTCCACAAAATAAAACAAAAGGCTGGGATGCTGCTGATTGTGTAGAGGAAGGAATAAATGTTAAAGAATTTTTAGCTTCAACTGCACTTACTACTAATACTCTAAGTACAAAAAGTTTGATTTCATTTTCTGCAAGGCAATACTTTAACGATAAATCACCGATGCCAGAAGATATAGTTGCTCCTCGAATTTTAACTCCAAGTGGACTTTTAGTGTTTGCTGGAGCACCTAAAGTAGGAAAAAGTGACTTTTTAATTTCTTGGCTAATTTACATGGCAGCAGGAGTTTCATTTTTGGGTATGACTCCAAGCAAACCTATGAAAATTTTCTATCTGCAAACTGAAATTGAATATGAATATATGAAAGAACGTTTGCAACAACTTCAACTGGATAACGAACTTTTGAATATAGCTGCCAATAACTTAATCATTACACCAAGAGTACAATTATCTTTCACCAGTGAAGAAATAGATGAAATTAAAAATGTTATTAAAGAGCGTTTTAAACCTGATATTATTGCAATCGATCGTGTGTCCAGAGAAGGCAAGTATGTTCAGTGGGAGGTAGACCCACCAGGATAAAAGTCGAAGTCCTGTAGCTAGGGTAGCAATGTGGAGGGAAAGCAAAATGTTGAAGCCTACCGACAACGTTATCATAGGATAATGGCGAATTACCAGGCCGTAGCGAAAGCAAACATATAGGTGGCCTCGAAAACGATAAGAACTGAAGGCTGAGCCAGCGGTCAATGGGCGAAAGCAGAATAGGCAGTTGAAAAACGACTGATACAATTGTTCTACTTCAGCGGGGTGGTAGTGATAGCATGGTAATGAGGACATACAAAGCAACTGGAGAAGCCCTCCTCATCCCAAGGAGAAATACCTTGGAGTGGTAGGTTCTATAACTGGAAAACAGGAAAAGAACCGAAGATGAGAGGGTGGCGGATGGGTGCGTAGTAGTAAAGAAGTGAGGTAACTCTCATGGAGCAAAGGCACCCTACTAGTAGAAATCTTTTAACAAAAAGGAAGGTAAAGGTAAAAATGATAAAAATGCCAATAAAATTACAAGACCTGAGAAGAAAGATATATACCAAAGCGAAAACAGAACCGGAATGGCGATTCTGGGGAATCTATGTTCACGTCTGCAAGATGGAGACACTAGAAGAAGCATATAAGCTGACAAAGAAGAGCAAAGGGGCACCAGGAATAGACGGGGTGACATTTGAATCGATAGAGGCAGAAGGCTTAGAAAAGTATCTTCAACAAATAAGACACGAACTAATAACCAAAACCTATAGCCCAAATAGGAACCGGAGGAAGGAAATACCAAAAGTTGGGGGAAAACTCAGAACGTTGAACATACCCTGCATCCGGGACAGAATAGTGCAAACAGCACTGAAGCTAATACTTGAACCAATATTTGAATCTGACTTTCAGGACGGATCATATGGATATAGACCTAGGAGAAAAGCGCATGAAGCAATTGATAAAGTATCGAAAGCAGCAATCAAAGGCAATACAAAAGTTATTGACATAGATCTGAAATCCTACTTCGACAATGTGCGACACCATATTCTTATGGAAAAGATTTCCAAAAGAGTAAATGATAAAGAAATCATGCACTTGATCAAGCTAATCCTCAAAGTAGGAGGGAAACGAGGAATAGCGCAAGGATCACCACTTTCACCACTAATAAGCAATATATACCTAAATGAGGTAGATAAAATGCTAGAGAAGGCAAAAGAGGTGACAAAAGAGGGAAAATATCGACATATAGAATACGCCAGATGGGCAGACGATTTAGTGATACTGATAGATGGGCACCAGAGATGGGAATGGCTAGAAAAATTAGTGTATAGAAGAGTACAAGAAGAATTAGCAAAACTAAAGGTAGAAGTAAATAAAGAAAAGACAAAAGTAATTAACCTAAAGGAAAGAGAGACATTCAGCTTTCTAGGATTTGATTTTCGAGAGAAGATCACAAAACAAGGAAAGTGGAGGGTACAAACAACACCACAGATGAAAGCGCGGACAAACTTACTTCAAAAATTGAAGGAGGTATTTCGCGACCACAAATCGCAACCAATATGGAAAGTGATAAATATCATTAATCCAATACTGAGAGGGTGGACAAACTACTTTAGGATAGGAAACTCAGGTCGAAACTTTAACTACGTGAAACTATGGGTAGAGAAGAAAGTAAGACGCAAATTAATGAAAGCTAGAAAAGCAAAAGGATTTGGCTGGGAGAGGTGGAGTAGCGAATGGATATACGAAACACTAGGTCTATATAAAGACTATAGATTAAGATATTACGTTCCGAAAGCAGCCCCAGTACAAGATGTTATAAACTTTGGTAAGAATCTGCTAGGAAAGCGTAGTGCGGGAAAACTGCATGCTGCGTTTGACGAGGCGGGAGCTGGAAACGTAAACATGGGAATTTTGGATTGAGGCCCAACATGAAAATAATGGATCAGCCACCAAGCCCTAAAGAGGCGCGCCAGTTCTCGACCCTACCTCTTCGTAACATTTTTAACTCAAGTGAATATGGCAATGAAAACGACAATAGCGCTATGTTATTCTTCTTGCAAAAAACACTTGAAAGACTGAGAAATGTTATCAATCCAGATTCGGGCATAATACTCACTCACCACACAAAAAAATTATCGAAAAAGATGCTGGAAGAAGATCCATTTCAAGGCCTAAGCGGTGCTGGATCTTTACGTGGATTTTATAGCACTGGCATGGTGATGTTTGCTCATGATGAGGAAAGCACTGTCCGTCAAATAGTATTTGAGCTTCGTAATGGTGAACGTGTAGCAAGTAAGCTTGTTGATAAGATAGATAGTCGTTGGAAGCTTGCAGACCAATGGAGTTGATTCCTTTTTTTCACTTAATTTATAGGAGACAATATGTTATCAGATTTTTTAACTGATTTTAATACTGCAAAATTACAAAGTAATTTAATACCAAAAGGTACAATAGTCAAGGTAAAAATGGCAATTAAACCAGGAGGTTATGAAAATTGGTTCACTAAAAGCTACACTACTGGTAGCATCTATTTAAACGCTGAATTTACGGTCACTGAAGGTCCATATACAAAACGTAAGATTTATCAAGTAATTGGTATTAAAAGTGGCAAAGCAAGCGTTGAAGGAGAAGATACTTGGGGAGAAATGGGTCGTTCTATGCTTAGAAGTATTTTAGAGTCAGCACGGAACATTCATTCAAATGACACTTCAGAAAAAGCAGTTATTGCTAGAAAAGTCAACTCTATAGCTGATTTTAATGGGTTAGAGTTTACTGCAAAAGTTGGTATTGAGGCTGATCGATATGGAGAGAAAAACAAGATTGCTACGGTTATTACTCAAGAGCAACATCAAAATACTGAGCGTGATTGGATACCTTTCTAAAGCTGCTGTGTTTATTTGAAACAATTTTTATAGATGAATAAATCCCAAAAAACACTATTGATTTAAAGAATGTCTGTCTTATTTATCGCCTGGTATTAGTGATATGAATGCTGAACAACAGGTTTCTAAAGATAAAAACGGTGATATAGCTGAATTTTTGAGTTCAATTATGAGTGACATAAACTTTGTTAAATTACTAAACATAAAGGAACCATACGCTGGAAGAGAGAATATGATACTGTTTTACAGTTAATTAATGAGGAAGGGACGCTTTTTTACTAAAACCCAATTTTGCTATTTTTTTGAATGGTCTTAAGAGTCATCATTCTATTCTTAGATATATTAATGCCTTAGTTACTGAAGGTTATATAAAATTTCGTGAAAAACAAGAAATAACAGACGCGTTAAAGTTATGTTACCATTAGACTGTTTTTAGCAATAGGGCTAGTTAGCACTTAAGTTAATGGTAGATGGATTAAGCCGATAGCCTGACCAGTTACACGCTTGTATCACATCATCGCGTTTTATATTTAGTCCCAAGGTGCTAGCTAGCTTTTCTGCTATTGTTTTTTGGTATCCGTTCAGGAGAGTGGTTTAAGAAACAATAGATAAGAGGTTTTGGAAAGGATTGAGACCCCTTTGTTTCCATGTTAAGTATAACGAAATTATCCGTTCAAGGAATGCATTTCCCCGCTTTGATTGTGTAAAATACGAATTTTTGCGGTAAACGACATAATGCCGTATCTGCTGTTCAGCATGGTTGTTTGTCAGCGGAATGTTTTTTGGGTCATCTAAAAAATTCCACATCATTCTTTCAGATTTCAAAATATTTTTCGCAACTCGAGAGGCTCCAATTGCTTCAGGTAAGTAGGATATTTCCTTCAAGTAATACCTTGTACGTTTTCGCAACTTTCTGGCACGTCTGGCAAATCTAAAAACATCTATCTCATTTTTTAGCAAAGCCTTTTTTAGTGCAAATAATTCAGTAGCTACATTTCTTAAGTAACAGCCAAGAACTTTGACTTCAATATTCCAACTATGCGCTAATCTTTCAAAATCCCTTGCTAAGTGTGCCCAGCAGATTTGCCTTTTTTCATCAGCAAAGTAATTGTATACTGCGTACCTGTCGGTTACCACTAAGCTATTATGATTGCAGCATGCGTTATTTTTTAAAACTTTCATTCCTCTTGACTCTGTCAACTTCACAAAACTTGCCGTATTGCTTGCAAACATCCAACACCAAGCGAGTTTACCTTTGTTATAATGGCTCGTTTCATCAATATGTAGAACTTTACTCCTACTTATCTCTTGTTCGATCTGCTCATACATTTTTTTGCATTTTGAAGCAACTCTATGTTCACTATTTGATATGCTAACGACGCTTATGTTCAAATTGAAGATATCATTTACGACACTCGCTATTTCGCGTTTTGAATTTTTGTAGAATCCGCTGAACGCTGCAATTATTGACTTAACCCTTGGACCAAATGTATCTGACGTAACACCTTCTGGTAACTTACTGCTTCTTCTTTTTCCGCATCTCCGGCAACGACCATGCTCCATCTGATATTCCACTACATAAGGCCTAATTTCCGGAAGATCAACTTTTTGATGAATGTACGGTCCATTGCATATTGCAATCCCTCCTCCGCATTCACAAGTAGATGACAACTTTACTTTTATCACCTCATCTGCATCCATTTTGGCGCGAAAACTTCCTTTATGACCAACCTGACCACCAACGTTTCTGTCGCTCTTTGGCTTGTCCTTTTTTATTTTGTACAACTCTCTAGAGCTTGGTAGAGATGAATTTTTCGAGTTTAAACCAAGCCTTTCCTTTAATTCAGCGTTCTCTATCTTTAAAGCCTTGTTCTCTGCTTTTAAACTTTCATTCTCCCTTTCCAGCTTTTCTATTTTTGCTTCTAACTTTTCTATTTTTTGCTGTAAATTTTTGCAAAGCTCTAAAAGGTTTACCACATTACCTCACTTTTGCTCTATGATTATCTTTTTAGATCACCTTGTCTACCTTATTCTGCCACTCCGCTGAACGGATACGTTTTTTGCATTCTGTTAAGAGGTCTGCGTACTTGCTGTTCTGGGTCTTCAATACCTAAACTATCTGCTATTTGAATGATACTAAGAAATTTATATTCTTTAACTGCTTCCAAGTCACGCAAAAATTGTTTAAGTAATACTCTAAAGATGCGGATGCTCGAAATTGCTTGTTTGCCTATAATTTCAATGTCATTAACATAAATAGTATTATCTTCAACTTTTAATCGCAGTATCTTTTTTTCTGGAAGAGTTGTTTCTTGCAGTGGAACATAAGGGAATGCTTGAAAAGAAACATTAGGTAATAGCTCTGGTACTCCTTTTTCAACTGCTTCGCTTAGTATTTGATTTAGAGTTTGATGTTTACAAATTAAATCAGCCATGGAAACAGTGTATAGGCTTAACAATATTTTTAAGTCTTCCTTTCCAAAAGTTATAAGAACGGCAACATTAGTTCTTAACCTATCTACAGTTAAATATGACTTATCAGTACATAAAGTTGGTATGATAATGCTTACTATTTTACTTTTAAAGCTTATATGATATATCCCATTTGCTGCCTTTTCCCATATGAGCCCTGTCAATAATTTTTCAAACCAATTTATAATTTTTTCCGTATTAAGTTTAATTGAAAGCACAAGATAACGCTGTTTTTTATAAGTATTAGGAAAAATATCACGACCACAATCCTCGCAAGCTAGATCATCACACTCTTCATCAAAATCATGAGAAATGATAACCTCGTTTTTGCAATAAGGATTTTGTATATTTGGAAAATCAAGATCTAAATCATTAGCGCAAATAACGAAGTAATGCTTCTCAAGTTTAACAAAATCAATCTGGTTGAGATACTCTGCAGCATCTATATAGTTCTCATCAGGATCTACCCAGGACCTATTTACTAACATAGTATCAATATCTTGAGAGTGTTTTCGACAAAACGGTAATTCCATAGCTATCTCTAATTAAAGACTTAAAATCATCTCGTTCTTTTCTATTGAGAACATATTCTGAGTAATCAATTTCTATATAATTTGCGTATTGCGTGTCTGTCTGAAAGGATAAAGTAACTTTTTTACTTTTGAACAATACTTTGATATGCTGAACAAGCGAAACATCATGCAGTACACTACCAACCGAAGGCTCTATCTTCTGCAACCACTCTTCAATATTATCCGTGTTTAACGTAAGATTAGTTTTAGATTTAGATGGACCAAATTTCAATTCAAATAGGCGAATATCAGGTACATGTTGTTTTACACAGTCATTCAAAAAAGTACTCACTTGTGCTGTTGTATTTTGGTGGCGCATGTTAGTAAATGAACATTCTCGTTGAAAATAACAGCTTGCTATTCTATTTGCTATTTTTAATCCTTGATCAAAACTTTGAATAGATAGATTTACTTGGTTAGCATTTAAAGCAAAGTCAATAATAATTCTACTAGGTTTATAACCGTGTATTACCTTATTTGAACTCATTACCAAATCTTCATCTTTACTAGCACGTCGTATAAATAAGTAAATACTATTTTGGTAGTAAAAGAGTTCTTGAAACTGACTTTCAAAACTATCATTTTCGAATAGATCATGCTGTTTTAATATTTCCTGTATCGTACTTTTTGATAAAAAATCCTTAAATGAAGTGGACTTTTGTCTTGGAGGATTTTTTAATACGAAAGGTAAAAAACCTTTTTTCTGCACTTGATTAAAGCAGAAAATTTGTTTCAGTAAGTTATGATTAATTATAAAGAGAGTAAACAACAAGGACTTTTTGTCATATTTGTTATTTTGCAACAGAAATGATTTCAGAAGATCTTGGCTTAATACAGACTGTGCTACTTCAGCTATAGTTGTTTCTGATTTTGCACGACTAAAACGATTGACTAAGTAATAATCAAACAGAGATTCAGAAATTTTAATAAGCATCTTACGCTTTTGCTGAGTTGAAATATCATCGGATTTTTCGTAGTCTTTAAATAATTGCCTATTTTGCTTATTCTGAAAATAGTGGTTAAAAATCACACTTAATTGTCTACCAGAAAGAGAATTAAGCCAACTTTCACGTAAACTTGGATTTTGAAAGTCCTTAAGCAAAAAGGATACTGGCATTTCTAAATTATTTTCCCAAAATTCCTCACTAGCTATCATATATCTAAAAGTAAATATATTATGTCTAAAATAGATTAAAGATTAGTCAACAAAAATTTATTATGAAATAAAAGAAGAATTTTCCTAAAAAAACTGAACAGTTTTTGTAATTTTGGTGAATATATATACAGGGGTCAAACTTTAAAATGTCAATACTCACACAATCAGGAAGAGCAGCAATAGCAGCAAGTATAAAAGAGCAGTCTATCCACCTTGCTTGGGGAACAGGTGATACGAGCTGGGAAAGTAGCCATCAGGTCGAAAAAGTTTTTATTGAGGGTGAAATAGCTCTAGATCACCACACTATTAAAGACGTAAGGGTTTTTACAGGACAAACAGTGTATAAATCCAGTATTGACTATATAGTTGATAGCAGTAGTGGTGTAATAAAACGTACGGAAAATAGCTCTATCAGGGCAAATAGTGCAGTTACTGTAGAATATAGTGAAAGCACACCACCAGAGCTGATAACTTCTGAAAAACTGCTCAATGAGCTTGGCAGACGTACTGCGAACGAAGTGCTCTTCTGCACAGGTGATGAGAATGGAGAGCTTTTGACCCCTTCTGGAAGGTTTAGGCCCTCAAATGTACCAACTAATAATCTCTATCTTAAATTTACTTTCGATTTCACGGACGCAGCAAATCAAGTTATACGGGAATTAGGGGTTATGGTTGGTACTAAAATAAAAGAAGGATTACCTGAAGGACAGAGATATTTTGAACCAAAAGACGTGGAAAATCCTGGAATTTTGTTAGTTTTAGAACATACAGTACCACTTATTAGAACTGCAGCAACTCGGGAAACTTTTTCATTTGTTGTAACTTTTTGAATTTTTCTAGCATAAAATGACTTTAAACGCCTATTATAACCGCTTTAATCCTGACAAAGAGTACGAAAAAAGTTTGTTCCTTGCAGGAAGAGGTCTACAGTCTGCAGAACTAAACGAGACTCAGGAATATGCTCTCTCTAAGCTTAAAGGCATAGGCGATGCAATATTTCGTGATGGTGATGTTATAACAGGAAGCAATTGTATTATAGATAGAGAAACTGGTAAAGTTACGCTTGAATCAGGAAAAATCTATCTTCGTGGAGCGGTTAGAAAAGTCGAAAAAGAAGAGTTTGTTATTCCACTGAGTACTATAGTTCGCATAGGTGTTTATTATGTAGAATCTACCATTACAGAACTTGAGGATGAAAACCTTCGTGATCCTGCTGTTGGTACAAGAAACTATCAGGAAGTAGGAGCTGCAAGACTTAAAGTTTCCACCATTTGGGGTTATCAAGCAGAAGGTCTTTCTCCACGTTTTTCTGAAGGAGAGTTTTATCTAATCTATAACATTGAAAATGGAGTATTAATAGAACATTCACCACCTCCACAAGCAAACATAGTAACTACTGCGCTTGCTCGTTATGACAAAGAGGCAAATGGTTCCTACGTCGTAAATGGTCTTGAAGTAATGTTCCTGCAAAAGGAAGAGGGAGAAGGAGGAAAACAAGTTTTTGTAATTAATGAGGGCAAAGCTCATGTTGATGGCTATGAGATTGAACTTCCTCACAGTATTCGTGTTTCTTTTGATGAAGATCCGGATATAAAATCAGTTGAATCAGAACCACATACTTTTCAGCCAAATAGCCAAGGAGTAATGGAACTTAAAGTTAATGATTTTCCAATAAGTGAAATCAAAAAAGTAGATATCACTATTCAAAAAACCATTACTGTTACTCATGGTTCATACTCAGGAGCTGTTGATCCAATACCTGACTCTGCGGTACTTGAAATTATTCAAATTAAACAAGGCAATGTTATTTATGAAAATAGTATAGACTATAAGTTAAATGCAGGAAATGTTGATTGGTCATTACCTGGCAAAGAACCAGCACCTGGGAGTAGTTATCAAATAACTTATCGCTGTCGTACTCAGGTGAGCCCTGAAGATATAAGTGAAGAGGGGTGTAAAGTAAAAGGAGCAGTTGATAACAGCTTGGTTCTGGTTGATTACACCTGGAAAATGCCCCGCTATGATTTAATTACTATCGATAGCAAAGGGGTGGTAAGAAGAATAAAAGGCATAGCTCACCCTTGGAGACCATCGATGCCTAAAGCGCCCTCTGGACAACTTTTGCTCTGCTACATTCATCAGACATGGAAAAACGGAGAAAAAGAAGGGGTAAAAATAGTGAATAATGCTATTCATGCTGTACCGATGAATGAGCTTGAAGCAATGAAAAAAGGAATAAATGATCTTTATGCGCTGGTTGCAGAGGAACGTCTACGCAATGATGCAAATTCAAGAGAACCTACTACCAAAAAAGGAGTATTTGTTGACCCATTCTTTGATGATGATATGCGTGATCAAGGAATTTCGCAGTCTGCAGCAATAGTAAATAGAGAGCTAGTTCTGCCAATAGATGTAGAAGTTGCAGATATTGAAAAAGGTGGGGAAAGATATCTTTTGCCGTATGAACTTGAGCCGGTATTGGAACAGCTTTTACAGACTAAAAGTGAAAAAATTAATCCATATCAAGCTTTTGATAAAGTAACCGCAAAAGTTACTCTAAATAAAAACATTGATCACTGGACGGAGGTAAAAACAAATTGGAAAAGTCCAGTAACCAGAGTATTTAATGCTAAAGAAACGACAGAGCTGCTGTCAAGTACTTCATACGAAACTGAATTTATGAGAGAAGCAGTACAGAATTTTGAAATTGAAGGTTTTGAGCCAGATGAAAAGCTTAAGGAAATAAAATTTGATGGCATTTCTATTATACCTATGGCATAGAGGAAAAAAAAGTGGAAGCTAACAACCAGGGAAAATTAAAGGGAAAGGTGAAAGTACCAGCAAACATTCCAGCAGGTACTAAATTAGTACAGTTTTATGGGGATAAAGGAAGCTATGGAGAGGCAACTTATACTGGTAAAAAAACTATTACTATAGAAGAAAGAAGAAGAGTGATCGCAGCAAGAAGAGTTGATCCTTTAGCGCAAACATTTACTTTAAATGAGAGCAGACACATAGGAGGTCTAGAGTTATGGTTTGTAAATAACGGCAAAAAACGTGTTGCTGTGCAGATTAGAGAAACAGCAGTGGGAATGCCCTCGCAGACTGTCATTGCTGAAAGTTATATTGAGCCAAAAGATATAAAGATAGATGGCACGGCAACACGTATAACTTGGTCACCAGTGTTTTGCCATGCAGGAGAGGAGCATGCAATAGTACTGCTTACTGATGATCCTGGTACTGCAGTAAAGATAGCAGAACTTGGCAAATATGATGCAGTAAATAGCCGTTGGGTAACAAGTCAGCCATATCAAGTAGGAGTATTATTATCATCGAGCAATGCAAGTACCTGGACACCGCATCAGAATTTAGATTTAACGTTTCGATTACTAGCTGCAAAATTTAGCGAAAGTTCTCACGTTATTGATCTGGGCAAAGTTACTGTAAATAATGTATCAGATTTAATTGTTTTGACGAACGTCGAAAAAGTAGCATTTGATACCAATGTAGAATTTATCTTAACAGATGAAGAGGGAAGAGAAAACTTTTTGTCTGATAATTTGCCGCTCGCACTGCGTGAAAGATTATCTGGAGAGCTAACGGTAAAAGCAAGCCTAAAAGGAGGGCGAGAAAAAAGTCCAGTGCTATATCCTGGGTTACAGCTAGTTATAGGTAATATAGGGGAAAAAGGAGATTATGTTACAAGAAGCATTACAGCAGGAGCTAACACTAAAATTACCATAACGTATGATGCGCTGATACCTGGCACTGCAGATGTAAAAGCATATGTGCAAAAAAATGTAGATTGGCAATTAGTAAATTTAACATCAGGAAAACCAATTGGAGAAAATTGGGTAGAGAGAGTCCACATACTGACAAACTTTAATGGCAATGAGACAAGGATAAAATTGGTTTTAAGTGGAACGGTTGTCTATCGTCCTAAAGTCAAAAATTTGCGAGTGATTATTACTTGAATCAATGCCAAATGACCAAAGCAAACGAGGATATCCTTTGCCACACCCAGAGAATATTGCGGTAGAAGATGTAGTACGTATTCGCAAAGCGATAGAAAAAATAGATGAAGATATTACCGAAAGAGAAGATGAGCATAATCAACTAAAAAATAATTTTAAACGATTTAGATTTGAAACTTTTTTAAATTTTTGGGAATGAAAGAAGCAATAGAAGCGTTACATCAAAGGATAAAGGATTTAGCAGCAAACAGCACACCTGATCAACTGGCATATCTTGCAAAATCTCTGGAATTGATAGCAGATAAAAAAGCTATTTCCAACGTTGTGCAGATGACTGAAGTAAAAGGAATAATTGATGCACTACAAAAAAGACTTAAGGATTTAGCAGAAAACAGTACACCAGATCAATTAGCATATCTTGCTAAAGCATTGGAATCAATAGTCGACAAAAGTGCAGTTTCTGAAATTGTGCAGATGACAGATGGTAAGCTAAAAGAACTTCTTGATAGTGCAAAAAAACACTTAACTGATCTGGATAATAAAAAAGCTAGTTCTTTAGCAGTGATCTCTGAATCAGAGAAGCAGTTATTAAAGAGAATTGATGAAAAAGGAACAACAAATTTATCGCTACTTGATACGAGAAAGAATGCCAATATTGCAGCAATAAATAGCATTAGTAATAGTCATAAAGATGGTCTTAAAGGTTTAGTGAATAACTTCCGTACTGTTAATGATGTACCAAGTGGCTCATCAATCATGAAAGAAGTAAGAAATCGTCATATGATTGAACCTGGAGCATTACCTTTTTTATTTGGTGTACTAAGTAGAAAAAATAATTACTTTGGTCACGGAACTTTTACAACTGAGCTTGGTCAGTGGAGTAGTGATGTAACAAAAACAGACTATATGCTACAACTACTAGCAGGTACTCACACATATGATACAAGCTATGTTAGTTTTTATCGGCCAAGACAACTCAGTTTTTTAGAGGGAAGCAAAGGTACATTTATCTATGGAGAATCATACCCAAGATTTATGTATGATGGATTTTCTGAGCAATTCAATATGCTGAAATACCCTTATGCTGCATTGGGAGTAATATTCGTAAAAAACACAAGCAATGTAGATATAAGTAAAACTCTAAACTTTGTTGGATCTGCAATGTGGTATAAAGATGAAGTTAATTATGGAGGAGCAGGATTATTTATAGGTACACCTGATAAAACTAATACAAGGAAGTCAGAGATTTCGAGAATTACTTGGACACGTATTTACCAGCATGAAATTAACAGTCCTGAATTTATTGCATCAGGTAACATACTCATTCCAGCAGGAAAAACCGTTACAGTGTTACTTTATACGTCATCTAATCTTCACTCAGAAGGTGAAAGAGTTGGTGAGACACCTGAGTTCTTTGCAAGTGAGCACACGTATAGCACAATCTATGGTCAATTTATTCAGTGGGGAATATATAATTTTCGCAGCAATTTTCTAACCACAGGACTTGAGGTGGACGTAGAGAGAACGCTAAGAGCTTGGCAATGCCCAGGATTAGATGCCACTCATAAAATTTGGGTGTGACCCGAAGTCACGATTTTGTGATGGTTAAATTCCATCTTCCCTAGACATCGGGGATAATGTATGTCTCACATTTCAGAGCGTGGCAACCTCTGGGGTGCAAGCATGAGATAAAAGCAGGTAATACTAAACCTTATGGTAAATCCCTGCAAACGGAGTTGGATATGATTACGAGAGGAACCTATGTTTGAATTGTCGTGATGTGTAATATGCGAAAGAAGGTTGAGTTACGCATAAACCAAAATGGTATGAAGCAAAAGAGGAACTAGGGCTCCAAATCCTTAGTTATTGATGTTCTCAGCTTCCGGCAAAGAGTAGGGATCTAAGTCCAACGTGAAACAAAATCGTGGAACGGGGTAACCACATAGATGATCTTATATTTATTTAAGTATAAGAAGGTAGCCAGCCGCAAGCATTTATGTTGGAAGGATTGTTTAAGAAGCTAATGCCCAAAGTAATATTTGGGATATGCAGACGTAAACACTGTAATTTGGAAGGTAAAGTTGTGAATAGTAATGAATATGTTATAGACCAACGAAATGTTAGGTATAAATGGAATACAGTTCCTTGGCGAAAGTTAGAGAGGTTTGCATTCAAGTTACAAAAACGAATTTACCAAGCTGAAATGTGTAATAATATCAAGAAAGTACATAAACTTCAAAGATTATTACTTAATTCAATAAGTGCAAAATTGCTAGCTGTTAGAAAGGTAACTCAAGATAACAGGGGAAAGAAGACAGCAGGTATTGATGGAAAAGCTAATCTTAATAAAGAAGAGAGACTGCAATTAGCATACTCCTTGAATATAAGAGAGAAAGCTAAACCATCAAGACGTATTTGGATTCCAAAACCTGGAAAAACTGAGAAAAGGCCGTTAGGCATACCTACTATTTCAGAGAGAGCAAAAGAAACACTTATGAAAATGGCAATAGAACCAGAGTGGGAAGCAAAATTTGAGCCAAACACATATGGTTTTAGACCTGGTAGATCATGTCATGATGCTATTGGAGCTATATTTATTTCACTTAAAGGAAAAACAGCGTATTGTTTAGACGCTGATATTTCTGGATGTTTTGATAACATCGACCATAAAGCACTATTAAAAAAACTCAATACCACACCAACGTTAAGAAGGATAATAAGAGGATGGTTAAGAGCAGGCGTTATGGAAGGTAGAAAGTTCAAACCAACAAAACGTGGCACAATTCAAGGAGGGACGATCTCTCCATTATTGGCTTGTATAGCATTACATGGTCTGGAACAATATATTAAAGAAACATTAATAAGTGAACTTCTGCAACATGCGAAAAAGAAATATGGCATAGCAGGGCGCAGAGAAGCAAAAAGCTCAATGAGTGTAATTTTCTACGCTGATGATTTTATCATTGTACATGAGAGTATGGAAATCATTCTTAAGGCAAAAAGGCTAACCGAAGAATGGTTAAAAACCATTGGGTTAGAATTAAAACCTTCAAAGACAAGGATCTCTCATACTCTAGATGGAAAAAAACCAGGTTTTGATTTTCTTGGATTTTCAATAAGACAATACCCAACAAGAAGCAGCAAGAAAGGTTACAAGTTATTAATTAAGCCAGGTCGTGAATCTATAAAACAGCATGCATCCATTATCAAACGTAAACTTAGAGGATTACGTGGAGCAACACAAGAAGCAGTAATAAAAGAACTTAATCCAATTACTAGAGGATGGAGTCAATATTACTCTTCAGTGGTTTCAAGCAAAACCTTTAAACTTATGGATAGTGTAATGTTTAGAAAACTCTGGAAATGGGCAGAATTTAGACACCCAAAAAAAGGGAAATGCTGGATTAAGAGAAGATACTTTAAAAAGTATGGCAACGATAATTGGTGTTTTATGACAAGTAATAAGCCACATCTTGTTAGGCATGGAGATCATGTTATTAAACGACATATCAAAGTGAAAGGAACTAAATCTCTATACGATGGCGATTGGGTTTACTGGGGTAATCGTTTAGGTAAAATACCAGATAAATCACCAAGAGTAATAAGACTATTGAAGTTGCAACGTGGTAAGTGTGATAATTGTCAACTTTGGTTCAAAGATGATGATATCTTAGAAATACATCATAAAGACCAAAACAGACGTAATAATATGATCAAAAACTTATCCCTGTTGCATGGACATTGTCATGATGTTTTACACAGGAGTGGGCATGACAAGCACCAAATTAGAGAGAAGCCGGATGATGGGAAACTATCAAGTCCGGTTTTGAAGTCGAGTGAGGAAGGGCGACCTTTTTCACTCAGATAACAATTGATACTAGAAAACGGAGAAAACCAATGCCAATTTATATTAGATTTGAACATAACAAACAAGTAGAAACAACAACGCTTGAAAGTAAGCCAATTGGAAATGATTGGTATGAAGCGCCAAAGAATTTTGACTGGCAAAAAAGTTATTGTTTAACAGAAGGAGAGAAAATTGTTGAAAGGAATAAGGAAGATATTGAGCTGGAATTATTGGAAAATGCGAAACTTTCTGCACTTCGTTTTTATTTTAATAACTATACTAACGAATACGCTGGAAATTCTCACCAAAAAGCTAAATCGTATCAAATACAAGAAAAAGCAGCAAAAAGCATTCTAGCAGCACCAGAATCTATAGATGAAAAGGATAAAGAAATTATAGAACCTTTAGCAAAAGTCCGTGGTATTACAGTTATTGAAATGGCAAGAATAATTGAAGAAAAAGTAAAAAAAGCAGTAAAAGAAATAATTAAATGTGAAGAGTTGGAAGACATTACCAAGAAGAAAATTGCAGAAGACAAAAGTAAAAATGAGCTAGAGAACTTACTAAACGATTTTAAACAAAAGATACAAAGAAATGGCTGAAGAATTTTTACACGGAGTAAATGTTATTGAGGTAACCTCAGGAGCAAGAACAGTACGCACAGCTAAATCATCAGTGATAGGTATAATTGGTACTGCACCTGAAGCAGATGAGCAAAAATTTCCGCTAAATAAACCAGTGTTAGTTGCAGGAAGCTTTAAAGAAGCGGCAAAACTTGGCAAAAAGGGAACTCTTTTTTCAGCAATAACTGGAGTATTTACCCAAATTGGTGCAACAGTTATAGTAATTAGAGTTGAAGAGAGTGAAAACATCAATCCAAAATTAAAAGAAGAAGAGACGCTGAAAAATATAATTGGCGGTGTTGATAAAGAGACTGGAGAGTATCAAGGGATAGAGGCATTCCTCAGTAGTGAAAGTATAGTTCATGTTGCTCCAAGAATATTAATTGCACCTCAGTTTACTCATCAGTTACCTGAAATAGATGGAGTAAATTCAGTAGTGAGTGCTTTAATTTCCATAGCAGAAAAATTAAGAGCAATTATTGTTGCAGATGGACCAAATACTAATGATGAAGAAGCAATAAAATGGAGAAAAAGTGTAGGCAGCTCAAGAGTTTACGTAGTTGATCCATGGGTGAAGGTACTTATTGAAGGAAAAGAAGAAATCTTGCCATCGAGTCCATTTGTAGCTGGTTTAATAGCTAAGATAGATAGCGAGCAAGGCTTCTGGCACTCACCTTCAAATAAAGAGATAAATGGTATTGTTGGAACAAACAGGCCTATTGATTTTACACTTGGCGATAAAAGCTCTCGAGCAAACCACTTAAATGAAAATGAAGTAACAACGATAATTCATCAAAACGGCTACAGGCTTTGGGGAAATAGAACATGTTCAAATGACTCAAAATGGGCTTTTTTGTCAGTGAGAAGGACTGCAGATTTAATCAATGATAGTTTACTTCGAGCTCATTTATGGGCAGTTGATCGCAATATCACCAAAACTTATATAGATGATGTAATTGAGGGGGTGAATTCTTATTTAGCCAATTTTAAAGCCCAAGGAGCGATTATCAGCGGGAAATGTTACGCAACTTCAGAATTAAACACACCAGCAAACATCGCAAGCGGAAAAGTATATTTTGACTTCGAGTTTACACCACCATATCCAGCAGAACAGATTACTTTTAGGTCACACCTGGTGAGTGGCGCAATATTGTAAAAAGGAGAAAGAGAAATGCTACCAAAGATTTTAAAGAATTTTAACATATTTGTTGATGGTCGTGGTTACGCAGGAAAAATAGATGAAATAACCTTGCCGAAGCTTACCATAAAAACCGAAGAGTACAGAGCTGGTGGTATGGATATCCCAATAAATATTGACATGGGCATGGAAAAGCTTGAAGCAGATTTCACTTTTTCTGAATACGATATAGAACTCTTTCGGCTATTTGGGTTGATAAATGGAAATTCGGTATCTTTAACGCTCCGTGGAGGAATGCAAGGTAGTGGTAGCAATGAGGTTGAAGGAGTAATTATCAACCTTAGAGGCATATTCAAAGAATTTGATTTTGGTAACTGGAAACCTGCTGAAAAAGCAACGCTGAAGTGTACTGTAGCTGCCCATTATTATAAACTTACGATAGGTGGTAATGAATTGATAGAGATCGATGCTGAAAATATGATTAGAAAGATAAATGGTGTTGATCAGATGGCCTTGCTGCAAACGATTTTAGGGATTTAATGGAATAGATGGATGCCTTTTCATATAACCACTTTTTTATTGAAAAATTACTGATAATACTGTATAATTATCAATGTTTTTTAAGCATTTGTGCTATGGCTTTATCTAAATTTCTCGACCCTAAAAATGATATAGCATTTCGCCGTATCTTTGGTACTGAAAAGAATAAAGACATCCTCATTCACTTCCTCAATGATATTTTGAGCTTTACTGGCAAAAATGCAATACAGGATATAGAGTTTTTAAGTACTATTCAAGATCCTGAAATTGCCGCTAAAAAACAAAGTATTGTTGATGTGCTATGTAAAGATTCAACAGGAGTACAATGGATAATTGAGATGCAGGTTGCTAAAACCAAAGGCTTTGAAAAACGTGCCCAATATTACGCTGCTAAAGCCTATTCAAGACAAGCAGATAAAGGTGATCAATACCATGACCTTAAGGAAATTATCTTTATTGCTATAGCAGACTGTATACTATTTCCGGATAAGTCTGAGTATAAATCAAAACACACCATTCGGGATGAAGATACTAATGAACATGATCTAAAAGATTTTTACTTTGTATTTATTGAACTGCCTAAATTTTCCAAAACTAAAGAAGATCAGCTTTCAAATATAGTTGAGAAGTGGGTGTATTTTTTTAAGTACGCTGATGAAACAAGTGAAGAAGAATTGGAAAGAATAACAGGAAGTGACGTAATAATCAAAAAAGCGTACGAAGAGCTAAACAGGTTTAACTGGTCAGAAAAAGAGTTTATAGCATATGAACAGGAGACCAAGCGTATTCGTGATGAACAGGCTGTCCTTGCTCAAAAACTTGATGATGCCAAAAAAGAAGGAAAGATTGAAGGAAAGATTGAAGGAAAGATTGAAGTTGCAAAAGCGATGTTGACTAATAATGTTGATATTAGCACTATTGTCAAGTGTACAGGTCTTTCTGTCGATGAAGTTCAAGAATTAATTCAAGTTGAGGAAAAATAACCCCTACTATCATCTTTATATTGAGAAATTTAGTATGAAGGATCGTTAATCAAACACAAAAACTATAGTAAAAAAAATTAGTTATGTAAAAGCCGATATAGACTTTTATTTAATTAACTTTTTAAGGAGGAACATGCAAGCTATAACACTTAATAACCCAATAACAATTGATGGAATTTCTGTTTCAGAACTTACCATTAGACGTCCAAAAGTTAGAGACTATTTGGCAATAGAACGCATTAGTGGTAGTGACCTAAATAAGGAAGTAACTTTGACTGCCAATCTGACATCAGTTGCAAAAGAAGCAATTGAAGAATTAGATATTGCTGATTATGTAAAAGTGCAAGAGGTATTAAAGGATTTTTTTTCACCAGTTATTCAAAGGACTTGAGGTCAGAAGTATTAATGTTCAGCTCTGTTGTAGGAGGCGGGGTTGAGCAAATACTTGAAATGGAAATGAATGAATTTATCCTATGGAATGAAGCAGTAAGGAAGGTACAATGTCAACGTTATCTATAAAAATCGGAGCAGTCTTAGATGGCAGTTTCAGTACTGTAATAAAAGGAAGTAGTAGTCAACTTACTCGTCTTGGTGAGAATATAAGAAAGCTTGACTCATCTTTAAAATCAGTATCAAAGTTTAAGCAATTGGGTAGTGATGTTTTAACTAGCAGGAGATCATGGAAGGGCTTTGAAGATCAAGTAAAATCTTTAGCTAAACAAATGAAAGAGGTAGAGAAACCAAGCAAAACTTTAAAAGCTGAGTTTGATAAAGCTAAGTTTTCTGCAACAAAAGCAAAAGAAGCATATTTGAAAAAGAGAGATGCTTTACATTTATTCAATGAAGAAGCAAGAAAAAGTGGAAGAAATGTTCAGTCTTTGATAAAGGATCAGCATAAACTTGGTGCTTCTGTGAATATACTAAAAAGTAGATACAGCAAGTTGAGTACTGCCATCAAAGATCGGGACATGTTTTTGGGGAGAAAAGCATACTTTAAATCACAAATGGTAGAAACGGCTGCACTTGCACTTGGGTTTGCAGCTCCAATTAAAGTTGCGATTGATTTTGAAAGTGCTATGGCTGATGTTAAGAAAGTAGTGAGATTTGCTAAGGATGAGGCAGCTCACAATCAAGGAGCCGTAGAATTTGGTCAGATATTAAAGGAACTGTCCCGTACGATACCACTGTCAGCTGCTGAGTTAGCTCAAATTGCTGCAAGTGGTGGGCAACTTGGTGTTCCAAAAGAAGATTTAATAGGATTCACAACAACAGTAGCTAAAATGTCTACAGCGTTTGATATGTCTGCAGAAGAAGCAGGTGATTCTATAGCTAAGCTTGCCAACGTTTATGGGATTAAAGTAGCAGATATGGAAAGAGCAGGTAATATTATAAATCACCTTTCAGATAATAGTGCTGCTAAAGCAGAAGATATGGTTAAAGCATTAGCTATAGTTGGTGGTAGTGCAAAACAGTTTGGTCTTGATATTAAGGAAACAAGTAGTTTAGTAAATGCCTTTATTAGTTTAGGCAAACAACCAGCAAAAGCAGCAACTGCTATAAATGCTCTACTTTCTAAGCTCCAAACTGCTGAAGGGCAAGGAAAAGAGTTCAAGGCAGCATTAGAAGACATGGGAATAGCTGCAGAAGAAATGGTACAAAGGATTGGTGAAAATAGCCAAGACGCACTACTTTATTTTTTTGAAACTCTGGAGAAAGTAGATAAACAGGAACGTTCTCAAATTCTTCTCAACCTCTTTGGTCAAGAATATCAAGATGATATTGCATTACTGATTGGAAGCTTAAAGAATTATAAAGACGCCATAAATCATTTAGCTGACGAGAAAAAATTCGAAAAGTCCATGCAAGAAGAGTTTAACAATCGTGCAGCAACTACAGCAAATAATTTACGATTACTGAGAAATGCAATAGCAGAGGTAGGAATGAATTTGGGCTCAGTAATGCTACCTCCTTTAAAATCGATAAGTAGTCTTTTAAGAGAGATAACTAACCCCATAGCTCGATTTGCAGAAAAATTTTCAGTTATTACTACAGGAATAATGAGTACCATAGCAGCACTAATAGGTCTTAAAGTTCTAGTAGTAAGCAGTGGTTATGCCTGGAATTTAATTAGAGGTGGAATACTTGCTTTCTCGGTTTTTTTGCATGGAATACTGAAGCCAGCATTAATATCATTATCAACGTATGCTATTCCAGCAGTAATTACCGGACTAAGTTTTTTAAAAGCTGCAACTCTGAGCTTAGCAATGAAAGCTTTTCCTCTACTGTCATCAGCTCTACCAGCAGTAATAACAGGACTGAGAGCAATAACACTTGCTGTAATGAGTAACCCAATTGGATTTTTGATAGCAAGTCTTGTTACTGGTGCAGCTCTTGTTATAACTAACTGGCAAAAGGTGAAAGACTTTTTCTCTAGCTTTTGGAAGTATATAAAATCGATAATAAAACCCATAGAAGAAGCTTTTTCATGGGTAGGAAATACTATTAGCAGTGTGTTTGGAAAAATCTCTGAGAATAGTCCATTGAAAGAATTTGAAAAAAGAAAAAGTATTGTTACTGAAATAAAAGCAGTACATACTCCCCTAAAGAGTAATATTCTCAACAGTGGAAATCCTTTGCTAGGTAACAGTATAATTAAAGAATTTTCCAAGAGAAATCAGAATAGCTTCAGAATCAAAAGCCTTATTGAGGAAAAAAAATCCACAGAAAATGATAAGATATTTGCAGATTTTGCAACGAGTAAATTTGAAAACAAAGAACAGAAAACTATGAATCAAACTCAGAACATCACTAATAATTACACTATCAGCATTAAAGCAGAGCCAAATCAAGATATTCGTAATCTTGCAGATGAAGTAATAAAAAGAATAAGAGAAAAATCACGTGATGTTATGTTCGATACGGTAGATCCCAGTGTGACCCGGAAGTCATGAAATTGTGATGGTTAAATTCCATCCGCCATAACATCTGGCTGAAATTGTAGTCCACATTTTAGGAAATTGGCAAACACCTAAGGTGCGAGCATGGGCTAAAAGGGAGTAATGTTAAACCTTATAATAAATTCTCCCAAGAAGAGTCAGGTAAGGTTACGAAAGAAACTTATGTTTGAATTGTCGTTACTGTGAATATGTGAAATAAGGTTGGTACACATAGACCAAAAGGTATGGAGAATAAGGATGATTAGAATCGGTTCGTTTAATCAAGATGTTTCCGATCTCCCGGCAAAAAATAAGAACCTAAATCTGACGCGAAACGGTTTCATGGAACGGAGTAACCACATAGAAGCTCTTATTATACTTTGTAATAAGCAAGTAGCCAACTGCAAGCTTCTATGTTGGAAGGATTGTCTAAAAAGCTAATGCCTAAAGTAATGCTTAGGATACGCAGACGTGGACACTGTAACTTGGAGGGTAAAGTTATGAATAGTAGTGAATATGTTATGAGCCAACAAAAAGTTAGGTATGAATGGAATGAAGTTCCTTGGCGCAAGCTAGAAAAGTCTTCATTTAAGCTACAAAAACGAATTTACCGAGCTTCTAAATGTAATGATATCAAAAAGATGCATGACCTTCAGAGATTATTACAAAAATCGACAAGTGCTAGGATGATCGCTGTGAGAAAGGTAACTCAGGACAATAGAGGAAAAAGAACTGCAGGTATTGATGGAAAAGCTAACCTTAATCAAAAAGAAAGATTGCAATTGGCAAAATCCTTAGATATAAGGGAGAGAGCAAAGCCATCAAGGCGCATTTGGATTCCAAAGCTTGGAAAAAGTGAAAAACGTCCATTAGGGATACCAACAATAACAGATCGAGCAAAACAAACACTTGTTAAGATGATGCTAGAACCAGAATGGGAAGCAAAGTTTGAGCCCAACATTTATGGTTTTAGACCTGGTAGATCATGTCATGATGCCATTGAAGCTATATTTCAAGCACTCATCAAGAAAACAGTATTTGTTTTAGATGCTGATATTTCTGGGTGTTTCGATAATATAAATCATCATATACTGTTAGAAAAACTCAATACCACACCAACTTTAAGGAGGATAGTAAAAGGATGGTTGAAAGCAGGTGTGATGGAAAATAGGATATTTCAACCATCTAGAAGCGGTACAATCCAAGGAGGGACAATTTCTCCATTACTGGCATGTATTGCTTTACATGGGTTAGAAAATTATCTGAAAGAAATAATGGCAGAGGAGCTAATTAGCTACAGGAAAACGAAACCTGGCAGAACATGTAGGGAAAATGCGAAAAGATCACTCAGCGTAATCACTTATGCAGATGATTTTGTAGTACTTCATGAAAGTGAGGAAATTGTTTTGAAAGCAAAAACTCTGATTGAAGAATGGTTAAAAACTATTGGATTGGAGTTGAACCCTTCAAAAACAAGAATTTCTCATACTCAAAAATTCCTGAAAGAAATAAAACCAGGTTTCAATTTTCTTGGTTTTACAATACGGCAATATCCAACAAAACACAATAAGATGTCATACAAGTCTATCATCAAACCAAGTCGTAACTCTATAGAACAACACTCATTAGTCATTAAAAGTAAGCTAAAGAAAATGCGTGGTGAATCACAAGAAGCAGTAATAAGTCACCTTAATCCAATTATTCGAGGATGGTGTCAATACTACGCTTCGGTGGTATCATCTAAAGCCTTTGGTGCAATGGATAATACAATGTTTAGAAAACTTTGGAAATGGGCAATGTTTAAACACCCAAACAAAGGAAGATGTTGGATCAAAAGAAAATACTTCAAGAAGTATGGTAACGATAAATGGCGATATATGACAAGTAACGGAATGCGTCTTATTAAACACGGAGATCATGACATTAAACGACATGTCAAAGTGATTGGAGCCAAATCTCCATATGATGGAGACTGGACTTATTGGGGAAAGCGTATGAGTAAAATACTTGATAAATCACCACAAACAATAAAACTTCTGAAGATGCAACAAGGTAAGTGTGATTGTTGTCAACTTTGGTTTAAGAATGGTGATATCTTAGAAATACATCATAAGGACCATAATAAGCAAAATAATACAATCACAAACTTATCTATGCTACATGGACATTGTCACGATAGTTTACACAGAAGTATGCATGAAAAGCGCCAAGCTAGAGAGAAGCCGTATGAAGCGAAAGTTTCACGTACGGTTTTGAAGTCGAGTGAGGAGGGGCAACCTTCTTCACTTAGATAACTTTACTGATGCTATCCCTTGGTCCATATAAATTTACTCCGATAAGTTTGAAATATAGCAAAGAGAAGCATTGGAGTGTGGTTGAGTGTATTGGTAAGCAATTACTACAGAATATTGGCCAGGGAGCAGAAAATATAGATTTAGAAGGAGTAATTTATCTTCATAATGGATTAGATCAGTTAAAGAATGTAAAAGAGGCAGAAGAACCTCACACTTTAGTTGATAGCATGGGAAATGTTTTGGGGCAATTTGTAATTACTCGCTTTGAAGAAAAGCAAACATCATTTTTCTCTTGTGGATTGCCAAAAAAAGTTGAATTCAGTTTAAGTTTGAAGCGTTATTCATGACTATATATTACTTAGCAAAAGAAAATGATATGTTAGACTATATTTGCTGGAAGCACTATGGATTTACTTCAGGAGCAGTAGAAATAGTATTAGAAGAAAACCCTGGACTTGCGGAATATGGAAGTTTTTTACCGGCAGGACTGAAAATTAAGCTGCCTATAATTGAGAAACCTCTACAGAAATCAACCTTGAAGATTTGGGGGTAAGATGCAACCAGAGTTTATCATTGAAGGGTATGAATTAGCAAAAGACCGCTTGGTGTCAATGCATGTTACTGATGAATCAGGGACTATAGAAGATATAGCTGAAATATGTGTCGATTACAGGGATGATAACATAAAAGTTCCAAAAGAGCTAAAGATTGCTTTGGGATATAGAGAAACAGAGGTACTACCCATAGGTATATATAGAGTCAATGAAATTACAGTACAAAGTCCACCAAAAACCTTAATAATCAAAGCTCATGCAACAAATTTGATGATATCGCTAAAGGAAAAAGTATCCAGAGAATGGCACCAGATTACATTAGGTAATTTAGTCAAGGAAATAGCAAATAAACATGGATATGGATACAAAGTTGCTGAGGAATTTAAAGACATATTAATACTACATATTGACCAAACTGAAGAGAGCGATATAAGTTTGTTGACTAGAATAGCTATAGAGCGCGAAGCTATGGCAAAACTGGCAGGAGGGTATATATTGTTTATTCCAAAAGGTGCAGCAAAGTCAGCAACGGGAAAAGCTTTAGGAACGACAACTATTAGACCTCAAGATACAATCAATTGGAAAGTGCATTTTACTGTGCGTAATAAGTACAACTCAGTGATAGCGAAATGGCATAGCTATGAAAAGGGAGAGACCATATCGGAAAGAGTAGGTAGCGGCGAACCAAGTTACGCTATACAAACAATTTATCCAAATGCAGAGTCAGCACTGAGTGCAGCAAATGCCAAGTTGAAACAATTGAAGCGTAATAATGAGACTTTAGAAATGACAATACCAGGTAATCCAGAATTATGTGCAGAGGCAAAACTTAATCTTGTAGGGTTCAATCAGGATATAGATCGTGAATGGGTAATTGATAGAGCAGAACATACTTTAAATAGTTCAGGATATCGTACTGCATTATCGGCATCTTTTAGTAATTATGTTTAAGAGAAAATAAGTAAATTGCTGATTTAATTCAAAAAAAATGCTGAACATGAGCAAGAAACAAGCTACATTGTGGTTTATACTGGTAATAGTATGTGTTGTTATTACATATTACTATCAAAAATCCAAGGCCGCTGAAGAGTATCAGAAAATGTTAGAAATGTCAGCTAAGAACTGTGACTTAGAAACTGTGAAATCATTAGTAAAAAAAAGTAGAGATGATTCAAGTATTAGCAAAAAGGCATTATATTATGCTTCAGAGAAAGGATGCTTAGAAATTGTTACATTTTTGTTAGACGAGGGGATGGATATAAATACTATTAGTTTAGCATTACTTGATGCTGCTGAAGGTGGTCAGTTAGAGATTGTAAAACTTTTGTTGGAGAGAGGAGCTAACCCTCATGTTGTAGACTGGAAAGGAAGAACTGCAAAAACTATAGCAATGAAGAGGTCATCTTATAGTGGAAATAAGAAGTCTTATAGAGAAATCGTAGACCTACTTGCTGAGGCAGAAAAAAATTATAAAACAGAAAAGTAACGACTAATTCATTTCTACAGTTTGAAACAAAAGCTTTCAATAGTTTTCATAATAAATTAAATCGTTATGCAGAACCAAAAAATCCCAATTACAGTAATTATCACGTTATTAATACAAACCATAGCATTCATATGGTGGTTATCCAAGCTAGACTCAAGGGTACAACTTCACAATAAGCTCATTGAATATGGTTTAATGGAAAAAGTGTTAGTACTTGAGGAAAGGGTAAAAAATCTTTCTGAGGAACTGGATGAGTTTAAATTGCAGGTTTTAAGCGGAAAAATTAAATCTTAATATCTTTACCTAAATTTACAATTGATTAAATACATTTTATCCGTTGACGGCGGAGGCATAAGGGGCATAATACCAGCCATAATATTAGCAGAAATAGAAAAAAGAACAAGAAGAACTATAGCTGAAATCTTTCACTTAATGGCAGGAACCTCAACCGGTGGAATTGTTATAGCAGGATTATGTAAAAAAGATAAACAAGGAAATCCCCAATATTCAGCTAGTGATTTAGTCGAGCTTTACCAAAAATACGGGTCATATATTTTTAAATCTTCATTTTTGAGAAGATCAATATTTTCTTGGCTTAATTGCGCACAATACCCACATAAAAATATTGAATTTGTACTGGATAAATATTTTGGCGATGATATCCTTAAAAACACTTTAAGTAATGTGTTGATTACGAGTTACGATATTCACAATAACTGCCCATTTTTCTTCAAAAGCTGGAAAGAGGATAGAAATTTTATTAAATTAAGGGATGTATTAAGAGCAGCAACTGCAGCACCTACTTACTTTGCACCTAAATATCTTAAAATTAACCAAAAGGAAATGGTATTAGTGGATGGCGGGGTTTTTGCCAATAATCCTGCGGCTTGCGCATATGCAAGTGGTAAGAGGTTATTTCCTAATGATGATATTATAATTCTATCAATTGGTACTGGCAGAACAGATAGAAGTATAAGGGTATCCGTTCAGCGGAGTGGCAGAATAAGGTAGACAAGGTGATCTAAAAAGATAATCATAGAGCAAAAGTGAGGTAATGTGGTAAACCTTTTAGAGCTTTGCAAAAATTTACAGCAAAAAATAGAAAAGTTAGAAGCAAAAATAGAAAAGCTGGAAAGGGAGAATGAAAGTTTAAAAGCAGAGAACAAGGCTTTAAAGATAGAGAACGCTGAATTAAAGGAAAGGCTTGGTTTAAACTCGAAAAATTCATCTCTACCAAGCTCTAGAGAGTTGTACAAAATAAAAAAGGACAAGCCAAAGAGCGACAGAAACGTTGGTGGTCAGGTTGGTCATAAAGGAAGTTTTCGCGCCAAAATGGATGCAGATGAGGTGATAAAAGTAAAGTTGTCATCTACTTGTGAATGCGGAGGAGGGATTGCAATATGCAATGGACCGTACATTCATCAAAAAGTTGATCTTCCGGAAATTAGGCCTTATGTAGTGGAATATCAGATGGAGCATGGTCGTTGCCGGAGATGCGGAAAAAGAAGAAGCAGTAAGTTACCAGAAGGTGTTACGTCAGATACATTTGGTCCAAGGGTTAAGTCAATAATTGCAGCGTTCAGCGGATTCTACAAAAATTCAAAACGCGAAATAGCGAGTGTCGTAAATGATATCTTCAATTTGAACATAAGCGTCGTTAGCATATCAAATAGTGAACATAGAGTTGCTTCAAAATGCAAAAAAATGTATGAGCAGATCGAACAAGAGATAAGTAGGAGTAAAGTTCTACATATTGATGAAACGAGCCATTATAACAAAGGTAAACTCGCTTGGTGTTGGATGTTTGCAAGCAATACGGCAAGTTTTGTGAAGTTGACAGAGTCAAGAGGAATGAAAGTTTTAAAAAATAACGCATGCTGCAATCATAATAGCTTAGTGGTAACCGACAGGTACGCAGTATACAATTACTTTGCTGATGAAAAAAGGCAAATCTGCTGGGCACACTTAGCAAGGGATTTTGAAAGATTAGCGCATAGTTGGAATATTGAAGTCAAAGTTCTTGGCTGTTACTTAAGAAATGTAGCTACTGAATTATTTGCACTAAAAAAGGCTTTGCTAAAAAATGAGATAGATGTTTTTAGATTTGCCAGACGTGCCAGAAAGTTGCGAAAACGTACAAGGTATTACTTGAAGGAAATATCCTACTTACCTGAAGCAATTGGAGCCTCTCGAGTTGCGAAAAATATTTTGAAATCTGAAAGAATGATGTGGAATTTTTTAGATGACCCAAAAAACATTCCGCTGACAAACAACCATGCTGAACAGCAGATACGGCATTATGTCGTTTACCGCAAAAATTCGTATTTTACACAATCAAAGCGGGGAAATGCATTCCTTGAACGGATAATTTCGTTATACTTAACATGGAAACAAAGGGGTCTCAATCCTTTCCAAAACCTCTTATCTATTGTTTCTTAAACCACTCTCCTGAACGGATACCAGATATATGTAGACATTGGCTAAAACCATTCCAACAACATTTTAGTGAAACTTAACAAGCTTATCTATAGTTTTAGTGATGATTCTTGGAGTATTTGGAGAGACTTCTGAGCCCAGTCTATTTAACCGCTCTATAGCAAACCCGCTGTTCTCATTTATTATGAAATCACATAAAATATTTTCTATATCTTTAATAACACTTTCATGCTTTCTCAGAGGATGGTTATTCGGATATCTATGAATGGTTTTGATGCTAGAATACTCAACGAAAGCTTGATCTTTAAAAGCAAGTTGTCTCAATTTCTCTTTGAATTTTTCTTCTTCATCTCTTGCTAAAAGGCAAGACTTTATCAGTGATTTTATAATCGAGTTTATAGCCTGATGTATTTCAGAATGCACTATAACTTTGATGATATTTTCTTCCACTATGCAATCATAAGTGCTTTTTTCGCTCTTTAATGACTCTATAAGCATTTTGCTATTTTGCGAATTCAATTCCAGATTCTCTTCACTTATAGGAGTCATTATAAAGGTATTCTTATTTACCCTGATGTAAAATTGTGGCAACCCTTTAGAACAGGCAAATGCTACATCCTTAGACTCAAGTGCGTGATTGTATGAAGAAGAAAGGGTGCTTGCTATAACGCTACTTGGTACTTTCATTCCATGATTACTTAGGTGATTTAACACATTCTCAACATCATGATATGTAAAACCTGTATCTTTTATCAATTCAACAACTTCTATGCAATTGTGTTGTTTATACTCTATTGTCACTTCTTCTGTAAAAAGAGTTTTAGCTGCTATATGCTTATCAAGCACTGTGAAAATCTTGATGAAACTCTCTAAATCTTGTTTGTTAATTAATTCAATACTAATTAAGTTTTTGCTAACAATTATAATATTTTTTATCATTTTTTCCCACTAAAAAAACTCACTAGATGAATTGTATTTTTAATTCATTAAAAATTGTTTAAAGTGGGTATGCCAGCAACAGTAAGACAAAAAAATCACATAAAATCTTCATTATGTATTATATTACATCCCTCGTGTTCATCACTGCCGCTTGTGTAAGCTGTTGCATTAATGCTATCTTCATTGTTATTTAACATATTATCCAACTTTCCTTCTTTTTCAAGATCCATCAATTTGTCACATCCAGCAATATGATGTACATAATCACCATTTTCATCAGTAATAAAAATTTGTGGAACTGTCCTGACGTTATATTTTGATTTTATACCGTCAAACAAATCCGAGTTTCTAAGTACATCAATTTCTTCGTATTTCACACCTTTTTCATCCAATAACTCTTTTGCTTTCTTGCAGAATGGGCAGTACTTCTTCACATATATTACAACTTTTCCTTTAGTGTTTTTCACGATTTATCTCCATAGTTTATAAAATACAACTATTATATATAAAAAATATATATAAAATATCAAATTGTATGAAAATTATTTACAACTGTGAGCAAGGGATAAAAGATAATGTGGCACTAACTTTCGGAAATTTCGATGGCGTTCATTTAGGACATAAGTTTGCAATTTCCAATCTAAAGAAGGTAGCACAAGAAAGAGGATTACCCTCTGCAGTTTTAACTTTTGAGCCTCACCCATCAACTGTTTTATTTAGTAGGAACAATTTTAGGTTAATAGATCAAGAACAAAAAAAGGAACTAATCAGCAGCTATGGTATAGATTACTTGTATATTATTAATTTTAGTAGAGGTTTTTCTGAGGTTAGCTGCGATGACTTTATTGGTAAGATTTTGGTAAAGAAGTATGGTGCTAAACATATAACTGTTGGAGAAAGTTGTACTTTTGGTCACAAACGATTGGGTAACATATTAACTCTAGAAAAATATTCTCAGATGTATGAATATTCTTTAACTAAATTAGAGCCATTGATAATCGATAGAAAAATTTGCTCTTCTTCCTCAATCAGGGAGTGTTTACAAAAAGGAGAAATAGAAATTGCTAATAAATTGCTTGGTAGGTCTTATCAAGTTTCTGGTATTGTAACAAAAGGTGCATGTAGAGGTAGAGAAATAGGGTTTCCAACCATAAACATTCCGATAGAAGATTACATGATAAAACCTAAGTTTGGTACATATTACGCCAAAGTTGCATTTTCTGAAAATAGTTCAAGTTGGCTATATGGAGTAGTCAACATTGGTATGAGACCTACATTTAAGGACTTAAAAAAACCTATAGTAGAAATGCATATATTTGACTTCAACGAAAATGTATACAATTTTAAGGTTGATATACAACTTTTAAAATTTATTAGGGCAGAAAAAAAATTCCATAGTATTAACGAGTTAACAAAACAGATAGATCGTGATATAATGAAGGCTTACCAGTTAAAGATAAATTTATGAAAAGGATATGTTTAGTTATTATATTGATTATAGTATCATTCGATCAAACAAGTAAATTGTATATAAACTCTTTGATTGATGAGGGGGAGTCAATCGAGATTACTAGTTTTATGAAATTAGTTGAAGTTTGGAATTCAGGAATTAGCTTTGGAATGTGTAGTACTCTGCCGCATGGCAGCTTCTTTTTTTCAGCATGTTCAATATTAATAATTGGTATACTTGCATACTTGATATATAAATCTAATGATAAGTCAATTTACCTTAGTTTTTCTCTGATGATTGGTGGAGCGATCGGAAATGTAATTGATAGAATCTATTGGGGAGCTGTATATGACTTCATATATTTTCATATCAATGATTGGTATTGGCCAGCCTTTAATTTAGCAGATCTATCTATAGTTTGTGGAATGTGTACATTGTTATATAAGTGGTATATATATGATAGGTCTATCTCTAAGCAAAATGAGGAATGAAATAATGCTTCGCAAATTCTTTAGTTTTTTTATACTATCTGTGTTTTTTTTCATTTGTCCGATTTCTTTGGAAGCTGAAATCATAAAGCATGCTAAGCTCAGTAACGGATTGGATGTTTATGTAGTACCTAATCACCGAATTCCAGCTGTTTTTCATGCAATAATATATAAAGTTGGGGGAATGGATGACCCAATTGGCAAAGCAGGCTTGGCTCACTACTTTGAACACTTAATGTTTGAAACTACAGGAAAATTTAAAGACATAGAATCCACTTTGGGCAGCATTGGGGCCCAATTTAATGCTTTTACCACTAAAGAATACACCTGCTACTACGAATTAGTTCTCAAAAAAGATTTACCACTAGCAATGGAAATTGAAGCAGATAGAATGGGCAATTTTGATGTTACTCAAGACAAAATAGATAGAGAAAAAAATATCGTATTAGAAGAAAGAAAGATGAGATTTGATAATAATCCTGAAGCTTTACTATGGGAGGAAATGAACAGTGCATTTTATCGTAATGGCTATGGTAGGTCTGTTATTGGTTGGGAGAGCGATATTAAAACTTACAATCAAGATGACATAACAAGGTTTCATGATAACTATTATCATCCAGGTAATGCTATACTGCTCGTTGTTGGTGATGTAGAATTTGAAGAAGTAGCGGGATTAGCAAAGGAAAAATATGGTGCAATTAAAGCTGAGCCTGTAGTTAAGCATTATCCGAACCAAGATTCAATACATAATGCAGATATATCGGTAATTTTAGAAAGCACTGAAGTAAAAGAGCCAGTTTTATACTTTCGCTATAGTGTTCCTTTATTTGAGCAAATAAGTGAAACTTTTCCTGTTGATTTGGCAGTTGATGTTTTGGGGAATGGCAAGTCTAGTAAGCTATATAAAGATTTAGTTCTAGATAAGAATGTAGCAGTAGAAGTGTTTGCTTATTATAATAGCTTAGCTTTTAGTAATGGTTACATTGAGATTCGGGTAACTCCAAAAAGCGGGGTGAATTTGGATGCTGTTGCAAGAGAGTTAGAAAATTCTATTAATCACTTTAACTCTGAAGGAATAACAAGTGAAGAGTTGCAAAGTACAAAGTCTAAATACAAAGCAGCACAGCTTGATAATCTATCTGATTTAACTAATATAGCAATGTTTTATATACCACGTCTAGCACTAGGTATTCCACTTGATGAAATAGACATTTCATATAGCAAAATTAATGATGTCAATCTGGAAGATGTAAATCACAAAATTCGTACTATTTTTTCTACTAATAAATTAGTCGGTCGTTTACTACCAAAAGGAGTTAATAATGATAAGAATAAGTAAATTTGTATTTCTATTTTTTTTCTGTCTAGGCTTTAATTTGCAAGCAAGCGGTCACCTAAATATAGAGGAGGTTACAACTAATAAAGGACTTAAGTTTTTGTTTGTTGAAAACCGTGATCTACCAAAAGTTTCACTCAATATATCATTCAAAGATGCAGGTTGCGTGTATGAAAGTGCAGAAAAGCAGGGGCTTGCTTGGTTTACTTCTCTTGTAATTCAAGAAGGAGCAGGAAAAAATGATGCCAAAGATTTTGTAAAAAAGCTTGAGGATAAAGGAATTAGTTTAAATTTTATTGCTGGTTTAGAAGCATTTAGGGTTTCATTAAATACTTTGTCTGAGAATCTAGAGGATGCAATTTCACTATTGAGCGATGCTATAATGCGACCTAAAGTTGATTCAGAAGGATTGAACAGAGTTTTTGAAAAAGCCAAAGTAAACTTTAATAATTTTGAAAAAGATCCTTATTTTATTGCTGCAAAAGAGTTGGATACGTTGTTGTTCAAAAAACATCCTTACTCAAGAGATCCATATGGAACTCTAGACACTATAATGAGCATTACTAGAGACGATGTTTTAACATACATAAAGCGTAGTTTTACTAAGGATAATATCGTCATTAGTGTTGTTGGTTGTGCAACAAAAGAAGAAGTTAATATGCTGCTCGATAAATATTTATCTAAGTTACCATCAAAAAGATCGAAAGTTAGGAAGATATCTGTAAAAAATGAATTTGGGCCTGCAGAAAGTAAGAGCGTTTTTATGAATATACCACAGAGTGTAATACTTTTTGCTCAAAAAGGCATAGCATATGAAGACCCTAATTACTATAATGCCAGTGTTTTGATTAATGCGCTTGGTGGCATGAGTCTAAACTCAATACTAATGAAAGAGTTGAGACAAAATCTAGGTATTACTTATGGTATTAGTGCAAGTAATGTTACCAATAAACATGGAAATGTTATACTTGGGTTTATGAGCACAGATAGCTCTACTGCTAGCAGAGCTATCTCAGCAGTAAAAGATACATTTAGCAGAATAAAAAAGGAAGGAATTGACGAACAATTATTCAAGGATGCAAAAACCAGTTTAGTAAATAACCTTATCTTCTCTTTTCTATCCAATAATGCGAATACAGCAACGTTACTGGATAGTATGCAGATAGATGATCGTGATATTAACCATATAAATAATTATGCAAATATCATTAATGATGTTCAATTGGAAAAAGTAAACAAGCTGGCAAGTTCTTTACTGAATCCTGAAAATTTATTTTTTGTTGAAGTTGGAAGAAACGCTCAAGGTCAATAGTTAATACCTTCTGCTATTGATCTTACTGCTTTTACATAACACTTATGCTCTTCAGCTAGAATGCGCTCTGAGAGACTGTGAACATCATCATTTGGTAACACTGGAACAGTAGCTTGAGCGATTATGGCTCCAGCATCAATTTCAGGAGTAACATAATGCACAGTACATCCTGTAATTTTTACACCCGCTTTCAGAGCTTGCTCCTGAGCATTTAGGCCCTTAAATGACGGAAGTAAAGAGGGATGAATATTTATAACTTTGTTATGCCATTTATTCAGGAAATTGGCCTTTATAATTCTCATAAACCCTGCAAGGCAAATTAAATCAACCTTATGTTGAACAAGTATTTCATGAATTTTATCAGTATCAAGTGGCTTATCTTCAACAACAAACGCTGAAACTCCTGCTTGCTTTGCTATTTTAAGGCCTCCAGCTTCACTATTATTTGTGATAACACACACAGTTTCAGCAGGGAAATTCTGATCTTGACATGCTTCTATTAAAGCCTGCATGTTTGATCCTCTACCTGAAATTAGTATTCCGAGTTTTATCTTTTTCATTTTAGTGCAGCCGTAAGAATGGATATTAATAAAATAGCTCAAAAGGAAAGTTTATTTTAGAATAAATACTATTGTGTAGCAATATTTTACACTGCTGGATAACATGGAATTAAAGAAATCATTCAGTTTGAAGTAACTTTAACATTTAATTTTAGGAATATTATACAATTTATGGTAAATAAATGCATATTTTTATGGCTGCGTTATTATTTATTTAACAAAGTATTAGTATAATTTACTACACTGAATTAAATGGAGAAAATTCAATGAATAAATTACCAAGCAATGCAAAAACAAGCAAGTCTCAGGTTACTCAGTGGGAGGTAATAAAAAATTGTGAATATTCTGATAATTGTTTATCAAAAGTAGTAACTTTATACGTCATTAAAATGGCAGAATTATCAGATATTTATACGAGTAATGAACCTGAAATTAATACTATACTTACAAGAATAAGCATAACAAGTGAAAATGCATTTTTAAATAAGGTTGTTGATATTGAAATTATGGAGGGCATTTTTCCGTACAAATTCAACAGCAAGAAGAAAAATAACATATCAAGGCTAGAAGATTTGTACAATTATTTATGTTCTACTGTTATTGATAGCCTTCCAAAAGAAATGCTTGAAAGCCTAAGAAGAGAATACAGAGACGCTGTTAACTTATTTAAAGCAATTACTTAACTAGGTGTAGCATTTTTAAGACTTTACCTTCTATTTCAGAAATGCCACTTTCAAGATCTTTATCTATCAAACATATGGTAGATAAATATGTTTTCTGCTTCTTTTCAACATTGATAGTTAAAGTTCCAGGAGTAATCGTAACCGAGTTAGCAAATAATGCAATGGTCTTATCATTATGTCCTATGCATTCTCTTACAATAACAATTGGCTCAACTGTAGATTTGAATCGTAGCACCTTTTTTGTTACATAAATACTTGAAAAAATAATTTGGTAAATTAGCCAAGGTATATAACTTATAAGCTGATAAAGTGACAGCCTACCACTATCATTTAGAATTTGACTAAGGGCACTTTCAGCATCAATTAACCTTTTAAAGATAATCAATGTGAACACAGAAGAAAATACTCCACAGAGAATAAAAAAAGGCTCAAAATAACCAGACAATGTAATCCATAGAGAAGACAAAATCACAAATGATAGAGAAAAAAACTTAATATTTTGCCTGACTTTCATGATTTGGAGTATAACTTAAATGATTTTTTAGGAAAATAAAAAGTTCTTGATTTTTGTGTCAAAGAACATAATAACCAAGTTATTTTAATAAGTAGTGGAGATTATGACGCTTGATGATTTTCTAAAAATGCTTGAAGAAATAAATGATACTTCAGGTTTAAGCAAGAACAACATAGTTGAACGAATAAAAATAAAATTAGAAAGAATTGATTTACGGAGGTGGGAAGATAGTGGATTTAATATCAATCATATATTCACTACACATAGTGATCTAGATCCTGTAGAAACTACATTGTTGCATTTTGCTGCTAAGAGTGGCTATGAGAACATAGTAATAGCTCTAATTGAATATGGAGCATATGTTGATGCATGGGACAGCGATGGATGCACTCCTTTACATTTTGCTGCTGAATGGAACCACAAAGGCATATTAGATATTTTAATTGAAAGTGGAGCAAATGTTAATGCGTGGGACAATGATGTATGTACACCTTTACATCTTGCTGCCGAAGGTGGGAATGAAAGTGTAGTAAGAGCTCTAATTGCATGTGGAGCAGATGTTAACGCGCAGAACAATGATGGACACACTCCTCTACATTTTGCTACTAAGAGTGGCTATGAGAACATAGTAATAGCTCTAATTGAACACGGAGCATATGTCGATGCGTGGGATAATTATAGAAGCACTCCCTTGCATTTTGCTGCTGAAAGTGATAATGAAAACATAGTAAGAACTCTGATTGAACATGGAGCATGTGTTAATGTGTGGGATAGTTGTGGACGCACTCCTTTGCATTTTGCTAGCGATCATGAAAGTATAAGAGATATTTTAATTGAAAGTGGGGCATATGTTAGTAAACAGAACAATAATAGATATGCTCCTTTACACTTTGCTATTGAATGGGGCTGCAAAGATGTGATAAGTTCTTTGTCAGGTAATGCTAGTCCTAGGGCTGAAATGGCAGTAGGAAGAGTGGAACAAATTACACTTGCAGGAAGATTGGAGCTTTTTTAACCAAACTTGCATTTACTGAGATAATTGTTTTGTTATGAATTAAACCAAAAGTTCTGTAATATATTGAAGCTTAAAGATATCTTTAGATATGGAAGTTATTGCAGAAAATAGAAAAGCAAGGTTTGAATACTTTATCTTAGAAGAATTTGAAGCAGGTATGATCCTCTTAAGTAGTGAAGTGAAATCACTAAGGGAAAGAAAAGCAAACATTTCTGATGCTTACGTTACTGAAAAAAAAGGTGAAATATGGCTAAACAATATGCATATCGCAGAGTATAAAGCTGCAAACCAAAAGAATCACAAGCCAAAAAGAGAACGAAAATTGCTTTTGCATAAAAAAGAGATAAATAAGCTAATTGGTCAAATCAAAACCTCTGGAATAACTGTTGTGCCACTTTCTATCTATTTTAATGATAAAGGGTTGGCAAAAACTAAAATTGCTATTGTTAAAGGAAAAAAACTCTACGATAAGAGAGCAACTATAAAACAGAGAGAGTGGGACCGTGAGAAAAGTAGATTGTCTAAGAATAATTTGTAGTAAAATATGTCTTTAAGTCCAGTTATTTTTAGCATCGGTCCTGTTTCTATATATTGGTACTCTTTAGCATATGTTTTGGGTATAGTTTTTGCATATTGGTATTTACATAAGCTAGACAATCAAAAAATATTTACTAAGAATTTTTACGATTCGTTATTAACAGCCGTTATTATAGGCATTATCCTTGGAGGTAGGCTTGGGTACGTATTGATATATGATCCAGTTCTCTATATAAGCAATCCTATCGAAATACTAAAGACCTGGGAAGGAGGTATGTCATTTCATGGCGGTGCTATAGGAGTTTTGCTTGCAGTAATAATCTCCTGTAGAAGACATAACATTCCTATATTTTACACACTGGATCTAATTTCTTGTGGAGTTCCGATAGGTTTACTTCTAGGCCGCATAGGTAATTTTATAAATGGAGAGTTATTTGGCAGGGTTACAAATATGCCGTGGGGTATGGTATTTCCAGAAAATGGTGATAATTTATTGCGCCATCCAAGCCAACTTTATGAGGCATTTTTTGAAGGAGCGCTACTTTTTGTAGTTGCAAATTCACTGTTTTTCTTGACTAGAGTGAAACTGTATTACGGTGCAACAACTGGTATTGCAGTTATGTGGTATGGAATAGCACGTTTTGTGGTTGAATTTTTCCGCGAGCCAGACTATCAAATTGGCTATTTATGGTTCAATTTAACTATGGGACAATTTCTTTCTATACCTATGATTTTGCTGGGAATGCTTATATATTTAGGTGCGTTGAGCTTAAGATTTAATACGAAATCTGTTCAATAGAGAAAAGGTAAGTTTAATCGAAAAATATAGTGGAAGTTTATTTATTCCATACTATGTACAATTATGTGAATTTTTTGTCTTGCAGAGAATAAATGTAAGACCAGCAAACCTTCGTTGTATAGCTATAAGAAAAACTTAGTAGCTACTGACCAAATTCATTACTAAGTAGATATTCATTTTCCACCAGAATATTCCTGATTGAGAAGCTACTTTATTAAAACATATTTTTAAATTTTTGCCAAAAACCTGGTTGATTATCATTAACCTTTGTGAAGGCTATGTTTAAACTGTATCTCAGATCATTTGGCATATCATATCTAATATTCAGTATTGAAACTTCGTTTTTATTATGAACAGAAACATCGTCATATGATAACTTTGTCGTGTAGCACTTTATATGCTTTTGCTTATCATATACTATATCACCTGATTCCCCTTCTAGTTCTACAAATTTAGTTTTTTTCTGACATTCTTTTATTTTTATTAGATCCTTGTCTAGTGATATTGAAACCGGTAGTGTATTACCAGCATACTCTTTAGCTAAAAGCTCACTTTGAGGATACATTTTTATTTCCCTTCCAAAATGTGAGTCTATAAAATTATTGCTCCAAAATTTGTCTCCAGAATGTACATATTCGTCAGTAGCATACGGTACACCACCATAATTGCATTGAACTTTGTAATCTCCAACACCATTATTTTGAAAAAAATCATGAATGGCAGCGTAACTATCAGCAGCATCATTTATGTAATCCATTACCTACCCCTTAAAACCTTTTAATTTATTATATCACAAGAAATTAAATCTATCAATAAAAAGACTTTTTTTGATATCAAGTATCTAGGGAGCATATTGATAGGATTGTGACATTCGTATTTCCCAGTTCTTCACATACTGCTGGACTAATTCAGGATAATTTTCAATAATTAATAAATTTTCAGCGTTTCCCTTTTCAGCTGTCTTACTGAGGTTAAACGATCCTGTGATGACTTTTTGATTATCAACAATTATTACCTTATTATGAGCAATTTTTGGCTTATTATCGATCCAAATCGGTATTCCATTTGAAAACAATTCGCTTATGACACTATATTTTGAATGGAGTTGTGATTTATCTAAGACGACTTTAACATCAACACCACGCTCTTTGGCGTTAATCAAAGATTTTGCAACTGTTCCAAGAGTAAATGTATATTCTTGAACTAAGATAGATTCTTTAGATTGGTCTATCTCGCTGATTATCGGTACAGCACAGTCTTCTTCAGGTGAGAAGCAAACTGTTGCTTTTGGGCAAGGCGAGAATGTAGGACCCACATAGTAATACAGAGAAAAACATGCCGACAAAAATAAAAGATATAAAAGCCTCACAAACCACACCTAAATACACGGCGGTAGTCTACATCATATCTCAATCATCTGTCAACCCATATTCCTTCCACTTCTCTGTAACTTTCTTTATTATTTCCTCGCTCATTTCAATTTTTCTTCCCCATTCTCGTTTGGTTTCAGGTGGAAGTTTGTTTGTTGCATCAAACCCTATTTTACCTCCGAGACCGCTTTCAGGGGAAGCAAAATCTAAATAATCAATTGGGGCATTCTCTATCGTAATTGTATCACGCACAGGGTCCATTCTTGTTGACATTGCCCACATTACCTCTTTCCAATCACGTATATTTATATCATAATCAACAACTATAATAAATTTCGTGTATAAGAACTGTTTGAGAAAAGATAGTGTGCCCATAACAATTCTTTTTGCATGCCCTGGATAAGCCTTTTTTATCGACACTACCGCTATTCTATATGAACAACCTTCTGGAGGCAGATAAAAATCTACTATCTCCGGAAACTGATTGATGAGAATCGGCACAAAAATTTCGTTGAGTGCTTCACCAAGAATTGATGGTTCATCTGGTGGCTTGCCAGTGAAAGTGCTGAGATAAATTGGATCTTTGCGCATTGTAATTGCAGTAATGTTAAACTCAGGAAACTGTTCAACAGCATTATAGTAACCGGTATGGTCTCCGTATGGCCCTTCATCTCTATACTTATCTAAACTTACATATCCTTCCAGAACGATCTCAGCATGAGCTGGAACCTGAAGAGGAATAGTTTTACAATTTACAAGCTCAAGTGGTTTTTTTCGCAGCAGCCCGGCAAATTGGTATTCTGATAAAGTCTCCGGCACCGGAGTTACCGCAGCAATAATCGTTGCAGGATCGCTACCAATCACAGCAGCCGCAGGAAACTTCATATTTTGCCCCCTCTCCTCCTTCCACCGTTTATGGTGACCTGCACCACCACGATGTGCAAGCCAGCGCATGAGAGTCGTTTTTTTATTCACAACCTGCATACGATATATTCCAAGATTGAAATTATCTTGCTTGTCTGCTGTTGGTCCTTTTGTTACCACAAGTGGCCAAGTGATAAGCGGTGCAGGCTCGTTTGGCCAGCATGTCTGAATAGGTAGCAAACTAAGATCCACCTTATCCCCAGTTAGCACCAGCTCTTGACATGGGGCTTTGCTCACAACTTTGCTCCGCATCGACAATACAACTTTTAGTAGAGGAAACATTTTCACAGCATCTTTGAAGGTTTTTGGCGGCTCAGGTGATCGCAAAAATGCTAGAAGTTTACCCAGATCCCTTAATTCATCAGAATTTATACCAAGTCCGAATGCAATTCTCTCAATAGTACCAAATAAATTCACTAAAACGGGAATTGAATTTTTGCCATTTTCTGTGACAACATTTTCAAAGATGATAGCTGGTCCCTTGTTTGACAAAACCCTACGATGAATTTCTGTCATTTCAAGAATAGTTGAAACTTCTTTTTTAATTCTAATTAGATCTTTTTTTTCTTCTAATGCTCTGATGAAGTCGCGTAAGTTATTGTACATATTTTAAAAATTTTAAGCCTTTTAAGAAGTGCTTTTCCCAGCACAACTCATTCACTTATTATTATAGAGGCTCTAGAAAAATTATTCTCCAATTCGCTTTTTAAGTTTTTATATTCAGCAGTCTTTAACTCTTCATTGGTAATAAAACTTTTCTTTATGGTTATTAAATTGCTAAATTCGGTTCCATCATTTTGATATTTACACGACCTATTTACATATAACCAAGGAGAATTTATTTCAAAATTCAAATTTTCACAATTTTTAATTTTGATATCTTTTATTATCATATGGCTTTCCTTAGTTTTAGGAACACCAATAAAAAGATCTGACACTTGGTCAGAAGCTGTATTCACAACATCATTAAGCCAATTATCTCCTAAATTCAAAGCCGGCCCTAGATTTGTCTTGAAAATCTTATTTTTTTGCTGGAACTCATATTTAATTGTCAGATCCTCTACATTACGCAAGGTAAGGTCAGGCAATTCTAAGAACTTCTTTTCTTCTTCATCAAGATATACTCCACTAATCATACGAAAAACAGAATCTCTTAATTGCTCATCTGAATAATATAATCCAACACCTGTTAAGCCTAAGGCTGCTTCCCCTTGCACGGTAAGCTGGCCATATTCATTTACAACATTATCTTCTATAGTTAATTCACTATGGGATATCACTTTTGAATTTTCACCTTGTACAGCAGGAATCTTTATGTAATCTGCTTCCTCAGAATTGAGTACTAGAGCGTTCCTATCAGCAATGTCTGGAAAAATACCCTGTGCCATACTGACGGTATTAGTTGGATCGATCCAATATATTTTCCCACCTCTATTTGTTACTTTGAGCATCACATGATTAAAATTACCCATATTAGGTAATGCTTCAGGATTAGAAGTGCTAGTAGTTCCTCTCATAACTAAAATAGGTTGAACTTTATAACCAAGTTTTTGCAGAATAGCAGCCGTGCTAGCAGAAAAGTCTTTGCAATCCCCGACTTGAGAATCAGCAATTTTCTCTAAATCTCGTGGAAAATATTTTCCTGAGACTGTGCGCCAATCTCCCATATATTGAACTTTTTCATTCAATAAAGAAGTGACTGCATTAATTTTCTCCTCATCAGTATTTTTATTGGCAGCAGATTCTGCTATAGCTATAAAAGTTGCAGGAAGTGGCTGATTAATGACGCTATGATATCCAGGAGCTAATTTTTTAGCTAAATCATCCCATTTAGATAGGCTCGACAGTGATACCCAAGTGTTATGTTTAATATTCAATATTCCATTATGTGGTTCATTTATTGTGTTTTCATAAATTGCTTTCTTTAAGGTAATGTTTATATAATGTACACCATCCTTTTTTTCCTCAGCAATCTCTAATACTTTTCTTGGATCATTCACTTTAATCTCTAGAGGCAATTCAGAGTTGATTTTAGTATTTTCTGCTTGTAAATAATCTCCATAATAAGAGAAGCTCAAGCCATAAAAATTATCAACAGGAACCTTTTTGTTAACTTTTTTATATCTTAAATATACTTCTGTGCCAATTTCTATTTTGGGAAATGGTATGGTTACTTGCCTTAGCTGATCAAAGCCTTTGCCAGGACTAGCCAGTGGCTTATCCTCCATCATATCTTCAGTAACTATATATTCCTCTCCGTTATAAGCTGTTTTAGCTTCTAAAACAGTCAAATCTGCACTATCATCATTGTAGATTAAACTATACAGAGAAAATCTATCACGCCCAGACTCCTTGAGTATTTTTGCTTGAAGCTCTACTTCCGTTTCGTAGGTACCATCTCTATTAACATTAATGTTAACATTAGAAAACTTAACCTCGACAGAAGCATCTTCGTACTTACTCCACCTTGCTTCAGCTGTCGAAGCTACAAAAAATGCTAACATTGCTAAGTTAAAGACAGCTTTTAAAAACCTCATTTTTTACTTACATTTATTGAAAAATCATTCTATTATATCCGAACAACACTATCGGAAATGTAAGACTTAGTGTGTTCATATTACTTAGCGACGCGCTTACCGATATTATATGCAGCGATTACAAGATAATCAACTTTTTTGCTTACAATTTACTAGAAATAGCGGTAAAGACTATCTAAATCTTTATAAATGCCTTACTCTGCAAAATTTTTCATCACCAAATCTTATGATGAACTTTACAAAAATATCTTAAATTTCATTTTATAAAGTTTGCATTTCTTGATAAAAATGTTTTAACATTGAGCATTTCTTTAATATTTGTATTCTTTAAGTAAGTGTATGTCTAAAATACCATTTTTATTGATTTTTATACTTGCAGTAGCAAGTTTACCAGTAATAAACAATTGGCTTTCGCACCGCAGTCAGAACTTAAATGATGATTATATAGGTGAGAGATTGGATAATTACATCAGTAAAAATTTTGATAGAGTTCTAAAAGCTCTCCAGGAAGAGTCAGCTAAAAATAGTTATGCTAATGCAACCAAAAATAAAATTTCTCAGCATAAAAATGAAATATTCGACTCCACTTATCCTTACTCAGGAAATGAAAATAGCAATGTCATAGCTGTAGGGTTCTTTGACTATTCTTGTGGCTATTGTAAGGCAATAAAGAATGACATAAAACAGTTGATCAATGATGGCAAAATTAAATATATCTTTAGGGATGCTCCAATACTTGGTAACAACTCCTTAAAGGCAGCAAAAGGTGCTTTAGCAACTTATTTTATCGATAAAGAAAAGTACTTAGATTTTCACTATGCTGCACTAGATCACAGAGGAGAATTTTCAGACGAAACTATATTGGATATAGTAAAAAGTATAGGGATTAACGAGGAAGATTTTAATAACTCTATGAAAAATAATGCAGACAAAATTGAGCACATGATAAACAATAGTAAACTTTTAGTAAGGGAGTTGGGAGTAGGCGGTACACCTTTTTTGATAATAGGAGATAGTCTTTTTGTAGGAAAAACTGATTTGAATATATTACGCAAAAAAGTGAATGGGTTAAAAGATTAATAAATTTCCTGCTTGACAGCATAAGAGAGTTTAAGTATAGTTAAGATATACTAAGTAACAATATGTATATGCTACATATTAGTTCAAGAAGAATAGGTGATGTTTGCTTGCAACATAGCACGACCTTAAGTAATTAGCCTTCCTAGGCTGATTAATCTATTAAAATACAATTATTATTTTGGAGTTATAACATGAAAAATTTCAACAGAGAACCAATTGCTCTTTTTCAACAAATCGAAGAAAAGAAAAAACCAAGTAATTTATTGGATAATTTAAAGAGTACTTATCCTAGAGAACTAAAAATCGGGGCTGCTATAAAGACAGGGGATTGCTTTTTTGACTCTGTGGCTCAAGGGTTGAATGAGCTAAATATAAAACCTGGTCATTATTTTACTGCAAAATCATTAAGAAAAGACTGCGCAGATTATGTTGAGCAACATGGTGAACAAGATAGTTGGACCTATAAAGCAGTAATAAAAGACGCTGCTATTGGTGGCTACTTTGCTGCGCTAGAAGGTCCATATGGTCCTATACAAGATCCAAAAACTAAAATAAATATGATAGATGAGAAAAAGACTTTTCATGAGTACTTAAAAAATATTAAGAATATGGCCACAGGAGCTGGTTCTGCACCTATATGGGGTCGTCCAGAGATTGAAGGGAGAATGATATGCGACAAGTACAAAGTGGAACTTTATATTTATTCAATAGAGGAAGGTAGTCAAAAAGTTACGGGAACTAAAATTACAGCACATGATGATGATCCAGCAGTTTTTATACAAGATATAGATCTCAATCAACTAGAGATAGATAGTAGCAAAAAAACTGTAGGAGTAGTGAATTACATGAGGCATTTTGTGCCACTTCTAAGTGAAATTTCTGAAGATATAACAGAAAGTCAACCAGTTTCTAATGAAGAAATCTTTGGCGAGGTTACAGAAGCTTCTGCTTATGAGAAACCAGTACAACAAAAAAGCAGCGCTGGTGAGACGATTTTTTCGAATAGAAGAACTCCTATTTCTAATCAATCAGAGCAGAAACCACTAAAAGAAAGAGCTGCTGATAGAAGTATTGATGAAACAAATTCACAAAATCATGAAGCAATGTTAGAAAAAACACACAATAAAATTTGTGAAAATACAGCAAAGATCTTGAGTGAAACTTCTAAGGATATGAAAAAAAATTCCAGTGAAGAAATTCTTGAAATAGGTAAAAGAGTTCCTGCTTCTGATCAATCAGAGCAAGAAGAACAATATAATATCAGAACTAGCAAAGCAGCAATTGCGCAAGATCATAAAGAACAAAAAACACAAAAAGAGAGAATTGATACCAGCGCTAGTGAGCCAATTCATACGGATACAGTAATTACTATTTCTCATCCACACGAGCAAAAAACACAACAAGAGGCAATAGAAAAGAAATTAATCAATAGTTACAGAGGCGAAGCTATTTATAGCATAACTACTGTAATAACAGCTATAGCATTCACAGCATCTGCTATAGCTGCTGTTTTTACTCAACCAATTCCTTTAGCATGTCTTGCTGGAGTTGCTTTAGCCATTGCATGTGTTTGTGTATATCAGTTAACGCAGAGTCATCAAGACATTAACGAACTGAAAGGTAAGGTAGGAGAAAACAACACCTTTACTTTTCTAGAAGAAACGGGATTTAAAATTTATAGCCTGATTGATAAAGCAGCTTCAAAAATTTAAGATCTTTCCTACTTCATCTATATCAACTCAATTTTATTTTTACAGGAGGGCATATGTCATTTACAGAAATTAGATTTCCAGAAAATATATCTTATGGCTCTACTGGAGGACCTGAATTTTCCACTGACGTTGTAACAACTCATAATGGTTGTGAGCAGCGCAATATTAATTGGTCTCGTGCACGTGCCAGGTATAACATAGCTTATGGAGTTAGGTCAAACGAGCAGCTAACAGAACTCATAACATTTTTTCAGGCACGAAAAGGTAAAGCAATAGGGTTTCGTTTTAAGGATTGGTCAGACTTTACAGTTATCAATCAAGAAATTGGCATAGGAGACGATAAAAAAACGATCTTTCAACTGATGAAAACTTACATAAGTGGAAAAGACAAGCATACACGAACTATTAAAAAGCCAGTGCATGATACAATAAAAATTTACCTAGATGGTGAAAAGACAGAAAAATATTCAGTGAATTATTCAACTGGAGAAATAGCATTTATGAAACCACCAGCAAAAGGTACAATAATCACCGCAAGCTTCGAATTTGATGTACCAGTACGATTTGATACAGATTACCTAAACGCTTCTATTGATAACTATGGCAGCAATAGCTGGAACAATATTCCCTTGGTGGAAGTGAAATAAATTAAGTGGGCTACCATAAGCAATGCTAAGCCTCAGTAATCAACCATATATTTATCGAGGGTTGCTGTAAGTTATCTGGGTGTACATAGGCTCAACGAGCCTATGTCTAAATTCTATTGAGCACTATTGATTTCAGATTAAGCACAATATTCAACGCTGATTTTTCTGACTCCATTTATTTTATTCTTAAAAGTGCCTCTCTACCTTTACGTCTTAAGTTTCAATCCAGGTAACTGTTATTATAGCAGCATTAAATGCATCCATACAAGCTTGGCATTCACTATCATTGCACTCTCCTTCAAGCCTATCGTATTGGTTAAGTGTAATATTATCTTTATTCTTTAGCATAACTTTAAAGCATTCTTCATAATTTTTGCCAGTAGATTCACCTGTTTTGACATCAATAAGCTCGTCATTTTCAACCTTAAGTTCTATTCGAGAATTTGGTCTCTCTTCTTTTTTTGTAATAGCATGGGATTGTAATGGAAAAGTGTTATTATTACTCATAAAATACTCCTTAAAATTTATTCTAGTTATAGAATATAAAGTTTAAGAATCTGTAAACTAGTTTTGCTTGCCAAAATCTTCTTTGTGATATGGAAATTTTTTTATTGCTATAAGTTATCTAGGTACAATTAATGAGCCTGACCAATTGCCATTTAGTGTTTGCACAATTGTACATGCACAACTTGCTTCAAAATTTCTGCTTGTTGTTGAGCATGGACATTAGCATAACCACATGCAGGAGATGCAGCAGCAGGTCTTGCAATGCACTTAGGTCTTTTTGCTTGAGCATTGAGGCCAGACAATACCTCTTCTATCAATGGGTTGACAAAGAACCATCCTCCCATATTTTTTGGTTCCTCTTGACACCATGTAATTTCAGCGTTCTTATATTTTTCAAGTTCACTGCCTAGTTTATCGGCCGGGAATGGATAAAATTGTTCTAAACGCACTACTGCTATATCGTTTATTTTTTGTGCTTCAAGCATTTCAATTATGTCGTAATAAACTTTACCACTACATATTACAACTTTACGTATTTTATCACTTGCAACTAAACCTTTTCTACACTCTGGAATTACCGTAAGAAATTTTCCTTCAAAGTCAGAAAGGTTAGAAACTGCGCTTTTATGACGCAATAGTGATTTAGGTGTAAACACCACTAAAGGCTTACGAAAATCTCGATTAATTTGTCGGCGTAAAGCATGAAAATAATTCGCAGGAGTAGAGCAATTAACCACCTGCATATTATCCTCTGCACAGAGCTGCAAAAACCTCTCTATACGAGCAGAACTATGCTCAGGCCCCTGCCCTTCATAACCATGAGGCAAAAGTAAAACTAGACCACTTGACCGCAACCACTTTGTTTCTGCAGATGAGATAAATTGGTCGATCATAATTTGCGCGCCATTTGCAAAATCACCGAACTGCCCTTCCCAGAGCACAAGTGAATAAGGAGAATCAAGGCTATATCCATATTCAAAACCCATCACAGCATACTCAGATAGTGCGCTATCTATAACTTCAAAGCGAGCTTGCTTCTCACTTATGTTGTTCAGTGGAATAAACGTTTCTTCTGTTACTTGATCAACAAGTCTTGAATGACGGTGCGAGAAGGTACCGCGACCAGAATCTTGTCCTGACAAGCGCACTCCTATTCCTTCTTTAAGCAATGACGCGAATGCAAGACTTTCAGCAGTTGCCCAGTCTATGTTGCTACCGGAATTTATACTGTCTATTCTGCCATCAAGTATTCTTCTGACTTTATTATTGAGATTAAAACTACTTGGAATATTGCTATTTATGTGTACACCTAATTTTTTTAGCTCATCTGGTGAAACACCAGAGTCCGTATAATATTCACTCAAATCGTTCAACTTTGCTCTCCTGAGTTTTAACCACACTCCATCAAACCAGTCAGCTTTCTTCGGAGTATAAGTCGTTGACTCAGTAAGGCTTTTATCTAATCTTGTTCTAAATTCGCTGCGTAATTTACTTACTTCATCGCTACCTAGCACTTTCTCTGCAGTCAGCTTCTCTTCGTACAGCGTGCCTGGAGTTTTATGCTTTGATATTGCTTTATACATAAGTGGCTGAGTAAAATTTGGCTCATCGCCTTCATTATGGCCATATTTGCGGTAGCATATTATGTCAATCACCACATCCTTTTTAAATTTCTGCACATACTCCATTGCCAAATTCGCAACAAAACTCACAGCTTCTGGATTATCTCCATTAACATGAAATATTGGAGCTTCTATTGATTTTGCTACATCAGTGCAATAAAAAGATGAGCGTGCGCAGGATGGGTTGGCGGTAAAACCAACTTGGTTATTAATAACAATATGCACGATACCACCTACTGTATAACCTTCAATGTTGCTCAAAGTCAGGGTTTCAGCAACCACTCCCTGCCCGATGAAAGCTGCATCACCATGAATTGACACTCCAAGCACAGATCTTATATTTTGCTTCGCTCTTACTCTTCCAGCTAGAACTGGATTTACCGCCTCAAGGTGAGATGGGTTAGGACATAAACTTAAGTGTATTTTTTTACCACCAGCAAGTGCTCGATCAGAAGAGTAACCAAGGTGATATTTGACATCACCAGATACCTCAAGACCACTTGGGTATGCAAGATTGCCTTGAAATTCAGACAGCATTGCCGCATATTCTTTCCCCATAACTTTGGTTAGAACATTAAGCCGTCCTCGGTGGGCCATACCAAGAACTATTTCTTCAATACCAAAAGCTGCAGAATCACTAATAACTCTTTCAATTGCAACAATGGCTGACTCCCCACCTTCGATAGAAAAACGCTTATATCCAGGAAATTTCATATGGAGAAATTGCTCGAACATCTCAGATTCAATCAAGTGCCTTAGTATTTCTTTTTTATCCTGAGGGCTTAGCGTATAGACCTGATTTTCAATTTTCTCCTGCAGCCACACTCTTTCCTCATAAGAGGAAATATGCATAAATTCAAACCCGATGTTCTTGCAGTAAATATCTCTATATATTTCAGCATCATACGCTGGAGAGATATTCAAATATTTCTGATAATCTATTTCTTTATTTACATGCGGTGATAATGGATTTAAGTCCGCAAAAAAATGACCGTAAGATCTGAAGAAATTTGCTAAGCTAGAAATTGAATCATCCGACTTGACTGCGTGCTGTGCATTGCAGGCTTCCGTTTTATTCATTTCTAAATTGCTTGAAAAAATCCTATTCCAATCCTCCCCGATTGATTTATCGCCCTGCAGATAACGGCTATACATTTCTTCTACAAATTCTGCATTATCACCATAAAGGCAGCTTAGACTTAGCATAATCACTACAAAAGATATCAAATACTTATAAGTATAACTTAAGTTTTTTAAAAAAGAACTCCTTTAGTTTCTAATTATTAAGTTATACAAACACTGTAATCCGAGTTTTCCAGAAAGGGTGTCATTCTAGACTGACATCTAATCTTTCCATAAATGCTGTATTTCAACATAAAACAACTATACTCATCAACTTGTGCCCAATCATAATTCCTAGATTCCAGTGTTAGCTACTTGTTTTTTGGATTTCTATACTATTGCTGATTGAAGATTATTGAAATTTTTTTGCACATTAAGGAACGCAAGCGTTTATGAGTCAGAGGATAAGTCATATAACATTTACTCGGTCTTAATACTTTGAATTTATATTTAAGTAAACGATAAACAGTAATTGGTATGAGTGATCTATTTAAAAGTGACAATTATGATAAAAATCTCAATTCTTTGATAAGAGTCATAAAGCTGAAGGATACAAAAAAAATTAATGAACAATATGATGAAACACTGAAAGATTTATCTCAAGCTCTGAAGAATTTTACAAACAACGCAAAAGATGTAGCCAAATTTGTTATATATAGCGACTTGAATAATTATGTAGAACCTTTGAGCACAAAGCCACTCGGTTTTATTGGAACATTAAAAGGGATATTAGATAGAGTCTTGGGAAAAGATATTCCAACTAATGATAATGACATAAAAAATTTTGTTGGTGATGAATTATCAGGTTTCACTATAGAAAAAGCAGCCGAATACACAAATATTTTAAGTACAATTAATCTATTCAAGAAAGGACTTAAAGAAATTTTAGATTCGAAACAGAGTGGAAAAGGCAATAAAGCACATAAATCATACGAAGTAAGCACGGAAAATAAAACGACATCAAAGCAGAAGGAAGATACTCCTAAGCTGCAAGAAGGAAAACAGCCGGTAGGAAAATTAGTTATGAAGAGAATAAAACGGCCAACAACAGCACCTCCGCCACCTCCTACTGCCTCAAAAAAGGTACACTTTAAACCAGAAATAGAGAATGTATCTCCTGAAGATTCAGGCTATGAAAGTTCATTAAGTGAAGAGTCTGGACATGAGGAAATATCAAATTATCAAGAGAAAAGTAGTAAATCTTCAACAAAAGATTCGGAAGACTCAAAGTTAGCTAAAAAGGAGCCAACTCACAAAACGAAACCTAAGAAAAATGCAGGAACAAGAAGAGGATATAAAAAGAGACAGGCTCCAGAGCCACCAGCGCTAAACGCTACCAATCAAGAAATTAGGCAAGAAACTAAAGAAGATAAATCTGAAATACTGTCAAATCCTAAAAGGCTAGATATTGTTGATCAACAAGTGAGCACGAAACCAATAATAGTAGAAGTGACTTCGCAAAAATCAGCTGAAAGTAAACCAATCCTGAAAAAATCTGCTGATAAAGCAGCATCAGAAGTAAAAGCGGTTATTATAAAAGAAAAAGTAAATAGCAAGAAGGACGGTAGAGTAAAGTCAATAGTAGGAAAATTTGAGCAAAATCAAGTTGCTAAGAGCAAAGCCACCCCTGCAACACAAGCAGATATCGGTATGAAGAAAGATCCTGCACCATCGCAAAAAACTGCCTCCCAATCTCACTCATTTCCGGTAGGAAATAAAAGATCTAAAATGAACCCCATAACAGCAAAGTCCGATTCTAAACTTCCGGTTAGTAAAAAACCTCTTCTCACTCATGTTAGTGTAAAGAAAATAGCTGCACGATTTGAAAGCCATGGGGAGTGTTAAATAAACTGTGTCAAACCGAAAAAAAAGTAATAAATTGATATAAAAAAATGGAGGTTTGACAATGAGTCAGAAAGTAGTAAACAGAACTACCGGTTTGGTAGATTATAAAGAATTAGAAACAAATATCCTGTCGTCTATACGAGAAGGAAGATACCGTCTTGTCAGTCAACAAGAAAATTATAGAAATTGAATCTTAAGCTGTATTACGAAATCAAAAAATACTTTCTATCAACATATACACTAACCAACTACATTAAATAAATTTGTGTAAAATGCTATTTTACATAAGATAGAAAGTACGCATTTTTTGATTTTAAAGTACTAAATTCTCCTCCAACCGCTTTGCCCTGTAATTCTTGATATGGTCAGGATTAAAAGCACTTTTGGATTTTAGAACACCGAAAATGATATGGAGTAGCTTACGCATTGCAGCACCAACGATAGCCATATTATGCTTACCCTTTTCCTTTAATCTCTGGCAAAAACTAATAATGATAGGATTGTGATTCTTAGCTACTATAGCAGGAAAGAAAAGTGCTTTACGTAATGTTTGTGAACCGGATTTACTTAATCTGGGTTTGGCATATACAGAGGAACCTGACGTCATATTTCGTGGTATAACTCCTGTATATGCTGCCAATTGCCTGGCATCTCTAAAAACCTCTATGTCAGGAACTTCAGCTAAAATAGCTATTGCTGATTCTTCTCCTATTCCTGGAATAGTCAATAGAAGTTGAAAATTTTCCAACAATTCTTTATGTTGATTTAATAGTTCACGTACGGAGTTTTTTATTGTTTCTATTTTTTGAGCTATATTCATTGCAAGGTCTTCCCAAGCACTTGCAACTTCTTTAAGCAGTCTCTCTTTTTTTTCTAAGTGGTTATTTACTAATGTTAACTCATCTTTTAACGCAACTGAGCAACGATAAAGATGTTTTAATTTTTTCATTTCAGGAGAAGGTGGTGTCCAACTAGAAGGTTCCTGTCTTTGGCAATAATCAGCAATAACTTCTGCATCGGTCTGATCATTCTTTTGTCGTATCAGCTTACTCCTTGCATAAGATTTTATGCAATAAGGATTTACAACACTAACAGAATGTCCAGCGTTGTGCAGAAACTCAGCCAAAGCTTCGCTATAACAACCAGTAGCCTCCATGCAGGCTTTTACTTCTTCTACATTATGTTTTTGTAGAAAGCTAAGTAAACCTTGAAACCCAGAATCCTCGTTTTTAAAACTCCTTTTTCTAGTTTCACATCTTCCTTTTTTGCTTATGAACGAGAGAAAAACATCAAAGCGATCTTTCGATACATCTATACCTAAAAAGTTGTTGATCATATATAACCCCATGCGTTACCATTAAAAATGAAAAGTAAGGCTAGTCTTGTGAATACAGAATTAGAACCATTTAGGTTTTTCTACGATACCGTCCAGCCTGTACTCTTGAGAAGAGAACTCTTATCTACCTTACAGATTTTATATCTAAGACCACTGACAGAGTTCTTCTCTTCTCCATCTAATGCTTAAGCTTAAAACATTAGATGCTTTTTACAAGATACAAGACCGTTGACAGGAAGAGATGGAGCATTAACACCGTTTATAAAAAAGTTGCTGGAGGTAAGCCTGGAAGGTGAAATAGAAAACCACTTGTCGGCTGAAAGCGAAGAGAATAATCGAAGAAATGGGAGGAATGCAAAGACTTTACGTACAAGCGCAGGGTCATTTGAGCTTTTGACGCCAAGAGATAGGGAAGGAAGTTTCGAACCACAAATAGTCAAAAAAAGGCAAACAAACTTACATCCAGAGCTTGAAACGAAGATTTTGAGCACATTTGCCAGTGGTATGGGCTATAGAGATATAGTGTCACATGTTGAGGAAATTTATGATCACAAAATATCGGCGGCAGAGATATCAAGTATTACTGACAAATTGCTACCAGTAATCAACGAATGGCGTAGTCGCCCGCTGCAGTCTGTATATCCGATAGTTTTCATGGTTTTTTAAAGTCAAAGAGGACGGGCATTGCGTAAGTAAATGCATGTATAATATATTAGGCATAGATCAAAATGGCAAAAAAGAAGTATTAGGTTTTTATTTGGCTGAAAGTGAAGTTCTGGTTGGGAGTGCTAAATGACCTCAAAGAAAGAGGAGTAGAAGATATCCTTATTGCCTGCGTTGATGGGCTGAAAAGCTTTCCTGCAGCTATAAACAGTGTCTTTCCTAATGCGGAAGTGCAGATGTGTATAGTGCATCAGATACGCAACTCACTGAAGTATGTGGCCAGTAAAGATGCGAAGAGTTTTTTGAGCGATTTAAAGAAGGTATATCAAGCTTCAAGCAAGGAAATTGCCGAGAATTATCTGTTGGAATTGGATGAAAAATGGGGCACAAAGTATCCTATGGTTTTGGCAGAATAATTGGGAAAACTTGTCTGGTTATTTTAAGTATTCTGGTCCAGTTAGGAGGATAATCTACACCACCAATCCCATAGAGGGGCTACATAGGCAAATTAGGAAATTCACTAAGACCAAAGGCTCATTTACCAGCATAAATGCCTTGTATAAGCAGGTATATTGTGCTATAAAGAAGGCAGAGGAAAAGTGGACGATGCCTGTACATGATTGGGCTTTAACTATCTCTCAACTTGATGTTTTCTTTCCTGGCAGATTGAAAATTGAGTTGAACTAAAAATGCGGTTTGACACAGTTTATTTAACACTCCCAAGCCATGGGAAGAAATAGTTGTAACCTATTGAACAAACCCTATAATATCCTTGATCTTTTTTATATTGTTATTTGCAATCTCTGCTGCTTTTTCTGTACCTTCTTTTAATATTTTATGTAAATGGAGCTGATCCTTCAAAAGACCGTTCAACTTCTCACGTATGGGTGATATAACACTGATGATTAAGTCAGCTAACTCTTTTTTAAAGTGTTTCATATCATGTTTATTCACTTCTTCACACACTTTTTCCACATTTAAATCACTAAGCACTGAATAAATGTTTACCAAATTGTTTACTTCTGGACGGCACTTTAAAGTAGCAAAATCAAAGCCTAGAATTGAATCTGTTTTTGCTTTTTCTATTTTCTTGACAATCAAGTCATCTGTATCGTCAAGGTTAATGCATGAGTATTCTGAAGAATCAGATTTGCTCATCTTGCTTGCTCCATCTCTTAAGCTCATTATTCTTGATGTGCAATCCAAAGTTAAGATTTCAGGTATGATGAAATGACTACATTTATAATGATTGTTAAAAGCTGATGCAATATCACGTGCAAGTTCTAAATGCTGTTTTTGATCATCGCCAACAGGAACATATTTAGTTTGATACAGCAATATATCCGCAGCCATAAGTACTGGGTAGCTGTATAACCCAAGAGAAGCTTTTTGCTTATCGCTACCAGCCTTATCTTTAAATTGAGTCATACGATTAAGCCAACCAATTGGTGTATAGCACCCAAGCAGCCAGCCCAATTCTGCATGACCACTAACTGCGGATTGATTGAAAATAATCGACTTTTCCGGATCTATTCCACATGCAATATAAGTTGCTGCTGCTTTAAAAATATTATTTTTTAATTCATTTGCGGGAAGCTTATTTGCTGTGATTGCATGCAGATCAACAACACAAAAAAGAGATTTATATTTATCCTGCAAGCCTATCCACTGCTTAATTGCACCAAGATAATTGCCCAAGTGTAATACTCCACTTGGCTGAATACCTGAGAAGACAACTTCTTCCATACCTTGAGTGTGTTATTAGTTACTTTCGCAATCAGCAGATTTTTTAGAAAGAATAACCATTGCAGGACGAAGCAACCTATTTTTAATTGTATAACCAGTTTGTAGTACTTCTACAATAGTGCCAGGCTCTTTTTCATTATCTTCTCTTTCCACAACAGCTTGATGTAAATTGCTGTCAAAAGAGTTACCTATTGGATCTATTTCTTCTATTCCATGTTTTTTTAGATCACTCACAATCTTTTGGTGCGCCACTTTTATTCCTTCATGAATAGGATCATCATCTTTCAAGTTTTCCATTGCTTTTTTTAAATTGTCACAAGAGTCGATCATATCACGTGCAAATTTTGTGACTGCATAATCACTTGCATCGCTAATTTGCTTTTGCATTATACGTTTAACGTTTTCATTATCCGCAACAGCGCGACGTAAATGATCTTCAAGCTGAACTGCACGTTCTTTTAATATATTAAGCTCTTCACTTAAATCACCTGTTTGCTGATCTTCTTGATCATCCCCTTTTCGTTTACTGACCATATCGTCAAATTTCTTTTTTTTCTCTTTATTACTATCTGACATATCATTCACCCTTACAAACTTAATAAATATATAACAATCAATCTAAAAATATCAAGCGTTAGCTATCCTTGTCTTTCTATGCTTGCATTTAAAAAGTCAATCAAAGCAGTTTTATAAAGAGAATCAGAAAAAGTATCAATATTACTTTGCGCCATATTAATATAGTGTTTAGCTTCTTCCATAGAAACATGAATGGCATTATGATGATTAATATATTGTAATGCTTGGTCAAAATTGTGTCTAGCTGAAGAAAAAGATTTCTCCCAGAATTTTTGTTCTGATGGGCTGCCTTTTTCATATGCTATAATAGAAGGTAAAGTAACTTTACCTTCAAAGAAATCTTTTCCAAGTTGCTTTCCTAAAGTGCCTTGATTAGCAGTATAATCTAGCACGTCATCAATTATTTGGAATGCCATACCAAAATTAAACCCGAAATTCCTTAGCCTCTCTGTTTCGTCACTTGTGGCTCCAGATACTACTGATGCAGCCTCGCAGCATGCAGAAAATAAAGATGCTGTTTTTTCTCCAATGATATTAAAATAATTTTTCCTAATTGTGTTAGGGTCAAAACGCGTTGTCATCTGCTTTATCTCACCCTTGACAAGCAAATTAGATGCCTTAGATAAAATAGAGAGAACACTTAAATTCCCACATTCTATAAGCCATCTAAATGCTAAGGTCAATAATAGATCACCAACTAAAATGCTTGATTTATTCCCCCAAATTTTATTTGCTGTTGCAACTCCATGGCGTGCCTTACTTTCATCAAGCACATCATCATGAAGTAAAGTAGCGTTGTGTATAAATTCTACCGATGCAGCAATGTTGACCCTACTCTCTCCAGAGTAATTCAGCATTTTACACATAATAAAAATGAGCTTAGGCCTTATCTTTTTTCCTCCTGAATTAATAAGATGAGATGTAATATCGGTAGCAAGCTTAGTACCTTCATCATTGACATTTTTGAAGATAAAGTCATTCATAGCCAATAAATCAGAAGATACAATATCATCTAATTTACTACTTTTTGTTAAATCAGTGTTTAGCATTTAAGAGGACTTATGCTTCTTGCCCTTGTACTTTCTCAACTTTTTTCTTTTCTATTTTTTTCGATTCTGTTTCTAAATCTACTATGCCTTTTTTAATGAACCACATTACCCTTTCAGTTGCTTGCGCTCCTACACTTAGCCAATGTTTTAATCTATCAGCTTTTACCACAACACGATTTTTATTGTCTTTTGGCAACATTGGATCATATTGTCCTATTCTCTCAATAAAGCGCCCATCTCTTGGTGCTCGTGAATCGGCTACAACTATCCTATAAAAAGGACGTTTCTTTGCCCCAAACCTTGCTAACCTTATTTTAACTGCCATGTCAACCTTTATTCATATATTAATTACAATTTAAATACAATAAACAGCTCAAGTCAAACTAATTGTACCTCTTTTACCTAAAAATACAATATAGCCCCCTCCAATCACTCATAAAAGGAAGATAATAAACTTTTTTATATATCATCAATCATAGCATGATTAACTTCTACTCTATATTTTGATTTTAGATAGCTAATTAACTGTTCCTTTAGCGATATCATCACACGTTTTCCGGTATCAAGCATGTTTAATTTACCATTTGATGAATGCATTTCTTTTAGAACGCCTATTATAATTTCATTATTGTATTGAATAGGATCTGTTACCGAATTAGTTGTTTTCATATTGAAAATCTCTTCTATGAAAGAAAAAGGGTAGTTTTGTTCATTGCGTTGTATTTGCTGGCCTTTAACCAATTTTATACCTTGCATTTCTTCCAAATCTGTCTTTTCTCTTAGTTGAACTGCTACTTCTTGTCCCATTTTAAACATTCTTTCTTTTATAAATTCACTACGCCAAAGCTTTATGGCTGATTCCCTACTTTCTTCAAAATTTTGTAATTTAGGAGGAACGATATCACTGATTTTTACACCAACAACAGTATCTCCAACACCCTTAAAATAATTCTTCTGATCTTTCTCGCGTGAAAAAATGAAAGAAATGAAATCACTGGAATTTCCTACTTCATTACCACTTTGGTCTTTCCCACTAGCATCTACTGGACCAATGGTTTGTATAGGTAAATTGTAATTATTGGAGATTTCTTCAATCGTTGCACCATTGTATATCTTATAATTCACTTGATTTATGAAATCATTGACTTTTTCAAAAGACTTTTGATTGGTTAAAACTGACCTTATGTCTTTTTTTAAATCAACCAAGTCTTCATCAGAGATTTGATGTATGCTTTCTACCTTTATTACGTGCCATCCAAAATTGCTTGTTAAAACTTCACTTACTTCACCTGTTTTGAGAGCAAATACCTTTTCTCTCATATTTTCAGGTAAGAAATCCTTAGTTATATTATTTACTCTGGTTTCATCGAGTTTCACTTTATTAAACTCTTCTATTATTTGTTCAAAGCTTGCTTTACTTTCTTCAAGTGCTCTTCTTGCTATTTCAGCTTTTTCTTTGGTAGGAAATATCACATTGAATATGTCTCTTTGATTTTTAAGTTCCTGATGTTCTATTATACTATCAACCTCTTCATCTGAAATTCTGATTTGATCTTCAAAATATTTTTGATCCAGAGAAATGTATTGCGCAGTTCGATACTCAGGGTAATAAAAATTGGACTTATTTCTTTCATACAAATCAAGTAAGGCTTGATCATCTGGTTCAGGAACGTCTGTAATTGCATCCTCAGTTATTTTAACAATATCAACTACTCTAGTTTGGTAGCGATTTTTGTATATCTGCTCATCAACACCCTCACCAAAAGTTACCGGATAATTATCTTTAAATAACGAAGTCATGAACATCATTGCAGGCAGGATTTTCTCTAGTTTTTCTATATATTCCTTTTCTGTTATATGCAGGCTATTTAGAGTTTGATGGAATTTATTATGGTCAAATTCTCCTTTATCGTCCTGAAAATACTTGGTATTTTTTATATGGCTTTTGATAGATTCTTCTCCAACTTTTAATCCAAGTTCGCTAATTAGGTTAAACAATAGTTTTTGCTCTATAAGTGCGTTAAGTAAATCATATTTCAGCTTTTTTACTTGTTCTTTACTTACATCAGATCCAGAAATTTGCTTTTCATAATTTTGATATAGTAATTTATATTCATCTGATGTTATAACTTCCTTTCCTACTTTAGCTAATTCTTTCCTTTCATCATCATTTGATAAAAGATTGCCAATCCCCATAAAGATTAATAAGCAAACTAAAAGGAGAACGATTGCCTTGGTAAAAAAATTTCTAATACTCATTGTAAACTCAGTTAACTAACACTTAAATTTAGAATAGCAATAATTTAATATTTGTAAATCTATTAACAAATTAGCTAATATATGTAATATTGTAGTGTATTAAATTGAATGGAAGCTTATATTAACCTAAGAGCCTGTAAGTGATCTCTGAATATGTTAAGATGAGGTATAGTTGACATGAGGTAAAGTATGAGGAATACATATCCAAGTGACATAAGTTGTGAAAAATTCGAAAAGATTAGACTAATTTTAGAAAGCGTGCGAAAGAAAACAAAGCCAAGAAGATTAGGTTTATATGAGTTATTTTGTGGTGTGCTTTATGTACTAAAAAGTGGCTGTCAATGGCGAATGCTTCCAAAAGAGTTTCCAAGATGGCGAAATTTTTACGATTACTTCAAGAAATGGAGTAAAAAAACGAATGAAGATAGAGAAAATGTTCTAGAAATTGTCTTAAAAAAAATTGGTTGGAGAGAACAGTGGTCGGAATACCAAAACAAGCTTCTGCATCATTGATGCCCAAAGTGTAAAAAATAACGATACTGCTGAAGAAAAAGGTTATGATGCTGGCAAGAAAATTTCAGTAATAAAGCGTCATATCGCAGTTGATACACAAGGTTTGACACACGCAATTCATATAACAACGGCAGAAATAACTGATCGTAGCAGTGCTTTGACAATGGTTAAAAATGCTAAAGAAAGTCTCTCTGAAGTTAAAAACATACTGGTTGATGCAGGCTACACTGGAGAAAATTTTGCAACACAGATGAAAGTAACTATTGGTGCAACTGTTGAGGTGAAGCACCTTTGCTGTATTGCCAAAAAGATGGGTTGTTGAGAGATCTTCTTTTTCCAACCAAGCAAAAGATCTCTCAACAACCCATCTTTTCGGCAATACAGCAAAGATGTGTAATTCGCTGCGCTTTATCACTTCAACAGTTGCTCCAATAATATCTTTTATTTGAGTTGCAAATTTTTCTCCCGTATAACCCGCATCAACTAGTATATTTTGGACTTCAGAGAGGTTTTCTCTTGCATTTTTGATCATTTTTACAGCACTGCTACGGTCAGTTATTTCTGCTGTTGTGATATAAATTGCGTGTGGTAGACCTTGAGTATCAACTGCAATATGGCGTTTTATTCCTGAAATCTTTTTACCAGCATCATAGCCTTTTTCTTCAGCAGTATCTGCATTTTTTACGCTTTGTGCATCAATTATGCAGAAGCTGGTTTTTTCTTTCCGACCATTGTTTTGTCGAACTACGCCAACTATTTTTTTTTAATACCAGCTCCAGAACACTTTCTTTATTTGCATCTGCTTTTTCACTCCACTTCTTAAAATAGTCGTAACAATTCCGCCATTTTGGAAACTCTTTTGGTAACATTCTCCACTGGCATCCACTTTTTAGGACGTATAATACTCCACAAAATACATCATATAAATCAAGTGTTCTCGGCTTTGTTCTCTTCCTGCAAGACTCCAGATCTGCTACAATAATCTCAAACTTTTCTCGACTTATATCACTTGGATATAAATTTCGCATATCCTACTTTATATACTTTATCCTCTCATTCTATCCCTTTTTTGAGATCACGTACAGGTTCTTAGAAAGTGTTTTGCAGAAGTGGCAAGCGAATTTGCTGAAAGGAATTTTGATGAGGTAAAAACTGATATGTCTGATGTTAATACTGAAGGACTACCTCATCCTCAAGCAATTGAATTTGCACAGCAAACAGTATAGTATAAGCTTTTAGCTCTATGCATGGACTCAAAAAAAGTAGAATTAATATTTGAAAAATTTCAACAGTCAAATCCTGCGCCAAAAATAGAGCTAAATTATACCAATCATTTTACGTTATTAGTTGCAATAGTTCTGTCAGTGCGGACGACCGATATAAGTGTTAATAAAATTACAAAGGAGCTATTTAGTATCGCTGATACGCCAGAAAAAATGTTGAATCTTGGGCAAAGTGAGCTGAGAAAATGCATAAGCAGTATTGGTTTATATAATTCTAAAGCAAAAAATATAATCGGGCTCAGTAAAATATTGATTGAGCGGTACAATAGCAAAGTGCCTACTAATTTCGATGATTTGGTATCTTTACCAGGGGTTGGGAGAAAGAGCGCTAATGTATTCTTAAATTCAGGGCTTGGTATTCCAACATTGGCAGTTGATACTCACGTTTTTAGAGTGAGCAATAGAGTTGGGCTTGTGAAAGAAAAAGATGTACTTAAAACAGAGCAGTCTCTTTTGAATGTAGTGCCAAAAAAATACCTACTTTATGCTCATCATTGGCTAGTTTTGCATGGTAGATATGTTTGCAAAGCGCAAAAACCTTCGTGTGAAACATGCATAATTCATGATTTATGTGAGTTTGAATGCAAGAGGTTAGTATCTCTTCTTTTTTAATTCAAGTAGCTCACAGAGGTGAAAAAGATTACTTTACACATTTTTCCATTTTCCTTATCATAAGACTGAAGGTATTTTATTATCTTCAATCTGTGCAGATTAAACGACAAAAGTATTATACAGTTAGCGTCTTATTTTTAATTTTTTGCACTATGTGCACCTTATGTCTTCACAATATTTCTAGGTTTTTACCTACATAAGCTGAAACGAGCTTATAAAACGTTTAAGACAGTATAGAACGCCAATTTTCAGGATTAGAGAGTAACAACTAGCTAACGTGAGAGATCTCTTGCCTGGTTGGAAAAATGTAGGCGACTTTGGAAAAATTGCGAGCGTAAACTTAATACTAGCCTACAAATTTGCTTTTACTTCTTTCCTCCTTAAAAGATTATGAACAGGTTCTAAGAGATAAGAAATATAAACCAAAAAGCCATTGGATGACAAAGTTAATGCTTTTTTAGTTTTAATGGTTTATATTTTATTTCTATAACAGTAAAGGAATATTAAAATGGGAGATGTTTTTTCGATGTCAATGGAATCTTCTAAAGACAATAAAGATAGAAATGAACAATTTCTCATGCAGGTAGCTGCTTGGTTGGTTGATAACACTAGCTTAACTTTTGATCAAATAGCACAATGTTGCAAGTTATCCCTTGAAAAAGTACAAGACATAGCTGATGAGGAAATAGAAGTTGAAAAGTATGACCCTATTATTTCTGAAATAATTACTGAAAAAGAAATCGATAATTGCAAAAAAAATCCAAATCGTGTACCAAATTTGATTATAAAAAATATAAAAAAAAGGGCAAAGACGATTAGCTTTCTTGCCTTTGCTTCCACAGCAAGGCGTAGAGATAAACCTAATGCGATTTATTATTTGGTAAAAAAATTTCCTATCTTGAACAATAATGTGATAGCTAAGCTAGTTAGTACAACAAATTACACAGTTGAGCAGGTAAGAGATGGATCTCATCATAACATACTCAATATCAAACCTCAAGATCCTGTACTACTTGGTTTATGTAGCCAGGAAAATTTAGAAGCGGAAGTAGAAAAAGCGAAAGTAGAAGAAGAGAAGAAACAAAGATTAAAAAATATAAATAATAGCTATTGATGATTCTCAAATTCTTGTACTTTGTTAATATTAAATTGACTTGACTTGTTAGTTTTTATCAGTATAATGTAAGTAAAGTATCTAGTTTAATAATAATTAAGTCTAAATACGCACTAAAAACTAGCTCAGCCTAATTTATTGTTTTATACTCACATTTTAGGTTAGTAAGCATCAATTAAAATTTTTGGAGGATTATGACAACAATCAATGAAGATGTCTTAGCAAAAGGAGAGGTTGTAGGTCAACCTGAAAAAAGCGAACAAATTCATAATGCTGACGCAGTAAAACAAATGACCAGTGAAGGTGCTGAAAAAAACAAGAAAACGTTGGACCTGAGCGAATTGAAAGAGAAAACAGCAGAAGAATTGTTAGAGCTAGCTGAAGAAAGAAAAATTTCAACTAGTGGTAAAGGCAATGGCAGGATGCTAAAACAGGAAATGATATTCAGTTTAATGAAGAAAATGAGTGAAGAAGGAGGCATAACCACAGGAAGTGGAGTAGTGGAAATATTGCCTGATGGTTTTGGTTTCTTACGTTCATCAAGTGCAAATTATGCTCCAAGTACCGATGATGTTTATATTTCCAATGGCCAAATAAAGAAGTTTAATTTACGTACAGGAGATATGGCATGTGGAGAAATAAGGCCACCTGGTGATAAGGAAAGATATTTTACTTTAACTAAGGTTCACAGTATAAACTCTACTGAAATCAGTGAATTAAGAAAGTACGTCCATTTTGATAATTTGCTTCCGCTTTATCCTGAAAAAAGCCTCATCCTTGAAAACAACAGTAGCGGAGATAATAAAAAAGATATAAACATGCGTGCTGTAGATATAGTTACACCTCTTGGAAAAGGACAAAGAGCATTGATAGTTGCTCCACCTCGTACAGGAAAAACGATATTGCTTCAGCAAATGGCTCACTCTATAGCTACAAATCATCCTGAAATAGAACTAATAGTATTACTTATAGATGAAAGACCCGAAGAGGTGACAGATATGATACGCTCTGTAAAGGGTGAAGTGGTAAGCTCTACATTTGATGAACCTGCCTACCGTCATGTCCAACTTGCTGAAATAGTAATAGAAAAAGCTAAAAGAATGGTTGAACACAAAAAAGATGTAGTGATTTTGCTTGATTCTATAACTCGCCTTGCACGTGCTTATAATGCAGTCATTCCTTCGTCTGGAAAGGTTCTAACCGGTGGTGTAGATTCAAATGCGCTGCAAAGACCAAAACGCTTTTTTGGAGCAGCTCGTAATATTGAAAATGGTGGTTCTTTGACAATCATCGCTACAGCCCTTATAGAAACTGGTTCAAAAATGGATGATGTTATTTTTGAAGAGTTTAAAGGCACAGGTAATGCTGAAATTATACTAGATAGAAAACTTGCTGATAAACGTATATTCCCTGCTATTGATATTACAAAATCCGGAACAAGGAAGGAAGAGCTATTAGTTGATAAGGCCATACTAAATAAAATATGGGTATTGCGTAGGATACTTAACCCTATGGGATCTGTTGAAGCAATGGAGTTTTTACGTGACAAATTACTTTTAACAAAGAGCAATGCTGACTTTTTTAACTCCATGAATCACCAAAAGTAAGCCAATTCTGATGGAGCAAAAAAGCAAAGCTCTCTTATAGCTAAAATAATTTGGATTTATCAAAATATATTAAGCTGGCAATCTACCTTAAGTTGCTATTCCAACTTATAGCACTGATTTTGATCAAAAATTTTATGTAGTCAGTTTATTTACAATCGATTTTCCAGTGTCAGCCACTTAGATGACATCTTTTTGACTCTTAATATTAATATCAATTGTGTACCGTATCCGTTCAGGAGAGTGGTTTAAGAAACAATAGATAAGAGGTTTTGGAAAGGATTGAGACCCCTTTGTTTCCATGTTAAGTATAACGAAATTATCCGTTCAAGGAATGCATTTCCCCGCTTTGATTGTGTAAAATACGAATTTTTGCGGTAAACGACATAATGCCGTATCTGCTGTTCAGCATGGTTGTTTGTCAGCGGAATGTTTTTTGGGTCATCTAAAAAATTCCACATCATTCTTTCAGATTTCAAAATATTTTTCGCAACTCGAGAGGCTCCAATTGCTTCAGGTAAGTAGGATATTTCCTTCAAGTAATACCTTGTACGTTTTCGCAACTTTCTGGCACGTCTGGCAAATCTAAAAACATCTATCTCATTTTTTAGCAAAGCCTTTTTTAGTGCAAATAATTCAGTAGCTACATTTCTTAAGTAACAGCCAAGAACTTTGACTTCAATATTCCAACTATGCGCTAATCTTTCAAAATCCCTTGCTAAGTGTGCCCAGCAGATTTGCCTTTTTTCATCAGCAAAGTAATTGTATACTGCGTACCTGTCGGTTACCACTAAGCTATTATGATTGCAGCATGCGTTATTTTTTAAAACTTTCATTCCTCTTGACTCTGTCAACTTCACAAAACTTGCCGTATTGCTTGCAAACATCCAACACCAAGCGAGTTTACCTTTGTTATAATGGCTCGTTTCATCAATATGTAGAACTTTACTCCTACTTATCTCTTGTTCGATCTGCTCATACATTTTTTTGCATTTTGAAGCAACTCTATGTTCACTATTTGATATGCTAACGACGCTTATGTTCAAATTGAAGATATCATTTACGACACTCGCTATTTCGCGTTTTGAATTTTTGTAGAATCCGCTGAACGCTGCAATTATTGACTTAACCCTTGGACCAAATGTATCTGACGTAACACCTTCTGGTAACTTACTGCTTCTTCTTTTTCCGCATCTCCGGCAACGACCATGCTCCATCTGATATTCCACTACATAAGGCCTAATTTCCGGAAGATCAACTTTTTGATGAATGTACGGTCCATTGCATATTGCAATCCCTCCTCCGCATTCACAAGTAGATGACAACTTTACTTTTATCACCTCATCTGCATCCATTTTGGCGCGAAAACTTCCTTTATGACCAACCTGACCACCAACGTTTCTGTCGCTCTTTGGCTTGTCCTTTTTTATTTTGTACAACTCTCTAGAGCTTGGTAGAGATGAATTTTTCGAGTTTAAACCAAGCCTTTCCTTTAATTCAGCGTTCTCTATCTTTAAAGCCTTGTTCTCTGCTTTTAAACTTTCATTCTCCCTTTCCAGCTTTTCTATTTTTGCTTCTAACTTTTCTATTTTTTGCTGTAAATTTTTGCAAAGCTCTAAAAGGTTTACCACATTACCTCACTTTTGCTCTATGATTATCTTTTTAGATCACCTTGTCTACCTTATTCTGCCACTCCGCTGAACGGATACTCACTTTTAGCACAAAATTCACTACCTTTTTTTTGTCTCTTAAACAGACAAAACGTGTGAAGTTATATAGTTTTAAGGCCTTTACTGTCAAAATGCAAAGATGTCTGCGCTTCACTTAGCTTGCTATCTGGCTCCTCTCCTATTTTTCTTTTATTACATTTCCTTTTTAATTGAGGAAGGACATTTTTTGGCAATGTTTCATCAATACTGCAATAATTGTAAATGAGCGAAGTAAGACGCACCAAATTTCCACTCGCCAAAGTCTGTACATCTCTGTAATTAATGCTGTTATCATATACTTTAAGTGTAATAAGATTTTTAAGATTTCCACTTGCTAAAGCCTCTGCACCTTCATTACTGATTTCATTCCATCCTAAACTCAGTAAAGTAAGCTTTTTAAGGTTTCCACTTGCTAAAGCTTTTGCCCCCCTATCGCCAATTTTATTATCATATAATTTAAGCTCAGTAAGACTTGTAAGATTTCCACTGGCTAAAGCCTCTACACCTTCATCACCAATTTCGTTTCCTCCTAAATCAAGCGAAGTAAGATTTATAAGATTCCCGCTTGCTAAAATCTTTGCACCTTCTGTACCAACATAACTGCAACTTAGATCAAGTGAAGTAAGATGAGAAAGCTGAGCTAATTCTTTTATAACCTCATAATTAATTTTTGAACATCGTAAAATAAGTCTTGTAATGTTTGTATTGCTTTTTAAAAAGTTTACTAATCTATCAACATTAATTATAGCACCTGATGTTGCTAAAGTATTATCCTTTACATATTGACTATAACTCATTTGACCTCACTATTAAAGCTATGCAAGTGTTTTAGTAAACACTTCAGCAACTGTCAATCACTTTAATAAAATATTTTATGAAAAACTTCATATACCATTGCCTCCAAGCAGCTTTTTCTATCTCTTATTTTAACACAAAAGTTGTGAGAAGAGTTTGTTTTTGGTACCATTGAGGGTTTCGATGTTAACTTTTATATGAACTTTAAATCAGTCGTTTTATGTATACTAGATGGCTGGGGTAATGGAATAGAAAATAGTAAATACAATGCTATTAGCAATTCAAATCCACCTTGTTGGCAACATATTAGCTCTAATTATCCAAAGTGCAGTTTATCTGCCTGTGGAACTGATGTTGGATTACCAGAAGGCCAAATAGGCAATTCAGAAGTTGGTCACATGAATATTGGTAGCGGTAGAGTGGTAATGCAAAGCCTTCAGCGTATTAATCAAGCAATCGAAACGATAGAAAATAATGCAAATCTACAGAATTTTATTAATGATCTAAAAAGTAAGAATGGCATATGCCATATAATGGGATTGATATCAGATGGCGGTGTTCATTCGCATCAAAAGCACATTTCAGCTTTAGCAAACAAGATATCACAGCGCGGAATTAAAGTTGTAATACACGCATTTTTAGATGGCAGAGACACACTGCTAAATTCAGGGAAAAGATGCATTCAAGAATTTACAGAAAGCATAAAGGAAAATGATATAAGAATCGCCACTGTCTCTGGGCGTTATTATGCTATGGACCGTGATAATAGGTGGGAAAGAACAATTGAAGCTTATGAAGCCATCGCATTTGCAAAGGCGCCTCGTTATGATGATGCAGTATCGCTTATTGATGAAAATTATCAAAATAATATAACCGATGAATTTATCAGGCCCGCAGTAATAGGCGATTATCAAGGTATAAAACCAGAAGATGGATTGCTATTGGCTAACTTTCGTGCTGATCGAATGATACAATTGGCAAGTATTTGTCTTGGTAAAGCAGGCTATACTGAAGTGGCAAAATTCTCTTCAATTTTAAGTATGATGCAATATAAAGCGGACTTAAAAATCCCTTATCTCTTTCCTCCTGAATCTTTTGCCAACACTTTGGGACAGATAATAGAAGACAATAAATTACGGCAACTGCGCATTGCAGAAACTGAGAAATATGCGCATGTGACTTTCTTTTTTAATTGTGGAAGAGAAGAACCTTTTTCTGGTGAAGAAAGAATACTCATTCCTTCACCAAAAGTTAAAACTTATGACCTGCAGCCTGAAATGTCAGCCTTTGAGCTCACAGAAGAGCTTGTAAAAAAAATTCATTCTCAAGAATTTGCGCTGATAGTTGTAAACTACGCTAACCCTGATATGGTGGGACACACAGGTAATATAAAAGCAGCCGAGCAAGCTGTGCTCGCTGTAGATGATTGCCTTGCAAAAGTACTCAGCGTTGTCAAAGAAGTGGGTAATACTGCACTCATTGTTACAGCAGACCATGGTAATGTGGAATGTATGTTCGATGAAGAAAATAACACACCTCACACAGCGCACACTCTAAATAAAGTTCCATTTATTATATCTTGTGAAAATTTAAAACTGAGAGATGGAAAATTATCTGATATTGCTCCTACTATTTTACAGCTACTTGGACTCAAAAAGCCAAATGAAATGACAGGTAGTTCGTTGATTGTATAATTTTTCGTATTACTCTCTATTCACAACTGTTGTAGTTTGAGACACCGGAAGGGTGCTATTCAAACAGCCCCTTGTCGTTTAGGTAGCCCATTCGGTGTCATCTCAGTGCTTAACACTGGCTTCTTGATTCCTGGATTCCAGCGTCACGAGAAAGTAGCAGATTTATGACGGCAGTGCCCAGAGGTGTCATTCAGTAGCACCTTGTCGTTCCAGTAGCTCTTTCGGTATTATTCAAGTAGCCTATTCGGTGTCATCCCAGTGCTTGACACTGGCATCCAGTCCTTTTATACAAAAAACGTTGTAAAGTGTTTACCAACTTAATGCCCAATCTGGATCCCAGTGCCAAGCACTGGGATGACACCATCATAAAGGAACTAGTGTTAGCTACTTGAATGATATTACATAGATATGCTTTAACTTAACCCAACTTTTAAATTTTTCGCTGTTAGTACTAATGATTCATCAAAAAAGCTATTAATATCACCAATACTATCTATATTTTTCACACTGATAGACTGATCAATTCTTTTAACTAGATTAGATAAAACTTTGTTAGGGCCAACTTCAACAAACTTATTAGTGCCATGGCTTGTCATATATAAAACCATCTCTCTCCATCTTACTCTACTTACAACTTGCTTAGCGAGCAAAGCTCTTATGATCTCTGGATCACTTTCTTCCTTAGCTGTAACGTTTGATACAAAAGGAATCGAAGGGCGAGTTATGTTGATGCTTTTTAAAAATTCCAGAAGTTTTTCATCAGCAGGTTTCATAAAAGATGAATGAAAAGGCCCACTAACTTGTAATTTTATCATTTTCTTGACACTTGAGTTTTTGAATAAATCAGGTAAGACCTCAAGAGCCTCTGCAGTACCACTCACCACTACCTGCCCACCACCATTATCGTTTGCAATTTCACAATCAATTTGAGCTGATTTTAATATACCTTCTACTTCACTTATTTCTGCTCCAAGTAGAGCAAACATTCCACCTTTGCATTTTAGTGAAGCTTCATGCATTGCTTCGCTACGAACTTTTAGCAACTTGACTGCAGACTCAAGCGTCAATGCCCCTGCAGCACACAGCGCTGTATACTCGCCAACTGAATGCCCACAAACATACTGAACGCTGTAAAGAGATTCACCAAATACGTGCTTCATAACACGTAGCGTTGCAATTGACACTGCCATTATAGCTGGCTGAGCGTTTTCCGTGATGGTTAATTTCTCAATAGGGCCATTGAAAATCAAATGAGACAGCTTTCTACCCAATATGTCATCTACTTCATCAAATACGTTCCTTGCAACTGAAAATTCATCATATAAGCTCTTTCCCATTCCTACAAATTGGGAGCCCTGACCAGGAAAAGCAAAAATCATAAAAAGTTTTTCATTCTTCATTGAGAATACTACTTTATTTATTTTTTGTCAATATTTCACAATAATGATTGACCAAATGAACCAGATTCACTAAAATCTTAGCTGGTAAGAAATTTGTAAGAACAATGGCAGAAATCGACTATCACAAAGTTACTATAGTTATGACAGATGGTCAAGAGTTTGAAACTTATTCCACTTATGGAAAAGAAGGTCAAAGAATAAAGCTTGATAGAGATCCTCTTACTCATCCTGCATGGACTGGAAGTTTGACAAGCGGTTCAGGGGAGAAGGATAGTAAAATAGCTAAGTTTAATGATAAATACGGGAGTCTTTTTTAGTTCCTCCCCTCTTTATTTAACATGTATAAGTATAAAAATGTAGGCTATATTGCTTCTTCGCTACCCAAGTCTCAGGAAGTATCTAAACTACTACAGAAACTCAATTTTATCAATATAGCAGAAGCAGGTAAGCATGAAGTTGATCTGCTGATAGTTGTTGGTGGCGATGGTTTTATGCTACGCACCCTACACAACTACGTCATAGGAAATAAAGATATACATGTGTATGGAATAAATACCGGTAACGTCGGATTTTTGATGAATAAATGCTTTGAAGATCTAATTGATCATATAGAACATGCAGTTCCTACTCAGCTAACTTTACTAAAAATGGAAGCCACAGACATAAGTGGCAAAAAACACCATTACATCGCAGTAAATGAAGTGTATGTCTTTAGAAATGCAAATCAAATAGTGGAGATGAATATTACCATTAATGATAAGCTAAAAGTAGAAAAATTCAGAGGAGATGGAATTATATTGTCTACCCCAACAGGCAGCACTGCATATAACTTCTCTGCCGGTGGGCCAATCTTACCACTTAATTCAAATTTACTTGCACTGACTTCCATCAATAGCTACTACCCAAGGCGTTGGAATGGAGCGCTAATCTCAAATGATACAATAGTGCAAATTGATATCAATGATTTGAAAAATCGTCCAGCACTTGTAGTATCAGATTACAAGGAATTTCACGACATATCGCAGGTAAAAATACAGAAAGATCACGAAAATACAGTCACTCTACTTTTTGACAAAGATTGCCCTTTGAATGAAAGGATCTTTGATCAGCAGTTCTTATACTAATATTTATTCTTAAATTAGTATTCACTATATCTTAATAACTATAGCGTAATCAACATAACATTGTAATTAATTTTGGAGCGAATATGCCTGGATCAGGAAATAAAGATAAAGTCACACTGGTTTCTCATACAACGGAAGGTGAAAATAGTGCAGCAACTCCACCAACACCAGCACCTAGAAAGACAGCGTTACAAACAAATTCGGCTAGCGAATCAAGTTCTGATGAAGAAAGGCAAGAAGAATCGAATGGTGCAAATACAGAACATATTTATGCATCCATAGGTCCAAATACAAAATCTCCAAAAAAGAGTTCAGATAGTCGAGAAGGTAATCCAAGCCTAAGCAGATCACCTTCTCAAGAAACAGTATATAGCGAACCTTGGAATAGTCAAAAAACATCAGAAACTTTAGAAAAATTAATGAAGGCACATCCAACTCCTACACCATCATATCAAACAGATGGCTCTGAAAAATCTTTGCTTGGAGATAATAAAAAAACAAACAGATTTTTACAGAAAGTAAAATATACGATGCAAAAGAAGAAAGTTACAATGCCTTTCGTAGGTCTTATTACGGCATGTTGTATTACGTCAATCGTTTTAGCTGTGAAGCAAAGAGAATTCATTGGATTCATCGGCAGCATAAATCCTGTTACTATATTTGGCGGAGTATTAGCGTCTTGTTTAGTCTTGGGAATTACGTGGGAACTTATGCAAGCAGTCCGTACTAAGGAGCACAAGATTACAAAAAGAGACACTCAAGAAGTTTTAGGTGAGATATTAGATACACTTAAGCAAGATGAGAAATGCATCAAGTCTTTGGTATTAAAATATAGCAACGGTAATCGTGTTTACTTTACGTTTCACTCTCTTCCAGAAAAAGCAAAAAGTAATTCAAACATCGTAGAACTTACAGGCCAGCCAATCTATTACAAGAGTAAAGTAAATTCATTAATCAATGATAGAATATGGCTTCCTATCTTAGGAACAGTTCTTATTACTGGAAACATAACCTTCCCTTTAGCACTTTATTCAACAGGTGGTTTGAGCAATATAGTAAGTTCATACACAAATCCTACTATTTACTGGCCAATCGTTGCAATTTCAGGCACTCTACTGCTTTTCACTTTAGCTTGCACAATTCATCATTGGAGCAAAACTGATTTTAAAGATTATTTGTTATTACATAAACAAAATGCTAATAGTGAAAATCCTAATGAAACAGCTATTGAAACTGTAAGAGCCTGTTCATAATCTTTTGAGGAGTAAAGCAGTAAAGGCTAGAACAACCATTTGCAGGCTAGTATTGAGTTTCCGCTCGCAATTTTTCCACAATCGCCTACATTTTTCCAACCAAGCAAAAGATCTCTCAACAACCCATCTTTTCGGCAATACAGCAAAGATGTGTAATTCGCTGCGCTTTATCACTTCAACAGTTGCTCCAATAATATCTTTTATTTGAGTTGCAAATTTTTCTCCCGTATAACCCGCATCAACTAGTATATTTTGGACTTCAGAGAGGTTTTCTCTTGCATTTTTGATCATTTTTACAGCACTGCTACGGTCAGTTATTTCTGCTGTTGTGATATAAATTGCGTGTGGTAGACCTTGAGTATCAACTGCAATATGGCGTTTTATTCCTGAAATCTTTTTACCAGCATCATAGCCTTTTTCTTCAGCAGTATCTGCATTTTTTACGCTTTGTGCATCAATTATGCAGAAGCTGGTTTTTTCTTTCCGACCATTGTTTTGTCGAACTACGCCAACTATTTTTTTTTAATACCAGCTCCAGAACACTTTCTTTATTTGCATCTGCTTTTTCACTCCACTTCTTAAAATAGTCGTAACAATTCCGCCATTTTGGAAACTCTTTTGGTAACATTCTCCACTGGCATCCACTTTTTAGGACGTATAATACTCCACAAAATACATCATATAAATCAAGTGTTCTCGGCTTTGTTCTCTTCCTGCAAGACTCCAGATCTGCTACAATAATCTCAAACTTTTCTCGACTTATATCACTTGGATATAAATTTCGCATATCCTACTTTATATACTTTATCCTCTCATTCTATCCCTTTTTTGAGATCACGTACAGGTTCTAAAAAGCAGTCAAGAAAAGATTAGTTCAAAATTGTTACAAGTAGTTGCTGAACGATGTGGCCATCCAGATATTACTTATATTATTAATTAAATCTGGCTCGTACTTCTTTTTATCGCTATTCCAGTACTGTAACTGCAACGTTTTGAAGATTTACACTTGCTAAGACCTTGCTATTTTGATAGCTTGAGATGATGAAAAGGAAGGGGTTTGTTTATGAAAAAAGGTTTAATATTTATATCTTTAGTAGCGGCTTTATTGATAGTCGTTAATTTTTTATATAAAAATAGCGGAATTGATGATTCACAAGTAGTAAACGTTTATTCATCTCGTAAAGAAGAATTAGTACATAGTTTGTTTGATGATTTTACAAAAACCACTGGCATCAAGGTACGTTATATCATTGACGATTATTCCCAATTGCTTTCACGTATGGAAAATGGCGGTGAAGCTGATTTTTTTTTAACTGCAGATGCAGTGAATTTGATTTTAGCCAAAAAAAGAGGGCTCTTATCTCAAGTGGATTCAGAGACTCTAAAAAATGCCATACCTGCAAAATTTAGAGATAATGAAGATTATTGGTTTGGTCTCACAAAAAGAGCTAGAATATTGGTTTACAATAAAGAATCAGTAGATCCTAAGGAATTAAGTACCTATGAAGATTTAGCGAATGAAAAATGGAAAGGGAAAATATTAGTACGCTCTTCCACAAGTCCATATAACCGATCATTGATCGCTTTTATGATTGCAAAAAATGGTTTTGAAAAAACAAAAGAATGGGTGAGTGGAATTGTAAGCAACATGGCAAGAAAACCAAGCGGTGGTGACACAGATCAAATTTATGCTGTAGCCGCTGGTGAAGGCAATGTTGCAATAGTAAATAGCTACTACTTTGCAAGAATCCTTTCATCAGAAAATAAAAAGAATATCACAGAAAAGTTAGGAGCTTTCTTCCCGAGTGATGGTGTAATGGTGAATATTAGTGGTGCAGCAGTAACAAAAAACGCAAAACACAGAGAAAATGCCATAGCTTTATTGGAGTTTTTTGTAAGCAAACAGGCTCAAGAGCTATATGCTAAAAAAAATCAAGAATATCCTATTGTTGAAGGTATTGAAACTTCTGATGTGTTAAAATCTTGGGGAAATTACCTACAAAGTACTCTGCCTATAAGTGAGCTTGAGAAGCATCTCTTTGAGGCTGTTATGATAGCAGATGAATGTAAGTGGAAATAAAATTTTATAGCTTCCTTCTACTTTACTTTAGAGTTGTGTAATTGAAATTAAGAAAGTAGAATAAGCTCAAAAAAGGAGCTATGGACAAGAGAAGGAATTTATTAAATATCTCAGACCTCACAATCGGTGATGTAGAAAATATAACTAAATTAGCCAACCAATACCTTGAAGAAAAAGTTGAAAATAGTCATGTTCTGAAAAATAAAATAGTCATAAACCTATTCTTTGAAGATTCAACACGTACGCTCGCATCTTTTGAAATAGCAGCAAAGAGCCTTGGAGCAAATGTTATAACTTTACCAATAAAATCTTCTTCTATTAACAAAGGGGAAGATCTAAAAGATATGATAAAAACACTAAATGCAATGAATCCTGACTATATGATAATCAGGCATAAAAGTAGTGGTATTATTAATACATTGGCAAAGCATGTCAACTGCTCGCTAATCAACGCAGGCGATGGAAGCAGTGAACACCCAACTCAAGCTCTTGCAGATTATCTCGTAATTATCAGTCATAAAAAGCAAATAAAAAACCTCAAAATTGTGATATGTGGAGATATTTTGCACAGTAGAGTTGCAAGATCAAATATAAGATTGCTAAAAATGTTTGGAGCAAAAATAAGCTTAGTTGCACCACCAGCTTTGATGTGTAAACATTTTTCTGAAGTAGATTCACTTCACTACTCACTAACTGAAGGTATAAAGGATGCTGACGTAATTATGCTTTTAAGGTTGCAAAAAGAGCGCATGAATAATAATTATTCAGAAAAAGAATATTTTCACTTGTATGGACTTGATGCACAAAAACTATCGCACGCAAAACCAGATGCAATTGTTATGCACCCAGGACCAATAAATAGAGGTATCGAAATTAGCAATGATATAGCAGATTGTGTTATTTTACAGCAAGTAAAGTTTGGATTAGCAACGCGTAAGGCAGTACTGCACTATTTAATAAATGTTTAAGTTAAAAATTAATGTTTAAGGAATTTTAGACATAATGACCCTCCTATAAAGAAAAGATTTAGAAAAATATAACACACCTTATGACAGAAATTAAGCGTACGTGTACGCACTGAAGTAGGCTGTGCTATATTTTTTATTGAAAAATTAATTGAAAAGTCTGCAGACTTGAATAAGGTGGATTTCGAGCTCTAAAATACCCTCATTTTTACTGATAATAATTAAGCTACCAAATGTGTCAAGTATTTTTTTGCATTTAATTTACAACTACGAACGTTTATTTGCAAAAAATACTATAAACATAAAATGATAGATGTCATAAAAGTAGCCAGTACTGGCATCCAGTTAAATTTGTGAGTTAAAAGTTATGCTAAAATATAACGTTTCTAATGATGATGGAAAATGGATCCCAGTGTCAGCTACTTAGATGACACCGTTTAGTACGCAAATTACCACAATGTTCATACAGCTGTATACTGATTTCTTTAATGTCCGTACAGTTGTATGTCAGCTACTCGAATGGCAATTTCAGATAAAACCTAGATAAAAGAGAAAAATAAATTTTTACATAATCATACTTGTACAATAACTAAAGCACTTTTTACTGTAGATTAATCATTTGATTATAGTATCATTTTAATTAAGCCTATATTTGCAATGTTTATGAAATATAAAGCATTCTTCATACTATTAATTGTTATATCTAACCTGCTTGCTGCAGAACAGCCTGAAGAAAATAAAAATGAAAGCAGTATAAATCAAGAAGACGTATCGAAAAGCAACACTGATGCTGAAAAAACTTCTCCGCTTCTGAGCGAACTCAAAGAAATCACAGACCCAACAAATGTAATCAATAAAGAAGTACCTTCAAGTAATCAAACAAACCTACAGTCTGAAGAGGAGACTAATATAAAAGATACCAAAGCTCTAACAAGTCCTTTATCAGAAGAAAAAAAAGAAGAACCTGAAGAGAAGAAAATCAGTCACAATAATCAAACAAACCTACAGCCTGAAGAGGAGATTAGCAAAAAAGACACCGAACTTTCAACAAGCCAATTAACAGAGAAAAAGAAAGAAGAACAGCCTGACAATATAACACCTGTGAACAAAAAAAATGAAGAAAGCGAAAAATGGACAAAGCTAAACAAAGAAATAAAAAAACATAAAAGCAAGTCTATATATAAAAGACAATATGATAGCCTAAATGAGCACCTTCCTAAAACTATATTTACTGATGATTACAGTAAGCAATTTTTTTACTGCATCAAGAAGGGCAACTTAATTTGTCTAAGAGGAGTAATAAATAAGCTAGAAAAAATTGGATTAACAATTCAAGAAATACTAAGATTTAGAAATAAATTGGGTGATACTCCTCTAATTTATGCAGTGAAACAAGGTCAAATAGACACAGTTCGCTTTCTCTTATTACAAGGTGCTGATCCTAGAGTAGTTGATAATAATTTTAAGTCCCCTATTGAAATAGCAATCGAAAGGAATCAGATCAACATAATAAACGCAATTGCCGAAATGATGCCATACCTTTTAGAGGATAAAGAAATAAACAATCAAGAAAACTCAGAGATGTATAACTTTGCTATAAAAACAAAAGAAAACACGTGTGATGCAAAAGATAATTAGACTTTTGATATTAATTTTAGTTGGTCATTTATGCTATGGAGATGATGCAATCAATGATTTTTTAAGCGCTCTGCATGATGTAAAATACGTATCTTACAATACAAAAGATTTTGCTAAATTTTTAGTACAGTGTAATAAAGCCAGCATACCACAAGATTTTAAGAAAGGTTTTGGTCCTAATTTAAATGGTGCTAATTTTAGTCAATTGTATTTAAGCAAATCTATTTTTGATGGAGTAAGTTTAATTGGTGCCGATTTTTCTAACACCGATTTATCAGATGTGTCTTTTATCGATGTTGATTTACGTGGTGCCAATTTTTCCAATGCTAATTTACATGGCGTTAAAATAAAAGGCACAAATTTAAGTTTTTCAAAATTTGCTTCTACAAATTTAACAGATATCATATTTGATCAGTCTAATATCAGTTATGCTGATTTTATCAATTCTAATCTCAACAAAGTAAGTATGCGTAATATAATTGGTTTGCATACCAAGTTTTTGAATGTAAAAATGAATTTCTCCAATTTATCAAACTCAAGTGCAAGCTACATCAATTTTAGTGATAGTGAAATAAATGACACTGTTATGCAGAAAAATAATTTCGACAACGCAAGTTTCTTTGGAGTGGATGCACATAAGCTCAAGGTACAATTTTCTTCATTAAAAAATGCTAACATATATGGTGCAGAAATAAAAAAATCGGATTTTACAGGTAGCAATCTTTCAAACGCCTATTTTAATTCTTCCATTATAGTCAACAGTAATTTCGAAAAAGCCAATTTAAGCAATTCACAAATTTCCTATGTGAAAGGGGATAATTCAAACTTCATTAAATCTATACTAAATGGTTCCAAGATAAAACATGCATATGTTTTCGAAGCAGACCTTCAGGATGCTGACTTATCTAATATTGATTTTAGTTTTAGTGAATTGTATAAAGTTAACGCCTATGATGCTAACATTTGTCACGGAAAGTTTCATAATACTAAAGTTGTGAATTCTGACATGAATGGTTCGTTCTTTGACCATTCATTGTTTACCTCTGCAAAAATAGAAGATTCAGATCTTTCCACAACTTCAATGTATAAGACAAAAATTCAAGACTCTCAAATTTATAATAGTACTCTTTCCCACCATAATATGGATTCGAGTGAGATAGAAAATTCAATATTCTTCAAATTATTAGCTGATAATTCGAGCTGGTCTAAGTCAAAAGTCACTAATTCAAACTTTATTGAAAGTGATTTCAAATCCTCCGTGTTTTATGATAATGCCTTTAGAAAGACTAGTTTTTTTCTTAGCAATTTGAGTAATTCAACAGTGAGTGATGTCTCTTTCCTCTCTTCAAGCATATATAAAAGTTCAATTGCTGATATTCATTTAACAGATTGCAAATTTGATAATTCAATTTTGATTGACAATCAAGGACAGACAAAAATTACAAATCTAGAGAATGCCATAACTTCAATTAAAGATCTGCAAGAGAAAATATCGCAGGGCAAAAAATTTGATGTAAATTATTCTTACTTTGAGTTTAAGGATATGAATTTAGAAAATGCTAATTTTTCTAATTCAATATTAAGTAGAGCAAAGTTTGTAAACGTTAATTTGAATAAGGCAAATCTTGAAAAAGCCGATTTACGTTATACTGTCTTTGATAATTCCTCTCTTATTGATGCCAATTTATCAAATTCTAATTTAGAGGGCTCTAGTCTTTTAAACTTTGATTCAAAAAATACAAAGTCTTAAAAAAGCTCTATAATGTACTTGTTAAATAAAGAAAAATGACCGTAAAAAATGAGGGCATACTACTGATTCTATCCTCTCCTTCTGGAGCTGGAAAAACTACTATATCAGAAAAATTACTTGAGCAATCAACTGATTTAGTTATGTCTGTTTCTATGACTACACGCAAACCTCGTCCCGGTGAAGTAAACGGAAAAGACTATTTTTTCGTTACTGAAGAAAAGTTTCACGAACTATGTAAGGCTGGTCAAATGCTTGAATATGCCAAAGTTTTTGAGAATTTTTACGGTATACCAAAAGATTTTATAGAACAAAACCTGAGTAGTGGAATAAGTGTTTTACTGAATATAGATTGGCAAGGAGCATTTCATTTATTTGAAATCTTAAGAGAAAAAGTTGTAAGTGTTTTTATACTACCTCCCTCAATGGAAGAGCTTAGACTGCGTCTACAAAGGCGTAATAGTGATGATGAAATTGAAATAGAGCGTAGATTAGCCGAAGCGCAAAAAGAGATAAGTAAAAGTAATAAATATGATTACGTAATAATTAATGATGATCTTGATAAAAGCGTAGAAGAGATAAAATCAATACTAAGTAAAGGAATGCTTAAAAAATTAGAAGAAAAATCAAGTTTGAAAGATCTATAAAAACATTGGTTTGTCTCTTTCAGAGCACTCATGCTTCACAGTTTAGCCACATTTATTATTTTTTAAGATAAAATAGTTAAAATAGTAGACAAGTGCTAAAGTGGGGATTTGACTATGACAATAGATTTTCTAATAGAAACTAGTTTTCTGCCTTTTCACCTATATTTCGATAACATCTAGCTCAATTTAAAAGTTTAATACAATTCGTTAACGCCAAATAGCTTTTAATATTGAGGTTTTAATATGAGTATAGATCTAAGTGTATCAGTTACTAATGCAAACAAACTAGATAAACATATAAACAAAAATGAAAAACAAGATAAAAAAGACAAGCAATTGTATAATATTATAGAGAGAAAGGTAAAAAAAGAAAAACATCAGCATAAAAAACCAGGAAGTCGAGATGGAACACTCAAGGAATGTAAAAGGTTATTTAAGGAAGGCGCTAGTCCTGAAGTATTAACTAAATTAGAAGAATCGCTTAGAGAACAGGAAAAATATCACAGATATTATGTCCAATGTTTCCTTCCAGTGCTAGGTGAAGTAATAGAACGATCGAAAAGAATATCAAATGAAACAAAAAAACAAGTAATTTCTGAAGTCACTAAAAGTTGTTTTAGTAGGCACAGCGAACAAGACAGTGGCTACGGTAGCGATTTTGAAGATGAAATAAACGGAATATCAGATTCTGATAGCGATTTTGAAGATGGAATAAACGGAATATCGGATTCTGATAATGACGTTCAATTACTAAATGCAATCCAAAATGGAAACAACAGGAAATTTAGAAAATACCTAAAAGATTGCACAAATGTCAGTGGCATAACAGATGAAAAAGGAAATAATATTTTACACCTTATTGCATCGCTCAAAAAGAAACAAAAGCTTAAGTTTCTAGATACCTTGATAAAAATAGCTAACGAGAAAAATTTAGTACAACTTGTTGATAGTGAAAATCAAGAAGGAAAGACTCCTTTTCAGGTAGCACTAATTAACAAGATAACAAAAGGGAAACATGAGTCTAATACAGTTAGAAGTAGCGATAATACACTTAAGTTTCTTGCAAAATTGTTAAAGTATGGAGCCAAGCTAAGCTTACCTACAGAGGATTTAGAAAAATTATCTAAAAAGCAAAATGAATACTATCTTAAATTTTTAGAGAAATTGGCTGAGCGAAAACCAGAAATAAAAACAAAAGTTGAAGAAGTTATAGCCCATACCATAAATACTCCAGATAGTAATGATAATTATCAATTACATTTAGCAATTAAAAATAAAGATGAGAAATCCTTTAAGGAGTTATTGCAAAAAGGAGCAGATATTAGCCTGAAAGATACAGATGGTAATAATGCTTTACATCTAATAGTTTTAGAATTAAAGCAAAAACGAAAGTTTGAATTTTCAAATATAATATTAAATGTAAGTAAGGAGGAAGAAAAAGAGTATCTTAAAGCACAGTTTAAAAAAGCTATAAATGCTGAAAATACAGCAAAACAAACACCTCTTTATTATTTATTCCAGCATATAAAAGAAAAAAATGAGGATCGATCATGTACAGATAAAAAATTTGAAAAAACAAATAGATATAAAGCCTTAGAGTTATTTCTCCAAAATAGTGCAGACATTACTGCTCAAGACAAAGAGGGTAATAATGCTTTGCACTATATTGCTTCGCTAAAAGGAGAACAAAAGGTTGCATGCTTGGAGTTGATTTCCAGTTTAGTAAAAGAAAAAGAAATATCTGAAGATCAGTTAGGTAAGGCCATAAAGGCCATTAACGAAGAAGGAAGAACACCGCTACAAGTATCATTAACAAAAAAAGCAGAAAAAGGCAACCACCTTTCGCAAATGAAAACAATTTTTGATCTAGGGAAAAAGTACGACAATACAACAAAGTTTTGTGCAAAGCTGCTAGAAATAGGTGCTGATTCCCGTTCTCTGAAACTAAAAGATCGAGAATTTCATACTGAAAAATATTATTGCACTTTACGTAATTTAGAAAATTACTCAAAAACTCCACAAGAAGGAAAGGTAAAAGCTAAAGAACTAAGGAAAAAACTTGAAAAAAAATATAACGTTAGAACTTTTTCAAAAAAATGTCAGCATATTCTACACAAAACAGGAGATGGCCTAAAAGCTGCATGGAAATGCATTGATCCGGGCAGGAGAGCTAGTGTATTGTTAGCAATCACAGTAGCAACTACTATTATTACAATGGTAACACTTTCTTGCTTCCAAGGACAAATTGCAATTGGAGCAGCGTTACCCATCATAGCTATAACAGGAGTGGTGTGTCTGATATTCACTTTGGAACTTAGCGGCATTAGGAAGTCTGTTAAGGAATTAACCAACGATAAGCAAAGCCGTAAAGATGATCACCTAGCTGCAAAACAACCTGAAAATATTACTGAACAACAAAATTTAGCTAACAACTCAGCAGAGCAAGAAGTACAAAGATCGTCAAATCAATCGGAGCATACAGAAAGCCCAGCTACTCAAATGAGCTATGTATCAATACTACGTCAATTTATAAATAAACCAGATGGGTTAACTAATAAATTCTCTTTTCCGGGGCGATGAAATCAATCTCATCGCTCAGAGTTTTTTCAGCAACTTTTTTATAGTCAATTTCTACACTAACTTGGCTTTTCTCTTCTTTAAGCCATGCTATAGTATGCTTCATCCAGTTTTTATCATCACGTTCAGGGAAATCTTCACGAGCATGAGCACCCCTGCTTTCCTCGCGATTAGCTGCGCATTCCATGGTAATAACTGCTTGTGGAATCATATTGGCAAGCTCCAGCGCTTCAACCAAATCACTATTCCATATCATACTGCGATCTTCAACTGCAATGTTAGGCATCATTTTTGCTACTTCTTTTATAGCTTTTTTACCTTCCTCTAAAACTTCAGCAACACGGAATACCGATGCATATTTCTGCATAGTGTGCTGCATTTCACTTCGTATTTTTGCTACTTTGAACTCTCCAGAAGCAAATCGCATTTTATTAAATCTATCTACTATCAAGTCTGTGCAGTCTGAATGCAATTTTTTATGTGGTGTATCAGGTTTCAATTTTTCTTTTGCCCTAAGCGCGGCAGCTCTACCAAAAACCACAAGATCAAGAAGCGAGTTAGAGCCAAGTCGATTTGCACCATGTACAGAAACACATGCCGCTTCTCCAATTGCAAACAATCCATCCACTACTTCTTCCTTACCTTCCTTCAGTGTTATCACTTCTCCATGATAGTTGGTTGGAATACCGCCCATGTTGTAGTGAACAGTTGGAATAACAGGTATCGGATCTTTAGTAACATCAACTCCTGCAAAGGTCTTTGCTGTTTCACTAATACCTGGCAATCTGAGCTTTATTACTTCCGGATCAAGATGAGCTATATTCAAGTACATGTGATCTTTCTTTGGCCCAACTCCCCTTCCCTCTCTAATTTCAATTGTCATTGCTCGACTTACTACATCACGAGAAGCCAAATCTTTTGCCTTTGGCGCATAACGTTCCATAAACTTCTCACCCTGAGAATTAACGAGGTAACCACCTTCACCGCGGCATCCTTCCGTCATCAAGCACCCTGAGCCATATATTCCTGTTGGATGAAATTGCACAAATTCCATATCTTCAAGTGGCAACCCAGCTCTCACCACCATGCCATTACCATCACCTGTGCAGGTGTGTGCACTTGTTGCAGAAAAATAAACACGTCCATAACCACCTGTTGCTATTACCACAGAATGTGCACGAAATCTATGCAACGTACCATCACACAGCGACCAAGCTATCACCCCACAGCATGTCCCTTTGTCCATAATCAAATCGATTACAAAATATTCAACAAAAAATTCAGCGTTAAATTTAAGACATTGCTGATATAGAGTATGAAGAATTGCATGCCCAGTTTTATCTGCTGCTGCACAAGTACGCTGAGCCGATTTTCCTTTACCAAAGTGAGTTGTCATTCCACCAAAGGCACGCTGATATATTTTTCCATCTTCCGTACGAGAAAAGGGTACACCAAAATTTTCAAGTTCAATCACAGCTTTGGCAGCATTTTTACACATATACTCTATTGCATCTTGATCGCCAAGCCAGTCTGAACCTTTTATTGTATCATATGCATGCCAGCGCCAGTCATCTTCAGCAATATTACTCAAAGCTGCACTAATTCCTCCTTGCGCTGCAACTGTATGACTTCGTGTAGGGAAAATTTTAGAAATGCAGGCAACTGAAAAATTAGTTGCAGCCATTCCAAGTGTTGCTCTAAGCCCTGCTCCACCTGCACCTACTATCACCACATCATACTCATGCTCTATGATTTCATACGCTGACTTATCCATATCCACTTATTTTATCATCACAGGCTTATAATATCACAGAAGTAGAAAAAATCTATACAAGTTTTCTGGATGTAAGCTTCTGAAACAAATCTATAGTAAACGATGTAATAACAATCATAGGGCGTCATGAAAGTAGCTGAAATTGGAATGACACTATCATAAAGGAATAAGTGTAGTTATTTGCATAACATTGATGACTTATGCCTATTTAATTAGATCTAAAATTAGATAGAAAAAGGTAATCTTGATAAAACTCATTTACAACAAGTTCTCTCGCACTTGAATTTTCCGTTTGCACTTTTTTGTATCCTAATTTATGGCTTATTGAATCTTTATATGAACTAACTGCTTTATATATCTTACTTACCTCTCCTGGAAAGATACCACCAACAATTATAACGCATAACCCTGCAACTGTTGCAAAAGCTAGAGTTAAACTTTGCCTCCAGTTAGCTTTTTTTTCTTGTATACCAGCAGGGCACAATTCACTTGACATTTCTTTTAGATACTCATGCCACATGTGATTGCAGTTTGTACATTTCACTTTTCTTCCAGATTCACCTATTTGCCCACGAGATACTAAGTAAGTTTTAGTACAATTATGACATTGTATTTTCATAGTGCTTACGTATAAAATAATATAAATTTGATATCAATATGTATATAATAAATGAAAAATTTGCAACTAAAAAATTACAAGATGAGATAGAAAATATTTGGAAAGATAAAGAAAAACTTAACGACTATAATCTAAAACACGAAGCAAGATTAATAATCAAAGAGGTAATTGAGTTACTTGACAGTGGTAAAATTAGAGTAGCAGAAAAGCTATCAAGTGGAGAATGGATAGTACATAAGTGGATAAAGCAGTCAATATTATTACATTTCCTCACTGAGGAAAGCAAAATAATAGACAACACCAATTGCTGGTTTGACAAAATCGGTAGTAAGTTTAGTGAATGGAATGAAGAAAAATTTTACCATTCAAAAATTAGAGCAGTTCCTGGGTGTTTTGTCCGCCAATCTGCTTACATAGGTAAAAATGTTGTTCTAATGCCAAGCTTTATCAACGTTGGTGCATACATTGATTCTGGCACAATGATAGACACTTGGTCAACAGTTGGTAGTTGTGTACAAATAGGAAAAAACTGTCATATTTCCGGTGGAGTGGGAATAGGCGGAGTTCTCGAGCCTATTCAAGCTTCTCCAGTCATTATAGAGGATAATTGCTTTATTGGAGCGCGCAGTGAGGTAGCCGAAGGTGTTATAATAAGAGAAGGATCAGTCCTTAGTATGGGGGTGTTTATTGGAGCATCAACAAAAATCATTGATAGGGAAACGAACAAAGTATTTTACGGTGAAGTGCCACCTTATTCTGTAGTCGTGCCAGGATCTACTCGATCTAGAAATAATGTCTCAACCTATTGTGCAGTTATAGTAAAAAAAGTGGACGAGAAGACGAGATCAAAAACTTCTATAAATGAAATATTGAGAATCTAACTACTTACCGTCACTTTTTTTATCATTATTACTAACTATAGTAATGGCATATGCGCATAATTCTGGAAAAGAGATCCCGTTTTCTTGAGACAGTTTGTATAATTTTTGCAAACTTTCTTTAACTTTATTAGGAATGTTTCCTCCACGCTCCTTTGCAAGCCATGAATCTTGATGGTGAATTGGATGAGTATCACCCTTTGGATTTCCTATATATACTGCAAAAGGTGCATTCTGTCCTTTGAAATCACACTGTACAGTAAATTTTTTTATAGACTCAGCCATTTAAAGACCTCTACTTTTCTTTTTAACCGATTTTATAGAAGATACAAGAGGTGGTTTTTTGATAAAATCTTGCCTATTAAACACACTTTCTTTGCCTTCTAAAGCTCGACGAACATCGGCTCTGCTTAGCTGTGACTCTTTTGCTAACCTCATTCCATGCTTTACCATAATATTAGCATATGCTAACACTTTTTTTACTAACTCTAGGTCACCATTCAGCATTTTAACTAATGCTTGAAATACCTCCGCTAAAGTTAATTCATCAGCACCTACAACCTTATTTTCTACAAAATTGACAACTTCTTCAAATTTATATTCAACACCATCATCTTGAGGTATAAGGGTAACATAATCCGTATCTTGACTATTCATAACCAAAGCACTATCGCCTTTAAACTTATATTATATATATAAATACTCCACTATTTTATAGTATGGCACGCTATAGTTAAACATTTATTAATAATATGCTTACTTATATACACGAATTAATTGATAAAAGCCAAGGATCAATATCCATCAGTAATTTTATGAATGCTGCTCTATATCATAAAGAGTACGGCTATTACATGAATAAATTACCACTTGGCAAAGATGGTGACTTCATTACTGCACCTGAAATTAGTCAGCTATTTGGTGAAACAATTGCAGTGTGGATAATGAATACATGGGAAAAATTAGGAAAGCCATCAAAATTTTCTCTAGTTGAACTTGGGCCAGGTAAAGGAACACTCATTCATGATGTAATAAGAGTCACCAAAAAATATAGCTGTTTTTTTAGCTCAATGGACATTCATCTAGTTGAGATAAGCCCTATTTTACAGAAAATACAAAAGGAAAAATTAAAGGGATTAGATATTAATTGGCACACAGATGTCGACAACTTACCAAATCAGCCAACTATTTTTTTTGCAAATGAGTTATTTGACGCCCTTCCAATTGACCAATTTATTTATCGTGATGAGCAGTGGTATGAAAATAGAGTAATAAAACAAGATGATGGCAGTCTTTCATTGTCACTCCAGTGCTTAACCAGACCAAAAACTGGATTCCAGACTGGAATGACAGGGGGTTTCAATGGTGCAGTAGTGGAAGTATGCCTAGCCGGAATCGAAATATTAAAGAAACTTGAGAATAAGATAGTCAATAACGGAGGAGCTGCCCTGATTATAGATTATGGTTATGTATATCCTGAATATAAGAGCACTTTGCAATCGATAAGGCAGCATAAATATACTAATTTTCTTGAAAACGTCGGTAATAGTGACATCACTGCACTTGTGAACTTTCAATCATTAAAAGATTCATTAAAATACTTACATTGTGAGATTTTAACTCAAAGAGAATTTTTATATTTGTTTGGTATAAAGGAAAGAGCGCAAGCTTTAATGGAAAATGCAAGTAATGAACAGAAGAATAAGATCTTCAGTGAATTTTTAAGGTTAACTGAAAATATGGGTACTCTCTTTAAGGTAATGCTGATTCACCATTTGTAGTCTTGTGTAGTTCTTATGTTAAACATACAAATACTAAAAAATTTACAGAATAAAAAAGGTAAAAGAAACGTATCTGTTCAGCAGAGTAGCAAAATAAGATAGACAGATAAGACTATCATAGGAACAAATAGGTGTCATGCAAGTAGCTGACACTGGCATGACAACAAAAAAGTTACTCAAATGACACCCTTTTGATGCACAATTTTTGGTGCATCACGTACTGATTTTCATCCAAGACGATGTCATGCAAGTAGCTGACACTGGCATCCAGCCTTTTCGCGCAAAAAACGTTGTAAAGTGTTTACCAACTTAGTTGGATCCCAGCTGGAATGACACTTGGTTATGCAAGAAATCTATTGTCAAAAAAAATTACTTCCGCATATTTTGAATCTGATTATAATGACAATTAGAGATATTTTAAGAGCTCAAAATCTATCTTTGTCTGCAGACTTTCAGTTAACTTTTCAATAAAAAACGTAGCGTATCTTTTTCAGCGGTCTGTCATATGTGCGCTGCATTTTTTTCTAATCTTTTTATACAGGAGGATTTTATGTCCAGAATTCCAGATACTTGACCTTTACTTTAGCTAATAACAGGCGCCTGTGATTTTTATAAAGAAAGTGTAGGAAAAACTGTTTCCAGGCATAAATTTGCCATGTATACCTAAAAAGTAATTATATTAGCATAATATTCATACTTATATGCCAATATTAATATTCTTTGAATGGAATACGAAATTAATATTGAAAAAATATGTACCAAAAAATTTATGTGGGATCTATGCCGAAGCTCAAATTGCATGACACCATTTATTTTTATGGTTTTGTCTATTTTATTTTGCCACTCTGCTAAACGGATACATTTAATTCCATTTTTATCGAGCAGATAATTGTCATATATTAGCTTAGTTCTCCTGTTATACTTAAATATAAATCAGCATAGCCCTAATTTTTTTATATATTTTACTTCTTTCTCTATATTTAATAATAGGCTTGAAAATAAATGGTAAACCTATAATTGTTAAGCTTAGAGCTAGGATTGAAAGTACACAAAAGGCTTTGTGTTTACTATGTAGCTCTTTCAAGTAAAGCATCAAAAACCTACAAAATTTTTTGTAATTTTCTTCAATATTTTTTTTGCTATGAGCCTTGTCAATAAACATATCTATTGCAGTATAATCATTACTACAATTAATTGCCCCTTTTTCCATTAATAGCTGAGCTATATCAAAATAATCCTTTTGAATAGTAAGATGCAGAGGTGTAAAACCTTGTTGATCACAAATATTCATATTGGCTTTTACTGCTAACAACATTCTTACAATTTCTACATGGCCTTTTTTAGCTGCAAGTAGCAGAGGAGTTCTGTTGCATCTAGTGACGGCATTAACGTTTACCTTAAGCTCCAATAAGAACTTAACTGCTTTAGTATCACCATTATAGCTAGCTTTATGTAACCTGGTGTTACCGCTACAATCTTGGTCATCTGCTTCTATTCCCTTTGAAACAAGAAATGTTACCATTTGCCTATTATTATGCTTAATAGCGCAATCCAGTGCATCAAAACCATGTTTATTTTTTGTGCAAATAAACTCTTTTAACTTAGCTTTTGCTTGCTTTACAATAAGCTTTACCAGTTGCATTTTGTTGTTATATGCTGCTAGAAAAAGCGTAGTATTATTTTCTGCATCTTTTGCTTCTATGTTTGCACCTTTCTTTATCAGATATTCTATAATCTCTGCTCTACTTTCATAATGTGTAGTACATTGATAAATGGTCAAAAATAAAGGAGTACGAAAGTTATTATCTTCACATTCAAGATTTGCTCCGCTATCAATTAAAATCTGGACGCTCTTTTTAGAACCGTATAATGAAGCTATGTGAAGAGGAGTATAGCCTTCCTCAGCATCTTTTTCATTAACTTTTGCGCCTTTTGTTATTAAAAAATCCATTAATTCTGTGTCATCTTGTAGTGTAGCAAGGTGAAGTGGAGTAAATCCATTTTTATCTCTAGAATTAATTGTCAGTTGATTAACAAGAAGTTTAGCAATTTTTTTGTGTCCATGCATAATAGCATAATGCAGTGGATTTCTATTTTCATTGTCCACAACATTAAAGTCAGCTTCGTGCTCTAATAATGATTTTACTCCAACTAAATCGCCTTCTTTTGTAAACTTATGCAAGAGAGTGACTCCGCTTACATCTTTTGAGTTAATATCAAATCCACTTTCTACCAATTGATGTATGTCTTCCTCACACGCCATACCATTTTAATTAAACCCTTTTCGCATTCACAATACTCCCACTTAATTAAGTTTGAATGAATCTGTAAGAGATATATCACAATTTATTGAAGTTACTAAATTCCGATATATTAAAGTCCACAATTTCCTGAATAAAGCCCTGACGATATTTTGCACACATCCATCTGCACACGCTCTCCAGGTACTTTACAGTTATAACGCTTGACCTGTTTGCGATAATGACGTTTAACATGCAGAAGACTTACATCATGTTTTTTGAAAATTTTGTGTATAGTAGCCAATGACAAGGATAAATCATATAGACGTCTTAACTCGGTTTGAATACGCCTTGCCCCTAGCTTTCTAGTTTGTCTTAGATGAAGAATAAGCTGCTCATCTGATTCATTGATCTTTTGCAAAGGTGAAGTTTTAGGCTTACTACTGAGATCTACTAATCCTTTTTCACCTAACTCTTCATAACGTTTGTACCATTTACGTAAGGTAAAACGTGAAATACCATAATGCTGACATACCTTTCCTGCATGACCCAACTCTTTGTATAGTTTTATCCAACTCAGACGTAGTTTAACCCTAGATTAACTAATTTATCCTTTGCAATTGTAATAAGGTCTATAAACTACTGCAAATCCAAATTTCTATTTGATCTTACATTCTTATTGTAATAACCTCTATGGATCACACAGCATTAGTCATGTATCTGAACAGATACTTTTGTACATGGATCAGCTTTATGTGTATCAATTCTGTCTACTTCAAGTTTCCAGCAAAACTACTTTCTAATGTATTGCTTTCAATCAAGTTCTTTGTTAAGCTCACTGTTAGTGGATGTTCAATTATCTTAACATAAAAATTAAGGCAGCTTTAGGTATAAATACGAGTAACTCGTATAAGTAAAGAGGCTATAAGAAGTTTCTTACCATTCTATTCAAACGGGTTTTAAACTTTTGAAATGTCATGACATTGTTGATACGTTTGTCAAGAAACGACAGGGTATCTGCAAAATCTTCTGAATAATCATTGATAAAAAAAAGTATCGTACTTAAGTACACTCCAGCTAATATTGCTCTTTTTGTATAGTAGTTAAAATCTGTTGATTGATCATGAATGCCATACCAAATCGCGCTAACAGTTCTGTACAAGAGTTTACTAGAAAAATATGTATTTTGGGGTAATATAGAGAATGATAAAACATTTTTTAAAAACTCTCTGTAATTTTGTAACTTAGCATAGTTTGAAAGGCGTATTTGGACAGCTAACTTTATCCGCTTTCTTACCTTCATATCTTCTAAATTGGAATTCCAAAGTTCAGTTTCCATTGAGCTATTTAAGTCCTCTGCTATGTACTCCAAAGCACTATATATTCCATTTTGAAATTTACAAAAACTATTGGCTAGGTTAAGGTTCGTGCACACTTTCAATAAGGTTGCATCACTTATTCCTTCAAATGGAATAACCTTAACCAGCTCATCTACTATTAACTTTTGTTCCATACAATACTATACTAAACATCACATATAATTGTACCTGAGATTTTCAAACATTCTGCAAAATGCTTCACCGCGCTCTTCAAAATTTTTCCACTGATCAAAAGAAGAACATGCAGGAGAAAGTAATATCGCTACTTCTTCTTTGCTATTTATGGCCTCTTCAAAAGCCAGTTTAAATGCGTTTTCTAGATTATAGCACTTCATATAATCTATTTTGTTCTCCATAATGTTTGCAAAAACTTCAGTTGATTCTCCAATAAGAAAAGCTTTTCTAATCTTGGTGAAATGCTTGATTAATGATTCTATTCCGCCTTTTTTGCTTTTTCCGCCAACAATCCAATATATGTTTTTATAAGATAAAATTGCCTTTTCGGTCGATTCTGAATTGGTTGCTTTGCTATCGTTGATAAAAAGTACATTATGTATTTTGCCAAGAAATTCATTTCTGTGTCTTAGCCCTGGAAAGGATTTGATTTCATTGACAATAGTGCTGCTATCTACTCCAAGTAACTTGCACACAGCGTGTGCAGCTACTATATTTTCTACATTGGATACTAGGTTTACTTTCATATCACTCATTGATAAGTTGTGATTCTCTAGTTTTAGCGAGATATCCTGGATCTCAGCACTCCTTTTGTCATCCAAGTAGCTGACACTGGGATCCAGATAATTTCGATCTATACCAGTAATCTGTTCACTATAATCAAGCAAATTGTTATCTGCCAATGATATTAGATCTCTTGCACTACCCTCTGTCATCTGAGTAGTTGGCAATGGTTTTTCTTTTCTGGTCACGCGCTGGAATGACACCAGGGAATATGTTACTGAAATTGGAATTTTGTTCCCAGTGAATTTATTGAATACATCAGCGGTAATTTTGTTATCACATCCTATCACGGCAATCTTGCTACCGTTTATCAATTTTAGTTTAGTTGCTATATAGTTATTCATACTTCCATGTCTATCTATGTGGTCTGGTGTGATGTTGAGCAATACAGAAATATCCACATTAATTTCATTCATTAGCTCCAATTGAAAAGAGGAGAATTCAATTACATAAATTTCTGCATCTCTTTCTAAATCCAAAATAGGCATACCTAAATTCCCACCGATAGCTACTTTTTTCCCTGTGGATTTTAATATGTGCCCTATTAGTGACGTGGTGGTTGATTTGCCATTTGTTCCGGTGATGCCTACAACCTTCTGGCTTGTAGTTTTAGTTTCAAGAAATAGCTCAATGTCTGATTTTATTTTGCAGTCAAAGCTTCTTGCAAGTTTTACTACCCAATGCGTTGGTATTGGCACTCCAGGGCTCAAAATTAGTGTGCTTATCTCATGCCAATTATACTCATTGGGATGAGTAAAGTTACACTCTTTATATATCTTTTTTGCATTTGCTATTTGCTCTTTATTATCATCCCATGCATATATTTTTGCACTGCTTTTTGTTAGAGCATTAATAACGGACAAACCAGTTTTACCAAGGCCGAAAACCGCAACACTTTGATTTTTGTATTTGTTTAGTTGCACTTCTAGATAACTTATGCGAACCATTTTATAAAGATATAATACAAATTATAATGACTTCTTCCATAGTTTTTGGCAGTGCTTAACTTTATTGTCACAACCTTAGCCAATAGAAAACTCCTTGACACATTTTGCCAACTCCCTTACCATTACAATAAGAGTATTTATCCTTTAGAATTAATTAAGAGAAAGTTTTTTCTCGACTTGTTGTATAATTTGATAAAAGTGATCAAAATCTAAGCTTGCACTACCAATTAAAACTCCCAATAGATTTGGAATACTGAGCAAGTTTCCTATATTTTCTGAGCTGACTGAGCCACCATATATAATGTGTTTTTTACCAGTACACAATTTTATTATCTCTATCACCTCAGCAATTGCGTCATTATTTGGCACATTTCCTGTTCCTATTGCCCATATCGGTTCGTATGCTATGGTATATTCACCATGTGTTGGCAAACGGTTTTTGCATTGATATTCTATTACTTCTTTTGTTTTTTTATTTTTATAATCTTCTGAGTTTTCACCTACACAGATGATTGGGTGTAAGCCTGATTCTATTGCTGTTTTCGATTTAAGTTTTATTTCACTATCTTTTTCATGAGCCCTTTCAGAATGTCCAAGTATTACGTAACTACATCCTAGTTCCTTCAACATTCCTGCACTAATTTCACCTGTGTAAGAACCGAACTCTTTATGATGGCAATTCTGTCCTCCTATTTTAATATTATTGTTCAACTCTATACTGCTTGGAAATGATGTAAAAGGAGGGCAAATTACTAATTTAGAGGTAATTTCGTTGCTCTTGTTGTTAAGTTTGCCTATAAAGTCAACAAATGAAGAACGTGTTCCATTCATTTTCCAATTTGCTACTATTAAAAAAGACATCAATTTTTCTTATATGAATGAGAGTGCCGGCTGTCGGACTTGAACTGACAACCTACTGATTACAAGTCAGTTGCTCTACCAATTGAGCTAAGCCGGCATTAAATACACTGACAATATACAATTATTGATGAATTTTCGTCAACTAATTTTTAAAATACTGCATAATAAGATTATATGAGAAAATTTTTACTGAAGCCAAAAAAGAGTCTAGGGCAAAATTTTATTTTATCGAATGAGATAACAAAAAGAATAGTTGCCTTAGCTGGTAGCCTGAAAGATTTTAATGTTATTGAAATTGGTCCTGGGTATGGTGCGTTAACAAGAGAAATATTGGCGTATAATCCAAAGTTTCTACTTTCTATAGAAAAAGATAGTAGTTTAGTGAAACATCACGAACAATTGCTAAATGAGCATCAGGGAAAATATAGAATTATAGAAGCAGATGCACTTAATGTTGTAGAAAAAGAGCTGGTAGAATGTCCAGTCAAAGTCATTGCTAACTTGCCTTACAATATCTCAGTAGCGTTATTTTTAAAGTGGTTAAATAATATAAAATTTTTTACGAATTTGACGTTAATGTTCCAAAAGGAGGTAGCAGAGCGTATTACAGCAGAACCTAATTCTAAAGATTATAGTTCCCTATCAGTGCTAAGCCAGTTACTATGCGACATAAAAAAGGAATTTGATATTGAACCTAAGGAATTTTTTCCAAGACCAAAAGTATATTCTTCAGTAATTACAGTAAAACCTTTACCCACTCCAAGATTTGCAGTAAATTTAGAAACCTTAACAAAGCTAACACGTGCTGTGTTCGCTCAAAGAAGAAAGATGCTGAGAAATAGCTTGCAAAGTATAACTAGTGATGTCTCAACTACTCTTGAGAATGCTAAACTGAGTGGAGACGAACGTCCAGAAAGCTTAACTATTGAGCAGTTCTGTTTGCTAGCAAATAATATAATTATGCGATAAATATATTAGGAGCTACATACCTCTTCTATCCTATTTTGATCTAAAAATAGCTGGAGCCAGGCTAATTTTGCAAAAGCTCTATTGCAATTTCATTAATTGGCGTATAAGCTTTAAATAAAGCATATGAAAAAAATGGAAGCTTGTTATTCGTTTGACGATGTACTTCTCTTACCGGCCTATTCTGATGTATTGCCTCGTGATGCAGACACAAGAACTTATCTAACAAATAATATAGAACTAAATATCCCTCTCATATCCTCTGCAATGGACACTGTCACTGAATCAGGCTTTGCAATAGCTATTGCCCAACATGGTGGAATAGGTTGCATACATAAGAATTTATCAATAGATGAACAAGTGTTAGAAGTAAGAAGGGTGAAAAAATATGAAAGCTGGATCGTGTATAACCCAATTACAATTTCCCCAGATAAAACGGTTGCAGAAGCAGTTTCATTAATGAGAGAGTATAATTATTCCGGCATTCCTGTAGTTGATCAACGCAAGTTAGTGGGAATTTTAACTAATCGAGATGTGAGGTTTATTGAAGACCAGAACATGAATATAAAAGTTTCCGAGGTAATGACAAAAGATAAGTTAGTAACAGTTCGAGAGCAGGCAGTAAACAGCGCCTCAGCAATGAAATTGTTGCATGCAAATAGAATAGAGAAGCTTTTGGTTGTTGATGAAAATTCTTGTTGCATAGGTCTAATCACAGTTAAAGACATCGAAAAATACAATAGATATCCAAATTCATGTAAAGACAGTAAAGGTCGACTCAGAGTTGCCGCTGCAATTGGTACTGGTAAAAAAGACGGTATAGAAAGATGTGAAGCTTTGGTCGAAGAAGAAGTTGATGTGGTTATTGTAGATACCGCTCACGGTCATTCCGAGAACGTTATCAGCACTATTAAGGAAATAAAAAAGATGTATCCGAATACGCAATTAATCGGCGGAAATATTACAACAAAGGAGGCTGCTGAAGCGTTGATTGATGCTGGTGTTGATGCAGTGAAAGTTGGAATAGGGCCAGGATCAATTTGTACTACCAGAATAGTTACAGGCGTTGGTATGCCACAATTCTCTGCGATCAAGAATATTGCAGAGGTTTGTAAAACAAAAAACGTCAGACTAATTGCTGATGGTGGAATAAAATATTCGGGAGATGTTGCAAAAGCTATTGCAGCTGGTGCTGATACTGTGATGATAGGTTCAATCTTTGCTGGTACTGAGGAAAGCCCAGGTGAGATTATCATGTATAAGGGTAGAGCATATAAGGAATATCGAGGAATGGGATCTATTAGTGCAATGAAACGAGGGTCAGCTAGCCGTTATTTTCAAGATTCAAAACTTGATTTAGTCCCACAAGGAGTAGAAGCAAGAGTTCCTTTTAAAGGTCCAGCTTCAGGAGTGATCTGTCAGTTAATTGGTGGGTTGCAAGCTGCAATGGGTTACACTGGCAACCGTAATATAGAAGAGATGAAAAAAAACTGCAAATTTGTCACTATTACTTCATCAGGGTTAAGAGAAAGTCATGCTCATGATATAATCATTACACAGGAAGCTCCAAATTACGCTTACCAAGCATCTAATTTATCATCTGATTCAGAGTAAATACAATCCCCTTTTGAGTGGGTCATTTCAACACTGGTACACAAGTATCCGTTCAGCGGAGTGGCAGAATAAGGTAGACAAGGTGATCTAAAAAGATAATCATAGAGCAAAAGTGAGGTAATGTGGTAAACCTTTTAGAGCTTTGCAAAAATTTACAGCAAAAAATAGAAAAGTTAGAAGCAAAAATAGAAAAGCTGGAAAGGGAGAATGAAAGTTTAAAAGCAGAGAACAAGGCTTTAAAGATAGAGAACGCTGAATTAAAGGAAAGGCTTGGTTTAAACTCGAAAAATTCATCTCTACCAAGCTCTAGAGAGTTGTACAAAATAAAAAAGGACAAGCCAAAGAGCGACAGAAACGTTGGTGGTCAGGTTGGTCATAAAGGAAGTTTTCGCGCCAAAATGGATGCAGATGAGGTGATAAAAGTAAAGTTGTCATCTACTTGTGAATGCGGAGGAGGGATTGCAATATGCAATGGACCGTACATTCATCAAAAAGTTGATCTTCCGGAAATTAGGCCTTATGTAGTGGAATATCAGATGGAGCATGGTCGTTGCCGGAGATGCGGAAAAAGAAGAAGCAGTAAGTTACCAGAAGGTGTTACGTCAGATACATTTGGTCCAAGGGTTAAGTCAATAATTGCAGCGTTCAGCGGATTCTACAAAAATTCAAAACGCGAAATAGCGAGTGTCGTAAATGATATCTTCAATTTGAACATAAGCGTCGTTAGCATATCAAATAGTGAACATAGAGTTGCTTCAAAATGCAAAAAAATGTATGAGCAGATCGAACAAGAGATAAGTAGGAGTAAAGTTCTACATATTGATGAAACGAGCCATTATAACAAAGGTAAACTCGCTTGGTGTTGGATGTTTGCAAGCAATACGGCAAGTTTTGTGAAGTTGACAGAGTCAAGAGGAATGAAAGTTTTAAAAAATAACGCATGCTGCAATCATAATAGCTTAGTGGTAACCGACAGGTACGCAGTATACAATTACTTTGCTGATGAAAAAAGGCAAATCTGCTGGGCACACTTAGCAAGGGATTTTGAAAGATTAGCGCATAGTTGGAATATTGAAGTCAAAGTTCTTGGCTGTTACTTAAGAAATGTAGCTACTGAATTATTTGCACTAAAAAAGGCTTTGCTAAAAAATGAGATAGATGTTTTTAGATTTGCCAGACGTGCCAGAAAGTTGCGAAAACGTACAAGGTATTACTTGAAGGAAATATCCTACTTACCTGAAGCAATTGGAGCCTCTCGAGTTGCGAAAAATATTTTGAAATCTGAAAGAATGATGTGGAATTTTTTAGATGACCCAAAAAACATTCCGCTGACAAACAACCATGCTGAACAGCAGATACGGCATTATGTCGTTTACCGCAAAAATTCGTATTTTACACAATCAAAGCGGGGAAATGCATTCCTTGAACGGATAATTTCGTTATACTTAACATGGAAACAAAGGGGTCTCAATCCTTTCCAAAACCTCTTATCTATTGTTTCTTAAACCACTCTCCTGAACGGATACAAAAGTGAAATGTACAGATTGTATAAAATAGTGCTCCCCGGGCCGGATTCGAACCAGCGACCAATTGGTTAACAGCCAACTGCTCTACCACTGAGCTACCGAGGAATAAACTGCTTTCAACTTATCACATTGAACGCCGATTGTAAACGATTTTTATGTAGACTTTAGACCTAGATATCATTCCAGTGCATGGAGCTGTAATTCAGTTTTTCTTACCAACAAAAACTTAGAATAACTTTTGTTCTTAAAAAATTTCTAGATTCCAGACTCATGTTTCAATGTTAAACAAGGTACAATAGAATTGAGTAGGGTAATTTCTAGGGAATTATTATATTCTAGAAAAAGTAAAATGTCATCCAGATAGACTAATGTACAAGGTAAGCTGAATGTCTATAAGGAAAAACAGCAAGGCATTTTAGGATTTGCTATAAATCGCATCAGGAGCTCAAGAGTACAGCTTACAATTACAGATAGGTATAGTTGAGTTTAAAGTAACTACATAAATTTACTACAATTTTCATACCTATAAGCTGCTATGCAACAAAGCCCTGTGTGGGTATAATTTTGACAGGATACAAAGCTTAATGGAGAAAGTTACGAACATCAGTGAAAAACATGGCAATTTTATTCTCATTTGCAGCTGCTATCACGTCTTGATCTTTCAATGAGCCACCTGGCTGAATTATAGCTGTAATTCCATGCTTTGCACTTTCTACTATACTATCTGGAAATGGAAAAAATGCATCCGAAGCAAGCGCTGCGCCTTTACATTTTTCACCTGCTTTTTTTACTGCAATATTCACACTATCTATTCTGCTTGTTTGTCCTGCACCGATGCCAATAGCACAACTGTCTTTTGCTATCACTATTGCATTGGATTTTACATGTTTACATATTTTCCAAGCAAAAATAAGATCTTCTTTCTCTTTTTTTGTTGTAGTGCATTCTGTCACTCGGTTTATTTCTTCTACTTTTACTGTATGGTTATTATTTTCTTGCACTAAGAACCCGCCAACAACATTTTTGATTTGATATTTTGCATTTTGCTGAAGAGATTGATGAATAATCACTCTTAAATTTTTCTTTTTTTGTAAAATTTTTAGTGCCTCATTGTTTACCGATGGTGCTATCACCACTTCCAAAAATATCTCGTTTAATTTCTCTGCTAGCTTTAAATCTATCTCCCGATTGAAAGCAACTATTCCACCAAAACTGCTTATTTCATCACATGATAGAGCTTTTTCATATGCTTTTAAAGCACTATCACTAACAGCAGCGCCACATGGATTATTGTGCTTTATTATCACTGCTGCAGGTTCTTGAAACTCAGAAATTATGTTAAGTGCAGACTCTATGTCGACTATATTATTATAGCTCAACTCTTTTCCATGTATTTTCTCCAGTGGATACTTGCTAAATTGATTGCTATAAAATGCAGCTTTTTGATGAGGATTTTCACCATACCTGAGTCCTTGTGCTTTACATCCATATAAAGTAAAAAACTCTGGTAACTCATTGCTTTTACCCTGTGATAAAAACCAATTGTAAATATTAGAATCATACTGTGCAGTCAGAGCAAATGCTTTAGTTGCTAGATGTTTTCTATATTCTAATGTTGTCTGATTGTTATTTTTGATCATCTCAGCTTTCAGTGTTTCGTAATCTTGAATGCTAGAAATCACTGAAGTGAAATGAAAGTTTTTTGCTGTAGCTCTAATTAATGCTACTCCACCTATATCTATTTGTTCTATGATTTGCTTCTCACTTGAGTTGCTATTAACCGTTTTCCAAAATGGATATAAGTTAGTTATAAGCAGATCTATCGGCTTAATTTCTAGATTCTGCATTTCCTTTTCGTGCCTTTTTCGATCACAGAGTATTCCTCCATGAATTTTAGGATGTAAAGTTTTCACTCTGCCATCTAGTATTTCTGGAAATTGTGTGTAATCTGAAACTTCTTGCGTTTTTATTCCCGCACCTGATAGCACTTTATAAGTATTCCCTGTTGAGAGAATTTCTATTTGTTGCTGCATCAAAAACGATGCAAGTTCAATTATATTTGTCTTATCGTATACTGATATTAAAGCTCTTTTAATTTTCATATGGAAGGTTTCTTAAGATTATATCTAAGAAAAGAAAATTTGTCTATATATAGCTACTACGTCATACCACTGCGGTATCTCGTTGTAGATTCCGCTAACAAGCACATAGCTGTACGAACATTGTGATACAAGAGACCAAGAAAGATGTCATCCCAGTCTGGGATCCAGAAAACTTCACTTTAAATGAGCACACCAGGTGGCTGTACAATAGAAACTGGATTCCAGACTGGAATGACACCATCTACTACTCAAATTACCTGCAAATTGCAATGTTCGTACACCAAAACGCGGTATCTTGTTGTAGATTCCGCTAACAAGAAGCGGAATACCAAATTGTAGAAGTTGCTTTAGCTCTCCTCACCCTCCTTTCAAAGCAGTCTATTCTATAAATTTTTTTGTTAAACTTGATTTTAAGCCACGAACAAAATCTTTAATATCGCAAGGATTTCTTCCTTCCATTTGTACAACTTTAGGAATTAAAGTACCACCTTTTAAACTTATATGCATATTATCATTAATGATCTCACCTTGTCCTGAAGTGAAGGCTTCAAATTCAGCATCAAGTATCTTGATACGTTTATTCTCTACCTTAATGAATGCTTTTGGATAAAATGCTTTAACCTTTCTATAAGCAATTTCACAGGCGTCACTTGCGTAAATTTTATAGTCTTTTACTTTGTCAGCATAACACGCATCGTTATCGCTCTGTTTTAAGGGAACTTGCTTTTCAATTTCGTTTAGTACTTTCAGCAGTAAATCACTACCTAATTCAGACAATTTATCATACAACGTCTTATAATTATCGCTTTTTTCAATAAGAAATTTTTTCTGTTTTAAAATAGGGCCAGAATCTAATCCTTCATCTAGCTGCATAATGCTAACTCCGGTTTCTTGATCTCCAGCTAAAATTGTGTGCTGTATCGGAGCTGCACCGCGCCACCTAGGAAGCAATGATGGATGAATATTAATACAACCATATTTGGGAATATTTAAAATTTCTTTTGGAAGTATCAATCCATACGCAGCAACAACTGCAACGTCTGGCTTAAAATTTCCAAACTTTTCTTGCTCTATCGAAGATTTTAAAGAGGCAGGAGTACATACCTCTATGTCACTTTTTTCAGCAACGATGTGTACTGGGGATTTTGTTAACCTCTGCCCACGTCCAGAAGGTTTTGGAGCTTTGGTATATACTGCTACTATTTCACTCTGTAATTTCAGTAGTAAGTTTAACGCACCAACAGCAAACTCCGGTGACCCCATGAAAATAATTCTCATGGTGTTTTTGCTTTAAGCTAACTTACTATTTACAATTTCTATTAATTTAGCAAAATCATCCTTATGATTAACAGCCATCTCAGCAAGAATTTTCCTATTTAAATCAATTTCAGCAAGTTTAAGACCATGCATAAATCTACCGTAAGTAAGTCCATGTTCTCTTACTGCTGCATTAATACGTATTATCCATAAACCACGAAAATCACGTTTACAGGTTCTTCTGTCTCTGTAAGCATATTGGAGTGCTTTTTCAACTCTTTGTAATGCAATTCTATAACAATTTTTTGCCCGTCCTCTATAACCCTTTGCTAGTTTCAATATTTTTTTATGACGAGCATGAGTAGTGACTCCACGTTTTACTCGAGCCATTTTTATTTTACCTCCATTTTGTTAAATACCATAAGGCATATAAAGCTTAACTATACGCGAGTCAGATTTACTAAGAATCGTTGTACCACGCTGATTACGAATATTAGATTTACTTCTCTTTACCATACCATGTCTTTTACCTGACTGAGTAGAGATGACTTTACCCTTAGCTGTAAGGTGAAAGCGCTTTTTGACAGAAGATTTGGTTTTTAATTTTATTTTCGTCATATTCTAAACAAATTTACAAACACCACTATTTAGTTCTTTATTAGTAATTAAGTATGAGTATAGATAACTTTATTAAAAAATCAAATTAAAATTGTATTTTAAAGCAGCTTGAATGTAATCACACCCAGTATATGTGTTATACCTTCTTTATCTCCAATTGGCAACAATACTTGTCTCATTTTAACACTTTCACTTTCTTCCTCTTCGTTAATTGGGCATTTACTTTCTATTATAGTCTCAAGTTTATCAATAACTGCATCTATTTTATATAGCCGCAAAAATGGTGCATCAATTGCATATTTATTATCGATGTACATCTTTTTTTCAAAACCATAAAATTCAATAGCTTTTTCTCCTGCATTTTCACAAATATAACCTCGATCTTTAACTTCAATGATAAAACAATGCTGCCATGACTCCATGATTTCTGCAGTGTCTATTTCATGTCTTTCTGGCCATTCTCTATCTGATCCTTTTATATCACTCCAATGTTGAGTAACTATATTCACTATTCTTCTTTCTTTGCCTGCATAATTTTCCATTCGAAATTCCACATATAAAACACAGATATGAGGTAAATTTATCGTGAATGTATTGATTTTTTCTTACTAAAGGATGTAGATTATTGAAAATTCTCATCTTGTTTACACAACAGGTAATGATAAATTAAGTATAATAATTAGAGCATAAAAATTATTAAATGAGGAAACTGTAAAAAAATAATAAAAAAATTCTATTTTTGCAATATTTTGGCTAACGAATAGAATTAGTTCCACTTTCTAAAGTTATTGCACTTAATAAATAACTAGATGGAGTTTCTTCCTTAGCACTACTATGGCTTTTATTTTTTCTATTATAAAACCAACATTTAAATGGTACAGCTGCTGCGATAGCTGCTACCAAAGCTACTGTTACTGCTAACATACCTACTGTGAACACTATATTATTTTTCTCGTTTGAAGGTGTTTCCAATAATTTAAACTCTCTCAAGTTTGTATCATGAATCATAGGATTACCCAAAATATTCGTCGTATTTTGAACACTTTCTATATTTCGCATTGTAATTCCATTGCTAGCGTTTGATTTTTTCATTTCTTCCATTACTTGTTTTAAGTTTGGTAGTTCTGTTGTTGTACTTTCAATATCACCAGCTTCCAGCTTTTGCAAATTCTCATTACTCAAAAACTCTTTGAGATACTTTTCATAAAACTCTTTGGCATTATATCTTTTATAACTTCGTATTTTTCCACTCTTGAGATCAGAAACAATATCATCAATCATCACTTTTGGATTTTCTGCATGCACTATTTCTCCTTCAGCAACAAGAATACGATAAGATGTATCGTCAAGCATACATACATACTTAAGTTTTAAATCACCTCCTCCCAATAGAAAATATATTGTTCTGTTTTGTTCTACATCTCGCAATTCTGATTCAATACTAATCCATCTATTCCTTTTTTCCTTATTGATTGATCTTTTTTTTCCTACAGTATTTTTAAATCAACTATGTTTTTTAAAATTTTTTGAATTTAGTCTCATTTGTTGATAATTTTGTATTTTTATTCAATTGAAAAATGTATTTTGGCAACAAAAACCCTAGTTTATACAGAAAGAAATTTATATCAAACAGCAAGCACTGCTTAGATTTTATGGTTAACGAATATGTGCTTTAAATGTGTGTAGACGCACATATTCGTTAACCTATTTTCTATACAGATTTTTTTTATTTCATATTAATTGCTTCTTTAAGTCTTGCATTGGCAATTACTATGATTTTTCGCATTAGAGCTGTTATAGCTACCATCTTCTTTTTACCTCTACCAATAAGATCAGAATAAAAAGCACCAAGTGCAGATTTAGATCTTGCAGCAGCCATAGCAGCTGTGAAAAGCTTTGCACGAACATTGCTTCTACCACCTGTTATCCTTCGGTAACCAATAGTTTTACCGCTTTCTTTTGGATGTGGAGCAACTCCAGCAAGACTTGCAACTTCTTTTTTGTTTAGGTGGCCAAGTTCTGGCATTAGATACACAAAAACTTGTGATAACTTGAGACCTATTCCTGGCACTGTTCTCAAGATCTTTTGACGCTTTTGTAACTCTGGATTTTTATCAATAATTCTTTGTATGGCATCGTTGAACTCATTTATCTGACTGGTAAAAAAGTCTATTGTTTTTTGGCAACTTTCCTTTATATAGTCGTTTTCAGGTGCTGCAAGCCTACATTTCTCTTGAGTTCTCATTTGCGTAATGTCATCACGACGTTGACAGAGTGCAACTAAGGCGGTTTGTTCTTTTGACATAGGCACAAATAGAGATAGAGCACTATAGCGTTCAAAACCATATTGAGCAAGGGCTCTTGCATCTGATTGATCTGTCTTTGCTAAAGTTCCATGTGATATGATAAAACTTTTTACTTTACGAGTATTAGCTCGATGTACAGCAACATTCTTATCAACAAGAAAATGTGCTAAGCCAAGCTCATATTTTCCAGTGTTTTCTAAAGTTACTAGAGAATTAGGTAGGATATCTGAAAATTTTTGAAACAACTGTTGCCAACCAGTAGCATCATTGTCAAACTTGATAGCGCTCCTTTGGTTATAAGCTGCAGCAACATTTTTAAATTTTCCGATATCAATGCCAATGAAATTTTGATAAGATGTAATCATAATAAATAACCTCGATAGTTTAATTAATTTAAGATTGTAAACGGGTGCATACATATGTCCCATGCAACTATTCAAACGTATCGAGAGATGGGGCTAGTTTACCTTGATGGCTACGGTTGTAATACCAACTTTCATTCGGTCGCACACGCCCGTGATAGCCCTATTCCTATAGTGAGTAGGGTTATCTTTCCCTCTTATCTCTTTTATATCACATTTTTAACTTACAATCTTCTTGACATATATGACCCCCAAGCTGACCAATATTTCCTTATGTATAAAAGATAAATTATTTAAGTCCACATCTTTTCACTAAGATTTTTATATTTTTATTATACTAAATAATACATATATTAATATCTGAATTTCTCATTGCAATTTATTATACCTTAGTAAAAACGATATAAAATTAGAGAAAGAGTTATAAAATTTTTTGTAAGACAGGAAAATTTCTTCTCCTTTGGTTCCAGAGCATATAAGTGCTGTAAGAGCTAAGTTGATGGCACTGTTGTGCCATCAAACTCTGGAATCTTACTCGACACTAATCTGAGAAGATAGATGTGCTACCGATGTAGCATTGCTGAGCAAAGATTCTATTTCTGATGTAGATCCGGAATGCTCAAGTTGAGCTTGTTCAGGAAGGTTTTTCATCGCTTTTTCAACATCGTAGCTACCTTCCCTATTTTTTCTATGCCATACAAAGTATCCTAATCCTGCAAAAGCTACTGCTAGCACTCCACCCAATATACCACCAGCAATCCCTGCTATTCCTATATACTGTCCTCCATTTATTTCGGGTAATTTAGGCCCTTCCACATCTGTGCTATTAAATATAGAATGATCTAACACTTCTTGTGAATTACTATCAAAACGGGAAACACTACTTATATCTTCAGGAGTAATTCCATAACTAGCATTTGATTCTTCTATTTCATTTATTACGTCATTAATCTCTTTAGTAGTTACTTTGCTTGATGCAAAATCGAATTCTTGTTTTGTTAAAGAAGCTGATTCGATAGTTACATCTTCCTGCATCTGACAATCAATTTCTTCAGTAGTAGATTCTCTCAATTGGCTATTTTCATCAGTTCTTTCTTTTAGCTTTTTTGAACTATCCTTACCCAATTCATCTACAAGGTTTTTTAGATATATTTTCTTAAATTCTCTATAATTATATTCTTTACCTTTTTCTATTTCTCCACTCTTAAGACCTAAAATAATTCCATCTATTGTCGATTCACGAATTGCTTGAGGAATGTCTATTGAATTTACTATTCCTGTAACCAAGCCTATCTCAGCTGCTCTAGAAGATATAGAGAGGTCTTTTACTGTTAAATTCTCTCCTTTAATTAAAAATTCTACTCTTCTGTTTTGTTTTATACTTTCCAAGTCAGATACAATTCTAATTGTTGGACCATCCATCTCCTGCTTATTTGTTGTTTCTCTCTTTCGCATGCTATTCTTAGTGTTTTGGAATTTTTTTGGCATTTCACACTCCTTAAATGAATTAATAAAAGTATTATTTGAATTAACAAATACTTCTCTATGTTAGTGGATAAAATATTTAAACCTATATCTTTTTATTAAAATTTTTATGTAAAAGTTACCTTTGTTATACTAAGTAATGTATATATTAATATTTAGATTGATAAATTGATTTTACTTCTGTTACAACTTATTATGCATAGATAACCTCAGTAAAAACGATGAAGCTAAACGAAATTAGAGAAAGATTTATAAAATTTTTTGTAAATAATAATCATGAGCAAGTTCCTTCTTCTCCTTTGATTCCAGAGCATGATCCAACACTCATGTTTACAAATGCTGGTATGGTACAGTTCAAAAACATCTTTACCGGCACGCAAAAAACTGAAATGAAACGTGCCGTCTCAAGTCAAAAGTGTCTCAGAGCAGGTGGTAAACACAATGATCTTGAAAATGTTGGCTATACATCTCGGCATCACACATTTTTTGAAATGCTCGGAAATTTTAGCTTTGGTGATTACTTGAAAGAAACTGCGATAGAATTTGCGTGGAAATTTATTACTGAAGAATTGTCTCTTGATAAAAACAGACTATCCATAACTGTTTACCACACTGATGATGAAGCATATGAAATTTGGCGTAAGATAAGTGGCTTTTCAGATGATAAAATCATAAGAATTACAACAGATGATAACTTTTGGAGCATGGGCAATACTGGTCCATGTGGCCCATGTTCTGAAATCTTTTACGATCATGGAAATTCCGCTTTACATGAAGACGACAGAATTGTTGAAATTTGGAACCTGGTGTTCATGGAATTTAATAAAGATGAAGAAGGTAATTTACAAAAATTACCAAAAAAATGCATCGATACCGGAATGGGCCTTGAAAGAATAGCAGCTGTTATGCAGAACGTTCATGATAACTATGATATTGACCTATTTTCTGCTCTGGTAAGTAAATCGCAAGAGTACTGTGGAAATACGGAAAATAAAGTAGCTCATAAGATTATCGCAGATCACCTTCGTGCAGCTGCATTTCTCATCGCAGAAGGAGTGCTTCCTGGAAATGAAGGAAGAAATTATGTACTACGCAGATTGATCAGGAGAGCAGTACGTTATATCCACCTACTTGGATATAATGATTCTCTATTGAACCTTGTTTTTCCTGCACTCATAGATGGCACAAGTTTGGCTTATATGGGAGATGCTTATCCAGAGCTAATCAGAGCTAAAAGCTTAATAGAAACAACGTTAAAATCAGAGGAAGAAAACTTTAAAGACACTTTAATGAAAGGCATTAATCTCTTGGACAAATTCACTGCAGATTTAAAATCAGGTGACACTCTATCTGGAGAATCAGCATTCAAACTATATGACACTTATGGATTTCCTTTGGATATCACACTTGATATTTTGAAAGAAAGGAAAATAAATTTTGACCAAAAAGGTTTTGATAATGCAATGAAAGAGCAAAAAGAAAGAGCACGTGCTAATTGGACTGGATCTGGTGAAAAATCTGTTGAACAAGTATGGTTTAATTTAATCGATCAGTTTGGCAAAACGGAATTTGTTGGTTATGAACGTGATGAAGTAAAGGATGCAACAGTACTCGCAATAATTTCCTCTAAAAATGAAGTAATTGATTCTGCAAAAGAAGGAGAAAAGATAACTATTATACTTGATAAAACACCTTTTTATGGAGAGTCAGGTGGACAAGTGGGAGATATTGGAAATCTTATACAGTCTGATGGAAGTATGGTAACAGTCGAAAATACCAACAAGATTAATGACTTGTATTTGCACAGGTGCGTCGGCTCAATTTGTAAAGGTAACACAGTTACAGCTAGTATTAATAAAAAAAGAAGACAAGACTTAAGAAGAAATCATTCAGCTACACATCTTCTACACTTTGCACTCAGAAAAATCTTAGGTGATCACGTTACTCAAAAAGGTTCTCTAGTCGCACCAAATAGACTAAGATTTGACTTTAGTCACAATAAGCCAGTCACTCAGGATCAGCTGTCTTCAGTAGAAGATATAGTAAACTCTCTAATCAGAGAAAATCTTTCTACGTCCACAAAAGTTCAAGGTATGGATGAGGCAATAGACGAAGGAGCGATGGCCTTATTTGGTGAAAAATATGGTGATAATGTTAGGGTTGTAAAAATTGGAGATTCAAAAGAATTATGTGGTGGTACACACGTGGAGCGTACCGGAGAAATTGGTTTGTTTAAGATAGCAGCAGAATGTTCCGTTGCATCTCGAGTAAGAAGAATTGAAGCTTTAACCGGTCAAGAAGCAATTAATTATGTACGCAATAACGAAATTAGCTTAAAAAAAGTTGCAGAATGCGTAAAAGCACCAGTAAATGAAATAATAAGTCGACTCAGTATTTTAAGCCAGGAGCGCAAAGAATTTGAAGTCAAAATAAAAAATCTTTATAAAAAGCTTATCAGTGTAGAAACTGTAAAAAGTACCGAAATAAATGGAATAAATTTCGTAAGCCACACTTTCAATAACGTTCCAGGAAGTATAATAAGGGAATTTGCTCTACAGCAACAAAAACCGAAAACTGTAATAGCCTTCATGGTAACAGAAAAGGATAAAACAGTTTTGATTGTCAAAGTAAGTAAAGATTTAACTAATAAGATCAATGCAAAAGAGCTAGTATCTACTGTAACCAGAAGGGATTGCGGTGGAAATGCCGAACTTGCCCAAACAGGCTGTGATAACAATAAAATAGATGATGCCATTACAGCAATCCATAGCAAAATAACAGCTTGCAAAAACTAATACACTCTACTGCCTCGGTATCTTTTAACCATGAGCGAAGGTGTTATGCAAATCGGGGTAGAGAAGACTTAACTGTCAAATGAGCATATCAGGTAATAAGAACTGGATTACAGCTCCATGCTCTGGAATGACATCATTTTATTCATCAAAGTAGCAGCTTTATAACGGCAGTGCACAGAGGCGTCATCAAGTAGCCCTTCATTGTCATCCCAGTGTCAGCTACTCGGATGACACCATCATAGAGATCAGCTACTTGGATGATAAAAGTAAGAAATATCGAAGTGTTGTGCTAGACTTTATACCTCTTACATTCAAACTCACATAAATCATGAATTATGCATGTTTCACACGAAGGTTTTTGCGCTTTGCAAACATATCTACCATGCAAAACTAGCCAATGATGAGCATAAAGTAGGTATTTTTTTGGCACTACATTCAAAAGAGACTGCTCTGTTTTAAGTACATCTTTTTCTTTCACAAGCCCAACTCTATTGCTCACTCTAAAAACGTGAGTATCAACTGCCAATGTTGGAATACCAAGCCCTGAATTTAAGAATACATTAGCGCTCTTTCTCCCAACCCCTGGTAAAGATACCAAATCATCGAAATTAGTAGGCACTTTGCTATTGTACCGCTCAATCAATATTTTACTGAGCCCGATTATATTTTTTGCTTTAGAATTATATAAACCAATACTGCTTATGCATTTTCTCAGCTCACTTTGCCCAAGATTCAACATTTTTTCTGGCGTATCAGCGATACTAAATAGCTCCTTTGTAATTTTATTAACACTTATATCGGTCGTCCGCACTGACAGAACTATTGCAACTAATAACGTAAAATGATTGGTATAATTTAGCTCTATTTTTGGCGCAGGATTTGACTGTTGAAATTTTTCAAATATTAATTCTACTTTTTTTGAGTCCATGCATAGAGCTAAAAGCTTATACTATACTGTTTGCTGTGCAAATTCAATTGCTTGAGGATGAGGTAGTCCTTCAGTATTAACATCAGACATATCAGTTTTTACCTCATCAAAATTCCTTTCAGCAAATTCGCTTGCCACTTCTGCAAAACACTTTCTAACAAGAGGCATAATTATCGGCATTAATAGCCTTCGTGGATCATACCGTCCTAACAGATCAGTCTCCTTTTGCACTCTATCTCTTGGATCCTCTTCTAGTAAATCTTTTGTGTGCTTGTCAGCATATATTTCACAGCCTTTTGAGAAAATAGGAGCTAATGCTTCAATTAATACTGCCAATAACAATAGTGGACCAAGTACAGCTCCACCAACAGTTAATCCATTAGCAATGAAATTTATTGTAACTAAATAAACAGAAAAAGCAGCTAAAGGATAGTTGATAAGAAGTTTACTGCTTAGCTCGATATAGCTCATCTTACTTATGAATTCATCAGTAGAAATTTCTGAATTTTTATACTTTTCCATATAATAATTCACTAATAAACCAGAGGCTCTACTAATAGCGATGTTAAATGCTATGATCCACCATGAAAAATAGCAACCTATAGTAACTGTAGTTAATATAGCTAAAGGCAGAAAACTTATTTTTGGTACTAACATTAGAGCATTTTTGCGCTCTATAAATTTCAATGCTAATGTCTTTTTATCTTCTTCAATTAGGCTTCTCTTTTCTTTTAGAGGAGTAATATAATTGAATAATTGTATGCTTGGCTTTGCTATATATTGATATAACTCTTGCATTAACTTTGCACTTTGTACACTCTTCTGAAAATTATCTAAATTTGGATTTAGCAAAATCCTCTCTATTTGAGCCTGAAGTTCATTATAGCTTTTTAGGTCTTCTCCAAACGAACAATCATTTCTTTTTAGTATAGCAATCAACCCATCAAAATCTTTACCTACAGCTTCTTCCTCACTGATTTTTAGCTCGTTAAACAACTTTCTCCTATAGTGAAACTCTCTTGCCGTTAAACGTCCATTACTTTCAGCACCAACACTGACTTTAACACAAGGATTTCCTGACTCCAAAGGTTCAATGTACTTTTTTAGCTCTTGATAAGCTTTATAAATCTGATCAAATCTATTTTTGTCTCCACCTTTGTCAGGATGGTTTACAAGAATTAACTTCTTATGCTGCTTCTTCAAAATTGCGCTAAGCTCTTCATAATTCTTGTCTACAACTTGCTTAGCTTCTATTTCTAATATGTCGAACAGATTAGCATTATCACGAAACTCCTGATTAGTTAACTTAAAATGTTGACTCATTACTATTCCTCACATAAATATATCATATTTAGTGTTTTACGCAAACACAAAAACATTAAACAATAATCAGGAGAAAAAACCCTCTTTTCCATCATATAAATACAATTTATCCATTCTCACCACGTCAAAGCTATTTTCTTCAAGTTTGATTAGCAAGTTATTCACATCAATATTTGTAATAGCTTGCTTTTCATTATTTGCGATAAACCTGCAGGTTATTTGGTCACTTGAAGATTTTGAGCCTCCTGGCCAAATTGCAAGTCCTTTTGAGTATATTGCTATCATTTTCAGATTACTCGATTCAAATAATCTTACTATTTGATCAAAATTGTTGGATTTGTCCCAAGCAAGCGCTATATCACTACCCACTAGCTTTTTAACTTTGTAATCTTGTTCGTAATGGTCTTGTACTTTATTTATTTTACTATCCAAATCACTGCTAATTATAAGCTCAGGTAATGTTGCAGGTTTCTTTCCTAGATTATCTATAACAGCTTGTGCAAATTCTTTTGTCCCAACTTTCTGCTTGCTCTTTTTCTCCTTATATAAATCAGCAGTGTGTATTCCATCTTCTAAGGTTTTTAACCATGCATTGTAAATTAGCCTTGCAGTACTCACTTGACCGATATAGACCAACATATGCACTGCAGCATTTAAAAGACCAGAAGGATTAGCTATGTTTTTTCCTGCAATATCAGGAGCAGAGCCGTGAACCGCTTCAAACATTGCATATTCATTACCTATATTGCTACTTCCTGCAAGCCCTACAGAACCTGAGGTTTGTGCCACTATATCTGATAATATGTCGCCATATAGATTTTCAGTTACTATAACATCGAAATTCTCGGGTTCTGTGGCAACACGTGCCATTCCAATATCAACTATATAATGTTCCGCCTTTATATCCGGATATTCTTTTGCAATACGATCAAACGCTGCATGAAAAGCGCCGTCAGTCATTTTCATTATGTTGTCTTTAGTCAGGCAAGTTACTTTCTTTCTGTTATGTTTTTTCGCATATTCAAAAGCGTACCTGCATATTTTTTCTGAGCCAGATCTAGTAATAATTTTAGTGCATTGGTACGAGTCACCAGTGAGCCTATGCTCTATTCCGGTGTAAACATCTTCTTCATTTTCGCGTATTACTACGATATCAAACTTACCGAATTTATTTTCTATAACAGGATGATATGAAATGCATGATCTGATATTTGCATATAACCCTAGGTTCTTTCTGAGCGCCACATTTAGGCTTTTGTGCCCTTTGCCTTGAGGAGTTGTCGTCGGAGATTTTAGTAATATCTTTGTCCTTTCAATAGATTCCCAACCACTTGGAGAAATGCCGTGAGACCATTCTTTACTATAAACACACTCTCCTATTTCAATAATATCTATTGAGATTTTCGCTTTCGCTTCACGCAATATCGACAGCACCGCTTCCATAATTTCTGGTCCGATACCATCACCATACGCAACTGTGATTGGTGTTGACATAACTTTCCTAACTATAAATAATTTAATGTTAATTCAAATAATAGAGTGGGTCAATATTATCCAAATTGGCATATTTACGATTGTTTAATAACGTATCTTTATATTAGTTGGTAATATAAAATATAGGTGGGGTATATATGAATACTGAAACGAGTGTTAAAGTAAATTATGTAGGGTTTACAAGGCGTACTGTAGCAGAAGTACTTGACTATATCATATTTTTCTTTCCTTTATTCATTCTATACATTGCAGTATCTGGCAATCACGAAGTTGATAACTTTCATGACGAAATTAAACAGTTAACATCTCCTTATACAATCTTTACATCAATGCTGTACACAGTATTAGAAATATTAATGATAACAAGACTGGGAGGTACTCCAGGACAGTTGTTATGTGGTATGTATGTCAAAGATGCAAATACATTTAAAAGTGTTACTCTAATGCAAGCAACAATAAGGTGCATTTCTGAGGCAGCTTTATCATTTGTTTTTCTTTTTTTAATTGATTATGTTTCTCAGTGGTTTGCAATTTTACCGATTCTAGTTTTTATATTCGCAATATTTGACCAACGTAAGCAGTTTCTTCATGATAAAATTGCAAAAACAGTAGTGATAGACTATAAACCTAGTTGATATTTTTCTATGTGTATTACTACTTGCAAAGTGACTTTTTTTGTTTCTGCATGAGCTAAATTAACTACCAATATCATACCTGAAGAACCCACCTGACCATTCTAGAAAATTTAACGCTGAGTACACTTTACTTTTAGCTTCTTCCACAGTGTTTCCTTCTCCTACTATATTTAGCACTCTTCCGCCATCGGAAATCCAATTACCACTTTCATCCAACTTAGTACCAGCATGAAACACTAGTACACCAGGAATGTTTTCAATTTTATCCAATCCTTTAATTACTTCTCCCTTTTGATAATCACCAGGATAGCCTTTACTTGCAACAACTACACAAACTGTAGCTTTGTCATTAAACTCCACTACTTTTGTATTTAACTTTCCTTCTGCAACTGACAACATCAATTTTAACAAATCACAACTTGAATCAAGCCTAGGTAACATGGATTGTGTTTCCGGATCCCCAAACCTAACATTATACTCAAGAAGCTTTGGACTATCTTTGCAAATCATTAAACCAGCAAAGAGTACTCCTTTATAGGATGTTCCCATGTTAGTCAGTGCTTGAATTGTAGGATATATTATTTTTTGGATAATTTTTTGCTCCATCTCCTTACTTATAATCGAAGGTGATGAGTATGACCCCATGCCTCCAGTATTTTGTCCCTCGTTATTTTCACCAACTCTCTTGTAATCTTTTGCACACCCAAAGGTTACTACCTTCAACCCATCAATAAGAGCAAAAAAACTTACTTCCTCTCCAATTAAAAACTCTTCTATGATTATTTCTTCACCTGACTCACCAAGATTTTTCTCCACTAGCATTGAATCTATTGCTGAAAAAGCCTCATTTTCTGTGTGGCATATTATGACACCTTTCCCTGCTGCAATTCCATTTGCTTTAATTACAAGCGGCAATTTTATTTTATTACTACGGACAAAATTTTTAGCTAACCTTTCATCAATAAAACGTTCATATTTGGCGGTCGGTATACCATATTGTTTACATAGTTCCTTCGTAAAAGACTTTGATGCCTCAAGTTTTGCAGCTGCTTGACTTGGAGCAAAAACGTTTATCCCCTCCGCAGTTAAATCATCAGCAAGCCCATTAATTATCGGCTGCTCTGGACCAATAATCACTAGCTCTATATTTTCTTTCTTGCAAAATTGTGTAACATCCACTGAATCTTGAATATTTATATTCACAAGAACTCCAAAATTTTCCATGGCCGGGCGACCAGGAGTAACATATAACTTAGTCAAGGTAGGAGACTTCTTTAAAGCCCAAAGTAAAGCATGCTCACGCCCACCAGAACCTATAACCAGAACCTTCATCTTTATTTCCTCGCTTTTCTATATGTCAAAATTATTGTTTGCTTATAACAGTATCATTACTCATGTATCTTTGCAACACGTTTGGTATTGTAACTGACCCATCGGAATTTTGATAATTCTCCATTATGGCAACAATTGTTCTTCCTATGGCTAAAGCTGAGCCGTTTAAAGTGTGAACGTATTTTTTTGTTTTTCTGTCAGTTTCTAAGAAGTATTTAGTATTCATTCTTCTTGCCTGGAACGTACCGCAATTTGAGCAGCTTGATATTTCTCTATATTTATTTTGCTCAGGTAACCATACCTCTATGTCATAAGTCTTTTGTGCAGCAAAACCCATATCGCCACTGCAAAGTAGCATTACTCTGTACGGTAATTCTAGTTTTTTTAATATCTCTTCAGCAACACTAGTCATACGTTCAAGCTCGTCTTTTGACTGGTCTTCAGTTGTGATGCTTACCAACTCCACTTTACCAAATTGGTGTTGCCTTATCATACCTCTTGTATCTCGTCCTGCACTGCCAGCTTCTTTACGAAAACATTCTGAATATGCAGTAAAACGAATAGGCAGTTCTTTTTCCTCTACTATTTTATCAGCAACCAAATTCGTTAAAAACACTTCACTTGTGGGAATTAATCTCAATTCGTCGGTAGTTAAATACGAATCGTCAGAAAATTTCGGTAGCTGACCAACATTATACATAGCTTCGTTTTTCACCAAAGCTGGGTGGTACACTTCAGTATAGCCAAATTCATTAACATGCATTTCAAGCATAAAATTTATTAGCGCTCGTCCAAGCTTAGCTAACTGTCCTTTTAATATCGCAAATCTTGATCCGGAAATTTTCGCCGCTTGTTCGAAGTCTATTAAACCTAATTTTTCTCCGAGTTCATAATGAGATTCCGGTACAAAATCAAACTGTCTTTTTCCTCCATATCTTCTCACCTCTAAATTAGAGTTCTCATCTGCGCCTATTGGCACATCTTGCGCAGGAATATTCGGCAAGTTAGATAAAACATTCACTAACTTATCCTTTTCTGCTTGTTCCTTTAAGCTAATTGCCTCTATCTCATTCGTGATGTCTTTTGACAACTCTATTTGCTCTTCACAAGGGCTCTTGCTCATTTTAAGCCTCTTTATTTCTTCCGTGACCTCGTTTCGTTGCTTATTTAAAGCTTGCAATTTAGTAGTCAGTGATCTTTTTTTATGGTCTATCTCTAATATTTCTTTTGCAGTAAATTCTTTCACCCCTCTGCTTTTTATTGCTTTTTCAAATCCTTTAGGGTTTTTGCGTATATGTTCTATATCATGCATATGTTGTGCTATTACTAACATCATTACTCTACTTCAAAAGCTTTGAATGCTCAATATTTTTACATATAAATGCTAATATTGATTTTACCTTCATAATTTGCTAGAATTGATAAACGTGAAATATAATATGTTAGCCATCATAGAAAGATACAATAAATCTAAAGAGAGTACTCACTTCACTAAACTTAAGTCTAGTGGAAGATTTGCTGTCTACGCTTTTTGTATATATTTGGCGACTACATTTACCATTGGCTGTTTGGGATTGATAATGGGATCTTTCCTCTTAACCTTACCACTTGCTATGCTCATCTCCAACCCTATAGCTTGGATCTTAATGGGAATAGTGCTTGCAGCGACATACAAGATGGTTATTGAACCTTTATTTTACTTGGTAAAAGGTTATGTTGATGAAAAAGGAACTGTAAAGGAAGAAAAGAGTCCAAAAGAGCAAAAATTCACAAGAAGTAAATCACTGGATAGTGGACTAGATACTATATCAAGACAAACAAATGATTCGGATAAGAGGGTACGTAGAAATTCCTATTCTCCATCTACAGATAGTGGTATTGTACCAGGAAGTGAACCTGCCTCAAGTAACAATAGTCGTAGAAATTCTAATGCTTCAGGAGATAGTGGTTTGGGTGGCAAAGAGTTTCATGAAGATTTACAAACTCTTATGCATCAGACAAATAGAGAAAATTACTATTACTGGCTACAAGAACATGATATTTCTCATATTGCAAGAGCTGTATATAACTATTCAGAAAATTCAAGTAGCAATGTAGTTTTTTGTATTCCTGGTGATGTGAGTACTTTAAACTCAAAACTGAAAGAGTATAAAATAGAACAAGGGAACACAAAAAAAATCTTTGCCTCGATTATTAATTTAGGAGGAAATCACTGGGTAACACTGATAGTCACATGTAATGGTAACAGACAATTTAGAGCTTATTATTGTGACTCATTTGGTAATAAATTACCAAATGAGGTTGAAGGAAAGGTAAAAGACGATATAAGTCTTGCTAATGAGATTGCTGAGAAGTGTCTAGTACCCTTAAATAATGAGGTGGGAAGTTTAATACGGAAAAGAGAAAATAATCCAGATAATGCTAGCCTTAAAGAGAAAAAAGATGATGTTGAAAAAACATTAGGTCATGCAAGAGAATATAGAAATAAGTTAGTTAGTAAGCCAATTGATACTAGTTATATAGTGGGCATATTGCAGGAAACCTTAGAGATAGGAAATGATAGCATAAAGAGTTCTGCGGTTGATCAGCAAAAAGATGGCTGTAATTGTGGAGTATTTGCTTTAGAAAATGCTCATAGGATTACGGAAATGCTCAACGAGGATAAATCATTTGATGAAATTGACAGAGAGTTATCAAAGTACAAGCCTAGGCCAGGACAATTGCACGAGAAGAGAAGAGAGTTCGCAAAAGCACTTATGGAGGATGAAGAGTGGAAAGAATCCATTGCTGAAGGTGGAATTTTACATGATACTATACAGCAGCTCATTTCTGAAGATAGTAAGAAAGAGGAGGCACAATCTACCATAAGTTCGATTATTCAAAATGTTACTACAACGTGTGCAAGACGTTTGGGCTTAAGTAATTAATCTATAAAATCTATGTCCCTACAAATAGGAAGTTTGACGATTGATTCTCCAGTTATTTTAGCGCCAATGTCTGGAGTGACTGACTATCCATTTAGGAGTATTGTAAAGAAACTTGGTGCAAGTTTGCTAGTCTCAGAAATGATTGCAAGCAGAGCTATGATCATGCAAACTCGCCAGAGCATGCAAAAAGCAAAAGTCGATGAACTAACCGCTGTACAACTTGCTGGTTGTGAGCCTGATGTTATGGCGGAAGCTGCAAAGTTAAATGAGGGCATGGGTGCAAAAATCATAGATATAAATTTTGGTTGTCCAGTTAAAAAAGTTGTAAACGGTTACGCAGGGTCAGCACTTATGCGTGATGAAAAAAAGGCTGCTGAGATAATAGAAGCTGTAGTCAAGGCAGTGAGTGTGCCAGTTACAGTAAAAATGCGTACTGGATGGAATGACGAAAATCGTAATGCTCCGCGCTTGGCAAAAATTGCAGAAGATTTGGGAGCAAAGATGATTACTGTACATGGAAGGACAAGGGCACAGCTTTATAATGGTCAAGCAGATTGGAAATTCGTTAGAAATGTTAAAGAGCAGGTAAAAATTCCAGTTATAGTAAATGGAGATATTAAGAGTTTGAATGATGTTCAAAGTGCACTTAAAGAATCTGGGGCAGATGGAGTAATGATAGGTCGTGGTGCTTACGGCAAACCTTGGCTGATTAATCAAGCAATAAACTTTTTGAGTGGAAATAAAGTTTCTGAGCCAACAGCCTCAGAGAGATTAAGCATAATACTCAAGCATTATGACAGTATTCTTGAGTACTATGGAAGCGATACAGGAATAAAGATGGCCCGCAAACATATAGGATGGTACAGTAGCGGGCTTCAAAACTCATCTGAATTTCGTGTAAGAGTAAATAACATAATAGACAGCACAGAGGTGAAAGAAAATATAATTGATTTTTTTAGTTAAAAACAGATTAAACATACTACCTCATTGTATCCGTTCAGGAGAGTGGTTTAAGAAACAATAGATAAGAGGTTTTGGAAAGGATTGAGACCCCTTTGTTTCCATGTTAAGTATAACGAAATTATCCGTTCAAGGAATGCATTTCCCCGCTTTGATTGTGTAAAATACGTATCCGTTCAGGAGAGTGGTTTAAGAAACAATAGATAAGAGGTTTTGGAAAGGATTGAGACCCCTTTGTTTCCATGTTAAGTATAACGAAATTATCCGTTCAAGGAATGCATTTCCCCGCTTTGATTGTGTAAAATACGAATTTTTGCGGTAAACGACATAATGCCGTATCTGCTGTTCAGCATGGTTGTTTGTCAGCGGAATGTTTTTTGGGTCATCTAAAAAATTCCACATCATTCTTTCAGATTTCAAAATATTTTTCGCAACTCGAGAGGCTCCAATTGCTTCAGGTAAGTAGGATATTTCCTTCAAGTAATACCTTGTACGTTTTCGCAACTTTCTGGCACGTCTGGCAAATCTAAAAACATCTATCTCATTTTTTAGCAAAGCCTTTTTTAGTGCAAATAATTCAGTAGCTACATTTCTTAAGTAACAGCCAAGAACTTTGACTTCAATATTCCAACTATGCGCTAATCTTTCAAAATCCCTTGCTAAGTGTGCCCAGCAGATTTGCCTTTTTTCATCAGCAAAGTAATTGTATACTGCGTACCTGTCGGTTACCACTAAGCTATTATGATTGCAGCATGCGTTATTTTTTAAAACTTTCATTCCTCTTGACTCTGTCAACTTCACAAAACTTGCCGTATTGCTTGCAAACATCCAACACCAAGCGAGTTTACCTTTGTTATAATGGCTCGTTTCATCAATATGTAGAACTTTACTCCTACTTATCTCTTGTTCGATCTGCTCATACATTTTTTTGCATTTTGAAGCAACTCTATGTTCACTATTTGATATGCTAACGACGCTTATGTTCAAATTGAAGATATCATTTACGACACTCGCTATTTCGCGTTTTGAATTTTTGTAGAATCCGCTGAACGCTGCAATTATTGACTTAACCCTTGGACCAAATGTATCTGACGTAACACCTTCTGGTAACTTACTGCTTCTTCTTTTTCCGCATCTCCGGCAACGACCATGCTCCATCTGATATTCCACTACATAAGGCCTAATTTCCGGAAGATCAACTTTTTGATGAATGTACGGTCCATTGCATATTGCAATCCCTCCTCCGCATTCACAAGTAGATGACAACTTTACTTTTATCACCTCATCTGCATCCATTTTGGCGCGAAAACTTCCTTTATGACCAACCTGACCACCAACGTTTCTGTCGCTCTTTGGCTTGTCCTTTTTTATTTTGTACAACTCTCTAGAGCTTGGTAGAGATGAATTTTTCGAGTTTAAACCAAGCCTTTCCTTTAATTCAGCGTTCTCTATCTTTAAAGCCTTGTTCTCTGCTTTTAAACTTTCATTCTCCCTTTCCAGCTTTTCTATTTTTGCTTCTAACTTTTCTATTTTTTGCTGTAAATTTTTGCAAAGCTCTAAAAGGTTTACCACATTACCTCACTTTTGCTCTATGATTATCTTTTTAGATCACCTTGTCTACCTTATTCTGCCACTCCGCTGAACGGATACCCTCTTGTTTCTATAGGTGTCTTTATCTCGTCTACTTTATTTTGCCACACAGATACAATGGTTTCACATGTACTTGGTAGGCTATCTATTTTGACAAAGAAGGACTACCAACACCTTCAGCGTTTGCATCACTAAACTTACTTGCTACTTTATCAATAGTCCAAACGAGTGGCGTAACAACGAGCGCAGCAGCCCAAATAACAGCACTAACAACATAACTCAAAACTGTGTTAACAAATTTAGATAATGCACTACTATGGTCCCATGCCTTACATGACAACATGAATGAATAATCTATTAACGATTTTGTGTTACGCTTAAGATCAAAACTATCTACTACTTTCGCTAATCCTTTTGCCGGCCAGTATGACAAATACGCCAATGCTAGATATAAAGGTTGCAGAATTACACTAGCTAACGCAAAAGTAATAATCCCAATCATAGAAGGATTTTTTTTGTAACTACCAAGAGCTACATTTTTCACTGGCCCAACAACACTGTTGATAAGGTAAACGGATTTATAGAAACTATTTTGTGGAATTTTGTTACATCCAACACTTTTGGTAGGAACATCTCCGAATTTAACATATTTCTTAAAATTACTATATGAACTTGGCATATTAACCCTCTAAAAATAAAAAAATAGTTACCTTATCAGTATAGATTATTTTAGAATAACTGCAACAAACATCACTAAATTATCTGTTGCGCAAAAGCACATATTACCATACCATCGAAAATAAAGAGGTCAGCATGAGTTTTACTTTACCTGAGCTGCCATATGATAAAGCAGCTTTAGAACCTTACATATCTGCAAATACATTGAATTTTCATTATGATAAGCACCATAAGGGATATTTAAATAAACTCAACGAACTGGTTGAAAACACAGATTATCAACATATGGAAATTGAGGAATTAGTAACGAAAGTTCATGGAAATAATAATACAGTTCCTATTTTTAACAATGCAGCACAAGTTTGGAATCACACTTTTTATTGGAATTCAATGAAAAAAAATGGTGGTGGTGAGCCTAAAGATGATGGTCTTCTAGCAAAAAAAATTCAAGATGATATTGGTGGCTTTGACAAATTTTGTGAAGAATTTTCAAATTATGGAGTAAGCCAATTTGGCAGTGGATGGGTGTGGTTAGTGCTTGAAAAAGGAAAACTCAAAATCACTAAAACTCCAAATGCGGATCTACCGCTAATTTATGGCCAGGTGCCACTACTTACTATGGATGTATGGGAGCATGCATACTATTTGGATTGCCAAAATCGCAGAATTGACTACATAAAAGTTTTTCTTGATCATTTGATCAATTGGGATTTTGTAGAAGAGAATTTAAAGAAGAATATATAAGATGAATATACCACAAGTAACAAAACTAGATAATGGTCTGTGCATAATAACTGAGCGAGTGCATGAAGTTGATTCCGTAGCTTTAAATATACGAGTTGGTGTTGGCAGTAGAGCTGAAAGTGCAAGCCAAAATGGAATATCTCATTTCCTAGAGCACATGGCTTTCAAAGGAACAAAGACAAGAACTGCTTTTGAAATTGCAAAAGCTTTTGACGACATAGGTGGAGCTTTCAATGCTTGCACCGGTAGAGAAAGTACAAGTTATTACGCAAAGGTTCTTAAAAAAGATATAAAGACTGGTATTGATATATTAATAGATATATTAATGAATTCTACATTTCCAGAGGATGAATTGGAACGCGAAAAGGGTGTTGTAATACAAGAGATTTTTCAAACTAATGATTCACCGAGTGATATCATTTTTGATAAGTATTTTGAAGCAGCTTATAAAGATCAACCATTTGGTAGGTCAATCTTGGGTACGCAAGATACTGTCAAATCTTTTACTCGAGCTAATCTAGATAACTACATAAATGAGCATTACTTTGGCGAGAACATTATATTTGCTGTTGCAGGAAATGTTGAACATGAGGAGGTTGTTCAATTAATCAAAGACTTTCTCTCAAAGATTCATTCAAAAGAGCTGAAAAAAAGCGAGAATGCAAGTTATACCGGTGGTGAGTATTTAGAACATCGTAAATTAGATCAAGTACATTTATTAATTGGTCTACCTAGTGTTTCTCGTGATGATAATAGATATCACACATTCAAAGTTCTTGATGCCATACTGGGAAGTGGCATGTCATCACGCCTGTTTCAGGAAGTAAGAGAAAAGCAGGGGCTTGCTTATTCCATTTACTCATTCAACTCTAGCTATGCTGATACAGGAATGCTTTCGATTTTTGCTGGTACAGATAGCAGTAATCTAGATAAGCTTTTGAAAGCTATAACGACAGAGTTGAAGAAATTGTCTACAGATGATTTAAAGGAAGAAGAAGTAAATAGAGTAAAAGAACGAGTAAAATCTCAAATTTTAATGTCACGCGAAAGTGTTAGCTCGCGTGCTGAAACGTTAGGACACTACTACGGTAACTATAATAAATACATCAGTAAAAACGAATTAATAGAAAAAATTAGTGCTGTTACTATTTACGATATAAAAAAAGCAGCAGAAGAATTGCTATCTCAGCATGAAAGAATTACTTTAGCTGCGATTGGAGAAATTAATTCATTGCCAAGTTACGATAAAGTGGTTTCTATGCTTAGTGTACTTTAATTATGTTGCTTATGCTCACTAAAAGTATCCGTTCAGGAGAGTGGTTTAAGAAACAATAGATAAGAGGTTTTGGAAAGGATTGAGACCCCTTTGTTTCCATGTTAAGTATAACGAAATTATCCGTTCAAGGAATGCATTTCCCCGCTTTGATTGTGTAAAATACGAATTTTTGCGGTAAACGACATAATGCCGTATCTGCTGTTCAGCATGGTTGTTTGTCAGCGGAATGTTTTTTGGGTCATCTAAAAAATTCCACATCATTCTTTCAGATTTCAAAATATTTTTCGCAACTCGAGAGGCTCCAATTGCTTCAGGTAAGTAGGATATTTCCTTCAAGTAATACCTTGTACGTTTTCGCAACTTTCTGGCACGTCTGGCAAATCTAAAAACATCTATCTCATTTTTTAGCAAAGCCTTTTTTAGTGCAAATAATTCAGTAGCTACATTTCTTAAGTAACAGCCAAGAACTTTGACTTCAATATTCCAACTATGCGCTAATCTTTCAAAATCCCTTGCTAAGTGTGCCCAGCAGATTTGCCTTTTTTCATCAGCAAAGTAATTGTATACTGCGTACCTGTCGGTTACCACTAAGCTATTATGATTGCAGCATGCGTTATTTTTTAAAACTTTCATTCCTCTTGACTCTGTCAACTTCACAAAACTTGCCGTATTGCTTGCAAACATCCAACACCAAGCGAGTTTACCTTTGTTATAATGGCTCGTTTCATCAATATGTAGAACTTTACTCCTACTTATCTCTTGTTCGATCTGCTCATACATTTTTTTGCATTTTGAAGCAACTCTATGTTCACTATTTGATATGCTAACGACGCTTATGTTCAAATTGAAGATATCATTTACGACACTCGCTATTTCGCGTTTTGAATTTTTGTAGAATCCGCTGAACGCTGCAATTATTGACTTAACCCTTGGACCAAATGTATCTGACGTAACACCTTCTGGTAACTTACTGCTTCTTCTTTTTCCGCATCTCCGGCAACGACCATGCTCCATCTGATATTCCACTACATAAGGCCTAATTTCCGGAAGATCAACTTTTTGATGAATGTACGGTCCATTGCATATTGCAATCCCTCCTCCGCATTCACAAGTAGATGACAACTTTACTTTTATCACCTCATCTGCATCCATTTTGGCGCGAAAACTTCCTTTATGACCAACCTGACCACCAACGTTTCTGTCGCTCTTTGGCTTGTCCTTTTTTATTTTGTACAACTCTCTAGAGCTTGGTAGAGATGAATTTTTCGAGTTTAAACCAAGCCTTTCCTTTAATTCAGCGTTCTCTATCTTTAAAGCCTTGTTCTCTGCTTTTAAACTTTCATTCTCCCTTTCCAGCTTTTCTATTTTTGCTTCTAACTTTTCTATTTTTTGCTGTAAATTTTTGCAAAGCTCTAAAAGGTTTACCACATTACCTCACTTTTGCTCTATGATTATCTTTTTAGATCACCTTGTCTACCTTATTCTGCCACTCCGCTGAACGGATACTTTTGTTTTCTCAATACTGGCTCAAAGTGACCAGTGCCTTGATTGACTAAACGTATAGTATCACTAGCATCGTAACCATAAGGATCCAAACCACGATCATGAACTCCTTCACTATCTACTAGAACATAATTATATTTGTCTGCACCTTTCTGCATTTCTGCAACATATAATTTTACACTATAATGTCCACAAAGTATCCTACCTTCAATGTCAGAATCACCCCATACTTTACTCTCACAAATCTCTCTTACATATTGATCTATATCTTCAAAATTTCCTCTATCAGGATCATTATGCTCTACAAGTTTTCCTTTAATAGCATTGCGAAACCAATTGTAACTTTCATCTGATGGATTACCTAATGCTTTTGATGCAAAATCTTTACACATTCCACGCAATGCTTTGACAGTTACATCTATACTCTTTGTTTCTTCTAGTCCTTGCCTGAATGAATCAAAGAAACAATCCCCTCCAGCAGCTGCTTTTCCTGCACGAAAGCCTGAAGGCAAACTTGACTCATTTTCTTGCATAAACACCCTCACAAATAAACATATAAAAACTTACTTCAACCAATACAACAGCGAAACCACTATCATACAGTCAACACCACGATTAATTAATTGCTTCTAATACTGTAAGCCACTTACTTATAAAAGCATGATATCAACTATGCTTTTATTGTCAAAAATTATTTGACTCAAACAAGGATAAAAATTTTATTTAGGTTTATATCTTTTATAAAAGTGTAACTGTGGATAAGTTCTCTAATTGCATGAAAATCAATAATATTTTTTTGTATCATGAAAAATATTTTTTGATGTAAAATTCAGCTCTAATACAACCTTTTATTTACTAAAGCATCGTATTATCTTATTCAATCAAAAGGTATCCGTTCAAGCAATTGCGTTAAGTTAAGGAAAGATTGTCTAATATAGCAAAATTTAAAATGGGTGTTTTATTTGTTACATTTATTTTTTAGAGCATTTTTATCTAGAGTAATCTATATAACCACTAACCTTATTAATTACTATCTAACGTAGTTTTTCCATCCCATTTTTTCTTTATGCTACTTTCCCTTAACTTGATATATATGCTTTTTTGAACATTTCCGTATTAATCCTTTAATTTTCGGATCTCATCTAAAGAGAGGCCAGTGATTTCAGCGATAACATCTATAGAGACACCGGCCTTGAGTGAGTTTTTGGCTACTTCGATTTTACCTTCAATTTTACCTTTTTCATGGCCGATTTGGATGCCTTCTTGTCTACCTTTATGAGTAGCATCATCGAGTTTTTGAGCAAGGACAGCCTGTTCATCACGAATACGTTTGATCTCTTGTTCATAGGCAATAAATTCTTTTTCTGACCAGTTGAATCTATTTAGTTCTTCATAAGCTCTTTTAATTATTAGATCACTTCCTATTATTCTCTCTAGCTCTTCTTCACTAGTTTCGTCTGCATATCTAAAGAAGTAGATCCATTTCTCGACTATACTTGAAAGCTGATCTTCCTTGGTTTTTGTAAATTTAGGTAACTCAATAAATATAAAGTAAAAATCTTTTAGATCATGTTCATTAGTATCTTCATCACGAATAGTATGCTTTGATTTGTACTCAGACTTATCAGGAAATAAAATACAATCTGCTATAGCAATAAAGATAATTTCCTTAAGGTCATGGTATTGATCACCCTTACTAGCTTGTCTTGAATAAGCTTTAGCTGCGTAATATTGGGCACGTTTTTCAAAGCCTTTGGTTTTAGCGACCTGCATTTCGACTATCACTTGCAGCCCATTTTCATCTCTACAGAGAACATCAACAATGCTTTGTTTTTTAGAAGCAATATCAGGGTCTTGAATAGTACTTAAAAACTCTATATCCTTTATTGTACTTTTGCCAGTGAAGCCAAGAATATCATTAAGAAAGTGAATAAGGATATCTTTATTTTTTTCAGTACCAAAGATACGCTTAAACGATATATCATTCTTGGGATCGAGAAACTTAGAAAGAGCCATGATAAATTAACCTAGAAAGCATTAATAATTATACACAATTCTGAAGAAATATTCAACTAAAATTCAAACATAAAAGTTTTTGTATATCTTTATTTGGTAGTATTAACCTATATAATATCTATTTCTGTATGGCAAAGTATACTACTATCTCTCTAAGATACCAAATAGCACAAAAAGTAAGGAGCTGGAGGTTAAAACAAAAATATACCCTGAAGGATTTAGTAGGCAAAACAGGCATAAACTATCATACACTGCTAAGATATGAGCAAGGAACATGTGGCATTCCAATTGAAAGGCTAAAAGTGATAGCAGAAGCGTTATCAATTCCTATTAGAAATCTCTTTCCTGGGCGAAGAGTACTAAAAGAAGATAGTTGTTTTGACAAAGCTAAGACCGAGGAAATGTATAATTTCATAGAAAAAACAGGAGGACACAAAGCAATTTATGCATTAACCAAATCTATCCGAGCTGAAGAAGAAAGTAATATAAAAGCAGCAAGAATAAGAATTGCAAAGAATCTAGTTAAAGCAGGGTTTGATAATGACATTATCTACCGAGCAACAGGCTTATCAACCGAAGAATATGCTGATAAAGAGAGATACGAGCCAAACGGAAGACAAGAGATAAAAAAGTGGAGGATAATAAGGGGGTATACGCAAGAAGAATTAGCAAAAAAGCTTAATGTAGGGCCCTCACAGATACATCACTATGAACAAGGTAGCGGTACTCTTTTTAGTGAAAGGTTGTGGGAAATAGCAAGGGAATTATCAGTGGACGCTGAAGATTTGATAAAAGAAGAAGATAATTATGAAGATGGTGAAGGAGAAAATGAATTATTAAGTTTGGCAAGAGAATATAGAAAAATTGACAATCAAGAATCACGAGATGAGCTAAATATATGGGTAGAATTTTTATTGCAAAGAAAGCAAATTTACAAAGAGAAGATTAATAAAATAGAGGGAATGAAAGTTGCAAATAATTTACTTCAGTTAGGTTTTTCTACTGATGTTATTTCTAAAATAGTAACAACTTCTTTTACATAAAGAATTAATTTTCAATTAGATAAAAACAAGTATCTATTAACATCTTAACTTATTGATGAAAAAATAAGTAAAAAAGATTGAAAAATTGATTTGACTTCACTCGGAAGCTATGGCTTTATGCCAATGCTGATAAAAAACAGCAGTAAATAATTAAAAACAATTTGTTATTAACGAGGAGTATATTTTATGAATAATAGTGAAAAACTTACAGAAGAAATAGAGAGAGTATTACAGAGTGGAGGAGGAAGTGCTCTATTTGATCGTGAGATAGTGTCAGTGCTTCTAGGAGCAGTTCATGACAGAAAGCAAGCACAAGATGTTACTAAAACTCTAATGGATAATTGCCCAGGAATAGGAGAAATTTTGGGACGAGAAATCGATGATCTGAAAATGATAGAAGGGATGACCGAACATGCAGCTGCAGCAATTGAATGTGTTAAAGAAGCTTATAAGAGGGCACTCAGAGAAGGATTAAAGAGAGGCCCGGTAATGGATAGCCAAGAAAAGCTGATAGAGTATGTAAGGGTAAACATAGGCTTTTCAGCAAAAGAAGCTGTCCAGATAATATACTTGGATAAACAGCACCGTCTGATAAGAGATGAAGTGTATTTTGGTACAATAGATGAAGTACACCTGTCTGAAAGGAAAGTGGTAAAAAAGGCATTATCAATGGAAGCAGCATCGATAATATTATCCCATAATCATCCAGGAGGGAGTTTAGAACCATCAGAAGATGATAAAGTAATGACTAGAGAATTAGTGTCAGCATGTCAAGGAGTGGGAATTGAACTAGAGGATCACATTATTATGACAGACAAAGGATATTGCAGTTTTAAGGAAAGAGAGCTGTTATAAACCAAATTTCAATTACTTGAGAAGTTTAGCTACCACACAGTAGCAAAAAAACTTAGTCAAGAATCTGAAGAGCAAGAGCTGCATAATATAAAAGATCTTTGTATAGCTTGTATATTAAGTCATAATTAAAGAATAAAAGCCATAGAAAAGCTATTCTTTTATTATAAATAGTTGCAAGATATACAAGATCTTTTTATAATTTGCGTATTAAGTTAATTATAAAGCAATAAATTGCTCTATAGACTTGAATAATATGCTTAATATGAGAGGTTATATGAATACTAAAAAAACAGTATCATTTGATGATACAGATGGAAATACTTATGAGTTAATCATTGATTCTAAAAAGCTACCAAAAGGACTATATAGTGCTATTGAAGGTATAAGGCGTACTGGTAAGAAAACCCAGCAGTCTGTATTTGTAGATGAGACCGATAATAAACCGAAAATATTTGATGATAAAAGCTGGTTTGAGAAGCCCGAAGGTGTGCCTTCCCCTAGCGATGTTTCTGAAAAATCAATCAATCTTGGAGAAGGACGTGGAGTTTATAACAAAAAATCTTCAAATCGTCAAAGTCTAAATCCGTTTATTCCAGCCTTAAGCAAGATAGAGCCAAGTGCGAGTGAAAATGCAAAATTAAGATGGTTTAAAAATGCAGTAGTAAAGGCAAAGAGCGCAGACGAACTGAACAAAGTGATAGATCAAGCACTAAGTACTGGAATCAGGATAAATGCGTATAGCGAAGGACAGAAGAGTTTTGCTGATACAGTAATATCGAAAATGCCTTTGATTAAATGCAAAGAAAATGAAAAGGAAGACATGATATGTGAATTGATGCTAAATGGAGCAATATTTAGTTACGATCTATTGCAGGATAAGGGAATAAGTGAAATGCATAACAAACTGTATCAAGAGATTCGTCCACAGATAGATGAGTGGCTTAAAGAACTGAGAGAAATCGGTGAAAGTGCCATTGAAAATGAAGGAATCATAGAAGACGTGGAAATGGATAATCAGACGTTTGTGCGACCCGAAGTTGCGATTTTGTGATGGTTAGATTCCATCTTCCCTAGACATCAGGGATAATGTATGTCTCACATTTTAAAGAATGGCAACCTTTAGGATGCAAGCATGAGATAAAAGCAGGTAATGCTAAACCTTATAGCAAACTCCTGCAAACAGAGTTAGATATGGTTACGAGAGAAACTTATGATTGAATTGTCGTTATATTGAATATGCGAAATTAAGGTTGTTTTACGCATAGACCAAAATGGTATGAAGCATACGAGGAATTAAAGTTAGATGTCTTTGATTATAGATGTTCTCAGCTTCCGGTAAAAAGTAAGAACCTAAGTCTAACACGAAACAAAATCGTGAAACGGGATAACCATATAGGTGCTCTTATATTCATTTGAATGTAAGTAGGCAGCCAGCCATAAGCACTTACATTGGAGGGATTGTCCAAGAAGCTAATGCCCAAAGTAATATTTGGGATATGCAGACGTGGACACTATAATTTGGAAGGTAAAGTGGTGAATAGTAGTAAATATGTTATAGACCAACAATTTGTTAGGTATGAATGGAATACAATTCCTTGGCGTAAAGTTGAGAAATTTGTATTTAAGCTACAAAAGCGAATTTACCAAGCTGCAATATGTAATGATAAGAAGAAGGTACATAAACTTCAAAGATTATTACTCAATTCAATAAGTGCAAAACTACTTGCTGTCAGAAAAGTAACTCAAGATAACAGAGGGAAGAAAACTGCAGGTATTGATGGAAAAGCAAATCTTAATCATAAAGAAAGATTGCAATTAGCATATTCTTTAAATGTTAGAGAAAAAGCGAAACCATCAAAACGTGTTTGGATTCCAAAACCTGGAAAACCAATAGAATATCGCCCTCTTGGTATACTTACTATCTCAGATAGGGCAAAAGAAACACTTATGAAAATGGCACTAGAGCCAGAGTGGGAGGTAGGATTTGAACCGAACATGTATGGTTTTAGACCTGGTAGGTCATGTCATGATGCTATTGAAGCCATATTTAATTCACTGAATTGGAAAACAGCGTACTGTTTAGATGCTGATATTTCTGGATGTTTTGATAATATTAATCAAAATGCTCTGTTGGAAAAACTTAACACTACACCAACCTTTAGAAGAATTATAAAAGGATGGTTAAGAGCTGGAGTAATGGAAAACAGAAAATTTGAATCCACAAAACGTGGTACAATTCAAGGAGGGACGATCTCACCGTTACTTGCTTGTGTTGCATTAAATGGATTAGAACAATATATCAAAGAAACGTTATGGAGTGAACTTCTTCAATATAGGAAGATGAAATGTGGTGTTGCAAGCAGTAGAGAAGCAAAAAGCTCATTAAGTGTAATTTTCTACGCAGATGACTTTATCATCATACATGAGAGTAAGGAAATCATTCTGAAGGCAAAAATGATAGTTGAAGAATGGCTCAAAACCATTGGACTAGAATTGAAACCTTCAAAAACAAAGATTTCTCATACTCAAAATGGAGAAAAGCCAGGATTTAATTTTCTTGGTTTCTCAATAAGGCATTACTCTACGAAAAATAATAAGAGGGGTTATAAATTATTAGTCAAACCAAGTCGTGAATCCAGAAAACAGCATACACTCACTATAAAACATAAGATTAGAGGATTAAGAGGATCAACACAAGAAACAGTAATAAGACAGCTTAACCCAATTACTAGAGGGTGGAGCAAATATTATTCTTCGGTTGTGTCAAACAAGACCTTTAGGTTTATTGACAGTGTAATGTTTAGAAACATCTGGAAGTGGGCAGTCTACAGGCACCCAACTAAAGGAAAATACTGGATTAAAAATAAATACTTTAAAAAGTATAAAAACGATAATTGGCGATTTATGACAAATAACAAAGTTCTTCTTATTAAGCACGGAGATCATGCTATTAAAAGGCATGTCAAAGTGAAAGGAACCAAGTCTCCATATGATGGCGATTGGGTTTATTGGGGTAATCGTTTAAGGAAGATACCAGATAAACTACCAAGAGTAATAAAATTGTTGAAGTTACAACAAGGTAAATGTGGTCATTGTCAACTTTGGTTTAAAAATGATGATATCTTAGAAACACATCATATTGACCGAAACAGACGTAATAATATGAAAAAGAATTTATCCTTGTTACATGGACATTGTCACGATGAATTACATAGAAAGTGTGCATGACAAGCACCAAATTATAGAGGAGCCGTATGAGGCGAAAGTCTCACGTACGGTTCTGAAGTCGAGTGGGGAGAGGCGACTTTTCCCACTTAGATAACGGTTGGCAACAATTGTGTCAAAAGTTCTCAGATATCTTACCTAATTCTTTAGTGACTTTAGAAAATACAGGAAAATATGAGCTTGGTTTGTCACATTTTCTTATTGACAAGAATATCACCGTACATCGAGCTAATACCCGTAAAGTAAAAAGTTTTATTTTATCTCACGGAACTTTAGCAAAATCCGATAAATCAGATGCAAGAGCTCTTGCTCAATATGGATTTGAACGCCATAGAACTCTCTCTCTATTTGTACCTACTTCTGAAAAACAATCAACCTTGGTTGCACTTTGTCAACGTCGTGATGACATCACGCAAATGAGAACTCAGGAAAAATGTAGACTGGAAGCACCTGAAAACGACCATATAAGAGAAAGTTGTCAAAAAACTATTGAATTTTTTAATGGCCAAATAGATGAACTAAATAATACTATACAAAGAATCATTGATGAAAGTCATGAGTTACAAGAACATCAAAAAATCCTTAAAACAGTTCCTGGAATAGGTAAAAAGTTATCACAAGATTTTCTGTGTTTAATACCGGAGCTTGGTTACTTAAACAGAAGGGAAGTAGCAAGTCTTGCTGGAGTTGCACCTCATCCTAGGGAAAGTGGTAAAGCTGTTGGTTATCGAAGGATTATAGGTGGTAGAAGTAATGTCCGTAAAAAGCTTTTTACAGCTGCCATGTCTGCTGCAAGGTCCAAATCTGTACTTGGTGCCTTTTATTCTAAGCTTGTTGAAAGTTGTAAGTTAAAAATGTGATATAAAAGAGATAAGAGGGAAAGATAACCCTACTCACTATAGGAATAGGGCTATCACGGGCGTGTGCGACCGAATGAAAGTTGGTATTACAACCGTAGCCATCAAGGTAAACTAGCCCCATCTCTCGATACGTTTGAATAGTTGCATGGGACATATGTATGCACCGTATCCGTTCAGCGGAGTGGCAGAATAAGGTAGACAAGGTGATCTAAAAAGATAATCATAGAGCAAAAGTGAGGTAATGTGGTAAACCTTTTAGAGCTTTGCAAAAATTTACAGCAAAAAATAGAAAAGTTAGAAGCAAAAATAGAAAAGCTGGAAAGGGAGAATGAAAGTTTAAAAGCAGAGAACAAGGCTTTAAAGATAGAGAACGCTGAATTAAAGGAAAGGCTTGGTTTAAACTCGAAAAATTCATCTCTACCAAGCTCTAGAGAGTTGTACAAAATAAAAAAGGACAAGCCAAAGAGCGACAGAAACGTTGGTGGTCAGGTTGGTCATAAAGGAAGTTTTCGCGCCAAAATGGATGCAGATGAGGTGATAAAAGTAAAGTTGTCATCTACTTGTGAATGCGGAGGAGGGATTGCAATATGCAATGGACCGTACATTCATCAAAAAGTTGATCTTCCGGAAATTAGGCCTTATGTAGTGGAATATCAGATGGAGCATGGTCGTTGCCGGAGATGCGGAAAAAGAAGAAGCAGTAAGTTACCAGAAGGTGTTACGTCAGATACATTTGGTCCAAGGGTTAAGTCAATAATTGCAGCGTTCAGCGGATTCTACAAAAATTCAAAACGCGAAATAGCGAGTGTCGTAAATGATATCTTCAATTTGAACATAAGCGTCGTTAGCATATCAAATAGTGAACATAGAGTTGCTTCAAAATGCAAAAAAATGTATGAGCAGATCGAACAAGAGATAAGTAGGAGTAAAGTTCTACATATTGATGAAACGAGCCATTATAACAAAGGTAAACTCGCTTGGTGTTGGATGTTTGCAAGCAATACGGCAAGTTTTGTGAAGTTGACAGAGTCAAGAGGAATGAAAGTTTTAAAAAATAACGCATGCTGCAATCATAATAGCTTAGTGGTAACCGACAGGTACGCAGTATACAATTACTTTGCTGATGAAAAAAGGCAAATCTGCTGGGCACACTTAGCAAGGGATTTTGAAAGATTAGCGCATAGTTGGAATATTGAAGTCAAAGTTCTTGGCTGTTACTTAAGAAATGTAGCTACTGAATTATTTGCACTAAAAAAGGCTTTGCTAAAAAATGAGATAGATGTTTTTAGATTTGCCAGACGTGCCAGAAAGTTGCGAAAACGTACAAGGTATTACTTGAAGGAAATATCCTACTTACCTGAAGCAATTGGAGCCTCTCGAGTTGCGAAAAATATTTTGAAATCTGAAAGAATGATGTGGAATTTTTTAGATGACCCAAAAAACATTCCGCTGACAAACAACCATGCTGAACAGCAGATACGGCATTATGTCGTTTACCGCAAAAATTCGTATTTTACACAATCAAAGCGGGGAAATGCATTCCTTGAACGGATAATTTCGTTATACTTAACATGGAAACAAAGGGGTCTCAATCCTTTCCAAAACCTCTTATCTATTGTTTCTTAAACCACTCTCCTGAACGGATACTAGTTGCATGGGACATATGTATGCACCCGTTTACAATCTTAAATTAATTAAACTATCGAGGTTATTTATTATGATTACATCTTATCAAAATTTCATTGGCATTGATATCGGAAAATTTAAAAATGTTGCTGCAGCTTATAACCAAAGGAGCGCTATCAAGTTTGACAATGATGCTACTGGTTGGCAACAGTTGTTTCAAAAATTTTCAGATATCCTACCTAATTCTCTAGTAACTTTAGAAAACACTGGAAAATATGAGCTTGGCTTAGCACATTTTCTTGTTGATAAGAATGTTGCTGTACATCGAGCTAATACTCGTAAAGTAAAAAGTTTTATCATATCACATGGAACTTTAGCAAAGACAGATCAATCAGATGCAAGAGCCCTTGCTCAATATGGTTTTGAACGCTATAGTGCTCTATCTCTATTTGTGCCTATGTCAAAAGAACAAACCGCCTTAGTTGCACTCTGTCAACGTCGTGATGACATTACGCAAATGAGAACTCAAGAGAAATGTAGGCTTGCAGCACCTGAAAACGACTATATAAAGGAAAGTTGCCAAAAAACAATAGACTTTTTTACCAGTCAGATAAATGAGTTCAACGATGCCATACAAAGAATTATTGATAAAAATCCAGAGTTACAAAAGCGTCAAAAGATCTTGAGAACAGTGCCAGGAATAGGTCTCAAGTTATCACAAGTTTTTGTGTATCTAATGCCAGAACTTGGCCACCTAAACAAAAAAGAAGTTGCAAGTCTTGCTGGAGTTGCTCCACATCCAAAAGAAAGCGGTAAAACTATTGGTTACCGAAGGATAACAGGTGGTAGAAGCAATGTTCGTGCAAAGCTTTTCACAGCTGCTATGGCTGCTGCAAGATCTAAATCTGCACTTGGTGCTTTTTATTCTGATCTTATTGGTAGAGGTAAAAAGAAGATGGTAGCTATAACAGCTCTAATGCGAAAAATCATAGTAATTGCCAATGCAAGACTTAAAGAAGCAATTAATATGAAATAAAAAAAATCTGTATAGAAAATAGGTTAACGAATATGTGCGTCTACACACATTTAAAGCACATATTCGTTAACCATAAAATCTAAGCAGTGCTTGCTGTTTGATATAAATTTCTTTCTGTATAAACTAGGGTTTTTGTTGCCAAAATACATTTTTCAATTGAATAAAAATACAAAATTATCAACAAATGAGACTAAATTCAAAAAATTTTAAAAAACATAGTTGATGGTCAATAGACTACCGAGTATTTGAAGGAGATACTGGGGGTGGAGAAGTATGGGGAAAACTCTCTGAGCTCTTAAATCATCATTTTATTGGTGAAAATGGGCTTGAGTACATGATAAGCATGATGGCAGTTGATGCAGGATATGCAACACAAGAAGTATACAACTGGGTAAGAGGTCATCAAGGATCTGGAAGAGTAATGGCAGTGAAAGGTGTAAATAAAGCCCTAGTACCACTTAGCAGCCCAAGTAGAGTAGATATAACAGTTGGTGGTCAAAAGCTAAAAAGAGGAATAAAGCTATGGCCAGTAGGAGTATCGATATTAAAGTCAGAGCTTTTTCAATTACTTAATATTTTGAAAGAAGAAGAGAAAGTGCCAGCAGGATATTGTCATTTTCCGGAGTATGCACCTGAATATTTTAAGCAGCTAACGGCAGAGCAATTAGTCAGCAAAGTAGTAAAAGGATACACCAAACAAGAGTGGCAAAAAGTAAGAGAAAGAAATGAAGTATTAGATTGCCGAATTTACGCAAGAGCAGCATCAATAGCACTGGGAGTAGACAGATGGCCAGAGAGTAAATGGAATAGTTTAAGTGAAAAACCAGAAAGTAAAAAATCAAAGAAAATAGTGAAAAGTAAGTGGATCAGCACCGGAACAGACAAAATCTGTTAAACCAGAAAGAAACGTCCTAATGCACATTGCAGTAATTTTTGGATATAATTTTATGAAGAAGTGCTTCTGCAGTTATAATCGAGTTCGCAATGGTGCAATAAATGCCCGTGGATCAGTATGATTTTGGAAGGGACGGTCAAACCATTGATGGAGCTTCTTAGCTACCTCGTTTAGAAGATTGTGTAATATAACCGCCCCAAGCTAAAGCACTTCTTCATTATAAGGTATATATAAGGGATTTTATATGGCAAAAGCAAAAAGTAAATTAGAAGTAGTGAATCCTAATGCAGCAGGGATTGATATTGGTTCATCTGTACATTATGCATGCGTACCAGAAGGGAGAGATAAACAACGCGTTCAAAAATTTGGGTGCTTTACAGTAGATCTTCATAACCTAGCAAAGTGGTTGAAAAAGTGTGAAGTTAGAACGATAGCCATGGAATCAACAGGAGTATATTGGATTCCTTTGTTTCAAATACTTGAATCATATGGATTCGAAGTTAAACTGGTAAATGCACGACATGTAAAAAATGTACCTGGAAGAAAATCAGACGTTCAAGATTGCCAGTGGTTACAGCAATTACATAGCTATGGGTTACTTCAAGGATCATTTAGGCCTGATAACCAAATTTGTGTACTACGTGGTTATAATAGACAACATGACAACCTGATAAAAAGTGCAGCTGTACACACTCAACGTATGCAAAAAGCATTAATTCAAATGAACATTCAATTACACAAGGTTATTAGTGATATTACAGGTGTAACTGGTATGCGAATCATTAAAGCAATAATTGCGGGTGAAAGAAACTCTAATAGATTGGCTGAATTGAGTGATAGACGAATAAAAAATGACAGATCAACCATAGCAAAAGCACTAACAGGTAACTATAGAGAAGAGCATTTGTTTACATTAAAGCAAGAATACGAAGCATATACTTTTTTTCAAGAGCAAATAAAAGAATGTGATAAAAGTATGGAAAACTATTATAAAACACTTGAAACAAGATCAAATGAAAATAAGCAATGCAGTAAAGTAAAGAGGTCTGCAGGAAACAAACCAAACTTTGCTGCACACGAAGAATTGTATCGAATAACTGGCATGGATTTCACCAAAGTTCCAGGGCTTAATACATCAAATATACAGACCATCCTCTCAGAAGTTGGTCTTAATGCTAATAAATGGCCATCAGAAAAACATTTTACTTCTTGGTTGGGATTATGTCCATTTAATAGGATTACAGGAGAAAGAGTGATTAGAAGTGGAACTCGTAAAGTAATTAACCGTGCTGCAAATGCTTTTCGACTTGCTGGTTATTCTATGTTGCACAGTAAAAGTGCATTAGGTGCGTACTGTAGAAGATTGAAAAATCGATTGGGAGCACCAAAAGCAATAACTGCTACAGCAAGAAAATTAGCATGTATTTTTTATCAAATGCTGAAATGTGGACAAGAATATGTAGAAAAAGGAATGGATTATTATGAAAAGTTATATAAGGAAAGAGTAGTAAAGAATCTGGGTAAAAAAGCCAATGAATTTGGTTATATCCTGATAAAAAAAGATGAGCTGATAGGGGAAGTTTCTTAGAGCCTGTTCATAATCTTTTGAGGAGTAAAGCAGTAAAGGCTAGAACAACCATTTGCAGGCTAGTATTGAGTTTCCGCTCGCAATTTTTCCACAATCGCCTACATTTTTCCAACCAAGCAAAAGATCTCTCAACAACCCATCTTTTCGGCAATACAGCAAAGATGTGTAATTCGCTGCGCTTTATCACTTCAACAGTTGCTCCAATAATATCTTTTATTTGAGTTGCAAATTTTTCTCCCGTATAACCCGCATCAACTAGTATATTTTGGACTTCAGAGAGGTTTTCTCTTGCATTTTTGATCATTTTTACAGCACTGCTACGGTCAGTTATTTCTGCTGTTGTGATATAAATTGCGTGTGGTAGACCTTGAGTATCAACTGCAATATGGCGTTTTATTCCTGAAATCTTTTTACCAGCATCATAGCCTTTTTCTTCAGCAGTATCTGCATTTTTTACGCTTTGTGCATCAATTATGCAGAAGCTGGTTTTTTCTTTCCGACCATTGTTTTGTCGAACTACGCCAACTATTTTTTTTTAATACCAGCTCCAGAACACTTTCTTTATTTGCATCTGCTTTTTCACTCCACTTCTTAAAATAGTCGTAACAATTCCGCCATTTTGGAAACTCTTTTGGTAACATTCTCCACTGGCATCCACTTTTTAGGACGTATAATACTCCACAAAATACATCATATAAATCAAGTGTTCTCGGCTTTGTTCTCTTCCTGCAAGACTCCAGATCTGCTACAATAATCTCAAACTTTTCTCGACTTATATCACTTGGATATAAATTTCGCATATCCTACTTTATATACTTTATCCTCTCATTCTATCCCTTTTTTGAGATCACGTACAGGTTCTTAGAAGAAGCAAATGGATCAGCACCGGAACAGACAAAATCTGTTAAACCAGAAAGAAACGTCCTAATGCACATTGCAGTAATTTTTGGATATAATTTTATGAAGAAGTGCTTCTGCAGTTATAATCGAGTTCGCAATGGTGCAATAAATGCCCGTGGATCAGTATGATTTTGGAAGGGACGGTCAAACCATTGATGGAGCTTCTTAGCTACCTCGTTTAGAAGATTGTGTAATATAACCGCCCCAAGCTAAAGCACTTCTTCATTATAAGGTATATATAAGGGATTTTATATGGCAAAAGCAAAAAGTAAATTAGAAGTAGTGAATCCTAATGCAGCAGGGATTGATATTGGTTCATCTGTACATTATGCATGCGTACCAGAAGGGAGAGATAAACAACGCGTTCAAAAATTTGGGTGCTTTACAGTAGATCTTCATAACCTAGCAAAGTGGTTGAAAAAGTGTGAAGTTAGAACGATAGCCATGGAATCAACAGGAGTATATTGGATTCCTTTGTTTCAAATACTTGAATCATATGGATTCGAAGTTAAACTGGTAAATGCACGACATGTAAAAAATGTACCTGGAAGAAAATCAGACGTTCAAGATTGCCAGTGGTTACAGCAATTACATAGCTATGGGTTACTTCAAGGATCATTTAGGCCTGATAACCAAATTTGTGTACTACGTGGTTATAATAGACAACATGACAACCTGATAAAAAGTGCAGCTGTACACACTCAACGTATGCAAAAAGCATTAATTCAAATGAACATTCAATTACACAAGGTTATTAGTGATATTACAGGTGTAACTGGTATGCGAATCATTAAAGCAATAATTGCGGGTGAAAGAAACTCTAATAGATTGGCTGAATTGAGTGATAGACGAATAAAAAATGACAGATCAACCATAGCAAAAGCACTAACAGGTAACTATAGAGAAGAGCATTTGTTTACATTAAAGCAAGAATACGAAGCATATACTTTTTTTCAAGAGCAAATAAAAGAATGTGATAAAAGTATGGAAAACTATTATAAAACACTTGAAACAAGATCAAATGAAAATAAGCAATGCAGTAAAGTAAAGAGGTCTGCAGGAAACAAACCAAACTTTGCTGCACACGAAGAATTGTATCGAATAACTGGCATGGATTTCACCAAAGTTCCAGGGCTTAATACATCAAATATACAGACCATCCTCTCAGAAGTTGGTCTTAATGCTAATAAATGGCCATCAGAAAAACATTTTACTTCTTGGTTGGGATTATGTCCATTTAATAGGATTACAGGAGAAAGAGTGATTAGAAGTGGAACTCGTAAAGTAATTAACCGTGCTGCAAATGCTTTTCGACTTGCTGGTTATTCTATGTTGCACAGTAAAAGTGCATTAGGTGCGTACTGTAGAAGATTGAAAAATCGATTGGGAGCACCAAAAGCAATAACTGCTACAGCAAGAAAATTAGCATGTATTTTTTATCAAATGCTGAAATGTGGACAAGAATATGTAGAAAAAGGAATGGATTATTATGAAAAGTTATATAAGGAAAGAGTAGTAAAGAATCTGGGTAAAAAAGCCAATGAATTTGGTTATATCCTGATAAAAAAAGATGAGCTGATAGGGGAAGTTTCTTAGAAGCGAGTAGTAAATGTATAACGAAGATTATCTAATTCAAGTCGAAGAAGCGATAAAGAAGCTGCAAAACGGAGAGCGAGTAGTATCAATTGCATATGGTGATCATGTGGTAAGATATGCTGAAGTAGATATAAATGATTTACTAAACTTAAGACAACGTATTAAAGCTGAGCTAAAGATTGCTGGAAAGAGGAAAATTGTTTTTTCAACGAGTAAGGGGATCATATAATAATAAAAATCGTTGAAAGGAACCATATGACAAAAATTGTAGCAAAAGAATATACAGAATTTTTAGAGCAGCTCAAAGAACAGATTGCTACTAGTCGTTATAAAGCAGCAAGGACAGTAAATAAAGAGCTGCTACTACTCTATCATTATATTGGAACGCAGATTCTAGAAAAACAAAAGAATCAAGGTTGGGGATCCAAAGTAATTGAGCAGTTAAGTAGAGACTTAAGGGCTGAGTTTCCAGAAATGAAAGGTTTTAGCACAAGGAATCTAAAATACATGAAGCAATTTGCAAGGGAATATCAAGATATTGAATTTGTGCAACAACTTGTTGCCCAATTGCCATGGGGACATAATGTATTTCTGATGGACTTAGTTCGGGACAAAGAAGCGAGGCTATTCTACATAAAAGAAGCTATAGCACATGGCTGGTCAAGAAACATCATGTTAATGCAGATTGAACTTGGGTTACATAAACGTCAGGGAAAAGCTATCACTAATTTTAAAGAGAAGCTACCTTTGCCTCAATCAGATTTAGCGCATTACACATTAAAGGATCCATATATTTTTGATTTTTTAAGTATAGGAAAGGATGCTCATGAAAGAGAAGTAGAAAAAGGGCTTGTAGGGCACATGGAGAAGTTTTTGCTAGAGCTAGGGGAAGGATTTGCATTTGTTGGTAGGCAGTTTCACTTAGATGTTGGTGATGAAGACTTCTTTGTTGATTTATTGTTTTACCATCTGAAATTACGTTGTTTTATAGTAATTGAATTGAAAGATAATAAGTTTAAACCAGAATACGCTGGTAAAATGAATTTCTACTTATCTGCAGTAGATAATTTACTCAAGCACTCAACAGATCAACCGTCTATAGGATTAATCCTATGTAAATCGAAAAATAACGTGCTTGCTGAGTATACATTGCAAGATATGACCAAACCGATAGGCCTTGCTGAATATCGAATAACTGAAAACCTACCAGAGGAGATAAAAACAGCGCTACCAACAATAGAAGAGCTAGAGGCTGAATTATTGAAAATTTCAGATAAGGAAAAGTAATGCTATTAAAGTCATTTAAACAATTATTCCACAAGCCAAAGATAAAAAGCTCAGCGTGGGATGGAGCAGGCTCAGGAAGAAGATTTTTTCACTTTCAACCAGAGTCAGGAAGTATAAACAATTTGCTGTCTCAAAACCTTGAAACTTTACGTAGTAGATCACGTGATATGGTGAGAAAAAATCCATATGCAGCAAATATTATTGATACAATAGTAAGTAACTCTATTGGAACAGGAATAAAGCCGCAATCAAAAGCAAGGAATGGGGCATTTCGAAAGAAGGTGCAAGAATTATGGCTAAAATGGACAGATGAAGCAGACAGTAGCGGAGTAAGTGATTTTTATGGATTACAAGCTTTAGTATGCAGAAGTATGATAGAGGGAGGAGAATGTTTTGTAAGATTAAGAACAAGAAAACGAGAAGATGGTCTTTGTGTGCCGTTGCAATTGCAAGTACTTGAGTCTGAACATTTAGACAATAAAACAAATCAAACTTTAGCAAATGGTAATGTAATAAGAAACGGGATTGAGTTCAATAGACTTGGGCAAAGAGAAGCATATTACTTATTTAGAGAACATCCAGGAGAAGGCTCATTTGGAGAATCAGTGAGAGTACCAGCAAACGATGTTTTACATATCTATAGACCATTAAGACCTGGGCAAATTAGAGGAGAGCCATGGCTTTCAAGTATACTGCTAAAGCTCTATGAACTTGATCAATACGATGATGCAGAGCTGGTAAGAAAGAAAACAGCAGCGATGTTTGCAGGGTTTATCACAAGACTTGATCCTGAGGCAAATATTTTAGGAGAAGGTGAAAGTAATGAGCAAGGAGTAGCATTATCAGGTTTAGAGCCAGGAACAATGCAGCTTTTAGACCCAGGAGAAGATATAAAATTTTCAGAGCCGTCTGATGTTGGAGGAAGTTATGAAGCATTCATGAGACAGCAGCTAAGGGCAATAGCAATAGGCACAGGAATAACATATGAGCAACTAACAGGAGATTTAACAGGCGTTAATTATTCATCCATTCGAGCGGGATTAATAGAGTTTCGTCGTCGATGCGCTATGCTGCAACATAACATTATGGTATTCCAGTTTTGCAGACCAGTATGGAGTAGATGGCTAGAGTTAGCAGTACTTTCTGGAGAACTCTGTATAGATGAAAAAGTAGTAAAAGCAGCGAAAGAAGAAGTAAAATGGATACCACAGGGATTTGATTGGGTGGATCCTTTAAAAGATCAACAAGCACAGCAAATGGCAGTAAGGAATGGATTTAAGAGTCGATCGGAAGTAGTATCAGAAATGGGTTACGATGTTGAAGAAATTGACCAAGAAATAGCAGAAGATCAAAAGCGTGCTGATTCTCTCAACCTTTTCTTTGATTCTGATGTCAGGACACAAACAAAATAAGTCTCGTTTACTTTATGGAAATTTTACAAACCAACTGGCTATGTAGGCCGATGATGATAGAGCAAAAAAGCTTTGACCTGTTGTCACTATATAACGGAAAACAACCTATCTTGAAAAATATAAAACATGCAGTAAATCAGAATATAGAAAAAACAGCAGTAATAGCAATACATGGAATTTTGACCAAAAAACCAGGGGCTTTTGACGATTTTCTGGGAATGACATCATATGAGAAAATTCAAGAAGAAATAGAAGAAGCATTATCAAACAAAGATATAGAAACTATTCTGCTTGATATAGATAGCCCCGGAGGAGAGGTAAACGGTATATTTGACCTAGCTGACTTTATTTATGAATCAAGAGCAAAAAAGAGGATAATAGCGATAGCAAATGATGATGCATACTCTGCTGCATATGCTATAGCTTCAAGCGCTGAGAAGGTATTTGTGAGCAGAACTTCTGGTGTTGGCAGTATTGGAGTAATAGCAAGTCATATAGATCAAAGTGGGTTTGATGAAAAACAGGGAATAAAATATACCACAGTATTTGCAGGAAGTAGAAAAAATGATTTAAATCCACATGAGCCAATGACGTCTGAAAGTCTGGAAAGCTTACAAAAAGAAGTAGACCGACTATATGAAATGTTTGTGCAGCTAATAGCGAGGAACAGAGGTCTTTCAATTGAAAAGATTCGATCAACAGAGGCAGGGCTATATTTTGGCGAGAGAGCAATAGAAATAGGCCTTGCAGACGGAATTACAATTCTTTCATCTATTAATAAAAACAGGAGTATTACTATGAATGAACAAACTACAACTGACCTAGAAACTGATAATTTAACTAATAAAATCAAAAATGACAGTTATCATGCTGAAGTTCTTGAATTAATACGTTTATGCAACTTATCACGAATGCCAGAGAAAATAGGAGAATTTATAGAGCAGAATGTTAGCAGCAAACAAGCACAAGAAATATTAATGTCGATACTTGCAGAACGAACAATGAAGACTGAAATTTTAAGCACATTACCACAGAATTCGTCAGAAGATTTAATGATGCAGGTAGCAAGAAGTCGTGCACAATCTGGCATTTAGAATATTCGTAGTATAACAAAAGTAAAAAATAAAGGGGAAAAGCAAAATGAGTACTATAACAGAACAAAATAACCTTGGGGATCTTCTGAAATATGAAGTGTCCAACCTATATTCAAGAGACCAAATAACAGTAGCTAAAGGTCAAAATCTTAAGCTTGGTGCAGTAGTTGCCAAAAAGACGGAAGATGGTTTTATTAGAGTACTTAATCCTGCTGGAACAGATGGCACACAAACAGCAATAGGTGCAATAGTAAGTGATGTAAATGCGACAGAAAATGCCAAAGCAGTAATTATTACTCGTGGTGCAATACTAGCAGATCATGCAGTTGTGTGGCCAGCAAATATCACTGAAGAACAGAAAGCTGAAGCAATAAAGCAACTTGAAGCACGAGATCCGCAAGGGAGCTTAAAAAAACTATTAAAAATACAAAAGGGGGAAAAGAAAAAATGCAAAATCCATTTACAAATACAGCATTTAGCATGACGGCGCTAACAAATGCGATAAATATATTGCCGATAAATTACGGTCGCGTTGAAAATCTAAATTTGTTTCCAAGTAGGTCAGTAAGATTTAGACATATTACCATAGAAGAACACAACGGAGTATTGAGTTTATTACCAACGCAAGTACCAGGGGCGCCAGCAACAGTAGGAAAAAGAGGAAAAAGAAAGGTAAGGACATTTACCATTCCTCATATTCCTCATGATGATGTGGTGTTACCAGAAGAAGTGCAAGGAATAAGGGCATTTGGATCAGAGAGTGAACTTAAAGCTCTAGCAGACGTAATAACTGACCATTTACAGCTAATGAGAAACAAACATGCAATAACATTAGAGCATTTGCGAATGGGAGCGCTGAAGGGAATAATTTTAGATGCTGATGGGTCAGAATTATTAAATCTGTACAACGAATTTGAAATAACACCAAAAGTAGTAAATTTTGCCCTTGGAACAGCAACAACTGATGTAAAACGTAAGTGTCTGGAAGTACTCCGGCATATAGAAGATAACCTAAGTGGTGAATATATGACTGGAATTCATGCCTTGGTAAGCCCTGAGTTTTTTGATGCATTAACTTCTCATGCTAAAGTAAAAGAAGCATATGAGAGATGGCAAGAAGGAGCAGCGCTAAGAAATGATATGAGGTCAGGATTTACGTTCTGTGGAATAACATTTGAGGAATATAGAGGACAAGCAACTGATCCTGAAGGAACCGTAAGAAGATTTATAGAAAGAGATACAGGACACTGTTTTCCACTAGGAACAGCAAGTACGTTTACGACATATTTTGCACCAGCAGACTTTAATGAGACGGTGAATACGCTTGGTCAGCCATTATATGCAAAACAAGAGCCAAGAAGATTTGATAGAGGAACAGATTTACATACGCAGTCAAATCCATTGCCAATGTGCCATCGTCCGGCAGTTTTGGTAAAAATTAGTTCTAGTTGATGAATATAGGAAAATTATTGGAAGATTGTTTTGAGCATCTAGGAGTGGAAGCCATATATTGTAATAAAAATAAGGAGAGTATTCGTAAAATGAAAGTGCTAATTAAACGTCCCGATACTACGTATTCTTTAGGTGCAGATGGAGCATTAACTCAGCAAATTGCTTCTATAGAAATACGTGATCAGGACGTTACTTCCTTTAGCATAGGTAATTATATCAAGATTGAAAAAAGGTTCTACAAGATTTTTGAACCACCGTTAAAAGATTCTTCGAGTGAAATATGGAAAATTGAGGCAATAGAAAGTGTTTGATTAGTAACAATATTAATGAAATAATCTGCAATATTGAAAGAAAAGAGCAGAAAATAAAACTTGCAGCTATAAAAGCGCTGAACAAAACAGCAATATGGCTAAAATCAAAAGCAGCTAAGGAAATCAGTGAGGAAAAGAAAAGTTTGATAAGAAAGAGATTAAGAATTTTTAAGGCTAAGACAAGTAGGTTAGACGTATTAATGAGAGCAAATTTATATGATATTAGAGCATCAGAAGTTGGCAAAATGAAACAAACAAGAAAAGGAGCGAAAGTAGGAAAACATGAGTTTATAGGAGCGTTTACAGCAAAAATGCCAAGAGGAAATAGTGGTGTTTTTAGGCGTGAAGGAAGAAAAGCTTTGCCGATACAAGAGGTAAAATTAGGACTGGAGCCAGAAGCATCAAAAATAATAAAGGAGCTAGTTAATTATGAAACAGAAGGGATATTTGAGAAATATTTTGAGCGTGAATTGAACTATATTACAAGAAATGTATGAATTTTAAAGATTTGCATAATGCAATCTGCACTACGCTGAAGAGAGAAATATCGTCTATACAGACATGTGAAATTTATCCAGCAATAAGGAAAGAATTAGTAGCGCCAGCGTTATTTGTAGAGCTTGTGAGTTTAGAATCGGGAAAAGATCCTGGAACAGAGGAATTAGCGCTGAAAGCAAGATTTGAAGCACGAATTGTGATTGATAGCACAATAGAAAATGCAGCTATTATTGTCAGATCTTTAGCTAGCGAAGTTGCAAAAGTAGTAAATAAAAATACTTGGAATGTGGAAAATGTTTCGCCAGGAGAATTTATATCAGGAGGAGGAGATGACTTTAGACCAGAGCTCGATGCATATTTAGTGTGGATGGTTGAATGGGTTCATGAGATACATATTGGTAAATCAGTGTGGTCAGAAACTGGAATTAAGCCGCATATTATAGAGATAGGTAACGTATATGTTGGATCATAGTTTTGCGATTTCAGAGCTGAATAGGAAGCTAGCAAACGTTATTCGTATAGGAGTGGTAAAAGAAATAGATTATGAAAAAGCAAAAGTAAGAGTTAAAATAGGAGAATTTTTAACAGATTGGTTGCCGTGGATAACGAGTAAAGCAGGAAAAGATAGAGATTGGTCTCCGCCAGATATTGATGGACAGGTTATGGTATTTTCTCCTCTTGGTGAACTATCATTAGGAGTGGTATTAGGAGGAATATATCAGGAAAAATACTCTGCACCAGAGAATAAAAAAGAAATAAATAGTATAAAATTTCAAGATGGGACGAAGTTTACATATGATAAAGGAAAGCATCATTTAGAGATTGAAGTAGTAGACAAAATAACACTGAAAGCTGGGGAATCGAGCATAGAGATGACGAAGAGCGAAATAAAACTGAAAGCAGATAGAATAAACCTTAATTAAATGAATAAATCGGTTGTGCGAGTAGGAGATCATTGTGCAGAAGCAACACTACATTTTTGTGTTAGTGGCAGTAACAATGTTTTTGTAAATGGTAAGCCAGTTTGCCGAAAAGGAGATAATTTTACAGAAGGTAGAGTATTAACTGAAGGATCAAAAACAGTGTTTACAAATGGCTATAGTATAGGAAGAGTTGGAGATTCAATATCTTGTGGTTCTAAAGTAATAAGTGGTAGTAGTAATGTTTTTTCAGGATAAAAATAAACCATCTGCTATACTTACCAAAAATAAAGTTATGAACATGGATATAACTATTAGCCTATTAGGAGACATTAGTAATTTAATAGATAGAGCAAAGAATCATCTTTCTGTTCAATTCAACTCTACTCTAGTATTGTTAAACTGGGAAATTGGCTCCAGAATTGATCAAGATATTCTAAAGCACAAACGCGCAGATTATGGGAAGCAAATCATCTCCCAACTTGCAAAAGAACTTCAGATTAAATATGGACGTGGGTTTGATAGAGCGTCATTATTTCGTATGGTGCAATTTTCTAAATTCTTTCCTGATCAAGAGATTGTCGCGACACTGTCACAACAATTGAGTTGGTCACATTTTGTAGAAATTATTGCAATTTCTGATGAGCTGAAGCGTAATTATTATATAGAAATGTGTCGTATTGAAAGGTGGAGTGTTAGGGCACTACGTAGTAAAATCGATACTATGTTGTATGAACGTACAGCACTAGCAAAAAAACCTGAAGATTTCATAAGAAGGAGTATAAAAAATTTACGTGAAGAAAATATGTTAGCACCAGAATTCATTTTTCATGACCCATACTTCCTTAGCTTCATGGAATTGCCATCAAGTTATAGTGAGACTGATCTAGAAAATACAATCTTGGATGAATTGACAAAGTTTTTACAAGAGTTTGGGAATGATTTTTGTTTTGTAACACGTCAAAAAAGGATGAGTACTAAAACAACTGACAGGTATTTGGACCTGCTATTTTTTCACAGAGGATTAAAACGCCTTATAGCAATAGAGCTAAAAATAGGTCGTTTTGAACCAGCTTATAAAGGACAGATGGAATGGTATTTAAATTGGTTAGATAAAAATGAACGAAAAGCAGGTGAAGAAAAACCGTTAGGGATTATTTTATGTGCTGATAAGGATCAAGAGGATATAGAATATCTTGAACTCGAAGGCTCTAATATTCATGTTGCACAGTATTTAACACAGCTTCCTTCTAAAGAAATTCTTGAAAAGAAGTTAAGAAAGGCTATTTCTATAGCACGTGAAAAACATGCAAGTATTCAGTCAGAGCCATGAAAAATATATGCGAGGAATGGATGCTAAAACGGGAAAAGCTCTTGAAGGAATAGAGCACTTAAAGCAATCGATAATTGATATACTGACCACTCCTATTAACAGTAGAATAATGAGGAGAGATTATGGGTCAAAACTATTTGAATTAGTGGACAAGCCAGTTAATCGTGATTTAACACTAGAAATTTACGCAGCAACTGCAGAAGCTTTGGAAAAATGGGAAAAGAGATTTAAGTTAGAAAAAGTAAAGATTGCTGAAGTTAAAGAAGGAAAAATGACTCTTGTACTCGAAGGTATGTATCTTTCAGAAGGCAAATTCATAGATATTAGCGGAATAGTTGTTTAGAAATGCAGCAGCCAAATATTATCGAACCACTGAACTTTGAGGAAATATTTTTGAGAATGAAGGAAGAGTTAATAAATCGAGACACAAATTTTACAGCATTAGTAGAATCCGATCCAGCAATGAAGGTTCTGGAAGTAGCAGCGTGGAGAGAACTTTTGCTCAGAACCTGTACGTGATCTCAAAAAAGGGATAGAATGAGAGGATAAAGTATATAAAGTAGGATATGCGAAATTTATATCCAAGTGATATAAGTCGAGAAAAGTTTGAGATTATTGTAGCAGATCTGGAGTCTTGCAGGAAGAGAACAAAGCCGAGAACACTTGATTTATATGATGTATTTTGTGGAGTATTATACGTCCTAAAAAGTGGATGCCAGTGGAGAATGTTACCAAAAGAGTTTCCAAAATGGCGGAATTGTTACGACTATTTTAAGAAGTGGAGTGAAAAAGCAGATGCAAATAAAGAAAGTGTTCTGGAGCTGGTATTAAAAAAAAATAGTTGGCGTAGTTCGACAAAACAATGGTCGGAAAGAAAAAACCAGCTTCTGCATAATTGATGCACAAAGCGTAAAAAATGCAGATACTGCTGAAGAAAAAGGCTATGATGCTGGTAAAAAGATTTCAGGAATAAAACGCCATATTGCAGTTGATACTCAAGGTCTACCACACGCAATTTATATCACAACAGCAGAAATAACTGACCGTAGCAGTGCTGTAAAAATGATCAAAAATGCAAGAGAAAACCTCTCTGAAGTCCAAAATATACTAGTTGATGCGGGTTATACGGGAGAAAAATTTGCAACTCAAATAAAAGATATTATTGGAGCAACTGTTGAAGTGATAAAGCGCAGCGAATTACACATCTTTGCTGTATTGCCGAAAAGATGGGTTGTTGAGAGATCTTTTGCTTGGTTGGAAAAATGTAGGCGATTGTGGAAAAATTGCGAGCGGAAACTCAATACTAGCCTGCAAATGGTTGTTCTAGCCTTTACTGCTTTACTCCTCAAAAGATTATGAACAGGCTCTAAGACTAAGATTAGCACCAAATTGATCTATGGTATCGATAGAAACATTTCCAGAGAATAGCTCTAATTTTTTATTACTAAAGCTAGTAGCAATATTATTCAATATCCCAATTTTATTACCACGTATACCATATACTTCAGCACTTTTATAAGTACTTGATAGCACTTCTTCTGGTCCCCTTAAAAAATTCTTTCCAACGCCTATTCTAAGTCTCTTATCAGGCAGCTTTTCAAGCTCTTTTAAGACAAAATCTATGTCTTGATTACTCATTATATCTTTTGGATCTACTAGAACCCTACTATTTATTAGCGGTACAAAATTGACTGAACACTCTCCATCATAAGAGAAAATATAATACTGACCTTGATATTTTATGAAATTGCTAGGTATAGAATTAAAAGTAGCTATTTTGACAATATTTGTATCATTATAGTAAACATAATAATAATATTGATCTTCATTATTAACTAGAACCAACTTATAATCACTTTCTACTTTTTCTAGCTTTAAGTATAGCTCTTGTTGATAAAAATTAGTTAGTATGCTGTTCGTAGGGTTCATCTTGAAATTAGAGATGATAAAATGGTGATGTTTATCAAAGATATATGACGTATAAGGTAAATTAATCTTTTCTTCATCATTTATTTTGACAGTTACAAGCTTACTCTGACGATCACAAAAAGTACTTCCTGGCTCTAAATTAAAACGCATCTTCAATCCCCCTTATTTTTATATCTACAATGTACAGCAACTATCATAATCCCCTACCATAAGCTCTTGCATTTACTTTTAGTAGCTGATTTCTATTAACTTCTTCTAAAAAGCTAGATGGATTTTCCATTGTACAATCTGACTGTCTAATAGTCTTACCTAACTCTTTAAAAGCACTACTATTTCTTTCGAAATACCCATTTTCTATAGCTGTCAAAACACTTTTCCCACCTAACAGACAACTCTGCCCTAAACTTGATTTATTCTCTAACTTGTTAAATCTTACTTCATCGACAAGCCTCACTTCTATTTTATTACTATCTTTCTCACTAGGACATAGATGAATACTGATCTCTCCTACTTCAGTGGTAAAAGACATTTCAATGATATCTCCCGAGAACTCTGTATAATTTCTCCTTCCTCCTATATTTTCAACTCTAATTATACTGTTTCCAATTTGAAGTATACCAATGTTTAGATTTAAATCTTTAGCTTTTTGATTATTTAATATCCTTGTAACTTCAACAATACTATTTTGTGGATAATCTATGCAAAAATATCCATTATCTATTTCTAGTTCAAAGTCATATTCATCAATTTGCTCACTTTTATTCATAATACTTTCAAGTGCTAATCCCTTAAGCTTTGAAAGGTTTTCGGATCGTTTACTCAAAGTGTCTAAATCTGAACAAATTATGTTCACAAAATCTTCATGCTCTTCGTCGCTCGATCTATTTAAATATGCACCTTCTGATATTACCTGAAATATTTTTCTCTTGTGTAAGAACTCATGAATTCGAGTAGTGTCAGCAGATAAATATAGCTTTTGAAATGTGTCAGCTATACGATCTATCAAGGACATACCAGATTTATATGGAAAAGTGAACATTATTCCTTGCTCCAGTGCTTCACTTATAACTTTATCAAATCTTTTTTCTTGTTCCTTGTAATCTTCTTCGTTACCAAAGTTACCTAAAACATCTAGGTCATCAAGGATCTTATCTATTTTTTGCCAAATACTTTCATACTTTTCTTCTTCTCTTGTATTCAGTTTTACTTTCGCTAAAGAAAAAGAATCTTTTTGACGAATTAAAACAAAAGTATCTTTTTCTTTATGAATTATGGCTTCATCATAGAATAGTTGACTGTAACGCCTACCAAAACTTTCATCATAATCAGGGCAAGGGCTAACATTGTCACTTTCACTATCCGTTTCGTTCCATACTTCAATTGGGAAATCATTATTATCAATAATATGTTTAATTTTCACTTCAGGTACAAACTGAAGCTTTGCTATTTCTTCTCTTACGTTTTCTTTGTTTATTTCATCTGCAAGAGACACTTCATTACTAATATAGAAATTTTTCTGTTTTAAACTTTCGTTTTCCTTCTGCAGTCTATTGAATTCTGCAAATAGTTCTTTATACTCTAATAAATAAATACACAATTGATCTCTTATATCATTAAGTTCCTTCTTTTTTTCTAGTATCTGATTTTCATAATTACCTTTCAAATCCTCTATACTGTTTATCAGCACTGTACTTTCTTTTCTTACTCTGTTTAACTCAGCTTCAGTCAAATCCAGTTTTTGCTGTAACTCTTTATTTATTTTGTTTGTTAACTGAATTTCATTCTTTGCCTCTTTTAATTGGTTATTTAAGTTCTTAATTACATCACTTTTGCTCTGCGTTTCTAATAATAATATTTCTACTTCCTGTTTTAGTTGTTCAATATCTTGATTATTTTCAATTAAATTTTTCGTCTTTTTTTGTAACTCAGCTTCAAGTCCTTTTACCTTCCCTGCTAGAGTTTGCTCCTTTGTTGTAAGTTCACTTACTTCTTCGTAATACTCTTCTACTCTTTTCTTATAGTGTTTTTGTAACTCTACATTTTTTTTAAGATCAAAATTTTCCTGTTGTAGATTTTCTATTTTGCTTTCTAAACTATCTATTGCTTGATTTTCTTCACTGCTAATCTCAAATACCTCTTCAGGAAAATGTGCAAATTTACAAGATGAAATGCCTTCAAGGACGTTACTACCAAATAAATTATATTGTACTACCTGCTTCGAACTAAACATACCTATACCCCCTACTAAAATAAACAAGTAATATATTGTATGCGCTATATATCATAAATACAATCGGTTTGAATATAATCTATTTACTAATTCGTATTGTGAATTTTTATAGAATAGATTTAGGTGTAAAATATTATGATACCATTAAAGTAGATGGATAAAGCACAGTCTTTTTGAGAGGATAAATTTAATGAAAAGACCATACTAATTAGTGTTATAAGGAATTGAATTATTGACTCTTCCTAAGATTGCAAAAAAGATCGTATATTTGTGAGAACAAGCAGCGTAAAAATAAGGTTATAAAAATAGAATTTTGAAATCCTTGGAAAGTAGTTAGGTAAAATAGTTCCTATGTGAATTTAGCAAAAGTGAGCCAATATAGCTGGTTTTAGCCCATAGTAAAATTGTTATAAACAAAAGTTCGTATGTATATAAGATAAGTTAAACCAATTTTAATATGATATTTTTTTTGCAATGTTTTAGTTTCTGTAGTAAGTTTAAGTGTTTACGTAAACCTTTAACGTGGTAGATATTCTTATATTAGTACCAATATAAAATGGCCAAATTTATCCAAAAAACAAACTTAAATCAAAAAGGCAAATAGATAAGCTTGCTTAAACATTAAATTATAAACAAAAAATACTCTTTTTCTATTAATTGGAACTTGATATGACTACCTCAATTCTTCTGCCAGCTAATTCTAGTCTACCAGATTAAGTGATTTTCTGCATTCTTCTAACTTATTAATAATAACGGGGGTCATTAAAGATTGTCCTTTCAAAGTACTTGGAGTATTTGTACCACTCGAATAACCACTATCATTCTCCTGATTTTGTACGTCTGTTGTAACTTTCAATTTATGTTCTGTATTAGTGGATTTTTAAATGGAATACCATAATTATCACAAAAATTTTTGACCATAGTACGAACATTAGGCTTTTTGCTACTTTGTGCACATTCAGCTGCATAGTTTATAAAACTATCCAAGTTTGCTGCTGAAAAAGTAATATTAGCAGTACCCTCTAAAATGTTTTTAATATATGAATCAAATTCTGTACCTTTCAATTCTTTCTTTAGGCCCGCTTTCAGTACTTTCCTAAGCGTGTCTCCTTTTAGTTCATGGAATTCAATTTTTTTGCTTAGCCGACCTCCCCTAGTAAGTGCTGTGTCTAGATCTCCCATACAGACATTAGTTGTAGCAAGCACTATCACATCTCTTCTAGCTTCATCTAACCTAGTGAAAAAATAATTTAAAGATACTTGATTATCATCAGTGCGCTTTGTACCGATGCTGTCAATTTCATCTATAAGAACTATACAAGGGGCGTTTTCTTCTGCTTTATTAAAAACCTCATTTATACTTGATTTTCTAAGCAAATCAGATCCAGGAACTTTTATAAACATAGTGAGAGATTTAAATTTATCTGCAATAGCTTCAACAATTGTACTCTTACCAGTTCCTGGTGGACCGTACAAAATGCATCCTACTCTTTCTACTTTTCTTTTTTCTTCTGAATTACCTGTTTTTTCTAAGGACATTTTACTAATATTATCCTTTATTAACTTGCAAATACTACTTAACTCTTCTCTTTTATGTTCTTCAAGAATAAAATCCTCAAAAGGTTTATTTCCCCTTACTTCACCTTTTTCATAAAATTTCATGTACAGCTCTTCTTTCATTTGACTTGTTGTTGTAGTACTAGCAAGCACTTCTAACTTTTCATTGAATAGAATATTAGATTCTTCTAGGTTTTTGATTCGCTTTTCTACCTCGTCTTTTATTACAGGACTATTAGTTTGCTTTGAAGCTTCATCTAATTTTTTATTTTTACTAATTATTTTGTACGTAAATGCAATTACTGCTATAGAAAGCAAAGATATAATCAAAGTAATGGGGAGAGAGATACCTAAAGCTGCAATTGGAGATAAGAACGCAATATAGGGAGCTATAGCAAAAACCCCAGACGCAAGTAACGTAAGAGTAGCAAGAGTACCAGCTATAAAAGGAAGTGTATTACCTCTATTATGTGTATTTTTCATCGTATTACCCCACAAACTAACCAAAACAGCACTATAAAAATTTCCTAATCAGGTCACATCTAATATGAATATAACCATTTTAGCTTATCTTAAACATATGAGATAGCATCAACTACTATTGAAGGCTATATAGTCCTCGGTATTTGCATACCCACTCTAATATGGTAAGAGAATAAATATTAACTATAGTATATAGTTTTCGTAAGGTCAACTACTAAAAAGTATTCTCGCAGATACTATATCAATCAGCGTCACAAAAAATTCAATTATTGACTCTTTCTAAAATTGCAAAAAAGATCGTATATTTGTGAGAATGTGTTGCATAAAAATATGGTTCTGAAAACAAAAGCATGAAATTGTTGCAACAAAGTTAGACAAAACAGTTCATATGTAAATTTAGTGAAAGTAAGCCAATATAACTGATTTTAGCGTATAGTGAAATTATCATATAAAAAAGTTCGTATGTATCGCTTGGTAGACCATACGATTCCAAAGAAAACACTTCTCACGTTCCTTGGTTTTGAGTGCTGGAAATGGTTGTTTTATTTAAATTATTAGTAGAATACATTGCTAGATTAATAGTAATTTCTTTGAGAAAGGTTGATGTAATTTACAGCCAAAACGAAGTTTAAAAAAAACTCTTTCGCAAGTTCAGTGCAAAATAAAACAGCGTGAAAATAAAATATCATAATATACATAAAAATTACTTGCATTGCCAATTGTATTTATTAGCATATATCCATATCTAGTATAACATTACGTTTTCATTTGAATATAGGCAGGGGGTTTTATGCTGAAGGTTGAACATCCAACAGACTATCTAAAAGGGGTTAATTCAGAAATTGTTGATCTATTGAAGGAAGAACAGCGCATAGAGCAACAAGCCTGGAAAAGAAAATACATCTTAAACCGCTTAAAACGTTCTAATGACTATGACCAGGAGCATAGTTGGCAAACTCTTGAAGATGAAACAGAGAAAGGTAATTATCAATATTGGTTGCAGCAACATGATATTTCGCATATTGCAAGAATTGAATATAATTATAAAGAGGATGAAGAAGGAACAGGTGGCGTGTTGTTTTCTATTGTAGGTGATCTCGATCATTTAAGTAACCAATTTATAAAATTTAGAAATCAAAGCCGCAGTAATTTAATCTTAATTTCTATAATAAATTTAGGGGATAACCATTTGGTAACCTTAGTTAATAATAAAAGAGATGGAAAATTTTATGCTTATTATTGCGATTCATTTGGAAGAACTTTACAGCTTAGACAAGATGATAGCCAAGATAAAAGAGATTTAATAAGGAAACTTAATAATATTAATCAAAAAATTGATTCTTTGCGTATAAATGAGACTATTGAAATAGAGAGAAAAGAAGAAGCAGTAAAAAATGGACAACCTTACACAGGTAATCTAAATGATATACAAAGTAAATTAAAAGCATTAAGAGAGGAAAAAAAAGATGATATAATTAATAAAATGAGTATGAGTACGGGTTACATAGCATCTGCACTTATGGAAACTTTAGGAGTAACAAGTGATGATATAAAAAGCTTTCAAGTTCAACAGCAAACAGATTCGCATAACTGTGGGATATTTGCCATAGACAATACCAAAAAAATTGTTGACATGTTAATTGAAGGTAAATCTTTTGATGAAATGAATATACTCTTATCACAGGATATACCAAATCAAGAAGATTTAATAAACAAACGAAGAGATTTTTCGCGAAAATTATCTAATGATTATGAAAGGAAGCAGTTTGTTATATCGAATTTTGCTCTAGTTCAAGATCTAGATATGAACGATCTAAAGCTCTTATTAAAAAGTGCTATTGAAAAAAATTACTTTAACATTGCAGCGGTTGCTGTGGAAAAAGGAGCTTCTACTGAAGGTATTAGTGATTTCCAAAAGACAAAGTTGCTCGATTATATTATTAAAATTCATCCTGAATCAGATAGTAAACTTCAACCAGGGCCCTCAAATGCTAATCAAGGAAGTCAGCCAGATAATACTCAGCCTGTATCAAGACAACAGTCACCAGGTTTGTCAGGTGATAGGTTAAAGAGATCTGATAATGATCCTAATAAGGCAGGTTCTTCTCAGCAATCTTCTTCTGATAATAGTCAGTCAGTTCGAGATACTATTAATTCTGCTCAGCATCATCAGTCTCCTGACTCTACTAAAAGTTTAGAAGAAACTATTAGACTTAGAAAGATAAGTATTAATAATAGGGAATTGCTTATTGCAGCAGGTCAAGGTAAATCTGAAGAAGTAAGCAAACTTATTGGAAATGCAGATGTTAATTTTGTGGATAGAGACGGTAATACAGCTTTGCATTATGCTGTTCAGAGTAGTAATGACAATAGTAAATTGAATGTAGTTAAGCTACTTATAGGATGTGGAGCAAGAATCGATACTGAAAATCATCAAAATGAAACTCCATTTGATATTGCTATACGTTTGAATAATGAGAAAATTATTGAAGAATTTGGAAAAAAGATAATAGGTAGGTCTGCTGAAATACTTAAAGATACAGAAAAAACTACTTCCCAAGGTGGAAAAAATATAAAATCAGAGGTAGCAAGTAAAAACACTCAAGCTTCTTCAAAACACTCAAAGGAGGAAATAATGGAAAGGGAGGTAGAGAATGTCAACAAAAAGATAGAAGCTCTCAAACAACTCTTAGGTAGTGATCTTAAGAATATTCCAGATTATAAAAAAGCCATGATATTCATTTTATTTATAGAAACATTTTCATTTCAAGGGAGTAGAGATGAAGCTTTGCGGACTACATTGAAGAAAAAATTTTTAGAAGAAAGCACTAAGAAAGAGAGTACAAAACCCAAAAATGGTGGAAAGAATCAAAAAGGGAAAAGTAATCAAGATAATGAGAAGGGTATAATAGAAGAGTATCGTAGTCTCTTTCTTAAGTCTAAGAAAAAAAAATTCGAATCTAATGATATTAATAATATTATTGATATTGATCAATTTTTACAAGACCTGAAAGAGGAATTATCGCTGTTGAATAAAAAAATAAATAATAAAAAAATAAATGTAGAAAAATTACTGAAAGAAGAAAAAGAATTCAGTGCAAAAAGAGCTAAACTGATGAAAGATAGCAAAGATTCTGAGAATAATTCTGATCCATATGGTAAATTGATAAATTTAGAGAATGAAGTTTCTGAGGGAGGGGTAGATTTATATCAAAAATGGTTTGATTTCATTGTGAATATCTATCCTAAATTAGAAATAAAAGAAAAAGAATCTTCTATTCTAAGAAGAGAAATTAAGCATTTAAGAAATAATTTAGTCCACTCATTTTATAGTTACGGCGTCTATGAATTTAGAGAAGCAGTTATTAATTTAAGGCAAAAATTGTTTTGTTACGTATATGCAAAACAAGCAGGCGAAAGTATTGTTAGTTTGTCAATCTATAGTAATCCTAATGAGATTGAAGAGGAATTAAAAAAACACTTATGGGATATTAAAAGTAAGTTTACAGATACTGAAGCACTTTCATCTGAAGAAGCTGGTCAGTTATTTGGGTATAGAGTAGTAAAATCCTTATACCCTTCATTATCTCCAATAGAAGAGCGATCAGAAGCGTTCTTAAAAGAATTGGTAATAGATTATTGGCAATATCTGCTTCCTATAGATATTGGAATTACACAAGACTTTAGTAACAATGAATTTGATGATGAAAGTGATTTAAAAAAGCTGGATAGTATAAGTAGGAGAAAGCTATTTGAAAAATTTATAGAATTAAAAAGGAATAAACTAATCTTTCCAGGTTACTATAATCAAGCAAAAGAAAATTTGAAAAAAGAGGTAGAAGGGTATGGTTATAACACATTAAGTTTTAATCAAATTTGTAAAAAATACTTTGAGGATAATAATAAACTTGATGAGGAAACAAATAAAATTATAGATAAGATCGTAAAATTTATAGGTGCTACTCATATTGTTAAAGCAATCCTTTCTGATAAAAGTAACATTGTCTCTTTTGCTAGACGTTTTCTAAAGGTGCAAGATGAGAATGCAAAGAATGAACTTGTATTGGATGAATTATTGTTGAAAAATGAAGTAAAAGATAAACTGAACAAAAAAAAAGAGACTAGTGAGAAGATCAGGCAGCTAATAAATCTAGAGAAAGATTTAAGGGAAATACCTATAGATATTGAAATATTGGGCAAAAAGGAAAAAGTAGATGTAACCAAGACTATAATCAATGTTTTTGAAATGCTCTATAACGCTTACAATGAGTACAAAGTAGATTTTGATTCAAAGGACATATTCGCCACAAGAAGCTTTTTAAACGAATTGATAGAGAGAATTGAGAATAATAATATACCTATTATTATAGAAAGGTTGATAGGTATACATTATATGATGCCTCTTGTATCAGCACTAATAGTAAAAGTTGCAAAACCCCCTCCTCCAGTTCAAGTGACCAATAATACTAATTTACAAAAGTTAATCTACAATATGTTAGATAGTAAGGAATACGCTGATTATCTAAAAGATCTTCTAAAAGTTCCGTATGGTGAGAAATTCAATTTTTATAAGGAATTTTATCGTGGAGTTTGTGAAAAGAACATTGATATTCAGAGTATAAGTCTAGTATTTAAAGAGCCCGAAAACATTAAAGGGTTTATAGGAGTGCTGATTAATGAGTTTGAGGAATCTGGTAATAGTGAGGATGGTAAGAAAAAAGACAAAATAGTCGAGTTAGCAAAGAGCCTATTAGAAGTGATTAATAACGAAATAGCTGACAAGTACTACTATAAAAATACTAATATTAAGGAAAGTGAAGTATTGGAAGCAGCAGAAAAAATAGCTGATCTAAAGGATGCAATTGGAGAACGTTATCCTGATTTTTCTGGTTTCGCGGATATGAATATACTCAAAGCAAGAATAAAGAATCGGGAGGGAAAATTTAAGAAAAAACCAAATGGAGATGCGGGTGGAGAATTTAGCGATTCGTTAACTACTTTAACTAAGTTAGAACAAGACTTAAAACCTAATAAAGTTAATGATGAATTGAAAGCCAGTTACCTGATGACTTTGAGTGATATAGCTTATACATACCATTTACAAAACGAATATAAAAAGGCTCGGGAGAAATACGGTATTTTATATAATGAAATTGTAAAATATTCTCTTAATCTTTGGAGTGGTATTAATAATGAAGACAGTAATATAGATTGGAAATTATACAGCGAGGTCAAAAATTCAAAAAAGTATAAAAATCTGTTATACCATTCCGAATTACTTCACTCTGAAAAGTACCTTAACATTTTGAATGTACTTAAGAATGTAGCATACATGATTCTGAAGTCTGGGTCCAATGATGGGAATGCTTTAAAGATTTATCAAAAAGTTTACTTGTTTACAAAAGAGGAACTAGGTCCTGATAGTAGAGAGGCTATACAGGTTTCGGGTTATATTGCCCAAACGAACGGGAAGATCGGTGATGCATATAATAAGAATCGACAATATCAAGATGCACTGTCTTATTACCAAAGTGCATTAATAAGATATAACAAAGTTTACGATGCCAGAGAAGAAATGCTAGGTAACCATAGGCTTATATCAAAAACCACTGAAAAGATTACGAAGATTCTAAATAATATTGCATATACACACAATTTACCTGGCTTATCAAATAATCCAGAGGAAGCATTAGAACATCACAAAAAAGCATTAGAAATCTATCAACAAGTCTATGAATTTCAAAAAGGTAGCCTGGGTGAAAAACATGAATATACTTTAAAGACCATAAAGAATGTTGCATTTACACACCATCAACTTTCTCGTTTGTATGATAAGGTTGGTAATATAGATGAAGCAATATCACATTGTCAAGCAAATCTCTTACGTTTAGAAGTTAATAGTGAAGAATATAAGAAGGCAAGATCTTTTCTTGATACATTAAAATCAAAAAAAATTGAGCAAAGTCCATCTTCACCAGAGAAGTGCTTAAAAGGTAGAAAGAAAAGAAACGCTGAAGGAGAATGTTTATTCACCTGGGAAGACGTAGATGAATTTAATGAGGAGAAGGATGAGAAAAGAGATTTAAGTAAGATTAAGATAGATAGTGAAAGGTTTGTTAATTACATTAAAGATTTGCCGAAAGAAAAGCAGAGTCAGCTAATTCAGCTAGCAAGTGAGGTTAAAACTGTAGGTAGTGCTCAAGGTCTCGTAAGTAATCTAATTGGCAATCAAAAAGTCATGAATCATTTGGGAAAAATGGGAAAAATCTCCGGAATGACTATGCACGGAATGATGGCTAAAAATGTTCTCGCTGACTTTTTAAATGGTAATTATCAAGGTGTGGCAGTGAATGTTGGTTTTATAGCCGGTGGTCAAGGATTTGCTAAAGTTGCTGAAGCTGCATCTCTTAAAGGATTAAAACTAGCTGAAGAGGGAAAATTATTAGTTGGTCAATCTTTAAAAGCAGCATCACCTTTTCTTGCTCGTGGTACTTCTGCTTTTGTTGTCTATGATCTAGTTAATCAGATAAAAGCATTTAAAAATGGTACGGAAGAAGCGCTAGTTGGTGTAGTAGGAGATAGTATTTACTTGGGAGTTGACGCTGCAGAGATTGGTGTAGAAGTTGCTGAAGCTTTTGGAGTACTTGAAGGAGTATCAAGTGTTACTGGTCCTATTGGAGCTACAATTGGTGCTGTAGTCTTTGTTGGCACTGATATTTATATGGCAGTAAAGAGAGTTGAGAAGATTGATCAGATTATTCACCTAAAGGGAGATGAAAGGTTTGTTGAAGGTTTACGTGCGTTTATAGGTATTAAGCCTGAGCAGTATATAGAAGAGCTCATGGAGAAAAAACAACTTTATAATCAGTTAGTTAAGCAAGGACTTGGGTATTTAAAACAGCATAGTGATATTCAAAGCTATGTTTTTCCTACTACTGATAAACTAGATAGTAAAGTACTACTTGATAGAAAAAGAACGGGTATAAGATGGAGCAGAGCAAGACCCGATGATTTAAATGAAGGTCGAGTATTTTGTTTACCACAGGGAAATGATGAGCCTGCACCAGATTATGGATCATATCTATGTGAAAATGCAATTGGTATATTCGCAAATAAAACAGGGAATCATACTTTAATTAATCTCGGAGAAGGTAAGGATTACGCAAAAGGATTTTTAAATAGTCCAAATATCTTTGTGGTGAATAATGGCTCTAAAGAATATTATGGAGGCAATAAAGACGACATATTTGTTTTACAGGCAAATTACATCAAGGGACATCTATTAGGAGAAGGTGGAATCAATACTTTAGATACAACATTGTTTGCTTTACAGGAAGAGCAATTAAACATTCAATTAGAGATAGGAGAGATAGCAGACTATTTCAGAGACAATTGGCTAAAAATATGTGAAATAAATAAGGTAATAGGAAGAGCAAATAAAGCAGAGACAATAACAGTTTCCTGTGATGGTTGTAATAGTAATGTAAGACTAATAGATGGTCAAAGTGGTAATGAAGAAATTAAAGATAGAATAAACATAATAGATGATAGCTGTGATTATCAAATGCAAATAGTAGTAAGACCTAACACAGTAGTATACAATCGAGCATTGAAAGGAAGCTTTGATTATCTAGTACCATTAAATAGTAGTGGAAGTGCAGAGCTTAGTTTTATATATGGCCCTGAAAGATTTAATGTAAACAATACGTTTTGGTTTGCATATCAGGCAGTTGATATAAAAAGTATCGATGTAAAATATATAAATGTTTTTAACAGAACTGAACATGAAGTAAAATTCAATTTTGTTGAGTCAAATAAAGAATTTAATGTCACAATCTCTTATTCAGAAAATCCTGCTTACAGACTAGGAAAGAGTGGTGAAATCAGAATAGGGAATAAAGGTAATTTGTACATGCTAGAAAGTAGTGATAAGTCTAGTGAAGAGGTGATAAGAAACTATTTACCTGTAGCAAATAGAGTAAGTAAAATGTCATTTTTTATACAATCAGTTTTAAGTAATGAGACAGTGGTAATAGGAAGTGGAAATCATGAAGTAATACATAGCAATCCAGCGTATAGGAGTCATTTAGTGGGCAATGGTGGTGAAAATGTATATGTAATTGATTCTGAAACTAAGGAGGTTATTATTCATGATGTTGATGAGGAGAATTCAATAGATACGATTGACTTAAGAAATGTAGTAAGAAAAGGTAATCATGAATTAAAAGTAATTAGATTCGAAAATGATTTGTTATTGAGAGCAACGGTGAAAGAGCAAGCTGAGTATTGTACTGTGAGGTTAAAAGATGGAGTAGAGAGGTATAATAAAACTCATGTGATATTAGAAAATGTTCCGATGACAATCAGCGTTGATAATGATGAATGGAGTTTAAAACCACAGCCTTTAATGTTTGAAAAGGACAAAGAAGTAATTGTGGTAACGGGTCAAGATGTAGAGGAAGGTAATGAAATTATTACACCGAGAAAAGGAGGAAATTATAAGTTTGTTCGTAGTAATGATAATGATCTAATGATCACGAATGCTTTTGACTCGACTATTACTAAGAATGATCTATGTAGTATTACACTTAGTAAGTTCTACGAAACACCTAGAATGAAAACGTTATGCATAAAGTTTGCTGATAAAGAGATAGTGTTAAAAGATCATGAAAAGGAAATAAGTGCTGCAAGAGATATAAATATTGTAAAAAGAGAGTATAAGGATCAAGTGTATAATGATGTTTTCAATCCAGAAGTTATGATGTTATCAGACCAACCTGTAACTCACAGACATAGGCATAGTAGACATAGAGAGCAAGCTCGTCATCGTCGGAGTACAACAAGTAGCAGCACAAGACCAACTGGATGGATAAATGATTTATTTGGTTGGGTAAAAAGCTCTGTGAGTGGATTGTTAAGTTCTAAACCTGAAAGTACTAAAAGTCCAATCTCACAAGTAGATGCAAGAGTGGATGTAAATGGTACGATAATGTTACTTGACATGCTCATTAGAAAAGTTACAGGTCAAAAGTATGTTTCTACAGCAGATCAGTCTATATCTCCACTAGAAGCACAGGGCTATGCACTCAATATTACAAAGGGATTTGAGAAAGTAGTAGAGCAAGCTGGATTAAAAAGTGGTGTATCAATGCACCGGTTAAGTATTGATTATATGGGAATGCAAAAAGAGATTACTAGAAAAGTCATGAGTGGTAAATTTAATGAGATTTCAGGGATTTTAAGCTCATATGTAGAGAAAGCATGTCCTGACGGAGAAGCTGGTAAATTAAGTCCGAAAAAGTTTGACAAGTTTATGATTGAATTTAATAAGGGGCTAGATATAACATTAAATCAATCAATAGAGCATAACGGAAATGGTAGATTAGAAGTTAATGATGTAAAAGAACAACAAATAAGTTTAGAGCCTCAAAGTTATTTAAGTAATGCTTCCATTCAAGGCCATTTGACTCGGAATAAGGTTAAATTAATTTCTTAATCTCATCTAAAGAAAGGCCCGTAGTTTGCGATACGACGTCAATAGATACACCAGCTTTAAGTAAATTTTTTGCCACTACTATTTTAGCCTGTTTTTCGCCCTCTGCTATACCTTCAATTTTACCTTTTTGATGGCCGATTAGAATGCCTTGATGAAGTTTTTCTTCAAGACTAGATAAATAATCATCGGTACGTTTTTTAGCTTGATCATAAGCAAGACGTTCTTCTTTACTCCAATTATATTGGTTTAGCTCATCATAAGCCCTGCCAATAATTAAATCACTTCCTATTATTTTTTTTAGATCCTCTTCACTTGTTTCACCGGCGTGTTTAAAAAAATAACACCATTTCTCTATTATATTTTCTAATTGATCTTCTCTTTTTTTAAATTTAGGTAACTCTATAAAAGTAAAACTAAAGTCTTTGAGATCATGTTCAAAAGTTATCTTATCAAAAGTAATATGATCAGACTTATAAGCCAGCTTATTAGGAAATAAGATGAAATCAGCAATGGCAATAAAGATAACGCCTTTAAGATCATGATACTGGTCACCTACATCAGCTTGACTTGAATAGGCCTTAGCGGCATAATATTGGGCACGTTTTTCAAAGCCAGTAGTTTTAGCGACTTGCATCTCAATTATAGTTTTTATCCCTGTAGAATCAACACAGAGAACATCAACAATGCTTTGCTTTTGAGAGGCAATGACAGGGTCTTGAATGGGACTGAGAAAGGAGACATCTTTAATCTTGTTGTCATCGGTAAGACCTAGTATATCATTAAGAAAGTGAATAAGAATATCTTTATTTTTTTCGGTACCAAAGATACGGCGAAAAGCTATATCATTGCGAGCATCAAGGAACTTTGAAAGAGCCATGAGAAAATAAGTTAAAAAACATTAACAATTGTACACAATTGTGAAGAAATATTCAACTAAAATTCAAACATGTTAGTCAGAAAATGATCTACTCAGAAGGACTAGCATTTTAGGCTTTATAGGGTTTCTATACATCTTTATTACAATTATTTCTGTTTTGAAATTAGTGAAGATGCCTAATAGAGATTGATTTTTATTAACATTAAAGCTATATCTTCATCAGACTGAGAATTGAAAATATGGCAATAATTCTTTTAGACACAAAAACTATAAACCGTATAGCAGCGGGAGAGGTAGTAGAGAGGCCGGCAAGTGTAGTAAAAGAGTTAGTAGAAAATGCAATAGATGCTGGAAGTTCAGAGATAGAGATCAAGATAGAAAGTGGTGGGCGTAATCTTATAACTGTAACAGATAATGGAAATGGAATAGAAAAGGAAGATTTGGAACTTGCGTTTATGCGCCACGCTACTTCAAAATTAAGCGATAGTGAGTTAATAGAAATCAAGTACCTTGGGTTTAGAGGAGAATTCAATTGCAGCAGTAAGTAGAATGAACTTATCGTCTAAGGCAAGTGGAGCAAAGGAAGCATGGTCTATAAGTTATGAAGGAGGAGAAAAAATAAGAGAGATTACCCCTTGTTCTTTGCTACGTGGTACATATATTGAAGTTCGTGACTTATTTTTTGCCACACCAAATAGACTAAAATTTCTAAAAACCGAAAGGGCAGAAACACAGGCTATAGTTGATATTGTAAATAACTTAGCAATATAGTATTGGGTTTAATCTCACTTCCGGTAATAAAAAGCTCTTAAAATATGCTAAACAAACTTCATTCTTTAACAGACTATGTGAAACAGAAGAAGAAATTCAGAGCAATTCGCTGGAAGTTAAAGAGGAAGAAGACGGCATCAAACTTACGGGACACATCTGTAAACCAACTATCAATCGCGGCAATTCAACTCAGATCTATACGTTTGTTAATGGCAGGCCAATAAAAGACAATCTACTTATAGGTGCAATTCGATATGCATATCAAGATTTTATTCCAGTTGGGAGGTATCCTTTTGCAGCGTTGCACTTAGAGATACCATACGACCAAAATGTGCATCCAAATAAATCAGAGGTAAGGTTTCAGAACAAGAGACTAGTATATGAAATAGTGAGAAGAGGGATAATAAAAGCATTATCGATGAGAATAGGCACGTTCGCAGCAAGTGATCAAAGTATTGAAGAGTTTGATGCTAGTAAAAGTCAAGAGCAAGTCAATAGTAAAGAGAAAAAAAATCAAAAAGAGTTTTATGAGAAGAGACCAAGTCTTTTAGAAAATCGTCTAATGAAAGAATTCAATGCACCAGATGAAAGAAGGCGAAGCTTACCAAAAACGTTTAAATATGGAGAATCTCCACCCCAAAAGGGAACGATGGTTTTAGAAAGGAAGCAAATTGATTTGATAGAGCTCTAGGATATGCACGCTGTCAGGTCTACAATACTTACATTATTGCTGAGGCTAAAGGCAAATTAATTATAGTAGACCAGCATGCAGCCCATGAGAGATTGATATACGAGAGCTTAAAGCAAAAATCAGGCATAAAAAGACAAAAACTTCTTCTTCCTGAAACAGTTGAGATTAAAAACCAAGCAGGAATGGAGATGGTTGAAATGTATAAATTTTTGAAATGGGTTTTGGTATTGAAATAGAATCAGAAGATAAAGTAAGGGTGAAAGAAATACCTGCAATCTTGGGAACAATAGATATAAAAGAGATGATAATTGAAGTAGTAGATAGATTAACGGAAATGGAAGATATGTTGCCAATAGAGGATAAGGTGAACAAAATGCTGGCCGCGGTCGCATGTTATGGATCGATTCGAGCAGGGAGAAAAATGAAGTTAGAGGAAATGAATGAGCTACTGAGACGAATGGAAGAAACACCGTATGCTGGGCAATGCAACCACGGAAGACCAACTTACATAGAAATGAAACTAAGTGATATAGAAAAATTATTTGAAAGGAGATGAGTTCAGTTTGTCAAAAAGGTTACCAATTAGGTATACGTAACGGCTCTTCTGATTATGAGGCGTAAAATGTGAAAAAAGAGAATAATTACTCTAATTTTTTATATTATAAAGTAGTAGGACAGAAAGTAAGAAGTTGTAGGATAGCAAAGGGGTATACTCAAAAAGATTTAGCAAAAAAATCGGAACAACCTATCAGGTAATACTGCAATATGAAAAAGGAACGCGCAGAATTTCAATTAAGAAGTTATATGAATTAGCAGAAGCATTATTAACAATTGCTAGAGATCTAGCTTGCGGACAAGAAGTATCAAATGAGAAAGGGTATGAGGGAGAAGAGGTTAGTAAGAAGACATAGAGAGATTAAGGATCAAGAATTACGTGAAACGTTTTATTTATTAACTAAATTCATCCGTATTAGTGAGGAAGAAAGTGGAAAGGCAGTAAAAATAGAGGTGGCAAAGGGTTTAGTTAAGGAAGGAGTTTCTGCTCATGTTATCTCTCGAACAACAAAAGCTTATGATATAACATGATTTTGGTATTTCTACTCTAGAATTTCCATAGTCAGACCCCAGCAGAGCATTGCTGAGGTGTGATTATAAATTATTAACTAACAGTCTGATTTAGTATCCGTTCAGGAGAGTGGTTTAAGAAACAATAGATAAGAGGTTTTGGAAAGGATTGAGACCCCTTTGTTTCCATGTTAAGTATAACGAAATTATCCGTTCAAGGAATGCATTTCCCCGCTTTGATTGTGTAAAATACGAATTTTTGCGGTAAACGACATAATGCCGTATCTGCTGTTCAGCATGGTTGTTTGTCAGCGGAATGTTTTTTGGGTCATCTAAAAAATTCCACATCATTCTTTCAGATTTCAAAATATTTTTCGCAACTCGAGAGGCTCCAATTGCTTCAGGTAAGTAGGATATTTCCTTCAAGTAATACCTTGTACGTTTTCGCAACTTTCTGGCACGTCTGGCAAATCTAAAAACATCTATCTCATTTTTTAGCAAAGCCTTTTTTAGTGCAAATAATTCAGTAGCTACATTTCTTAAGTAACAGCCAAGAACTTTGACTTCAATATTCCAACTATGCGCTAATCTTTCAAAATCCCTTGCTAAGTGTGCCCAGCAGATTTGCCTTTTTTCATCAGCAAAGTAATTGTATACTGCGTACCTGTCGGTTACCACTAAGCTATTATGATTGCAGCATGCGTTATTTTTTAAAACTTTCATTCCTCTTGACTCTGTCAACTTCACAAAACTTGCCGTATTGCTTGCAAACATCCAACACCAAGCGAGTTTACCTTTGTTATAATGGCTCGTTTCATCAATATGTAGAACTTTACTCCTACTTATCTCTTGTTCGATCTGCTCATACATTTTTTTGCATTTTGAAGCAACTCTATGTTCACTATTTGATATGCTAACGACGCTTATGTTCAAATTGAAGATATCATTTACGACACTCGCTATTTCGCGTTTTGAATTTTTGTAGAATCCGCTGAACGCTGCAATTATTGACTTAACCCTTGGACCAAATGTATCTGACGTAACACCTTCTGGTAACTTACTGCTTCTTCTTTTTCCGCATCTCCGGCAACGACCATGCTCCATCTGATATTCCACTACATAAGGCCTAATTTCCGGAAGATCAACTTTTTGATGAATGTACGGTCCATTGCATATTGCAATCCCTCCTCCGCATTCACAAGTAGATGACAACTTTACTTTTATCACCTCATCTGCATCCATTTTGGCGCGAAAACTTCCTTTATGACCAACCTGACCACCAACGTTTCTGTCGCTCTTTGGCTTGTCCTTTTTTATTTTGTACAACTCTCTAGAGCTTGGTAGAGATGAATTTTTCGAGTTTAAACCAAGCCTTTCCTTTAATTCAGCGTTCTCTATCTTTAAAGCCTTGTTCTCTGCTTTTAAACTTTCATTCTCCCTTTCCAGCTTTTCTATTTTTGCTTCTAACTTTTCTATTTTTTGCTGTAAATTTTTGCAAAGCTCTAAAAGGTTTACCACATTACCTCACTTTTGCTCTATGATTATCTTTTTAGATCACCTTGTCTACCTTATTCTGCCACTCCGCTGAACGGATACCTGATTTAGTGCCCTGTCTGAAGTAGCAGATGGTTTATCAATTTCTGTATTTGGGCTCTTTTCACAAATTTTGTCAATACCAATAGCCATTAATGTAACTACTGCTGAAGCTACTAAAACCAATGCAATTATAGATAAATCGAACATAAATGCTGTAACAGCACCAGCTGCAAATAGTGTAACAATGCTTAGAGCTATTTTTCCTTTGTGTTTACTCCAGAAGGTTGCATCGCTCTTTTCCGAAGTATCTATTCTGACAGAAGGTTTAACCTCTTCTGCTGTTTTTGAAGGAGTGGTTAGATAATTTATTATCTTGTCCATGTCTTCTGAATTAGTACTTTCCTTATGCATTTCAGCCCACTGTAATAGAGGACATCCTGCGCACACTTCTATATTAAAATTAGCTCCTGCATTTTTCAGCTCGTTGAATACCTTTAAATTGGCACGCTCAACGGCTTTTTTTATTGTAAGATTTACACTTTCTTTTCCTTCCTGAACATGAGATGTTAATTTTGGTAATAGTAAATTCAGTATCGATTCTGCCCTTTCCTTATTAGGCGTTTCCTTACCATATAACTTCTCAATAATAATAGTAAAAGGATTATCTTCTCCAGCTATTACGTTAACACTAGCCCCTGTATCTAGTAAAAGCTTTACCACTTCTACATCGAAGTTTTGACAAGCACGTATCAAGAATGCGTTTTCAGTTTTGCGTTCTTCTCCAACTTTAAACACATAATCTAAACTAAAACCACTTTTTTTCCATGCTTCAAATTCAGGTGTGCCTTTTATATTTTGTTCAATTTTGTCATTTATCTGCTCCGTATCTTTGATGCCTTGAGTCAATATTTCCTTTAATTTATTGTATATTTCTGAAAACTGTGAATAGTTCATATCTTACTCCTATAAAAATTAAATTATTACATATATTTATAAATAAGTCAATTTTTATAAAAGAGAAATAAAATGTTAAATAGCTTTTTCTATTCTAATTCCAATACCATCATTGTACAGAGAGTAACTTTACTTTGCTATTCTCTTGCTTTGGTATACTCGTTATTGTTCTATATAATGGGCATTGGTAGCAAATTTATATTACCCTGTATAATATTTATTTCTGTATGGCAAAGTATACTACTATCTCTCTAAGATACCAAATAGCACAAAAAGTAAGGAGCTGGAGGTTAAAACAAAAATATACCCTGAAGGATTTAGTAGGCAAAACAGGCATAAACTATCATACACTGCTAAGATATGAGCAAGGAACATGTGGCATTCCAATTGAAAGGCTAAAAGTGATAGCAGAAGCGTTATCAATTCCTATTAGAAATCTCTTTCCTGGGCGAAGAGTACTAAAAGAAGATAGTTGTTTTGACAAAGCTAAGACCGAGGAAATGTATAATTTCATAGAAAAAACAGGAGGACACAAAGCAATTTATGCATTAACCAAATCTATCCGAGCTGAAGAAGAAAGTAATATAAAAGCAGCAAGAATAAGAATTGCAAAGAATCTAGTTAAAGCAGGGTTTGATAATGACATTATCTACCGAGCAACAGGCTTATCAACCGAAGAATATGCTGATAAAGAGAGATACGAGCCAAACGGAAGACAAGAGATAAAAAAGTGGAGGATAATAAGGGGGTATACGCAAGAAGAATTAGCAAAAAAGCTTAATGTAGGGCCCTCACAGATACATCACTATGAACAAGGTAGCGGTACTCTTTTTAGTGAAAGGTTGTGGGAAATAGCAAGGGAATTATCAGTGGACGCTGAAGATTTGATAAAAGAAGAAGATAATTATGAAGATGGTGAAGGAGAAAATGAATTATTAAGTTTGGCAAGAGAATATAGAAAAATTGACAATCAAGAATCACGAGATGAGCTAAATATATGGGTAGAATTTTTATTGCAAAGAAAGCAAATTTACAAAGAGAAGATTAATAAAATAGAGGGAATGAAAGTTGCAAATAATTTACTTCAGTTAGGTTTTTCTACTGATGTTATTTCTAAAATAGTAACAACTTCTTTTACATAAAGAATTAATTTTCAATTAGATAAAAACAAGTATCTATTAACATCTTAACTTATTGATGAAAAAATAAGTAAAAAAGATTGAAAAATTGATTTGACTTCACTCGGAAGCTATGGCTTTATGCCAATGCTGATAAAAAACAGCAGTAAATAATTAAAAACAATTTGTTATTAACGAGGAGTATATTTTATGAATAATAGTGAAAAACTTACAGAAGAAATAGAGAGAGTATTACAGAGTGGAGGAGGAAGTGCTCTATTTGATCGTGAGATAGTGTCAGTGCTTCTAGGAGCAGTTCATGACAGAAAGCAAGCACAAGATGTTACTAAAACTCTAATGGATAATTGCCCAGGAATAGGAGAAATTTTGGGACGAGAAATCGATGATCTGAAAATGATAGAAGGGATGACCGAACATGCAGCTGCAGCAATTGAATGTGTTAAAGAAGCTTATAAGAGGGCACTCAGAGAAGGATTAAAGAGAGGCCCGGTAATGGATAGCCAAGAAAAGCTGATAGAGTATGTAAGGGTAAACATAGGCTTTTCAGCAAAAGAAGCTGTCCAGATAATATACTTGGATAAACAGCACCGTCTGATAAGAGATGAAGTGTATTTTGGTACAATAGATGAAGTACACCTGTCTGAAAGGAAAGTGGTAAAAAAGGCATTATCAATGGAAGCAGCATCGATAATATTATCCCATAATCATCCAGGAGGGAGTTTAGAACCATCAGAAGATGATAAAGTAATGACTAGAGAATTAGTGTCAGCATGTCAAGGAGTGGGAATTGAACTAGAGGATCACATTATTATGACAGACAAAGGATATTGCAGTTTTAAGGAAAGAGAGCTGTTATAAACCAAATTTCAATTACTTGAGAAGTTTAGCTACCACACAGTAGCAAAAAAACTTAGTCAAGAATCTGAAGAGCAAGAGCTGCATAATATAAAAGATCTTTGTATAGCTTGTATATTAAGTCATAATTAAAGAATAAAAGCCATAGAAAAGCTATTCTTTTATTATAAATAGTTGCAAGATATACAAGATCTTTTTATAATTTGCGTATTAAGTTAATTATAAAGCAATAAATTGCTCTATAGACTTGAATAATATGCTTAATATGAGAGGTTATATGAATACTAAAAAAACAGTATCATTTGATGATACAGATGGAAATACTTATGAGTTAATCATTGATTCTAAAAAGCTACCAAAAGGACTATATAGTGCTATTGAAGGTATAAGGCGTACTGGTAAGAAAACCCAGCAGTCTGTATTTGTAGATGAGACCGATAATAAACCGAAAATATTTGATGATAAAAGCTGGTTTGAGAAGCCCGAAGGTGTGCCTTCCCCTAGCGATGTTTCTGAAAAATCAATCAATCTTGGAGAAGGACGTGGAGTTTATAACAAAAAATCTTCAAATCGTCAAAGTCTAAATCCGTTTATTCCAGCCTTAAGCAAGATAGAGCCAAGTGCGAGTGAAAATGCAAAATTAAGATGGTTTAAAAATGCAGTAGTAAAGGCAAAGAGCGCAGACGAACTGAACAAAGTGATAGATCAAGCACTAAGTACTGGAATCAGGATAAATGCGTATAGCGAAGGACAGAAGAGTTTTGCTGATACAGTAATATCGAAAATGCCTTTGATTAAATGCAAAGAAAATGAAAAGGAAGACATGATATGTGAATTGATGCTAAATGGAGCAATATTTAGTTACGATCTATTGCAGGATAAGGGAATAAGTGAAATGCATAACAAACTGTATCAAGAGATTCGTCCACAGATAGATGAGTGGCTTAAAGAACTGAGAGAAATCGGTGAAAGTGCCATTGAAAATGAAGGAATCATAGAAGACGTGGAAATGGATAATCAGACGTTTGTGCGACCCGAAGTTGCGATTTTGTGATGGTTAGATTCCATCTTCCCTAGACATCAGGGATAATGTATGTCTCACATTTTAAAGAATGGCAACCTTTAGGATGCAAGCATGAGATAAAAGCAGGTAATGCTAAACCTTATAGCAAACTCCTGCAAACAGAGTTAGATATGGTTACGAGAGAAACTTATGATTGAATTGTCGTTATATTGAATATGCGAAATTAAGGTTGTTTTACGCATAGACCAAAATGGTATGAAGCATACGAGGAATTAAAGTTAGATGTCTTTGATTATAGATGTTCTCAGCTTCCGGTAAAAAGTAAGAACCTAAGTCTAACACGAAACAAAATCGTGAAACGGGATAACCATATAGGTGCTCTTATATTCATTTGAATGTAAGTAGGCAGCCAGCCATAAGCACTTACATTGGAGGGATTGTCCAAGAAGCTAATGCCCAAAGTAATATTTGGGATATGCAGACGTGGACACTATAATTTGGAAGGTAAAGTGGTGAATAGTAGTAAATATGTTATAGACCAACAATTTGTTAGGTATGAATGGAATACAATTCCTTGGCGTAAAGTTGAGAAATTTGTATTTAAGCTACAAAAGCGAATTTACCAAGCTGCAATATGTAATGATAAGAAGAAGGTACATAAACTTCAAAGATTATTACTCAATTCAATAAGTGCAAAACTACTTGCTGTCAGAAAAGTAACTCAAGATAACAGAGGGAAGAAAACTGCAGGTATTGATGGAAAAGCAAATCTTAATCATAAAGAAAGATTGCAATTAGCATATTCTTTAAATGTTAGAGAAAAAGCGAAACCATCAAAACGTGTTTGGATTCCAAAACCTGGAAAACCAATAGAATATCGCCCTCTTGGTATACTTACTATCTCAGATAGGGCAAAAGAAACACTTATGAAAATGGCACTAGAGCCAGAGTGGGAGGTAGGATTTGAACCGAACATGTATGGTTTTAGACCTGGTAGGTCATGTCATGATGCTATTGAAGCCATATTTAATTCACTGAATTGGAAAACAGCGTACTGTTTAGATGCTGATATTTCTGGATGTTTTGATAATATTAATCAAAATGCTCTGTTGGAAAAACTTAACACTACACCAACCTTTAGAAGAATTATAAAAGGATGGTTAAGAGCTGGAGTAATGGAAAACAGAAAATTTGAATCCACAAAACGTGGTACAATTCAAGGAGGGACGATCTCACCGTTACTTGCTTGTGTTGCATTAAATGGATTAGAACAATATATCAAAGAAACGTTATGGAGTGAACTTCTTCAATATAGGAAGATGAAATGTGGTGTTGCAAGCAGTAGAGAAGCAAAAAGCTCATTAAGTGTAATTTTCTACGCAGATGACTTTATCATCATACATGAGAGTAAGGAAATCATTCTGAAGGCAAAAATGATAGTTGAAGAATGGCTCAAAACCATTGGACTAGAATTGAAACCTTCAAAAACAAAGATTTCTCATACTCAAAATGGAGAAAAGCCAGGATTTAATTTTCTTGGTTTCTCAATAAGGCATTACTCTACGAAAAATAATAAGAGGGGTTATAAATTATTAGTCAAACCAAGTCGTGAATCCAGAAAACAGCATACACTCACTATAAAACATAAGATTAGAGGATTAAGAGGATCAACACAAGAAACAGTAATAAGACAGCTTAACCCAATTACTAGAGGGTGGAGCAAATATTATTCTTCGGTTGTGTCAAACAAGACCTTTAGGTTTATTGACAGTGTAATGTTTAGAAACATCTGGAAGTGGGCAGTCTACAGGCACCCAACCAAAGGAAAATACTGGATTAAAAATAAATACTTTAAAAAGTATAAAAACGATAATTGGCGATTTATGACAAATAACAAAGTTCTTCTTATTAAGCACGGAGATCATGCTATTAAAAGGCATGTCAAAGTGAAAGGAACCAAGTCTCCATATGATGGCGATTGGGTTTATTGGGGTAATCGTTTAAGGAAGATACCAGATAAACTACCAAGAGTAATAAAATTGTTGAAGTTACAACAAGGTAAATGTGGTCATTGTCAACTTTGGTTTAAAAATGATGATATCTTAGAAACACATCATATTGACCGAAACAGACGTAATAATATGAAAAAGAATTTATCCTTGTTACATGGACATTGTCACGATGAATTACATAGAAAGTGTGCATGACAAGCACCAAATTATAGAGGAGCCGTATGAGGCGAAAGTCTCACGTACGGTTCTGAAGTCGAGTGGGGAGAGGCGACTTTTCCCACTTAGATAACTATATAGAATTTTCTGATAATAGCAAGGTAGAGGTAGCAAAAATACTGAGAGAGTTAGGAAGTAATATTTTAAAAATTGGTAATAATGCAGTTGAGGTTAAAAGTGAGAAGGGAGGTATAAGAAACTATACCGATATGTCAGATGGAAGCTCTATTGTATTAGAATTTCCTACAAGCGCTGGCAAGCTAAATATCATATTGTACCAAGATGCAAATCAGGTGCAAGTGAGAGTAGAAAACAAGGAAATGTGGGCTGAGTTACAAAAAAGAGGCGAAGAAATAGGAAAAAATTGCCTTTTTGGAGGAGTGAAACTTCAAGAAGCAGTAGAGAAAGGTAATTTCACTAGATGTGGCATATGGAGTGAAAAGTATGCTATAAAAGAGATTGGCAATGATGAAGTATTGTCTTCATGGGTAGATAGGGTATGTGGAGGTAGTAAAGAAACCTTTAGGGAACTTTAATTCATTTATTTTAAGGTTCCAGAGTTTACTGGAGCCTTTGAGCTATAGTAGAAAATATTATATATATGGTTTTTTGCGTGGAAAAAAGTCTAGATTATGAAGTAGGACAAAAAGTAAAAAGTTGGAGGTTAGAGAGAGGGTATACTCAGAAGGATTTAGCAGAGAAGGTTGGTGTAAAGTACTGGGCAATACTGCAATATGAGAAAGGGAATCGTAGAGTTCCAATTGAAAGGTTATATGCTATAGCTGAGGCACTATCAATCAGTATTACGGATCTTATTCCTGTATCAAAAATCTGTCTTGAAGATGAGGGAGAAGAAATATTAGATCTAGTAAGAGAATATAAAAAGATTAATGATCAGGAGTTACGTAAGATGTTTTGTTTGCTAACCAAATTTGTCCAAGTTAGTGAGAAAAGTAGTAGAAAATCGGAAAAAATAAAAATTGCAAAGAGTCTGGTTAAAGCAGGAGTTTCTGTTGATATTGTTGCAAAAACAATTGGTCTGTCTGCTGATGAATGTGTTGAAGAAAAAGTTGGTTCTATCTACTACCAAATAGGAAAAAAGATAAAAGAATGGAGGCTAGTGAGAGAGTATACTCAAAAAGATTTAGGAGAGAAAATGAGTACAACGCGTCACGAAATAAGCAACTATGAACAAGGAAGGACTGCTGTTCCACTTGATAAATTATATGAAATGGCAGAAGCGTTATCGATTAATATTACGGATCTACTAATAGAGGAAGGGAGTAAAGCGAAAAATGAGCTACCTGATTTGATTAAAGAATACAAAGAAATTGAGAGCCAAGAACTACGTAATGCACTAATAAAATCTTTGTTTGAAGGTATAAGGATTTGTGAAGAAAAAGTGAGAAAAGCGGAAAGGATCAAAGTTGCAAGAGATCTAGTAAAAGGGGGAATTTCTATTGATATTATTTTGCAAGCAGTAGGTTTATCCATTGATATGGTTTTAGATGGGTAGCTCGTGGAAAATTATAGTAATAGAGTTTTTTTCTTAAATGGAGGTATATGTGTTTGTTTCTGCAAGCAATGTTAGCTATGGAATAGGGCAAAAAATAGAAGATTGTAGGTTAATGCGAGGTCATACTCAAATAGGATTAGCAGGTCAAATAGGTTTAACATGCCAAGAAGTGAACAGCTATGAAAATGGGTATAGTTCTATTCCAATTGAAGTACTATATGTAATAGCAAGAGTACTGTCAGTTAATGTTGTAGATCTATTACCTAAACCAATAACAGTAAGAGAGTATGAAGATGAAGACGAAGAAATACTCTATCTAACAAAAATATATGAGAATCAAAAGTTAGGTAAAATAGTACCTTCATTAATCAGGTTTGTTCATATCAGCGAAAAAATCAATCAAGAAGAGACAAGGTTGGAAATAGCAAAAAATCTAGTGAAAGAAGGGGTTTCAGTTGACATAATTTCCCAAGCAACGGGTTTATCTATTTACGAGTATGATAGTACAGAGAGAGAAATCTGCACTGATTCTATATATTACAGAATAGGACAAAGAATAAGAGAATGGAGATTGATAAGGAGATACACTCAAAAAGATTTGGCGGATAAAGTTGGTGTAACACTCAAGGAAATACACGAGTATGAAAAAGGATACACTGCCATATCATTTGATAAATTATATCAAATAGCAGAAGGATTATCAGTGAATATTAAAGTTCTGCTACCTAAAACAAGAGAAAGCAAAAAGCTATTGAGTTTAATGGATGAGTACAGAGAACAAGAATCACTAGTCAAATCCCTATCTGAAAGTATGAAAAATGGCAAGAAAAAAGTTAAAAAAATAGAAAAGATCAAAGTTGCGAAAAATCTAGCAAAGGCAGGTGTTGCTCTTGATATTATTGTGCGAGCAAGTGGCCTAACTGCTGATGAGTTGGAAATGTGTTAAAAACAGCGGGAGTGTTAAATAAACTGTGTCAAACCGAAAAAAAAGTAATAAATTGATATAAAAAAATGGAGGTTTGACAATGAGTCAGAAAGTAGTAAACAGAACTACCGGTTTGGTAGATTATAAAGAATTAGAAACAAATATCCTGTCGTCTATACGAGAAGGAAGATACCGTCTTGTCAGTCAACAAGAAAATTATAGAAATTGAATCTTAAGCTGTATTACGAAATCAAAAAATACTTTCTATCAACATATACACTAACCAACTACATTAAATAAATTTGTGTAAAATGCTATTTTACATAAGATAGAAAGTACGCATTTTTTGATTTTAAAGTACTAAATTCTCCTCCAACCGCTTTGCCCTGTAATTCTTGATATGGTCAGGATTAAAAGCACTTTTGGATTTTAGAACACCGAAAATGATATGGAGTAGCTTACGCATTGCAGCACCAACGATAGCCATATTATGCTTACCCTTTTCCTTTAATCTCTGGCAAAAACTAATAATGATAGGATTGTGATTCTTAGCTACTATAGCAGGAAAGAAAAGTGCTTTACGTAATGTTTGTGAACCGGATTTACTTAATCTGGGTTTGGCATATACAGAGGAACCTGACGTCATATTTCGTGGTATAACTCCTGTATATGCTGCCAATTGCCTGGCATCTCTAAAAACCTCTATGTCAGGAACTTCAGCTAAAATAGCTATTGCTGATTCTTCTCCTATTCCTGGAAGGCTTTGTTGCATAGCACTGATAGGCATGTAAATCACAGTGAATTTACGCAGCTAATTTAAATTTAGCCATACCTATATCAGTAAATTTGTTCAATAAGTAGCACTTAATTAACAGCTCTTTTTCACGATTTACCTCTGATTTATTTTTCAAGCCAAACCCAAATATTTGCTTCAACCTATAGAAAAAGACTTCAATATAAGACCGTGCTCCATACTTAACTTTTTTCTTCCATTCATTAATACCATCTTCATAATTCTCATATGACCTAATTCTACTAATATACTTGTTTCTTTCTGATAAGTAGTCAGCTAAACAAATTTTAGTATCCTTCCTAGGGCGAATAATAGGCACAATATTGTATTTTCTGCATTCTTTATACACACTTTTTATATCATAAGCCGCATCTGCTCGAATAGAACAAATGTTATATTTATCACTGACTTCTTCTAACATATCGCAGACCGGCAAATAGTCTACAGCAACACCACTAGTGTAGTTCATGCTTATTGCTTTCTTATCATTTATGTTTAAAACAACATGTAATTTTCTTACTTGACCATAACCACTGTATTTCCTTTTTCGAATATTAAGCTTACTATGCCCACCGTTATTATTGTAGATACTAACTCTAGTGCTATCTACGGCAATTTCAACATTTTCCAGATCATCTTTATTGCTTCTATGGTCATCAATCTTCAAATTAAGCTTTTTAAATCTTCTGGAAGCTTGTGTATAGCTGATAATCTTAAGTTTTTTGCCTATTTGTACCATATAACCTTTTACAAAACCTACAGCTTGTCTCAAGCCAATTCTAAAAAGATGAACTATTATGTGTATTAAAATTACAACTTTATCACTATAAGTGTTATTGCCACCTGCAACTTTTGGACTATTTTCATACCAATTTTCTATGGCTTGATTAACAAAATGAAAAACATTTCCTCTTTTTTTGAGAAACTCGTTATATTCTCTTTGGTTACTTACTCTCATTTTTTGTGGCATAAGTTGTACTTGTTTGAAAAATGCCTATTTTACAACAAAATGCGTTAGTAGCCATATATTAAAAAGCTTTTCTTCTTACAATAACCTCAACCAACACTAGCTATGCAACAAAGCCTTCCTGGAATAGTCAATAGAAGTTGAAAATTTTCCAACAATTCTTTATGTTGATTTAATAGTTCACGTACGGAGTTTTTTATTGTTTCTATTTTTTGAGCTATATTCATTGCAAGGTCTTCCCAAGCACTTGCAACTTCTTTAAGCAGTCTCTCTTTTTTTTCTAAGTGGTTATTTACTAATGTTAACTCATCTTTTAACGCAACTGAGCAACGATAAAGATGTTTTAATTTTTTCATTTCAGGAGAAGGTGGTGTCCAACTAGAAGGTTCCTGTCTTTGGCAATAATCAGCAATAACTTCTGCATCGGTCTGATCATTCTTTTGTCGTATCAGCTTACTCCTTGCATAAGATTTTATGCAATAAGGATTTACAACACTAACAGAATGTCCAGCGTTGTGCAGAAACTCAGCCAAAGCTTCGCTATAACAACCAGTAGCCTCCATGCAGGCTTTTACTTCTTCTACATTATGTTTTTGTAGAAAGCTAAGTAAACCTTGAAACCCAGAATCCTCGTTTTTAAAACTCCTTTTTCTAGTTTCACATCTTCCTTTTTTGCTTATGAACGAGAGAAAAACATCAAAGCGATCTTTCGATACATCTATACCTAAAAAGTTGTTGATCATATATAACCCCATGCGTTACCATTAAAAATGAAAAGTAAGGCTAGTCTTGTGAATACAGAATTAGAACCATTTAGGTTTTTCTACGATACCGTCCAGCCTGTACTCTTGAGAAGAGAACTCTTATCTACCTTACAGATTTTATATCTAAGACCACTGACAGAGTTCTTCTCTTCTCCATCTAATGCTTAAGCTTAAAACATTAGATGCTTTTTACAAGATACAAGACCGTTGACAGGAAGAGATGGAGCATTAACACCGTTTATAAAAAAGTTGCTGGAGGTAAGCCTGGAAGGTGAAATAGAAAACCACTTGTCGGCTGAAAGCGAAGAGAATAATCGAAGAAATGGGAGGAATGCAAAGACTTTACGTACAAGCGCAGGGTCATTTGAGCTTTTGACGCCAAGAGATAGGGAAGGAAGTTTCGAACCACAAATAGTCAAAAAAAGGCAAACAAACTTACATCCAGAGCTTGAAACGAAGATTTTGAGCACATTTGCCAGTGGTATGGGCTATAGAGATATAGTGTCACATGTTGAGGAAATTTATGATCACAAAATATCGGCGGCAGAGATATCAAGTATTACTGACAAATTGCTACCAGTAATCAACGAATGGCGTAGTCGCCCGCTGCAGTCTGTATATCCGATAGTTTTCATGGTTTTTTAAAGTCAAAGAGGACGGGCATTGCGTAAGTAAATGCATGTATAATATATTAGGCATAGATCAAAATGGCAAAAAAGAAGTATTAGGTTTTTATTTGGCTGAAAGTGAAGTTCTGGTTGGGAGTGCTAAATGACCTCAAAGAAAGAGGAGTAGAAGATATCCTTATTGCCTGCGTTGATGGGCTGAAAAGCTTTCCTGCAGCTATAAACAGTGTCTTTCCTAATGCGGAAGTGCAGATGTGTATAGTGCATCAGATACGCAACTCACTGAAGTATGTGGCCAGTAAAGATGCGAAGAGTTTTTTGAGCGATTTAAAGAAGGTATATCAAGCTTCAAGCAAGGAAATTGCCGAGAATTATCTGTTGGAATTGGATGAAAAATGGGGCACAAAGTATCCTATGGTTTTGGCAGAATAATTGGGAAAACTTGTCTGGTTATTTTAAGTATTCTGGTCCAGTTAGGAGGATAATCTACACCACCAATCCCATAGAGGGGCTACATAGGCAAATTAGGAAATTCACTAAGACCAAAGGCTCATTTACCAGCATAAATGCCTTGTATAAGCAGGTATATTGTGCTATAAAGAAGGCAGAGGAAAAGTGGACGATGCCTGTACATGATTGGGCTTTAACTATCTCTCAACTTGATGTTTTCTTTCCTGGCAGATTGAAAATTGAGTTGAACTAAAAATGCGGTTTGACACAGTTTATTTAACACTCCCAAAACAGCTGAGAAATAATATATAAGTGAAAGTAGTTATATACTTATCTCTAAAAATTTACTTATTGTTTGGCTGATTCAACTGAAGCATTTTCATAATTGAGGTAAAGTTTTGCTGCTAATTTGCATTGGATGTTTTCAGTTATGGTATTATCCACATAGGTGAAGGTGATAGTTGTGATTGTATTTGCAAATATTATTATATATTAAAACAAATCTGTCAGTATCTCTACCTTCAAGTCTATTAAAACTATACAATTAAGCCAAATTTTATATAATATTTTTTTTACTAAATATTCATGAATATGGTTAAACAGTAGGTAGAAGAAAGCCTTTGTATTGTTAATCTTTTTAAAGTCAAGTTATGTTGTGGAAATTTTTGTAAGAACTTTATGAATCACAAATTAAGGTTTTACTTACTTGGAGTTGGATGGTTTATACTTAGCTTACTTAGTAGTGTAGCTAATGATACTATATCAAAATATCTTGGTTTACATCTTCAGAGTTTTGAAATAATTTTTTTCCGCTTTCTGTTTACCACTATTACCCTTGTACCTTTTATGTTTTACTATGGAATAGAAACTTTTAAAACAAGTCAAATATCTACTCAAATAACCAGGGGTGGGTTGTTGTTTTGTGGAATGACCTTATGGACTTACGGGTTGACTGTTTTCCCCATAGTAACTGCAACGATTATAAGTTTTTCTATACCATTATTTGTTATACTTCTTGCAATCCCTTTGCTAAACGAAAATATAATTTGGCAAAGATGGATAGTAACTGTTATTGGCTTTGTTGGTATTGCTATTACTACCAAAGCTCATAGTGAAGATTTTAATCCTAAAATTCTTATTTTTATTGTATCTGCGTTAATCTTTGCTATATTAGACATACTTAATAAGAAACTTGTGATAAAAGAGTCAGTAATAAGTATGTTATTTTATTCAGCTCTAACGACAACTATTTTTTCTACTCCACCTTTGTTATTTTATTGGCATATGCCTTCCTTGTTGGAGTTAGTATTACTGCTGATTTTAGGAATAAGTTCAAACCTAATTCTGTTCTTCATGTTAAAAGCTTTTGCTCTTACTGATGCTACTGCACTTGCACCGTATAGATACATAGAGCTAATAATTTCTGCAATAGTAACATACGTTATATTTAATGAATTACCTGATAAAAGTGCTTTATATGGTACTTTGATATTAATACCATCAACCTTATTTATAGCTTATTCGGAAGGTAAGGCAATTAAGAAAAATAATGTAACAACAAAAGTTTATAATTGTTAATGGTATTTATTTTAGATGCTAAGCTACATTTTTAAGGTGATAGTAAAATGCACATAACTATTATAGGAGTAGGGTATGTAGGCTTAGTATCTGGTACAATGTTATCGGAGCAGGGCCATAAAGTTGATTGCATTGACATAAATACTGAGAAGATTGAACTTTTGAAATCAGGGAAAATTCCTCTATATGAACCTGGATTAGCAGATTATTTAGAGAATAATATAAAGTCACAAAGGATAAGATTTTTTGATTCGTATTCTCAAATAAATCCCAATACAGAAGTAGTATTTGTAACTGTAGATACTCCATCAGACTCCCTAGGAAATGCAAATTTAAAGAATGTATATAATGCAGTAAGTGAAGTTTCTGAGAGGGTTAATCAAGATTGCTTAATAGTGATAAAGTCAACTATTCCTCCTGGTACTGCAGAAAATATACATAATTATTTATCTAATAAGGGCTATAACTTTGATTTGGGAGTTAATCCAGAGTTTCTCAAGCAAGGCTCTGCAGTATCAGATTTTTTATACCCAGATAGGATAATAATAGGAGTAAAAACTAAGCTAGCTAGGGCAAAACTAGAAGTTATATATAGATCATTTATAGATAAGAATATTCCGTTAATAGTCACTGATACAGTTACTGCTGAAATGATTAAATATGCTTCTAATGCTTTTCTAGCAACAAAGGTTGCTTTTATCAATGAGATGGCAGGTTTATGTGAGCTATTAGGAGCAGACATTGACCTTTTAGCTAACAGTATGGGAATGGACCATAGAATAGGTAAGGAATTTCTCAAAGCTGGTCCAGGATTTGGAGGATCATGTTTTCCTAAAGATTTGTCAGCTTTAATAAGGCTTGCTGAAGATCACAATGTCAAGCTACAAATTTTAAATTCAGTTAAGGAATCTAACTATAATCATATAACAAACATTGCTAAAAAGGTAGAATATGTATTAAATGGAGTCCAAAATAAAAAAATAGCGATATGGGGGCTAACTTTTAAGTCTGGTACTGATGATGTAAGAAATAGCTCAGCTATAGACGTTGCAAAATTGCTAGTGAATAACAAGGCTAAAATTACTGCATATGATCCAATGGGGATGGATAATGCTAGGCAAGTTCTAAAGGATATAGAGTACGCGGACAGCGCTATAGGAGCTGCAAGAGACGCGGAAGCCTTATTATTATTAACGGAGTGGAAAGAATTTAAAAATCAAGATTTTGCAAGTTTAAAGAGTATTATGGCTGCACCTAATATTTTTGATTTCCGTAATTTATTAGATAGCGAGCTATTACTAAGATATGGTTACCATATTTATTCCTTGGGTAAAAAATCTATCTACAAAGTTTAACGGTTGAGAAATTTTTTTTACACCGCTTTACTTAGTTTTTTAAGATCTTTGCTTGATAGTATGGAAAAGCAAACGAGTGCAACAACAGAGCAAATGGAAAAAAATGAAAACATAATACTGTTACCACAGTGCTTAACAAGTACTCCTAAGAGCAGACATGAAAATATTGAACTTGCAATATACCCAAATAATCCTGTTAAGCTTACAATTGCACATACATTATTTTGTGGAGCAATTTCTACAGCTATAACACCTGTCAGTACTTGAACTCCAAATATAAAGAATCCTGATAAGATTGCACCAAGGTTCATAAGAATTATGTTTTGGCCAAAGTTCATTGCAATAAAAGTGAGTGCTATACCCAACATGTAAAGTAATGCCAGCAAGCTTCTATTTTGAAAAAAGTACATATCACTAATTCTTCCTGTGATTAAAGTTCCAAGGATTCCACCTAAATCATATACGCCTGTTATTAGTGAGGATTGTACAAGAGAAATTTGTAATTTATCCCTTAAAATTATAGGAAACCAAAAGAAGATTCCCATTTTTATAATATAAGCACAAAAAGTAGCACAACATAGAAACCATATGGAACTTTTCACTTTGACACCTATCTGAGATTTCTGCACCTTATAATAGGTAGTAAAGTTGGCACTTTCTTTGTAATATGCTTTTAATATTATATAAATTCCAAAAAGTAAGCATAAGAGACCAGAGTACAAAAATGCACTTTTTGCATCATATATTTTAATTATACTTGGTAATACAATTAAAGTAATACAAGAACCAAGTTGCTGAGATGCGCTCATAACTCCCCATGATGATGCAATTGAAGAGATGCTAGAGTTTGTAACCATAAACTTGGTAATAGCTGGCCAACCTAACCCTTGTGTCCAAGCTAATAATATTAATGTTAACAGTAATAAAGTTAGATTATTATATGATAAAGTTATACCAATGGTTAATAATCCAGTTGCAATATTGCATAGCCCAAACATAAATAATGGATTATTTTTGGAGTCCATGATTATTCCATTAACGAATTTTGATACTCCATAAAAAAAAGAAAAGCAGGCAAAAAAATAGCTTAATTTTACATGGTCAGTATCTATTAACAGTGGTAGAGCAATTGGTATACTTTGTCTTGATAAATAAAGCAGCATATATCCACAGAAGAATAGCAAATATTGAAAGAAGACAAAGTTCACACCTATTCCCAAATAGCTCTATGCAGATGCTAGCATAATACTATATTGGTATAATATTGTTTGACAAGAAGTTTGCAAACAATTAGTGCAGAAAATTACTTACTTAGTATCTTTCTTATAGCAGATACAGTAGTATTAATATCTTCATAGCTTATATCTCTATGTGTTATAGCTCTGATTTTACCTCTTATGTTAGCCATTCTAATTCCATAATTTGTAACTAGTACGTTTATTAATTCTTGAGTAGATATACAATTAGTACGTAATGAAAAATACGCTATATTAGTTTTGTATAGGTCGATATCAATTATAACTTGATCTATGGAGTCTAGGCCTTCTATAAGGTGCTGCATCTTTTTATGATCTTCCTCTAAACAATTTATATTATTATGTAAAGCATATAAACATGCAGCTGAAATAATGCCAGCTTGGTGCATACCTCCGCCAATTTGAAACTTATAGTACCAAGCTTTTTCAATAAACTCTTCACTTCCAAGCAATATTGCGCCCATTGGAGCACCTAATCCTTTACTAAAATCAATGAATACCGAATCAAAATAACTTGCATACTCTTTTGGAGATATTTTAGTATGAGCACAAGCGTTGAACAGTCTTGCTCCATCTAAATGAGTGAATACGTCATTCTCTTTGCAGAGACTTGAGATCTCTTGAATATATTCTAAAGGCCACACAGCTCCACCACCAAAATTTGTCGTTTGTTCGATAGAAACAAGCCCAACTCTCGGAATATTTCTTAAACTAGGACGAGTAATAAACTCAACAATTTGTTCTCCAGTAAATATTCCTCTCGTACCTTTGATGGGCAAAGGAGTGGCATGTGCCTGGGCTGCGATCAAGCCAGATTGTACTATGAGCGGATGTGAAGTTTCATCAAGCAGCAAGTAATCACCAGGTCTTTGAATGTGTACTTTATAAGCAATTACATTGGACATCGTTCCTGAAATCAAAAAGATTCCTGCAGGTTTACCTAATATTTTACATGCGGTTGCCACTAATTCGTTCACAGTTGGATCTTCACATGCAGCTTCGTTTCCAACTTTTGCTTTAGCCATCGCTTCCCTCATTTTAGCTGAAGGGTCAGTGTTTGAATCGCTAAAGAAATCTATTTTTATTCTCATATTAAATTTAACACAACTTCCTTTATAATTTCAGCAGCTTTCATGATGTCTGTTTCCTTTGTGCCAAGATGGGTAACTGCTCTTATATGAGACTCGAGCCAAGGAAAAAGCAATAAACCATAAGCTTGGCACTTACTCAAGAAAACCTCATTAGTTACATTTAGTGCTTTTATACTAAAGCTTACTATATTAGTTTCTGGATAAGGTAGTACCAGTTTTATGTGTGGAATTTCTTTAATCTTATCTGCAAACAATTTAGCGAGCTTATTATCTTCTTTAAGCCTAGAGATATTATTCTGTAGTACGTATTTTGCTGCATTAGCACAATACCCTATCTGATGATAACCACTACCTAGCCAAACCTGTAGCTTTTTAGCCCTTTCAATTATCTCTCTTTTACCCATAAGCATTGAACCAAAAGGAGCGCCAAGTCCTTTAGTAAAAGAAAAGCTCATTGTATCCACATATTTAGCATAATCTGCTAAAGCAATATTTGTTTCGATATGAGCATTAAATATTCTTGCACCGTCTAAATGAAGATTTACATTGTGAGCTTTTAAAAAGTGATATAACTCGACTTGTTTTTCAAAAGGATAAATTTTACCATTAAACCCATTTATACTATTTTCTATAGAAACAAGACTCACCTGAGCAAAAATTTTATACCTCGGCTTAGAATTAATAGCATATTCTACTTCATCAACATCTAAGATTCCGCTATTATTTCTAATACAATTAAATACGATATTATTTACTTTTGCATTGCCTGCGCTATCGAAAAAATTAACGTGATAATTATAATGAGTTATTAGTTCATCACCAGGACTTGTTTGACTGGCAATGGCTAATCTATTTGCAAGCATACCGCTGGTTACAAATAATGCTTCTTCTACTTTGAATAATTGTTTGCAATATTCTGATAAGTCATTACAGCTTTTGTCTTCACCATAAGCAAAATCTCCAACAGTTGCATCACTTATTGCATGTATAACGTTGGAGCTCTGCAGAGTTGTAGTGTCGCTTCTCAGATCAATAATTTTTTCCATCTTCTTTTTTGCCATTCAAACAACCAATTTGAGCATTCCAAAGTTCTTTATAAAGACCGTGTTTAGAAACTAGTTCAGCGTGTTTACCATCTTGGACAATTTTTCCTTTGTTAAATACTATAATTCGGTCCATGTGTAAAAGTGTAGAAATACGGTGTGCTATAGTAATTGTAGTTTTATTTTTCATCAATTTGAATAAACTCATTTGAATTGTTTTTTCTGTTATAGAATCTAACTGACTAGTTGGTTCATCGAGAAATAATATTGGAGCGTTTTTTAAAAATGCCCTTGCTATTATTATTCTTTGTCTTTCTCCTCCAGATAGCTTGATGCCTTTTTCTCCAACTGTAGTTCCATATTGATCTGGTAGAGTCATAATGAAATCGTGAATACCAGCCAGCTTTGCAGCTCTCATTATTTCTTCGATAGTAGATTGAAGTTTACCATATATGATGTTTGCTAAAATAGTATCATGAAATAACAATGGGTCTTGAGGTATTACAGATATTTGTTGCCTCAAAGAACTCTGTGTAACTTCTGATACTATTTGATTATCAATCTGTATATTACCTTTTTTAACATCAAATAGCCTTAGAATTAAGTTTATAAAAGTAGATTTACCACCTCCAGAATAACCAACTAGACCTACCTTTTCGCAAGGATTAATGGTAACTGAGAAATCTTGAAATAATGGCTCCTGACCTTCATAAGAAAAAGAAACATTGTTAAACGTTATTCTTCCACTTAATAAATTTAATTCTTTAGCATTTTCCTTATCTTGAATTTCTGGTACGGTAGTCAAGATTGGCAATGCATCTGAAACTTTGCCGAAATGAGTAGAAAATTGGGTAAGATTCCTAGTTAGATGGTTAAGAAACTCTATAATCGATATATTAATTCCAAGTACAAGAACAATATCTCCTATTGCGATTTTGTTCAATTGATAATCATGAATTAAAAAATACAAGTTTACTGCTTGGAGTATATCAAATGAATAGCCGTATATAAACCAAAGCCAAAAGTATGCCCATTGTAATTTTCTCTCTGCAATAGTTCTTTTCTTGCATATTTGAAAAAATTTGTCTCTCTCATGTGCTTGCTGAGAAAATAACCTTACTGATATAACATTTAAAATACTATCTGCTATACTAGCTATTACCTGTGAATTTTGTTTAGAGTAATTATCAGCTAATTCAGTAAGCACACGAAAGCTGAAAATCGAGACTAAAATAAAAATGCTTACCCAAGTGAATGTAGCGATTGCAAACTTTATGTTTACTAATGATAAGGTATAAATAGCTAAGACTAATGCTATACTGTAACCGAAAAAACAATCTATAAGCAATCTTATTAACTCTATCACACTATCCATTAAGCTACTGACCTTATGTACTAAGCTTCCAGATAAATTGTTCTGATAATAGGAATGGTCTTGTTGGAGTAGCCTACAAAAAGATATATCAGCTACCTTTTGACGCATTAAGGTAAACATTTGAATGTCAACAAAATAGCCATAGAATCTAAAAGCAGTAGTGATAAGTAATGCCATACCAAGATAAGCGCTTACAGGTAATAAAAGATTTTCAATTACGTTACCTTCATGATATTTTACAGCTGTATCTAGAATATTTTTTACTAAATACTTTCTAAAAGACAAATCAACAGCTACCACCATGGCAACTAAAGACATTATAAGTACATTAAGTTTGAATTTAGATGCTATATTCAAGATGAACATCAATACACATTTGAAGCTATCAACTCTACTTCTGTTCATTTATAATGCTAGCTCCACTACGTTGACTTTTTTATTGAGAAATACAAGTAGTGAAAACCATAAATTTTTGTATATTTTCCCTGAGATGTCTCCAGCATCATGTAGTGCTGATGCTTTATTTAGAATAAGCAGCTTATATAAATCTCGCTTAGCCTCAGTAGTGTCGATCTCAGAAATATTTGTAGTTGTGTCTGTAATAAAGGCTAACCAGCTCTTGATAAGTTCTTCCATGTTTTTTGCTTTTATACTTTCCTGGTAGCCAAACAATGACAAGCATTCTCTCAGTATAGATTTTGTTAACTCACCACAATTGAGTATACCAAAAACTGAAGGCTGAGGTTTTGGAACATAGGGAAGATCTTGATCTTTTACAATCCACCTTGTTACATAAGCAAATCTATCTTTAGCATCTGTATTCTTATCACTACCATGCCATAACCGTGAATCAAAAACTATCGCATCTCCTGCTGAAATAGGTAGTGACTTAATTTTGTAATTTTCCCGGTTATTTGAGTACTGATCAAAAAAATATGGGTACCAAAAATCAACTAAAGGCTGTATTTCCCATTTATGACTGTTTTCTATAATTTGCAGTGCACCTGAAGTTTCACTTACATTATTCAAAGCTAACCAAACAGAAAAGTGGTAAGGATCATCGAAACTATAGGAGATATCTTGATGAAAGGGAACTGCATCTATTAAATCAGCAGTTTTACATATAACATTTGATTTTTTCTGCAGTATCTGACACTGAAGTGACTTTTCAAGGTAATTTTTAATAATTTTATTCAATGCTTGAGAGATAATTCTAGTTACTTGAGATGACGTGCCCCATCTGCCGGTACAGTTTAAGTAGTCAGAAGTTGAAACACTTAGTTCTTGGGATAGCTTTGATATTTTATTTGTTATATCACTTAAAGACTGAGTTATTAGTTCTAAAGGAACCAGATTTTTGATAATAAAAAAACCATTTTTTTGTAGTATTTCCATATGATTAACACCTGACATCAATGACTGATAAGTAATCTGTTAAAGGCACAACAGCAAAAATTTTGAATCCTTTTACTTGTTTTAATATTTTGTCCCAATCGCTTAATGTTCTTAGTTTACCTCCTGTTTCAACCATTACATTAATATCTACAGAGCCTCCAGCTGGAGAGCGGTAATCTAAAATAGTTTCTATCAATAAAATACGAGATATTCCTTTGACCAATTTTAAATAAGATAATACTTTATCATCATCATAATGCTGTAGAAAGCGGCAAAAGACACCTAATTCATAATTTGTAGCTGATAGTTCTTCCTGAGTTATAAGTTTGACTTTTAAATTTTCTACTAACTGTCTTGGTACTTTATGTTCGTTATATAGGCCTATAGAACCTTTATTGTGTATATCAGAATAAGCAAGAAATAAGGAGTGTACACCAAATAGCAATATATTCTTAGCACCATCTATATTGATCCTAGAATTAAACTCTTTAGTATCAAACCTAGAATATCCTAGCAATGCTTGGTAAAACGCTATTTTCTTATCTTCTGATGATTCTCTTTCCTTAAAAGATTCAAATGAAGAGATTGACTTCTGTTTTAGTATATCGGCAATATTTAACCAATTCTTTTCAGCGGCAACTCTTGCCCACATTGTTGCTGCTTTTGGCAAAAATGGTATTTCCTTAAAACACTTACCTTTTGATGATAGTTTCCATAAGTCCTCGTCCTTATCATAATCAATAAACCCTATTTCCCACAACGCCCTTAACAGCCTTTCTAGATTTGGTACGATAATGTTTAACTTTTTAGATAAAAACGGCACAGTTGCAGGTAAAATATTTAACAAATCAAGTTCAATAGCAACGCTTGTTAGGTAAGTTTTCCAAAAGGCTGAAAGTTCTGCAGAAATCCTATGCACTTGAGATTCTTTACCTAAATCAAAAATACTAAACTTTACATTTCCGGTAATATCGATTTGTCCTAACACACCTTCAAAAGTTTCAACTTTTGCCATCCCATTATAGAATGCTTCTACCATTTTAAATCTCTGCTGGTAAACAGGATCACCATTAATATCTATATGAAACCAACCATGTTGATCTTCTGCAATAGAATACCCTTTATGAAAAACATTAAGTTTTTTATACCATTTATTATGTACTAACTTTCCATGATGATTAATATGTGTAGCTTTACCATCCTTATAGACTACAGCGATACCATCCTTAAAATCTCCAACATAATCATATTCCTCCTGATAAATCCTGTTGCCATTTAAATTAATATGAAAACATTTATCATGTCTTCTAACTACACAAGCATCTTCCTGATAATTTCCAATCCATTGATAAGACTGTTTGTATACTCTACATCCAGATGAATCAATATGGTAACACCCTGTATCATCCTCTACAGCTGCTCTATTAAAGTAGAATCCAAAAGTTTTTAGAAATCTATTATGATAAACTGCTTCTCCTCTTACATTGATATGATAAGCACCTGTCTGATCATAAACCGGTGCAAGACCGGGCTCATGAAATTTACCAACCTTTATAAACCTATTTTCATACAAAGGATTTCCTAGTAATTCGTGAAAGCTCTCACACGGTGAAATTTTAATAGATCTAAGATTATCTTTGATTAATTGATCAAAGGTTTTCTCATGTTGCATGTTTTGCATAATTTGTAATTTAAATAATTCTTTTGTAAGCTTAGGTACTCACTACTCTGCCATATTTCCTCGAGTTTAACCTCATTAACATTACCAAAATTTCCTAATGTCTTACGGAGTTCATCTGGAGCACAGCAAGGACTAAACTTTCCTTCATTGTTTATCCATGCTTCTTTACCTAAAAATGGGCATTGACCACCTGGAGCCAAATCCTTAATACCTTCTTGAGAAAGAATTGTAAAATTTTCTAATTTTATCTTTTTACCATTTGGTAATAGCATATTATCTCTAAGCTCATATAACCTTCTCACCTCTGTATTCCATCTACTAATTGCTAACTCATCTCTTCTCATAGATAGATCCTTAATTTCCTCAAAATGTGCCCAAAGATGATGTCCTTTAACTCTATCTATGCCATTTTTTATGGCCATCTTAACTATGTCATAGAGTTCATGTAAATTACTTTCCAAAAATGTTAATTGTAAAGTAACGGTACACCTTTCACCTGTATCGCTAAAGTATTTATCTCTAACTTCAAGGAAAGTTTTTAAATTTTCTGTCACTACTTCCCATTTTGAACCTTTCATGATTCTTTCATGAGTTTCTTTAGTTGCCCCATTCCAGGAAATCTTAACATCAGATAAAATTGGTACCAGTAGTTCAGCCCATTTTCTAGCTCCTTTAATAGGAAAAGAACCATTGGTCGTGAGGTTAAGCTTCAGGTCGAACTCATGGCACAAATTGATTATTTCATCAAAGCTTTTATACATTAAAGGCTCACCCATAGTAGAAGGAATGATTTCCCTTAAAGGTGTGCCAGCTGCTTCCTTAATTACTTTTCTGATAGTTTCTATCGACAGTATCTTAGGTTTTATTCCTTTAGCTTTCTTTTCTTCTTTAACTTTGCTGTATGGTGAAAAACATTCGCACATTATACAAGCAAAATTACAGTAATCTGGATTAGTATCAAAAGTAATTCTCCAAGGACCGGGTTTCATAGCTACTGATTTGCCTTTCTTTTCAATAGCATTACGGTAAACCTTGTTAAGTTTCTCAGTATGCTCACTTATAGAAGGTATATTTCCATTTTTAGTGTAAGGATAGCCTTTTTGGGTAAGTTTACTATATAACTCCTGATCTGTAGATAGGATTTGCATTTTTTCTGATAAACTACTTGCATCTCTGTGCTTAAACAACAGTCCATCTCTTACATATTCTGCCATGCCACCATAATCGGCTGTTATAACTGGTATTCTAAGTTGCTGTGCTTCATGTATTACTAACGGTGAATTTTCACCCCAAATTGAAGGAACGACTATTGCATCAACTTTATTAAATACGTCAGTAACTATATTCTTGTTATCATAACTTCCCATCCATTCTATTCTTTCTTTAACAATAGGTAAAAATTGATCGGTAATCGCTTTTAAAGCGTTAGTTTCTTCTCTTTCTGCTCCCCAAATTCTAAGTTTTGCTTTAGATGATAAGTGAGAAAAAGCTTTCAATAATAGATCAACACCTTTCTCGGAAGTATGAGTACCAATATAACCGAAAATAAACTCTTTTTCTTGTGCTCTATTTCTATTCTTAAGACGATTGAGATCAAAACCATAATCAAGATAAGAAATTTTGTTTATCGGAACATTAAAATCCTGAGTAAATTTATCCATCAAGAATTTCGATGGGGAAATAAAGTAATCTATATAGTCTATTATTTTCCTTGTGTGCTTCATTCTAGTTGCAACCCATTGTTCCCAATAATTTATGTCTGAATTCAGGAATTCTTCATCTCCTGTAAAATATCCCTTGTAACATTGGGTTGCACATTTTTGATCCTTTTGTCCATCACAAAGCTGTAATAAATCTTCAGAATTACGTTGAATAAACCTTCCTCTTGGACACATTAACCAAAAGTCATGTAGCGTAAAAATTGTAGGTATATTTTCTTTAAAAGCAATTTCTGGTAAAGTAATTGATAGATGATTAAGATGACCAAAATGTATAAGATCTGGCTGAAAGTTATCTATTATTCTTTTAAATTTTATATTTACTTCTTCATTGATAAATTTATAACGATATTTAGCTGTAGGTATATTAATTAAATGCAGTAAAATCCGGGAATCACTACGATCTAGGACTGTAGTGTAATAAAAATCAGGTAAAAAGCTATTTTCATACCTGGTAAATACTTGTACCTCATTGTTATTTGCTAGTTCATGAGCAAGAGTTTGGCTATAAACCTCTGAACCAGCACTATAATAAGGAGGGTAACCATGAATAACTTTTAATATTTTCATATATTACCATATCTATATTGTTAGGATATTCTTTTGTATTGTTTTGCAGACTTTTTATAAATTTACTTAATCCTATTTCTAATGAATACTTTGGAGACCAACCAAGTAGCTCTTTAGCTCTAGTAAAATCACCATGGAACTTAGTTACGTCAAAATTTCTTGGAGGATAAAAATCAATTCTAGAATCACTTTTCGTGACTTTTAATATTGTTTTTGCTAAGTTTTCTAAAGTACATGGGCTATTAGTAGTAAGATGAATAGCAGGAAGAGAAGATTTTTCACTTTGTAAATATTTAACAGTTAAGCATATACCCTCTATAACATCATCTAAGTAGGTAAAATCAAAAACACATTCTTTACCTTCTATTTTAATTGGATCACCTCTTAATGCATTAATACAGAGTGCAGGAATTACTCTACTGTTATGATCTAGTAAACCACCGTATACATTTGAAAAGCGTAATATTGCTACATTAAAATCTTTTGAACTTGTTATTTGTTCCTCAATAAATGCTTTACCTTTGGCATAATTATTTATTGGATCGATACTAGCAGATTCTGTAACTGGCAGTTCCTTCTGCTCTCCATAAACTTCCCTACTACTTGCATATATAAACCACGGTTTATTTGGAAGTGACTTACATAACCCTAAAAACCGCATTGTACCATCAACATTAATTTTTTGACACAGTGTAGGATAAAGTTCACCATGTATAACTCTAGAAATTGCAGCCAGATGAATGATTCCTGTACACTGAGCAAGTAGTGGTACTATATCTTCTGAAAAAAAACTGAGTCGATTATCGCGAAACCTAATATCGCAGCTTATTACTTCATGGCCTTGGTTTTCTAACTTTTTCACCAAGGTTGACCCTATCAAACCTGCAGCACCTGTTATTAATATCCCCATGTATACCCTCTCACTACAACTAGGAAAATTTGTCGTACCAATTATCTTACAAGTAAGAATTAAAAGGTATTATAAAACAAGTATAAAATAAATGTCAACTTAAATTAATGAATAAAAAAATGTAGTTATGAAAGAAAAGTTGGCTGCCTTTTTTTTTGAAAATAGTGTTCGGCTTTAATCAAATCCTCTTTATTATTTACTCCCATTGCTTCTCTTTCATCAGAAACTACATAACCTACACTCAAGTTATTGTTTGCTGCAATGGGTACTATATCATTAAGACAATATTCATTGGTCGAATTATTAAATTTTATTTCTTTTACTAAGGTAAAAAGATCTTTAGCATATGAAACTATTATTCCAGAGTTTGCAAGAAGCATTTTATCTCCATTTTTTAGGATTTTTTGAACATTTCCGTAATTATCAATTACTAATCTTCCATATTGTTCATCTTGACTATTGAATCCAAGAAGAACTAAATTATTATACTTTAAACAATCAGTCATTTTCATAACTGTATCACTAGATATAAAGGGAGTGTCTCCATACTGTATTAAAACTATGTCTTGATCAGATAACTCCTCCAGATTTTCTAGAGCAATTTTAACTGCAGTGCCAGTACCTGTAATATCTTCTTGAAGTATTAGTTTTATATTGTATTGATCGATTATACTTTTTAGGGTATCAAAGTTTTCTAAATCTTTTAGAAGGGAGTTGTTAACAACAATTGATAAGCTTTTTAGACTCAGCGATTTTGCATTAGAAATTATATGTTCTAAAAGAGTAAGATTTCCCACTTGGTGCAATGCTTTTGAATATTCAGAATTCATTCTACTGCTCTTTCCTGCTGCTAATATTATCAAAATGTTACTCATACATGACCCAGGAATTGATTAGGTAGTAAGTTAATTTATAATTAGTAAGATGTAAAGTCCACTGTAATTTTCTAGAAGATAACTACCATCGAACAGACAAAACTCGTTAAATTAGCATCTGTAGTAATTCTTAAGTAAAATTTTAGAAAGAGACGCCCCATAGTTATAATTGAGTGTGTGCTACTTTCAAGTATGGTTTTTATTGATGAAACCTCTTAGACCACTCTGTTTGAAATAAGGTAACTACTGCTTAATTCACCAAAAAGCCTGTAATTAAGTTTTAAAGCTAGTTTGCCCAAAACACACACGATTGTACCTCTTTAGCGTCTGTAATGCCCTTTAAAATTTGAATAAAAGGTACTTTTGTTAATTCTATTAGTATAAAATAAACCTGTGCATGATTTTATCGTCATTTTTATTCATTGTAAAGAAAATTTTGTATGAAAGTTTTTTAGAAAACTCACTTACCCCTCTTAAATGTTCTGAACATTCTGAAAATTTGAATAAGTGAAAACATAGGCTGTTTGTAAACAAAAAAGTAATTGCTATTTTCAGAAACTTTTTGAAAAATTACCACAAAACATCTAAATCTTTAATAGGCAAGACCGCACCATTTGCTTGTAGATAGTAATGTGTTGGCTTTATTAACTTGTGCTCTACTTTATCTCCTACTGAAACTTTAAATTCCATATCCTGCACACAAAGAAATCCATATTTAGAATTGGTTCCATATCCTGCAGCATTACGAAAGAATTTAATCTGTCCAAGAGTTGCAAGATTATTTATTCTTTCTCTAATATTACGCTCACTGCCAAGCCCTTCTTCTCCTTCAAAACGCTTTGCAAATTGTCCAGCAGTATAAATATTACCTTGATATGCGCTACTGCGAATTAAACTCAAGATAACCTCATGTTTTCTCATCCGTTCTAAATCCAACTTTTTGCTATATTGATCTCTGATTATTGGTTCTGAATTTAAAACTGAATTGTCATGTACAAATGCCCCATTTTTCCAGTAAAGTGTCATTTGCCCGTTATTGCACTGCGAATAGTTAGATTTTTTGCGCGATAAAATTCTCTCATCAGGAGAAGCATTGGCTTTATCTGGTCTAGTCAAATACCAACGAGACCTTACTGTATTATTCCATGCTGTTGAACCACCTGTACCAGTTTTACGTATTATTCCCGCATCAGAAGGATGGGCAAGTAATAAAACAGCTCCTTTTATTTCTTGAGCTATTCGACCACAACAACCTTGAATAAATTGTCTCACATGAGAACGGTCGTTTTCATTTCCTCCAAATAGGTCTGCTGCTGTATCTAATACCACAAGCTTCGGCTGAAACGATTTAATATCCTCAAGTAACTCTTGAAAGTAAGTAGTTAATTGACCAGTATCTTTGTTATTAAAAACCATAAGTTGATTATTGTGCCCTGCTCGTGACCATAAGCCAACATTATCCTGAAAATCAGAAGATTCCATACCTGATTGATAAAATTCATTTATTGCGCATTGCCGACGCCAAAGTTCTTCTTCATCATCTTCACAGAACACACCGTATGTCTTTATTTTTTCCAGATCTATTCCAAGCCAAGGTTTACCAAAAGCAGCGGCTGTCATTAATTGTTGAGCAAGGAGAGATTTTCCAACACCACCATCACCATAAAGAGCTGTAACACTTCCTAAAGGGAGCCAATCCTTAATAACCCACTTTCTTTCTGGAGGGATATTGGTCCAAACTGTAGTATCAATTCTTTTTGACTTTCTTGAAGAATAAGGGCTTTTGTTGTTAAGGATAAATTCTTCAACGTTCATTCCTTCTAGCACACTATCTGCAGCATCCCAAGATTTTGGCTTATCTTGAGGAATCTTGAGAATAGAAAGTGATGCAACTCCAAAACCAGAAAGCTTTTTTGCGGCTTCTTGAGCATAATCTTTTCCAGGATCATCGTTATCTGGCCATATAATAATGTGTTTACCTTTAAGTGGAGTCCAATCAGTTTTCTCAATAGGTGCTTTTGCTCCAAACATTGCTGTTGTTGCAGTGATCCCTTGTTCTATGAGTAGCTCAGCACATTTTTCCCCTTCTACCAATATCACTCTATCAGATTTAGTGATGCCTGGAATGTTATACAGAGGCCTGATCTCAGGTGCAGTAAAGGTAGATTTTTTAGCATCAAATGGTTGATAACTTTTTCCTGAAGCAGTATCATAACGATATTTGCTGGCAATCAACTGATTATCCTGATCGAGATAGTCCCATTGAGTTATTCTCTTTTGCTCTTTAGTAGGTCGCTTGTTACATCCTATCCATTCACTTATCGAAGAAATTACTTCAACAAATTCTATTTTAGCGTTTTTCCCATGTGCAGCTGCCCAAAGATCAATAATGTCACCACCGTCCCCAGTTGCAAAATCAATCCATAATCCGACCTTTCCATACGCTAATTCAACTTTGAGGCTTTTGCCTTTATTACCTTGTACATCACCTATCTGAAATTTGTCACCATGAAAAGTTCCTCTTGGAAATAAATAAGAAAGGCATGATCTTATGTTTAATAATAGTTGTCTTTTTATTTCTTCTACATCAAATTGCTCTAATGGTTCTAAATGTGAGACAGTATTGTTAAAATCATAATTTAAAGTATTTTTTTCTTTGACGTCAGTTAAAAAATCTTGTATCATAAGTTAAATCTCCTTTTAAAGTTAAGTGTTTGAAAGGTTTTTGAGTAAGGCTGTTTTGATGGGGGTCTTACTCGTTGTTGTTGAGGAAAAGCTATGGTGGGGGTTCTCTTAGCATATGTTTTACGCCTAAGTGAAAAGCGTATTAAGAAAGTTTTTCATTAATTGGCTAATAAAACTATTCAATAGGTTTATGAAATGTGAGGGTATTGAAGCTCTTTTTAATTAAGAGATAAACCTCTACGCCTATTCTACAGCATTCTTCTTACTATGTCAACTTCTTATAAAATAATCATAAAGTCATAATGCTTCTATTTTGTCACATTGATATATTACATACTACTAATATGTAATATATATTATATATAAGGAAATTTACCATTTAACATTTTGGCTAAACCTCCCCATATACGCAGCTTTGAGCCAATTGGTAATTTTGCCAAATGAAATCTTATTTGCCATTTGAAATTCTTTTAAAGTATTGATTTTCGTGCATTTCTCTTTGTAGGTTCATTTGGTTATTTGGTAGATTTGCCAAATGATTTGCATTTTGAAGCTTAAGTAAATATACCTATATGGTAGAAATTTGATAACAGTTGCTTACTGCATAAACTAAGTTTACTTATTAGTATAACCCAATAGATGCTTATATTTCTGTACCATTTACTATAGTATACCGGATCTCTTATCGATCTTTCCGTAAGTGAGGAAAACTTTTCCAAAACACGGTTACTCCTTATTATAAAAATATCTAACTTTAAACTTACACTATTTCCTTACTATATATGTTCACTAAAATTACAAAAACTGTTCACTTTTTAAAAAAATTTTGCACAACTCCGCTTTCATACTCCACTAAATGACTTCTTTTCTAAACGATATATACTAGAAATGCAGTCCGAAATATGAATTGCTCTAAAATTTTTTTCATTACGATTTTTCTATTAAACTTTAATAGAGCTTAACGTGTTTACAATATACTCAGGGGAGAGACTTTCCGTCTATAAGAAGTAGCCACAAAAACGCTGTATTAGTAAAGTTATTCATAATAATTATTTGTGAATTAAGCGCTTTAGATTCGAGATTACATAGATTTTTGGCAGTTTTAGCCATTTTAGATTGGGAAATGAAATCTCCTAAAAGGAAAAAACCCGGCTATATTAAAGGATTAAGAGTAATTTAAGTTTGAAATTCAAAAAAACTTCTTAATTGCTTTAAAAGCTAGGATTATAGCGGATTTTTGAGTGTATCACAGTTTCAGGTAAAACCTTATATATTATATATATTATATATATAATATATAATAATAGAACATATAGGATATGTACCTTTCATAATACCTACCTAAATATTATTAACGTGCTTAAATGTTTACTTTTTTAACTTTCAAATAACAAGTTAAGCAAAAAAACATGAACTGTAATAAGTTTTAACCTGTTGCTCAACTGAAATGGTTTTCAAAAAGGCTAATATACCGTCCATTTTAATTTTTAACCGAAATATAAAAGTCGTTTTAACCGCGTTTTTAAAGCTACTCATGACTTAGATGAAGGAGAATATTACCCTTTAGTCAAAGAACGCTTGTAACATAGCTTAGAATTGAAATAAATGGTATTACTAAGTATCTCCTACCACAATAAATCTCTTCTTAGCAAAAATACACGTTTAATTCTATCATATCTTTTATTTATTGCAAAGATTTTTTTCACGTGGTAGGAGTGCTGTTGGTGTTCATAGAAATTAAGAGCTACTTAAAAAGATAGAAAAAAAGGGAGGGGACAAAAAAGCACTACCCTTTAAATGAGTTTAAATGCTATTTATAGAGTTGTTTGTAGTTAAAGCAATAGGAAGCTACCTGTCCTTGTAAAGATATTCTAGCAGGTTTCTTCTCCTTCCTTTCTCAATTCTTTTGCTTATCTCTATTTAAAGTTAAAATATAAAGAACTCTTATTATTATAACAACTATTTTAATGAATTTAATTAGCTAATTTTGACAATTTTGAAATTTATTTAAACTTTTTTGAAAAATTTCCGGAAAAAGTAGTAAGAAATCCGGTATATATATAATAGAAGGGCATTGTTTGAACGAGGTAGATGCGCTTTAAGTACAAAGAAAATGTCAATCCTACCACTAACAAACATTTAGTAGAAAGGAAATTTGGTAAGCTTGAGAATTTATATTTTTTTAGATGAGATAAAAACTTCGTTTTAAAGCTAGATGTGATTCTATGGGTATACATACACAGCACTTCACCAAAGAACGCATATAACACCCTTTAAAACTTAATTAAATGGCATTGTCAATAACCTTACTACTATAGAACAAACCTGTATATAAGTCTAATACGATTTTTGTACTTTGCAAATAAAAAAAAATTGAACAGTTTTCGTAATTTTGGTGAATATATATAATAAGAAAACAACTTTCTGCAGTAGCACATAATTCTCGTTGTTGGCCTACAAAAACCTATGAATTTCTAGTGTATTTTGCAGAAACCAGACGATATTTTGGAGTAAGTGCTACTTGTAATTTTTTAAATAATAGCAAATGTCAATCCTAACACTAGATCTCGGCAAACAAACAGGATGGTCTATTCTTCACAACGGAGTAATTGAAAGTGGAAGCAAAAGTTTTCATGGTAGCCGTTTCAGTGGAGGTGTTCTTAAACTTTCGTAATTGGCTTAATTCTTTGAAGGACATTTCTGCAGTGTATTTTGAGGAAGTAAGAAGACATTTAGGAACTGATGCAGCGCATTGCTACGGTGGGTTTCTCGCAGTTCTGTCTGCTTGGTGTGAGGAGAACAATATTCCCTACCAAGGTGTTAATGTTAAAACTATAAAACGCTTCATAGCAGGTAAAGGCAATGCAAGTAAGAGTGAAGTTATTGAAGCTGTAAAGGAAAAAGGTTTTTTACCCAAAGATGATAATGAGGCAGATGCTTTAGCTTTGATGTGCTATGTTATGGATTTTAGTAAAGATATTAATAAGATGAAAAATCCATAAAAAGTGGGTCCTTTCAGCCATATTGGAGGGTTTGGTGGTGCTGACCTCAGGCCTTCTTTAGCGTCAGAGATATTTTGAATATTAACTTTTTAATTATTAAGATATGAATTTAGCAATCCACTACTATCCTACTCGAAATCTGGTCGAATATGAGCGTAATCCACGTAAAAATGACGATGTAGTCAACAGAATGTGTGCTTCTATTCGGGAATTTGGCTTTCGTATACCAATAGTTGCAAAAAGCGATGGCACTGTGGTTGATGGTCATTTAAGACTTAAAGCAGCAAGAAAACTTGGTATGGAAAGTATTCCTGTGGTTTTAAGTGATAATTTAAATGAACCACAAACTAAAGCTTTTCGGTTACTTGCCAATCAATCAGCTAATTGGGCAAAGTGGGATGATGATCTTTTAAAGGTAGAAATTCAAGAGCTAGAAGATTTGCAATTTGACCTTAAAATGACAGGATTTGAATTGGAAAAAGTTCAACGGTTTCTCGATGATTTTGATGGTGAAAAAGAAGACCTTTCTGACTTAGTTGTTGATGACAAAAAGGTAGAAATAACAAAACCAGGTGATCTATGGATTTTAGGTGATCATCGAATCTATTGTGGTGATAGCTCTGTAGTTGAATCATATAAAGCGCTGTTAGATGATAAAATGGCAGACATTACTGTTTGTGATCCTCCATATAACGTTGATTATGGTAGCAGTCAAGAAAGAGAGGATAAAAAGATACTAAACGATAATCAAGGTGAAAAGTATGAGCTTTTTCTCTATGATATTTGTACTCATATTTTAGCATATACTAAAGGTGCAATTTACATCTGTGCATCATCATCAGAGTTTTCAACGTTGCAAAAAGCATTTGAGGAAGCGGGAGGAAAATGGTCAACTTTTATCATTTGGGCGAAGAATCACTTTACGCTAGGAAGATCAGATTATCAAAGACAATACGAAGCAATGCTTTATGGATGGAAAAGCGGCAATAAACGTGAGTGGCATGGCGGTAGAAATCAAAGTGATCTGTGGTTTTATGATAAGCCAATACATAACTCACTGCACCCAACAATGAAGCCAGTAGAGCTAATGGAGAGAGCAATAGTAAACAGCAGCAGATCAGGAGACATAGTACTTGATCCATTTAGCGGTTCTGGAAGTACACTGATTGCATGTGAGAGAACAGGAAGAATTTGTAGGACAATAGAGCTAGATTCAAAATTTGTAGATGTAACGATAAAACGTTGGCAAGTATACACAGGTAGGGAGGCAATTTTAGCCAGTACTGGTAAAACTTTTGCGGAAATTCAAGAAGAAAATTCGTAAAAAGGAGCGAAAAGAGAGGAGGAAAAGAGTGGAAAAAATCACACAAACAGAATGGGCAAGAGAGATAGGAGTATCAAAGCAATATGTCTGTTATTTAGTAAAAAAAGGAATAGTTGAGTTGGAGGATGGACTCATTGACCGAGAACAAGCAAACAGGGCTATAGAAACAATCAGAGATCCAAGTCAACCACTGAGGAGAAAAGAGCGCGGAGAAACACTTTCAACGATATTGCTAAAAACGCGAATAAAAAATGAAACCGAACGTGGTAAACTTTTGGAAGCTAAAGTGAAAGCTGAAATAGGCAAATTTGTGTCAATTGAAGAGGTAAAAACTGAAGCATTTAACGTAGCAAGAGTTGTTCGTAATAATTTGCTTAATATTCCAAATAGAGTTTCAGCACTGCTTGCATCACTGAGCGACACTGAAAAGATTCATATGGCGCTAACTGAAGAGATTACAAGCTCACTTGAAGAATTATCTAACGCTAAATTTTAAATATAAAAAGATTTTGAATACAAAATGGCTGATAACTTAAGTTTAGAGTTAATAAAGTGTTTAATCAATCAACCTGGATTAGATGTTAATGTCAGAGGGTTAAACGGAAAAACCCCACTACACTGCGCTATAGAATTTGACGAATTAAGCATGGTGGACTTGTTACTCACGAAGAAGAACATTAATCCTTTTGTAGAAGATAATGATGGTAAAACATCTCTTGATTACGCCAAAGAAGGGAAAAAAGCAGAAATATTACAAGCGCTAATTAATAACAAGTACGGGTCAGAACAAGATAGCTTACTTCATTTAGCTGCAATGATAGGTGAAGTTAATGCAGTTAGATATTTGATAGGAAAAGGTATTGACGTTAATGTACGAAATGCTTTGCACCATACTCCATTACATCTAGCAGCAGGCATAGGACATGCAGAAGTTGTAAAGATTTTGATAAGAGAAGGAAATGCTGAAATCGAGGTTTTTGATGCACGAAATCAGACACCGATGCACTATGCAGTTAACAACAAAAAATTGGAGATAGTAAAGTTATTACTGGAGCTAGGAGCAGATGTAAATAGCGCACGTGTAGGACAAAACTCGATGAAATTGTCACCTGTTCATATAGCTGTAAGTAATACTAATTACGATGAAAGAGACTTATGTCTTGATATTCTGAAATGCTTAATAAGGGAGCCTAATGCTCAAGTCAATTTGCAAGACTACGAAAATAAAACGCCACTACATTACGCTGAAAGACTTAAAACAATAGAGGTTTTACTAACTCGAGAGGATATAGATCCTTTAATCAGGGATGATAATGGTAAGACACCATTTGATTACGCTAAACCTGAGATAAAGAAGGCTTTGATGAGTAATAAATACGGTTCTGAAAAGAATAGTCTACTACATTTAGCTGCACAAAGAGGAGAAATTGAGCTTGTAGAGTCTATCTTAAAAGAAGAAATCGATATTGATATTTCAAACAATAAAAGTCTATCACCAATTTACCTTGCTGCAGAAAAAGGACATTTACATGTAGTAAAATTACTACTGAAAAAAGGAGCAAATTATACACCTGTTTTGCACTTAGCAATCAAATCAAATAATTTGGAGTTACTTAAAGTTTTATTTACTGAAAAAAATGGTGCATTGCTCTGCAGAGATACCGTTATCAATTTTCCAACCCTTCATAATAAATATATAGCACAGAGAGAAATAGCAGATAAAAGGATGAAAAAACATAATAATATTATCTGCATCTGTATTACAGTTAGCGCAGTAGCAATGGCAGCATATATAGGTTTAACAGCAGCAACAATAAGCAGTGCAATCATTTTTGCAACAATAACAGGGGTATTTGCGCTTGTTATAGCAATAATGGTAAGTGAGATGAGCAAAAGATATATAGAAAACGAATTTCAGAAAAAGATGTTTATGGAATTGGAGGAGTGTGGAGGAATAAACTCTACTGTTAACAATATTGAGATAGAACCAATTATGAGTAGATGCAGACAATGATATACGCCACATCTTTTTCTGAAGGTTTAAAACCAGATCCAGAGCTTAAAGTATCAGAGTGGGCGAATGAGTATCGAGTTTTAGCAGCAACTGCAGCATCAGAGCCAGGAAAATGGAGAACGGAAAGAACTCCTTATTTAAAAGAAATCATGGATTCACTATCTCCTTCTTCACAGGCTGAAAAAGTAGTATTCATGAAGGGAGCGCAGATTGGGGGAACAGAAGCTGGTAACAATTGGATAGGCTATATCATCGATCAAACACCAGGTCCAATGCTGGTAGTACAGCCAACAGTTGAAATGGGAAAAAGTTGGTCAAAAGGAAGATTTGCGCCGTTAATAGAGAGTACACCATGTTTAAAAAGTAAAGTAAAAGACCCAAGGTCAAGAGATTCAGGAAATACTGTACAAAGTAAGGAATTTCCAGGTGGAATAGTAGTAATAACCGGAGCAAACAGTAGTGTGGGTCTCAGGTCTATGCCAGTAAAATACCTCTTTCTTGATGAAATAGATGCTTATCCAGGAGATTCAGGAGGTGAAGGAGATCCAGTTTTACTCAGCATAGCCCGTACTAATACATTTGCACGGCGAAAGATTTTTTTAGTATCAACACCAACGATTCATGGAATAAGCAGAATTGAGAAAGAATTTGAAGCAACAGATAAGCAGTACTTTTTTGTTCCCTGTCCGTATTGTAATTATTACCAAATATTAAAATGGTCACAAATAAAATGGGAAGATAAAAATCCAAATACAGCACACTATATATGTATAGAATGTGGTGAAAAGATAGAAAATCATCAAAAGACAGAGATGCTAGACCGTGGAGAATGGAGACCTACTAATAGAGTAAAAGGTGAGAAAAAAGGATTTCATCTTTCAAGTCTTTATAGTCCAGTTGGCTGGTATAGTTGGCAACAAGCAGTAGAGGACTTTCTCCATGCAAAAGAAAGTGAACAATTACTAAAAGTTTGGATAAATACCACTTTAGGAGAAACTTGGGTAGATAAAGGAGAAGTACCAGACTGGAAGCAATTATTTAACAGAAGAGAATTTTTTCCCATAGGCACAGTACCAAAAGGAGAAGTGGTACTTACTGCAGGTGTTGATGTCCAAAAAGACCGCTTAGAAGTAGAAGTTGTAGCCTGGGGAAAAAGCCGTGAAAGTTGGTCAATAGACTACCGAGTATTTGAAGGAGATACTGGGGGTGGAGAAGTATGGGGAAAACTCTCTGAGCTCTTAAATCATCATTTTATTGGTGAAAATGGGCTTGAGTACATGATAAGCATGATGGCAGTTGATGCAGGATATGCAACACAAGAAGTATACAACTGGGTAAGAGGTCATCAAGGATCTGGAAGAGTAATGGCAGTGAAAGGTGTAAATAAAGCCCTAGTACCACTTAGCAGCCCAAGTAGAGTAGATATAACAGTTGGTGGTCAAAAGCTAAAAAGAGGAATAAAGCTATGGCCAGTAGGAGTATCGATATTAAAGTCAGAGCTTTTTCAATTACTTAATATTTTGAAAGAAGAAGAGAAAGTGCCAGCAGGATATTGTCATTTTCCGGAGTATGCACCTGAATATTTTAAGCAGCTAACGGCAGAGCAATTAGTCAGCAAAGTAGTAAAAGGATACACCAAACAAGAGTGGCAAAAAGTAAGAGAAAGAAATGAAGTATTAGATTGCCGAATTTATGCTAGGGCTGCATCTATTGCGCTTGGAATCGATCGATGGCCAGAGAGTAAATGGAATAGTTTGAGTGGAGAAAGTAAAAAACCTAAAAAAGTAAGACAGAGTAAGTGGTTGAAAAATGTATAACGAAGAGTATTTGTTTCAAGTTGAACAAGCAATAAAGAAGCTGCAAAGCGGAGAGCGAGTAGTATCAATTGCATATGGTGACCATGTGGTGAGATATGCTGAAGTTCAGATAAATGACTTGCTGAATTTACGGCAACGTATTAAGGCTGAACTGAAAGTTGCAGGTATGAAGCCTAAACGAAAGATTATTTTTGCAACAAATAAAGGAGTTATATGAGGGAAAATTTTCTGAGAAAAGTTGTAAAAGAGGAATATTCTGAATTTTTAGAGCAATTAAAAACTTTCATAAAACTATGGGACAATAGAGAGAGTTCAGTAAATGGAATAATAGATTTGTCACATTGGCAAGAAAATGTGGATTTTGAGTTAGCTAAAGAGAGTGGTATAGTTGGAGTAATTCATAAGGCAACGCAAGGAACAGAGTACATAGATTCAAAATACAAAGAAAGAAGAAAAGAAGCTGAAGACTTGGGTCTATTATGGGGTTCATATCATTTCGGTGTAGGGGAAGATGGAAAGGATCAGGCAAATCACTTTTTGAATACAGTGGGTAAAGCTAAAAATACAATTGTTGCTCTTGATATTGAAGAGAACGAAAGTGGAAAAAATATAGAACCAAGACAAGCAGAAGATTTTATTAAAAAAGTTCAAGAAGAAACAGGGCGTTCACCTTTAGTGTATGGAGGTGCTAAATTTTTGAAAGATTTTGCCACACCAATTTTGACTAAATGTCCATTATGGATAGCAAGATATGGAGATCAACCTGTTTTACCGCAAGGCTGGAATAAGTGGATTTTATGGCAATACACCGACGGTAAAAATGGTCCAGAGCCACATGAAGTAAGTGGAATCGGAAAATGTGACAGAAATAAATTTAACGGCACATTAAAAGAATTAAGAGAATTTTGGTTAGTATGATGCTGAAAAATTTCAAACAACTATTTAGCAAGCCAAAAATCAAAAGTTCAGCATGGGATGCAGCAGGGTCAGGAAGAAGATTTTTTCACTTTCAACCAGAGTTAGGAAGTATAAACAATTTGCTGTCTCAAAGCCTTGAAACTTTACGTAGTAGATCACGTGATATGGTGAGAAAAAATCCATATGCAGCAAATATTATTGATACAATAGTAAGTAACTCTATTGGAACAGGAATAAAGCCGCAATCAAAAGCAAAGAATGCAGAATTTAGAAAGAAAGTGCAAGAATTATGGCTAAAATGGACAGATGAAGCAGATAGTAACGGAGTAAGTGATTTTTATGGTCTGCAGGCTCTAGTATGCAGAAGTATGATAGAGGGAGGAGAATGTTTTGTACGTTTAAGAACGAGAAAGCTGGAAGATAGATTTTCTGTACCACTACAACTGCAAGTACTTGAGTCTGAACATTTAGACAATAAAACAAATCAAACTTTAGCAAATGGTAATGTAATAAGAAACGGGATTGAGTTTAACAAGCTTGGGCAAAGAGAAGCATATTACTTATTTAGAGAACATCCAGGCGAAGGCTCATTTGGAGAATCAGTAAGAGTACCAGCAAATGATGTTTTACATATTTATAGACCACTAAGACCTGGGCAAATCAGAGGTGAGCCTTGGCTTTCGAGTATACTGCTAAAGCTTTATGAGCTTGATCAATACGATGATGCAGAGCTAGTGAGAAAAAAGACAGCGGCGATGTTTGCAGGATTTATTACGAGACTCGATCCAGAAGCAAATATTTTAGGAGAAGGTGAAAGTAATGAGCAAGGAGTAGCACTATCTGGTTTAGAGCCTGGAACAATGCAGCTTTTAGACCCAGGAGAAGACATCAAATTTTCGGAACCATCTGATGTTGGGGGAAGCTATGAAGCATTCATGAGACAGCAACTCAGGGCAATAGCAATAGGCATAGGAATAACATATGAGCAGCTAACAGGAGATTTAACCGGTGTTAATTATTCATCCATTCGAGCAGGGCTGATAGAGTTTCGCAGAAGGTGTTCAATGTTGCAGCATAACGTGATAGTGTTCCAGTTTTGTAGACCTATTTGGAATAGATGGCTAGAGTTAGCAGTACTTTCTGGAGAACTGAGTATAGATGAAAAAGTAGTAAAAGCAGCGAAAGAAGAAGTAAAATGGATACCACAGGGATTTGATTGGGTGGATCCACTAAAAGATCAGCAAGCACAGCAAATGGCAGTAAGAAATGGATTTAAGAGTCGATCAGAAGTAGTATCAGAAATGGGTTACGATGTAGAAGAAATTGATCAAGAAATAGCAGAGGATAATAAACGTGCCAATAGTCTCAATTTAATATTTGATTCTGATGTTGGAGGAAACAATGTTTCTAAGTAGACCATTAATGCTTGAACCAAAAAGTTTTGAACTACTATCTCTCCAAAGTCAAAAACAACCTATCTTTAAAAACGTAAAACACTATGTAAAGAACAATATAGAAAAGACAGCAATTATACCAATACATGGCATTTTAACTAAAAAACCAGGAGCTTTTGATGATTTTCTAGGTATGACATCGTACGAGAAGATACAAGAGGAAATAGAAGAAGCTTTAGAGGATGAAAAAGTGGAAATAATTCTTTTGGATATAGATAGTCCAGGAGGAGAGGTCAATGGAGTGTTTGACCTGGCTGATTTTATTTACGAATCAAGAGCAAAAAAGAGAATTGTGGCATTAGCAAATGATGATGCTTACTCTGCTGCATATGCTATAGCGTCAAGTGCTGAAAAGGTATTTGTGAGCAGAACTTCAGGAGTAGGAAGCATAGGGGTAATAGCAAGTCATATAGATCAAAGTGGATTTAATGAAAAATGTGGAATAAAATATACCACAGTATTTGCAGGAAGTAGAAAAAATGATTTAAATCCACATGAGCCAATGACGTCTGAAAGTCTGGAAAGCTTACAAAAAGAAGTAGACCGACTATATGAAATGTTTGTGCAGCTAATAGCGAGGAACAGAGGTCTTTCAATTGAAAAGATTCGATCAACGGAGGCAGGGCTATATTTTGGCGAGAGAGCAATAGAAATAGGCCTTGCAGACGGAATGACAATTCTTTCATCTATTAATAAAAACAGGAGTATTACTATGAATGAACAAACTACAAATGACCTAGAAACTGATAATTTAACCAAGTATCGTACTGAAGTTCTTGAATTAATACGTTTATGTAATTTATCGAAGATGCCAGAAAAGATAGGAGAATTTATTGAGCAAGGCGTAAGTATTGAGCAAGCCAGGGAAGTTTTAATGGAGTTACTTGCAGAGCAAACGAAGAAGACAGAAATACTAAGTGCAATACCACAGAATTCAGGAGAAGAGTTGATGATGCAGGTAGCGAAAAGTCGTGCGCAATCAAACATTTAAAGTATGTGTATAACCGCCGTGTATAACAACCACAAATATGGCGGTAAAAAAATAAAAAAAGGAGAAAAGGAAATATGACATGTATAACCGAACAAAATAATCTAGGTGACTTATTAAAGTATGAGGCATCAAGTCTATATTCAAGAGATCAGATAACAGTAGCCAAGGGGCAAAATCTGAAGCTAGGAACAGTTATTAGTCGTGATAAAGACAACATGATTAGGATAATCAATCCAACTGCCACAGATGGGACACAAACGGCGATAGGAGTGATAGCAAGCGATGTAAACGCAAAGGAAAATAGTAATAGTAAAGGAGTAATTATTGCTCGCGGTGCAATGCTAGCAGATCATGCAGTTGTATGGCCAGCAAATATCACTGAAGAGCAGAAAGCTGCAGCAATAAAGCAACTTGAAGCACAAGGGATCATTATCCGCAAGGGAGTTTAAAAAACTATTAAAACATATATAAGGGGGAAAAGAAAGAATGCAAAATCCATTTACAAATACAGCATTTAGCATGACAGCACTAACAAATGCGATGAATATATTGCCGATAAATTATGGACGTGTTGAAAATTTAAATTTATTTCCAAGTAGGTCAGTAAGATTTAGACATATTACTATAGAAGAGCAAAATGGAGTATTAAGTTTATTACCAACGCAGTTACCCGGAGCACCAGCAACAGTAGGAAAAAGAGGAAAAAGAAAGGTAAGAACATTTACGATTCCACATATTCCACATGATGATGTAGTATTACCAGAGGAGGTACAGGGAATAAGGGCATTTGGATCAGAAAGTGAACTGAAAGCGCTGGCAGATGTAATAACTGACCATTTGCAGCTAATGAGAAATAAACATGCAATAACGTTGGAGCATTTGCGGATGGGAGCGCTGAAAGGAATAATTTTAGATGCTGATGGGTCAGAATTACTAAATCTGTACAACGAATTTGAAATAACACCAAAAGTAGTAAATTTTGCACTAGGAACAGCGACAACCGATGTCAAGCGTAAATGTCTAGAAGTATTGCGGCATATTGAAGATAATCTAAGTGGTGAATATATGACCGGGATTCATGCTTTGGTAAGCCCTGAGTTTTTTGATGCATTAACTTCGCATAGTAAAGTGAAAGAAGCATACGAAAGATGGCAAGAAGGAGCAGCACTTCGGAATGATATGAGGTCAGGATTTACATTCTGTGGAATCACGTTTGAGGAATATAGAGGGCAAGCAACTGATCCTGAAGGAACCGTGAGAAGGTTTATAGAAAGAGAAAGTGGAAACTGTTTTCCAGTAGGAACAGCAAGTACGTTTACGACATATTTTGCACCAGCAGACTTTAATGAGACGGTGAATACGCTTGGTCAGCCATTATATGCAAAACAAGAGCCAAGAAGATTTGATAGAGGAACTGATTTACATACGCAGTCAAATCCTCTGCCAATGTGCCATCGTCCGGCAGTTTTGGTAAAAATTAGTTCTAGTTGATGAATATAGGAAAATTATTGGAAGATTGTTTTGAGCATCTAGGAGTGGAAGCCATATATTGTAATAAAAATAAGGAGAGTATTCGTAAAATGAAAGTGCTAATTAAACGTCCCGATACTACGTATTCTTTAGGTGCAGATGGAGCATTAACTCAGCAAATTGCTTCTATAGAAATACGTGATCAGGACGTTACTTCCTTTAGCATAGGTAATTATATCAAGATTGAAAAAAGGTTCTACAAGATTTTTGAACCACCATTGAAAGATTCTTCAGGTAAAATATGGAAAATTGAGGCAATAGAAAGTGTTTAATATTAAAACTAGTAACAATATTAATGAAATAATCTCCAATATTGACGGAAAAGAGCAGAAAGTAAAACTGGCAGCTATAAAAGCACTAAATAGAACAGCACTATGGTTAAAAGCAAAAGCAGCTAAGGAAATCAGTGAGGAAAAGAAAAGTTTGATAAGAAAGAGATTAAGAATTTTTAAGGCGAAAACTAGCAGATTAGAAGTGTTAATTAGAGCAAATCTCTATGACATTAGAGCATCGGCAATTGGCAAAATACAAAAAACAAGAAGAGGATCGAAAGTAGGAAAGTATGAGTTTATAGGAGGATTTGCAGCAGTTATGCCAAAAGGAAATAGCGGTATGTTTAAACGTGAAGGAAGAGCAGCATTGCCAATAAAGGAAGTAAAACTACCGCTGGAACCAGAAGGCTCAAGAATAATAAAAGACCTTGTTAATTATGAGAGTGAGAGAGTGTTTGAGAAATACTTTAAGCATGAGCTAAACTATATTTTAAAGATATGACAAAGTTCTGGACAGATTTACATCAAACAATTTGCAGCACACTGAAGGAAGAAATACCGTCTATACAGACATGTGAAATTTATCCAGCAATAAGAAAAGAATTGATAGCGCCAGCGTTATTTGTAGAGCTTGTGAGTTTAGAATCGGGAAAAGATCCTGGAACAGAAGAATTAGCGCTAAAAGCAAGATTTGAAGCAAGGGTTGTAGTTGATGGAACAGTCGAGGATTCCTCGTTAGTTGTAAGGTCATTAGCAGCAGAAGTAGTAAGAGTAGTGAACAAGAATACCTGGGAAAAGAATGTATCTCCGGCTGAATTTCTTTCTGCAGAGCCTGATGGATTTAGACCCGAATTAGATGCATATTTGGTGTGGATGGTTGATTGGAATCATCAGCTTCATTTAGGTAAATCGATATGGACAGAAAATAAGATTAAGCCACATACGATTACAATAGGAGAAAATGTTAGAGAGTAATTTTGCTATTTCAGAGCTGCAAAGAAAATTAGCAAACATTGTACGAATAGGGCTTGTAAAAGAAGTAGATTATGAAAAAGCAAAAGTAAGAATTAAAATAGGAGAATTTTTAACAGATTGGTTGCCATGGATAACAAGCAAAGCAGGAAAAGATAGAAATTGGTCTCCGCCAGATATTGATGAGCAAGTAGTTATACTTTCCCCGCTGGGAGAATTATCTTTAGGAGTAGTACTTCCTGGAATATATCAACAAAAGTACTCTGCACCAGAAAATAAAAAAGAGGTGAGTAGCTTAACATTTCAAGATGGAACAAAGTTGTCATACGATAAAGATAAACATCATTTAGAGATTGAAGTAGTAGACAAAATAACACTGAAAGCTGGGGAATCGAGCATAGAAATGACAAAAAGTGGAATAAAACTGAAAGCAGAAAGGATCGACTTAAATTGAACAAAGGAATAGTAAGGTTAGGAGACTATTGTGGAAAAGCTATACCACATTTCTGCATTAGCGGAAGTAATAATGTTTTTGTAAACGGCAAGTCAATATGTAGGCAAGGAGACAGTTTTAGTGAAGGAAAAGTAATGATTCAAGGATCAAAAATAGTGTTTGCAAATGGTCTTAGTGTAGGAAGAGTAGGAGATATAGTTTCATGTGGGTTTAAAGTAATAAAAGGCAGTGAAAGCGTCTTTGCAAAATAGAAATGAAGGGTATGGATGCTAAAACAGGAAAGACGTTAGAAGGAATAGAGCACTTAAAGCAGTCGATAATTGATATACTGACCACTCCTATTAACAGTAGAATCATGAGAAGGGATTATGGGTCTAGGCTATTTGAATTAGTGGATAAACCAATCAGTAGAGATTTAACTTTGGAAATCTATGCAGCAACAGCAGAAGCACTGGGGAAATTTGAGAAGAGATTTAAGTTAGAAAAAGTAAAAATGACAGAGGTGAAAGAAGGAAAAGTAACGCTTGACCTAGAAGGATTATACGTACCAAGTGGGAAAAACATTCGCTTTGATGGAATGGTTATATAAGTATGCAGTTGCCAAATATTGTAGAAAAGCTAAGTTTCGAGGAAATATTTTCGAGAATGAAGGAAGAGTTAGTGCGTAGAGATGAAAGTTTTACAGCATTAGTTGAAAGTGACCCAGCGATGAAGATTTTAGAAGTATCAGCATGGAGAGAACTTTTGCTCAGACAAAGGATAAACGAAGCTGTAAAGGGTAATTTACTGAAATTTGCAACGGGAGAAGATCTTGATAATTTGGCTGAGTTTTATGGAGTAGAGAGGCAGAAAGAAGAAGATGATGAACGATTTAGAAAAAGAATTAAAGCAAAGATAGCAGGTTGGTCAACAGGAGGAAGTAAGGAATATTATAAATATCATGCACTGTCAGCAGATAGTAGAGTAAAAGATGCACTAGTGGAATCAACTATACCAGGGAAAGTACAAATTTCAATCTTATCAACACAAACTGGCATAGCGTTAGAAGAGTTACTAGAAATTGTAAAAAAGCAGGTTACTAGAGATGATATAAGGGTTTTAACCGATACAGTAACAGTAATTGGCTGCAATATTATGGAAATAGATATCCACAGCAGAATGAGCATAAGTCCTGTAATATCAGAGGAGGAAATCAAGAAGCAGTTTATTGAGAAGTTTGAATTAGCAAAAAGATTAGGGTGGAGTGTAACAAGATCGTGGATAATAGCGAATCTATTTGTAGATGGTGTAGAAAATGTGGAATTAATAGAGCCAAAAGAGGATGTTGTGGTACTGGGGAATGAGTGTGCAAATTTGCGAAATTTAAAATGCTATTGCCACTAAACGCAACAAAACAAGAAAAAGCATTGGTAGATGCGATAGATTATAAAGTAGATCCAAACTGTATCAGAGGATTTAAGTTTAGTCTTAAAGAAGAAACATTGCCGTGGATAATAGAAGAATATGGTTTAGAAGAGATACTGCGTTGGGTAAAAGATAGAAGAAAAGCCGTAGTAGAAGGAGTAAAATTTCAAAGACTACGTGGAACCCCAGCATCACTCAAAATAGCACTAAAGTGGGCAAATATAGAAGATATTACAATTATTGAAGAGCCACCCGGTAAACACTTTTTTGAGTTGCAAGTAGGGATAAAAGAGGTACCAAATGACTTCTTCGTAGATGCAGTAGTAGAGCTGGCAAAACTATCACTGCCTGTAAGATCCAGATTAATGAGGATTTTTAACGATTATTATAATGTGCAGAGATTTATATTGGATGAGAGTTTATTTGGAGATCTTCTTTCTGATTATTCAGGGGTAAAAATAGAAAAAGATGGACCGGTGTTATCATTTGGTCGGAAGAACTCATTTGAGCTAAAAATCTTAAATCCAAGTTTTAAGTTTAGTACTTTTCGTGTTCATTATGAGCAAGCATTTAGTAATGACATATATCGATTAGATGTAGCAATACTTGGAGAAACCGAGCCTCACACAAAGAATTATAACGGTATTTATGAAAGAAATCATGTGTGGTATAACTTCAAAGCGCTATATCCGCTACCACAGAGCTTATTACCTGAGATTAAGTTTGCGAAAGCGCAGATAGTATTATCAGATAGCTGGAACTTGGGGGAAATAAACGCATGTTTTCCAGTTGGTAGTGTGGAAGAAAAAGGAAGTAAATTTTTACTAGGAAGTAGCAAACTATCTGAACAACTGTGGAATTTAAAATACAAGCCAATTTTAGAAAGGTTTAGCGTTACTCACCACTACAAAGTAGAAGATTTTACCAACCAGAAAGTTATAAGATTTGGTGTGGCAGAACACTATGTTCATTTTGAAAACAATTTAGATTTAAAGCAAAAAGACTCAATACACGAATTAGAAAATCATATTTTAGTATTTTATCCAGGAGTACTGAAGTGGCACGAACATCGACATTTGCACAGAAGTTGGAAAAATAGTCAAGTGATATCTGTAATAAGTTAAGTACTTATATTTAGATCCTCATATATTATATTAATAATAGGTTAAAATGTATGAAATAAAAAGAAAAGGACTTGCTTTCTCATGCCAAAAAGGACATGACTTGAATAGCGGCAGGTAAATATAAGAAATTTGTCTGGCGCTAGAAAAGCTAGTTTTGTGAGGTAAGTATGAAGTTTAGCAAAGAATCTTTTAGTAAGTTTTTTAAAGAAGTATCAAGTAACGATATTAATAAAAGAAATGAAGAAGGAGAGACGATCTTGCATCAAGCAGTAGAAATCTCTGATTACAAAACGGTGAGATTATTAATAAAAAAAGGAGCAGAGGTAAATGCAAGAGATAAAAATGGTTATACACCTCTACACTGTGCAGTATTTGCGAAAAGCTTAGAAAATGTAAAAGTGTTGCTAAGGTCGGGAGCAGAAGTAAATGCCACTCAATATGTCACTGGATGTACGCCACTCCACTCTGCATGCAAAATAGGAGGAGTTGAAATAATAAAAGAGCTAGTAAAAGCAGGAGCTGAGGTTAATCAACTGAATAAATATGGTGCAACACCAATGTATTACATTTGGGAAAGTGAAAAGTATTGCCTATGTGATAGCAAAGAAAGTGAAAAGGCGAGCAAATTTCTGAGAGAAAAAGGTGGAGTAACAAAAAGTAGAGAACTGACGTGCTATGGAATAGAGAGGCTAGTGGGAGAAATAGCAGACATGTTGAATGGGAGTTATTTACCAGAGTTAAAAATAATAGAGATAGAAGAAATAAGGAAGAGAGACAAATCACTAATAAAGGAAGAATGTCAAAATTTAGCAAGCAAGATAATAAGCAAAGTGAATGAAATGATAGATGAGGTGGTGAGAAGGAAAGCTTAAAAAAAAAGGTCAAAGAAAAGGTGAGGTGGATTATGTTAAAGTTTGGCAAATTTAATAAGTCAGCAGAAGAATTATTAGAGAACTCACATGAAAATATTTATGCAAGAGACGAGAAGGAACTGCATTATGCAGTAGAAGCAAAAACAGTGAGTTTATTAGTTGAAAAAGGAGCGAATGTAAATGCAGTAGATGTAGAAGGATATACAGCACTGCATCTAGCGGTAACGGAGAAACGTCTAGAAATCGTGAGGGAATTGATAAAATCAGGAGGGAATGTAAATGCGGAAGAATATGGAAATAAATGCACACCGCTGCACCTTGCATGCATGATAGGCGAAAAAGAGATAGTGAAAGAATTAGTGAAGGCTGGAGGAGAAATAGAACAAGCGGATAAATTTGGAATGACAGCAATGGATTATGCGAAAAACAGTAAGGAGATCACTGAAATATTGAAGAAAGAAATAGACAGAATTGAGAAGCTATTTATGAAGGGCTAAAAATATGGAGAAGGAAATGGAAAAGAAAGTAATGAATTTAGAGAGAAAACCTTTGAGTGAGCTGAGAAAAACGTGGAAGAAGGTATTTGGGGAAGAGGCACCTAAACATTCAAAGAAATATCTGATACCTAGATTAGCATATAGAATGCAGGAGGAAGCGTATGGAAAAATGTCAAGAAAAGGAGCAAAAAGACTAGAATATCTGGCAGATCGGCTAGAAAAGGGAAAAAGAATAAGTAGCGATAAATTACCAGTAGAAGGGACAGAATTAATACTAGAGAGAGGAGAAGAGACGCATGCAGTAATGGTAACAGATCAGGGTTTAATCTACAGAGAAGAGTTTTACACGTCATTGTCAGCAGTAGCCGGAAAAATAATGGGAATGAGCTACAATGGGCCGCTTCTATTTGGAATGAGAGATAAGGAGAAAGAATGCTGAAAGAGGTAAGATGTGCGATATATACGAGAAAATCAAATGAAGATGGTCTGGAACAAAAGTTTAATAGTCTTGATGCACAACGGGTAGCATGTGAAAAGTACATAAAGAGCAGAGAAGGCTGGGTAATATTGGCCAAAAGGTACGATGATGGAGGTTTCTCAGGAAAGAATTTAGAAAGACCAGCGATAAAGGAATTATTTGAAGATGTAAAAAAAGGAGAGGTAGATTGTGTAGTGGTATATACGCTAGATAGGCTCTCAAGAGAAACAAAAGACAGCATAGAGGTAACATCATTTTTTAGAAGGCACCGAGTAAATTTTGTAGCAGTAACGCAGATATTTGACAATAATACGCCAATGGGAAAGTTTGTACAAACAGTGTTATCAGGAGCAGCACAACTAGAAAGAGAGATGATAGTAGAAAGGGTAAAAAATAAAATAGCAACATCAAAGGAACAAGGATTATGGATGGGAGGAACTTTGCCGCTTGGATATGATGTAAAGGATAAAGAATTAATAATAAATGAGAAAGAAGCAAAAGTGGTAAGGTATATATTTGAGAGGTATATGGAGCTGAGATCAATGGCAGAATTGGCAAGGGAGCTAAATAGTCAAGGTTACAGAACAAAATCAGATATCTTTAAAAAAGCGACGGTAAGGAGAATAATAACAAATCCAATATATATGGGAAAAATACGGCATTATGAGAAAGAGTATGAAGGAAAACATGAAGCGATAATAGAAGAAGAAAAATGGCAAAAAGCACAGGAATTGATAAAGAATCAACCATATAGAAAGGCGAAATACGAGGAAGCGCTACTAAAGGGAATAATTAAGTGCAAGAGCTGTGATGTAAATATGACGCTGACATACTCAAAAAAAGAAAATAAAAGGTACCGATATTATGTGTGCAATAACCATTTAAGGGGGAAGGATTGTGGATCAGTGAACCGAACAATAGTTGCTGGAGAAGTGGAAAAAGAAGTGATGAAGAAAGCTGAACAGCTATATGAAAATTGGAAAGAAAAGACCGAAGAAAAATGGAAAAATTTAAGTTTTGGAAAGCAGAAAGAAGTAGTGAAAAAGTTAATAAAGGGAGTAATGGTTAAGGAAGATGGAATAGAAGTGAGTTCTGAATCAGAGGAAAAGTTTATACCAATAAAGAAGAAAGGAAATAAATGCACGGTAGTAGAACCAGAAGGTAAAACAAACAATGCATTACTGAAAGCAGTGGTAAGAGCCCATTCTTGGAAACGGCAACTAGAAGAGGGAAAATACGAAAGTGTGAAGGAGCTGAGTGCCAAAATTAATATAGGTACAAGACGTATACAGCAAATTTTGAGGTTGAACTATTTAGCACCAAAGATTAAAGAAGACATAGTAAATGGGAGACAGCCAAGAGATTTGAAATTAGTTGATTTGAGAGAAATACCGATGCTGTGGAGTGAGCAATTGGAGAAATTTTATGGTCTTGATTGCATTGTTTAACAAGAGGAGATGAAAACATCGAAGAGAATAGGAAAAGCTGTTGCAAAAAAACTCAAGGATTTATAAGGAAACCACTATTGCAAAATATGAAGGACTTCTAATGCACCAACAGATGTTGAAGAGGTTAAAAATAGTCTTGACGTAAACCAGTGTGACAAAAACTGACATTAAATTATATGAGTATATTAATATAAATAGTAAAGATTTTCAATTTACATATGAAACCAGAGCAAACTATTGAGCAAGAGTCAAACTCACAGAACAACCCTTTTCTGCTGAAATAGAACCATGTTTTTATAGTGAAGGAAATCCCTATATACGAAAAATCATCAAACCAACCAATTGCGGCTGGTGTTGTTGGTGCGTTATTATTGGTGAGCTGTGTTGCGTTTTATGTTTTATTTCGCAGTGGCAGTAGATGTGGTGTATGGGTTTTGCGTTGTATAATGCTACAAAGCCGAATACTAAACTTGAGTAGGTCTATTATCCAGCCTTCTTTGAATCCTGCACGGGAGTGTTAAATAAACTGTGTCAAACCAAGAAATGATGTATTTTAGTTAATATAAAAACGGAGGTTTTACACATGAGTGAAAAAATAGCAAATAACTATGTTGGGTTAGTAAATTATCAAGAGTTAGAGTCAAATATCCTGTCATCTATACGAGAAGGAAGATACCGTCTTGTCAGTCAACAAGAAAATTATAGAAATTGAATCTTAAGCTGTATTACGAAATCAAAAAATACTTTCTATCAACATATACACTAACCAACTACATTAAATAAATTTGTGTAAAATGCTATTTTACATAAGATAGAAAGTACGCATTTTTTGATTTTAAAGTACTAAATTCTCCTCCAACCGCTTTGCCCTGTAATTCTTGATATGGTCAGGATTAAAAGCACTTTTGGATTTTAGAACACCGAAAATGATATGGAGTAGCTTACGCATTGCAGCACCAACGATAGCCATATTATGCTTACCCTTTTCCTTTAATCTCTGGCAAAAACTAATAATGATAGGATTGTGATTCTTAGCTACTATAGCAGGAAAGAAAAGTGCTTTACGTAATGTTTGTGAACCGGATTTACTTAATCTGGGTTTGGCATATACAGAGGAACCTGACGTCATATTTCGTGGTATAACTCCTGTATATGCTGCCAATTGCCTGGCATCTCTAAAAACCTCTATGTCAGGAACTTCAGCTAAAATAGCTATTGCTGATTCTTCTCCTATTCCTGGAATAGTCAATAGAAGTTGAAAATTTTCCAACAATTCTTTATGTTGATTTAATAGTTCACGTACGGAGTTTTTTATTGTTTCTATTTTTTGAGCTATATTCATTGCAAGGTCTTCCCAAGCACTTGCAACTTCTTTAAGCAGTCTCTCTTTTTTTTCTAAGTGGTTATTTACTAATGTTAACTCATCTTTTAACGCAACTGAGCAACGATAAAGATGTTTTAATTTTTTCATTTCAGGAGAAGGTGGTGTCCAACTAGAAGGTTCCTGTCTTTGGCAATAATCAGCAATAACTTCTGCATCGGTCTGATCATTCTTTTGTCGTATCAGCTTACTCCTTGCATAAGATTTTATGCAATAAGGATTTACAACACTAACAGAATGTCCAGCGTTGTGCAGAAACTCAGCCAAAGCTTCGCTATAACAACCAGTAGCCTCCATGCAGGCTTTTACTTCTTCTACATTATGTTTTTGTAGAAAGCTAAGTAAACCTTGAAACCCAGAATCCTCGTTTTTAAAACTCCTTTTTCTAGTTTCACATCTTCCTTTTTTGCTTATGAACGAGAGAAAAACATCAAAGCGATCTTTCGATACATCTATACCTAAAAAGTTGTTGATCATATATAACCCCATGCGTTACCATTAAAAATGAAAAGTAAGGCTAGTCTTGTGAATACAGAATTAGAACCATTTAGGTTTTTCTACGATACCGTCCAGCCTGTACTCTTGAGAAGAGAACTCTTATCTACCTTACAGATTTTATATCTAAGACCACTGACAGAGTTCTTCTCTTCTCCATCTAATGCTTAAGCTTAAAACATTAGATGCTTTTTACAAGATACAAGACCATTGACGGAAAGAGATGGTGCATTAACACCGTTTGTAAAAAGGCTACTGGAAGCGATTCTGGAAGGTGAAATAAAAAATCACTTGTCGGCTAAAAGCGAAGAAAATAATCGAAGAAATTGAAGAAATTCAAAGACTTTACGGACAAGTGCAGGTTCATTTGAGTTATTGACACCAAGAGATAGGGAAGGAAGCTTTGAGCCACAAGTAGTCAGAAAAAGGCAAACAACCGAACTTGAAGCAAAGGTTTTAAGTACATATGCCAGTGGCATGGTATATAGAGATATAGAGTCGCATGTAGAAGAGATATAAAATATCTGTAGCGGAGATATCAAGTATTACTGATAAATTATTGCCTGTAATAAATGAGTGGCGTAGTCGTCCACTGCAATCAGTGTATCCAATAGTGTTTATGGTTTTTTAAGGTCAAAGAAGACGGGCATTGCGTAAGTAAATATATGTAGAATATATTAGCAGAATGAAAGGAAAGAAGTTTTAGGCTTTTATATAGCAGAAAGTGAGGGAGCTAGCTTCTGGTTAGGCGTATTAAATGACTTGAAAGAGAGAGGAATAGAAGACATTTTGATAGCTTGTGTCGATGGCCTAAAAAGCTTTCCTGCAGCTATAAATAGCGTATTTCCTAATGTGGAAGTACAGCTATGTGTAGTGCATCAAATACGGAACTCTCTGAAATACGTATCAAGCAAAAGTTTTCATGAATGATTTGAAAAAAATATACCGCGCTACAAGTAAAGAAATTGCAGAAAATTATTTGCTTGAGCTGGAGGAAAAATGGGGCGAAAAGTATCCATTAGTTGTGAAATCTTGGCAGAACAATTGGGAAAGTTTATCTGGTTACTTCAAGTATTCAGGTCCTGTTAGAAGGCTAGTTTATACCACTAATCCCATCGAGGGGCTACACAGGCAAATTAGGAAATTTACCAAGACCAAAGGCGCATTCACCAGCATAAATGCCTTGTACACCCCAACTATGGATGGCTTTGTTGCATAGCTAGTGTTGGTTGAGGTTATTGTAAGAAGAAAAGCTTTTTAATATATGGCTACTAACGCATTTTGTTGTAAAATAGGCATTTTTCAAACAAGTACAACTTATGCCACAAAAAATGAGAGTAAGTAACCAAAGAGAATATAACGAGTTTCTCAAAAAAAGAGGAAATGTTTTTCATTTTGTTAATCAAGCCATAGAAAATTGGTATGAAAATAGTCCAAAAGTTGCAGGTGGCAATAACACTTATAGTGATAAAGTTGTAATTTTAATACACATAATAGTTCATCTTTTTAGAATTGGCTTGAGACAAGCTGTAGGTTTTGTAAAAGGTTATATGGTACAAATAGGCAAAAAACTTAAGATTATCAGCTATACACAAGCTTCCAGAAGATTTAAAAAGCTTAATTTGAAGATTGATGACCATAGAAGCAATAAAGATGATCTGGAAAATGTTGAAATTGCCGTAGATAGCACTAGAGTTAGTATCTACAATAATAACGGTGGGCATAGTAAGCTTAATATTCGAAAAAGGAAATACAGTGGTTATGGTCAAGTAAGAAAATTACATGTTGTTTTAAACATAAATGATAAGAAAGCAATAAGCATGAACTACACTAGTGGTGTTGCTGTAGACTATTTGCCGGTCTGCGATATGTTAGAAGAAGTCAGTGATAAATATAACATTTGTTCTATTCGAGCAGATGCGGCTTATGATATAAAAAGTGTGTATAAAGAATGCAGAAAATACAATATTGTGCCTATTATTCGCCCTAGGAAGGATACTAAAATTTGTTTAGCTGACTACTTATCAGAAAGAAACAAGTATATTAGTAGAATTAGGTCATATGAGAATTATGAAGATGGTATTAATGAATGGAAGAAAAAAGTTAAGTATGGAGCACGGTCTTATATTGAAGTCTTTTTCTATAGGTTGAAGCAAATATTTGGGTTTGGCTTGAAAAATAAATCAGAGGTAAATCGTGAAAAAGAGCTGTTAATTAAGTGCTACTTATTGAACAAATTTACTGATATAGGTATGGCTAAATTTAAATTAGCTGCGTAAATTCACTGTGATTTACATGCCTATCAGTGCTATGCAACAAAGCCACTATGGATTAGCCAGCAAAGAAAGGCATAGAAATAGAGGGCTTTTTCGACTGCATGGAATAGGAAATCAGAACAGAAAAAACATGAATTAGGAAATTTGTTGGCGATCTGTGTCTTGTGTGCTCAATCTCAAATTTGTTTTTCAAGGAGTCGAAAACAGTCTCAATAATCGATCTTTTCCTTAGTAAAATCTTCTCTTTAAGTGAAATGAGTACGTTTTTCATGCCTTTTTTTACTTTAGTGACGAGTTTTAGGCCTCTATCGAAGAGTTTCTCAAAGAGCTCTTTCTTTATATAGCCCTTATCTCCGAACAAAAGTCCGGTCAGTCTTTTAGTAAGAATTGGCAAAGGTTTTCTGTCATCAACGTTACCTTTAGTTAGAGTAAGTGATTCCAATTTCGTTAATCACCAAGTGCAATTTAAAGCCAAAAAACCAACCATACGTGCTCTTACCAATTTCTGCCAAACCATCAAAAACTTTGTTCTTGGAGATCCTTTTTTTGTGGCAAACAGCGATTGTAGAAGTGTCTATGTAGGAAATACCGGTCATTTTTGCTTGTTTACAGAACCATTGCAAAAGTAATGCTAAATACCATAAAACTCGTGATTTAAGAGCGATAAATCGGTCATATGTTGGCAACTTAGAAAATTCAGATTTATAAAGCGGCAGATAAAGTAGGTAAAAAGCTTTGAAATTTTTGCAAGGGGATTGATGATATAATAGAATTATGGTGAGAATTTCCGAAGTCTGGTATTCTAGTGGGTTTTCTGCCTTTTGATAGGAGCATATTAGCAAAATTATCATCGACTGTGCGACAAAAATCCTCGACGCAACAGTAAAATATCTTTCTTCATGGGTAACCTCTTAATTATTGCTAAAATACTCGAGCTTACCCTGTTTTCCTCTTCTTAGCTGCACTTTTATCTCTTTATTTAATCCATAGTTGGGGTTGTACAAGCTGGTATATTGTGCTATAAGAAAGGTGGAGGAGAAATGGACGATGCCTGTACATGATTGGGCATTATCTATATCTCAACTCGATATTTTTTTCCCTAGTAGATTAAAGATTGAGTTGAATTAAAAATTCGGTTTGACACACTTTTTTGAACATCCCCCTCATTGAGCTTATAGAGCATACTTTTTTAACCATGAGCATGATTATTGCTCCGGACAGGAGGTTCCACATTTTCCAGATAGCCATGACTGTCTACTTTCAATTCATTTCCTAAGTTGTGCTCTATTTTTGTTGCAAACGTAAATCCTAATATTTTGCAAAATTTTTCGAAATATTCTCTTATAATATCAAATAAACTCTTATCGCCATCTTGATAGTTTTTTAACTCCTCAGGAACATCAAGTAATAACTTACCGTCTCTATATATTAGACCCTCTTTACCATTCTGAGATTCAAGTGTAAATTCCATTGAAAATAATATATCACATATTTTTTTCTCAGGAAAATCTAGAAGCTTTACAGGTGCTTTGGGGATTTTACACTCAACTTTTACAGAATTTGGATTTTTGCAGTCAATGTACACTTTTCTATCAACACCACTATTGACATTCATAAATAATTTATGTTTCTCGTAAAGTTCCATCATAAATGGTCCATATATATGTTCATATCCTGCTTGATTGCAATTAGTAGCTAACTCTTCTAGAATATGATCATTTGGAGCTTCTGCTCTAGAATGTTGAAACATCTCCTTAAAAACCTCTTTTGCAAATGAACGATAATTCTTTTCTCCATCTTTATTATTTTTAACCAAGCTAATATGTTTTTTATATAATCGGTCAACAAAATCCCTATCTATATTCTCTCCGTTAATGATGAAATCCATTCTATTAATGTCTTTATATGCTTGCTCACCAGAATTTGCGCTTTTATTATCTTTAGCTCTTAATTTATTAAAACCAAATTCTTTAATTTTAGCCTTTAATGTAACTATTGGATTTGCTTCTGTCATACTTCCCCCTTACTAAAGCCTTCAAAATTAATTATACTATAGGAATTGTTAATAGATTATTGACGATATATAAGTGTAACGATGGCTTTGTACTACCTGTATAATAAATACGCTAAGGCAAAAATTTAGCTGTAGAAAGAATAATGCAACTTTATCGCATTTCATTTTACTATAACTTGACTATAAGAAAAAATCTTATTTTGATTACTACGAGTAGTTCTATAAACCAAATTAATTGTAAAAAAGAGCGAGTGATTTGTGTAGAGCTTAAGATAATTCGTTTCTTAGATTGCTAATTATCTTAGTTAATATTTAATACCTTCTACCTAGCAATTTCTTCCCTCGAATTAGAAACCCTTCTTAATTCTTCACGTTCTGCCCATGAAACCTTTTTGTTGTTAGACTCGCTTATTACTTCAGGACGCATTAATCCACCAGATCTTTCAAAATATCCCTGTTCAATAGCATCGTAGACCCAGTAATTACCAAGCTCGCAATCATTGCCTAACTCTTCTTCGCGACCTTTGAATTTTTCTAATATTTCTTCTCTATTACTCACTTCTACTATAATTTTGCTTTTATTCTGTACGTCAGGATACAGCCTAACGTCTACATTTCCCAAACTGGTATAGAAAGTTAATACTATATCGCTGCCTTCTGTAAGATCTGTGTAATTCCTTATGCCATCTTCAATTTTAATTTCTACTTCACTATTACCGATCTTTACTATATTTCTTCCACACTTTACATCTCCATCTGTTAGACCTAAATCCCTTGCCCCATCTGTTATCTTTATAATGTCTATTTTACTATCTTTAGAATATTCTAAGTAAAAAACGGAGTTGTCTACTCTTGCATCTTTTAGCTCGCTATTGGTTGCACTTTTTGCGATTTCAATAAACTTATGAGAATTGCTAATATAATCTCTATAAGCTTTTTTTAGGTTAGTTTTATGCTCTTTAAATTCTGATGTCAGTGTGTTAGCATCAACTGTATTACCAAACACTGCCCCTTTTGATACTAATTGACATATTATATTACTAGCAACTTTAGGATTTTTTTCTAATTCACTGATTTTTTTCATCACATAATCGGTAAAAGTGTACTCATTACCTGAAAAGAAATCTTGCGAAAGAGAATAGTTTAATCGTACACCAGACTTTATAGCATCGTTTACAATCTTTTCAAGTTCAGCCATATTTTGAGCATGAAACACCTTATCAGAAAACTCATTTAACTTTTCCTTTTGATTTGAGGTTAAATTAACGAGTAATTTACTGACCTGTCGTTTCTTTTGGTGAGAATAATTGATATTTATACGATAATCTAATGCTCCTGCTTTTAGAAATATTTTTCTTAACTCTTGAGCAAGATCTTCATTATCCCAAGCAAAACGATCAACATACGAAAACACTTTTGATTCACCCATTCCTTGCCGAATATTTAGCACTACTTTTAGGTCTAAGTCTCTTTTATGCTTACTTAAAAACTCCTTTAAATTTTTAGTGCAGTCTGAATCACACACAAGTAAGTCATACAATTCCTTATTCAACTTTTTCTGTTTATCAGTTAAAAATAATTCTTCTATATTATAGCAGAGTTTATTAGTTGCTATTTGTTGTGGAGTTTTGCCCTTTCTACTTGTTATATTAGGGTTAGCTCCTTTCAAGAGAAGAGAGTTTGCATTATCGTAATGACCTGTGGCAGCAGCAAGGTATAGTGGTGTTTTTCCTTTATTATCTTGTATGTTAGGATCTGCGCCTGCTTCTAAGAGTAAATCTATAGCCTGATTTCCTGTGCGACGAAATCCACCAATCTTTGCTCCTGCAATTGCATGCAATACTGTTGATTGAGATTCTCCTCTTCTGAGGTTAAGAATTACTTTTAAATCTTTATTGTTTTTATTATCATGTAAGAATTCTTCAAGGGGCTCAGTATTATCAAATGAACCACAGTTAGAAGCTAAACATTTTAGAGCACTAAGTAACTTTTTGTTTAAATTTTTTTGACTTGGTGTAAGATCATGATCTAGAGCAAACCAAACACAAATCTGTTCACTTAATCCAAGTTTGCTATCTATCAAAGATGATGGTTCATTATAGTTTCTAACTGATGGTAAATCTCCTGAGTACCACATATCATTCATCAGTTCATTTAATAAATGCTCTTTAGATGATAGATGTTCTATAATTGATTCATATTCAAAATCAGATGGCTCTGGTTTGGATTTTGGTTTTAGTAGATTGATAATAGATTTTACTATCCCAGTAGACTCACCCATACTTATCCCTCTAAGCTAAGATATATGATACATTGTATGCGATATGTAACATTAAGTCAATAACCATAATCTTTTTACTACTTATGTCGTTTGTTAAGTTTTTATGGTGAGTAATATAAGATCTTTAGACAATCAAGCAGTTTAGCATTTACCCTACAGTACGGCTTGTTGTCTGTTTTGAATTTGTTACTATCTCACACCAACTATTTTTTTTCTTTTCATTAGATAAGGTAATTTTTTCAGAAGATTGACGTAGTGTTTCATGTTTTTCAAAATATCCTCGTTTAATCGCATCATGTACTGAATATCCACCAAGTAAGCAATTTTCTCCTATTTCTTCCTTATCTTTTAATTGATCAAGTTTCTTCTTGTCATCGTCACTTATCTTTACTTCAATTTTATTGTTGTCTTTATCACTAGAACGTAGATGAATACTAATCTTTCCTACTTCAGTAGTAAAAGACATTTCAATGCCACCTTCTAAAACGTCTGTATAATTTCTTTTTCCTCCTACATTTTCAACTCTTACTATACTCTTTCCAACATGAAATATATGATGTCTAAAACTTAAATCTTTCACTTTTGGATTATTTATAACTTTTGCAACCTCAACAGTGCTATCTTGCGAATATTTTACATAAAAATATCCATTATCCATTTCTACGTGTAAAGCTTTGCCTTGGGCACTACTGTTTATAATACCTTCATCTGCTACACTTTTTAGCTTGTTATCGATTTCTTCACGTTCTGCAAAAATCTCATAACTGAACCCATAAGTTGCATACAATAACTTATCATCATAAAAGGAACTGCATTTTACTCTTCCACCTTTTAATAGTAAATTACTCATGATATTGCGTATAATACCTATATTTTTATCATCTGATACACCCTCGTAGGCAGGAATATCTCTTATTCCCTTAGAAACTAAACTTGTTATAGTCTCACTATCGTCTGATAAACTCTCATAAGGTGGTAATCCCTTATGCTGTCGTATTCTATCAGGGATATTTCTTATTTCCTTAAAAATTAAACTTGTTATAGTATACTTATCATCGTTATATTTTGAATTGAGTCTTATCCCTTTTTGCAAATATTTATTTGTTATGCACTCTATACGCTCTAAAGCAGTGTTTGTAAAATTTTCATGCTTATCCCTATAACCTTGATCATTTTTTGCTACTACATCTTTTAACTCTTTACGAAATTCATCAATTAGACTTCTCTCACTTTCAGTCAGTGGTAGATCTAGCTTAATTAAAGCAGAGTCTCTTGGACTAATAGGGTAATTTTTCCAATATAAATCAATATCATCAGTTTTACTCTGATACGACAATGTATGTTTTACACATGTGTCAACAGCCTCCCTAGTTTCATGTCTCTGATCAAGGTCATAACATTCCGAACGATTACTTATTCCTTGGAAAAACAAACTATAATCACCTAAATCTGCTACGTCATTTTCAGGAGTTGGTCCCTCATTGCTATTACGCTCAATTTTTGAATGCCATGGCTCAGTATTTAATTCCTCTCCTAGCTTTTGTTCACTGATAGATTCTACAACATATTTTACTGACTCTGTAACCATACTACCTCCTAGCCTAGATATAGAATATATTATGTACAATATATAATATTGGTCAAGCTAATTTCAACATAATCTTTTTACTACTCATATTTTTGTTAAGTTTTTATGGTGAGTAACAATGGAGTATGTAGATAGGTTAAAAGTTGCTTATGACTGCAAATTTGAGCTAATTTTACTATAGATTAAAATAGTTAAGACCTATACTTGATATCACTACTATAAGAGCATGATGAATTATACTTTAAAGGAGTACGGAAACTGCTGAAGCTTATACAGTAACCTGCGGAGCCACTTCAGCAGAATAAACAAACACATGCCAGTATTAGTAGAGAATTATTTATAAGTCAACTAACTTTTTCAAAAAATATTTTAGTGAAGATACCATGCTAGCTAAAGAATTGAATTATTGACTCTTCCTAAGATTGCAAAAAAGGTCGTATATTTGTGAGAACAAGCCGTGTAAAAATAAGGTTATAAAAATAGAAGATTTAAATTATTTTCATAAGCTTAGGCAAAATAGTTCGTATATAGATATGGATGAAATGCGCTAATATGGATAGTTTTAGCGTATAATGAAATCACTATATTAAAAAGTTCGTATGGTACACATGGTAGTCCAACTCATCCCAAAACAAACTCTTCTCACCGCCCTTGGTTTTGGTTGCTGGAAATGGTTATTTTATTTAAGTTCTTAGTAAAACACATTAATAAATCAACATTACTCCACTTGCAAATGTATAGAATGCAATTCTTTTTATTAACACTTGTATAGAAATATTCCAAACTTCCCTATAACTTTTTCTGGCTAAGGTAACTACGTTCTGCAGTAAATATTGGACATATACAGCGCATCTTACGTTTAAATTATCTGACACCCCAAAAGTTAAGAAAGACATTTTGAATGGAACACAATCATACCATCTTAAACTAGCCGACTTAAAGAAGATACATCTGTCATAGAGCAAGCAATTTGAGATTTTTTATAGTCAAGGGATCGTTATTTGTTGGAGCAACATCAACTATGGTACTATATGACCACTCAACATAAAACCGCTGCAAAACTATATAGAATTTACAAACCCATTACTAGTGATATGGTAGGAAAATGAAATTAGTATAGTACTCCCTACCACACACTTATAAGGCCTTAACAAAACATTGAATTTTACTACTTACCCTTAGAACTACCTGCAGAATTAACCCGAACTATATCAAGGGCTTCTGTTATTTTAGTAGATACTCCATCTTTTTCAAGATCTATATCTTCCATTTTTTTTAATTTCTCTTGTTTATCTTTTAACAAATCATTCAGATTCTTGTGCATAGTGTCATCTCTTTCCAAAGACCCTCGTGCCATTACTATTGCACCTGTCAGTACTTCACATTCTTTTATTTTTAATTCTTTATAGCTATCCCTACTTTTGAACTTTTCATTATGAATTGCATCAAGAAGAGTGACAATATTATCAAATTTACCTTCAAGAATATACTCTCTCATTAATGATTTTTCTGCCTCATAAAAAGCAGTTCTTGATGTTTTACCACCTCTTATTTGGTCGTCACCTTTCATTAGGTTATTTTCCACCCATTGTGTAATCAAGTCAGGGTTATTATTATTCACTGCATCACATAAGAAATCTGAGTGTGCTTCTTCAAATGCCATCTGTAAATTACTTTTACGTTTTTTCATATAACCTCCTATATGTATATGTTCCTTAACGCCTTCTCCTTTTAAGAGTTGCTCAATATTAGTGACAACTCCTTCTTTTGGTAGTTCTGTAATATCACTTCCATCGATACCACCTTCTCCTGGCAGTTTTTTAGTGTGACTTTCATCTACAATGATACTGCTTGCTTCAGAAAAAGACTGATTTTGTTCTTGATATTTTTCAAGTGTTCGATTTACCCAATCATCATTTAGTACTTCTCCAATTCTTTCGTGAAATGGCGCATTAATATAGTCTTGCTGTACTAAATTTATAAAAGAATTTAGTACCTCTTGCATTCCATTTCCTAATCCTTCTTCCACTGCACTTTCCATAAAACCATCCTTCAAGTACCTGTATGGCACTAGATGAATAATAACATGAGAAACAATTTTACTAGATAGTATTTTTCCTATTAATTTATTAGCCATTCCTGAACGAAATATTGCTTTATCATTATAACCTTTTGCTTCATTTATTTTTAACCTTCTATATTCATCTCCTTCTTGTAGTAAATATTCTGCTTCTCTTATACCACCAGCAGAAGGATATACTTTGATAGCATCCCCTGCCTCTCTTCTTGGCGCTAATACTCTTTTTTCCAACGGTTTAAAATCAAATACTTCATACAAATGTTTTGCTACATGATTATAAAGAACATCATTTAGATTATTTTTATTAATCTTCCCATTATAATTACCTAAATCTTGACTATGTGTTCTAATAGTAGAATTACACTTTTCATTATAATCATCCAAATATTTCTTACTTTCTTTTTCATTGATATTATATGAAGTAGTTTTTAGTAAAGAATTTAAAACACTCAACACACATGCTGTTCTCTTTACTATATATCCTTCATTATTCACAATTCTAATACGAAGATTATAATCTTCGACTATCTCTTGAGTGATTTCGTCATGTAGCAATACACTAAACACCTTTGCTTTAGGTTCTTTTGCATCGTTTTGGCTCTCATATAAACGAATTTCTTCTGATAGAGTATTACCTTCTTCAGGAAAAGCAGCATGTATGTCTTGATTAAACATAGTTAATATTATTCTGGCAACTCCCTCACACATTATTGTAACAGTGTTTATATCTTCTGCAGCTAATCCATCAGTTAGATAATCAATTCCATGACTTATGTATTGTCTAAGTCTTGCATTAAAACCAGTGCGAGCTTCTTTTATTTCTTCTTCTGTAAAAATTTTTTCTTTGTTAATGGTTTCGATAATCTCTTTATCGTATATTAAGTGATATCTATTGCGTTGTCCTTTTTTAGTTTTAGTCGTGAGTTTAAATTTATTATGTTCATCAGAAGAAATAATATTATTTTGTCGAAGTTGATCATACTGTCCTTCTGTCAAACACAAACCTTCTCTGCTTATTATTAGTGGAGTCATAACTTGTTCTACCATGTTTTTCACATGTAATATGTAGCCACCTTTTTCTTTTACTTTCACCGCACTTTCAATAGCACTCTTTATCGAAGAATATGGTATAACATGACGCATTTGTTTTGTAGAACTTCCCAATACCTTTGGACGTCCTACTACAGCGATTTTAGTATCATCTTTACTATCAACTATAATATCTACTAGCACATCAGGGCTCATCTCTATTTTAAGCAGATCTTCTAAAAACTTATACGCGTAAGCCTTATCATGTCCTCTAGGTATATTTCTTCGGGTAATTGGTGTAGAAGTATGTGGAGGAGAAAAAGGAACATTTAATGCCTCAAATCTATTACATGGACCTTTCACATTTTTAGGAAATTCTTGTTTTTTAGAAAACGGTTTACAGACTAATCCTCCATCTTTTCTTATGAACATTTTATGCTCTTTAAATGCGAATGATTGGCCGCTGGGTAGTGCGTTTTTCATCAATACCCTCTCCCCTTCACTGAATCTTGAGCCAGAAATGTTTTCCGTACGAGAAATAGTGTAGCATCTTACAATCTGTTGATCCTGTGAATCTTTTTCATTAGTGAGAACAGCAAACTTTAAACGTTCTTCTTTAGTGCCATTTTGATTATTAGAATAACCCAAATAAATTCCTTTACTGTCTGCAAAGATATTGGCAAAATGGAAAGACTCGCCAAGGTAACCTTCAATATCTTTTTTAAGATCATTAAGAGGCTCATCACTTCCTCTGGAATTTTGTTTGTATCCGTTCAGGAGAGTGGTTTAAGAAACAATAGATAAGAGGTTTTGGAAAGGATTGAGACCCCTTTGTTTCCATGTTAAGTATAACGAAATTATCCGTTCAAGGAATGCATTTCCCCGCTTTGATTGTGTAAAATACGAATTTTTGCGGTAAACGACATAATGCCGTATCTGCTGTTCAGCATGGTTGTTTGTCAGCGGAATGTTTTTTGGGTCATCTAAAAAATTCCACATCATTCTTTCAGATTTCAAAATATTTTTCGCAACTCGAGAGGCTCCAATTGCTTCAGGTAAGTAGGATATTTCCTTCAAGTAATACCTTGTACGTTTTCGCAACTTTCTGGCACGTCTGGCAAATCTAAAAACATCTATCTCATTTTTTAGCAAAGCCTTTTTTAGTGCAAATAATTCAGTAGCTACATTTCTTAAGTAACAGCCAAGAACTTTGACTTCAATATTCCAACTATGCGCTAATCTTTCAAAATCCCTTGCTAAGTGTGCCCAGCAGATTTGCCTTTTTTCATCAGCAAAGTAATTGTATACTGCGTACCTGTCGGTTACCACTAAGCTATTATGATTGCAGCATGCGTTATTTTTTAAAACTTTCATTCCTCTTGACTCTGTCAACTTCACAAAACTTGCCGTATTGCTTGCAAACATCCAACACCAAGCGAGTTTACCTTTGTTATAATGGCTCGTTTCATCAATATGTAGAACTTTACTCCTACTTATCTCTTGTTCGATCTGCTCATACATTTTTTTGCATTTTGAAGCAACTCTATGTTCACTATTTGATATGCTAACGACGCTTATGTTCAAATTGAAGATATCATTTACGACACTCGCTATTTCGCGTTTTGAATTTTTGTAGAATCCGCTGAACGCTGCAATTATTGACTTAACCCTTGGACCAAATGTATCTGACGTAACACCTTCTGGTAACTTACTGCTTCTTCTTTTTCCGCATCTCCGGCAACGACCATGCTCCATCTGATATTCCACTACATAAGGCCTAATTTCCGGAAGATCAACTTTTTGATGAATGTACGGTCCATTGCATATTGCAATCCCTCCTCCGCATTCACAAGTAGATGACAACTTTACTTTTATCACCTCATCTGCATCCATTTTGGCGCGAAAACTTCCTTTATGACCAACCTGACCACCAACGTTTCTGTCGCTCTTTGGCTTGTCCTTTTTTATTTTGTACAACTCTCTAGAGCTTGGTAGAGATGAATTTTTCGAGTTTAAACCAAGCCTTTCCTTTAATTCAGCGTTCTCTATCTTTAAAGCCTTGTTCTCTGCTTTTAAACTTTCATTCTCCCTTTCCAGCTTTTCTATTTTTGCTTCTAACTTTTCTATTTTTTGCTGTAAATTTTTGCAAAGCTCTAAAAGGTTTACCACATTACCTCACTTTTGCTCTATGATTATCTTTTTAGATCACCTTGTCTACCTTATTCTGCCACTCCGCTGAACGGATACCACTAAAAAGTTCAATGAATGGTTGCAAAATCCTTTCTATAAAAAGTTTGCTTTCTGGTTCATCGCATATACCACTAATCATTTTATTGAAAGTTTTTTCGCTGTTTTGTAAAAATAAATAGCTTTCTACTGATTGCACAATAGACAAGGCAGTTAAAATTCCTCCTATCACTAAACAAGAAGCTATAGCAGGTACGGTACCCACTGCAATTCCAGTTGCGATTAATGATAAACCAGCTAAGAGTGTAAAGGCTGAAACGCAAAACGCTATTTGATGTTTTTCTTTATTTTTAACCATAAATGCCTCACAAAAATTACATTTCTAGTATATCCGTATATATAATGTACTGTCAAGTTTTTAAAGAAGATTAAAAAATGCAACGCACATGTGCAAAATATGAACTAGGTATATAATTCACAATGCAGCGGTATTTCACTAATCCAATTATTTTTTTCCTGATCTAGCCTATCATTCAATATTGCTTGTCTTATTGATTCCATCAACTTATTCATGAAGAAAACATTGTGAATGGTAACGAGTGTATAAGCCAGCAACTCTTTAGCTTTCAGTAGATGGTGTATATAAGCTCTTGAATGTTTTCTGCAGGTAAAGCACAAACAATCACTCTCAATTGGGTTATCATCTAGTTCGAATCGTTGATTTCGCAAATTAATATGCTCTTTGCACTTTGAAGAAATAGAATCTCTATTTTTTACTTTAACAAGCGCGCCACCATGTCTTGCGAGGCGAGTTGGATGCACGCAATCAAATGTATCAACTCCAAGCTCTACTCCACGAAAAATGTCTACAATTCCACCAATACCAAGCAAATGAGTAGGCCTATCTTTTTTTAAATGTTCCATAGTAAAGGAAACTACATCATACATCTGCTCTTTACTTTGACCAAGTGATCCACCTATTGCTTGACCAAAAAATGGCAAATCGTTGATAAAATCACAACTTTCTCTACGCAAATCTTGATACACTCCGCCTTGACTAATTCCATAAAGCACCTGTTTGCCATTATTATTTTTTTCAAATTCATTTAAAGAACGTTCAGCCCATCTATGGCTCATGAGCATCGATTTCCTTGTGTACTCCTTGCTGACGTGAAATGGAGTACATTCATCTAAAACTAAGATTAAATCTGCACCTAATTTTTGTTGAATTTGTATCGACTTTTCAGGAGTTAGACAATAAGTTTTACCATTTATGTAAGAACGAAAAATTGCCCCATCCTCGTTAATTTTGATCAGAGTTTTTTGTTTCTGTCTTACTCCCTTTATCTCTTCTGAAACTGATCCGTGTCCTAAACTAAATATCTGGTATCCACCAGAATCAGTGAGCATTGGCCCACTCCATCCCATCATCTTGTGCAAGCCACCAAGCTTTGCCACAGTATCCTCTCCCGGTTGGAGCATTAGGTGATAGGTGTTGGAAAGTATTATCTGAGTACCTGCTTCTCTGATTCTCTCGATATCTGCAGCTTTAATAGCAGCTTTGGTTGCACAAAATATAAATGCTGGTGTTTCTATACTTCCATTTGGAGTTTTGATCGTTCCAACTCTTGCAGAACCTGATTGCTTGGTTATCCTAAACGAGAACTTTTCCATCTATTTACTTGAAAGTTCTGCTATGATATTTTCCACTTTTTCAGGAGTGAGGTTTTCATAAAAATCGTTATTGATCTGTACAACAGGGGCATTAACACATGCACCAAGACATTCAACTTCCTTTAAAGTAAATAGATTATCTTTAGTGGTTTCACCGATATTGATTCCTAGTTTCTTTTTAAAGGTATTTAACACTTCTTCGCTATTACATAACCAGCAAGGAGTTGTTCTACAAACTTGTATTAGATATTTACCTACTGGCTTTAAATTATACATGGTGTAAAAATTTGCCACTTCATATACGCGAATATGTGGAATATGAAGCATGTCAGCAACGTAGCGCATGGCAGATTCAGAAACCCATCCGCATTGTTCTTGTACTAGATACAGTAAAGGCATAACAGCGCTTCCTTCTCTACCTTTAGGATACATCTCTATAGACTTTTTTGCTTTGCTAAGATTGTCTGGTGTAAAACTAAACTGCTCTTCTTTCTCTTTCATCTAATAAGGTTCATGTAAATCTCAACAAATTATACTTGAAGAGTTAACAATTGCAATTAGACTTCTTGCATAATCTAAGACCTACTGTAAACCAAGCTTAGTATAATCCAATTTGACGTACCTTATTATTTTTTTTACTTTGTAATTGATCTACATGAGAAACTTTTTCACCACTTTGTAATCTTTCTCCCTGGAAAATTCCTGCAGGCCTTTCAAAGTACCCACGTTCAATAGCATTGTAAACTGAGTAACCACCAAATAAGCAATTTTTTCCTATTTCTTCTCCACAATCTTTTAATTCTTTCAACCTCTCTTGATCTCTTACTTCTACCTTTATCCAGTCTTTATTTTGCTTATCAGGATATAACCTAACGTCTAACTCTCCCTTAGTGGTAGGGAAAGTCAACACTATATCACTATCGTCCGCAAGATTGGTGTAATTCCTTATACCATTCTTTGTTATAATTGCTACCTCACTTTTACCAATCTTTATTATATCTCTTTCATAGTCTATGTTTCCCTGAGCTCGCCTTAACTCACTAGCTTTTTCTGTGAGCCTTGCAACATTTATTATACTATCTTCGGAATATTCCGAGTATAAAGTAGTGTTATCTATTTTTGCATTCTTTACCATACCATTAATAACTGCTCCTTTTATAACTTCCATAAAATCTAGGGTACTCTCTAGATAATCTAGATAAGCTTCTATCATATTTTCTTTGTGCTCTTTAAATTCAGATTCTAGTGTATCAATTACTTTCATATTATCTTTATTATATAACACTGCCCCTATTGATACCAACTTGCATACTATCTTGCTTGCAACTTCAGGATTCTTTCCTAACTCACCAATCCTTTCCATAACACAATCTGTAAAATTACGCTTCTTATCTTGAGAAAATCGTCTATTAATCCTTCCTCCTGAGAGAATAGCCTCATTTACAACTCCTTCTAGTTCATCCATATTTTGAGCTTTAGAAACTTTATCTAAAAATTCTTTTAGCTTTATCTGTCGATTCGGCGGTAAATTACTCCATAAATCCCTAGAATAATACTCCTTCTCATCATAACTTGACCATTGTAAATTGATTGCATCTGCTTTCAAAAGTAATCTTTTTACTTCAAATTTATTTGCTCTTTCATCAGTACCTGAACGAGCAAAAGAATCAAGATTTTTAGCATGTTGATGCACCTGCAACTCTCCTTCATTACTTCGAAGATTCAAAACCATTCTTAGATCTTGATCATTCCCAAAATCATCTAAGAATTCTTGTAGATCTTCAACAACTGAATCACCTTCTGAGTTATTTACTATATCCAACAACTTTCTTCTCAAGCCCCCCCTGTCTCTTAGTTAAAACGTAACCTGAACCATCTTCGAACCAGTCTTTTGTTTCCATTATAGAGCGTAACTTATCACTCAACTTCTCTCGCTTATAAGTCACAAAGTACTTTTCAATATGTTCATGATGATTATCACGTGCAACTTGCAGAGGAGTTTTTCCTTGTTTATCACCTTGATCAGAAATAGCTCCTTTCTCTAAGAGTAAAACTACGCCTTCAGAACAACCAACACTAGCAACATGATGCAAAGGCGTTTTTTTTTCATTATCTTCTGCATTAAGGTCAGCTCCCTTTTCTAAGAGAGCAGCTATACTATAAGGTCCAGTAGCATAGTGTAATGGTGTCCTTCCTTTATCATTCTTGATATTAGGGTCAGCTCCTGCTTCTAAAAGCAAACTTACGGCACAATCATATTGTTTTCTTGCCCAAGCCATACTTGATATTATGTGCAATATCGTCAAACTAGACTCTCCCCTTTCACAATTAAGAACGGTTTTTAGATTTTGATTATCTTTATTATTTAATAAAAACTTTTGAAGTTGTCGGTAACTATCTCCTGCACTCAAAGATCTCATTGCACTAAAAATAGATAGCAATTCCTCATCTAACTCTTCTTGACTGTCTGTCAACTCAGTTGTAACAAGCCACGCACACATTAAATTATCAAACGAGCCTTTTGTAGCTTCAGCAATATCTACCAAATGACGCCTATCAGGAAACATGAATAAACTTTTAATCAATTCATATTCATAATCCTGTTGTAGCTCGTTTTCTATTCTACTTTCCTTATTAGAATCTTCCCCAGTAACTTCTGGCATATTTACTCCTCACTTTATAAAACCGAATGTAATTATAACAAATAAAGCTAATGCAAGCTAGCTTTCTACTACTTCTTGTATAGTTATATCACTAACACGTAGCGGGATTATAAACATTAAGAAATTAACTAGATGGAAAAAAGGCAAAAGAATCCCCTAGTAGTGAGTTTTATAATGTAAATTGGCATTGTAATAATGTTCTAACGCTTATTTTAAGCGGATTTTGGCTGAATGTAGAAAAAATAAAAAAAGCCGCTATAATTTTATGTAATTCGCCAATAAATACCCTGAGTTTTTTACTGAATTTTGTCATTGAGCCTGCAGATCAAAAACAAGTTTTGAGTCATAAATACCCTTTATGTCATGGTAAGGGTATTTGGGGGATTTGTAAAGGAATTTCTGTTGTCAACAAGCTGCTAAATTTATTATATGGTTTCAAAGGAAACATATTGTCTATGGGAAATCTGGGTTTATTAGCGTATTATCTTAGAGTACTTAAAAATTAATTTCTTAATTTTAGTTAAAATTTTATTGACGTTACATATAGAAATAATCATAATAGCGTTTTATTAAAATTTTAAATATAATTATGTCTATATTAAGTAGATTATTTAGAGTTAATACAACTACACTGAAAGTTAAAGAAGCGATAGGTTTTAACCCAGTAAACGTAGGGTTGATTGAAGGAAATGGAGTTACTTATGGACTCAGCTATCAAGATAACGGCAATGGGAGCAGTAGAGTAAAGTTACTTATTAGTCCATTATATCAATCGAAAACATACGAGTGTGATACATGTGTCAACGTAGCAAATGAATTCAAGGGCCAATTATCTCCCACACTAATAGAAAATTCAGCTGAAGTAGATAAAGTTGGAATTATCTTTCCTACAGAAGAAATTAACAAAAAAGAAAAGTGTATCAAAGGCTTAACATTCAACACCTACGAAATCAAGCATTCAACTAATATTCCCTTAGTTGAATACGTAGGAAAAGTAAAATTATACAAGAACATTGATATACATAATCTTGCAAATGAAGACAATAGTTACTTTCAACCAAAAGCAGTAAAAGTTGGTAAAGGTAATGTCATTGTAATCGCTCATAACTTAAAGGATCAAATTTTAGTTTCTTGGTACTTAGAATCAAAAGGAGATGGAAAGTTTAGGGCTTTACCTGGAAAAAGCGGCATCACAGAAAGGAAATTATTCAAATTTGATAATCCAGGGCAATTAGTACTAGATGAAAATACGATGCTTTATGCACAGATGAGAAAGATTACTAAAAATCAAGAAGTAAGAACAAACATTTTTAAATTTGATGTGGCTGAAGTAGTTCAGAATCTGAAAGATAGAAAGGGAGCTAATGACTTTTTGCTCAGCAATAAAAATGGTCAAATAAATATAACTTCATCTATTGCCTTTAATCCAGGTGAAATAAATTTTCTACAGTACGTAAAACGAACTGAAGGCGATGATCAGATTGCTTTTCTTGAAAATGATCAATCTTCTAAGAACCTGTACGTGATCTCAAAAAAGGGATAGAATGAGAGGATAAAGTATATAAAGTAGGATATGCGAAATTTATATCCAAGTGATATAAGTCGAGAAAAGTTTGAGATTATTGTAGCAGATCTGGAGTCTTGCAGGAAGAGAACAAAGCCGAGAACACTTGATTTATATGATGTATTTTGTGGAGTATTATACGTCCTAAAAAGTGGATGCCAGTGGAGAATGTTACCAAAAGAGTTTCCAAAATGGCGGAATTGTTACGACTATTTTAAGAAGTGGAGTGAAAAAGCAGATGCAAATAAAGAAAGTGTTCTGGAGCTGGTATTAAAAAAAAATAGTTGGCGTAGTTCGACAAAACAATGGTCGGAAAGAAAAAACCAGCTTCTGCATAATTGATGCACAAAGCGTAAAAAATGCAGATACTGCTGAAGAAAAAGGCTATGATGCTGGTAAAAAGATTTCAGGAATAAAACGCCATATTGCAGTTGATACTCAAGGTCTACCACACGCAATTTATATCACAACAGCAGAAATAACTGACCGTAGCAGTGCTGTAAAAATGATCAAAAATGCAAGAGAAAACCTCTCTGAAGTCCAAAATATACTAGTTGATGCGGGTTATACGGGAGAAAAATTTGCAACTCAAATAAAAGATATTATTGGAGCAACTGTTGAAGTGATAAAGCGCAGCGAATTACACATCTTTGCTGTATTGCCGAAAAGATGGGTTGTTGAGAGATCTTTTGCTTGGTTGGAAAAATGTAGGCGATTGTGGAAAAATTGCGAGCGGAAACTCAATACTAGCCTGCAAATGGTTGTTCTAGCCTTTACTGCTTTACTCCTCAAAAGATTATGAACAGGCTCTAACATGCAAAAGTTACATTTAGCAAGTCTTGTTAATAGTAGATCAAAATCGAACTTTTCTATTTTTGAATGTGAGGATTCTATAGAACAATTGTATGTTAAAGACAATGGCCAGGGGGGTTTTATCGTCACTGCGATAAGTGGAGAAAGTATCATAACTTTTAATAGAGAGAGCTCTGGAAAATCTTCTGAAGCAACGATAATACCGACAAGCAGTATCAAAGCTCTCAGTGATTTTGTTAATATCATTAACGGCCAATTGATGCCTAGTATTATTTCCAGCAGTACTGTGGCTCCTATAACTATTACAGAGACGGTTGTGACTTCTAAGAAAACGATGACTGCTGCAATTACTAGCACAACAGAAACCGACACTGTAAAGACTACCAAATTAACAACAGAAGCATCAACTATCATTGTACCAACTTCCACAATGAGTAAATCTTCAACAGAGTCAACAACTCAGGCAAGTACAGTAACAGTGGAGTCAACAACAGTAGCATCAACTACCACTGCACCTACTTCTACAACGAGTAGGCCTTCAACAGAGTCAACAATTCAAACAAGTACAGTAACAGTGGGGCCAACAACAGTAGCAAAAACAACTACTACTCCACAAGCGACCACAGTTGCTACAACGTCAACTAGTGCACCGATAGTAACTTCAGAAACTGAGACAAGTACTGTAAAATCTACAGCAGCGACTGTTGAGTCAACTTTTACAGCAAGCAGTACTACGATGAGTAGGCCTTTAACAGAATTAACAACTAAAATAAGTACGGCATCAGAATCAACAACAGTAGCTGAAACTATTACAACCTCACAATCGACTATGATCACTATAATGCCAACTAATGTGCCAACAACAAACTCAGAGGCAACTATACAAACAGTGTCCACTATATCAAATACTGGAACAAAGGTAACAACTCCTTTGTTCACTACAACTTTACTTCCTCAAACTACTCTTTCAACACAGCCCACTCAGCTTGCTATAGAGTCTAATAGGGCAGGAATGATAGGTGGGTCTTTGGTTGGAGCGATAATAAGTATTGCTGGAATTATAGGATTCATAGCATACAAATATGTTAAGGGTCGTAATGCTGCTCCTGTGTTAGAACTAACTAATTTCAATGATAGAAGGCGATCATCTTCAAGTGGCAATAGCGATGAAGAAATTTTTATCGCTAATAACAGAATGAGACATATATCTATGCGAACTATGGATCAATCTGAAACAGTGCTAAACAGTATATCGGTGGAGAGTAGTAGTCGGTCAAGAAGTAGCTCATCGTCTTCAAGCGGTGGACCAGGATCTTGACTGACTGAGCTAGAGTCTAAAAGTGAAAAAAGCTTATCTTGGGATAGCGATGATGTACCGGAATATCACCTTTAGCTATTTGTCTGAATGTTTTTAGTATGTAGACTGTTAGGAAATTTTCTTTTGCTTTTGTGATTTTAATGTTAAAGTATAATTTCTAGGTGAAATAAGTAGCTGCTGTTGTGTGATAAACACAGCAGAGGAAAGTCCGAGCTCCAAGAAAAGGTAGTGACGGGTAACGCCCGCCGGAGGTAACTCCAGTTATAGGGCTACAGAAAATTACCGCCTAAAATATTATTAGGTAAGGGTGAAAAGGTGTGGTAAGAGCGCACCATAACAATGGCAACATTGGTAGTCAAGTAACCAACACTAGGAGCAAGATTAAATAGAAGTAGATTTTATGTTTTTCTCATATCTACTCGGGTAAATCGCATGAAGTAAATGGTAACATTTACTCCAGATAAATAGCTACATAAACAGAACTCGGCTTATATTTCACCTAGGCAATGCATGAATGTCAGCCATACTATGTAAATGTATCAAACATTTCACATATCCTGTACGCTCAATTTGACCACCTATATTCCTTTTACTTCTTGGCTTATCTCTTTTTTTATTTCCTTTTGAACTTAACAAAGCTTGAATTTTAACCGAGCTTTTCCTTTAACTCGTCATTCTCTATCTCTAAAACCTTATTTTCTTACCTATAACTTTTTAGCTTAGCTTCCAACTTTTCTATTTTTTGCTGCAAGTCTTTGTAAAGTTCTAAAAGACTAACCATGTTACCTCACTTTTACGATTGGTTTTTATCTTATTTCATCTACCTATTTTGTTGCTTCAATGAATGGGTGAATAAAGCATTTCATGCGTTGTCCTTCACTTGTTCTGCTTGATAGTCACTACTGCTTTCGCTTATATTAACACTAGAGTATTCTTCATCGTCAACATACTCTTTTAGAACATATCCTCTACCCCAAACGGTTTCTATGTGGCTTATTCCATCATTTGCACTTTCAAGTTTTTTACGTAATTTACACATAAAAACATCAACTATTTTGTTGTCTGAAGGTTCGTCCAAGCCATTGTAAAGATGGTTTAAAAACATTTCTTTTGTCAATACTGCTCCTTTACGCAATGCCAGCAATTCTATCATGGAATACTCTTTGTTAGTAAGGTGAACTGTTTTGCCTTTTACCTCAACAATCCTGTGATCAAAATTGATATTCATATTACCAATCTTTATCACTGATTCGGGATGGCCTTTAGTACGTCGGACTATGGCCTTAATTCGAGCTAATAATTCGCTCTTGTGAAATGGCTTGGTTAAGTAATCGTCGGCACCATACCCAAGTCCTTTAGCTTTATGGTTGGCAGCGGAGATACACGAAAGTATTAAAACAGGAACTTTGATTTTTGCACTTCTTAATCTTAACAGTATATCATATCCATCAATATCACCAGGCAGGTGTATATCTAGAATAACTAGATCGTAACAGTCTCCACCCGAGGAAACCATATTATTGTTATAATCTTGTGCAGAAGTAACAACGTCGCAAAAATGTCCATCAGAAGTTAAGGCATTAACTACAGTCCTTGCACTTACTTGATCATCTTCAATTAATAATATACGCATATTTTACACCCCATAAATAATTTATAATTTTAGTAATATATATAACCAAGGAAAGTAACAAATCAAATTTTTATTAATGAATAATAGAAATTACACTTATTAATTAATAGTTAATGTGTCGTTCCAAAATTATACAAATAGATCTAAAATACAATAGATATACTATAATAACACTATTTTTAGTAAATATTGAATAGAAGCTATTTTTATTAAAAGAATACTTAGGTTAATAGATATTTAAACTATTTTATACTTTTATGTTATATTTTTAATTTACTTATTCTACAGTTTTAAATTATAAGTAATACTTTCAGGAATATTGAGTGGTAATATCAGTTTTAGGTGCTGGCGCATGGGGTACAGCAATTGCGATTTCATTAAGTAGTAAGAAAAATGTAATTTTGTGGACTCGCAATAAGGCCATATTTGAATCAATTAAAGAGAAAAGAGAAAGTGACAAGCTACCTGATTGTCCAATTTCTGATAATGTATCAGTAAAATTAGCTATTGAAGATGCAGTTAATGCTTCAGTAATAATTCTAGCTGTTCCTACTCAGTCTCTAAGGGAGATATGTCATCAATTGAATGATTGTAACCTAAAAAAAAATGTGGCAATAATTTTGGCTTGTAAGGGAATAGAAAAATCTACATTAAAATTACCTAGTGAAGTAGTCAATGAAGTTTTACCTAATAATCCTCTTGCTGTTTTTTCTGGTCCTAGCTTTGCTATAGAAGTTGCAAGAAAATTACCATATTCGATGGTTCTTGCATGTCAAAATGAAGTATTAGGTTTAAAATTAGTATCAGAGCTACAGCAAGAAAATATTAAATTGTACCTTAGTAGCGATGTTATAGGAATACAGGTTTGTGCAGCGTTAAAGAATGTTTTTGCTATAGCATGTGGGGTTGTTCTAGGTAGGTTTGGGTTTAATGCTCATGCAGCATTAATTACGAAAAGTATGAGTGAAATTAAGGCTTTATACTCAGCAAAAGTTGGTGACGGCAATGTAGATATAAATACACTACTTGGACCAGCATGCTTAGGCGATTTGGTTGTGACATGCACATCATTAAATTCAAGAAATCTATCTTTTGGATCTAAAGTAGCTAATAGTAATGGTTCTAGTGCTCAGCAGATTTTATCAGAAGGTAAGTCGGTAATTGAAGGTTTTAACACTGCTAAGTCTGCATTTGATTTAGCAGAAAAGCTAAAGATAAAAATGCCCATATGTGAAGCGATCTATAGATTGCTATATGAAAATACTTCTATAGAAGATACTATTTCTGTTCTTGTAAATTAGTTTTATATTTCGGTATATTGTGAAATTTTTATATAAATTAATATCAACATGGTGGCTATCTGGCACGGTAAAACACATGCCAGGTACTATAGGCAGCTTGGCTGCTTACCCAATTGTTCCTATATTACTCAATGACAGAATTTTAGGTACAGCAATTATTTTTTTTTTATTCTTAGTTGGATTATGGTCTACAGGCAATTATATACAACATTACAAAGCTCCGCATGATCCAAAAGAGGTAGTAATTGATGAAGTAGTTGGTCAATTGCTGACAGTACTTCTAGTTTCAATATTATTAGAACAAGAAATGAATAGCTCTGTATTGTTGGTGTGCTTTTTCTCCTTTAGGTTTTTTGATATAATAAAAGTGTGGCCTATAAATTTGATTGATAAAAATACAAAAGGTCCTTTAGGTATTATGCTAGATGATGTTGTAGCTGCAATTTTAGCCTTTGTTTTTATAGGAGCCTTTTATTGTTTATTGTTGGTTTATGCAGAATAAAAAAATTTGTTATTCAAGCTTAATTATTCAGAACCTAAAGGATTATATACTTTATGCAACGAATTTGTCCAAGTGGGAAATACATGACGAATTTGATAATGTTGTATTTACAGTAAATGGTACCAGAGAATCGTTATTTAATTTTGTGTTTTGTGAAGATCAATGTACTGAGCTTTCCATATGCAGAACTCTAGATTATCTCAAAGCACGAAATATAGAAGCAACATGGATAATAAGTCCACGTATAAAAATAGGGGGTATTTTAGAAAAATGCGAAATAAAACACGTTAGCACACCAAAAAAAGTTTTACTCAATATAAAAGATTATTTTTTGCCTGATGATGCTGTTCCAAATTTGAAGTTCAATGTTGTAAATAGTAGTGAGCTCTTAGAGCAATTAGATTTACACACTTCTAAAATTTTTTATCATAGAATTAGTATTGTTAGCACATTTTTTCGCCAATTATCGAATTATGATGATAAGAGCTCAAGGTTAAGATTTTTTCTTGTAATGCTAAATAACGAAATTGTTGGAACATGCGGTCTTTATATTCAAGACAGCATAGCTGGTTTTTATAGCGATGGAGTTTTACCAATTTACAGGGGTCGTGGAATAGGAACTCAAATGGTTCTAGAAAGAATAAAGATAGCTAGGCAATTTGAGTGCAAATACATAGTAGCACATTGCATGAAACCTTCTGTAAACCTTTATAAGAGATTAGGCTTTAGGGTATTGGGCAATCTTCACTTATATACCTCTTCAGTACAATCTCTTTGCTGAGAGGTTACAAATTTTTATATTTGTTTTAGAATACTATGTTTTTTTTGTATGAAATAGTTTTACTACTAATTCTAGTATTCTTCTTTTTCTCATATTCTAAATTAAAAATTAGTAATAAAATTAAGGACTTACAACATCAAAATGTTATCATAAATAATTTAATAGATACTGTGAATGATGGATTTTATATTTGGGACGCAAAAAAACGTATAGAAAAATTTTCTCCCAATTTACTAATTTTGCTTAATACTGTTTTTTATTCATTTAATGAGTTTGTAAATTTTTTTGAGCAATCAGAAAGCTTAATTAAAAGTTTTGCTGAGGCAAAGGAAATAAATAAATCTTTTACTCTAGATTTAAAGTCAAAAGACAGTGAGGTTTATTGCACATGTTATGGTAAAAGCATAATAGATTATTCTAATAATGTGATTGGTGTGTTGTTATGGATAAGGAATATCTCCGATTATAAGATAAAAGCTAATGAACTTGAGTTAGAAAATAGTAAGCTTATGCGAGAATTGGAGAACTATAAAAAAATTTTTGACTCTTTACCATTTCCAATACTGAAGCACAATAAGAATAAAAAAGTAAGGTTTTATAACTTATTCTATGATAAATATATAGGCAGCTCTAAAAAATTTACTGTTGCAAGTGGCTCCTATAACGTAAAACCAGGAGAGTGTGTAATAACTTACAAGAACGAACCTAAGGTTTTTAATTTTGTTGAAGTTCCAGTGCAAAATTCTAATAGCATAGTAATGTATGGAAAAGATATTAGTGATGAAAAAAAATTACATACTGAGCTAAGCAATTGTTTAGCTGCACAAGAAAGTTTGCTTGAGAAGCTATCGATTGCTGTAGCGATATATAGTAAGAATCAAAAGCTAAAATTTTATAATAATGCTTTTATAAAAACTTTTCAGTTTGATCCAAAATTTTTGGAGTCTTATCCAACTTATCACGAGATTATGCTTCACCTATTTGAATCTAAAAAGCTTTTAGGAAAAAAGGATTTTCAAACTATTAATAATCAAAGACATGAGTTGTTTAAAAGATTACTGGAATCATATGGTGAAACAATACATTTCATGAACGGAAGAACGTTTAGAGTATTAACAATACCCTATGCTTCAGAGGGTCTACTATTTTCTTACGAAGAGTGCCAGAAATAACACTCAAATTCCTTCTCTCTCTACCATAAGCTGTTTTACTTTCGCTATCGCTTTTGCTGGGTTAAGCCCTTTCGGGCAGGTTTTTGTACAATTCATTATTGTATGACAACGATACAACTTAAATGGGTCGTTTAAAGAAGCAAGTCTTTCTTCTTTCTTATTATCACGACTGTCAGCAATCCATCTATAAGCTTGCAGTAATACCGCTGGCCCTAAAAATTTATCACCATTCCACCAATAGCTTGGGCAACCAGTCGAACAGCAAGCACATAGTATACAATCAGACAGACCATCCAATTTTTTTCTATCTTCAGGAGATTGAAAGTATTCTTTATTTTGTAAGGCAGATTTATCTGTTTGTAACCAAGGTTTAATCGATTTGTATTGCTCATAAAATTGGCTTAGATCTGGAACTAGATCCTTTACTATATACATATGAGGTAGTGGATATATTTTTACTTCACCTTTTATATCATGTATAGATTTAGTGCATGCAAGAGTGTTGGTACCATCAATATTCATTGCACAAGATCCGCATATTCCTTCTCTGCAAGAGCGTCTAAAAGTTAAGGTTGAATCTATTTCATCCTTTATTTTTATTAATACATCAAGTACCATAGGGCCACAATTATCCATATCGATAAAAAATGTGTCTATTCTTGGATTTTTATCATCATCAGCAGACCAACGATAAATTTGAAATCTTCTAATATTTTTTGCTCCAGTAGGAGTAGGATAAATCTTGCCCTTTTTATTAACTTTAGAATTTTTTGGTAAAGAAAACTGAACCATATTGCTTACCTTTTACAGCTAAAACCCCTTTTTTGTAAATAACATATTTTGGTATTATCTACCATACTTTTCCTTTTCAAATTCAAGCAAAGCTAAAATCTTGCTCTCTAAACTTTTCATTATAATTTCTTCATCTTCTTTTTGATGATCATAGCCAAGTAAATGCAGCAATCCATGAACTAACATGTGTGCAGTGTGAGTGAGGATAGATATACAGTACTCATGAGACTCTCTTTCTATTGTATCTACTGCAATTGCTATGTCTCCTAGATCACATTCACTAGATAACTGTTCGCATGGAAATGATAGTACATTAGTTGGCTTATCTATTTCTCTAAACTTAAGATTAAGTTGATGTAGCAAGTTATCATCAGCGAGAGCTATTGATATATTTGGTTTATAATGATCTATTTTTAATTCTTTTAGAGAAGCGTTAATAATATTTAATACAAAACTCTGTGGGTCCTTCGTAATACTATGCCACCTCTTATCAAGAATATTTACTTCTAACATGAATAAAGCACCAGAAAGGACATTATCCCATCACTTGACATTGGAACCCAAAAAAGAAGAATTATAGACCATCGTATCATACACACAACTATACGAATATTGTACACTAGAAGTATGTCATCCCAGTGCTCCGACACTGGGATCCAGGAATTCTGATTAGACATTAGGTGAGTGAATATAAAAGCTATATTAAAACACAACATTTTTAATGTGGTTGCATTACAGCTGGATTCCAGTGTCAAGCACTGCTTTGTGTTTGATGAAAAATCGGCTACTTCGAAACAAACACTCATACAGCTGTATGTTGTGTGCTGAGGTAATATTGTTTGGCAACAGGTATTACACATCACTCATCCTTATTATTTCATTCCACTCAGTCTCTAAAACTGGAGAAACTGATAAACGTGATTGTTTTAATATAACCATATTTTTCAAAAGTGGGTTTTGTTTTATACTGTTTAACGTCACTTGGTTACTTAAAGGTTTCAAAAATTTTACATTCACTAGTCCAAATTTGGAATTATAAACATGATAATACTCCTTTAATACTTCAACTATTCCAAGTATAACTCTCTCTTTACCTGTATGATAAAAAAATGCAAGATCGCCTAATTTCATAGCTCTCATGTAATTTTGAGCTTGATAATTGCATACACCATTCCACTGCGTCACCTGCTCCTTTCCCATTTTTTGCCACGAGTATTCACTTGGCTCTGACTTGAGTAGCCAAAATTGCATTATTTTTTTCTTCTTAAATAAGCTGGTATATCATAAACATTGCTACCCCACTTAACTCTTTCGTTTGTTTGCTCAGTTGAAGCATATTCTTTTGTTTCTAATATTGGAATTTGATTATAAGGCCATTTAAAATTTTTTTCCTCTGCTGGGATCTTGTTTTGATTAACAGATGAATTGTTGTTACAGCTATCAATGCCAGTTGCAAGAACAGAAACTCTAACTCTTCCCTCCATCGCCTGATCAAAAGTGGCACCAAATATTATATTTGCATTTTCATCCACTTCTTCACGTACTCTATTGGCTGCAGCATCAACTTCAAATAAAGTCATATCTCCACCACCAGTAATATTAATCAATATTCCTTGTGCACCTTTCATTGATACATTATCAAGTAATGGATTAGATATTGCAGCCTCTGCAGCACTAATTGCCCTATCTTCTCCTTCTGCCTCTCCAGTACCAATCATTGCTTTACCCATCTCACTCATTACTGTTTCTATATCAGCAAAATCAAGATTAATCAGTCCTGGCATGATCATCAAATCAGTTACTCCTCTTATGCCAATATGCAGAACATTATCGGCGAGTTGAAATGCGTCAGCAAATGTAGTTTTCTCGTTAGCAATTCTAAATAAATTTTGATTGGGAATGACAATAAGTGTATCTACGTATTTTTGCAACTCTTCAAGTCCAAGCTCTGCAATGCGCATACGTCGCACACCTTCAAAACCGAACGGCTTAGTTACAACTCCAACAGTCAGTATCTTTTTTTCTTTTGCTCCTTTATCTTTAACTACCGCTCTTGCTTCTCTGGCTGCTTTTGCAATTACCGGTGCAGCACCTGTTCCAGTACCACCACCCATCCCTGCTGTGATAAAGAGCATATGGCTATCTTTTATATGCTCCATAATTTCATCAATTGATTCTTCTGCTGCACCTTTACCAACATCAGGCAAAGCACCAGCACCAAGGCCCTTAGTTAAGTTAATACCAAGCTGAATTTTTTTATCACATAATGACTTCTCTAACGCTTGAGCATCGGTATTTGCTACGACAAAATTTACCCCTTGTAAATTGGATTGAATCATGTTGTTCACAGCATTTCCACCAGCACCACCCACTCCCACAACGGTAATCCTTGGGTGCAATATGGGTAATTCTGGTAAACTAAGGTCAATTGACATTTAAATTTTACTCAAATATTAGTGAATTCACTTGATAACAAGTTACTGCTTTTTTAACAATATGCAAACATTTTTCATTTTGATATATGCAAATAGTAAACAAGATTTACTTATTCTTAACACTAGAAATATCACTAATCAATAGACGTAGTGATTTTCGAATTTTAACCAATAGAAAAAAGGGATAGGTTTCTATCCCTTTTTGTTTTGTTACGCTTGACCGATTGTTTTTGGAAGATTAATACTGGTAATATCACTCAAGAGCGTTAATGGTGTAGTACCTGCTTTAAATTTCCAACCATTACTCTCACTATCACTATCTACTTCGCAACCATCCTTGAAATTTTTCTCAAGCTTAGCAAGTTGCCCTGCCTTACTACTGTTCATATATGCATACACAGGTGCAGTTATTAAAGCTGCTACTGCAGCAAGAACTACCAAACTAGCAACAAGTGGATGAGCAAATGCAAAATTAGACATTGCAGTAATCGCAGGATTAACAAGTGTTGCAGCTTTTGTTCCAACTGTACCAACAAAGGTTGCATAAGCTGGACTTAAAAAATAAGCAGCTGTAAGTGAAGCTACTGCTGCAATTGCTACAAAAGTAAAAACTGTTTTACGCGGATCTTCTTTTACAAGATTCCAACCTTGCATAGGAACTTCTTTAGCTGCTGACCAAAGCCCTTCACTTCTGTATTTATTTTTTATTTCTCCAATTGTTTTCATAACTTTACTCCAAAAATATTAAAATTTCACTAATGGCAGTATATGGCAAAAAAAGTTTTCTGTCAAGCAGATTAATTTATTTATACATTCTTATTCTGTAATTCAGCGCTTCTGCAATGTGTGCTCTTTTTATTTCCTCACTTTTCGCAAGATCTGCAATGGTTCTTGCAACTCTTAATATGCGCGCGTAACCTCGATTGGAAATATAATTTTCTTTCAGTACGTATTTTAGCAATTCTAACCCTTCCTGATCTGGTTCAGTGAATTTATTTAATGCTTCACCACTGACTTCTGCATTGCAACGAATATTAAATTTACTATAACGCTCAGTTTGAATTTTTCTCGCTGCTATCACCCTTCCTCTTATAACCTCGGTACTTTCTCCCTCCACAGAGATTTCAGGAGAAAGTATGCTAACGTTTGGCATTTCGATGCATATGTCTATTCTATCAAGCAATGGTCCTGATATTTTATTTCTATAATCTGTGCCGCATTTTGGAGCTTTGTTGCACGATCTACTTGCATCACCTAAGTAACCGCACCTGCAGGGATTCATTGCAGCTATAAGTTGAAAATTAGCTGGATAAGTAATGTGAGCATTTGCACGTGCAATAGTTACCTTTCTATCTTCAAGTGGTTGGCGTAGAGAATCAAGCACAAGCCTTGGAAATTCAGGTAGCTCATCAAGAAATAACACACCATTGTGAGCCATGGTGATTTCCCCAGGCTTTGCATTTTTCCCTCCCCCTATCATCGCTGACATCGAGCATGAGTGATGAGGTTCACGAAAGGGACGAGTTACTTTAAATGTTTCGTTACCGGCTTTTGTTATGCTAGAGATGATATTAACATCAATCATCTCTTGTTCAGTCAAATCGGGTAATAGCCCTATAAATCGCTTAGCAAGCATTGACTTTCCAGTACCAGGAGGTCCAACAAGGAGCATATTGTGTCCACCTGCTGCTGCAATTTCAGCTGCTCTTTTTGCAACAACTTGACCTTTAATATCCTTTATATCTGGAACTGAATTTTTTTCTTTGGGTGCAGCGCTATAGTTAAAAGTTACCGGCTGAATTAACTGCTCACCCTTAAAATGTCTGATAATATCGGTTAATTTCTCTATAGCTAGAATAGAAACATTCTTTACCCATGAAGCTTCTACTCCATTTCCCCTTGGGCAAATTACTCCTTTATTTGCCTGTTTTGCACTGATTGCTGTTGGAAGTACTCCTGAGATTGGTATGACTCTGCTGTCTAGTGCAAGCTCGCCCATAATTATATAAGACTGAACTTTTTCAACTGGTATCACATTCATTACAACAAGTAATCCAACAGCAATAGCTAAGTCATAATGACTACCTTCTTTGAGCAAATCCGCAGGGGAAAGATTAACCGTAATCCTTTTTGGAGGTAACAGAAGATTGATTGAATTTAACGCTGCTCTGATACGCTCTCTGGATTCTGCAACAGTTTTATCCGGCAGTCCAACAATATTGACTGCTAGTACAACATTGCATAATTCTATTATGGCTATTTTGATCAAAATTTGCAAGACTTTTTATGCGAAATACTATATACAAGTGATTGTGATTGATTTCAATTTGATGAATTAACATTCTAATAATATTTTGTTTAGTCTGCCAATCTACCAGATCAAGTTTTGATTCAACACTTGAGGAAAAGTTTTTCAAGCTATCTGTAACAAGGCTCAATTCTTGTTGTAATTTCTTTTGATCAAGTACTTTTTCTTTTTCCTCCTCAATTTCTTTCAAATTCTGTTTCATTGTTGTAATTCTTGGTTCAAATTCTTCTTGGCTTATAAACCCTTTAGAATAGCTATCAATAAATTTTTTGATACTTAATCTTAGCTTACTTTCTTGCTTTTCACGTGTTTGATTATGCAAAGGTTTTTTGTTCTCTGACAATCTACGTTGATATTCATTTGCAATCCTATCTGGCTCTTTTAATATACTCTTAACTTCTTCCCATATAACTGTATCAAGTACATCAGTACGTATTGCTTTATTGTCACATACTCTGTTACCATTAAACCTGCAGCCAGAGCAACGGTAGTAAGAATACCGCTTATTTCTACTATATGCACCACAATAAGTATATTGGCAACGTTGACATACCATTAAACCTTGCAATAAATATGTTTCTCTTCTTTGTCGTACTCTTGCTCTTTGCCTATTTTCAGTTAGTTGTGCCTGCACTGAATCAAATAAATGCTCATTGATTATTTTTGGTACTGGAATATAAGTCCAATTCTCTTTATCACTATTAAAGCGACCACTTTTAAGTTTACCACAAGTTCCTTTTTTTGATTTTTTTACTTGTGGTTTTGAGCATGTCCTAGTTTTACCATAAGCTGCTTGTCCTATATAAGCAGGATTTTTTAACATGTTCCAAATAGTGCTCCTTTTCCAATACCTTTTTCCTGTTCGTGTTATTACCGGTATCTTATTCAGTTCATGTACAACTTCTCCTATACTTGCTCTTTCTTGGCCAACCCGACTAAATATTTTACGCACTATATTTGCCTCTTCTTCATCAACCTCAAATTGAGCACTTCCTTCACCTACATGTTTTGCTATGTAGCGATAACCGTAAGGCGCCCTACCCATCACACTTATACACCCAGCTTTGGCCGCATGAAGTTTACCTCTACGGTTTCGTTCCATAATCTTTGCACGTTCATACTCTGCTATTGCTCCCTGAATCTGTAGAAATAAATGGGAATCCGGATTATCATCAAACTTATGATTCAAAAATACTATTTCAGATCCAGCCTTTTTAAACTCTTCGAGTAAGATCATTTGATATGAAAATTTACGTGATAGCCGATCAGGTGAATGAATGTATATCTTATCAATCTTACCTTCTGCTACTCTATCACGTAAACTCTCTAAGCCAGGACGTTCTAAATTTGATCCACTGTAACCATTATCGATGAACCTATGCTCATCTAACAATTCATGTCCATCACTACTAATGCGACGCTCCAATTCTACAATCTGACTCTCTATTGTATTCTCCTGTGCCTGTTGTCTTGATGAAACTCTTGCATACAAGATTACCGTTGTCATTTTCTTCTACCTCCTTTGTTTTACATTTCAATAATTGTTCATAAGCATTTGCCAAATATGTACTCGCCAATCTGTGAGGTTCATAACGGCAATAAATAGTTAAATCCCCTTTTTGCATGTTTTTCTTCCTGTGAGTTTTTTTATAAGGTTAGGAGACTTCTATTAAACTAAACACCTTATTTAAGAAAGCTATCTAGTTCACACAAATTCTCCCTAATAAATATACAAGATTTGAAGAAATTATGTCCAAAAAATCTTTGCCTAAATCATCATATTACGTATAATATGGCTTATTTAATATGTTATGGAGATTTATCCAAGTCATAAATTCTGGGAGAGCGACTTAGAAGTTCCTGTTAACCTTTTATTAGATCGTTTTCAGGATTCTAATATACGTCAGTCTTGGTTAGATTCCCTTTCTGGTAAACAACTGAGCATTATTTTTCAGCATTGCTTTAAAAATCATTTAAATGGACAACTTTTTCAAGACGGAGACTACGATGATAGATCCACTCAACAAAAACGTAAGATACTTGCCAGTTACTCTGACTCTCTTTTTAACTATTATCTCATTAGCCACTTTGATCGTACGAAACTTGAAGCTACAGTCAGTGAAGTAGCAAGATTTGCCCTCACTCAAGAGTTAATGAGATCGTACCTGATAAAAAATAATACTAAGTATGATAAAAGATCCTTGTTATTTTTACTGTTTCACATAAATTGTGAACTTCTAAAATCTGTCTATCACTTTGATAAAGTACAAAAGAGAGGTTTCGTATCATTTGCTCTACAGAAATCACCAAGACAAATAAATACTTCATTCAAGGAATTTATGTCACGAGAAGCCGTAGAGCAGATACTAAAGTTCGAAAACCAATTGCAGGGTTTTTTCCATCATCAAGATCGGATATATATGTTTGTACGTCGAGGAAGTGACATGGATTTACTGCTTAACTCAAATAAAGTTGTTCATGGTCATAAACCTGAGTGGATGATTTTAGACTTTTCTCTTGATGGTACACAGGTTAATCTCTGTGCTAAAAATACTAACAAGGCTGTCGAAATAGCAAATAGCATTGTAAGTTGCTATTTCGACTGCGAATGTACTTTTGTAAATATACAAGATAAGAACTTTCCACTACAAGTGCATAAATTTCGTATCCGTTCAGCGGAGTGGCAGAATAAGGTAGACAAGGTGATCTAAAAAGATAATCATAGAGCAAAAGTGAGGTAATGTGGTAAACCTTTTAGAGCTTTGCAAAAATTTACAGCAAAAAATAGAAAAGTTAGAAGCAAAAATAGAAAAGCTGGAAAGGGAGAATGAAAGTTTAAAAGCAGAGAACAAGGCTTTAAAGATAGAGAACGCTGAATTAAAGGAAAGGCTTGGTTTAAACTCGAAAAATTCATCTCTACCAAGCTCTAGAGAGTTGTACAAAATAAAAAAGGACAAGCCAAAGAGCGACAGAAACGTTGGTGGTCAGGTTGGTCATAAAGGAAGTTTTCGCGCCAAAATGGATGCAGATGAGGTGATAAAAGTAAAGTTGTCATCTACTTGTGAATGCGGAGGAGGGATTGCAATATGCAATGGACCGTACATTCATCAAAAAGTTGATCTTCCGGAAATTAGGCCTTATGTAGTGGAATATCAGATGGAGCATGGTCGTTGCCGGAGATGCGGAAAAAGAAGAAGCAGTAAGTTACCAGAAGGTGTTACGTCAGATACATTTGGTCCAAGGGTTAAGTCAATAATTGCAGCGTTCAGCGGATTCTACAAAAATTCAAAACGCGAAATAGCGAGTGTCGTAAATGATATCTTCAATTTGAACATAAGCGTCGTTAGCATATCAAATAGTGAACATAGAGTTGCTTCAAAATGCAAAAAAATGTATGAGCAGATCGAACAAGAGATAAGTAGGAGTAAAGTTCTACATATTGATGAAACGAGCCATTATAACAAAGGTAAACTCGCTTGGTGTTGGATGTTTGCAAGCAATACGGCAAGTTTTGTGAAGTTGACAGAGTCAAGAGGAATGAAAGTTTTAAAAAATAACGCATGCTGCAATCATAATAGCTTAGTGGTAACCGACAGGTACGCAGTATACAATTACTTTGCTGATGAAAAAAGGCAAATCTGCTGGGCACACTTAGCAAGGGATTTTGAAAGATTAGCGCATAGTTGGAATATTGAAGTCAAAGTTCTTGGCTGTTACTTAAGAAATGTAGCTACTGAATTATTTGCACTAAAAAAGGCTTTGCTAAAAAATGAGATAGATGTTTTTAGATTTGCCAGACGTGCCAGAAAGTTGCGAAAACGTACAAGGTATTACTTGAAGGAAATATCCTACTTACCTGAAGCAATTGGAGCCTCTCGAGTTGCGAAAAATATTTTGAAATCTGAAAGAATGATGTGGAATTTTTTAGATGACCCAAAAAACATTCCGCTGACAAACAACCATGCTGAACAGCAGATACGGCATTATGTCGTTTACCGCAAAAATTCGTATTTTACACAATCAAAGCGGGGAAATGCATTCCTTGAACGGATAATTTCGTTATACTTAACATGGAAACAAAGGGGTCTCAATCCTTTCCAAAACCTCTTATCTATTGTTTCTTAAACCACTCTCCTGAACGGATACAAAAAACCTGCAGGTGAAGATAGATTTTGGATCCTAAAAAACCTTCATTTTCCACTATAATGAAGCCACCAGAGTCTGTCAAGTAATTTTTTATTTAAATTTGTTGCAATCTTTTTATACACTCATCTTTACCAAGAATTACCATGATATCGATGATTCCAGGCGCATCCATTATTCCAGTTATTGGGGCGCGTAATGAGTGGTATACATCGCTCATTTTCATATTATATAACTTCGAAAATTCCTTGATTTTAGCAGATAAAAAATTCTTATTCCAATCTTCACTACCTACACTCGAAAGAAATGATACAAGTAACTTAATTATATCGAGGTTAGATTTGATAATTTGTTGAGCTTCTTCACTAAAATCAACTTGAATATAAAATTTTGCTAAATCCAATAATTCGGTCAGATAGTTTGCTCTTTTTTTCAGCTCTGTCAGTCCCTGCAGTAAATAGCCCTTTTTTTTGTCAGTTAGAGTATTTTCTCTAAGCATTAGAGTCAGAATATCTTCATTGCTCATATTACTAATATAGTGGTTATTCAAATGCTCCAGTTTTTTGAAATCGAGCCGTGCAGGTGAGCAACCGATGCTTTCTAAATTAAACCACTCTATTGCTTGCTCATCGCTAATAATCTCATCGTTGCCATGACTCCAGCCAAGTCTTAGCAAGTAATTACGCATTGCCTGTGGCAATATTCCCATCTTTTCATAATCGCAAACACTTGTAGCCCCATGCCTTTTAGATAGCTTATTCCCGTCTTCTCCATGAATTAGCGGTACATGTGCAAAGCGTGGAACATCAAAATCAAGAGCTTGGTATATTAGTAATTGCTTGAAGGTATTAGTGAGATGATCAGAGCCACGTATAATATCGGTTATTCCAGCATCATGATCATCAACCACTACAGCAAAAATATATGTTGGAGTATTGTCAGAGCGCAAGATTACTATGTCATCAAGCTGATCGCTACTTATTGTAACTTGGCCGTATATTTTATCGTCAACAACAATATCTTCTGAGTCTGGCACTTTGAAACGGACAACAGGGTTTGCGCTTGATGTCGAATGAGTACACTTATGCTTATATATTTTTCCTTCTTCTCTTGCTCTTGCCTTCTTTTCTGCAACTTCATCTTCAGGGCAGTAACAGTGATACGCCCTACCCTTTTCAACTAAAAGATTTGCAACTTCAATATGTCTAGCTATTCTTCTCGATTGGTATATTATTTCTCCATCATAGTTTATTCCAAGCCATTTTAGCCCATCCATTATTGCATCAATTGCTTCTTGTGTTGAACGTTTTCTGTCAGTGTCTTCAATCCTTAGCAAAAACTCCCCACCATGACGCTTTGCATAGAGCCAATTAAATAACGCAGTACGAGCTCCTCCAATATGTAAAAATCCTGTTGGTGATGGAGCGAATCTAGTGACTATACCTGGCATATTTGTCTATTGTGATAACGTAACCGATGATAACTAAAATTTGCACTTGCAACAACGTGGAACTATAGTAAATTTGAAAGATCAATTTACATTTATTTTTAACAAACTGCATTGTATAATTTAATATTAGTGAATGCAGTGAGGTGTATATATGGATAATTTATTTGAAATTGCAAGAAAAGGGAATGTGGATAAATTTGTCGATTCTTGCAAGGAAAGAGTTGCTTGTGTAGCTAAGCATAGAATTGATGAAAATGGAAACCCATTTCATATAGCAGCAAGTAAAGGGTTTCTATTATCTGCGTTACAGGGGATCATAAAGTATTTAGAAAAAGATACTGAGAGCAAAGTCAAGAAAGCAAAAGAAGCTAAAGATTGGGAAAAAGTAAAAAGATTAGAAAAGGAATTTAAGAATAACAAGAAATATATTAAGGAAGCACTCCTCGATAAAAGCTATATTAAGGATAATAAGGCAGTATCACCTCTTTACTTCTTGGATCCTTCAGAGCAGAAGGAAGTTAAGCAAATTGCAGATATAAAATGTGGCTTTATATGTAATAAGAAGTTTCATATATGCTTATATATAGTAGGAGCTATAGTGTGTGCTACCGCTATGTGTGTATCTTTGTATCTTCTATTTTCGGCTTCTCAATCTCTTGCATTGGCTTCAATAGCGACAATAGCTTCTGGAGGGTCTTCATATCTGTTATTTAAGGCATGTAACGAGGTATATGGCCTCTATAACGAAAGTACTATAGTGACAGATCCTAATGTTATGCAACTTTTAGAGGGTGGTTTAGCCCCAACATGAAGTACTTGCAAGGAATAATATAGAAATTTACTTTCTTAACTTAAGAAAGTATACTGATAAGATGATAAGAAAGAAGTATAGTAAAATTTTAATAGCAAATAGAGGAGAGATTGCTTGCAGGATAATCAAAACTGCGCGCAAGATGGGTATATCTTGTGTATGCGTATATTCAGATGCAGATGTAAATTCTGTGCATGTAAGGCAAGCAGATGAGTCGAAGTACATTGGTCCTTCACCTTCTTGCCTGAGTTATTTAAATATTGAAAAAATATGCGAGGTGGCAGTTGAAACAGGTGCTGAAGCGGTTCATCCTGGCTATGGGTTTTTAGCAGAAAATCCAGATTTTCCCCGTGCTCTGGAAAAACATAACATAGATTTCATTGGTCCAAGTGCAGAAACAATAGAAGTTACAGCCAATAAAATAACGGCAAAAGAAGAGGCAAGAAAAGCTGGAGTAAATGTAGTGCCAGGATATATGGGTAAGATCGAAGATGCTGCCCACGCAGCCATCGTTGCTGAAGAGATTGGTTTTCCCGTTATGCTCAAAGCTGCATCAGGTGGTGGTGGCAAAGGAATGCGAATTGTATATTCCAAAAAAGAAATTGAACTAGCATTTACATCAGCAACAAATGAAGCAGAGAAAAGTTTTAAAGATGGCAGTATTTTTATAGAGAAATATATAGAGCTGCCAAGACACATTGAAATACAAATCATAGCAGATAAATATGGCAATATAGTGTGTCTTGGAGAGAGGGAATGCTCGATACAAAGGAATAACCAGAAAATAATGGAAGAAACTCCAAGTCCATTTATTAGTGAAGAAGTAAGACAAAAAATGTATGCCCAATGTGTTTCTTTGGCAAAGCAAGTTGGTTATTTTTCAGCAGGTACTGTCGAGTTTGTTGTAGATAAAGACCAAAACTTCTATTTTCTTGAGGTAAATACGAGATTACAAGTTGAGCATCCAGTAACAGAATTTATAACTGGAATAGACATAGTAGAAGAAATGATTAGAACTTCCTGTGGAGAAAAATTGAGATTCAATCAGGATGATATTAAACTTACTGGTTCTGCAATAGAAAGTAGAATTTGTGCTGAAGACCCATCAAAGAAATTTTTTCCTTCCAGCGGAAGAATCAAATATTACGACAAACCAGATGAAAATGGTCATGTAAGAATAGATGATGGAGTAGCTAGCGGTTCAGAAATCAGCATGTTCTACGATTCAATGATTGCAAAAATTATAACCTATGGAAAAGATAGAATAGAGGCGATCAGCAGAATGCAAAAAGCTTTGTCTGAGTGCTATATAGGGGAAGTAATAAACAACATAGAATTTCTAGAATCCATCTTCCATAATCCAAATTTTATTGCAGCAAAACTCCACACAAGATTCATTCCAGACCATTATCCCAGTGGGTTTCAAGGCGATTTTATCACAGAGGAATATATTAAAATATTTATTTTTGCTGCACTGTATGTTCACTTAGAAAATGAGGGAAAGTATTACAGTAAGTCAATAGATGAAGCATTCATAGTGAAAATAGACGATAATGAGTACTCCGTAAATGCAAAATATCAAGATAACACATTAACAACAGTATATAACCACAATAAATACTCCGTGGTAGGTAAGTGGAAACCAAGTTACAGGTTGTTATATATAACAATTAATGATGATACCAATATAGCACTTAAAATAGAAAGGCAAGGCAGCAAATACTTTATAAGACACGCAGGTATGAAAGCTAAATGTTGTGTATTGAAACCTCATGTAGCTAAACTAAGCAAATTAATGCTAAACAACAAAACAGAAGGGATTTCAGTAGACACTGTGAAATCTCCAATATCTGGTTTATTAGTTAAATTACACGTAAATGCTGGAGATCAGGTAGAAATAGGACAACCTCTCTTTGTTGTGGAGGCAATGAAAATGGAAAATATCATATGTGCTGAATCAGAAATGGTGATAAAAAATATCCCTGTTACAGAGGGGAAAAATGTACAGGCTGGTGATTTGGTATTAGATCTGCTTTCTTAAATAACACAAGAAATATAAACCTGACCCAAATAAGATAAATGAAAACATTTGATGGGCTATGGCAATGGCCATTGGTATATGCAGCAACAAAGTGACTACTCCTAAAATTACCTGAATAATGACGGAGAGTAGCATAATATATACTGGTTTTACACTGGCATTTTTTATTGTGAGTATTGCTGTCAGAACTAATATCAGCAATGCCAATGCCCGGTGTATGAATTGCACTGTTACTCTATTTTCAAAGATATTGAGCCATGTAGGCTGTAAGAAAAATAAATCTTCCGGAACAATTTGTCCATCCATTAGTGGAAAGGTATTGTAAATTAAACCAGCATTTAGCCCTGCAACAAATGCACCGAAGATTATTTGTACTGTCACTAGGATTAAAATTATCCATATGTAACATGTACTAACCTTAAGTTTAGTTTGCCTTGGTTTGATTTGGTAATCAAAAAATTGATACGACAATAATGCAAAAATAACCAATGCAAGCAGTAAGTGAAGTGCAAGCTTATAGTGACTAACATGAGGATTAGATACCAAACCGCTTTTTACCATATACCAACCAGCAAAAGCTTGTAAAATTCCAAATAATAGTGCTGTAGATAACCTTATTACTGCATTTTTAGGTATTCTTTTTTTTAGTGTAAAGTATATAAATGGTAAGATAAAAACTAAACCTGTCAGCCTTGCAATTAACCTGTGCACATATTCTATTAAGTATATGGTGCGAAACTCTTCCATACTCATACCATAATTAAATGCTTTATATTCAGGTGTAGCTTCATATTTTGATTTTTCTTTTAGCCAGTCTTGTTCACTCAGCGGTGGCAATGTTCCGGTAATTGGTTTCCATTCCGTGATTGACAATCCTGCTTTTGAAAGTCTGGTAAATCCACCAATTCCCACCATGCAAATCACCATGAGAGAGCAGAGAAAAAGCCAAATAGCTACAGGTTTTGCTTCCATAATCCATGCTGAGTTTTATTCCATTGCTGAGGGTGAATAACAAATTCCCACAAAGCGAGAAAAGCTGCAACGCTATGTAGTAGACTATAGACGGGAAAAAATATTGATACTATATAAAAATAAAAAGGCATTTTTTGTTGTCTGATAGCTATTATCAAAAAAATCAAGTTAATACCGTATACTATTATAAAATAATATAAGAATAATTCATTCAAAATTTGAGTCAGCACCAATGAAAGTAACAAAAAAGGAGTCGTGAAAAATATAAAAGCTGAGGAACCAACAAAAAGGTTTAATAGCAAAACTCCCTTAAGCCCAGTGTGCTTAAAAAGTAATTTTATATTTTTTAAATGAACGATATAAGTTTGCATATAACCTTTAATCCAGCGTGCTCTTTGTTTGATCCAAGCAAACACAGTAGTTGGTGATTCTTCCAATGTTTCTGAATCAATAATCCTGGTTTTATATCCCATTTGCGCAAGTCTCAAACCAAGGTCAGCGTCTTCAGTGACATTGTAAGCATCCCAAAAAAGCACTTTCTTTAAAATTTCCACTGAAAAATGGTTACTGCTACCACCCAAAGGTATTGGCATGTTCATTTTTTGAAATCCAGGCAAAAAATATTGAAACCAGTTCATATACTCGAGAGAAAAGAATTTTGTAAGAAAATTGCAACCAAAGTTATAGTAATTTAATTTCGCCTGTACACAAGCCAACTTTTCGTCGCCCTTATTAAATTCAATTAGTGCTTTTTTTAACTGCAACGGATCTGGCTTGTCATCTGCATCATATATTACCACATACTTTCCTCTAGCAAAGCTCATAGCATAATTGCATGACTTAGCTTTTGTTCTAGGCAGAGAATGAGGCGCTTTTATTACTTCAAAATACTGTGGTAAAGTGCATTTTTCTATAGCTGCCAACATTTCTTGATCATCGCTCTCTATCACAAGCTTTACATCTAATTTTGATTTTGGATAATCCAAACTTTCAATGCTCTTAATCAATTGCTTTATAACCGCATTCTCTTTAAAAGCAGGCAATAAAATAGTATATATAGGTTCATTCATCTTATCATAATCTGCTTTTTGGTTAGAAATTTTACGCAAGCCAAAAATTTTAGTTACAAATTTGAATAAAGAACTAGAACATCCGATTATAAATATCAACACCAAAGCAAAATATGCATATTTTTTTGTCAGTGTTAAAGTCGAAATCATAACAAAGAAAGAGGAAAAAAAGATTGAACTGAGCCTAATGCTTTTAGCTGAAAAATTAGGATTCTTATAATATAAGTAGTTACTTGCGAATTCTGAAATACCAAAGTGTGAGTTAAGAAGATTTAAAATCTGTTTGCTATCTACTTTTATCAATACATATTCAATACCGTAATGAGATTCGACCCAAAGGTTGATATCTTGGCTTATGTCTTCAACCATAAAAAAAGTAGTATCATTTAATTTTTGCCAAGGAATTATATTAAACCTATAGTAGAAAAGTTTCTCTTGTTCTTTGCATAAACTAGAATCAAATTTAATTTTTTCTACATTATCAGTTTGAAGTACAGGCATTAAACTTAATGCAACTTTTTGCTCAAGTCACGTGAAAACGAAGATATAACCTCACTACTACGCTTATCATCTTTACGTTCATGCATTATTTTTTTTACAGCATCAGCAGCTATACTCGCTGTGTTAGCTTGTAAATCCCCAAGAGCTTTTTCAACTTGGTCAGTAACTTTCTTCAAATTAGAATGGGCATTTTCATCTAACGTTTGATCGAGTTGCTGTCTATTATGCTTAATAATACTATTAGCCTTATCAAGTGCTTCATTCATCATTTTGTTAACTTCTGCATCTAATTTTTTGTATTTTTCAGAAGATTTTTTGTAATACTCCAACATATCTTTTCTGAATTTTTCAGTTTCTTCACTTGAAAACTTGCTTTTGTTACGTTTATTGTTAAGCGCGTTTTTTATTACCTTCCTTAGCAATTTATATGAGAGGATAAAACCTACTAAAAAAGCAAGGCTTATAACTAGTAATGTAGACATAAAAACCCTAAAATTCTTTTGACACCAAGTCAGCAACAAATTCCTCTTCAATCTCAGAATTAGTTAACTTAGTATAGTAAATCAAAGCAATACTAGTAGCCATTTGTTTTAATTCACTAATATACTTAGATTTAAATTGTACTACCTTTTCTTCAACAAGTTTAATCATCTTCTTGTCTTCCTCTTCCAATATATCCTTAACATTCGCTCTCATTTCTTCTACTTGAGCAAATGCATCATCTATGATTTTTTTTGCCCGTACTCTAGCTTGATTTAAAGCTGCATTATACTTGGCAATTTGCTCTTCTGTAAGTCTTAAAAGGTGAATAGAACTATTAAATGAATCTAACACTTCTTTACTTCTAGTGCTTATTATTTCATCTAACTTCGGTAAAAACAAACAACTCACTACAAAAAAAAGTGAAGAGAAAAAAATTAAAAACCAAAAAATTTGAGAAGAGAAAGTTGAAACATCAAGCTGTGGCATCTGTTAAGCAGCAAATATTAATAACATTGCAAGTACAAACGCAAGCAACCCCATGATTTCAACCATGGCAGCACCAATATAAACGTAACTTTTCATTTTACCTTCTGACTCAGGATTTCTCGCAATCCCATTTAACATAGCAGAGAAGATATTAGCTATACCTAAACCAGCACCGAGCATTCCAAATACAGCCAAACCAATTGCTATAAATTTTAAAGCCACTAAATCCATATATTACCTTTAACTATTTCTTTATAATATAATTGTAAAATATTCTGCAAGGAAGTCAATTACTTTACTGCATCTGACAAATATACACATGTTAATATAGTAAATATATAAGCTTGCAAAACTGCAACAAATACTTCAAATCCTATTAGTGCAATTATAAACAAAAAAGGTGCAGGTGTAAAAAATATGTTCATATTTATGACGAATCCTGCTATCACTTTGATGATTGTATGACCCGCAATCATATTTGCTGCAAGCCTTATTGATAAACTAATCGGTCTTACTAAATAAGCAAATAATTTAATAATGATGATTATAGGTGCAAGCCACGAAGGAGTTCCTTTTGGTAGCAATATGCGTAAAAATTCTACTCCTCTTTCTTTAAACCCAACAATCGTTATATAAGTAAAAACCACCATTGATAAAGCGAAGGTAACTATCACATGACTTGTAACTGTGAAACTATAAGGAAGAACACCAACTAAATTACACGATAAAATGAAAATAAATACTGTAAATATCAAAGGAATGTGCTCCAAACCTTTGCTTCCAGTGTTACTTTCTATTATTGAAACAACAAAATCATATACATATTCAACTGCAGCTTGCAAATATCCTGGTATTACTGCACCTTTTCTTATTCCAAGGAGCAAAAACAGTACCATTAATATCACCGAGATCATCATAAAAAGAGATGAGTTGGTAAAGTTTATGTCATACCCAAATAATTTTGGTAGTTCTATTATTGTATATACTTTAAATTGTTCTAGCGGATTTAACGCCATTTTGACCCTGTATACTTAAACTGCAGCAGTAAATAAAGTATAAATTTTATAGAATAAAGTCAAGAATTAATATAAGGAGCTCTGTATTATTATAGCATTAACATATTAACAAAATATACAATTAAAATGCAAATTATAGTCAGCTACCAATCTTATTCTAAATTCTTGACTTAATATCTTATTTTAACTATAATTTAATTTTAATATGAGGCAATTATGAACGAAATAGATTTTACTAATCCACCTTTAAATTTAGAACAGGAATGTGGTAACGGGTACATCAAGTTTACAGATTATTCTTCTAACTCAGACACTGGTCTTTTCCACATGGCAGGTGAAATGCTAAATGAAAGCCATGATGTTATAGGAAATTTCACTGGTGATGCTTACATTTATAATTTCCATATAGATGATCACAATATGAACATTCAACTCTGCATGGAAATGGACTGCAAAGGTGATATAAAGAAAATTCTTTCTTTGTAGAAAGAGTAGGCTTCTCTGTTGTTTCTTGCAATATAGAAGGCACTTATTACAACAAACTTTAAAAACATCACATTTTACATTACAATGAATTCTTGTTTCTTGTTAGATAAATGAAGTTCACATTATCTTGGTTATTAGAGTACTTAGAAACCAATGCTAGTTTAGAGGAAATTACTGATAAATTAACTCACATAGGGTTGGAAGTAGAGAATGTGATCGACAATTCCAGATTGGCCGGGTTTGTTGTTGCAGAAGTATTAGAAGTCGCACCTCATCCAAATGCTGATAAATTAAAATTATGTAGAGTAAATGATGGAAGTAAAGTTCTGCAGATAGTCTGCGGAGCAAAAAATGTTAAAGAAGGCATGAAGACTGTACTTGCATCTCTTGGTAGCACATTGCCAGAAAGCAACTTTACAATTAAGCCTACAAAAATAAGAGGAGTGCTAAGTGAAGGGATGCTCTGCTCTGCCTCTGAGCTTTCGCTGACTCAAGATGAAAGTGAAGGAATAATCGAGCTTTCTGATGATTATAAAACAGGAGATAAATTTTTCAATTGCGATCCTGTAATTGACATAAACATCACTCCAAACCGTGGAGATTGCTTAGGTGTTTATGGAATAGCACGTGATCTAGCAGCAACTGGAATTGGAACGTTAAAGACTTTAATCATTCCACAACTTACCGCTTCTATGAACTCACTAATAAACGTCAAAGTCATCGATGGGGAGAGTTTTATTAGTGGAGTATATATCACTAATGTAAAAAATAAAGAGAGTCCAAAATGGCTAAAAGATAGTCTGGAATCGATAGGAATGCGCTCCATTTCTGCAATAGTTGATATTACTAATTACATCATGATATCCTTTAATCGCCCAATGCATACATATAATGCAAAAAAAATAGAAGGAGAGCTCACAGTACGTAAAGCAAACGATGGAGAAAAATTTATTGGTTTAAATGATAAAGAATACTCATTGAACAAAGACATAAGCGTTATTTCTGATGATAAAAACGTTCAGGCAATTGCTGGAATTATGGGCAGTAAGTACAGTGAATGCACTCTTGAAACTACTGATATCTTTTTAGAGTCTGCTTGGTTTGACCCCATCTCCATCACTAAATCTTCAAGGCAGCTAGGCATCTCCACAGACTCAAGTTACAGATTTGCACGTTCAATTGACCCTGAATTTACCCTTGATGGACTCAATCTTGCAGCCAAAATGATTTTGGATTTATGTGGCGGAGAAGTGTCAAGCATAGTGTCTGCTGGCAATTTGAATAAGGCTTATACCAAGATAAATTTTGATTATCAGAATGCAAACAAACTTGGAAGTGTATCTGCATCACCTAATGAGGTATTCGATATTTTAACAAAGCTAGGGTTTAGTATCGATAAAAAAACCGAAGGTAATTGGAATATACAAGTACCAAGCTGGAGACCAGACATAACCATACCTGCTGACCTAGTTGAAGAGGTAGTAAGAATATACGGCTATGATAAAATAAAGGAAGAGCAACTAGCAGAAGACGTTACAGTAGAAGAAGAGACACAAGATGATTTGCGCATTTTAATGACAAGCAGAGGGTTTCATGAAGTGATAACTTGGTCTTTTATGAGTGAATCAACAGCTGAAAAGTTTGGTTACTTGAATAAGTTATTCATTATCGATAATCCATTTAATAATAACTTCAATATAATGAGGCCAAGTGTCATACCAAATTTGTTGCAAGTTACTGCAGATAATATTGCTCACGGGATATCTGATCTCGCAATTTTTGAAATTGGACCAATTTATAATGGTGAGGCTCAGTCTAAGTACGTTTTAAGTGGAATTAGATCAGGAAATAATTCGCCGAAAAACCACTATAACACTGATAGGAAAATAGATATTTTTGACGCAAAGGCTGACCTCATAACAGCTTTGGAACTTTTTAATGTCAATTGTGATAATTTAGCAATAGAGAGAGCAGAAAAAGAATATTATCACCCAGGAAAATCAGGCTCCTTATCTTTTAGAAGTAAAATAGTTGGTTATTTTGGAGAATTGCATCCGAGTATATTGGATTTTTTTAACATTAAACAAAAAATTGTAGGCTTTGAGTTGATATTAGAAAATATCGAAAATTTACCTATAAGTAGAAAAAAATTTATCGATTATAAATATCAAAGTGTAAAACGCGACTTTGCATTTATTGTAAATAAAGATGTAGCAGCAGGCAGTATAATCAATATGGTGAAAAAAAGCTCAGAGCTCATCACAGAAGTTTTGATATTTGATGTATATCATGGAAACAATATAGAATCGAATAAGATGTCTATAGCATTTTCAGTTACTTTCTGCTCTCCAACTCACACTTTAACTGAAGAGGAAATCCAAAAAGAATCAAATATGATAGTAAACTTAGTGTGTAAAAATACTGAAGGAACTTTGAGAGCTCATTATTAAGCCGTAATCGCCGTTTCCTGATTTTGCTGTGTCACGTTTACTTCATCCAATTTATTCCCTATCTTGAATTCAATATCCTTGAAAAACCTATCCCACATTCCATGCAAATGCTCTTCTACTTTAGGCCATACATCATTTTTAAATGTCGTTCCATCATCAGAAAATAAATTACCCAAAAAAACTCCTACTTCCTCATAACTTGATTGAAAATGTTGAAGAAATGTTTCTACTTCCTTATGAGTATCATGTGCCACACTCAACGCTTTTCCTTCTGTGCTCTTATCCCCACGCATTGCAACGGCAAGACCTGTTTGAATATATCCCAAGCCTGTCCTAATAGCTTTTATAGGCTGCAGCCATGAACTCTTATCACTTTTTGGTACATTATTTACTATATTTTCCACCAACCTATTTATTAAAGGAGACAATAAATCTTGACAAAAATGTTTGATATTGTCTTTTGTCTTAATCACAGGACTTTTTATGCACTTTTCTGCCAAATAGTACTCAAGTTCTGCTCTCTCTAGTAACTTCTTAATTGCTTCTTCATCAAAAATTTCATGCTCGAATGCTTTAAGTAAATCATCTTCTATTATTGCAAACTTTATTTTTTCGCGAGATTCCAGTTCTTCTCTATAATCATTTTTTGTTTCTTCATTTATCAATAATCCTTCTTTTTCTAATTTTAACTGTTCTAATGCTTTTAGAATTTCTTTGTTATTTTCTAAGTGCTTCTGTATTAGCTTTGTATTTGGATGCTTTTCTCCTTTTCTCTTTCGCTCATCTTCTAAGTACTTATTTAAATCCTCACTTTCTTCTATTACTTCTATTACTTCTATTACTTCTCTTAACGATATAGGTTGATCTAAGCATTCTGCAATTTTCACTCGGTGCACATTAATCCTCTGTACTAAATCCGGCTCCTTTTCCTCTAACAGCTTACATGAATTCTCTATACCCTTTGCTTGACTTTTAAACAAATCTTGCGTTTTACGTTTCGTTATTTCTAAATACATCTTTGCTATAAAATCATTCACTTTACCTGAAGCTTCTTCTAAACTTTCCCCATTCAAAGGACCTTTTATCTCCTCTTCTAAATCTCGAAACTGGTCTATTAAGCTTAGTATTCCTAACAGGCTTAACTCACCCTTTGCTTTTCTCATTACTGATTTTACTAGCCTTCGCTCAACTTCTTGATCACCATACTCGAACTTAAAAAGACCTTCTAATTTCCTTTTTAAATCATTGTCTGTTAAGTTATTTTTTCCTTCATCATATATTGCTTTCAATTTTTCATGTATCCTAATATATCTTTCCTGTCCTTCTTTTTTTAAACACTCAATCTCTCTTTTAGTGTTATCTAGAGCTTTCTTCGTTTCTTGAGGATATATATCCTTATAAACATCAATGATTGTACTCTTAGCTATTTTCCCTTCTTCTTTAAGTCGTTCCCACTCTGCTTTAAATACAGGAAGTGCATCATCACTTATATCTCTTGTTATCCCACCTACTTTTCCCAATGCTTCTAATCGATCATCTTCATCAGCTAAATCAAGTGCCTCTTTATTTTTCAGTTTTTTTATATCTCCTATTATCATCTCTTTCTCATTTGGTAATTCCTTACCTTGACTTTCTAATTTCTGTTTCACTAAAGTATTTTTTAGCTCATCCTCCAGTGAAAAATCTTCTCCCCGTCTATTTTGCTGAAACTTAATTGCTTGTATGAAGGCAACTTGATAAGCATTTTCTATCAAATGAGTTGTCAATTGATGGCCTATACTATCTACAACTTTCAGCCTGAATTCGTTCAATAATTCCTTCAATTTATCACGTGTAATCTCTTCTTTTTCTAGCTTCACCAGCTCTTCCATAGTTTTTGCGAATTCTTGAATTGAAGTTGCAATCACATTCTTAATTTCATTGTGCAAGGGCTTAAGACCATTGTTTAAATTGATACTAGCTGATAATTTCAGTATGATATTATGCTCTAAACCCCGCTTCACACTAAACCATTTATCATTTCCATTTTCACATAAATCTCTAAGCAGTTGTTTAAATTGCGGTGGAAATTTTATTTCCATATCCCATGTAATGTTTGGTTCAGGAAACTCCGTTTCATGAAAAGATATCTCAATATTTTGGTGCTTATTAGAATACTGCCCCATAGTTATTTTAAGAGCAGTAACTAAAGAGTGAGATAAATCTCTATTTAAAAGATAAAAAGTAGCCAAAGCAACTGTTGCAGGAACGATTAAGGCTACAAGCACAGTCACATTAACAAAAATTGCCATTGCAGCAAGAGCGCCATATGCCAATCTTTTTGGCACACCTGTTTCACTCTTTTTTGTCTTATCTTCCACTACACCTTCTTGTGTCTTGCTATTTGCTTTAAATCTACTGTATATGACTAACCCCAGTGCAGTAAAAGCAATATAAGGGAGCATTAAAACTGACAGAGCTAAATTTAATACTTTCTTCTCTGGGCAAGCTCTGTTTATCTCTTTCAATATTTCGCTTGACATATTATACCAAGAGGTAAAAAAGTCAGAGTCATAATCCTTATAATGGAATATACTGAGCGGAACATTAAAAGCAGCTATTTGTTTAATTAACCAATCCTGCTTACTTACAGCATCAAAAAACTCTTCTTCCTCTTCTGAATTAGCAAGACCTAAATCATTCCCTTCTTCTACATTAGAAACATCTTCCATAGCATCAAAAAACTCTTCTTCCTCTTCCAAAGCAACATTGGAAATAGATTCTACTTTACCTAAACCATCACTATTGTTATTTAAATCAATAACTTCTCTATGATCATCTGCAACAACTTGATTCATATCACCACCCTACTTAAAGCAATTTAAGTATAGCATAAACATTACTAACTTTGCAACTTTATTAACTTAATACCAACTGTCAAACCTTGGTATTCCTTAGAATAGAAATCGGCCTCGATCTCTTTATTAGTGTCCAAAGATAAGGCAAGGGTCTGATCTTTTATATATTCAACCCATGTATTTATTGCTTCCTTAATTTTCTCATCTTCTGCTTTGATTATTACTCTGATTCTATCTGATATATAAAAATCAGCCTGTTTTCTAGTTTCTTGAATAAGCCTCACAATATCTCTTGCCAGCCCTTCTAGAATTAGTTCATTATTTAATTCAGTATTTAGAATAACAACTCCTTTGTTATTATCAAACACAGCAGAATATTCACTGTTTGCTTTTAATAATAGTTCATATTCACCTTTTTCCATAGTATAGCTCTCTGTTTCATCTCCCAAAAATATCTGTTCGTTTTCAACTTGCTTCCACTTTCCTTCCTTAACGTATTGAACTAGTTTCTTGATTTTGTCTGGAACTTTTCTTCCAAGCACAGGAAAATTTAATTTTAACTCTAGTGATGCAACCTCTTTCAATTCACTTACTATTTCTAGTGCTTTTACATTCACCTCATCTCTTACCATCTCTTGATATTCATCTTCAAGAAAATTGCAGGAAGACTTATGATAAATAGTCATGCTACCAAGTGGCTGCCTTATACGTATGTTAAACATGTTTCTAATAGAGAGTGCAGCATTACATATTTCTCTTACCAAATCCATCTTGGCAATGAGTTCACTATTATATCTATCTAATTGTGGAAAATCAGCCAAATGAACAGATGTTTCCTTATACTTCAGCCCCTGCCATATAGTCTCTGTTATAAGTGGCAACAAAGGAGCTGCAGCCCGTAGTATGTAATAAAAAACTGTGTATAGAACATTATAAGCGTCGGTTTTATCTTGATCTAAGTCACTTTTCCAAAAACGCTCGCGACTGCGACGAATATACCAATTATTTAGCACTTCAAAAAAATCTGTCAAGATTTTGCAAGCTTCCTGAGAGTTATAGTTGTTCATAGAAGCTCGCATACCTTCCACAGCTTCAAAACATTTTGAAATCATGTAGCAATCAATAGTATTCTGATAATCCCTACAAATCTCAGCTTTAATTCCATCTGCATTTGCATACATAGTAAAAAAGTGATAACTGTTCCAAATAGGTTTTATTACGTTTTTCAGAACATCACGCACTAAATTTCCTTCTTTGTCGAGTAGTAAATTACCACCGCAGACAATGGAACCAGACAGCATAAGAAAACGCAGCGCATCAGAACCATATTTGTCAAACACTTCCATTGGGTCCGCATAATTATTCAGACGTTTGGATAATTTCTGCCCTTTCACATCAAGAACCACACCGTGGCATATGCAATTCTTAAATGGCTCACTGTCAAATAAAGCAGTGGAAAGCACAAAAAGCGTATAGAACCATCCTCTTGTTTGTGCTATATATTCAGTGATAAAATCCGCAGGGAAATTTTTCTCGAACCATTCTTTATTTTCAAACGGATAGTGAACTTGCGCGAACGGCATCGAGCCAGACTCAAACCAACAATCAAACACATCAGGCACACGACGCATAACTGATTTTCCTGTTGGATCATCAGGATTTGGTCTCGTCAAAGTATCGATAAACGGTCTGTGCAAGTCATCTATCTTAACATTAAAGTCTCGCTCTAGTTCTGCTATTGAGCCATACACATCCACTCTTGGATATTTTGCATCGTCTGATTTCCACACAGGAATTGGAGTACCCCAGAATCGATTGCGTGAAATAGACCAGTCGTGCGCTCCTTCAAGCCATTTTCCAAATTGACCATCTCTTATATGATTTGGCATCCAATTAACTCTCTTATTTAGCTCTGTCATTCTTCCCTTAAACTTTGTCACAGCAACATACCAAGAAGGCATAGTGCGGTAGATTAAAGGAGTGTCAGTTCTCCAGCAGTGTGGATAATTGTGAATATATTGCTCAGTTTTAAACCAGCTCCCCTGCCTTTTTAATTTCTTGATTACTGTATCATTGGCATCAAAAACATGAACTCCTGCCAAATCTGAAACTTCAGTAGTAAATTTTCCAGCGTTATCAACTGGACAAACAGCTCGAATATCATGGCTTTGGCAAAGGTAAAAATCTTCTTCACCAAATCCAGGAGCAGTGTGCACAACACCAGTACCATCTTCTCCTGTAACATAATCAGCAATGAAAACACGGAACGCATTCTTTGTATCTTTAAAGTAATCAAACAGTGGTTTATAGGAAAGACCTGCAAGATCACTCGCTTTAAGTTTTGTATTACAGTTTTCATATTGAATATTGCTTTGTTCACAGTGGCTGACAAATTTCTCTAAATAACTTTCAGCAAAGATGCAGACTTCACCATTTACTAACACCATACAATACTCAATATCCTCCCCTACTGCCAGTGCAAGATTGCTCGGCAACGTCCAAGGCGTTGTAGTCCAAGCAAGTAATCTACATTTTTGTTTAAATTGCTTTGGATTTTCTAAAAGTTCAAAAGCAACAGTTACAGCTTTGCTAATTTTTTCTCTATATGCATTATCAAGCCTTGTTTCAAAATTAGAGAGTGGAGTTTCGCACGCCCAGCTATAGGGAACAACGCGTATTGATTCATACACCAGACCTTTATCATAAAGCTGCTTAAATGCCCACATGACCGACTCCATGAATGACTTATCCATAGTCTTATAGTCATTGTGAAAATCTACCCATCTTGCTTGTCTATTTACATACTTCTCCCATTCTGATGAAAATTTCATCACAGAAGTACGGCAATGATTATTGAATTTTTCAATGCCAAATTTCTCTATCTCAGTTCTACCAGATATTCTAAGTTCCTTTTCCGCGCCCATCTCAGCCGGTAGCCCATGGCAATCCCAACCAAATCTGCGTTCAACCCTTTTTTGCAGCATAGTTTGATATCTTGCAAATGCATCTTTTATAAAACCAGTAAGCAAGTGTCCGTAATGCGGAAGTCCATTTGCAAACGGAGGCCCATCATAAAATACAAAACAATGATCCTTGGAACGTTTCTCGACTGACTGCTCAAAAATTTTATTTTCCTGCCAAAATTTTATGATTTCCTTTTCTAGCAATGAAAAATCAGGACTGCTGCTTGTATCAGGATAATACTTCATATTCATTTTAACTGGATAAAATCAAAGAATATAGAGCTTTCCAGAAAATTACAAATCCAAAAACTCTGTTTCTATAAACATTGATAGGTGTTGACATTATTATACAGCATATTAATAAATCAGACTTATTTACTTAAGTTAAAGATGAATAAAGACAATAACAGTTGGCCTTATCAGAAATTTCACGATGCTAACAAAAATAATAGTAAAAGCAGCGTTATTTGGAGATCGCTTTCTTATGAATATAATAATTCTGGAAAGGTTGAAAAAGTACACTATCAGTGGGAAAAGAAAAAAAATCCCGCAAATCTATTATATCAAGTCTCATATGATTGCGTAACAGAGAGTTGTAGTCCCTTAAGGATTAAATCTAGATAGCTTATAAACTTATAAAAACACACAAAGTGCTTCTACATGAGACCATGGGAGCACTTTTCTCTAATTAGGCAGCGCATCCCAACAAACTATTTTGCCGAGCTTCCAATATCCTTATATTTACTATTTTATCTTTGTATTTATCGTCAGGATCATCAACGCATACTGATTGCATGTATGGGCTTTTACCAATAATTTGATTTTGGTGTTTACCTTTTTTATCACTGAATAGAACAGGAATAGTTTTTCCTATCATACTCTGATTAAATTCAAGTTGTTGCTTGCTAATTAATTCCTGTAAACGAAGAAGACGCTCTGTTTTAACCTCTTCTGGTACTTGATCTTTTCTTTCCGCCCCTGGCGTTCCTGGCCTTGGGCTATATTTAAAACTATAAGCCTGAGCGTACTTTACTTTTTCTACTAACTTCATAGTTTCCTCAAAATCTTTTTCAGTTTCTCCAGGAAAACCAACAATAAAATCAGAAGAAAATTCGATTTCAGGTTTCAATTTGCGCAATCTGTCTATTATTCCCAAATATTCCTCTGCCGTGTGTTTTCTATTCATTGCATGCAATATTTTATTCGAACCTGACTGCACAGGTAGGTGAACAAACGGCATGAGTTTTGATTCCTCCGCATGTACCAAGTAGAGAGATTCGTGCATATCTCTTGGATGAGAAGTTGTGTAGCGGATTCTTTCTAGCTTTTCAATTTTAGCAATGTGACTAATTAATTTTCCTAAATCCCACACCTCTCCTTCGCACTCTCCATGATAAGCATTAACATTTTGACCGAGCAAATTGATTTCCCTTGCCCCATTTGCAACTAACTTCAATGTTTCACGGAATATTTCATTTACTGGTCGTGAATACTCAGCCCCGCGTGTATATGGTACCACACAAAACGTACAAAATTTATCACAACCTTCTTGTATGGCAAGAAACGCAGAAGACCCCTGGCTATTGCCATAGCATTCATCTGGCAATTTATCAAACTTCGCAACTTCTGGAAAATCAGTATTTATTACATGACCTTTACTTCTGCTTGCTTTGACTATTAACTCCGGTAAAGCAGAAATACTCTGCGGACCAACAACAATATCAACAAAAGGAGCCCTTCTGAACACTTCTTCTCCCTCTGCTTGCGCTACACATCCAGCCACCACTATGGTCATTTCCTTATTTTTTTGTGATGAATGGATTCTTCCAAGCTCTGAGTAAAGCTTTTCTGCTGCCTTTTCTCTAATATGACAAGTATTTAATATCACCAAATCAGCTTGTTCTGCATCACTAACAACGTTGAACCCTAAAGGCTTAACTATATTCTCCATTAAAATGGAGTCATAAACGTTCATCTGACAGCCGTAAGTTTTAATATATAGGCCTTTCATATTTAAAATTCTTCACACAAATTCTAGCAAATTATACGAAAAACTGAATTCTAGTACAACAGCCAATAAAGATTGCTTGACAAACCTTCTCGCTTTCCTTACTCTAACAGTAGAGGTATTTTAAGAGCTCAAAAATCTATCTTCGTCTGCAGACTTTTCAGTCAATTTTTCAACAAAAAACGTAGTGTATCTTCTTCAGCACGTGTTCAAATTCTGTTGTATGTGCGCTGCATTTTCTTTCTAATCTTTCAGGAGGATTTTATGTCCAGAATTCCAGATACTTAACCTTTATTCTTAAGCTAAAAACCGATTGGTACCTATGGTTTTTATAAAGAAAGTGCAAAAAATACTTTAAAGAATATGAAATAAAGGTAGAAAAGGTTTGAGTAACCAAAAACTGTTTCCAGGCATAAATTTGTCATGTATACCAAAAAGTAATTACACTAATATAATATTCACACTTATATGCTAATATAGATATAATACTAATTAAAGAGCATGTTATGCAAGAAGAAGTATCAGATTTTACAGATGCTCTTTGTCAAAATAAATGTGATTCCTTTCGAGTGACACTCTCCTATATCTTTCTTTAGGTTATACAGAAGTCTAACACAATTATAGAACAAGCGTAAAAGTTCTGGTAAAGTAGTTTTATTTACAAAAAATATGCTACTTGATATTGAAAAACGCAGCATAACAAATGCACTGTGGAAGTTACAAGAAGCAGATCAAAGGGAGATTTTTACTCTTATACAGAGATTTGAGTTGCCAGAAATATTAGCAAGAATATTAGTTGCTCGTGGTGTTAACATAGAAAATGCACATGACTTCTTACACCCACTAATCAGATCGCTATTACCAGATCCCTTTCACCTCCTTGATATGGATAAAGCTGTTTCTCACATAATAAAAGCAATAAACAATAATGAGAATATTGCAATATTTGGTGATTACGATGTTGATGGTGCAACGTCATCAGCATTGATTAATAGGTACCTAAGAGCGATTGGGACACACTCTATAATCTATATTCCAGATCGTGTTGATGAGGGCTATGGATTGAACACAGATGCTTTATTACAACTTAAAAAGAATGGTATTGATTTATGTATTTCTGTTGATTGCGGTACGCTTGCATATCAACCAATAGAAGATGCAAAAGTCTTTGGACTTGATATTATAGTTGTCGACCATCACCTTGGAACAGAAAAATTACCAAGTGCTGTAGCAGTTGTTAATCCCAACCGCCTTGATGAGAGCTCTCCTTATAATAACTTAGCAGCAGTTGGAGTGTCATTTCTGCTAATTGTTGCTCTTAACAGAATCCTACGTGAGCAAGGATTTTTTACCAACAAAAAAGAACCAGATTTATTTGATCTACTGGATTTGGTTGCTCTTGGAACTGTTTGCGATGTTATGCAGATTACAGGCCTAAATAGGGCTTTTGTTTTACAAGGATTAAAAGTTATGTCAGCAAGAAAAAATGTTGGCTTACGTGTTTTGTTTGACGCTTTGGGAATCCTTGAAAAACCAAGTGTTTCACGATTAGGGTTTAGTATTGGGCCATGTATAAATGCCGGAGGAAGAATTGGAGAAGCATCGCTCGGTGCAAGGTTGCTTTCCACCGATGATGATGATGATGCACATTCAATCGCGCTAAAACTAATAGATTTGAATAATGCAAGAAAAATGCTAGAAAATGAGGCTATTTTGGAAGCCACAACACAAGCGGAAAATTTTGCCCACTTAGGTGTAAATTTTATAATGGTAAGTGGTAATTGGCACCAGGGAATAATTGGTATCATTGCATCAAGACTAAAAGAGCAGTTTCACTTACCAACGATAGTGATATCTTTAAACAATGGAATAGGAAAAGCAAGCTGTAGGTCAATTTCTGGAGTAGATATTGGTGCTGCGGTTCTTTCTGCAAAATTTACCAACCTAATCATTGAAGGTGGTGGTCACAGTATGGCAGCAGGATTTTCGATTGAAGAAGATAAAATAAGTGATCTACATGATTTTTTTACTGAAAGATTTGCAAACTCCACAAACGATAAAACTATAAAAGCTGATGGTATAGTAACAGCTAAAGCAATAAACTTATCCCTTTGGAATCAACTGCAGCGCTTAGAGCCATTTGGAGCTGGCAATCCTGAACCAAGATTCATCATTCAAGGGGCAAAGATAAGAAAGCCGGAAGTTATAGGAGTTGACCATATAAAATGTTTTATTGCTGACGATAATGTTATGGTCAAAGCTATTGCGTTTCGCTGTGCAAATACTGAGCTCGGCTCTGCTATTATGCAGGGTAATGTTAAAGCCATTTTGGGTAAAATCTCTATGAATTACTGGAATGGCAATGAATTTATACAATTTATGATAGAAGATGTCTTAACCATTAGTTAAGTTACTATTTTAAAATAATTACCTATCAATCTCACCAAAGACTATGTCGAGTGAACCGATAATTGCTGCAATGTCAGCAAGCATGTGTCCTTTTGCCATGAAATCTAAGGCCTGTAAATGCGCAAAGCCAGGTGCTCTTATTCGACATCTATAAGGTCTATTGGTACCATCTGAAACTATATATACTCCAAACTCACCTTTTGGCGCTTCAACAGCCACATATGCCTCACCTTCTGGCACATGATATCCTTCTGAATAAAGCTTAAAATGATGAATCATAGCCTCCATAGATTCTTTCATTTCTGCTCTTGGCGGTGGAGAAATTTTTCTATCTTCAGTTTTTATTGGCCCTTTAGGAATTTTCTCTATGCATTGCTTCACCAAGCTAATAGATTGCCTAATCTCTGCCATTCTTACTAAATAACGGTCATAACAGTCACCATTTTGGCCGATAGGTATATCAAAATCTAACTGATCATATATCTCATATGGCTGGCTTTTTCGCAAGTCCCAAGCAAGTCCAGCAGCACGGAGCATTGGTCCACTAAAGCCCCAATCAAGCGCCTGTTTTATTGATATTTCACTAATTCCTACAGTGCGTTGCTTCCATATCCTATTTTCTGTTAGAAGCTCATCAACATCATCTATATACTTTGGAAATTGCTCTATAAATTTTGCAATATCTTCAATCAAACCTTCTGGGATATCTGCTGCAAGTCCACCTGGCCTTATATAAGCTGCGTGAAATCTTGCACCTGAGGCCCTTTCATAGAACTCGAGTATTTTTTCTCTCTCTTCAAAGAGCCATAAAAGAGGAGTCATCGCCCCAACATCAAGTGCTTGAGAAGAGATATTTAGTAAATGATTTAGTATTCTTGTCAGCTCACAAAACAAAACACGCAAATATTTTGCTCTAATTGGAATTTCACATTGCAACAATTTCTCTACACACAACGAATATGCATGCTCTTGTGACATTGGCGACACATAATCAAGGCGGTCAAAATAAGGCAGAGCTTGAAGATATGTTTTATGTTCTATCAATTTTTCAGTGCCACGGTGCAAAAGCCCAATATGGGGGTCTGCTCTCTCGATCACTTCACCATCCATCTCTAAAACAAGACGTAACACCCCGTGTGCAGCTGGGTGCTGAGGGCCAAAATTTAGCATCATTGTCTTTAGATCAGGCATGCTTTGGTAGCTTAAGGTATTGGAATTGTATAGGGTAAAATGTGCTTAAAGTCAATAGGCTTCTTGTACAAGCTATAACTCATCGTTACAATAGAAAAACTCTCAAAAACTTCACCACTTCTTCATGATCTGATAGACAATGTTTATGTGTCACATACAATTATTGCACTTATGTTGATCAAGGCAGCGAAATTATGTATAGATAATTTTGATTGAGAAATAGTTTTTCTACTATATAAATTCTACTTTAGAGTAATCAAAATTAATGAAAGACAATAAATATAGTTTAGGTTTAAGGATCATTCATTGGTTAATGTCTGCTCTTATTATTGGTATGCTTTGTTCTGGACTGTACATGAAAAGTTTGCCGATTAGCAGTGAAATTAAATTCAGCATATACGCTATTCATAAGGCTTGTGGCATCACCGTTCTTGGATTAATTATAGTACGTATATTTTTTCGCGTCTTTACTTATGTTCCTCCATTACCAGCCAATTTTTCTCGATTTGTAATCAATGCGAGCAAAACGATACACTTTGGTTTGTATTCTTTGATGGTGCTAATGCCACTATCTGGTTATGTCATGTCTTCTGCTTCTAGCAAAGAGATCAAATATTTTTTCCATATCCCTTTATTAATTAACCATAATGAAGGTCTAGCTAGTGCAGCTAATCAGTTACACTCGATACTTGCATATTTTATGATACTCTTTATAGCCTTGCATATAATTGGTGCTTTAAAACACACATTTATAGATAAACAAAACATTTTTAAACGTATGATATAGGTTATATGTTAAATAGCCTCTGGAAAAAAGGAACAAATTTTCTCGGTAGTGAGTTTGCCATAATGGGTGGCGCTATGAGCTGGGTTTCAGAGAGAAATTTGGTTTCAGCAATCTCAAATGCTGGTGGATTTGGCGTGATTGCTTGCGGTGCAATGTTTCCAGACTTACTGAAAAAAGAAATCATAGAGACACAGAAATTAACTAACAAACCATTTGGTGTAAATCTAATTACTATGCACCCAAAGTTGAGTGAGTTGATAGATGTGTGCATTGAAACGAAAGTAAGCCATATAGTGCTTGCCGGTGGACTACCAACGAAGCCTAATATAGAAAAAATCAAGAGTGCGGGCATTGAAGTTATGTGTTTTGCACCAGCATTAAGCCTCGCGAAAAGGTTAGTAAAAATGGGAGTAGATGCGTTAATAATAGAAGGTATGGAAGCAGGAGGACATATCGGTCCTGTTAGCACTTCTGTTCTCGCACAAGAGATATTACCTCATTTTAAAAATGAGAAAACACCGGTGTTTGTTGCAGGTGGAATAGGAAGAGGCGAAATGATAGTGAACTACCTAGAAATGGGAGCAAGTGGCTGTCAAATAGGTACATTATTTGTCTGCACGAATGAGTCAATCGCTCACAAAAATTTTAAAGAAGTATTCATCAAATCAGCTGCGCGTAATGCTGTATCTTCTGTGCAGATTAGCGCTGATTTCCCTGTAATTCCAGTAAGGGCTATAGTTAACAAAGCAAGTGACGATTTTATGGAGCATCAAAGAGACATTATTGATAAATATCAAAATGGAGAAATCTCAAAAGAAAATGGGCAGCTTGAAATAGAAAAGTTCTGGGCTGGAGCCTTAAGAAGGGCAGTAATTGATGGAGATGTTGAAACAGGATCTTTAATGGCCGGTCAAAGTGTTGGCATGGTTGATAGAGAAAAGCCTGTAAAAGAAGTGATAGATATGTTAGTTCAACAGGCAAGCAATTATGTTGAAATGTAAAATCAGTAATCAGCAAAAAAAATAGTTAGCAAATTGCTATAATTATCCGCAATAAGGCATAACTGCCCAGTTTTAATGTAAAATTAACGCTAAAGAGGTATTCATACATTTTATTTATATGAGAGGAATGTTATGTTTGATTCATCATATGAGAAAAGAGTGCTATTTGATAGCGCAGTAGGAAACAATACTTACTCATCTACTAGCGATCCTATCAGAAGTTCACAAATCTCAGATAAGAGAAAGGAGAAAACAGGGAATTCTTCAGCATCAAAAACGAAAGAGTTGCACGAAATTATACACAAAAAGGTCACAAAAAAAAGACATAATCATGAAAATCTAAAAAAGGGAGATGGAACTATCGCAAAATGCATAGAGTTGTTCAACAAAGGAGCTGATCCGAACATATTAATTAAATTAGAAAAATTACTGAGAGAGCAAGAAAAATATTATAATTATTACACCAAGAAATTTCTTCCAGCATTGGAAAAAGAAGTGATAGAGTCAGAGGAATTAATGAAACCTTCAGTACTTAACAATGAAGAAAAATCATCACAAAGATCACCAACAATAAGAGGGGAAATATTACGAATAATTTTAGAAATTACTAATAAGGGCAGTGACAAAAATCATTCTAGCGTTATCCAAAATCAACAAGATAGACAAGGTAATGCGGAAACATTTAACAAACAAAGTCTTTCTGGTAAAGTTGAAATTCCCAAAAATTCAGGTATTAATCCTCTGGAAAAGGATTCTTTAGCTAAGGGTGTAAGTGGAACAGGAATCTCTGGAACATATAATTCCTTGAGAAGTTTAGATAGTTATGATGCTTCAACAATTCTTACATCAAAACAACCGCAAGCAAGAAAGAAGATCACACAATCACAATTGAATAGTCAATCTGATCTTTCGATTGATAGTAAAGATTTAAAAAATGAAAAGCCTAATATAACTGTGAATGCTGTAGAAGTGCCAAGTGGTGCAAATACTTCTAAACTCAGTAGTAGTAGTAGTGATTTAGATAGTCGAATAAATTCATCTAGCTTGGCATCAAGTAGCAGAAGGAACAGCTTAACTTCAGTAACAAGCATTTCATCTGAGGAAAGTGTACACTTAAAATTAAACCCTGCTGAGGAAGATAATAGTTTGCAACTAGAAGATGAAGAAAAAACAAAATTAGTACATCCGAACAAAACAAGGCCCAAAGGCCCAAGCGGAAGAAGATCCCCTTCTAAACATTATAAGAAGACTGAAGAAGGTCCTCATTGTGTGATCTCAGTGACAGGCAGTAAGGTAAAAGATACAATGCAATCCAATAATTATGAAAATAATAGTAAAATTAAACAACTCAATAACAAAAACCTTCACGTCGCACTTGTAACAAGTTCTGCTCTCTTAGCAATAGGGTGCATTTTTGCAGGAGCAATGACATCAGGATTAGTAGGAGCAGGACTGTTTGTGGTGGCTGCAGTGTTTGCTACAGCTGCTGCTGCTGAATTTTGTTCAAATATTCTGTCAAGTAAATTGATATCCATTAGTGTGAGTCCTCTTGTTGATAATAAAGGGCTAACACAGTGATAAAAGTTAAATATGAGTTACTTATGGTGAGCAAGTGAATTCGGTTCTTGCCTATTGATGTAAAAATTGTTACAGTTAAGGAGTATCTTAAAGGTATTTAGCTGATGCGTATTCAATTGGGTAGAGTTTTTGCTATTGTAGCCCTGTTAAGTTTTATCTTCATGTCATGTTCTAGCAAAGCAAGTGATGAATTGAAAAATATACCAGGAACGTTGAAAGAACTTATTTCTTCATTTTCAGTTAAAGATACTATGGAAAATATGAATCCTTCGACAATTATAGGGTTATGTATAGCTACAGTGATACTTGCAGTAGTGTTCAGAGGTCTAATTTTCTTCATGATACTGTTTGGTGTACTGATCATGATGTTTGGGAGTACAGAAAAAGCAACAGATTACTTGAAAGAAAAATTCAACTTTGCAAAAGATATAAAATTACAGCCCGACAGCGAAAAAAAAGATAAAAATTAAGATAGTATTTTTATGTTTTTTAATTATCTTTTTATTGAATACACATAATGTTGTATGCAACCAAAAGTACCGGCCACTAGCTCTAATTCTGAAAAAAAGAACAATTTAGCGTTACTAGAAAGTATTAATTTAGATTTTATCCCTTATGCTTGCCACTACGATGAAGAAACTATACTAACAAAACAGGGGGAATTGTTAAAAATAATCAAGTTAGAAGACTATTCTTCAGTTGATAACTATGGTGATCTTAGAACTGAAATTAGAAAAAGTATATCAAAAAATATCCAGAGTTTATATTTTACAGTTTGGATTCACACTGTCCGTAAGCGCAATAAACTGAGCTTACAGTGGAATAAAACTGCAGACTTTTCCGATCAGCTACACTCAACGTGGTTTAATAAACTAGTTGATAGTAAACTACAGTATATAAATGAGTTATACATTGTGGTGTTACTTAGTGATTTTGGCAAACATATTAATAATGCATTTTTTTTTGGCAGGATAAAGAATAGGCACAAGTTATTTTTACAAAAAAATCATCAAGAATTACAAAAAATAACTGACCTGATTCAAAAAGATTTAGAACCTTTTGGAGCTAAAAAACTGGGCCTTAGGTCTAGTGAAGGCAAAATATATTCTCAAATGATGGAATTTCTCCATTACATTATTACATTAACGCACAAAGATTATCCAATATGTGAAAGGGATCTATCGCAGCATGTTAAAAATTTAAAAGTAGCTTTTGGTTTCAATAAATTTCAAACATCGTTTGAAGGTCAACAGAAGTTTGGTTCTATTTTTTGCATAAAGGAATATCGAGAAATCCCCTTAGAAAATATAGATAGGTGTTTGCAACTTGACTCTGAGCTTATCATCACAGAAATAATAATATTTACTAGTAATAATAAAGCAGTAAAAGAATTTAAAAAACAAATTAATATACTGCAAATCAGTGAGGACAATACCTTACTTCAAAACTCAGGAATAAATGAAATAATAGAGCTTGAAAAAATTTCTGCTATGGATTTTTGTCAACAGAAAATTATTGTTACAATCTTTGCAGATGATAAGAATAGGTTAGCTAAAAATATCAGCGATTTATCCTCTGTAATGTCGTTAATCGGGTTGATGATGTTTAGAACTGATCTGCACATGGAAAATCATTTTTGGGCACAGCTTCCTGGAAACTTTGCTTTTGTTACACAACCAAAAAATATATTAGAAAAATATGCTTGCAGCTTTGCTATGTTGCATGATTTTACATCAGGTACGTTAAAAGGAGGAAGATGGAAAGAAGCAGTAACAGTTTTTTTTTCAAAAAAAGGCAGTCCTTACTTTTTTAACTTTCATGGAAAGAAAAATAATGGTCATACCACAATACTTGGAGCTCCAAATTCAGGTAGAACCTCACTGATCAATTTCTTACTTTCGGAATCAAGAAAATTTAACCCTAGGATTGTTATATTGGATAATACTGGAAAATCAATAATATTTACTAAAGCAGTAAGCGGCCAATATTACATAATTGATCCAAAATATAAAGATAAAAGTCTAAAATTTAACCCACTGAACATTGAAGATAGTGCTTCTAATCGCAATATGCTTGTTGAATTGATCAAAAGGATGGTTGCAGATGCAAGTTTGGTAGACGTAGAAGAAAAGACAAAAAAAATTGTAGATTCTATATTTGCTATACCAAGAGAATCGCGATCTATTTCTCAAATTTCTGAAGTGCTTTTACTTCTTGGAGGCAAAATAAGTAAATGGTGTGGTGAAGGTGAATTTGCTTACTTATTCCAAGATGGTGATGAGTCAGATATTGACTGGGGAACAAAAACTATATCCCTCAATACTGCAAATCTCACTAAGCAAAAAGAATGTATGTCCGTGATACTTTACTATTTCTTATACTCTTTCGAAGCAAAATGTGATGGCTCACCTGCAATACTTGTTTTGGATGAAGCATGGGAGATAAGTAATATTTTTCCTACAGAGGGAGAGTTTGACGACTGGATGCAAAGAATGACAAAGTTAAATGTTGTAGTAATTCTAAGTACTGAAAACTTAAACCTAGCATTTGCTAGCAAGTTTACTCAATATTTAGATAAGCATGTCGATACGAGAATCCTGATGCCGAACATAAATGCAAACAGGTTATACATGAAAGCATTTTCTCTGTCGAAAGAGGAACTGAATGTCATTTTGCAAACACCAACACAGGAAGGTTTATTTTTGATAAAGCAATACAAAGGTTTAGTAACTTTAAATCTAGATTTGAAGAATATGAAAGAAATACATGTACTTTCAGCTAATAAAGAGACTATAAAGTATATGTATGAAGCAATAAAGGAAAAAGGCGAAAAAGTGAGTAAGTGGTTACCGGCGTTCTATGAAAAATGTAAAGCTTAATTTTTTATTGATATTCTCCTTGATATTTTGTCTTTCTTATCAAGGATATGCTGATTGTCCGCCTCTTGTAGAGAGTAATACTACACTTGAAGCTGGAGGCAAAAAAGCTTTGGAGGGTTTTTTAGCAATTTTTACTTTTGGTACTAAAGGTAGTTTTAAAGTTGATGAAAAGCTATACCAATATATTACAGTAAGACAAGTAAAAGACCAAGGAATTGATGGTTATTTTAATCCAAAGATTAAGGTCTGCGACTACGAAGGGAACGACAACTGTTATATATTATCCAGTGGAACATCTTGCCACAAAATATATGGCACACAAGCCACAGGTGCTGGAGTTTCTGCAGCAGCTTTTATCGATTGGGAAGGAGATAGAATGTTAGCTGATGGAACAATTAAGACAGATAACAGTAAAGAAATCAAAGAAGGAATTGCGAAACGCCTTGAATGGGAATGGGCAGATGGTGTTACTGATGAAGAAAAAGTAAAATTTGCTAATGCCCCTAAAATATGTGCTTGCAGTCAGAAAGGGGCTTGTATGGACACTTTTTTTGGAGGTCTTTCTAGAATCTTTTCAGGGGAAAATATTTTCCGTCCAGGGAATATGGAAAATGTTTGCGATACCTGCTATCAAACCAAAGTACAATGTGTGCCTGTACCACTTGCACCTGGCCCACCTCCATTTTGTGAACAACTTGCGATGTCACCACCACAAGTTAGAATTGTTCCTATAACAAATGAAGAAAATGATTATTTCCATCCAAGAGTTGGAGTCATTATTGGTGAGCTGAAAGAAAGAAGGGAGCTACCTTTTCCGCGCGGTTTTTCAAATAGTGAGAATACTCCAATTTATCCATTTACTATTAAAGATACTATCCATTATCTCAAAACCTATAGAAAAAAAGGTCAGCTCTGCGCTGAATACTATGGTACTGAGGAAGAAGAGTCCGAAAGAAAATTACAATTTCCTGCTCGCTGCTTCCCAGCGCCACCTGCTCCAAAGATTGAAGAAGTGAGCATACCAAAGCCTAATGAGGGTAAAGGCGAAAATACGCTAAAAGTAAAAATGAAGATGAGTGAGAACGTTTGTACTTATGACGCACGTGGAACTCACAGTAATGGCATCTGTACTTTTTATGTTAATAAAAATTCTCCTACATATGTTGGCCATCTACCTTTAAAAGTAGTAAAGCCAGCAATAGTGGCAAAAACAACTGATAGCAGTAACAGTAAAAGCGACATCGATAGCGTAATAGAAGGTATATTAAAAAATAATTCGCAATTTGAAGTTCTAGAAAAATATGGGTATGTTCCCGATATCGAAGCAGAATGTAAAGAGCTTCAGAATGGTAAGTGCAAACTAGATGGCTCAGGATATCCAAAAGTAGAAATAAAATATAAAGAAAATCCTAAAAGTAAAATGCTCTGCCTTTCTGGGTGGCAACCAGAACCAGAGGAGTTTGTTCTTGAAAAAGAAAGTAAGCTAATATCGCTAAAATCAATGGGGGCAAGATACAATAAATACAATACTGTTTATTCAAAGGAGTCTGATCAGCTTTATTATTTTCCCTGTAACGAAACAATTGAGGTTTTAGCACAGCCACAAGATGCACTGAATGAAATAATATTTAATAAAAAAGGATATATTTCCATTCCTGCTGAAAATAAGTCTAGAGATAACTGCATGGCAAAAGAGGATAAAGAGGTAGATACAAAACAAAATTGTGACAAATGCAAAATAGTATATGAGTTAACAGATGGAAAGTATGAAGAAAAAAACTGTAATCACGGTGATGATGGTTGCCTCTGCTTTGATGGAGTATGTAGTCGCTCAACACAGTATGTAGATAAGAATGATAAACTATTTTACTTAAGATATGAGGAAGTGGATTGCAAGGATAAGGATGGTAAAACAGTAAAAAACGAGAAAGGTGAAATACAAAAGTGCACACAATTAAAAAATCAACCGATTAAAGCAAATAGAACAGAAGTCTTTTATGCTGATAAATTGTGTAGGTTCGATTTAGAGGGTTTAAAAAAGAGATTACGTGAAATAATAATAGCACAATTGAAACATAAGAAGCAGATTATTGAAAACAGGGATCAAAAACTTTATGAGCTTGGAGATGGCTATACAGATGATCTGTCAATGTATGATTACGTTGAAATAGAAGCATGGGGAGGTGGTGAAGCTGGTCATATAGCTGATAAAGCTCAGTCTACTGTAAGTAGACTAGGAATGCCAGGTGATTACATTAAAGCTAAACTAAAAATCAACCCCAATTATCCCTATATTAAAGTAAAAGTGACAGAAGGAGGTGGTGGACAAGAAGATGATGAATCTAACAAGGATGGGGGACCAACTTTAATAAAAATGTGCAGAGACTCTTCAGAAACAATTTGTAAAGATTTAATTACTGTTGCAGGCGGAGGTACATACAGAACCTATGGGGGAAAGAATTACAAAGATACAATAATTCATGAACAAAGTTTAAAATTAAAAGAAGAAATTAAGAAAGGGGACAAGCTAAACTCTAGTAAAGATAATAAAATAGCATATATAGAAAATGGTGAGATTGGGTATAAAGATGTAACAAAATGTAGTAAAAACTACGTGAATAAAACATATGGTGCTGGTGGTTGTATCAACGAAAGCAGCAAAAGTTATAGCAAGGGCGCTCCTGGTTACGCAAACATTAAACCTATATTTGATGAAATTAATAAAGAAAGAGTAAAAAAAATAGATGATGCTATTGAAAAAATGATACAAAATCCAGATGACATCACAGGTATTGATGATTCCTTAATAAATAAACTTGATCAAAAGATTATTGATACAATTAAAGAAGAAATTAGAAAAGAATTGTTAGGTCTATAGTCAAAGAACCCTGATGGTTGCAAATGGGGTAAAGTTGAATTTACATCACTGAGAGTATCTGTTCAGGTGCATGTCAAACGTATCCGTTCAGGAGAGTGGTTTAAGAAACAATAGATAAGTATCCGTTCAGGAGAGTGGTTTAAGAAACAATAGATAAGAGGTTTTGGAAAGGATTGAGACCCCTTTGTTTCCATGTTAAGTATAACGAAATTATCCGTTCAAGGAATGCATTTCCCCGCTTTGATTGTGTAAAATACGAATTTTTGCGGTAAACGACATAATGCCGTATCTGCTGTTCAGCATGGTTGTTTGTCAGCGGAATGTTTTTTGGGTCATCTAAAAAATTCCACATCATTCTTTCAGATTTCAAAATATTTTTCGCAACTCGAGAGGCTCCAATTGCTTCAGGTAAGTAGGATATTTCCTTCAAGTAATACCTTGTACGTTTTCGCAACTTTCTGGCACGTCTGGCAAATCTAAAAACATCTATCTCATTTTTTAGCAAAGCCTTTTTTAGTGCAAATAATTCAGTAGCTACATTTCTTAAGTAACAGCCAAGAACTTTGACTTCAATATTCCAACTATGCGCTAATCTTTCAAAATCCCTTGCTAAGTGTGCCCAGCAGATTTGCCTTTTTTCATCAGCAAAGTAATTGTATACTGCGTACCTGTCGGTTACCACTAAGCTATTATGATTGCAGCATGCGTTATTTTTTAAAACTTTCATTCCTCTTGACTCTGTCAACTTCACAAAACTTGCCGTATTGCTTGCAAACATCCAACACCAAGCGAGTTTACCTTTGTTATAATGGCTCGTTTCATCAATATGTAGAACTTTACTCCTACTTATCTCTTGTTCGATCTGCTCATACATTTTTTTGCATTTTGAAGCAACTCTATGTTCACTATTTGATATGCTAACGACGCTTATGTTCAAATTGAAGATATCATTTACGACACTCGCTATTTCGCGTTTTGAATTTTTGTAGAATCCGCTGAACGCTGCAATTATTGACTTAACCCTTGGACCAAATGTATCTGACGTAACACCTTCTGGTAACTTACTGCTTCTTCTTTTTCCGCATCTCCGGCAACGACCATGCTCCATCTGATATTCCACTACATAAGGCCTAATTTCCGGAAGATCAACTTTTTGATGAATGTACGGTCCATTGCATATTGCAATCCCTCCTCCGCATTCACAAGTAGATGACAACTTTACTTTTATCACCTCATCTGCATCCATTTTGGCGCGAAAACTTCCTTTATGACCAACCTGACCACCAACGTTTCTGTCGCTCTTTGGCTTGTCCTTTTTTATTTTGTACAACTCTCTAGAGCTTGGTAGAGATGAATTTTTCGAGTTTAAACCAAGCCTTTCCTTTAATTCAGCGTTCTCTATCTTTAAAGCCTTGTTCTCTGCTTTTAAACTTTCATTCTCCCTTTCCAGCTTTTCTATTTTTGCTTCTAACTTTTCTATTTTTTGCTGTAAATTTTTGCAAAGCTCTAAAAGGTTTACCACATTACCTCACTTTTGCTCTATGATTATCTTTTTAGATCACCTTGTCTACCTTATTCTGCCACTCCGCTGAACGGATACTGTCAAACCAGTGTTTCTTTTCTTGTATCTCAGTTCCCATAATGTCATCCCAGTGCGTGACACCCATTTCTTTCTAGTGCTTCCTTCCTTGTCATCACAGCTTCCATAATGTCATTCCAGTGCTTGACACTGGAATCCATGTAAATTTAACTGGACGCCAATGTCACAAACTAGTTTTCTCATCTATCTTATTTTGCTACTCTGCTGAACAGATACGTCAATTTTATCTACTGATGAGCTAGGTTTGTTGTTCTTCACATGTTGTGACAAAAGCTCCTTAACTCCTTTTTTCACAAGAAGTACTGAATTTGTATCCTTTTCAAGCATAAAAACTGTAGAGTTTTCAATTATCTCAGCTATTTGTAAAGGAGTATCTCCTGAATGGTTTTTAATATTAGCATCAGCTCCTTTTGCTAATAGTAATCTTGCTATTTCTTTGCGGCCTGTTATAGCTGCTATATGTAGAGGTGTATTGCCAATCTTATCGCCAATATTGACATTTATTCCTTCTATACTAAGTAATAACTCAACTATTTTCTTATGGCCATTCTTGATAGCTACACTTAAAGGATCTCTATCGACATTACAGCCATTGACCTTAGCACCATTATCAAGAAGCAACTTGACTACTGCTTCATGCCCATTCTGAGCAGCTAGATACAAGGGTGTGACATTATTTTTTTTATCTACTATGTTAACATCAGCATTTTTTGTGCTAATTAATAGTTCAACTATTTCAGTATGTCCGTTCTGAGAGGCTAAGTACAGAGCTGTTATACCAAATTCATTGTCTTTAGCATCAATCTCAATTTCTTGAGTATTAAGTAACACCTTTACAACTTCTACAAGTCCATTTTGAGCAGCAATATGTAAAGGTGTCTTACCATCAGTACAGTCTTTTATATTGGGATCAGCTCCCGCTTTAATTAACTCCTCTACTATAGCTTTGCTTTTAGCTACAACAGCAAAGTGTAAAACTGTACTGCCTTTAGTAGTTCTTGCATGAATATTAGCTTCTTTACTGATTAGTAACTTTACTACGTCTAAATGTCCTGAATAAACAGCAAAATGCAAGGCTGTAAATCCTTTTTTATCCTTGATATTGATATCAGTTTTTACATTAAGTAATAACCTAACTTCATTTATGTTACCATTATAAGCGGCTTGATGTAATAGAATATTTTCAACCGGGAGCGATTGAGTGCTGAACATATTTACCTCTATATAATAGTATGCCTAGTGGTACTACATCAAAACAAGGAACATTCAAGAAAAATTTTTGCATCTGGCAATCTATTTTCTCTATTCTAATATATACAAACTCTTTAAACCCACCTTGTAATCAGGATAAACTAGAGAGACACCAAGGTCTTTTTTAATTTTAGTATTGCTTACTTTTTTTGACCCTAAATAAAAACCCCGTGCGTAATTTGGTACGGAAGAAATCTCAACTGGCTCTGGAGGGCTAATATTGAGAAGCTCGGCTGCATACGTGACCACTTCAGATTGCGTAGCAGGTAAATCATCTGCACAATTGTATATCTCATAAGGCTTTATATTTTGCATGGAAGAAAATAAAATATTCGATATATCTTCAACATGAACACGAGAAAAAATTTTTTTCACATTTCTTGCTTTGCCAAGCTGCAGGTCAATTAGCGCATTTCTACCAGGACCATATATCCCAGCCAAACGAAAAATATGTACAGGCAATTTGCTACTTAGCCACTTCTTTTCAGACTCAAGGCGCTTTTCTCCTCTAATTTCTATAGGCTTTGTTTCAGATTCCTCATTCACCCAATTACCACAGTGGTCACCATAAACATTAGTTGCAGACAGATAACCAAGCCATTTAATATTCTCCAGACAATGACCGTATCTCTCCATAACATCATCGCCGTCTGGAGGAATAGAAACTAAAACATGCGTTACGCTTTTAAGCAGATCTTGATCAACCTTTTCATAATCAAAAAGTTGTATATCTTTATTTCTTGATGTACCGTTAACTTTCCAGCCTAAATTTAGCAATTTTTTCGATAGAAATTTAGCTACATATCCGTAACCAAAGCAAAACAAGTGCATGGAAATTAATTTCCAAAATTCTTCTTGATAAACTCAACCCCTAACCTTATTCCTTCTTCATTAATAATATGGCCTAATCCATGAATTGGGTATCCTTGAGCGTTTACTCCATTTTCTTTCAGAGCTTTAACCGCTAAATCAAGGGAAGAAAAAGGTACCACATCATCAGCGTCACCATGAATAATACATATGTTAGGTTTTGATTTGATCTCCGGTGCAGTTTTTGAAGGCGAAAGAAATCTACCAGAATACGCAACAACCGATGCACAAGACTGAAGCCGGGTAAGAGCCACATGTATTGCAAGCATTGCCCCTTGAGAAAATCCAACTAAAGAAAGCTGAGTATCTTTTAAATTAAGCTCCTTTAATTTTGTATCAATAAAATGATTTACAATTGATGCAGCATTTTTCACCCCATTATATAGTGCTTCTTCACTACGATCCTCTAAACTAAACCACTGATAACCATCACCTATTTCCCTCTCAAACGGAGCATTCGGTACCACAAAACATGAATAGGGTAAAAATTTGCTCATAACTTTAGCAAGGTGAGCGAAATTATCGCCACTTGAACCCCAACCATGAAAAAAAATAATCAAATTTTTCTTATTTCCATTTGGACAAATTTCTTGGCTTTGTAGTTCAATCATCTCTTCATCCCTTTATTTTATGGTAATACCAAATTTGAGCCTCACTATTGTTACAGCCTCCAGATGTTTACCTATGAATAAATACTACTTGCAACAACTAAAATAAAACTATTTAGTTTTATTCCCTTCCTCTTCTATCTTTTCTATCAATTTTTTAACTAAGCCTCTTAGCTTTTTACTGGATTCATCAAGCTCTTGAATCTGTGAGCTATCTTTTTTCATGAGCTCTCTATAATTAGCCTTTATGTAGTCAATCATTTCCTTCATTTGAGCAATCATCTTGTTGATATCCATACCACCCATATCAGGTATCATGCTAGGCATATTTCCTTCTAGCATACCACCAGCCATAAGTTGCTGAGACATTTGCATGAATGGCTTTAAGGTCTGTTGAAGCAAATTAGGGTCGCTTGCCAATTTTTCTATTTGCTCTTTGCAAGTATCCATGTACTGCTTCATAAATTCATCATCTTGCATTTTATCTGTCATAATTACACCTATTTGAAACTAATATTATATATTGTTTTTAATTAAAAACAATACAAGAACAACTATATTAATACTTGATTAAATGACAAATTAACTATTTTAAAGGTTCACATACTCTCTTTAACCATTCCTTATCTTTTATGCCATTTTCTATATTTTTATAAACAAATTGGTGATAGCTATTTATCCATTTAACTTCATCTTCAGTAAGCATTTGTATATCTATTAGCTTTTTATCATAAGGAACAGAGGTCAATTGTTTAAAGCTTAAAAAGACGTTTTCTCGCCTTTCAATATACATCAGATTCTCAATTCTTATTCCATACTTTCCTGGAATATAATAACCAGGCTCGTTAGAAAGTATCATGCCTGGAATGAGTTCCACTTTATTTCCTCTTGATATTGCTTGCGGTCCTTCGTGTACCGAAAGGTAACTTCCTACTCCATGTCCTGTACCGTGCATGTAATCCATTCCAAATTTCCATAAATGTATACGCGCTAATATGTCCAATTCTCCACCAGTAGTGCCAGAAGGAAAGACCGCACTTGCTATCGCAATGTGAGCTTTTAATACTATTGTGTAGTGAGCTCGTTGCTCATTGGTTGGACTACCAATTGCTATAGTTCTTGTAACATCGGTTGTGCCATCAAGGTACTGACCACCAGAATCGATCAAATATAGTCCATCTTTTTTAATAGCTTTATTTGTCTTATTGCTTGCACGGTAATGAATGATTGCTCCATTCTCGTTGAATGCTGAAATTGTTGGAAAACTCGATTGCTTAAACAAATTCTGCTCTTTTCTGTATTCTAAAACTTTTTCTTCAGCTTCAAGCTCAGTAATTTCACTGTCAATATTGTTTTCAAGCCAATATAGAAAATTTATAACTGCTACTCCATCTTTGATGTGCGCACTTATAGCTCCAGTTATTTCAGTTTGATTTTTTACTGCTTTGTGAATCAAACAAGGATCCTCCTTCTCAATTATCTGCTTATTTTCTATTAGACCTCTTTCATTACTTATTGTCATCCCAGTTCTTGACACTGGGATCCATGCTTTTTTATTTCTGGTCAAGCACTGGAATGACACCGAAGCTGATTTTTCATTTAAATAATGGTTATACAAGGGATCTATTGCATTCATAATGCTCATTGGAGTCGTGCTTGGATCTATCACCACCAAATTTAACTTATGTAGTGAATTTTCTAGCTCACTAATATCAAAAACATTTATATGGTTATCAAAATTTGCTTCTATAGTTGAATGTTCTTTATCTTGAATAAATAAATCAACATTGCCGTTTTTATAAAGTATTGCACGACCCAATATACAAGGAGTATATTCAGAACTTTCATTTCTTAAATTTAATAACCACGAAATTGAATTTGGATCAGTCAGAAGCACTGCTTCAGCCTCTATGTTTTTAGCTACTCTTTCACATTTATCCTTACTACTCTCACCAGATACATGTGAGACTATTGTTTGTGCTTTATGACTACTATCTTTTTTAATTAAGTATGGTACTAGTTTACAAATGCCTTCATATTTTCTTATGTCCTTCATAGTAAAATATTGCGGATAGTAACCCAGTGAGGTAGTCAATGTTAAGTTTGCTTTTACCCATTTGTGTGGATCCTCTTCTTGTATATTATATACTCGAAAACTGCCCTGATCGAGCTGACTGCGAGCTTGTGTGATATAGCGTCCATCTGTAAAAAATGGGCACTTATTACTCTTTGTAACGATAAGTAGCCCATTTGTTCCCGTGAAGCCACATAACTCTGCTAACTCTTTTGAATATTCATTTAAATACTCGTCTTTAGTATGTAACATAAATGCATCAACATTTATTTCGTGCATAAAAGAGCGAAATTCTTCGATTTTTGACATGTTACGCAGAATTAGCAGCTATTTTCGTTTTCTTATTCCTAAGGTACACTAATATGCTAACTATCGCTGCTGGAGTGATACCTTGTATTTGCTTCGCAATACCAATTGTTGCTGGCTTTATTGACTGCAACTTTTCTATCACTTCAGTTGACAAGCCTTTAATCTGTGAGTAGTTGAAATTAGTTGGAATTTGAGTATGAACTTCCTCTTGTAGAAACTTCATATCTGCTTCTTGTCTTACTAAATAAGGCTTGTATTTTGCTTCAATTGCAACTGCTTCATATATTTCATTCTTGGCTATGCTATCAGTTATAGTGTTATTACAGCACATGGCGCTGGAATCTACATTTTTTTCAGTGTCAACTGCATCCATTCTATCATCATTCAAGTACTGGATTCCAGTGTCAGCTACTTGGATGACAGGAAGAGGTGCTTTGGTGTTATGCAAGTAGCTGACACTGGAATCCATGTTTAACTCTGGCCATATTTCTCGTAATTTATTCCAGTCAATATTTGGATAACCGAGCAAATCTAATGCTGTTTTTCTTATTCCATCATAAGATATTTTAATGCCATAGGACCTGAGCTGCTCAGGAGTAATTGTTAGGCTCTCTAATTTCTCCTTAAGTTGCTTAATGGATTTAAGTTTACCCTGCAAAACAGAGTATCTCTCATGCGACACAAGAGAGATGTCATAACCTTTTTGTGTCAATCTTCTATCTGCATTATCTGACCTGATTGCCAGTCTATATTCTGCACGCGAGGTGAATAATCTGTAAGGCTCAGCAATTCCCTTAGTGACCAAGTCGTCTATCATTACACCGATATATGAGTCTGTACGATGAAGAACAAAACTTTTTTGAGATAAAGAGAATGCTGCATTGATTCCGGCAATAATTCCCTGCCCGGCTGCTTCTTCATATCCAGTGGTACCATTAATTTGACCAGCAAAATATAGTCCTTTAACTTTCTTAGTTTCGAGAGTATGAAATAGCTCTCGTGGATCGATATAATCGTATTCAACTGCATATCCAGGTCTTAATATTTCTGCATTTTCAAGCCCTTTTATACTCTTTATCATTTCATACTGCACTTCGATGGGCAATGAATTTGAAATTCCATTTGGATATATAGTGTTATCATCAATCCCTTCTGGTTCTAGAAATATTTGGTGATTATTTTTTTCTGCAAATTTTTTAACTTTAGTTTCAATTGATGGGCAGTATCTTGGTGCAATAACGTTATCTAAATATGAAGAAGCTGATCTGTGAAGATTCTCTCGAATTACTTTGTGTGTATGTTCATTAGTATGAGTAATAAAACATGAAACCTGAGGCTGGTTAATTTTCTCTGTAAGATAAGAAAATGGTGTAGGTGGATTGTCACCCACTTGTTCTTGTAATACCGACCAGTTTATAGTGCCACGATCAAGCCTCGGTGGAGTTCCGGTACGTAATCTGCCCAGTTTAAAATCATACTTCTTTAGCGTGTTTGCAAGCTCTATTGCAGGTTTATCCCCCATTCTTCCAGAAGGAGTTGTTTGCTCTCCTATATGAATCACACCACGTAAAAAAGTCCCTGTAGTCAAAACAACTCTGCTTGTCAGTATACGTTCACCTGAGTCTGTTATTACAGCTTTTATATAAGATTCTCCATTGCTATCACTTTCGATAAGAAAATCGTCAACTGACTCTTCTTTTACTGTCAAGTTGTTATAATTTAGAATAATTTCCTGTATTGCTTTTTTGTATAATTTTCGGTCTGCCTGTGCACGTGGGCCCCATACCGCTGCGCCTCTGCTGCCATTTAAAACGACCGAGTGTATGCTTGCTCGGTCGATAGCTCTCCCCATTATTCCATCAAGGGCATCTACTTCTCTAACTACAACACCCTTTGCAACTCCTCCAATTGCTGGATTACAAGACATCTCTCCTATAGTTGAAATTTTGTGAGTTATAAGTAGTGTGTTTGCACCAAGGCGAGCTGCAGCTGTAGCTGCTTCACACCCGGCATGACCGCCACCTACTACCACTACATCGTACTTATGCATCTTCTTGAGTAATTCCTACTCTATAATATTCCAACTATCAGTGATTGATGTCAAATTTTACAGATTACAACATTGCACACTAACTTAGCTCAAACTGCCGTCTCTCTCGCAGAAAAAACTTTTTCAACTTTGGGAAAGATGATACTTTTATTAACTTCTTCTTCCGGAAAGGTAATACATTCATCTACTTCTTCTTCCTGAGATATTTTGACATATGTAGAATCTGTAATCGAAATTGCACTTACTGCAGATTTAATTGCTGTTTCATCTACACAATGCACTATAGCTACAGTTGCAAAAAGCCCTAAAATCGGTGCTATCAGCCCTATCATTCCACTTATTAATGTAAATCCTATTTTTGGATTAGGAAAAATAGCAGCTATGCTTCCAGCAAGTGTAACTCCAATTGCAGCGCTTGTAGATATCATCAAACTCAAAAAATTTGCTACTTTTCCATGATCCTCCTCAATAGGATCTCTTTTGCAAAACTTATATAGCAAACATCCTACGTGAAAAATCGCAATCAATGCTGGAGCTATACAACCAGCAATTCCACCTATGGCTAAAGGTGATGAAGTGTCAAAACTTAACCACCAAGCTAATACTCCTAGTGCTGACACTATACTATAAGCTAACAAACAAATATACATACAATCCCTCTCACTAATTAATAGGCATCATTTTTACTCTAAATCGCAAACTTCCCCTCCGCCATCTAAATACTAAAGCAACAAGGAATGCTAACGGACGTGCAAAAATATCTAATGTTTATATTTATGTAAAGTGGAAATTTTTAGTGGGGCGAGCGACCAGGATTGAACTGGCGACATTCAGTACCACAAACTGACGCTCTACCAACTGAGCTACGCCCGCCAAGGTATAAAATTTCTAACACACAAGCATAAATAGTCAATTAATTATTTAAGCTACCTACTTTTGCATAGAGTTTTAAGTTTAGCGAATAAACATTTTCATTTATGCTTTTAGCATTATAGTTAATCGTATTGAAATCGTGATATGTTTAAAAGTATTTTCACATTTAGTTTTTTTACAGCTATTTCAAGAATTTTAGGGCTAATAAGAGATGTATTGATTGCTACAGTTATTGGTGCAACTTCTCTTGCAGATATATTCTTTTCCTCGTTTCGCTTTGCTAATTTATTTCGATCGTTTTTTGCAGAGGGAGCATTTACTACCTCATTCATACCATTATACTCTGCAGAGTCATATGATAATAAAAAGGCATTTAATTTCGCAAGTAGTGTAATATCCATTACGTTTATTATTCTAGTAATTTTTTGCCTTATCACACAAACCTTCTTCCCTTACATGATCAAAATCTTCACTCCTGGATTTGACCAAAATAAATTTACCTTTACTGTAACTTTGTCGAAAATTATGATGCCCTACATAATCTTCGTGTCAATCGCATCACTTATTGGTGGAATGTTGCAAGTAAAACAGCATTTTGCTTCAACAGCTATTTCACCAATCATTTTGAACCTCTGTTTAATCATCAGTTTGTTTTTACCTTACATTGAAACACCGGCTCATAACCTTTCTATAGCCGTCCTGATTGGAGGAATTTTGCAGCTACTTTTAATAATATTTAGTGCATACAAATTAAAGGCTTTCTTTTCTTTTAGTTTAGAATTAAGTAACGAAGTAAAATTATTTTTTAAACGTGTGATACCTGCAATTATCAACAATTGTGTAATACAAATAAGTGTATGGATTGACACAATCATGGCGAGTTTTATACCAAATGCAGTTTCTTATATATATTATGCCGATAGACTAAATCAACTACCGCAAGGAGTAATTGGCACTGCAATTGGTACAGTACTTCTTCCTCTGATTTCAAAACGAATAAATGATACTGAGAATATAGTCAAAATACAGAACAAGGCCCTTAATATAGGGTTAATATTAATTATGCCAATAACTGCTGCTTTTATCATTATTCCTGACATAATTTTACTTACGCTTTTTTCTTACGGCCGATTTGATTATTATGCAGTGCAGCAAACTGTTCCTACATTAGTAGCATTTTCTCTTTCTTTACCCGCATTTATTATAAATAAAGTATTGCTACCCACATTCTTTGCTAGGGGAAAGCTAAAAATACCAACTATGTTCTCATTAACTTGCCTTGGAATTAATGTAATACTAAATCTCATATTAATGAACAAATACCAACATATAGGAATTGCTATTGCTACTTCCATTTCCACTTGGATAAATTCTATTTTATTGATTAATTATTTAACAATAAATAAGATGTATAAGATTAGCCAAGCATTATTACTAAATATTGTAAAAATTCTCACTGCAACATTGGTTATGTCAATAGTTCTTTATCTCTCTAATTACTTATCAGCAGGGTTGTTTTTCGATAGAGGGCTAGCTCGTATTGTTTATTTAGTAACTTTAATAGCTTTGAGTGTTATTATTTATTCTAGCACTCTTTACCTAATTTTTAGAGGAAATTTGAATAATTTGAAATATGTATAAATTACACCCTTTGTATTGCTATATGTCATTTCAGCTACTATTCCAATATCCACTCCTTTCATCCCATAACCTATTCCTGTCATCCCAGCACCTATTCCTGTCATCCCAGTGCTTGACACTGGGATCCAGAAATTTTGTTGATTATATAATCTGGAAAACCTTATTTAAGTCACACTGGATCACAGTGTCACACACACAACTGTATGAGTGTTGTGGTTTGAGAGCAATTTCCACTGGGAACCCAGTGCTCATCAGACCAGCTTCTCATGTAAAAATGCTGTGTTTTAACATAAGAATAGCTACTTTTTTGCTAATTAACTTAATGTCTAATCAAATTTCCTGGATCCCAGACTGGGATGACAAGAAGAGAAGGGATGCTGGAATGAGAGGTCTATTATGAAACTTTCTTTATACGCCATATCATCAATCTTGTTTCTATTAATTCTCATGCACGTTGCTGCAACTTTTAAGGATTGGAGTGGCTACAGAGAATATATCGTAAAAGAGTTAGAGAAGACGTATGATGCTAAAGTACATGTTGGAGGAAAAATTGAAGTTTCGCTCATTACTCCAAAACTTACTATTCACAATGTATATGTACAATATAACAAAAACAAGGAACAAAAATTATCAGATTTAATTAGTGCAAAAAAAATTGAAATAAGGCCATCGTTGTTTTCATTTTCATTGCAACCAAAGTCAATCTCATTTTTGGGCATGAAAAGCAACAAAGAAAATTTACTTAATATTATAAATACGAAAGCCAATGATAATATAGTTGATATATTAATAAAGGACAGCCAAATAAGTTTTAACGCCGATACTATTAACATCAAGGAAGTTGCTATAAAAAAAAATAAGCAGTTTTTTGGTGAAGTACAGATTGGTGACAACAATTACGATTTTTCTGGAAAGGTTAATGTCACAAAAAATAATGTACACATTAGTGTTGATTCAAATTTTGCAAATTTGCTATTTAAAGGTAATAGAAATCAACAGGGTAATTTAACACTGACAATCAATAACAGTTCCGGTTCTGTGAGCAATTTAGCAAAAATCATTAATCTTAGCTTCCTTTCTTATGTGATTCCCAGCGAAAATATTGAGATATCATCCAATATCAATCTCAATGAAAGCGAGTTTACGGCAACTGATTTAAAAATTGAGTCCAAAAGCATTCAAGGCACTGGTATAATACAAAATGATAGAAAAAGTGATCATACTAACATCAATATTAGTTTTAGTAAAGTCGACCTAAAAAACGGCTCACACAAAACAACAGATATGAAGGGTCTTTTAGAATCTTTTAGAGAGGTTGTGCCAAAGAACCTGAGCTTGGATTTTAATATGGAAGCTTCAAATATTCAATATCAAAACAGGATATTAGACAAATTTCATGCTACGCTAAAATTTGCTAATGGCGAAATAAACGTTGATACTCTTCTTCAATTTCCTGGAACCAATAATATATCTCGCTTATCAGGAAGAGTTTCAAACAATGGCAACTTGTCTGAATTTAATGGTGATATATTGATAAAGGGTGAGTCGTTCATTTCACATATTTTACCTTCTATCAAGATGCAAGAAAGAGAGAAAAGTCAATTTACAGCAAGTTCTAAACTATATTTAGCACCTAGAATATTATCTCTTTCAGATATCAGATTGCTAAATAACAAAGAATCTTGGCAAGGATCAATTAAGGTAAATCACACAAAAAAACACAATATGATCGATAGCAAATTTAGCATACATAACATTAATATAGATAAATATGATTATTCATTATTCAGCAAAGTGCAATGGCTGAAAAATCTTAAATATGATGTAAATATAAGAACTAGTGTTAAAGATTCTATATTCAATGGTACAAAAATTGAAGATTTGGATTTTTCATTAAAAATACAAGAGAACAAGCTAGTTGCAGATCAAATAAAGTTATTCGGAGAAAATTTCGACATTACCGGTAGTGTAAAAATATTAGTGGATCAAAAATACACTAAGCCTTTATTAGACGTAAACCTTACAGGTAATAAATTTAATGGAAATATCTTTAAATTACCAAAACTATTAGAGGTAAAAAGAAACTCAAGAAATGAAATAAATCAAATTCAATGGTCAACAAAGCAGCTTAATTTTTTAGATGAGAAAGGAGATTTTGATGCAAACGTGGAAATCAAAACTACAGAATTTAAAATTGGGCAAAACGTCTTAAAAGATTTTAACTTGGATACAGTGATAAGAAACAACACTATCACTATCAAACAGATAAGTTACATACTAGAACATGGACAAATGTTTTTTCAGGGTTATCTAAAAGCAGGCTCAATTCACACAAAATTTTCTATTGCAAATTTGGACACCAAGGAAGTTATAGGAGTTAATAACATAAATGGCAAGATAAGCTTAAGTGGTGAAATCAAAACTCAAGGGACAAGCTTTGATGATTGGGCTAGTAACTTATCAGGAAATGTAAACTTTCAAGCACAGAAAATAGAGTTTACAAATGTGGATTTTAATTCATTCATCACTAAGTTGTTAAGCAGTAAGAATAAACCTGAAATTTCCAAGCTTGCTTACGTTGATATATATAATGGCAGTACGCTTTTTGAAAATATTAATGGAAAAGTAAGTATTAACAGTGGTGTATGTTCAACTAGTTCACAGTTTAGTATCGATCAAGCATCAGGTTCTATCTCTTCTAATTTAATCTTATCTAATTTCTCCTTAACTTCTATATTCAGACTCTTTTTCATACTACCAAATCATAATAGTCCTCTTTATATCGAGGCACACTTAGATGGCCCTATTTGGTGCCCTAAGATGAGTTTTGATGTAGACCAAATTTACAACACCTTAGTTAGCAAGAAAAATAGTTAACTCATTTAGATGTAGGATTTAAGGGACCATCTATCTTTAAGTTAGACCTTAGTAAAAGATGTTCTACTCTCACCAATGATAAGACTGATTGATTGTTTGTACATTCTCAATGCTTGCGTCGCTGCAGCTTGTGCTTGGACTCTCTGTCTCTCCAAGCAATAACTGTGTTATCTCCGTGTAGCCTTCACAAACAGACAAATGCAAAGGAGTAAAACCAGAATTGTCCACTGCATTAACATTTGCTCCGTTTTTAAGCAATAATTTCATTTCCTCTAAGCGGTTTCCGCAAGCAGCATAATGTAAGGGAGTAGCGTCATTATGATCTACTGCATTAACACTCGCTCCGTTTTTAAGCAATAATTTCATTTCCTCTAAGCGGTTTCCGCAAGCAGCATAATGTAAGGGAGTAGCACCCTTATGATCTGCTGCATTAACATTCGCTTTGCATGTCGATAACAATTCTATATGAGGAAGAGTAAATCGAGAATTACTTACTGAATTTCCTTGTTCTTGATACATAAAATACCCCCAGTTTATTACAGCTTAGTATAAATATCTACACTATATAAATATCAATTCAACTTATCACCACCGGGTAACGGTGGCAAGCCAAAAGCTTCTCTTTTTTCATTGAGCGTCATGAAGCTTGCGTTTTGCACGTATTTCCACATCTTTTGTCTTTTCTCCATTAGAATTTCTATCGCGTCTTTATCATATGACAAACATAAATCTTTACCAAACTTGGGCACTAGCCAAGAATTCAGGTGACAGATAATATTTTCTAGCGTTGGTAAAATCGTCTGTTCCCAAAGGGAAAGACGTGCTTCGATCAAATTGCTATAAGTATTATCACCTGGTATGCCAAGCAACTGCGGCGGAACGCCAAAAGCCAGTGCAATATCACGAGCTGAGCTGTGTTTAGACTCAATAAAATCCATATCTCTCGGTGATAAGCTCATTTCCTTCCACTCTAAGCCCCCTTCAAGTAATATTGGTCTTCCAGCGTTAACAGGACCTGAATAATGATCGTTTATCTGTGCTTTTAAGCGTTGATATTGCTCTTGACTTAAGTTTCCACCACTTCCATCCTTTTCTGATTTTACAACTATTGCACCACTTGGTCTTGCTCCATTTTGCAGCATTGCCTGATTCCAAGCACCAGCCTGATTATGCTGATCTATACTATATGCAGCTGCCTCAATTGGTGAAAGTCCATACCAATCATTCAAAGGGTTAAAGGTTTTAAGATGCAGTACTGTTGAACGCCCAGTCAATTTATCAACTTTAAAGTCATAACTGTTGTTATTTACGGTATAACGATAGGCATAAGGAACGTTACTTCTCCCCGGTAGGGTCGAGAACTGGCGCGCCTCTTTAGGGCTTGGTGGCTGATCCATTATTTTCATGTTGGGCCTCAATCCAAAATTCCCATGTTTACGTTTCCAGCTCCCGCCTCGTCAAACGCAGCATGCAGTTTTCCCGCACTACGCTTTCCTAGCAGATTCTTACCAAAGTTTATAACATCTTGTACTGGGGCTGCTTTCGGAACGTAATATCTTAATCTATAGTCTTTATATAGACCTAGTGTTTCGTATATCCATTCGCTACTCCACCTCTCCCAGCCAAATCCTTTTGCTTTTCTAGCTTTCATTAATTTGCGTCTTACTTTCTTCTCTACCCATAGTTTCACGTAGTTAAAGTTTCGACCTGAGTTTCCTATCCTAAAGTAGTTTGTCCACCCTCTCAGTATTGGATTAATGATATTTATCACTTTCCATATTGGTTGCGATTTGTGGTCGCGAAATACCTCCTTCAATTTTTGAAGTAAGTTTGTCCGCGCTTTCATCTGTGGTGTTGTTTGTACCCTCCACTTTCCTTGTTTTGTGATCTTCTCTCGAAAATCAAATCCTAGAAAGCTGAATGTCTCTCTTTCCTTTAGGTTAATTACTTTTGTCTTTTCTTTATTTACTTCTACCTTTAGTTTTGCTAATTCTTCTTGTACTCTTCTATACACTAATTTTTCTAGCCATTCCCATCTCTGGTGCCCATCTATCAGTATCACTAAATCGTCTGCCCATCTGGCGTATTCTATATGTCGATATTTTCCCTCTTTTGTCACCTCTTTTGCCTTCTCTAGCATTTTATCTACCTCATTTAGGTATATATTGCTTATTAGTGGTGAAAGTGGTGATCCTTGCGCTATTCCTCGTTTCCCTCCTACTTTGAGGATTAGCTTGATCAAGTGCATGATTTCTTTATCATTTACTCTTTTGGAAATCTTTTCCATAAGAATATGGTGTCGCACATTGTCGAAGTAGGATTTCAGATCTATGTCAATAACTTTTGTATTGCCTTTGATTGCTGCTTTCGATACTTTATCAATTGCTTCATGCGCTTTTCTCCTAGGTCTATATCCATATGATCCGTCCTGAAAGTCAGATTCAAATATTGGTTCAAGTATTAGCTTCAGTGCTGTTTGCACTATTCTGTCCCGGATGCAGGGTATGTTCAACGTTCTGAGTTTTCCCCCAACTTTTGGTATTTCCTTCCTCCGGTTCCTATTTGGGCTATAGGTTTTGGTTATTAGTTCGTGTCTTATTTGTTGAAGATACTTTTCTAAGCCTTCTGCCTCTATCGATTCAAATGTCACCCCGTCTATTCCTGGTGCCCCTTTGCTCTTCTTTGTCAGCTTATATGCTTCTTCTAGTGTCTCCATCTTGCAGACGTGAACATAGATTCCCCAGAATCGCCATTCCGGTTCTGTTTTCGCTTTGGTATATATCTTTCTTCTCAGGTCTTGTAATTTTATTGGCATTTTTATCATTTTTACCTTTACCTTCCTTTTTGTTAAAAGATTTCTACTAGTAGGGTGCCTTTGCTCCATGAGAGTTACCTCACTTCTTTACTACTACGCACCCATCCGCCACCCTCTCATCTTCGGTTCTTTTCCTGTTTTCCAGTTATAGAACCTACCACTCCAAGGTATTTCTCCTTGGGATGAGGAGGGCTTCTCCAGTTGCTTTGTATGTCCTCATTACCATGCTATCACTACCACCCCGCTGAAGTAGAACAATTGTATCAGTCGTTTTTCAACTGCCTATTCTGCTTTCGCCCATTGACCGCTGGCTCAGCCTTCAGTTCTTATCGTTTTCGAGGCCACCTATATGTTTGCTTTCGCTACGGCCTGGTAATTCGCCATTATCCTATGATAACGTTGTCGGTAGGCTTCAACATTTTGCTTTCCCTCCACATTGCTACCCTAGCTACAGGACTTCGACTTTTATCCTGGTGGGTCTACCTCCCACTGAACATACTTGCCTTCTCTGGACACACAGCCAATTACGAAAATTTAAAAACTGCATTCCACCACCACTAAACCTGCTAACATGAAAACTCTTACTTCCACTTTGTACTATTCCATCATGTAAAATAGTCCAACCAGTTTGTTTACCAAGATCTAGTGTAAGCATTCCCCTTTCAATTGCCGAGTACATATATATACAAGATTTGAAAAAATTACGTCCAAAAAATCTTTAATTTTCGAAATTTAACAACTAATATGAAAACTCTTTTACAGTCAGTTTGCTTGCCAAGCCTTTCAATTGTTGGTTACGTATATATATACAAGATTGGAAAAATTTTCGTCCAAAAAATCTTCAATTTTTGAAAAATTTTTCTCGAATTTGAAAACCTTCTAAACATGATTTTTTTACTTTTAGAGGTTTTTTTATTATTCTACTTTTATATTTTATATGTTTTTATATATGTGTATATTTTTATATATGTATTATATATATATATTATATATAAGGGTTTCAGGAAGCTAGAATCCCCCATATTGGCGGACTTCAGATATGCCGTTCCTAGGAACGGTTTTAGGAACGCATGGTGAAAACTCGCCATATAGGCTAGTTCTAGATTCCTGATTCCTAATTCCTGATTTAGGAAGCCAGTAATTAGGAACGGAACTTAAGGTTATAGAGAGCATACTTTTCAACTATTTTCCTCTTAAAAATTTAAGCTATTCTTTTAATAGCGAAATCCACATTTTTAGCTCTTTAGGTGATATTGAATTTCAAAATATGAAATTCTTATATGTTTTTAATATAACTTTAGGAAGCCTGAGCTACCCATTCTTAAAAATATTGAAATCCATTCAAAATAGGTTCCAAAAACCTGAACTGTATTATTTTAAATTGCATCAGTATTATTCTCAAAAAAAAACAATAGAATATCAATAGATTAAAAATTGCATCAGTATTATTTATTTTTGCTCCTGTCCTACATAAGGGCATTAATAACTTCCATCCTTAAAGCATTAATTTGTTTTAGGGAAAACCATGAAATTAAAAAATATAGCTATAATTGTTAAAAACGTAAAATACCAAGCCTATAGACTAAAACTTGCTAAGTGCTTTATTGATGAGAATAACGAAGACCTTGAACAAGAACTCTTCTGTGAAATTTGGCCATGCCTTGATCAGTATGATGAAGATAAAAGTAGCTTTAACACCTTTGTAGCAAGATTAACTGAAAATAAAGCTATTAACCTGTTAAAGAAACAGCGATGTGCAAAACGCGATATCAATAACTATATTAGTATCGATGTAACAGAGCTACTTGAGGATGAAATAACAAAACGCATTGATGTAGACTATATGATCTCGGTTTTACCAAAGGAATGGCAAAATATATGTGAGCAACTTAAATTTTTTAACTTACATGAAGTTGCCAAAATGAACAACGTTTCAAGAACCACTTTAAACAATATTATCAAGAAGATACGTGCCAAACTTTCTCCTATTTACTACGAAGGCAAAAAGAAAAATTGAACAAAATTTTTGCCTTTCTTGTATATATATACATCGTAGCATGGATAAATAATGGTTCTTAAAATTTTGAATAATAATGAAAGATTGCAAACAATATCAACTGTAAAAATGGTCATCTTTGGTCCTTATGGTATTGGTAAAACAAGTCTCCTAAAGACCGTAGATGAACCAACACTTTGCCTTGATTTTGAAGCAGGGCTTCTTGCTGTTCAAGATTGGCAAGGAGATTCAATTAGTCTTCGCACTTGGAATGAAGCTAGAGATATTGCTTGTCTTATAGGGGGGCCTAATCCTGCGCTGAAGTATGATCAAGCATATAGCCAAAGACACCATGAACATGTATCTGGTAAGTACAAAGATCTTTTCCCTGAGTTTTCTAAATACCGATGCATCTTTGTAGATAGTATAACCGTTGCTTCACGTTTATGTCTATTATGGGCAAAAATGCAACCTGAGGCTTTTTCTGAGAGATCGGGAAAACAGGACATGAGAGCTGCATATGGATTACTTGCTCAGGAAATGATGGCTTGGCTCAATCAATTTCAACACATCAGAGACAAAGACATCATCATAGTTGGCACTTTAGGTCAATATCTCGATGATTTCAATCGTCCAATTTGGCTACCTCAATGCGAAGGAACTAAAACTGCCAGTGAAATTCCTGGGATAGTTGACGAAGTAATCAGTATGGTTGGAATCAAGAAAGATGATGGAACGGAGAAGCGCTCTTTTGTTTGCCACACTTTAAACCCTTGGGGATACCCAGCTAAAGACCGCAGCGGACGCCTGAGTATGGTTGAAGAACCGCATTTAGGCAAGCTGCTTACAAAGATTAAAAGCAAGTTTTAAAATTTAAACATGGAGAGTGATATATGTTACAAAACCTATTAACTGATTTTAACACTGTAAAACCGCAAAGTAGATTGATACCAAAAGGTACAATAGTAAAGGTAAAAATGACAATCAAGCCTGGAGGTTATGAGCATTGGTTTACTAAAAGCCCCACTACCGGTAGCATTTATTTAAATACAGAATTTACCGTTATTGAAGGTCTATATGAAAAGCACAAGATTTACCAAATAATTGGTATTAAAAGTAATAAAGCAGAAGATACTTGGGGAGAAATGGGTCGCTCTATGCTTCGCAGTATCTTGGAATCGGCACGCGACATTCATCCACATGACAATTCAGAAAGTGCAATCCTTGCTCGTAAGCTAAATTCAATTGCAGAATTAAATGGGTTGGAGTTTACAGTAAAGGTAGGTGTTATAACTGATGAATATGGAGAGAAGAACAAAATTGCCTCGGTAATTACTCCAGAATATCGTAAAAATTACGAGATTGACAGGATTCCATTTTGAAGTACGACGAGGAAAAGCTTTGGTCTGCTGTCGTTACTAGAGGTATTCAGGATTCAGTAGGAAAAAACCCAAAGCTAAGAAAAGAAGCAATTCATTGGCTGAATTCAAAATCTTTTGAAACTGTTTGTGAGCTAGCTAATCTCAACTTTACACGTATGAAAAATATGTATGGGAATTTTATGTCTAAAAAGCAAGAAAAGATAAAAGCATTATTAATTGATAATATCAAGGAGTGTGTTTCTTACCTACTTCCAAATGGTGAGTTTTACCGAGAAAAAACTTATATTGGAGACTTAAATGGAAATACAATTACAGTTAAAATAGTAGGTAAGGAAGCTGGTGATTGGCGTAATTTTACCGAAGGAACTGGTGGTGATATTATTGATCTTTGGATTTTAATTAAGGGTGATATATATTCTGCTAGAAAGTGGCTCAATAAAAAATCAAAGAGTGGAGAAAAAAGAGAAGAAAAAATATTTTCTGTAAAGCAGTACTTGAGTGATCAATCACCAATACCAGAGGACATAATAGCTCCACGAATTCTCACTCCAGGTGGTCTTTTAGTCATTGGTGGTACTCCAAAGGTTGGCAAAAGTTATTTTCTTCTCTCTTTGCTTGCACATCTTGCAGCAGGAGTGTCGTTTCTTAAGATGAAGTCAGCAAGGCCACTAAAAATAGTCTATCTGCAAAATGAGATGGAGTACAATTATATCAGGGAACGCATACAACAAATCATAACTAATCAAAGGCTGCCAAATCTAGCAGAGGAAAACTTGATTGTTACTACAAAGATGAGATTAACTTTAAATGATGAAGGTATAGAGAGAATAAAAGATATCATAGGAGAAAAATTTAAAACGATAGATCTTATCGTTTTGGATTCTCTTGACTATGAAAATATGTTTTCTGGCCTGCAAAGCAGAGTAGAAAAACTACGTTCTGTAATTAATCCTATGGCTGGAATCATTATTACACGTCATACCAGAAAAGTATCCACAGCTACACTCGCAAAAAGTCCTTTTCAAGCTTTAATTGGTGCTAATGCTTTAAGAAGTTTTTATACATCTGGTATGGTAATGTTTCAACCAAATAAATGTGCAAATGTCTTGCAAGTAGTATATGAGCTAAGAAACGGTAAATCAATACCAGCAAAATTCATTAGCAGGGTAAATGGGCGTTGGCAGAATTCTAAAATTATAGCTACGGCTTAACTTGTCCGCAAAAAACGGATACTATGGTAGAGCTAAAGACTCAGCTTTTGCAAAATATCAGATCTTGTCTTTTTCATCTACTACCAAGAGGGACATTTCGTGGTGATAAGTTTTATGTAGGTGATGTACAGGGTAACAAAGGCAAAAGCACTGTAATAGAGTTAACAGGTGAAAGAGCTGGATTATGGAAAGATTTTGCAACAGGAGAAGGTGGTGACATTATTGACCTTTGGGCAACAGTACACGGGAAGAATGCAAAAACAGAGTTTCCTGAAGTAATGCTCTCAATAAGTGAATGGCTTGGCATCAAAGAAAAAAATAATATTAGAAATCTAGAACAATACCTGACTTGTAGTTGGAACTACTACGATGAAAGTAACCAATTGATTGTAATAGTCTACCGTTATGATCCTCCTTTAGAGAAAAAACAGTTTAAACCATTTGATGTTAAAAAACAAAGATTCAAAGAGCCAGAAATAAGGCCACTCTACAACATTCCAGGTATTTTAAAATCTGATAAGGTTGTTCTGGTTGAAGGAGAAAAATGCGCAGAAGCACTTATAGAGAAAGGAATAACTGCAACAACAGCAATGTTTGGAGCAAATGCGCCTATTGATAAAACAGATTGGACTCCGCTTAAGGGCAAGCATATTATTATTTGGCCAGACAACGATGAAGCAGGTAATAAATATACCAAAAACGCTGAAAAGAGACTTTTAGAACTTGGTGTTGCATCACTTGCTACGCTTAAGATTCCACCGAATAAACCAAAGAGTTGGGATGCTGCTGATTGTGTGTTAGAGGGAATAAATATTGAAGAATTTATCGAAAAAAACTCAAGAAAAATAATTATTAAACCACCACTTGATATTTTTAGCTGGAGCGTAGAGCGTTTTGTAGGCCCAGTACCAAAGCAAAGATTCTTGGTTGAAGGATTATTTCCTTTGGGTGTAACCTCCATTTTGGCTGCAATGGGAGATACAGGCAAAGGTATGCTACTTCTTGACCTAGCCCTCAAGGTTGCAGGTAGCATAGATCAGGTATGCGGATTTGGTCCACTTGTTACTGAACATGGATCTGTGGTGGTATTTTCTGCGGAGGATGATACAAATGAAATACATCGTCGCTTAGAACGACTTGATCCAAAATGCGAGAGATTGAAATATAAAGGTAGGCTATTTATTGTACCATTACCAAACATCGGAGGATCTCTTACCATACTTAAGAACGTTCGCGGTAAAGTTGTAGAAATATCTCCAGAATTTGAGTTGGTAATGAAGCAGCTGAGCAGGATAAAGGATTTAAAGCTCATTATATTTGATCCCCTTGCTTCTTTCATTCATGCAGATTTAAATGCTGATCCAGCAGTAGGGGATTATCTCATGTGTTTATTATCTGATTTAGCATGTAGCACTGGAGCTTCAATAATTACTGCACATCATATGAGAAAGCTGAAGGGAGAAAAGCCTATATCAACAGTAGAGCAAGCACGAGATGCTATTCGAGGCACTTCTGCTCTCGTAAATGGAGTCAGGTGTTCTTTTGCTTTTTGGCCTGTTGAAGATATGACTAAACCAATGATTTTTAGGTCAATTGGAAAAATCCCAAGACAAAATGCTTTATTTTATGGAGCTGTTGTTAAGGCAAATGGCCTGGCTGATCGTACTGTACGTACTTATCTGAGAAATGAAGAAACAGGGCTATTAGAAGACATCACTGAACAATTAAAAGCTCAAAATACTAGTGATAAGGATCTTAAAATATATCTTATTGATTCAATTGCGCGAGCTGCTATTTCAGGACATCCATTTACTCACACAGGAAGTGCAGGAATACATAAACAACGACATAGACTGCCTGAAGTTTTTCATAGTATGGGAAGGGATAGACTAGAGCGTATAGTTCAAGAGCTTTTACAAGCAAAGCAAATAGTTAAAGGAATGGCTAATGGTTCAAAAGAAGATAAATGGCTTGATGTAAAAACAGGACCATTTGCACGTGGAGTTGGAAAATTTACTCATGGAGCTGAAAATTTTTAAAATCAGGAAATTCTATTTTTTTATAGTCAAAGTAAAAGGGTTAATACGATAACCATGTGATGATCTTTGCCAACCAAGGGTTTGTATCACATCATCACGTTCAATACTTAATCCTAATCTCTCAGCAAGTGTAGTTTTGATTGTTCTTTGCATTTTATTTAATGGTTTTCTGATTTGATGTTCTAAATCTGCTTCTAAACTAAGTCCCAAGAGTTTTTCTAACTGATTAATATTGAGAAGTGTATGTTTTTCAGGTGGTAATTCTTTTTCACAGTCATGTAAAAATTGCTTGAACAATATTCGAAAAATATTAAGACATGACACAGCTTTTTTATTTATAACTTCAACGCTATTAACATATACCATACCTTTAACTACCTGTAACTCCAAAAGCTTTGTTGGTATAATTGGTTCAACACGTTTAAGCGAAATATATGAAGCTGGTAAAACTTGCAAAGAAGTATTTTCTACTACCTCTGGTACTCCTCTTTTAGCTGCTTCTTGAAATATCTCAGTTAAAGTCTTAAGCTGACAAAACAGTTCTACCATTCGCACTACATATAGGCTCAATAATAGATTCGGTATATCTTTTTTTAGAGTAATGAGAACTGTTGGATGGACTCTAAGTTTATCTATAGTTAGAAATATTGCATCAGTACAAAAATCAAGGATTATTAGATTTACAGTACGACCTTGATTACAAACATAATAAACTCCTTTTTCTACTTTTTCCCACATAAGTCTTGAATCATTCAACTTTGTTTCAAACCAGTCTATGATTTTCTCTGTATTTAAGTATATGGATAAGAGATGAAATCTCTGTTTTTGATAAGTGTTAGGCAAAATATGACGAGAACAGTTTTCACAAATAGCGTCATCACATGCTTCATCAAAGTCTGGATCAATGAAAATCTCATTGCTACAACTTGGATCAATTACATTTGGCCAATCAAGATAATCTTCTTCACAAGAGCAAACAATATAATACCTTTCTTGCATTTGTATCCATCCAAGATCAAATAAGTATCTTGCTGCTTTAATGTGATTTTGACTTGGATTAACCCAAGAACTATTTGAACTTAAAAGATCAGCAATTTGCTCGTGAAAGAATTTTAAGACCATAAGATTGTTCCATATGTTTCTTCAGGTCCTCTCTTTCTTTTTTATTGAGTGGATGCTCTGAATAATAAACTTCCCCACTTATTTTGAAAGAAAATGTTACCTTTTTGTTTTGGAACATTACTTTAGCTGATTGAATAGATTGTAGTATATTGCCAATAGATGGCTTTAAAATATGTAACTCTGGTGCAATAGAATCATACGGCTTTACACTTAAAGTAAGATATGTATTACTATTCTTAAAATAATCTGACTTAAAATTTAACTCAAATATACAAATATTAGGATCAGAACCCTCTATACATGCTTGAAGAAATTTAGTATCCGTTCAGGAGAGTGGTTTAAGAAACAATAGATAAGAGGTTTTGGAAAGGATTGAGACCCCTTTGTTTCCATGTTAAGTATAACGAAATTATCCGTTCAAGGAATGCATTTCCCCGCTTTGATTGTGTAAAATACGAATTTTTGCGGTAAACGACATAATGCCGTATCTGCTGTTCAGCATGGTTGTTTGTCAGCGGAATGTTTTTTGGGTCATCTAAAAAATTCCACATCATTCTTTCAGATTTCAAAATATTTTTCGCAACTCGAGAGGCTCCAATTGCTTCAGGTAAGTAGGATATTTCCTTCAAGTAATACCTTGTACGTTTTCGCAACTTTCTGGCACGTCTGGCAAATCTAAAAACATCTATCTCATTTTTTAGCAAAGCCTTTTTTAGTGCAAATAATTCAGTAGCTACATTTCTTAAGTAACAGCCAAGAACTTTGACTTCAATATTCCAACTATGCGCTAATCTTTCAAAATCCCTTGCTAAGTGTGCCCAGCAGATTTGCCTTTTTTCATCAGCAAAGTAATTGTATACTGCGTACCTGTCGGTTACCACTAAGCTATTATGATTGCAGCATGCGTTATTTTTTAAAACTTTCATTCCTCTTGACTCTGTCAACTTCACAAAACTTGCCGTATTGCTTGCAAACATCCAACACCAAGCGAGTTTACCTTTGTTATAATGGCTCGTTTCATCAATATGTAGAACTTTACTCCTACTTATCTCTTGTTCGATCTGCTCATACATTTTTTTGCATTTTGAAGCAACTCTATGTTCACTATTTGATATGCTAACGACGCTTATGTTCAAATTGAAGATATCATTTACGACACTCGCTATTTCGCGTTTTGAATTTTTGTAGAATCCGCTGAACGCTGCAATTATTGACTTAACCCTTGGACCAAATGTATCTGACGTAACACCTTCTGGTAACTTACTGCTTCTTCTTTTTCCGCATCTCCGGCAACGACCATGCTCCATCTGATATTCCACTACATAAGGCCTAATTTCCGGAAGATCAACTTTTTGATGAATGTACGGTCCATTGCATATTGCAATCCCTCCTCCGCATTCACAAGTAGATGACAACTTTACTTTTATCACCTCATCTGCATCCATTTTGGCGCGAAAACTTCCTTTATGACCAACCTGACCACCAACGTTTCTGTCGCTCTTTGGCTTGTCCTTTTTTATTTTGTACAACTCTCTAGAGCTTGGTAGAGATGAATTTTTCGAGTTTAAACCAAGCCTTTCCTTTAATTCAGCGTTCTCTATCTTTAAAGCCTTGTTCTCTGCTTTTAAACTTTCATTCTCCCTTTCCAGCTTTTCTATTTTTGCTTCTAACTTTTCTATTTTTTGCTGTAAATTTTTGCAAAGCTCTAAAAGGTTTACCACATTACCTCACTTTTGCTCTATGATTATCTTTTTAGATCACCTTGTCTACCTTATTCTGCCACTCCGCTGAACGGATACCTTTATTCATATAGGAGGGTTTATGTCTAGAATTCCTGATACTTGACTTTTATTTTTAAGTTAAAAAAACAATTGGCGCCTATGGTTTTCACATTAAATCATTTTAAATTGTTAAAGTTAATACGGCCTTTTTTTATTGGTATTTTTTTCATATTTTACATATCTGTTCAGCAAAGTGGCAAAAAAGACAAGTAAATGAGTATCATGAAAGTAGCTTACACGTAGCTGTAGGAATATTCATTTTTTAAGGTAAATTACACAGCAAATATTGTCATTCAAGTAGCTGACACTGTAATTCCAGCTTCTATAATGTCATGCCAGTGCTCGACACTGGCATCGAGCAAAATTTATCACAAACAAGACAACATTTTCAATTAAAAAATCAGTGTCTGGGTGCTAAGATGACACCTTCATAAGGGAGCCAGCATCAGCTACTTTCATGACACTCATTTAGTTGTCTTTTCTCGTTTACCTTATTTTGCCACTCTGCTGAACAGATATTAAAATAGCAAGCCTCAAGGTCAGAAGCCTGCTATTACTTACTGGTTACTTTACATCAATTTTCTTGATGTGTTTCTCTGATTTAGGTATGGTTACATGCAATACTCCATCTAAAAAGTTGGCAGATACCTTATCTTGCTCTACATTTGTTGGAAGTTGAATAGATCTATAGAAAGAACCATAGTACCTTTCTTTATGGTAAAACTGCTTATCTTTTGATTCATTATTACATGTTTTTTCACCCTTCACTATTAAGTTATCGCCAGATATACTAATGTCTATGCTTTCTTTAGGAATACCTGGTAACTCTAATGATAGGCAATAGCTTTCCTTTGTTTCATAAAAATCACAAACTGGTAGTAGACTACTGCCTCTTTTGGAAAGCTCTGGGTTCCATCCTGTAAAAAAGCTATCAAATATGTCATCAACGGCTCTTTGTAACCCTCTTACACTAAAATTATCACGATTATTGTTTTTATTTAAATGAACTATATTACTCATGTTGTACCTCCTTTTACTAATACATGCATTACATAATCACTCCACTTATTAATTTCAATCCTAAATCTAAAATTTTTTAGATGCGAAAAATTTTCCCCGTTTACTATAACTTGATTATGAGAAAAAATCTTGTTTGGATTACCACGAGTAGTTCTATAAACTAGATTAACTGTAAAAAAGGGCAAGTGTATGTAAATTTATTACTTCTCTTTCCACTTCCACAATCAAACAATTTTGAATGTTTCTTATTTGACTTGCCAATAATGAGAATTGGTATAACTGCTAGCTCCGTCTTTCAGCTATGGCATTAAACAATGACATGCATAAGATCTAATAATATGTATAATTTATAAATAATTTTTGAGGTAAATTGTGAAATTGGGCGTTAATATTGATCACGTTGCAACCCTTCGCAACGCACGTGGAGCTTCTTATCCAGATCCATTAAAAGCAGCAAAAATAGCTATTGATGCTGGAGCAGATTTTATCACCGTACACTTACGAGAAGACAGAAGGCATATCAGAGATGAGGATGTATTCAATCTAAAACAAAACATTAGCACTGAGTTAAATCTTGAAATCGCAGCTACGGAAGAAATGCTCAAAATAGCAAAAGAAGTAAAACCCTATTCGATTTGTATAGTACCAGAAAAAAGAGAAGAATTAACAACCGAAGGTGGTCTGAATATCGTGAATATGCACAGTAAACTTTCTGGTATAATAGAGGAAATGCATAGCTTTGACATAAAAGTCTCACTGTTTATCGATCCAAATATTAATCAACTAAAATATCTTGAGAAGCTAGAAAGAAAGCCTGACATAATAGAAATTCACACAGGGGATTACTGTGATAATCCATCAGAAGAAAAATTAAAACTTATTACTAACTCTGCAGAATACATTAATAAGCTAGGAATAGAATGCCACGCAGGGCATGGCATAAATTATAAACATGCTAAAAGAATAAAAGAGATACCTCACATCTCAGCTCTTAATATAGGCCATTCTTTAATCAGCGAGACTATATTTCATGGCTTACATAGTGTAACTAAAAAGATGAAAATGACAATATCTAAGTAGCTTATACTTTCTCTTTGGTATTTAAAGTACTTGAAAGAGCTTGACTTGCTTTAAACCTTACTCTTTTCTTTTCAGGAACGGTCATAATCTCACCATTTTGAGGATTACGGCATTGTCTTTCCTTACTTATAGCAGTAGAGAATGTCCCTATTCCATGCAAACGTATTTCACCTTTACGATTTAGATCGTTCTTGATTGTTTCCATAAAAATATCATGAAGCTTACCCAAACTAGCTTTTGTTATATCTATACCTTGACTAGAGCACTCTTGACTCAGTTGGTTTACTATATCTTCTTTACTCATAAATTACCTTAATATTGAAAAATTACATAAACAGCATATTATGCTAATGCCAATAGTCAACTAAATTCGTCATAAAAAGAGAAAATGTCATAAACCCTTGTAAGAACTTGTATAATATTTACAAAAAAATACCATTATGAAACAATTATCTCTTAGAAAACTGACATTTTTTCCGAGCTTTATGTTGACCATATTTCTTACGCTCAACAACACGTGAATCTCTAGTTAGGAATCCACCCTTACGTAATATAGAGTGTAGATCTTGACTTATACTACTTAAAGCTCTGCTTATTCCATGAGCTAAGGCACCTGCTTGGCCAGATAGTCCTCCACCTTTTACAGTTGCAAACACATCATACCTATCTAACATAGAAGTTACTATGAATGGCGCTTTAATCATTTGACACACTGATTCTCTTTTAAAATAAGAAATTAAATCATCTTTTTTATTAACAATAAATTTTCCACTTCCTGGCTTTATCCATACTCTTGCTAAAGATTCTTTCCTTCGACCTGTGGCATATGAACGACCAAGTGAGTCAATCATTGCCTTTTTTGGCTGATCATTATTATTTATTTTCACTTTTTGCTCCATTATTTCTTATTTTTACGATTTAAAGAGGCAAAATCTATTTTTTCAGGTTGCTGTCCTTGATGCTTATGTTCTGAACCAGAATAAACATACAAATTTTCAAACCGTCTACGTGCCATAGGACCATCATCAAGCATTCTTTTTACTGCCATTTTTATCACACGCTCAGGGAATTTGCCATTTAAAATATTATCTGGAGTAGTTTTCTTTAAACCACCAGAATAACCTGTATGCCTATAGTAGATTTTATCTTTAAGTTTCTTTCCGGTAAAATGTACCTTTTCTGCATTAACAATAATTACATTATCTCCACAATCCATATGAGGTGTGTATTCAGGCTTATGCTTTCCACGCAATAGCGCTGCTACAAACGCTGCAAGCCTTCCTACTACTAATCCTTCTGCATCTATAACAAGCCATTTTTTATCGACTTGTTTCTCTTTTAAGAAAAAAGTTTTCATATATCAATACATAACAGTAGATTATGATATACTAAGTTGCTTGATAGTGTCAACAACATTAGTTATTGATTATTAAAGTAATTTATGCTAATAACTTTAATAATATGCTAGAAAGCAAAATGTTTCGATTGATTATTATATTTGTAATCGCTTTTAGTGCTATAGATTGCTATGCAATCGATTTGGAAGAGGCTATAAGCAAAGCTATCAAAAATAGCTCAAAAATAAAGTCTCAATTTTACCAATATAAAAGCGCAGAAAAATATTATAAATCTTCTGGGTTAGCTGGATTTTTACCTGACATTAATTTACAATATAATTTCGATAGTAGTTTTAGCCTGGAAAACTCTGGAAAGCATCTAATATTAAGTCAAAGAATAATAGATGGTGGTGGCACCTTTGCTACATTCAGTCGATCAAGTAATCTTCTCAAAGCAGCAAAAATGCAATTTCAGCAGTCAAAACAAGAGCTTGCACTTAATGCTGTGAAAGCATATGTTAATGTTTTACAAAAGGTAGAAATATTAAAACTGAGAGAACATAGAGAACGCGTTTCTTTAGAACATTTGTCAGCTATGAAAAAACGCTTTTCCCTTGGAGAAGTTACTAATGCTGAAGTTTTGCTAGCAAAAGCAAAATTTTCGTCTTCTATATCCGAAAGAGTTGATGCTGAAGGTAAATTAAAATTGGCAAATATTGCTTATTATCATTTGATTGGCGAAGATGCTGATGAACTTTCTGAAGCTAATGATAAACTACCTTCTGTCCCAGAGCTAAATGAATGTTTACAATTAGCAAAAACCAATAATTTATCTCTAAAAGCAGCAGTTTATCAAAAAAGAGCAGCCGGAATGGAAGTGATCGCTGAAAGTTCCAAGTGGCTTCCTTCTTTAAATCTAAGAGCAAACAAAAATTTTGGGAAAGATGGTGTAAAATTAGACAAGCTATTAGAAAATGTTCATATAGTTTTTACTCTTGATGTTCCAATCTTTAAAAAAGGAGCGAATGCTTTTGGTGTCAGTAAAGCTAAAATGGATGCAAAAAAATCTACCTACGATTATTATGAAACGGTAAAAAATATAGAAGAAGCAGTTGTAAATGCTTGGAATAACGTGCTGACAGCAAAAGCTATTATTAAAGCAAGTCAAGAAGCGGAAAAAGCAGCAGCTTTAGCATTGGAAGGAGTTAAGCAAGAGGTAAACTTAAGTTTAAAGAGTACATCTGACCTTTTGGACACTGAAGATGCATTATTTAAAGCACGCTCCGATCTGGTTGGAGCAAAAAGCAATTATGTAATTAGTGTTTACAACTTGCTTTTTATGATAAATAGTATAAACCTTTAAATTTAATGGTATGAGCGATAATCAATCTGTAAAAGATATCCTAGAAGATATAAAAAAAGCTATATCGGGTAAAAATGCAAGTGTTGATAAAGCAGAAGTAATCGATGAAGATGATGATGTACTATGCCTTGAAGAGGAGTACCCAGAAGACATCGAAGAAAAAGAAAATAGTGAAGAAGAGAATGATTGTCAAAGTGAGAAAATGAATAACCAATTTAATAGTTACAACTCAGAAGAGAAAAATTTGTATGATAATATCCAAATGAGTAATAACAAAGTGAGCTATCAAGAACAAAGTAACGAGCATTTAGTTTTAAAAGAAAATATGGAGGAAATTAAAACATTGCTTGAAAAGATGCAAAGCGAACTACGGCATAAACAACAAAAAAGAGCGGATCTTACTGTTGAAGAATTAGTTGTATCTCTTTTAAAACCTCAGCTTTCAGAGTGGCTGAATAAGTATCTACATGCATTGGTAAAAGAAGTAGTTGAAAAAGAGCTCAAAGATATAATCAATAATAAGTAGGTTATTAGTATAAAGACCAGAGTAAAAACAGCTAGAGGTAGAAAGTTATCTTCAACAAGATGGCTACATCGCCATTTGAATGATCAGTATGTGCAAAAAACCAATAAGGACGGTTATAGATCGCGCTCGGCATATAAGTTAATAGAAATAGACGATAAATTTAAACTACTCCAACAAGGGCAAAAAATTATTGATCTTGGCGCTTTTCCTGGTGGATGGTCACAAGTTGCATCTAAGAAAGGAGCGAGTGTGATTGCTGTTGACATAAAACCAATAAACGCAATTAGTGGAGTAGAGTGTATACAGTGTGATATTATCAGCGAACTTGAAATTTTAAGAGAAAAATTCAAGGATCACAAATTTGATGTAATTTTATCTGATATGGCACCAGAATCTTGCGGTTTAAAATCGTTAGATCATATCAGAATTATGCTTTTATGCGAAGCAGCGCTCAATTTTGCAAAGCATTTTTTGAATCATGATGGCAAGTTCGTAGTAAAAATTTTTCAAGGAGAGTCTGATAAAGATTTCTGCAATGAGCTAAAAAAAATGTTTAAAACAGTAAGATACTTCAAACCAAAATCAAGTAGATCTGAATCTACAGAAATGTATTTGGTCAGCTTAGGCTTTATTGGTAGCAACTCTTCTATATAGAAGAGACTTACAGAAAAGTTGACGAATCTTATCCTATTAAACTGAAGATTAATAACGCTCGCACAAAAGCCCCTTTTTCTTGCTTGAGTGTTTATGATAGTTAATAAAATTCTTGACTTTATTACTTAAGTATATAATAATTAAAGTATATTATATAGGAGAGTTTGATATGTATTTAGAATTGTTGAAACAGATATTAAGTATAGTAAATCGTGCAAATGATTTGAATGGTAATAACATAGTTGAAAAAATAAAAGAGGAACTAAAAAAAAGAGACCTCCCTGCTTATCAAGATTGGGAGAAGAGAGATTTTAATATAAATTATGAATTTAGTAATAATGATTATTATAACAAAAAAGAATTAACATTATTACATGCAGCATTTATAGATAATCAAGAAAATGTAGTAAAAGTTCTATTAGCAGTAGACGGAATAAATGTTAATTTCCAATATCAATCTGACAAAACCCTTTTACATTTGGCTATTGAAAAAGGTGACGAAAATATAGTAAAAGCTCTATTAGCAGTAGACAGAATAAGTATTAATTTGAAAGATGTAGATGAAAAAGCTCCTTTACATTTGGCTATTGAAAAAGGTAATGAAAAAATAGTAGAAGCTCTATTAAATAAGGGGGCTCGTGTTGATTTGCAAGGTGAATATGAAAAAGCTCCTTTACATTTGGCTATTGAAAAAGGTAATGAAAATATAGTAAAAGCTCTATTAAATAAGGGGGCTGATGTTAATTTGCGAGATAAAAGTGAAAGCACTCCTTTACATTTGGCTATTAGAAAAGGTAATGAAAATATAGTAAACGCTCTATTAGCAGTAGAAGGTATAGATGTTAATTTGCGAGATAAAAGTGAAAGAACTCCTTTACATCTTGCTGCTGAGAAAGGCAAAATGGAGATAGTAGAGGCTATATTAGCTAAGGGGCCTAAAAATATTGATTTGCCAGATACATGTGGACGCACTCCTTTGTACGTTGCTGCTCGGGGACATCATAAAAAGATAGTAAGAGCTCTATTAAAAGCAGGTGCTGATCCTTTATTAGGTAATCGTGATAACAAAACTCTAGATAAAGAACTTACTGAAAAAGCAATTATGCTAGCAATAATCTCGGGTGTTGGTATATTTGTTATTGCATCTGTTGTAGCTGCGATAATAGTTACTTCTGCATATTTTATTGGTGTGTCATTATCAGTAGGTGCTATGGCTGGGATAGCTGTGGCTGCTGCTGTACTCACAGGACTTGTTGCTGGTGGTATTATATATGAAGTGTTGAAGCCTTGTGATGAGTTAAAGGAGGCTATTGCAAAAGAAATATCAAAGCTTAGTCAGAATAGTGCAGTGGACGATAGTAAGCCTGATTGTAGTCTAGAAAATCCTGGAACAAGCTTACTGGCACCATTAAAATGTTTTATAAATAATGTAAAAAGTTTTTGAGTTATTTAAGGAAGAAGTCTCTTCTTCCTTTTTTTTCCAATTTTTTATTTAGCAAGGTATCTAGATACCTTGCTTAACACCAAAACAGAATTAAGGTTTAAACATCCTAGGTGTATTAACATTCATTTTGAAGACAGCAAATGGTGTCATCCCAGCGCCCTCTTTCTGTATCCGTTCAGGAGAGTGGTTTAAGAAACAATAGATAAGAGGTTTTGGAAAGGATTGAGACCCCTTTGTTTCCATGTTAAGTATAACGAAATTATCCGTTCAAGGAATGCATTTCCCCGCTTTGATTGTGTAAAATACGAATTTTTGCGGTAAACGACATAATGCCGTATCTGCTGTTCAGCATGGTTGTTTGTCAGCGGAATGTTTTTTGGGTCATCTAAAAAATTCCACATCATTCTTTCAGATTTCAAAATATTTTTCGCAACTCGAGAGGCTCCAATTGCTTCAGGTAAGTAGGATATTTCCTTCAAGTAATACCTTGTACGTTTTCGCAACTTTCTGGCACGTCTGGCAAATCTAAAAACATCTATCTCATTTTTTAGCAAAGCCTTTTTTAGTGCAAATAATTCAGTAGCTACATTTCTTAAGTAACAGCCAAGAACTTTGACTTCAATATTCCAACTATGCGCTAATCTTTCAAAATCCCTTGCTAAGTGTGCCCAGCAGATTTGCCTTTTTTCATCAGCAAAGTAATTGTATACTGCGTACCTGTCGGTTACCACTAAGCTATTATGATTGCAGCATGCGTTATTTTTTAAAACTTTCATTCCTCTTGACTCTGTCAACTTCACAAAACTTGCCGTATTGCTTGCAAACATCCAACACCAAGCGAGTTTACCTTTGTTATAATGGCTCGTTTCATCAATATGTAGAACTTTACTCCTACTTATCTCTTGTTCGATCTGCTCATACATTTTTTTGCATTTTGAAGCAACTCTATGTTCACTATTTGATATGCTAACGACGCTTATGTTCAAATTGAAGATATCATTTACGACACTCGCTATTTCGCGTTTTGAATTTTTGTAGAATCCGCTGAACGCTGCAATTATTGACTTAACCCTTGGACCAAATGTATCTGACGTAACACCTTCTGGTAACTTACTGCTTCTTCTTTTTCCGCATCTCCGGCAACGACCATGCTCCATCTGATATTCCACTACATAAGGCCTAATTTCCGGAAGATCAACTTTTTGATGAATGTACGGTCCATTGCATATTGCAATCCCTCCTCCGCATTCACAAGTAGATGACAACTTTACTTTTATCACCTCATCTGCATCCATTTTGGCGCGAAAACTTCCTTTATGACCAACCTGACCACCAACGTTTCTGTCGCTCTTTGGCTTGTCCTTTTTTATTTTGTACAACTCTCTAGAGCTTGGTAGAGATGAATTTTTCGAGTTTAAACCAAGCCTTTCCTTTAATTCAGCGTTCTCTATCTTTAAAGCCTTGTTCTCTGCTTTTAAACTTTCATTCTCCCTTTCCAGCTTTTCTATTTTTGCTTCTAACTTTTCTATTTTTTGCTGTAAATTTTTGCAAAGCTCTAAAAGGTTTACCACATTACCTCACTTTTGCTCTATGATTATCTTTTTAGATCACCTTGTCTACCTTATTCTGCCACTCCGCTGAACGGATACCTCTTTCTTGTTATTCCAGTACTGGTATTCAGAAAACTGACCAGGTTGGTCACGCGCTGGCTCTCTAAAATTACTTTAGCTACAAATATTAAGAAATTTACTAAATAAAAAAAGACAAAAGAATCCCCGTATAGCTAGTTTTAATAATGTAAATTGATAATGTGCTAACAAGCGCGATTTGGCTGAATGTAGAAAAAATAAAAAAAGCCGCTATAATTTTATGTAATTTGCCAATAAATATCTGAGTTTTTTACTGAATTTTGTCGTTGAGCCCAAAAACAAGGATAAATACCTTTATCAGTATAATAAGGAAAGTGGGAAGGTTTGTCAAGTAATAAAACTAGAGGGCTCAAATGAAAGAAGGTAAACTCTAAAGTGTACGTTCAGTAGCACTTTCTATAAGAGAGATTGTATTATCTATTCCATAAAGCTTGATAAAAGATCCCATTCTAGGACCGGTTTTTTGGCCAAGCAGCGTTTCATATAGCAACTGAAACCAATCGCGTAAGTTATTGTAATTATGTTTTTTTCCGATGGAGAAAACCTGAGATTGAATCTCTTCAGCAGTGGCTGTAATAGGCAGGGAATGTAGGTTGCTCTTTAAATCTAGTAACGCTTCTTTCTCTTTTTCGTTTGAAGCTTTATACGCTTTTGTTGGCTTGATAAAGTCGTGATAATACCTCACTGCAAAATCCGAAAGCCTATCTAGCATTTTGTTGCTTTCTGGTGTAACGTTTGGTGCATAAGTTGATATAAAACCCCAAAGAATCTCTTTATTTTCAGCATTACAAGCTGCTGCCAGGTTTAAAAGTAACGAAAAATTTATGCCTGAAGTTTCTACGTTTGGAACTTTACCCTGGTGGATGTGCCATACAGGACTGTTTACATCCTTTTCTTTACTTTCATTATAACGCTTAACAAATTCCAAATATTCATCAGTTGATTTTGGTATCACATCAAAATATAAACGTTTAGCTTTTTTAGGACTCTGAAAGATGTATAACGCTAAACTCTCTGTGGGTGCATAAGTTAGCCACTCCTCAATTGAAATACCATTTCCTTTTGATTTTGATATCTTCTTTCCTTCTTTATCAAGAAATAACTCATAGCAAAACAAAAGCGGTGGCTTTTCTCCAAGTATTTTACATATTTGACTTGAAAGCACAGCAGATGGAGTCAAATCCTTTCCATGAGCTTCGTAATTAACTCCGAATGCAGCCCACCTCATCCCCCAATCAGGTTTCCATTGCAGTTTACATTTTCCTTTTGTCACTGGAACTTCTATTTTTTCCCCGTTTGGGTCTTCATACGTGATTGTTCCTTTATCTGTATTTGTTTCAATTACTGGAACTTGTAAAACTTGGGAAGTTTTTGGGCATATCGGCAAGAATGGACTGTAAGTCTGCTGCCTTTCTTCCCGAAATGATGGAAGCATTACTTCCATCACTTTATCATAATTTTTCAGCAGGAGTAAAAGTTTTTCATCGTAAACGCCAGATTTATAACACTCTGTTGCACTCCTAAATTCGTATTCAAATCCAAACAAATCAAGAAATTTACACAACAACGAATTCATGTGATGACCATAACTCTCATGAGTGCCAAATGGGTCAGGTATCATGGTTAATGGCTTGTTCAGATTCTCTCTTAGCATTTCCTGATTTGGTACATTATCTGGTATTTTTCGCAAACCATCCATATCGTCGGAAACTGCAATGATTTTGGTTTTTATACTAGGAGCTATTTTTTTTAGAGCGTTTGCAATAACTGTGGTACGAAAAACTTCCCCAAAAGTACCAATATGTGGTAAACCCGAGGGACCATAACCAGTCTCAAATATTATCTCTTTTTTATTAGGGAATTCTTGTAGTATTTTTTCTGCTTCTTGAAATGGCCAGCTTATAATCATTGAATTTAAATTAATTATCTTACCTAAAGTGCTATTCATTTCAATAGATTTTTAATTAATGATGTAGTATTAGTGTTAGAGCTCTTATTAGAAGGTTAAAGATATGTCTACTGGCAGCATACAAACGAATCAATTATTTAAAGGTCTTACAAGACCTGCAATGCTCTTTGGTGTGAGTTATATGTTTGCAATATTAAACGTTCTAATTTGCATGCTAATTTTCATTAATACAAATGATCTTAGAGTAATTCTCCTGATGTTACCAGGTATACATGGACTTGGCTATATAGCTTCTGCAAAGGAACCGTTGTTTATTGAGTTATTTATGGTAAAGTTGGGAAAATGTTCCAAATGTTTAAATCGGTTTTATCATGGAGCCAATTCTTATGACATTACTTGATGTTATGCAATGTTGAGATTTAGAGCTATTCAATCAAAGAATAAATCTATTCTAAGTAGAGAGGTTCACGCTGCCGAATTTATACCTTATTCTTGCTATTGGAATAGTACAACCTTGATAACAAAGCAGAATTGGTTAGTTAAATTTATAAAATTAAATGGCTTTGCGTTTGAAACGGCCGATGATGAAGACTTGGTGATACAAAATAATATCAGAAATCAGATGCTAAGAAGCATTTCATCTCCAGCATTTAGTTTGTACTTTCATACCATCAGGCGTAAGAAGAATATCTTTTCTGATGAATTTGCAAACCAGAGTTTACCAAATTTTTTTGCTAACCATGTAAATCTAAAATGGAGAGAAAAACACGCAACTAGGCAATCTTTTATTAATGATTTATACATTACGATTATTCGTAGGGCAGATACAAAGGGAGTAGAATTTTTATCACATCTACTGAAAAAATTTGGGCATGTAACTTCAAAACATGCTTGGGAAAGTGATATGCGTGATACCTATGAAGATTTAGAGGAAACGACAAATCGTATAGTAACAAGCCTTAGGAATTATTCGCCTAAAGTCCTTGGAGTAAAAGAAACTCCAAACGGGCTGTTTTGTGAAATAATGGAGTTTCTGTCTAGAATTGTAAATTGTGGCTTTGTTACAAATACGCTTTTTCCACTAAAAACTGAAATATCAAGATACTTACCAGTTCATAGGTTATTTTTTGGCCATAAGATGATACAGGTTGTGACTCATAATGAAAGTAAATATGCTGGAATAGTTAGTATCAAAGAATATGGAAATAATACTTCCGCAGGAATGCTTGATTCTTTTTTACAACTTCCTTATGAATTTATTATCACGCAGTCTTTTCAATTTACAAATAGGCAAATGGCAATTGCGAAAATGCAGATACAGCAAAATCGTATGATACAATCTGCAGATAAAGCTATTTCTCAAATAGCAGAAATTTCTCATGCGCTTGATGATGCAATGAGTGGTAAAATTGCGTTTGGTGAACACCATTTAACTATCTTATGTATAGAAAAAAGCCCTAAATCATTGGACAATGCTTTATCATTGGTTGAATCGGAGCTTTCTAATTGTGGTGTTTATCCTGTTCGTGAGAGGGTTAATCTAGAACCAGCATTTTGGGCGCAAATTCCTGGTAATTTTGATTATATAGTAAGAAAAGGTACAATAAGTAGTCTTAATTTGGCCGGTTTTGCATCTCAACATAATTATCCTACTGGTAAAAAATTCAATAACCACTGGGGAGATGCTGTTACAGTTTTTGATACAACATCTGGCACTCCATTTTTCTTCAACTTTCATATAAGGGATGTTGGACATACTATGATAATTGGGCCAACAGGTGCTGGCAAAACTGTTTTAATGAATTTTTTATGTGCTCAAGCAATGAAATTTTCTCCAAGAATATTCTTTTTTGATAAAGATCGCGGTGCAGAAATTTTTTTAAGAGCACTTGGTGGTATCTATACTATAATAGAACCAAGAACTAAGACAAATTTTAATCCTCTGCAACTTGACGATACTCCTGATAATAAAACATTTTTGATGGAATGGATAAAATCTTTAATTTTAGTGTACAACGATAAATTCACTTCAGAAGATATTGCTAGAATTAATGATGCAATTGAGGGAAATTTTAAATTAAAAAAAGAAGACAGATTTTTGAGAAATCTTGTACCATTTTTAGGACTTGCGGGCCCTGATACTCTAGCTGGAGCAATATCTATGTGGCATGATGATGGCTCTCATGCTGCAATATTTGACAATAAAGAAGATTTGCTAGATTTTTCAAAAGCAAGAGTGTTTGGCTTTGAAATGGCTAGCTTGCTAAAAGATCCTGTTGCTCTTGGGCCGGTCTTGATTTATTTGTTTCATAGGATTAGTATATCGCTTGATGGCACTCCATCTATTATTGTTCTTGATGAAGCATGGGCGTTAATAGATAATCCAGTTTTTGCACCTAAGATAAAAGACTGGTTGAAAGTGCTGAGAAAGTTAAATGCTTTTGTAGTTTTTGCTACTCAGAGTGTTGAAGATGCAAGTAAAAGTGCTATTAGTGATACGCTTGTACAGCAGACAGCAACACAAATTTTTTTGCCAAATCTGAAAGCTACTAGTGTCTATCGAGATGTTTTTATGTTAACTGAACGTGAGTACATACTGATCAAACACACAGATCCAAGTACTAGATTCTTTTTAGTAAAGCAGGGAGTTAATGCTGTAGTAGCTAGAATAGATCTGAAAGATTTGGATGATGTGGTCAACGTGTTATCTGGACGTGCGGAAAGTGTTCTATTGTTATATGATATACTGAAAGAAGTCGGAGATGATCCAAAGATGTGGTTGCCTGTGTTTTATCAAAAGGTGAAAAATGTTTAAAACTAAACTGTCATTACTTTTAGTTGCGATATTTTTGTTAAATATAGATTTTTTGCTCTCGTATCCAGTGTTTGCAGATACAGTAAGTGGTACTGACAAAACGGAATTTGTTAGCAGATTTAATTCTACTGGTAGCTTTAGCCGTGCCTCTAATCCTGACTGTAAGGCGTTTGAAACATCTGCAGCAGTTGCTGGGATAGCAATTGCTATTGGTGCAATATTTACTGGTATTGTTTTGATTGTCTCTTCTGCTGGTTTATTTACTGCTCTTGTTATCGTTGGAATGATAGCTGCAATTGTTGGAGTCTGGAAGGCAGTTGGGGGACTTATTGTTTGTCAGCATAGTTTTGTTAGGCATCCAGTTGCATACGATAATGATGGGAGATATAAAAATTTTAAACTAAAAGATACAGGTTATAGTGGTGATACAGATAAAAATTATCGAACAGAAGATGAATATTTTTCTGCATTACAGAAAAGATCAGGAAAAGATGGAAAACAAACAGAGAAAGATATTTTAAACTTTACTGATTGGGATGTTGTGAATGTTGATAGGGAACACTACTACTGGCCAAAAAACGGTGTGCAATACAGTGAATATATAGAAATATGTCATCGAAATCCTTTAACTTTTGGTAATCTTTTTAACAAGAAAGACTTTGATTCCAGAGAAAAACCTGGATACATAGACTTTGATGTAAGGGAAAAAGATACTGGATATGTAGATGGGTCATGGTCCCCGACGGTCGATGGTGAGCTGAAATGTAAAGTTCTCAAAGCAGGACAGAGCGAAGACATATATGGATCAACGTTCAGGGCAGTGAGAAAAATGGGTAGGTTATGTGTGGAATTGGCTGAAGTTAGGGCAGCTGGAACTGCTTGGCCGCAAGGAATTGATATAGGATGCACGGAATTACCACCTGATCCGATTGCTCCTATGTGTGAACAATCTGTGATATTATTCAAAAATAAAGATGGTACAGGTGGTGAAGAAAGGAGTTTTATCAACAGGGATGACGATTATAAAACTCTTATCAGGAAAAAAGAAAAAGAAGGAAAAATTTTTGTAGGTTATGACAATAAAAGCTGTTTTAGCTCGTATGTCTCTGAAGCTTGCTACAATCAAGCGGGAAGTAAGTCATTATCTCCTATTCCTATAACTTCTATGATAGTGCAATGCATTAAGGAATCGTTAGATAATTTAGTGGCAGGTATTGATTCAAGTGGTAACTTACTTACAGACAAAAATGGACATGCTAAGGGTAGTTTTTTGTCTGTAGCACAAAAAAGACTGAAGAACACTGTTACTGCTATCTTAATTTTAGCTTTGATATTGTTCTCTATAAAAGCCATGTCTGGTGGAATGCGTAGTCCACAAGAAATGTACATGTTGATCATTAAATTCGCTTTAGTGATTTACTTTACGACAGGTAGCACTATGTCTCATTATTACGGGGAATTAACAAAACTTTCGAACGGCTTATCAGAAATAGTGCTTAAAGCTTCATCTGAGAGTAAAAATATATGTAATTATGAGGCAGGTAAAGATTATGAATACGATCGTGCAGGGCAGAAGGTATCCTACAGTTATCTTGCACCTTGGGATAGGCTTGATTGCAGAATTTTATTTTATTTAGGTGCCCCTTTAGATGGAATTGGTGGCAAAATTGGTACTGGAGGTGTTGCAACGTTAGCGGTTTTGCTTGGCGCTGCTCCTGTCTTGTTAGTTGCAGGTTCGGTGATTGGTATTATTTTCGCTGGTGGACAAATTTTAGTAGCTCTTGTCTGTATATTTATGGCCATTTTGCTGATGATGGTTATTTTGTGGATGTGCTATGTATTTATTTTATCTCTAGTTGCTTTAAGTGTAATTGTTATTCTATCACCTTTGTTTATTCCTATGGTTTTATTCCAACACACCAAAGGATATTTTGACGGCTGGGTGAAAGAGTTGATTACCTATAGCTTATACCCGGTTATCCTTTTTGCGTTTTTATCCTTTATGTTCATAGCATGTGATAAAATCTATTTTAAAAATTTAAATTTTAAACTGGACGAGTCATATAAAAATGAACAACCAGACAAGTCATATGAAAAGAAACAAGCAGAAATCTCATATAGTAAGAAAAAACAGTGGTTTAAATTGAAAGATGGGGAATGTGATAAAAATGAAACTACTCTCGCATGTATGATGCAAAATTATAGCTTTAAAAAGAGCAGCATACTTGGTCTATTCGACTTTACATACATGGAGTTTGGCAGCTCTCTAATCGGAGAATTATTAAAATTGTGTTTAGTATTATTCCTCTTTTACCACTTTTTAAACGTTCTTCCCGGCATGGCTGCTGAGCTTGCTGGTAATCACAGGGCAGCACTTGGTTCAGGTAGCACTCCTGCACAAATGGTGAATAAAGCTTTATCTGCTGCCAAAGCTGCTGCTGGAGGTGCTGGTCAAGTTGCTGCTGCGGCTGTAAATAAGGCAAGAGGGGCTATTGGAGGAGGTGGAGATGATAATAAGGGATCGGGATCTTCTTCTAGTGAATCTATAAAACCAGGTGGAGAGTGAGCGCAGGTGAGTAACAGATGTTTGAACATTTGAGCAACCAAAACTTGGTTAAGCTATGCATAAGTTTTGTGATACTCTTTTTATTATCTGGGTGCGGGTGTATTAAGCCAGAAGATTCATCAGGCTTGCGTGAGAAATTGGATATAGTGTCAACAGAGCAGAAATGGGTTGATTCTGGAGTTTATATTTCGGATAAAATAAAAGTAACAGAGATTAATATAGTACCTAATAAGGTTAATTTTTGTTCGCAGTATAAAGATTTTGCAATTGAACCTGGAGTAGGAAACGTTACATTACCGTTTGCGCTTAAAGATGGCGATGCGATAAGCTTTAGTGTTGTTGGAAGTAAAATGTGTAAAAACGATAATGGCACGGTCACCTATAAAAAAATTGACGAGAGTTGCGGTGAAGGAGAGACGGAGTATTTTGCACATGTTTTAAATCAAGAGAATTGTCAAGGTGAAATATGCCCTAATAAATATATCATAGGTAACGCAAAATGGTTGAATGGAAAAGAATACTGGAATCCAAGTTTTGTAAAATCTGATCAAGATGAAAAGGAGATTGAAAATATCATTAATTCTATAAAACAAGGAGAAAATATAGACTGCAGGAGGCTTTCAAGCAGTCAGAAAGTTGAGATAGATACGTACCTTTTAAATCTTGCGTGTGAGAATACATGTTATTATGCCAGTCAAGATTGTGTGCAAATTGAATCTAATACTATAGATGGCAATAAACGTAATGTAGCTAAAAATCTTGCCAACGAACTAGCTGTTGGAAAAGTAAGTAAGGAAGAAGCTATCAAGAAGGCTGTAGATGGTATAATGGGAGTGTTAGATGATAGCAACATAGCTAAAGGACACAGCGATAGTTCAGATGGTGAAAAGGATAAAGTAAATACAGAAAAAAATACCAAGGGAGCTGTGGATGATATAAGAAAAAAGAAAATGAAGAGGATAAAGACTTATATTCCATCGTTAGTAGTGTCAATGGAGAAAGAAGAACTTGAACATGAGCGAGGCAATATACGTACTAATTATGATTATGAAATAAAGAAAAATCACCCCCAAGGTGAGAAATTAACTTTCACCTTTAATACTAAAGGCAAGGGTGGTTTCAATATAAGAGTAACGAAGAACCATAGTCTAAAAAACAACTTATATATAAGCGTTTCTGGTAAATCTCCTGAGTATAACCCTGGTGAAACTCAGGGAGATATACCTATAGACATTAGCAAAGTTTATAATACTCAATATATGGAAGGCTTAAAAGAAAAGCTAAAAGACAAAATAGGCACCATATATTACGGAATAAGAGACCATGGTTGCGATTACAAAAATGAAGGTCAGTTTAGCATTAACCTCACAACTAAAGAGCCACCTGTAAGAACTTTTAGTGCGATATATAATTTTTTTGATGAAAAAGTAAAAATTGCATTTTTTGGTTCCAGTTATAAAAATTCAGAATGGAATCACTCTGAATCTAGTCCCGTGAAGTCTCTTTATCAAAGTTTTGTAGCGTCAAATAGAACAAAGACTATCAGATCCACAATAGTGTCGTTATTAGTGTTATATATAACTTTATATACCCTTTATTACTTTTTTGGATTGTCTCATGCTTCTACATATGAATTTTTAATTATATGTGTAAAGATAGGAGTTATTACCCAATTGCTGAACGATAACAGTTGGAGTTTTTTTTATAACAATGCATTTTCTATTTTTGTTAATGCTCCAAAACAGTTAATAGAAATAGCAAATTTCAGAGGTACAACATCAAATGTTTTTGAATTTCTTGATTTACCGCTCAATAGGTTTTTATCAGCACACTCAGTGTTACTAATAGTATCTCTTATATTCTCTGGTCCTTTGGGTATTGTATCGTTTTGCTTGGTGATTTGGGGTTTGATAACAGTGAGCTTATCGATGTTTAACGCCTTATTTTCTTTTATCACATCTATAGCAATAGTTGCATTATTGCTTTCCTTGGCGCCTCTTTTTATTATTTGCCTTCTATTTGGATATACTAGACAGATGTTTCACAATTGGGTCAAAAATTTAGCAAGATTTGCAATTCATCCGGTAGTGCTTTTAATTTTTATATCATTAATAAGCCAGGTTATGGATTATATTGTGTATTCGGTCTTTAATTTTGAGGTCTGCCCTACATGTATACTTAATCTTAACTTAAAGATTTTTAATCCTTGTATTATTTATGGTTATGCTTCCAAACATGCACCTAATATCACCGCTATGATGGCTTTTGTGATTTTGGGACATGCTATGAAAGCTTTAGTTGAGGCATCTTCAACAATATCTGATTCGTTGTTTGGTGTTTATGTGGCAAGCGAACCAGGAAGGCAATATCAGCAAAGCTTAATGGGAGCAGTAGGTTTAGATGAACAAAGTATCCAAAGAAGAGCAGGTCAGCAATCTGGTACACCAAGTCGAAGACCTCAAATACCACAATCAGCTCAAAGATCAGCACCTAAAATACCGACAAACACAGGAAATCAATGATGAGCAGAAAATCATTATTATTGATACTATGTCTTGTAATTACTGGCTGCACAATGGATTGTGTTGAACCTGGGCTGCAGAGCAGAAATACTAGTGTCAGTATAGATGTTCCAGTTCGTGAAGCTGGCGAAGGAGTTAAAATTCATTGGGTTGATTCTGGTCAAGTAATTAGCAAGGATGAGAAAATCAAATTTACTCTTGGTGGGTCAGTAAATTTTTGTCCTCTTAAAGAAGGGAAAAATCCAAAGAGAGTACTTGTGCCCGCTGTATTTTGTGCTAATGATTTAATACCAAATTACAGTAATAAGTTAATTGATAATGCTAGTCTTGATGAACGAGAAATATGTGGGGATATAGGCTTTGGAAATAATGAATTCTATAGCAATAGACGTTATGTAGATACTGGAATTAAAGCAAATCTTGGTGATAAGTTAAGCTTTAGCTTAGTTCCCAGAGAGATAACGATTAATTATGACAATCCGGAAGGGAAAGGTATCAGCTTTGATGACAATTGCTATAGAGCTGAAGAAAATGATAAAAAAGACAAAGCTACAATAAAAGACATGCTCAATGGAGGAACGTTCTTTTGTGGAGAAAGTGGTAAGAGGACTAAAGTAGAATTTCCTAAGATTAATAAAGAGAACATAGAAGAAAGAAGAGTGCTAGTTGGTAATGGCTACACTCCATATGATAATAAGGTACATTTTAATAAGGATTATATTCAAAATTCATGGATAAATGGTGCATTGTTAGATTTACGACGAACTAAAATAGGACTGGATAAATTATGTAATGGGAAAAAATGTGATTTTAATGAGATAAGCAAGTACAGCTCTTATGAGCTTAATTGTTACTATCAAAATATATGTTACAACGCAAAAGGTATAGGGGAGAATTGCGTCTCTTCTATAAGGTATGAGAAGTATGATAAAAGAAATACATGTGACATGTATTCTCACCTTAAACGTATTGAGGATGAACTAAAAGAGATTGAAGAAAATAAGAGGGATTCTAAGCAGATTGACATTAATTTAATATCAAATTCTAAATTAAACTTCAAAGAGGACAGAGAAGATATTTCTTGGGCTGAGGCTCTTGTTGCAAAAGTTGGTGATCTTAATAATCAGAATACTGCTAAAGGTATTCAATGTTTTCCAGAGAGAAAGGGTGCAAAAGGGGATAATGTGTGTTCGCAAATTGGTGATAATTTTGAACATTTTTCTTTGAAATTAAATCATGATTATAAAATAGATGAAAAAGATATAATACCTGGTAGTAGTGTGATGCTTGCTATAGCAAGCAATGGCAATTACTTTCTTCATAGAGGTGGATATCATGTTGCAGTGACTAGATCATGTAACTTCGATAGTGGTGAAAAACTGTATATGTACTTGGGTGATAGCCCGCCAGAAGATCCATCTGCTCGAAAGACTAATAATTTCAAAAAAGTAAAGAAATTAGATAAAATAACAGAGGATAATGTAGACTATTACATAATAGATGGAAGTCATTTAAAGGATAAAGAGTCTAAAAAGATATACTTTGGTATTAATGTAGAAAACGTAAAGAAAGATGATATTACGGACAAAGAAGGCAAATATTATGAAGATAACAAATACACAGTAAATTTATTTTTAAAAAGAAAAATAAACGATTTTATTTCATCAACTGTAAACAAGATTTTTGATTTCATAACAGACGGGGGTGAAGACGGAATTAAAATTCCATATGAAGTATATAGAAAGGGGCTTCTACAAGGAATAAGAGCTTTGCTTATTCTATACGTTATATTTACTGTTGTTGGCTATATGCTTGGAACAATACAATTAAGTAAATTCGATTTTATTATAAGAATATTCAAAATAGCATTTATAGCTTTTGCTTTTAGTGATAGAAGTTGGGAATTCTTTGGTACAACTTTGTCTGGGCTTTTTGTTGATGGTAGCATTTATTTAGTTGATAGTTTTTCTGGCTATATAGGAGAAGGAGGTAAAAAATTTGCATTCTTAGATTTAACAGCGGGAGTATTATTTACAGGAGAAACATGGCTGAAATTTTTGTCTTTAATGCTATCAGGACCTTTTGGCTTTATTGCATTTTTGGCAATACTTTATGCTACTTTTGTGTTTTTAAGATGCATTATTAGTGCTACGTTTAAGTATGTAATATCTACTGTTTTAGTGGCATTTTTATTGTCATTAGCACCTTTATTTATCGTATTTATTCTATTTCAACAAACTAAAACATTATTTGATAATTGGATAAAAACGCTGGCTCATGTTTCATTGCAACCAGTCATTTTATTTTCATCCTTGTCTCTTTTAAACCAGTTAATGTATTCAGTTCTATACAACCTCACAAATTTTTCTGCATGCTATCAATGCTTAATTAGTGTAAATTTTTTATCGTATGATCTGTGTCTTATGAAATCAATATTACCTCTTGGGTATAGTCCTGGTACTAGTGTTGATGTTGCGTTCAGTACTGGAGAAAGGGCTGGTGGGCACTTTGCAGCATTACCTATAGATCTAATCCAGGCATTTATATATCTCATCATTGCTAGTGCAATGGAAGCTTTTGTTTCTATATCAGAAACTATGGCGCAGGCGTTGTTCAGCTCTGGTTATGGAGTTGCTCAAAGTGTTAGTCATATTTCTAGGAGCGCATCACAAGCTATGCTGTCAACTGTTGGCCTTGATGATAGAACCCAAAATATGATACATAACATCAAGCAGGGAATGAGTAAAGATCGTAGCAAAATTGAAGCTAAATTGCCTGATACACCAAAGCAAGCAGATGGGAAAGGGAGTGCTGGCAGAGAAATGAGCAAATCTGAAACACTAAGCCAGCCAGATAAGCAAAAGGATTCTGATAAAACAAAAGGACAAGTCAAGGAAGATTGATGAGATATATGGAGTAACTAATTAAAAAGATATTTGAAGTAAGGTTTTAGAAATTTATTCTGTATTGGAAAAAGTTTAGGTATGCAATCACGCTTAGGCAAATGTTGGTTTAGGTTATTAATTTTGGTAATCTGTGTTCTGGTTACAGGTTGTAGTAAGAATGATATGCCTTTTCCAAGATGTATATCTGCTGATTATTTTGGTCCTGAACCCATTGCAATTGGTGCTCATTTTTCAAGAGATCATGATGCTTTTGTTCCAGAAGATAGAGAAATTATTGATCCTAATACTGGAGAAATTAATTATGGTTTTCACTCTAATCAAGTGGTGAAGTGGAAAGATACTGGATTTGAAACCAATGGAGATAGTTTAGTAGTACGAGTAAATGGTGCATGGACATCTTGGAGCAATAGTAATAAGAAGAAATCTCAAAGTAGTTATAGTTTGGAAAGTTTGGAGCAGTTAAAATATGCAACCAAATTTGAAAGAGGGGAAGGTGACAACAGTCTGCCTGACTTTCACTTAGTTTGTAATGATTATAAATCTAGCATACAAAAATTTTCAAGTAAGCCTAAAGCAAGTTGCACTGTAAAGTGCAAGTGCATTAATGAAGATGATAGCGCAAATACAGTATCACGTGGTGCTCCATGTTGGTTTACCAACGGTCATGGTGCTTATCTTTTGTTTAAAACGGGGAAAGGTGATCCTAACGAAAATCTAAAGTTAATGCGCGATCCTCAATATCCTACTGTACATCTAGGTTACAACTCCATGGCAGAAAATGGGAGCGGTCTTTTTACTTTAGACAGAGATAACACCATATTACAGGACAGGAATTGTAATACGGTGAGGTTAGAAAAAGGATGGAAAATATATGTAAAGATATTAGATAGATATTATCTAGATAATGCAGGTGGCTACTCTTTTGAATTTTTGAGCGGAGTGCAGAAACCAAGTAACTTTGGATTTTTTGATTACGTTTATAACTATCTAAAATGTGTATTATTGATTAACGAAAATTGTAAAAAGCATTTTGATAGCAATGATCCTGCAGCTGCACAAGCGATATTTCAAAATATAGCTGAAAAAAGTACGAGCTTTCACAATTTTGTTCTTTCCTTGCTTGTTCTATTTATAGTGATTTCATCGCTTCTTTATCTTTTTGGAATGATAAGAGAAACTAAGCATGATATGCTCATCAGAATGATGAAAATCACTCTAGTAATAGTGCTTATATCTCCTGGAAGTTTTAGATTTTTCTATGATCATTTTCTTGTTTTATTTGTTAAAGGTCTTGAACAATTGATAAGCATAATTACTAATTTTGCTCCCAACATGAACACCGGAGGTAATTCAAACGTTGCTCAAGGAAATGAAGCTAAATTGTTTAGCTTCATGGAGGATATGTTTAATAAGTTTTTTGCTTACTCTGTTTGGAAAAAGTTTGCAGCATTTTTACATTATCAAATGTGGGCAAGTCTCCTTATGATACCGGCAATTTTTGTAGGGATTGTCTTATATTTCCTGCTGTGTATGTATGCTTACATAATATTCCTTTCTGGTTTTATGGGTATAGCTTTTCTTGTAGCTATAATGCCGCTATTCCTAATCTCTATTTTATTTTCACCACTGAAAAGTCTATTTGAGGGTTGGATAAAATTCTGTATTAGTTTCTGTTTGCAATCAATTATGATATTTACCCTGCTGTCATTACTTGCTGCGATGATAATGAATACCTTTTATAAACAGTTAGGCTTTACTGTGTGCTATAATAAATGGCTTGAAATAAAGTTATGTGCTCCAAAATGGGTATTTGGTGGTTTTTGTATAATTGATAAAGAATACTTTAGCTGGACTCCAGGGCAAATTTTTGTACCTTATGCTATTGGAGAGGCTTCTCCATTGAACGTAGATAAGAATATAGAAGGTATAGAAAAACTAAGCAGAATAGGTGGTACAGTAAAGTTTACTGGTGGCGCTGGATATATCCCTCTTCCACCAGATTACATTAATAAAGGTTTTCGTTATATAGATTATCCTTTCTTTAATCCAATTCCTGGAACTAAAGATAATCCAGCAGACCACTATATTGCGGAAAGTGATATGATAGTTAGTAATGGCTGTAGTGCAAAAGATCTAGTACGCTTAACAAATAGTTTATCTCATGCATCAGAGAGGGCTGACATTATATTACTGATCAACAATATAGAGAAAAGGATAGGTGATGTTAGTGAAATAATAAAACGCTACTGTCAAGATATAAATAAATGCAATAGTTATAGGGAAATAATTAATGAAATAAGATCTTTAGTGCGGAGTGCGATAAAAAAACAAGGTTGTAGAATACTGAAACTTCATGATTTATATAAGGATCCCAACAGTGAATACTGTCAGAAATGTAAAGATTGTGAGGATTGCAAAAATTATAAAGAAAATAGTGATTACCAAAGGGTGCAAGACATACAGAGAGGTTATTTAATCAACGCAGGAGAGATCTTTGTATTGTTCTTGCTTTCGTTTTTGATATTTTCTTTGAAGGAGTTTGTACAACAGATGGGCTCAAGCATTGCCGGTGGTGGGTTTGGTGTTTACAATATATCTAGTATGTATCAAGCATCACCTGTGACTGGTTTAATGCAGGGATTAAAACAACAGATGCAAGATAAAATTGGTGGAGGGCTAGAGTCTTTAGGTAATTGGGCTACTCATGTACCGGACAGATTAGCTGGAGGTACAGCTAATTTGCTAGGTAGAATACCAGGAGTTGGGGGTGTGCTGAAATATGCTATTAATGTGCCACGTAAGCTTGTAGGTGCTACTATTGAAGCAACAAAATTTGCAACATCACCTAAAAATGATGTTGATAAGCTTGAGGAAAAAATCTACAGGGCGTTTGGAATTGATAAAGAAGATATTGCACATAGAAGAATTGATAAATATTTAGAATATTATAAAGGATATGTAGGATCACATTTGGGCTATACAATAGAAGATGCTATGAAGTTTACTTGGGAACATGGTCTCGACTCTATAGGAATTAACCCTGCTACAGGAGAAAAGGATGGTTACCAGCATAATCTACTCTATAGAGCAAAAACATATAGACGGGAATTTCTTGAGAAGCTTCATGACTACACTATTGGCCGCAAGAGAGAACCAGAAGAAGATGAATCATCAAAAGAAAATAAGCCTAATCAATCAAATCGAAAATTAGGTACGGAACCAGAAACCCTAAAAAACACTACAGAAGCTATAGAAAGACGTGCCGAAAGATCTAGAAAAAAAGAAGAAAGAGATCAGAATGATGTTGATGATTTTGGGTCTGTTTTTGAAGGTATGGAAAAGCGTACTGAAAGAGAAGGAAGAAGAAAGCAAAATGAGGTTTACAGTCCTTTATCACTTTTTGAGATGAATACTCCAGAAGCGATAGAAAAACGTTCTGAGAGAGCTAGAAAAAAAGAAGAAAGAGATCAGGAAGACAAAAGTTATGATACCTCATCACTTTTTGGAGAAGACAGAGAACGTGAGGGTAGTGAAAGAGCTGATAGCAGAGGTGATAATGACGAGGAATCTTAATTTTAAAGGACTAAGTTATTATGGTCTTCAGCAAGACGAAGATGGTAATATCAAGTTAAACGATTACAATGATGTTTTAAATGCGCGCAGAGCGAGGGTAGATTTGTTACTAGATAGCACTAAGCAAGGTGATGTTAGTCTTTCAAAGCTAAATAAAGCTCTGAATGAGAGACTTATAGATGATAAAGGGCTATCGTCAGAATTTGACAAAGAAGACAAAGAAATTGCACAGAAGGAGCTTAAGATGTTCTCTATTTTAGACGATCTTGATAATCTTGCAAACATTGAAAGTGAAGATCTATTAGAGGTTAGTTTGTTACTATCAGATCTTAGTTTTATAGAGAGAAATATTGTGTTGAATGCCGATCAGAGTTCTGATCTAATAGGGTTCAAAAGTCTATTTATAGAAAAAAAAGCATCTGGTGAGGAATATAGTGATGAAGAGTGTCACAATTTCCTCGATAGTATAGAGAAAATCAATACTTTAATTAAGTTAGAGTTAGAAAGTAGAATTGAAGGGATGGGTCATGATGAAAAAAACAACCATGATGATTTACAAGACGAGATTGGTCGTGCAATCAGTATAGAAAATAAATCAAAGAAAAGCGATTGATCTTGCGTTCCTCCACAAGCAACCTTCTTTCTATTAGACTGCTGAAGCTATGTTGACATTAAATGTGTATTATAAATAATTAGTTAACTTCGAACTTGTTTTATATGTTACGTGTTATTGCGGGTAAATATCGTGGAAGAAAAATAACTACAGGCAAGAATTTAGCTGCACGGCCCACTATGAGTAGTGTCCGAGAAGCAATATTTAGTATACTTTCTTCAAGAAAACCTATTTATAACCTAAATGTACTTGATTTATTCTGCGGAAGTGGCTCTTTTTCATTTGAAGCACTTTCTCGAGGTGCTAAACATGCATTCATGGTAGATTCAGATTATTACAATTTGCAACTGCCTAAAAAAACAGCAGAAGATTTTGGAATTACGAGCGATATCACGTTAATTTGTTGCAATGCTAACGGATTACCAAGACCTATTTCAAAGTGCGATATAGTTTTTATGGACCCACCTTATAATATCAATCTGGTTAACTCAACTTTAGACGAGTTAGCTCACTCAGGCTGGTTAAATGATAATGCGTTAATAATTCTAGAAATGAGGAAAAATGAAGGTTTTGAGTGCAATAAAAACTTCAATATAATTGTGGAGCGTACCTACGGTATTGCAAAAATAATTTTTCTTTCTTCACTCACTTGAATTTCTTTTGTAAACATCTATAGCTAAGCTAAGTAAGATTTTTCCGAGGACTGAAAGAAAAAATCAATTCGTTTTGTTGGGAATAGGGTGTGTAACAGCAAATCAATACGAGTTGATATACTAGAAGAAGCAGTATGGAAAGAAATGAAGATGGTACTCAAAGAACCAGAGGCAATGACTAAGGAATATCAGCTCAGACTCGTAAAACATGAAAGTACGCAAGCAAAGGATTAACTTGAAAAGCGTGCAAGTAAAATAGAACAAGGTATAGAAAAATTAGCTTATGTATATGCAAGGGGTCATATAACGAAGGAAAAGTATGACTTAGAAGTTGAGAGCATGGAAAAGGAGTTAAAGGAATCAGAGATCAAAGGGAAGAAGCTATCGATGAAAAGAGGCTACAGAGAGAATTAGATTTTATCACAAACAGTGTAGAAAGTTTTTCCTCTGAGAGAGCTTAATCAAGCAGACTATGAAACTAAACTTGATATAATAAGAAAGTTAGTTCAACGCATTGAAATTGACGATGATAACGTACATATAGTGTTTCGATTGAAAGAACTTACTCTCGAAAGGCAAAAAAAAGTGTTCAACATTGTATCGGGATGCCAGTGTCAGCTACTTGCATGACATCCTCTTGTGTATCCGTTCAGGAGAGTGGTTTAAGAAACAATAGATAAGAGGTTTTGGAAAGGATTGAGACCCCTTTGTTTCCATGTTAAGTATAACGAAATTATCCGTTCAAGGAATGCATTTCCCCGCTTTGATTGTGTAAAATACGAATTTTTGCGGTAAACGACATAATGCCGTATCTGCTGTTCAGCATGGTTGTTTGTCAGCGGAATGTTTTTTGGGTCATCTAAAAAATTCCACATCATTCTTTCAGATTTCAAAATATTTTTCGCAACTCGAGAGGCTCCAATTGCTTCAGGTAAGTAGGATATTTCCTTCAAGTAATACCTTGTACGTTTTCGCAACTTTCTGGCACGTCTGGCAAATCTAAAAACATCTATCTCATTTTTTAGCAAAGCCTTTTTTAGTGCAAATAATTCAGTAGCTACATTTCTTAAGTAACAGCCAAGAACTTTGACTTCAATATTCCAACTATGCGCTAATCTTTCAAAATCCCTTGCTAAGTGTGCCCAGCAGATTTGCCTTTTTTCATCAGCAAAGTAATTGTATACTGCGTACCTGTCGGTTACCACTAAGCTATTATGATTGCAGCATGCGTTATTTTTTAAAACTTTCATTCCTCTTGACTCTGTCAACTTCACAAAACTTGCCGTATTGCTTGCAAACATCCAACACCAAGCGAGTTTACCTTTGTTATAATGGCTCGTTTCATCAATATGTAGAACTTTACTCCTACTTATCTCTTGTTCGATCTGCTCATACATTTTTTTGCATTTTGAAGCAACTCTATGTTCACTATTTGATATGCTAACGACGCTTATGTTCAAATTGAAGATATCATTTACGACACTCGCTATTTCGCGTTTTGAATTTTTGTAGAATCCGCTGAACGCTGCAATTATTGACTTAACCCTTGGACCAAATGTATCTGACGTAACACCTTCTGGTAACTTACTGCTTCTTCTTTTTCCGCATCTCCGGCAACGACCATGCTCCATCTGATATTCCACTACATAAGGCCTAATTTCCGGAAGATCAACTTTTTGATGAATGTACGGTCCATTGCATATTGCAATCCCTCCTCCGCATTCACAAGTAGATGACAACTTTACTTTTATCACCTCATCTGCATCCATTTTGGCGCGAAAACTTCCTTTATGACCAACCTGACCACCAACGTTTCTGTCGCTCTTTGGCTTGTCCTTTTTTATTTTGTACAACTCTCTAGAGCTTGGTAGAGATGAATTTTTCGAGTTTAAACCAAGCCTTTCCTTTAATTCAGCGTTCTCTATCTTTAAAGCCTTGTTCTCTGCTTTTAAACTTTCATTCTCCCTTTCCAGCTTTTCTATTTTTGCTTCTAACTTTTCTATTTTTTGCTGTAAATTTTTGCAAAGCTCTAAAAGGTTTACCACATTACCTCACTTTTGCTCTATGATTATCTTTTTAGATCACCTTGTCTACCTTATTCTGCCACTCCGCTGAACGGATACCCTCTTGTTTCTATAGGTGTCTTTATCTCGTCTACTTTATTTTGCCACACAGATACAATGGTTTCACATGTACTTGGTAGGCTATCTATTTTGACAAAGAAGGACTACCAACACCTTCAGCGTTTGCATCACTAAACTTACTTGCTACTTTATCAATAGTCCAAACGAGTGGCGTAACAACGAGCGCAGCAGCCCAAATAACAGCACTAACAACATAACTCAAAACTGTGTTAACAAATTTAGATAATGCACTACTATGGTCCCATGCCTTACATGACAACATGAATGAATAATCTATTAACGATTTTGTGTTACGCTTAAGATCAAAACTATCTACTACTTTCGCTAATCCTTTTGCCGGCCAGTATGACAAATACGCCAATGCTAGATATAAAGGTTGCAGAATTACACTAGCTAACGCAAAAGTAATAATCCCAATCATAGAAGGATTTTTTTTGTAACTACCAAGAGCTACATTTTTCACTGGCCCAACAACACTGTTGATAAGGTAAACGGATTTATAGAAACTATTTTGTGGAATTTTGTTACATCCAACACTTTTGGTAGGAACATCTCCGAATTTAACATATTTCTTAAAATTACTATATGAACTTGGCATATTAACCCTCTAAAAATAAAAAAATAGTTACCTTATCAGTATAGATTATTTTAGAATAACTGCAACAAACATCACTAAATTATCTGTTGCGCAAAAGCACATATTACCATACCATCGAAAATAAAGAGGTCAGCATGAGTTTTACTTTACCTGAGCTGCCATATGATAAAGCAGCTTTAGAACCTTACATATCTGCAAATACATTGAATTTTCATTATGATAAGCACCATAAGGGATATTTAAATAAACTCAACGAACTGGTTGAAAACACAGATTATCAACATATGGAAATTGAGGAATTAGTAACGAAAGTTCATGGAAATAATAATACAGTTCCTATTTTTAACAATGCAGCACAAGTTTGGAATCACACTTTTTATTGGAATTCAATGAAAAAAAATGGTGGTGGTGAGCCTAAAGATGATGGTCTTCTAGCAAAAAAAATTCAAGATGATATTGGTGGCTTTGACAAATTTTGTGAAGAATTTTCAAATTATGGAGTAAGCCAATTTGGCAGTGGATGGGTGTGGTTAGTGCTTGAAAAAGGAAAACTCAAAATCACTAAAACTCCAAATGCGGATCTACCGCTAATTTATGGCCAGGTGCCACTACTTACTATGGATGTATGGGAGCATGCATACTATTTGGATTGCCAAAATCGCAGAATTGACTACATAAAAGTTTTTCTTGATCATTTGATCAATTGGGATTTTGTAGAAGAGAATTTAAAGAAGAATATATAAGATGAATATACCACAAGTAACAAAACTAGATAATGGTCTGTGCATAATAACTGAGCGAGTGCATGAAGTTGATTCCGTAGCTTTAAATATACGAGTTGGTGTTGGCAGTAGAGCTGAAAGTGCAAGCCAAAATGGAATATCTCATTTCCTAGAGCACATGGCTTTCAAAGGAACAAAGACAAGAACTGCTTTTGAAATTGCAAAAGCTTTTGACGACATAGGTGGAGCTTTCAATGCTTGCACCGGTAGAGAAAGTACAAGTTATTACGCAAAGGTTCTTAAAAAAGATATAAAGACTGGTATTGATATATTAATAGATATATTAATGAATTCTACATTTCCAGAGGATGAATTGGAACGCGAAAAGGGTGTTGTAATACAAGAGATTTTTCAAACTAATGATTCACCGAGTGATATCATTTTTGATAAGTATTTTGAAGCAGCTTATAAAGATCAACCATTTGGTAGGTCAATCTTGGGTACGCAAGATACTGTCAAATCTTTTACTCGAGCTAATCTAGATAACTACATAAATGAGCATTACTTTGGCGAGAACATTATATTTGCTGTTGCAGGAAATGTTGAACATGAGGAGGTTGTTCAATTAATCAAAGACTTTCTCTCAAAGATTCATTCAAAAGAGCTGAAAAAAAGCGAGAATGCAAGTTATACCGGTGGTGAGTATTTAGAACATCGTAAATTAGATCAAGTACATTTATTAATTGGTCTACCTAGTGTTTCTCGTGATGATAATAGATATCACACATTCAAAGTTCTTGATGCCATACTGGGAAGTGGCATGTCATCACGCCTGTTTCAGGAAGTAAGAGAAAAGCAGGGGCTTGCTTATTCCATTTACTCATTCAACTCTAGCTATGCTGATACAGGAATGCTTTCGATTTTTGCTGGTACAGATAGCAGTAATCTAGATAAGCTTTTGAAAGCTATAACGACAGAGTTGAAGAAATTGTCTACAGATGATTTAAAGGAAGAAGAAGTAAATAGAGTAAAAGAACGAGTAAAATCTCAAATTTTAATGTCACGCGAAAGTGTTAGCTCGCGTGCTGAAACGTTAGGACACTACTACGGTAACTATAATAAATACATCAGTAAAAACGAATTAATAGAAAAAATTAGTGCTGTTACTATTTACGATATAAAAAAAGCAGCAGAAGAATTGCTATCTCAGCATGAAAGAATTACTTTAGCTGCGATTGGAGAAATTAATTCATTGCCAAGTTACGATAAAGTGGTTTCTATGCTTAGTGTACTTTAATTATGTTGCTTATGCTCACTAAAAGTATCCGTTCAGGAGAGTGGTTTAAGAAACAATAGATAAGAGGTTTTGGAAAGGATTGAGACCCCTTTGTTTCCATGTTAAGTATAACGAAATTATCCGTTCAAGGAATGCATTTCCCCGCTTTGATTGTGTAAAATACGAATTTTTGCGGTAAACGACATAATGCCGTATCTGCTGTTCAGCATGGTTGTTTGTCAGCGGAATGTTTTTTGGGTCATCTAAAAAATTCCACATCATTCTTTCAGATTTCAAAATATTTTTCGCAACTCGAGAGGCTCCAATTGCTTCAGGTAAGTAGGATATTTCCTTCAAGTAATACCTTGTACGTTTTCGCAACTTTCTGGCACGTCTGGCAAATCTAAAAACATCTATCTCATTTTTTAGCAAAGCCTTTTTTAGTGCAAATAATTCAGTAGCTACATTTCTTAAGTAACAGCCAAGAACTTTGACTTCAATATTCCAACTATGCGCTAATCTTTCAAAATCCCTTGCTAAGTGTGCCCAGCAGATTTGCCTTTTTTCATCAGCAAAGTAATTGTATACTGCGTACCTGTCGGTTACCACTAAGCTATTATGATTGCAGCATGCGTTATTTTTTAAAACTTTCATTCCTCTTGACTCTGTCAACTTCACAAAACTTGCCGTATTGCTTGCAAACATCCAACACCAAGCGAGTTTACCTTTGTTATAATGGCTCGTTTCATCAATATGTAGAACTTTACTCCTACTTATCTCTTGTTCGATCTGCTCATACATTTTTTTGCATTTTGAAGCAACTCTATGTTCACTATTTGATATGCTAACGACGCTTAGTATCCGTTCAGCGGAGTGGCAGAATAAGGTAGACAAGGTGATCTAAAAAGATAATCATAGAGCAAAAGTGAGGTAATGTGGTAAACCTTTTAGAGCTTTGCAAAAATTTACAGCAAAAAATAGAAAAGTTAGAAGCAAAAATAGAAAAGCTGGAAAGGGAGAATGAAAGTTTAAAAGCAGAGAACAAGGCTTTAAAGATAGAGAACGCTGAATTAAAGGAAAGGCTTGGTTTAAACTCGAAAAATTCATCTCTACCAAGCTCTAGAGAGTTGTACAAAATAAAAAAGGACAAGCCAAAGAGCGACAGAAACGTTGGTGGTCAGGTTGGTCATAAAGGAAGTTTTCGCGCCAAAATGGATGCAGATGAGGTGATAAAAGTAAAGTTGTCATCTACTTGTGAATGCGGAGGAGGGATTGCAATATGCAATGGACCGTACATTCATCAAAAAGTTGATCTTCCGGAAATTAGGCCTTATGTAGTGGAATATCAGATGGAGCATGGTCGTTGCCGGAGATGCGGAAAAAGAAGAAGCAGTAAGTTACCAGAAGGTGTTACGTCAGATACATTTGGTCCAAGGGTTAAGTCAATAATTGCAGCGTTCAGCGGATTCTACAAAAATTCAAAACGCGAAATAGCGAGTGTCGTAAATGATATCTTCAATTTGAACATAAGCGTCGTTAGCATATCAAATAGTGAACATAGAGTTGCTTCAAAATGCAAAAAAATGTATGAGCAGATCGAACAAGAGATAAGTAGGAGTAAAGTTCTACATATTGATGAAACGAGCCATTATAACAAAGGTAAACTCGCTTGGTGTTGGATGTTTGCAAGCAATACGGCAAGTTTTGTGAAGTTGACAGAGTCAAGAGGAATGAAAGTTTTAAAAAATAACGCATGCTGCAATCATAATAGCTTAGTGGTAACCGACAGGTACGCAGTATACAATTACTTTGCTGATGAAAAAAGGCAAATCTGCTGGGCACACTTAGCAAGGGATTTTGAAAGATTAGCGCATAGTTGGAATATTGAAGTCAAAGTTCTTGGCTGTTACTTAAGAAATGTAGCTACTGAATTATTTGCACTAAAAAAGGCTTTGCTAAAAAATGAGATAGATGTTTTTAGATTTGCCAGACGTGCCAGAAAGTTGCGAAAACGTACAAGGTATTACTTGAAGGAAATATCCTACTTACCTGAAGCAATTGGAGCCTCTCGAGTTGCGAAAAATATTTTGAAATCTGAAAGAATGATGTGGAATTTTTTAGATGACCCAAAAAACATTCCGCTGACAAACAACCATGCTGAACAGCAGATACGGCATTATGTCGTTTACCGCAAAAATTCGTATTTTACACAATCAAAGCGGGGAAATGCATTCCTTGAACGGATAATTTCGTTATACTTAACATGGAAACAAAGGGGTCTCAATCCTTTCCAAAACCTCTTATCTATTGTTTCTTAAACCACTCTCCTGAACGGATACTTGAATTTTTGTAGAATCCGCTGAACGCTGCAATTATTGACTTAACCCTTGGACCAAATGTATCTGACGTAACACCTTCTGGTAACTTACTGCTTCTTCTTTTTCCGCATCTCCGGCAACGACCATGCTCCATCTGATATTCCACTACATAAGGCCTAATTTCCGGAAGATCAACTTTTTGATGAATGTACGGTCCATTGCATATTGCAATCCCTCCTCCGCATTCACAAGTAGATGACAACTTTACTTTTATCACCTCATCTGCATCCATTTTGGCGCGAAAACTTCCTTTATGACCAACCTGACCACCAACGTTTCTGTCGCTCTTTGGCTTGTCCTTTTTTATTTTGTACAACTCTCTAGAGCTTGGTAGAGATGAATTTTTCGAGTTTAAACCAAGCCTTTCCTTTAATTCAGCGTTCTCTATCTTTAAAGCCTTGTTCTCTGCTTTTAAACTTTCATTCTCCCTTTCCAGCTTTTCTATTTTTGCTTCTAACTTTTCTATTTTTTGCTGTAAATTTTTGCAAAGCTCTAAAAGGTTTACCACATTACCTCACTTTTGCTCTATGATTATCTTTTTAGATCACCTTGTCTACCTTATTCTGCCACTCCGCTGAACGGATACACCTCATTAGATATATTCAATTTGACTGATCATAGTGCGATGCCACCACACTCTCTTCTTCATCAGAATGTAATTGATAACTATTATCACTCAGCAATTTTTCGTCATAAGTCTCAATATCAAAATATTTTTCATATTTATCTATATTTTCACAAAGCGAAAGTGCTTTCACCTTATTCATAATCAGACCCGTACCAGCAGGAATTAACCTTCCTACTATAACATTTTCTTTTAACCCACTCAAAGGATCACTCTTTCCGCAAAATGCTGCTTCCGTAAGTACTTTTGTTGTTTCTTGGAAAGAGGCAGCAGAAATAAAGGAATTAGTTTCAAGGCTTGCTCTAGTAATTCCCTGCAGAATAGGAAGATAATGAGCAGGTCGTTTTCCAGAGTTATTCATAGCATCATTTTCTCTATCAATTTCCAGCCTGTCGATATTTTCTCCAATTAAGTACATAGTATCACCAGGATCGGTAATTTCTACTTTTTGTAGCATTTGCTTTAAGATCACTTCTAAATGCTTGTTATCTATGCGCACACCTTGCAATCTATAAACTTGCTGTATTTCAGAAATCATATAGTGTGCTAACGCTTCTAACCCAAGCACACGTAGAATATCATGAAGATCAGGATCGCCATCCATCAATAAATCACCTTTACGCACAAAATCACCTTCATTGACTATTACATGCTTACTTCTTGATACTAAATACTCAACTTGAGAAGCTTGCTCATCTACAGGTTTAATTACTACACTGCGTTTTCCTCTACGGTCTTTTTCAGAGAACGTTACATAGCCATCTATTTCACTAACGATAGCATGCTCTTTAGGACGACGTGCTTCAAATAATTCTATAACCTTAGGCAAGCCACCAGTAATATCACGAGTTCTAACTGACTCTCTCGGCGTTCTTGTGATAACATCACCTGCATGAACCTTTTGGCCATCCTGTACATTAAGCACTGCACCAACTGGTATAAAGTAACATGCTTCCACACCACTTGAAAGTGTTATTACTTTTTCATTATCATCAAGCAGTGCAATACGAGGACGTAAATTAGCTACACCAGAGTGCAATTTCCAATCTTTTACTACTCTATTTGATATTCCTGTAGATTCATCCATCACTTCAGTGATTGAAATTCCATCTTTTAAATCTTGGTAAGATATTGTACCACTCTTTTCCGTAATAATAGGTAGTGTATACGGATCCCATTCCGCAACTTTATCACCAATTTTTACTAACTCACCCTCATTTACATAAAGTTTAGCACCATAAGGCACACTGTGCTTCAATTTTTCACTACCAAGGCTATCAATTAAAACGACTTCACAGGAACGGCTTATCACAATTTTATTTCCGTTTTTATCTATAATTATATTACTATTGTTTAGTTTTATTCTAGCATTAATAGAAGCTATAATATTTGAGGATTCAATACCTCTAGTCATTACCCCACCTATATGGAAAGTACGCATCGTTAACTGAGTACCTGGCTCTCCAACAGATTGAGCAGCGATAACACCAACTGCTTCACCTATTGAAACAATTTTACCAGTTGCAAGGTCTCTTCCATAACACAAAGAACACACACCAGGACTTATTTCACAAGTTAAAGGCGATCTAATTTTTATAGCATCAAGACCTGCAATGTTGATTTGCTTTACTTTACCTTCATCAATTAATTCCCCTGCTTTTAATAATAACTCTTTGGTTACTGGGTTATATATATCATTTGCAGCTGTTCTACCCAGTACAACACTCTCTAGAGATGCAACTATAGTACTACCTTCAACTATAGCTCTTACAATAAGGCCATTTTTCGTTTTACAGTCATGTTTTGTAACTATGCAATTTTGAGATACATCAACCAAGCGACGAGTTAAGTATCCAGAGTTTGCAGTTTTAAGTGCAGTATCAGCTAAACCTTTACGCGCACCGTGAGTAGAATTAAAGTATTCAAATACATTTAATCCTTCGCGAAAATTAGAAATTATAGGTGTTTCTATAATTTCACCAGAAGGTTTGGTCATTAACCCTCGCATTCCTGCTAACTGCTTCATCTGGGAAGTAGAACCTCTTGCACCTGAGCTAACCATCATATATATTGAATTGTACTTACTATTTTCATCATACACAGATATCGCTTTTAACATATCATTCGCTATTATATCTGTGCACTTAGACCACTCATCTATAACTTTATTATACCTCTCACTTTTAGTGATTAGTCCGTCTTGATACTGTGCAGAAAATTTCTTAATTTCACCCCTTGTATAATCAACGTGTGTAGCTTTAGTTTCAGGTATGACCATATCGCAACGACTAAAAGAAGTACCAGAAAATGTAGCATACTCAAAGCCAAGTGTCATCAATTTATCAGAAAATACCACTGTAGCACTTTGACCGCAGCTACGATATACTAAATCAACAATACTAGTTATTTCCTTAACTGTTAATACCTGATTTATTAAATCGAAGCTTAGATTCTCATGTTTAGGAAAAATCTGCCATAATATTAAACGTCCAGGAGTTGTACAAATAGTTTTATACTGAATGTTTCCATCGCTATTGATGTATTCCATTTTGTACTTTATATGAGAATGAATATGTAGAGTACCGTTGTTTAAGGAATGCTCAACTTCACAAAAAGAACAGAAAAGTGGTAAATCATCCTCCTTAAGTTGCTGTAAAGTTAGGTAGTATATACCAAGCACTATATCTTTACTAGGAACTATAATCGGTCTTCCATTAGAAGGACTTAAAACGTTATTAATTGACATCATCAACACTCTAGCTTCAAGTTGAGCTTCCAATGAAATTGGCACATGTACCGCCATTTGATCACCATCAAAGTCAGCGTTAAATGCTGTACAAACAAGTGGATGAAGCTGTATTGCTTTACCTTCAATAAGGACTGGCTCAAAAGCCTGAATACCAAGCCTATGTAGCGTAGGCGCTCTATTTAGCAAAACAGGATGCTCTTTTATTACTTCTTCAAGCATATCCCAGACTTCTGGCTTTTCTGCTCTTATTAACTTACTAGCAAATTTAATAGTTGGAGCCATTCCATATATTTTAAGCCTTGAGTAAACAAAAGGCTTGAATAACTCAAGGGCCATTCTTTTCGGTAATCCACACTGATTTAGTTTTAAAGTTGGACCAACAACTATTACAGAACGTCCAGAATAATCTACCCTTTTTCCTAAAAGATTCTGACGGAAACGACCTTGCTTTCCTTTCAGCATATCGCTAATAGACTTTTTATATCCAGTAGCGCCAGCTTTATTTACCAGAGCATTACGACGACTATTATCAAAAAGAGAATCAACTGCCTCTTGTAACATTCTTTTCTCATTACGAATCATAATCTCAGGAGGATTCAAACTTAACAATTTTCTCAATCTATTATTTCTATTAATAATAGTTCTATAATGATGATTTAAATCAGAAACTGCAGGTCGACCACTTTCAAGCGATACCAAGGGACGCAAGTCAGGTGGTAAAATAGGTATAGCTGTAAGTATCATCCACTCAGGTCTGTTTCCAGACTTGATAAAATTTTCAACAATACGTAATCTCTTTATAATTTTCTTTCTTCTCATTTCAGAAGCAACAGACTCTAACTCCTGTCTTAAATTCTTCCTAATTTCATGTAAATCAAGGCGTATTAGCAATTCTCTTATAGCTTCAACACCTTGCATAGCTATAAAGCTATCGACCCCATAGCTATCTTTAGCTTCATTATAAGCTTTCTCACTAATAATTTCACCTTTTTCAAAAGAGGAAACAAGAGGATCTATTACAACATAATTATCACTATATAAAATACTTTCGATATCTCTAAGAGACATATCTAATAATGCTCCAATTCTTGAAGGAAGTGACTTCAAAAACCATATATGAGCAACAGGAGATGCAAGCTCTATATGACCCATTCTTTCTCTTCTTACTTTAGAAGATGTAACTTCTACTCCACATTTTTCGCATATACGGCCCCTATGTCTTCTTTTTTTGTACTTTCCACATAAACATTCATCATCATTGACAGGACCAAAAATTTTAGGACAAAATAATCCACCTTTCTCAACTTTGAATGTACGGTAGTTTGCAGTTGAAACATCTGTTATCTCTCCATAAGACATACGTTTAATACTTTCAGGGCTAGCAATGGAAATGCTAACTTCATTAAAAGATTGTGCGATATTAGTGTGAGATATATCTTCAATTACTATGTCATTTTGCTTCAAATCCACATTAAAACACAAGGAACGCAACTCTTTTATCATGACATTAAAGGATTCAGGAATTCCACATTCAAAGTTACTGTCACCTTTTATTACCGATTCATAAATCTTAACCCTGCCATTAATGTCATCAGACTTCACAGTTAACATTTCCTGCAAAGTGTAAGCAGCACCGTAGGCTTGCAGTGCCCAACATTCCATTTCACCAAAACGCTGACCACCAAAATGAGACTTTCCTCCAAGAGGTTGTTGAGTAACCAAACTATAAGGTCCTACTGAACGCGCATGAATTTTACCATCTACTAAGTGATGCAACTTAAGCATGTACATGTAACCAACTGTAACTTTGCGATCAAACTTCTCACCCGAGCAACCATCATATAATACAACTTGCCCAGAGTTATCCAATCCAGCAAGTTCAAATAGCTTTACTATTTGTTCATCTTTTGGACCTTCAAATACAGGTGCAGTAACAGGAATGCCATCACGCAACTTATACGCAAATTCAATGAGGTGATTATCATTAATATCGCGAATGTTATTACAAATAGATAAATTACTGCCACAACTATAAACCTCAATCAGGAAGTGACGTAAACTACTGTGTGCATCTTTACAAGAGTTGAAATAATTCTCTACTAATGTAGTCAATTCATTATTTAATTCATCCTTATTAGGCGTATCTAAAATAGAAGCCGTTATTTCATCATCATTAATATCCTCAAATTTTTTATTATCAAGATATAATGCTGCAAATTTTTCAAAATCATCATCACTGAGAGATCTAATTGCCTCACAAAAAGCACGTTTGATTTTATTGATCTCATCAAGAATATTGCCTACTTTTTCTCCTAATTTTTTACAAGCCCAACCTACATGCGTTTCCAATATTTGACCTACATTCATTCGCGAAGGAACGCCAAGAGGGTTAAGAATAATATCAATAGGAGTACCATCTTCTAAATAAGGCATATCTTCTACTGGAACAACTCGAGAAATCACACCTTTATTTCCATGTCTACCAGCCATTTTATCCCCTGGCTGCAAACTATGTTTTACAGCAATAAAAACTTTTACTGACATCGACACACCTTGAGGCAGATCATATCCTTCATGCAATTTTTCTACTTTTCGCTTAAAGTTTGCTATCGCATGTGATACTTTTTCATCAAAATCTTTTTTTAAGCTCTCAACTTGCTTAGAAATAGATTGGTTTTTCAATCCTATATCCCACCATCCCTCACGTTCAATAAAATTAATACTTTCTCGATCTTGCGAGCCAGAATTAATAAGAATTTTTCTTAATTCATCATAGAAATATTGATTAATAACATTGATTATATGGTCCCGCTCTTTCTCAAAATCATTTACCTCTTTTTGCTTAATAAGAAACGCCCTTTCGTTTTCTTCTTCCCCTCTGCGTGTAAAGACCTGCACATCAATCACTATCCCTTCAATATCTGGAGATGTATATAAAGAGGAATCCACACAATCAAATGACTTTTCACCAAAAATTGTCATTAACAATTTTGTCTCAGGAGGCAATGAAAGAGAATGCTTAGGTGTAACTTTTCCCACCAAAATATAACCTGGACCAACTCTTGTACCAACCTTTACTATACCACTATCATCCAAGTGATAAAGATTTTCTTCATTAACACCGGGTATGGCACGAGTTATTTTTTCCGACCCTAAAGGAGTGTCATGTACAACACATTCAAATTCTTCTATATGAATAGAAGTAAATAGATCTTTTTTAACAACTTCACTAGAAATAATGATTGAGTCTTCAAAATTATAACCTTGCCAAGACATAAAAGCGACTAGCAAGTTTTGGCCAAGTGCCAATTCACCGTTATTAATAGCAGGACCATCAGCTATCACATCACCTTCCTTAACACAATCACCTACATGCACCAGTGGTTTCTGGTTAATACAAGTATTATGGTTAGAACGCTGAAATTTTCTTAGATGATAAATATCTACATCCAAGTAGTTAATTCCTCCTTTGTCAAAAGCACGTATAACTATAGAGTTACTATCTGAGCTGTCAACTATGCCACCACGTTTTGCTAAAACTACAGCACCAGAGCCAGAAGCTACGAAAGACTCCATGCCAGTAGCAACCAAAGGAGCAGTAGGCTTCAATAAAGGTACAGCTTGACGCTGCATATTTGAACCCATTAACGCTCTATTAGCATCATCATTTTCTAAAAATGGAATTAAAGAAGCAGCAACCGATATTACCTGCTTAGGAGATAAATCAATGTAACTTACTTGATTACTATTTACCATTACAAAGGTACCAGCATACCTACAGTATAACATATCATCAACAAAGCAGTTGTTCTCATCAAGCTTTGCGCTGGTATCGGCTATATAATATAAACCTTCATCTATAGCAGACAGATACTCAATTTGATCAGTAACAACCTTATTAACTACTTTCCTATAAGGACTTTCAATGAACCCATATTTATTAATACGAGCGTATATAGCTAAGCTATTAATTAAGCCTATATTCTGCCCCTCAGGAGTTTCAATAGGGCAAATTCTTCCGTAATGAGTTGGATGAACATCACGCACTTCAAATCCCGCCCTCTCTCTTGTTAAACCACCAGGACCTAACGCTGACAACCTTCTTTTATGTGTTATTTCAGATAATGGATTAGTCTGATCCATAAATTGAGATAATTGGGAAGAGTTGAAAAAATCTCTTAAGACATTGGTTAACACTTTTGGATTTATAAAATCAGATGGAGAGACTTTATCTAAACTAGAAGTAGACATAGAATCAACTACTGCCCGTCCCAATTTTAATAATCCAGTTCTAAATTGATTTTCTATAAACTCTCCAACTGAACGGACTCTTCTATTTGCTAAATGATCAATATCATCTACAGATCCTTGACCATCACGTAACAATACTATTTTTCTTATAATTTCAATAATGTCTTCATGTGTTAAAGTAGTTAAATTTTCCTCATAATTTAACCCAAGGCAAGAGTTAAGTTTTAATCTACCAATATTAGACAAATCATAATATTCCGAACTGAAGAAAAGATTACGAAAAAACTCCTCTACTATCTTTAAAACAGGAACTTCACCAGGACGCAAAACCTTATATATTTCATATAGAGCGTTCTCATAAGACATGTTTTCATCTAAGAAAAGTGTGTTTAATATGTAAGGTCCAACAGAAACATTATCTATGTTCAACACTGATATTTTATCTATAGATAATAATTCAAGCTTTTTTATATCCTCTAATTTTATAGATTCACCAGCAGATAAGACTTTTGTAGAACTAGCACTATCTATTAAATCTTCTGCAAGAAATAAACCACATATAGAATCATAAGGAATTAGATACTCTTTCAATCCGTTATCATATAGATTTTTAGCTAATTTTGAAGTAATACGAACATTAGCTTTAAGTAACACATTGCCTTCAACATTCTTTAAATCAAAAGGAAGCCTCACTCCCTTGAATTTATCAGGGGAAAAAGGTACTCTCCAGCCACTTTTATGTTTTATATACTCTATTTTTTCATAAAATTTATTAAGTATGTCATTATTTGATAAGCCCAAAGCCTTTAATAAAACTGATATTGGCAACTTTCTCTTTTTATCAATACGAAAATACAAATGATCTTTAACATCAAACTCAATATCAAGCCAAGAACCCCTATAAGGAATCACTCTAGCAGAATAGATCAATTTGCCAGAATTGTAAGTTTTTCCCTTATCACTATCAAAAAACACTCCAGGAGATCTATGCATTTGTGAAACGATAACTTTCTCTACGCCATTGATGATGAAAGTACCTTTATCAGTCATCATAGGCAGTTCACAAAAGCGAACCTCCTGCTCTTCAGCAGATTTTATAACAGTTGCAAGCTTAGAATGATCATCATCTTCTTTAATCTCTTGATATTTTTCAAGAGAAACACCATCCTGCATAATAACAAGACGTATAGAAGCAATAACCTGAGCAGAAAAAGTTATACCACGTTTTATACATTCAGACTCACTATACTTAAGATCATCTACCCTACAATTCAAAAATTCGATAGTAGCCCTATGCAAAGGATCAGATATTGGAAAAATTGTATGAAAGATAGCTTCAAGTCTTTCATTACTCTCATTATTAGGAGTAAAGGAATTATATGACCCCTTTTGGACTTTAACCAAATCCAACAAAGAATCTTTTAAATCAATCGACCTGGAATAAGAAACTCTAGGAACAAAAGCACTAGAAGCACACATATAAGAAGAATCAACCATTAAAATACCTTCACTAATTAAAAGAGCTATATCAACATAAAATTAATATACTAACATTTTATTCAAGCTCAACTTTAGTTGCTCCTGCTTCAATAAGTTTTTGCTTTATTTTTTCTGCTTCGTCTTTAGAAACATTAGCAGTCAAATCTTTGGGTAAAGACTCAACTAATTCTTTCGCTTCTTTTAAATTCAATGTAGAATTAACTTCTCTAATAGCTTTAATCACTCCTATTTTTTTGCTTGCATCAATCTCTTTGATTACAACTTTATATTCAGCTTTTTCTTGAGCAACAGGAGCATTAGCATTATCACTAATAGGCACCCCAGCACCAACAGCTCCACCAAGAAAAGAACCACTAGGCAACCCTATTTTTTCTTCTAGAACTTTTACAAGTTCAGAAGCTTCTAATAGATTTAAAGATAATATTTTATCAACCAAATCACTTGTTACATTATTCATACTGACCACCTTATTTAACAACAAATTTATTTTTTAGAACTATAGTAATCCAAAACTCTCATAAGCCTCATAGAAGATGAATTAATAGACAATGCTAACCGAGCAGGAATATCATAAGATATTAAACGCATAATTTTAACACGCAATTCATCCAGAGAGGGAAGCTTAGCCAATTTGTTAACATCTTCCACTGTTAACAATTCATTTATATGAGCCGCACAAATCACAGACATTTTTTCTTTGTTAGCATTAATAAAATCAACTATTAACTTTGCAGCTTCTACTATAGCACTAGAATATATAATAGCAACAGAACCAGAAAATTTACCTGATAAATAAGAAAATTTACCAGTCCTTTCCAAAGCCAAGCAAGCTAGAGTATTTTTAACTACTAACATCCCACCCATTACAGATTTTAGACTATTCCTAAGAATTAATGAATTACTAACATTCATAGACTTGAAATTTACCAATATTAAGAAATCATTATTTACAAACACATTCATTATGTTTTGTATAAATTCATCCTTATCTTTACGCTTCACAATTTCGCTCCCTTAAATTATATCTTCTACTTTGTTTATTTTATGAGCTTTACCCATAGTTGAATTTAAAAAAACGCTTTTAAAGTAAACTCCTTTCACAGAAGCAGGTTTATTGTCTCTAATTACTTTAAGAAAGGCTTTTAAATTTTCCAGCAAATCATCAATATCAAATTTAATACTTCCTAATTTACCATGAATAACCCCATTTTTATCCGTCCTGAATTTTATTTGACCAGACTTAATGGTTTTAGTAGCTTCAGCAATATTAGAAGTCACAGTACCAAATTTAGGGTTAGGCATCAGCCCTTTAGCACCCAATACTTTTGCAATAGGAGTGATTTTTGCCATGAAATCAGGAGTAGTGATGCACCAATCAACATTCAACTTTCTACCTTTTTTTATCTCTTCAATTAAATCTTCTCCTCCTGTAATATCAGCACCAGCTTTTTCAGCTTCTAATAAATGTTTATCTTGAGCAAAAACAGCTACTTTAATATTCTTCCCGATACCTTTAGGCAACACTACTGTACCACGCACCTGCTCTTCAGATTTACGTGAATCTACACCTAAATTGACTGCGATATCAACTGATTCATTAAATTTTGCTGAAGCAGACTCAACAATCTTCTCCAAACACTGCTTAAAATCATCATTATATGTACTCATTTACCTAACCTTCCACAACTTCTATACCCATAGATTTTGCAGTGCCTATAACCATCTTCACTGCTGAATCTTCATTATCCACTTTCATATCAACCATCTTACACTTTGCCACTTTAATGATAGCAGACATAGATAATTTAGCCACTAATTCTTTACCAGAATTACCAGAACCTTTACTTAATTTAGCTTCCTGCTTAAGCAAATAAGCCACAGGCGGACCGCTGACAGTAAAATCATGAGAGCGATCATCCTTTATGGAAATTCTCACTGTTACTAAATCACCTACTTTATAACTAGCGTTAGCAGCGCTAGTAGCTTTATTAAAAGCTTCACAAAATTTAGGAACAGGTATACCACGCGGGCCAAGTACTGAAGCAATTTTCGGCCCTGGAACTGCTTTTCCAGCTTCCATAAGCAAGTTAATCTTAGCAACTACATTACTCATAATTAATCCTCTATTTTCTCTACTTGAGCCAAATCAAGCTCTATTATTGTTGGCTTACCTAAGATTGATACTTCAATATTAATAATTTTTTTCTCATCATTTACCATATCTACCTTACCAGTAAAATTTTGAAAAAGACCATCATTAATTTTTACTTTTTCACCTTTCTCATAACCATAACTCAACTTTTTCGTTTCTTGAGCATTGTAAAGCGCACTACACATTGAGCGAATCTCATTATCCTCAATCACCTTTGGAACATTACCATTTTTCAAAAATCCATAAACCTTAAGAGATTTTGGTATATTATTAATAAAATTTAATACCTCATCGCATAAATTCATGTATAAAAAGACATAACCAGGAAAGGACTTCCTTCGTTTAGCATTTTTTTTAGATTTTAAATCCATCTCACTTAATTCTTCACAAGGAATAAAAACCCTATTAAAATAATTATTAATATTCAATCTCATAGAATTTTCTAATATATATTGGCGCACTTTCTCTTCATAATTAGAGGCAACTCTTAAAATGTACCACTTATATCTATTAAATTCCTTACGTTTTAAAATTACCTCATCATCTGAAATCATCTCAAAATGACCAGACTCATCACCACAAAACCCAGTCATTTGATTCAAAATATTTTTGCTTTCATCACACAGATGCATACATATATATACTTCACATAACTCTTTTATATCAGATTTTACATCACATACTGTCTGATAAGGAATAAACACCTCCTTAAAGTAAACAGTATTGGTTGCCAACTCGCATATATCCTTCTCATACCCGTAATCGACTTTAATGATATACCATTTATACTTATATTCCATAAATAATTCCAAATAAAGTCTTAATTACGTAAAGAGATATAAAATCTACGAAGCAAAAGAAAATCGAAAAGCATAATATAACAGTTATTACAATAAACAAAGATGACAATACCTGCTGTTTTTTTATCCAAGCAATTCTCCTTATTTCTTGCTTTATATCGCAAAAAAAAACATACAGGTTTTTTAACATTTCTACCATAATATTAATGCAGGAGCGATAGGAATTGAACCTACAACCTCTGGTTTTGGAGACCAGCGCTCTACCAATTGAGCTACACTCCTATAATTCAAAGTTTACTCTAAAATTTCCGAAACAACGCCAGAACCAACAGTTCTACCACCTTCTCTTATCGCAAAACGTAATCCTTTATCCATTGCTATTGGTACTTGCAACTCCACTTCTATACTTACATTGTCCCCTGGCATTACCATCTCCTTTCCATCTAGCAACTTTATGCTCCCAGTTACATCCGTTGTCCTTAAATAAAACTGTGGCTGATAATTTCCAAAAAATGGTGTATGCCTTCCTCCTTCTTCTTTCTTCAATATATACACCTCCGCATTAAATTTCTTATGCGGGGTTATTGTCCCTGGTTTTGCCAATACTTGCCCTCTCTCCACTTCTTCTCTCTTTGTTCCTCTTAGTAGTATTCCTACATTGAGTCCTGCACTTCCCTTATCTAGCAACTTCTTAAACATCTCAACACCAGTACATGTCGTCTTTTGCGTCGCTTTCAGACCTATTATCTCTATATCATCCCCTGTCTTTATCTCCCCCTTCTCTATTCTTCCTGTTACTACCGTCCCTCGGCCCGATATTGAAAATACATCTTCTATTGGCAACAAAAACGGCAAATCTACAGGCCTTGGAGGTACTGCCACATACTCATCTAACTTCTCCATCAATTTATCTATTGATTTCTTTCCATACTCACTACTATCATCCTCTAATGCTTTTAACGCAGACCCAACTATCACAGGCACTTCATCACCTGGAAATTTATACTTACTCAGCAACTCTCTCACTTCCATTTCCACCAAATCTATCATATCAGCATCAGCAACATCAGCTTTATTTATATATACCACGATATATCCAACACCCACCTGTTTTGCCAGCAATATATGCTCTCTCGTTTGTGGCATCGGCCCATCAACCCCCGACACTACCAATATCGCTGCATCCATCTGTGCTGCACCTACTATCATATTCTTTACATAATCAGCATGTCCAGGGCAATCAACGTGTGCATAGTGTCTCTTTTCTGTTTGATATTCAACATGCGCTGTTGCTATTGTTATACCTCTCTTTCTTTCTTCTGGCGCTTTATCTATTTGATCATATGCTACAAAATTACCATAATGCTTTGTTATCGCCGCTGTTAACGTTGTCTTCCCATGATCCACATGTCCTATCGTTCCCACGTTTACATGCGGCTTTCCAAATGCTTCTACTATCGCTGTCATAATTACTAACCTTTAATTATACTTTAACTTTAACTCATCAACCACATATTGTGGCACTTGTTCATAACAAGAAAAATGCATACTATACTGAGCTCTTCCCTGAGATATAGAACGCAAAACATTTATATAACCAAACATATTTGCAAGAGGAACCGAAGCAGTAATTATTTTGCTATTATTACCTAAATCCAGCATATCAACAACACTGCCTCTTCTACTATTTATATCACCCATAACATCACCCATATATTCTTCAGGAGTAATGATTTCCACTTTCATTATAGGTTCTAGCATTTTTGGACCAGCTTTATTTGCCATTTCCTTAAAAGCACCTTTAGCAGCAAGTTCAAAAGCCAAAGGACTAGAATCAACATCATGAAAAGCACCATCAAGAAGAGTAGCCTTAAAATCAATCAATGGAAAGCCGGAAATTATACCACCTTCTTTTATCAACTCCAAGCCATTTTGCACTCCAGGTATATACTCTTTTGGAATAGCACCGCCTACAATTTTACTTTCAAACTGAAAGCCAAAACCAGGCTCAAGAGGTTCGAATTTTATTTTAACTTTAGCAAACTGACCAGCACCACCTGATTGTTTTTTATGAGTGTAATCAATTTCAACAGATTTAGTGATAGTTTCACGATATGCAACTTGAGGCGCACCAACGTTAGCTTCAACATTAAACTCGCGCTTCATTCTATCAACAATAATCTCAAGATGCAGCTCACCCATACCTTTCAATATAGTCTGCCCACTCTCTGCATTTACTGACATCCTTAAAGAAGGATCTTCTGCAACCAATCTATTCAAAGCAACACCTAATTTTTCCTGATCTGAGGTGGTTTTCGGTTCTATAGCAATTTCAATAACAGGATCAGGAAATTCCATACGCTCTAATAGTATAGGAAAATCAGATGAACATAAAGTATCACCAGTAATTGTTTTCTTTAATCCAACTAAGGCAACTATATCACCAACTTTAGCTTCGTTTATATCTTCTCTGTTATTTGCATGCATAAGCAACATTCTACCAATTCCTTCAGTCTCATTCTTTCCAGCATTTAACACAGCAGATTTAGATTTTAACTTACCGGAATAAATACGAATAAACGTCAAGCTACCTACAAATTTATCCGTCATCACTTTAAACGCAAGAGCAACGAATTTCTCTTTTTCTGAAGGTTTGATCTCAATTTTCTTTTCTGAATCTTTAGGATCAGTTCCAATAATTACATCAACATCAATAGGAGAGGGTAAAAAATCAACCACACCATCTAAAAGTGATTGCACGCCTTTGTTTTTAAAAGCTGACCCACATAATACAGGGACAAATTTTCCTTTAATGGTCCCGCTTCTCACACACTTTTTCAACAAATCAATTGGCAGATCGTTAGATTCAAAGTAAGTATTTATCGCCTCATCATCCATTTCAGCTGCAGCATCTAATAAAAAATTTCGATACTCTTGAGCCTTATCAAGCAAATCAGAAGGAATATCTTCATAAGAAAATTTAGCGCCTAATGTTTCTTCTTGCCATATAATAGCTTTCATAGAAATAAGATCGATTATGCCTTTAAAATCTTTCTCACTTCCTATTGGCAACTGAATAACTAAAGGTGATGCGCCAAGCTTCGTTTTTATCATATCGACACATCGATAAAAATTTGCCCCGATTCTATCCATTTTATTAACAAAGCAGATACGAGGAACGTTATATTTATCAGCTTGACGCCAAACTGTCTCAGACTGAGGCTCAACTCCAGCAACTCCATCAAATACAGCAACCGCACCATCCAAAACCCTCAAAGATCTCTCAACTTCAATAGTGAAGTCAACATGACCAGGAGTATCTATTATATTAATCCTATGATCATTCCAAAAACATGTTGTTGCAGCAGAGGTAATTGTAATGCCACGCTCCTTCTCTTGCTCCATCCAATCCATAGAAGCTGCACCATCGTGCACTTCACCAATCCTATTTTGTTTGCCAGTATAAAATAAAATACGCTCTGTTGTGGTGGTCTTGCCAGCATCTATATGAGCCATTATTCCTATATTTCTATACCTAGATATTAAAACTTCCATACCACAATCAATCAGCTAATATTAAAAACGAAGATGAGAAAATGCCTTATTAGCTTCAGCCATTTTATACTTTTCTTCACACATCTTAAATGCACCACCACATTTATTATAAGCATCTAATATTTCAGACTGCAAACAATAAACAGTAGTTCTACCGCTCTTTTTTCGAGCAGCAGAAGTTGCTCTAGCAATCCACCTTAATGCCAAAGAAATTGCTCTATCTTGACGAATTTCAACAGGGACTTGATAAGTTGCACCACCAATACGCCGAGAGCGTACTTCTATAGAAGGGGTAACATTTTCTACTGCTGTTTCAAAAATTGATAAGGCATCTTTGCCTATTTTCTTTTCAGCTAAGGACAAAGCACTATAAGCAATCTTTTCTGCAATAGATTTTTTACCACATTTCATAATTATATTAATAAAACGCATAAGCAAGACACTATCATAACGAGAGTCAGGGCTTGTTCTTTTTTTTGCTTTATTACGACGCGCCATAAATTTTAACCAGATTTCTTTACACCATATTTTGAACGAGCTTTCTTTCGATTTTGCACACCACGTAGATCAAGAGCACCTCTTATTATGTGATAACGTACACCCGGCAAATCCTTAACTCGCCCACCACGTATTAAAACAACAGAATGCTCTTGTAAATTATGACCTTCGCCAGGTATATAAGCCGTCACTTCACCGTATCCACTAATCTTTACTCTAGCTACCTTACGTAGTGCTGAATTAGGCTTTCTAGGAGTTGTAGTATATACCTTAGTGCAAACACCCCTTCTTTGAGGATTGCATTTTCCCAAAGCTGGCACCTTCTTCTTGCGAGTTAACCCTGATCTACCTTTACATATTAATTGATTTATCGTAGGCATATACTGTAAACTTAAAACTCTAAAAATAACTAAGTCTTAGTTATAAAATAATAAACCTCAATAGTCAATATAAAAATAAACATTACTACTCTAATAATCTCAGCCTAATTGCTTTGAAAGCTACTGATAATTATATGCTAAAGCGCATATTGGTTTTAATATTAAGAAATTATCACTTGCTGTGGTCTAATTAATATAGATATGGAACAAGTAATATACTGTGATGGCTATCAAAGAATATGCAGAAAATAATGCTTATAATAGAGCCAAGAGCTTCTAACATTAATGCAAAAATACCAACCGAATTACCAGTAAAGCCGGATGATTTTTACAATCCTACTCTTGACACTTAGATTTAATGCAGCTACCCTAAGTTCAAAATTCTATACTCAATTTTGCTGTTCTTGCATGCAAGGAACACGTTTTTAGAATAATGAAAACAATCAGCGCTTTAATTAAAGAAGGGTCAAAGCTACTATCATCACATAGAATTGAATCACCACATTTGGATTGTGAAATCATCATGCAGTACGTACTTGGAGTAGAAAGATCATTCACAATCATGAATCACATCAATCAGGTACCAAGAAACAAAGAACTTCTATTCTGGAAATTAACAAAAAAAAGAGCAGAAAGATATCCAATATCGCAAATAATAGGTAATCGTGAATTCTGGAGTAAAAATTTTATAGTTAACCAACATGTTCTAGATCCAAGACCAGATAGTGAGACAGTAATTTCAACAGTGTTAAAATATTACCAAAATAAGAAGCAAAAAATAAAAATTGCAGATTTTGGCACAGGCACAGGCTGTTTGTTGATCTCCGTACTTAGTGAGTATGAATATGCTATTGGAGTTGGTTTTGAAAAAAGCCTGGAAGCATACAAAATTACCTGCCAGAACACAAAGAAACATAATCTTCTCAACAGAGCTAAAATATTTCCAAATTCGTGGACAGAATGCAGAGATTTATTTGATCTCATAATAAGCAATCCTCCATATATTAAAAGAAGTAAGTTAAAAGATCTGCAAGCTGAAGTGCAAAAAGAGCCAAGAATTGCTCTTGATGGCGGTATCGATGGATTGAGCTGTTACCTGAGTATTTTTCCAATATTGAAAAAGTGCCTTAAAAAAGATGGGTTTGCGATATTGGAAATAGGCGAAGATCAAAGCAATATTGACAAAATAATACCCTTATATGGACTGGCTTTTCAGGAATACGTATACGACTTGGCTGGAATGAAAAGATGCATTGTTGTAAAGCAAGATAAAGAACATGACTAGTAGAACGCTAGCTTTCTAAGAACCTGTTCATAATCTCAAGAAAGGCATAAAGTAAGAAATAGAGTGTATAAATTAGGATATATGAGGAGTGTATACCCAAGTGACATAAGTCGAGAGAAGTTTGAGATTATTTCACCAGATCTGGAGTCTTGTGGAAAAAACAAAACCAAGAAAACTTGATTTGTATGATATATTTTGCGAAGTGTTGTACGCCCTAAAAAGTGGTTATCAGTGGAGGATGCTACCAAAAGAGTTTCCAAAATGGCGCAATTGTTATGATTATTTCAAAAATGGAGTGAAAAAGTAAAAGGAAATAAAAAAAAGTATTTTGGAGTGCATGTTAAAAAAAATAGTTAGTGTGGTCCGACAAAACAATGTTTGGAAAGAAAAAATCAGCTTTTGCATAATTGACACTCAGAGTGTAAAGAACGCAGACACTGATGAAGAAAAAGGCTATGACGCTGGTAAAAAAATCTCAGGAATAAAACGCCATATCGCACGAGATATAGATGTTTGCTATTTATTCTTAAGCTTGGGAGTGTTAAATAGCATTTTACTTTTTTTAGTATGCAGAGATTTTCTAGGAATTATTCTATTGAATTCTATGATATTATTTTTTGTAACATTGTTATACATACCATAAGAGTGAACTGACGAAATTTGTAAAGGAGTTTTATGGCTTAGCTACATGGTACTAACACTCAAGTAAATTTTCATCAATGACGCAATTTGCTATGTCTATATCTCACATAGCTTACAACTTGCTTTACTCCTTTTACTTTTCTTGCAATTGCTATTACAGCTTTTAATTCCGCCTTATTTTGAGCTATACCCATCAAATAAACGACTCTATCAACTGTATTAACGCTATAATTAATTGATTTAATATTTCTTTTTCCCAGAAGCCTCGTGCTTATCTCTGCTGTTATCATACCATCTACAGTAACATCTAGCATAGAAGCCATTTTAATTGGTGTGACTCTTATTTCATTTATCACTTCTTTAATCTCTTTTTGCTGCCAAGCTATTTTCTCTGCTGTGAGTTGCTTTTCATGATTATCAACATTTCCAATGAGTAATACTCTTCCTTCACTCACTTTAACTTTTATAGATGAGAACAGTCCGTGTTTTAAGAGTCCCTTATTGATTCTTATTACTATAGTTGTATCATCAATAATGTTTCCCAAGGATTTATCTTGCATTGTTATTGCTGTAGCCGCTGCAGTTGCTGTTACCACTATACCACTCACAAGAGTCGTACAGCCACTCTGTGTAATCAGAAAAATTGCGAGTAAGAAGCTTGCTATTAATCTCATTATTAATTTCCAGAGTTTAGAGCTTTAATTAAAGAATATTAATAAGCTTTTTTTATTGTGTAAATACTATAAATTGAATAAGCCTTGAATATTTCTAAGACAGTACTTATCTCAATAATGTTAGTTAAAGTAATTCAGGCTTAGATTCATAGTGGAGTTAACCAGTATTATAAGTTCAGTCTGTGGTACTAAAATCTAATCTTTAAATTGCATAAGATGACAGAAGTGGTTATCTATAAGTTAATGAAGGGTTCTTGCGGATATGGCGAAATTGGTAGACGTGCCAGGTTTAGGTCCTGGTGAGCTTGCTCGTGGGGGTTCAAGTCCCTCTATCCGCACTTAAAGTCATGTAACTCAGGTTTTAAGAGAAAATTTATAATCACTAAGTACACTTTTGTTTGTATAAGAACCTGTTCTTAAGGATTGTATTTAACTTAAATTCTGGTAAAATGGCTTTATTAAAACATAAATAAAATATTGATAACAGGTTGTAATGTCTAGTAATATAACTCAAAATGCAGTCGAAGCAGATACATTAAGTAATATATATACCTATAAGGAACTTAGTGTAGATAAACTAAAGTATGAGTATGAAATCACAGTTAGTAGTGATTATATAGAACAAAAGATAAACTCTAGATTACAAGAAATAGCGAAGGATGCAAAATTGCCTGGATTTAGATCCGGAAAGATGCCTTACGATCTTGTTGTTACAAATTATAAAAACGAAGCTTTGGAATATGTGATAAAAGATACGATTGACTATTGCTCAAGTGATTTAATGAAAAAAATCGAAGTTAAGTCTCACATCCATCCTAAGGTTGATATTATGTCATTACCAAACCTGGATAAAAAGGATGAAAAAGGCGACTTTCTGTACAAATTATCTTTTGAATCGATGCCAAAAGTGCCAGTAATAGATCTTGATAAAATAAATTTGAAGAAAGTTAAGGCAAAAATCAAAGAGGGAGACATAAAAGAATTTATTGATTCTATAAAAACAAAATTTCCTAACTTTGTCTCTGTTGATGATGCTTCTTATCAAGCAAAAAACGAGGATAAACTGATAATTGACTTTGAAGGGCGAATTAGAAATAAGCTCTTTCAAGGTGGAAGTGGCAAAAATTTTACTGTTAATTTAGGATCTGGAACATTTATAAATGGTTTTGAAGATCAATTAATTGGCATGAAAAAGGGGGAAACAAAAAGCTTTAAGTTGAGATTTCCTGAAGATTACCAGGTAATTTCCCTTGCGGGGCAGGAGGCTGCTTTTTCTGTTCGAGTTAATGATATTCAGATTGCCGAAGATTTGCAAAGTGATAATGAAATAGCTAGGAGAATTGGTTTTGAAGATCATTCTTCGCTAATAAATCATGTAAAAGAAGTAATTGATAATCAGTGTAAAGAAATGGGAGATCTCTTAATTAAGAAAGAGCTATTTGATTGTTTGGATGCTAGTTATAGTTTTGATTTGCCTATAGAAGTAGTAAAACAGGAACAGCAGAGAGTGGAAAGAGAGTTGAATGCTAAAGATGATTCTTGTAAAGAAGCTGAAAGACGTGTAAAGCTTGCAATGCTATTTATGGAGTTCAGTAAAGAACATGAAATATCATTAACTCAAAGTGATATTATGAATGTTATTGTAAATCAATATGTCAGTAAAGATGTATCATTTGACAGAGTATTTAAACATTTTAAATCAGACGGACAATTTCAGGAATTAGTTAGAGGGCAAGCGCTTGAGTATAAAGTGACAGATTATATGATAGAAAAAGCTAGTAAAGAAGAACAGATTGTTTCTGTGAAAGAATTAAAGGAATTATTTGATAATATTTGATAGGAAAAGGTATGACTCTTATACCAATTGTAGTTGAACAAACTAGTCGCGGTGAGCGGGCTTATGACATATATTCAAGGCTAGTAAAAGAAAGAATAATTTTCGTAACTGGCCCTATTGAAGACAACATGGCCAGCGTAATAGTAGCACAGCTTTTATTTTTAGAATCGGAAAATCCTGATAAAGACATTCATATGTATATTAATTCGCCAGGCGGTGTTGTAACTGCTGGTTTATCAATCTACGATACAATGCAGTACATAAGTCCAGACGTTTCAACTTTATGTATAGGTCAAGCTGCATCTATGGGTTCTTTGTTGCTTGCAGCTGGTGCGAAAGGTAAGCGCCACTCTCTACCTCATTCAAGAATTATGATACATCAACCATCTGGTGGTTATCAAGGTCAAGCAACTGATATAGAAATACATGCTAAGGAAATTTTGCGAATTAAGAAAAAGCTAAATCAAATTTATGAAAAACATACTGGGCATTCACTCAAGAAGATTGAAGGAATGATGGAAAGAGATAAATTTTTGGATCCTATAGAAGCAATGAAACTTGGCTTGATTGATAAAGTAATAGCTGAGCGTAAAGATATGAAGATTGAAAATATTAAAGTTAAACAAAAGGTAGTTTAATGGATAACAATAATGATTTACACTACTGTTCTTTTTGTAACAAGGCACAAAACGAAGTAGATAAATTGATTACTAACTCTTCAGATGGTTTAAAGGTGTTCATTTGTAATGAATGCATAGAGTTATCCCATAAAGCAATAAGTCAAAAGAAAGAGAGAGCTTTTAATTCAGATCATATATCTGATATGAAGCTATTACTAAAGAAACCTGAAGATATAAAAAATTTTCTTAGTAAGCATGTTGTAGGTCAGGAACATGCGCAACACGTTTTATCTGTGGCTATGTATAACCATTGTCAATCCATGGTGCAACTTCATTCTATAAGTGATATTGAAATTGAGAAGTCAAATATAATGCTTATTGGCCCTACTGGTTCTGGTAAGACTTTGCTAGCAAAAACACTTGCTAAAGTTTCAGATGTGCCATTTGCTATGGCCGATGCGACAACTTTGACTGAGGCAGGTTATGTAGGTGATGATGTAGAAAGCGTGTTGTCACGTCTATTACAAGCTGCAAATTATGATGTTGCAAAGGCACAGCATGGTATAGTGTTTATCGATGAAATAGACAAGATCACAAGAAAGTCTGAAAGCGCTTCAATAACCCGTGATGTTTCAGGTGAAGGGGTCCAACAAGCTCTACTAAAAATCATGGAAGGTACGGTTGCTTATGTTCCTCCACAAGGAGGGCGAAAACACCCGCAACAAGAGTTTATACAAGTAGACACTAGTAACATACTATTTATTTGTGGAGGAGCTTTTGAAGGCCTAAATAAAATTATTGAGGCAAGAAAAAAGGGAACATCAGTTGGCTTTGGAGCAGATATAAGTCAGTCTAAAGCACAAAAGAAAAAAAATGCTTTACGCGATGCTCAACCTGAGGACTTAATCAAATTCGGTTTGATACCCGAATTTGTAGGACGGGTTCCAATAACTGCTGTTCTAGATGAGCTGGATCACGAGGATTTAATACATGTGTTGACAGAGCCAAGAAATGCGCTAGTAAAACAATATAAAGCATTGCTTGCATTTAGTAAAGTAAACCTTGAGTTTTCAGATGAAGCAATATCAGCTATTGCTAAAAAAGCTATAAGCTATAAAACAGGTGCAAGGATGTTACGTGCTATCTTAGAGTCACTTTTGCTTGATGTTATGTATATATCCGGCAACGGAGGTTTTGAAGGTAGCACTATAACGGTTACTAAGAAAATGGTAGAATTAGGCAAAGCGACGATTAATCATAATAATAAGGGTAGTGTTATAACGGTTAATGATTAATTTGAGGCATATATTATGAGTATTGGACGTGCTGTAAACTTTAATTCTACTGTATTACCAGTATTACCTCTAAGAGATGTAGTAATTTTTCCAAATATAATGTTGCCTTTATTCGTAGGTAGAGAAAAATCTGTTCATGCACTAGAATATGCAATAAGTAGCAGTAGTCACCAAAACGAGATTTTTCTCATAGCACAAAAAGATGGTTCTATTGATAATCCAGAGCCAGAGAATCTTTATGAAGTAGGCGTGTTAGCAAACATTATACAACCATTAATAAAACTGCCTGACAATGCAGTAAAAGTCATGATTCATGGGGTAAGAAGGGGAAGAGTTATAGAATATATTAGCTCTCACACTTTGTTACAGGCCAGAGTAGCGTTAGATGGTCATTATGAGTATGGAGAAAATGAAGATAATATTGATTTAGAAGCTTTAAGGCGTTCTGTTATAGATGCATTCGACAATTGGTGTAAACTAAGCAAGAAAAGTCGACCCGAGATTATTATTGACCCCATTGATCAAGTTAAAGAGGTTAATCAAATTGTAGATATGATAGCTTCGCACTTAAATATAAAGGTATCAGATAAGCAAAACATACTTGAAGTTTATAACCCAAAAGAGCGTTTAAAAAAAGTTTTTGCTCTTATTGAGAGAGAAATAAGTATTTTGAGTGCACAAAACCGCTTGTATAAGACAATTAAATCACAGGTTGAAAGTACTCAAAAAGTTTACTACCTTAATGAGCAATTAAAAGCTATACAGAAAGAATTAGGTGAGTTTGAAAATGGAGATGAAGGGAATATACTCAATGAATTTGAAAAAAAGATAAATGAAACAAAGCTTTCTGAGGAAGCAAAAAAGAAAGCCATAACTGACTTAAAGAGATATAAGAAAATGAATCCCATTTCTCCTGAAGCAACAGTTATATCTAGTTACTTGCATTGGTTGCTTGATTTGCCATGGGGAAAGTACAAAGATGCAAAAATTAACTTAAATGCGGCTAAAAAAATCTTAGATGAAAATCATTATGGCATAGAGAAAGTAAAAGATAGAATAATAGAATTTTTAGCAGTATTAAAGAGAGTAAAAGAGATAAAGGGTCCTATACTTTGCTTAGTTGGACCACCTGGTGTTGGTAAAACTTCTTTAGCTAAGTCTATGGCAAAAGCAGTAGGAAGAGATTTTGTTCGCATATCTCTTGGTGGTATACGTGATGAGTCTGAAATACGAGGACACAGAAAAACTTATATTGGCTCAATGCCTGGTAAAATCATTCAACACATGAAAAAAGCTAATTCATGCAACCCGCTTTTTCTGCTTGATGAAATAGATAAGATGGGTTCTGATTCGCGTGGTGATCCTGCATCTGCATTACTTGAGGTTTTGGATACTGAGCACAATAAACACTTTACGGATCATTACTTGGAAGTTGAATTTGATCTTTCAAGTGTAATGTTTGTAGCTACGGCAAACAGCTTAAATTTGCCACATCCTTTGCGTGATAGGATGGAAATTATACAATTATCTGGATATAGCGAAGATGAGAAGATCAATATTGCTACGCATCACCTTATTCCAAAATTAAAAAAAGAGCATGGTTTGCATCAGAAGGAGTGGAAAATAACTAATGAAGCATTATACGAGTTGATACGTTTATATACACGTGAGAGCGGCGTGCGAAGCATGGAAAGGGAACTTGCAAAGCTCATGAGAAAAGCAGTTAAAGCAATATTAACTGATAAAAATAAGAAAATATCCGTAGAGGTTGGTAATTTACAAGATTACCTAGGGGTACGTAAGTATACCTTTGGCATTGCAGAAAATGAGAGTTTGGTAGGGGTAGTAACTGGTCTCGCCTATACTGAAACAGGTGGTGATATTTTAATGATAGAGTCAGTCCTAATTCCGGGCAAGGGGGAAATAAAATACACAGGAAAGCTTGGAGAGGTTATGCAAGAGTCTATAAAAGCTGCGTATAGTTATGTGCGATCAAATTGTTTATTTTTCGGTATAAAACCCGAAAAATTTCAAAATAATGATATACATTTGCATGTACCTGAGGGTGCTGTGCCAAAAGATGGTCCCTCTGCTGGCAGTGCAGTATGTACATCTATTGTTTCTCTTATGACAAATATACCAGTTAACAAAAGTGTTGCTATGACAGGTGAAGTAACATTGCGTGGTAGAGTGTTGGCTATTGGGGGTTTGAGAGAAAAATTGCTTGCTGCGCTAAGAGGATCAATCAAAACTGTGATTATACCAAGTGAAAATGAGAAAGATATGCAAGAGATTCCTACAAATATAAAAGAAGAAATCAATGTAATTTTTGCTGAGAATATTGATGAAGTTATAAAAGTTGCTTTGATGCACCCTATTACTTCAGTTGATGATAATAACGAAATTAGTGTGTCTAGCTCCATAGAAAATAAGGATAATACCTTCCCTTCATCAGAAACATTAAAGCACTAAATTGAAAAGGTTTATGCAATTTTCGTTTCTTTTTTTTAACCTCAAAGCTCTGATTTGAATATATAAATTACAAGTAACATATATGGCAATTTCATAAGTTCATTTTTCAAGCATATATTGCAATATCTCACTAGCAATTGCAACATCTTGGCGTGGAGTTTTACCATGTTCTATAAACACTGAGATTGCATAGCGCGGATCATGGTAGGGGCCATAAGCGATAAACAATTTATGACTTTCACCTTTAGAGTTTATCTCTGGTGTTCCGGTTTTGCCAGCAATTTGTATACTGCCTAGTCCTTTTCTATAGTTAGAATTCACCACGTCAAACATAGCTTTTCGAACCACACTAAGATGCTCATGATTCACATCAATATCAAGAAAGTCTTGCCCTGATTTACTCATCTCAATGTGGGGAATTACCTCCTTTCCTGTTGCAACCCTCGCTGCAAGAACCGCAAGCTGTAATGGCGTTGTAAGTAAATACCCTTGTCCTATAACTAAGTTAATGGTATCACCTAAATACCACTCTGAATATAGCTTGCGTGCACGCCAATTCATGTCAGGCAACAATCCCGGAGCTTCTTCCTTAAACATTCCAATTAATGGTCCACTTCCTATACCAAATTTGCTAGCCATTTCTAGTAGAGAATCTACATTTATTTTTTTTCCTATATTATAAAAGTAAGTGTTGCATGAGAGAGCCATTGCCTCATTTAAAGATACATATCCATGAACTTTGCTTTTCATGCAACGAAATTTCCGCTCACCTATCTTCATATATCCCCTACACGAGAATTTTTCTTCTGGTGTTATTATTCCATCTTTTAAACCCGCAAGCGCATCTATTATTTTAAATATTGAACCAGGTGGAATTTGATATGATAATGCACGGTTTACAAGCGGTAACGAAGGAATATTTAAACTTTCCCAAGTTTCATTTGATAATCTGCTAGTGAAAAGATTATTATCGTAAGAAGGTGAGTTATACAATGCTAAAATTTCTCCGTTATTTACATCAATTACCACTGTGGAACCTTGGTGGTCTTTAAATATCTCTGCGATTTTTTTCTGTAAATCAACATCAATTGTCAGCTGTACATCTTGTCCGTCTTGTTGAGGTATGCTAGACAACTCTCTCATGATACGCTTCTTAGAATTTATTTCCTGCTCAGACTTGCCTGTCCTGCCTTTTAATATATCATCATATGTATATTCAATGCCACTAACCCCTGCTTCGTTTATGCCTTGCTGTCTTTTCGTGTATCCGATTATATGAGAACATATCGAACCAAACGGGTAATAACGTTTATAAAGAGCAGTTATTTTTGTATCTGATGATTTTGTCGCATCAGGTTTAATTTCTGATAACATCTGCAAGTCAACTTCCCTAGTAAAGGTTTTCTGCCCATCAAATAAAACAATATACGAAATTTTGTTTACTGCGAGTTCAACGCTATTCCTATCCAAAATCCTGCCTCGTTTAGGCACAATAGTAACAACTTTTATCCTATTATTATTGGATAGCACTTCATATTTTTGTCTATCTCGTACTTGTAAAGTATACAACCTATAACTAAAAACAGCAGAAATAGTAAGCTGAATACCACCTAATATGAATGACCTACGGTTGAAGACCTTGTTTTTTGTCCACATAGAATTCCTTTAGAATGCACTCCTTCTCCTTTTATTGGCATATTTCTAGCTTTCACTACATCACAAACCCTTTCTTCCCACTCACTTAAGGTAACAAGTTTGTAACCCGATTTTTTTAGTATTTCAATAATCTGAGGTAAAGCTTCAACTGTATTTGATTTGTTATCGTGATCATGGAACAATATAATCGCTCCATTATGTACATTGCTTAAAACTCTTTCAACCAAAATCTCTGATTTATCACCTTGCCAATCCAGAGAATCGACTGTCCATAATATGGAATACATATTTAATCGATTAGTATTTTCGATCAAATTATCATTGTGACATCCATATGGTGGACGAAACCATTTTACATTCTGTTCTGTTGCATTTTTAATTGCCACATTTGTCTTTTCCAGTTCTTGCAATTGCTCCTCACTTGAAAGTGATGTCAACTTCCTATGCGACCAAGAATGATTACCTAATTCATGACCTGCTTGATGGATCTTTTCTACTATTTTAGATGTTTTTTTATTTATGCGTTCACCAAGCAAAAAAAATGTCGCTTTTGTTTTATTGCTCTCCAGAATATTAATAATATCTCCTGATCTATTATAAGATGGACCATCATCAAACGTAAGCGCAACGAACTTATCGTTGTTATTCAATAATTTCTTTATATTACTTAAATTTTTATATGATAGATCCAAATCACAATTGAGCCCACGATATGGTAAGTTAAAGTTACAATCACTACAGAAAACTGCGCTTGAATATAGCAAAAGAAAAGCGATTATTCTTATAAACATATATAATCAGCAAAGTGATAGAGTACTACACTTTTTTGCTAAATTAAACCACTTTTAACAGCTACTGTTTACTTCGTTACTTTGTCAATATATTATATTAATAACTTTATATAATATAGTATGATTGCAAATATAAATACCGTTGCACTTCAGGGAACCAGCACAGTAAATGTTAATGCACAAATTCACATGGCAAATGGTATTCCAGCTTTTAAAGCAACAAGGACAACATTGCAAATTTAGAGTTCAAAAGGGTTATTCCTCGAGAACTACTGCGTCAGAAAGCTGGCGTTGAATTTGTATATAATGTTGACCTTGGAGGTTTTTATGAATAATAGTGAGAGAAAAGAAAAATTGGAAACTCGCATTTTATCAAGTAGAGGCAGGTCTTTACTTGACCATGAGCTACTGGAACGTACTCTATCTGAATGTGAAGAAGGAAGAGAAGTGGCCAAAAAGCTAATAGAGCTCTTTAGTAGTTTAGGAAGGGTAATTAACGCTGACTTTCATGAGCTAAAAAATGTTACAGGAATGAATGATGGAGCAATAGCAAGTATCTTTTGTCTGAAAGAGATTTTCGATAGGATACTGAAAGGTAAGTTAAAAAAGCTGTCGATTCTTGATAACAGAGAAGAGCTACTAAAATACTTTAAAACAGCAATAGGGCAGTCACGAAAGGAAAGCTTGCGAGTAATATACTTAGATCGAAGTGGTCATTTGATATACGAGTATATTCAAGACTGTGGAACTATAGACAGAGTACCTCTATATGTGAGAGAAATAATCAAACAGGGATTACTGATAGATGCATCATCTATTGCAATTTCACATAATCATCCAAGTGGAGATACAGAACCATCAAAGGAGGATGAGGATAACACACTTACATTAGCTGCAACCTGCGAAAATGTAGGAATGAAATTAATAGATCACATAATCGTAACACAGAAGAGCCACTTTAGTTTTTATGATAGTGGTTTATTGTAATCTGTAGACCGGAAGGAAAGTTCTCCAACTTTCCTTCTTTTTTTCTACTTCATAAATTAAAAAATTCAATATAAGCTTGAGCAGCTAAAATTAGTAATGAAAGGTGGAATTAGGCAAAAAAATAAAAGAACTTAGATTATACTGTGGTTTAACACAAACTGAGTTGGGAAAGAAAATAGGCGTTTCGTATAGACAAATACAAAGGTACGAAAATAGTTCAAACCAAATTTTGGCCAGTAGGCTATACGACTTAGCAAAAGCACTATCGATTAATGTGGCTGATTTTTTTACTGATGTGCATGTCGACTCACATGAAACTTATGATGAAGAAATACTAAAATTAGTCAAAGGATATAATGAAATTAAAAGCAAAAGGTTACGTAGCGTAGTTTATATATTGGTAAAATCTTTTTCTCAAAGTTACAATGAGAGTTAGTATTGCTTCAATACCTCAGTTAATATATTAATAAATGATTGTACAAGATGAACAACATCCTATTGATAAACAAATAGGTGAAAGAATAAGGAAGAGAAGGTTAATATGCGGTTTTAGCCAAAGAGACTTAGGAAAAAAGCTCGGAATTTCATTTCAGCATATACAAGGATATGAAACTGGAGAGGTAAGGCTTGTAATTGATAGATTGTATAATTTGGCAGAAGCTTTGTCCGTTGATATGTCATATTTTTTTACCAAAGCTTCTGAAGACTTACACGATAAGGCCTTTTGTAGCGATGTGGGTAGTGAAGAAATATCAAGGCTAGTGAGGGAATACAGGAAAATTAAGGATGAAACGTTGCGTGATATTGTGCATTCAGTGATAAAAGCGCTTGCCAATAAATAATATTGCCTGAATATATCTTCAATCCACTTCTACAAGCAATGCTAGTTAAGGTAAATTTTTTATGGTAATTTGGGAGTGTTCTGTAAACTGTGTCAAACCGAAAAATTATATTATAATAAATATAAATAGAGGTTTTACATATGAATCAAAAAACATCAAACAAATACGTTGGATTAGTGGACTATAAAGAATTAGAGTCAAATATCCTGTCGTCTATTCGAGAAGGAAGGCCATTGACTGGAAAAGAAGGGGCATTAACGCCTTTAATTAAGAAGCTGCTAGAGGCAAGTTTAGAGGGTGAAATAGAGAATCACTTATCGTCTGAAGATGAGGAAAACAACCGAAGAAATGGTAGAAATTCAAAGACTTTGAATACAAGTTCAGGATCATTTGAACTCTTCACGCCAAGAGATAGAAATGGGAGTTTTGAACCTCAGGCGGTTAAGAAAAGGCAAACTAATCTACATCCTGAGCTTGAAAAAAAGATCCTGAGTATGTTTGCAAGTGGCATGGGCTACAAAGATATAGCATCGCATGTTGAAGAAATTTATGACCACAAAATATCAGCGGCAGAGATATCAAGCATTACCGACAAATTACTGCCAGTGATAAATGAATGGCGCAGTCGACCGCTGCAGTCTGTATATCCGATAGTTTTCATGGACGGCATGTTCTTCAAAGTCAAAGAAGACGGACGGTGTGTAAGCAAATGCATGTATAACATATTAGGTGTAGATCAAGAAGGCAAAAAGGAGGTTTTGGGCTTCTATTTGGCTGAAAGTGAGGGAGCTAACTTTTGGCTCGGTGTGTTAAATGACCTCAAAGAAAGGGGTGTAGATGATATTCTAATTGCTTGTGTAGATGGGCTGAAAAGCTTTCCTACGGCTATAAATAGCGTGTTCCCTAATGCAGAGGTGCAGCTATGTATAGTGCATCAGATAAGGAACTCGCTGAAATATGTGTCTAGCAAAGATGTGAAAAGTTTTATGAGCGATTTGAAGAAAATATATCAGGCTTCAAACAAGGAAATTGCTGAAAATTATTTGCTGGAGCTGGATGAAAAATGGGGCACGAAATATCCAATGGTTATAAAGTCTTGGCAGAATAATTGGGAAAATTTGTCTGGCTATTTTAAGTATTCTGACCCAGTGAGAAGGCTGGTTTACACTACAAATCCAATTGAGGGCCTGCATAGACAAATCAGAAAATTTACCAAAACCAAGGGCTCATTTACCAGCATAAGTGCCTTGTACAAACAGGTATATTGTGCTATAAAAAAGGTGGAAGAGAAATGGACAATGTCTGTACAAAATTGGGCATTAACCGTGTCTCAACTTGATATTTTCTTTCCGAACAGATTGAAAATTGAGTTGAATTAAAAATGCGGTTTGACACAGTTTACAGAACCATACGCGTCAAGTTAAGGAACTGTGGTAATAAACTTAGTGTAAGGAAGAGAAAAAGAAGATATAAGTTCTCTTAAATCTAACAAAGAAAACGGAGAACTTATACAATGAAAAGAATAGTTTGCATCTCAAAAAAGCTCAAAGAATTTTTTAATGAAAAAGCAGATAAAATCTCAGCTACAACAGGGTTCATAAAAAGAAAGAGGAAGCTAAAAGGCTCGTCGTTCATAAAAGCCATCGTTTTGGGTAATATAGGGGTTGATAATTGTAGTATAGAGACAGTGTGTCAATTATTGAATGAAGACTCGATAAATATAACAAAACAAGGTCTGGACTTTAGATTTACCAAGGAAGCAGTGGAATTTATGAAAAGAATGTATTTTAACGTTACTTAAAAATACCTTACAAGTTGATTGCAGAATCTTGAAGCACTTTGGAGGTGTTAAATTATTAGACAGCAGCTACATTAGCTTACCTAACAGTATGGAAGACATGTATAAAGGTTATGGTACCAGCTACAGTGGTTATGAAAGCAATACTAAGTCTGGAATAAAGTTACAATTAGTTTTTGACTACCTAAACCAGACATTAGACCAGCTTAATATAACTGAAGGAATAAGAGGGTTATAGAAGCCATTTAAGCAATATATCGAACAACGATTTACTAATATCTGATTTGGGTTATTTTGTGCCAAGTTCTTTTAAACAAATCAATGAAATAGGAGCTTATTTCATAAGTCGTCGATACTAACATATATGATATAGAGACAGGTCAAAAAATAGATTTACTAGAACATTTGGGAGATCGATCTTTTCTAGAACAGGAGGTATTGTTAGGAAAAGAGACAAGGGTTAAAGTAAGAATTATATTTAAAAAACTAACTGAAGAACAAGCTATGGCTAGAAGAAGAAAGGCTAATAGGTTAGCAAGATCACATGGATACACATCTTCTCAAAGGAACCAAAAGTTACTAAATTGGTCGATATTTATAACTAATGTTCCAAAAAGTAAGATTAATGCTGAGCAAATACTAGTAGTTTACCGAATAAGATGGCAAATTGAATTATTGTTCAAATTATATAAGAGTAATATAAGGCTTGATAAGCTGAGAGGAAAGCCATACAGAGTATTATGTGAGCTATATGCCAAATTGTGTGCAATTCTTATATTTCATGGAATAGTGGGTTGCACAGAACTGAAAAAAAATACGGAGCTTAGCTTAACAAAGGCATTTATTGAGCTAAAAAGACGGGTTAGAGAGTTATTTTTAGCACTAAATAATAAAATTAAAGGCTTAAATATTTTTCTCAAAAAGCTTACCATAACTTGGTCGCAGTTTTCATTAAAAGACAAGTACAGAAAAACTAGGGAATCCACGGGAGTGTTAAATAAACTGTGTCAAACCGAAAAAAAAGTAATAAATTGATATAAAAAAATGGAGGTTTGACAATGAGTCAGAAAGTAGTAAACAGAACTACCGGTTTGGTAGATTATAAAGAATTAGAAACAAATATCCTGTCGTCTATACGAGAAGGAAGACCGTTGACAGGAAGAGATGGAGCATTAACACCGTTTATAAAAAAGTTGCTGGAGGTAAGCCTGGAAGGTGAAATAGAAAACCACTTGTCGGCTGAAAGCGAAGAGAATAATCGAAGAAATGGGAGGAATGCAAAGACTTTACGTACAAGCGCAGGGTCATTTGAGCTTTTGACGCCAAGAGATAGGGAAGGAAGTTTCGAACCACAAATAGTCAAAAAAAGGCAAACAAACTTACATCCAGAGCTTGAAACGAAGATTTTGAGCACATTTGCCAGTGGTATGGGCTATAGAGATATAGTGTCACATGTTGAGGAAATTTATGATCACAAAATATCGGCGGCAGAGATATCAAGTATTACTGACAAATTGCTACCAGTAATCAACGAATGGCGTAGTCGCCCGCTGCAGTCTGTATATCCGATAGTTTTCATGGTTTTTTAAAGTCAAAGAGGACGGGCATTGCGTAAGTAAATGCATGTATAATATATTAGGCATAGATCAAAATGGCAAAAAAGAAGTATTAGGTTTTTATTTGGCTGAAAGTGAAGTTCTGGTTGGGAGTGCTAAATGACCTCAAAGAAAGAGGAGTAGAAGATATCCTTATTGCCTGCGTTGATGGGCTGAAAAGCTTTCCTGCAGCTATAAACAGTGTCTTTCCTAATGCGGAAGTGCAGATGTGTATAGTGCATCAGATACGCAACTCACTGAAGTATGTGGCCAGTAAAGATGCGAAGAGTTTTTTGAGCGATTTAAAGAAGGTATATCAAGCTTCAAGCAAGGAAATTGCCGAGAATTATCTGTTGGAATTGGATGAAAAATGGGGCACAAAGTATCCTATGGTTTTGGCAGAATAATTGGGAAAACTTGTCTGGTTATTTTAAGTATTCTGGTCCAGTTAGGAGGATAATCTACACCACCAATCCCATAGAGGGGCTACATAGGCAAATTAGGAAATTCACTAAGACCAAAGGCTCATTTACCAGCATAAATGCCTTGTATAAGCAGGTATATTGTGCTATAAAGAAGGCAGAGGAAAAGTGGACGATGCCTGTACATGATTGGGCTTTAACTATCTCTCAACTTGATGTTTTCTTTCCTGGCAGATTGAAAATTGAGTTGAACTAAAAATGCGGTTTGACACAGTTTATTTAACACTCCCGTATCCACCTTAACTTCTCTAAATTTGCTTTAACTTGACGCGTATGGTTTACAGAACACTCCCGGT
>NZ_CAMXAW010000003.1:0-766935 GCF_947179355.1 Wolbachia endosymbiont (group B) of Sphaerophoria taeniata
ACAGCCAATTACGAAAATTTAAAAACTGCATTCCACCACCACTAAACCTGCTAACATGAAAACTCTTACTTCCACTTTGTACTATTCCATCATGTAAAATAGTCCAACCAGTTTGTTTACCAAGATCTAGTGTAAGCATTCCCCTTTCAATTGCCGAGTACATATATATACAAGATTTGAAAAAATTACGTCCAAAAAATCTTTAATTTTCGAAATTTAACAACTAATATGAAAACTCTTTTACAGTCAGTTTGCTTGCCAAGCCTTTCAATTGTTGGTTACGTATATATATACAAGATTGGAAAAATTTTCGTCCAAAAAATCTTCAATTTTTGAAAAATTTTTCTCGAATTTGAAAACCTTCTAAACATGATTTTTTTACTTTTAGAGGTTTTTTTATTATTCTACTTTTATATTTTATATGTTTTTATATATGTGTATATTTTTATATATGTATTATATATATATATTATATATAAGGGTTTCAGGAAGCTAGAATCCCCCATATTGGCGGACTTCAGATATGCCGTTCCTAGGAACGGTTTTAGGAACGCATGGTGAAAACTCGCCATATAGGCTAGTTCTAGATTCCTGATTCCTAATTCCTGATTTAGGAAGCCAGTAATTAGGAACGGAACTTAAGGTTATAGAGAGCATACTTTTCAACTATTTTCCTCTTAAAAATTTAAGCTATTCTTTTAATAGCGAAATCCACATTTTTAGCTCTTTAGGTGATATTGAATTTCAAAATATGAAATTCTTATATGTTTTTAATATAACTTTAGGAAGCCTGAGCTACCCATTCTTAAAAATATTGAAATCCATTCAAAATAGGTTCCAAAAACCTGAACTGTATTATTTTAAATTGCATCAGTATTATTCTCAAAAAAAAACAATAGAATATCAATAGATTAAAAATTGCATCAGTATTATTTATTTTTGCTCCTGTCCTACATAAGGGCATTAATAACTTCCATCCTTAAAGCATTAATTTGTTTTAGGGAAAACCATGAAATTAAAAAATATAGCTATAATTGTTAAAAACGTAAAATACCAAGCCTATAGACTAAAACTTGCTAAGTGCTTTATTGATGAGAATAACGAAGACCTTGAACAAGAACTCTTCTGTGAAATTTGGCCATGCCTTGATCAGTATGATGAAGATAAAAGTAGCTTTAACACCTTTGTAGCAAGATTAACTGAAAATAAAGCTATTAACCTGTTAAAGAAACAGCGATGTGCAAAACGCGATATCAATAACTATATTAGTATCGATGTAACAGAGCTACTTGAGGATGAAATAACAAAACGCATTGATGTAGACTATATGATCTCGGTTTTACCAAAGGAATGGCAAAATATATGTGAGCAACTTAAATTTTTTAACTTACATGAAGTTGCCAAAATGAACAACGTTTCAAGAACCACTTTAAACAATATTATCAAGAAGATACGTGCCAAACTTTCTCCTATTTACTACGAAGGCAAAAAGAAAAATTGAACAAAATTTTTGCCTTTCTTGTATATATATACATCGTAGCATGGATAAATAATGGTTCTTAAAATTTTGAATAATAATGAAAGATTGCAAACAATATCAACTGTAAAAATGGTCATCTTTGGTCCTTATGGTATTGGTAAAACAAGTCTCCTAAAGACCGTAGATGAACCAACACTTTGCCTTGATTTTGAAGCAGGGCTTCTTGCTGTTCAAGATTGGCAAGGAGATTCAATTAGTCTTCGCACTTGGAATGAAGCTAGAGATATTGCTTGTCTTATAGGGGGGCCTAATCCTGCGCTGAAGTATGATCAAGCATATAGCCAAAGACACCATGAACATGTATCTGGTAAGTACAAAGATCTTTTCCCTGAGTTTTCTAAATACCGATGCATCTTTGTAGATAGTATAACCGTTGCTTCACGTTTATGTCTATTATGGGCAAAAATGCAACCTGAGGCTTTTTCTGAGAGATCGGGAAAACAGGACATGAGAGCTGCATATGGATTACTTGCTCAGGAAATGATGGCTTGGCTCAATCAATTTCAACACATCAGAGACAAAGACATCATCATAGTTGGCACTTTAGGTCAATATCTCGATGATTTCAATCGTCCAATTTGGCTACCTCAATGCGAAGGAACTAAAACTGCCAGTGAAATTCCTGGGATAGTTGACGAAGTAATCAGTATGGTTGGAATCAAGAAAGATGATGGAACGGAGAAGCGCTCTTTTGTTTGCCACACTTTAAACCCTTGGGGATACCCAGCTAAAGACCGCAGCGGACGCCTGAGTATGGTTGAAGAACCGCATTTAGGCAAGCTGCTTACAAAGATTAAAAGCAAGTTTTAAAATTTAAACATGGAGAGTGATATATGTTACAAAACCTATTAACTGATTTTAACACTGTAAAACCGCAAAGTAGATTGATACCAAAAGGTACAATAGTAAAGGTAAAAATGACAATCAAGCCTGGAGGTTATGAGCATTGGTTTACTAAAAGCCCCACTACCGGTAGCATTTATTTAAATACAGAATTTACCGTTATTGAAGGTCTATATGAAAAGCACAAGATTTACCAAATAATTGGTATTAAAAGTAATAAAGCAGAAGATACTTGGGGAGAAATGGGTCGCTCTATGCTTCGCAGTATCTTGGAATCGGCACGCGACATTCATCCACATGACAATTCAGAAAGTGCAATCCTTGCTCGTAAGCTAAATTCAATTGCAGAATTAAATGGGTTGGAGTTTACAGTAAAGGTAGGTGTTATAACTGATGAATATGGAGAGAAGAACAAAATTGCCTCGGTAATTACTCCAGAATATCGTAAAAATTACGAGATTGACAGGATTCCATTTTGAAGTACGACGAGGAAAAGCTTTGGTCTGCTGTCGTTACTAGAGGTATTCAGGATTCAGTAGGAAAAAACCCAAAGCTAAGAAAAGAAGCAATTCATTGGCTGAATTCAAAATCTTTTGAAACTGTTTGTGAGCTAGCTAATCTCAACTTTACACGTATGAAAAATATGTATGGGAATTTTATGTCTAAAAAGCAAGAAAAGATAAAAGCATTATTAATTGATAATATCAAGGAGTGTGTTTCTTACCTACTTCCAAATGGTGAGTTTTACCGAGAAAAAACTTATATTGGAGACTTAAATGGAAATACAATTACAGTTAAAATAGTAGGTAAGGAAGCTGGTGATTGGCGTAATTTTACCGAAGGAACTGGTGGTGATATTATTGATCTTTGGATTTTAATTAAGGGTGATATATATTCTGCTAGAAAGTGGCTCAATAAAAAATCAAAGAGTGGAGAAAAAAGAGAAGAAAAAATATTTTCTGTAAAGCAGTACTTGAGTGATCAATCACCAATACCAGAGGACATAATAGCTCCACGAATTCTCACTCCAGGTGGTCTTTTAGTCATTGGTGGTACTCCAAAGGTTGGCAAAAGTTATTTTCTTCTCTCTTTGCTTGCACATCTTGCAGCAGGAGTGTCGTTTCTTAAGATGAAGTCAGCAAGGCCACTAAAAATAGTCTATCTGCAAAATGAGATGGAGTACAATTATATCAGGGAACGCATACAACAAATCATAACTAATCAAAGGCTGCCAAATCTAGCAGAGGAAAACTTGATTGTTACTACAAAGATGAGATTAACTTTAAATGATGAAGGTATAGAGAGAATAAAAGATATCATAGGAGAAAAATTTAAAACGATAGATCTTATCGTTTTGGATTCTCTTGACTATGAAAATATGTTTTCTGGCCTGCAAAGCAGAGTAGAAAAACTACGTTCTGTAATTAATCCTATGGCTGGAATCATTATTACACGTCATACCAGAAAAGTATCCACAGCTACACTCGCAAAAAGTCCTTTTCAAGCTTTAATTGGTGCTAATGCTTTAAGAAGTTTTTATACATCTGGTATGGTAATGTTTCAACCAAATAAATGTGCAAATGTCTTGCAAGTAGTATATGAGCTAAGAAACGGTAAATCAATACCAGCAAAATTCATTAGCAGGGTAAATGGGCGTTGGCAGAATTCTAAAATTATAGCTACGGCTTAACTTGTCCGCAAAAAACGGATACTATGGTAGAGCTAAAGACTCAGCTTTTGCAAAATATCAGATCTTGTCTTTTTCATCTACTACCAAGAGGGACATTTCGTGGTGATAAGTTTTATGTAGGTGATGTACAGGGTAACAAAGGCAAAAGCACTGTAATAGAGTTAACAGGTGAAAGAGCTGGATTATGGAAAGATTTTGCAACAGGAGAAGGTGGTGACATTATTGACCTTTGGGCAACAGTACACGGGAAGAATGCAAAAACAGAGTTTCCTGAAGTAATGCTCTCAATAAGTGAATGGCTTGGCATCAAAGAAAAAAATAATATTAGAAATCTAGAACAATACCTGACTTGTAGTTGGAACTACTACGATGAAAGTAACCAATTGATTGTAATAGTCTACCGTTATGATCCTCCTTTAGAGAAAAAACAGTTTAAACCATTTGATGTTAAAAAACAAAGATTCAAAGAGCCAGAAATAAGGCCACTCTACAACATTCCAGGTATTTTAAAATCTGATAAGGTTGTTCTGGTTGAAGGAGAAAAATGCGCAGAAGCACTTATAGAGAAAGGAATAACTGCAACAACAGCAATGTTTGGAGCAAATGCGCCTATTGATAAAACAGATTGGACTCCGCTTAAGGGCAAGCATATTATTATTTGGCCAGACAACGATGAAGCAGGTAATAAATATACCAAAAACGCTGAAAAGAGACTTTTAGAACTTGGTGTTGCATCACTTGCTACGCTTAAGATTCCACCGAATAAACCAAAGAGTTGGGATGCTGCTGATTGTGTGTTAGAGGGAATAAATATTGAAGAATTTATCGAAAAAAACTCAAGAAAAATAATTATTAAACCACCACTTGATATTTTTAGCTGGAGCGTAGAGCGTTTTGTAGGCCCAGTACCAAAGCAAAGATTCTTGGTTGAAGGATTATTTCCTTTGGGTGTAACCTCCATTTTGGCTGCAATGGGAGATACAGGCAAAGGTATGCTACTTCTTGACCTAGCCCTCAAGGTTGCAGGTAGCATAGATCAGGTATGCGGATTTGGTCCACTTGTTACTGAACATGGATCTGTGGTGGTATTTTCTGCGGAGGATGATACAAATGAAATACATCGTCGCTTAGAACGACTTGATCCAAAATGCGAGAGATTGAAATATAAAGGTAGGCTATTTATTGTACCATTACCAAACATCGGAGGATCTCTTACCATACTTAAGAACGTTCGCGGTAAAGTTGTAGAAATATCTCCAGAATTTGAGTTGGTAATGAAGCAGCTGAGCAGGATAAAGGATTTAAAGCTCATTATATTTGATCCCCTTGCTTCTTTCATTCATGCAGATTTAAATGCTGATCCAGCAGTAGGGGATTATCTCATGTGTTTATTATCTGATTTAGCATGTAGCACTGGAGCTTCAATAATTACTGCACATCATATGAGAAAGCTGAAGGGAGAAAAGCCTATATCAACAGTAGAGCAAGCACGAGATGCTATTCGAGGCACTTCTGCTCTCGTAAATGGAGTCAGGTGTTCTTTTGCTTTTTGGCCTGTTGAAGATATGACTAAACCAATGATTTTTAGGTCAATTGGAAAAATCCCAAGACAAAATGCTTTATTTTATGGAGCTGTTGTTAAGGCAAATGGCCTGGCTGATCGTACTGTACGTACTTATCTGAGAAATGAAGAAACAGGGCTATTAGAAGACATCACTGAACAATTAAAAGCTCAAAATACTAGTGATAAGGATCTTAAAATATATCTTATTGATTCAATTGCGCGAGCTGCTATTTCAGGACATCCATTTACTCACACAGGAAGTGCAGGAATACATAAACAACGACATAGACTGCCTGAAGTTTTTCATAGTATGGGAAGGGATAGACTAGAGCGTATAGTTCAAGAGCTTTTACAAGCAAAGCAAATAGTTAAAGGAATGGCTAATGGTTCAAAAGAAGATAAATGGCTTGATGTAAAAACAGGACCATTTGCACGTGGAGTTGGAAAATTTACTCATGGAGCTGAAAATTTTTAAAATCAGGAAATTCTATTTTTTTATAGTCAAAGTAAAAGGGTTAATACGATAACCATGTGATGATCTTTGCCAACCAAGGGTTTGTATCACATCATCACGTTCAATACTTAATCCTAATCTCTCAGCAAGTGTAGTTTTGATTGTTCTTTGCATTTTATTTAATGGTTTTCTGATTTGATGTTCTAAATCTGCTTCTAAACTAAGTCCCAAGAGTTTTTCTAACTGATTAATATTGAGAAGTGTATGTTTTTCAGGTGGTAATTCTTTTTCACAGTCATGTAAAAATTGCTTGAACAATATTCGAAAAATATTAAGACATGACACAGCTTTTTTATTTATAACTTCAACGCTATTAACATATACCATACCTTTAACTACCTGTAACTCCAAAAGCTTTGTTGGTATAATTGGTTCAACACGTTTAAGCGAAATATATGAAGCTGGTAAAACTTGCAAAGAAGTATTTTCTACTACCTCTGGTACTCCTCTTTTAGCTGCTTCTTGAAATATCTCAGTTAAAGTCTTAAGCTGACAAAACAGTTCTACCATTCGCACTACATATAGGCTCAATAATAGATTCGGTATATCTTTTTTTAGAGTAATGAGAACTGTTGGATGGACTCTAAGTTTATCTATAGTTAGAAATATTGCATCAGTACAAAAATCAAGGATTATTAGATTTACAGTACGACCTTGATTACAAACATAATAAACTCCTTTTTCTACTTTTTCCCACATAAGTCTTGAATCATTCAACTTTGTTTCAAACCAGTCTATGATTTTCTCTGTATTTAAGTATATGGATAAGAGATGAAATCTCTGTTTTTGATAAGTGTTAGGCAAAATATGACGAGAACAGTTTTCACAAATAGCGTCATCACATGCTTCATCAAAGTCTGGATCAATGAAAATCTCATTGCTACAACTTGGATCAATTACATTTGGCCAATCAAGATAATCTTCTTCACAAGAGCAAACAATATAATACCTTTCTTGCATTTGTATCCATCCAAGATCAAATAAGTATCTTGCTGCTTTAATGTGATTTTGACTTGGATTAACCCAAGAACTATTTGAACTTAAAAGATCAGCAATTTGCTCGTGAAAGAATTTTAAGACCATAAGATTGTTCCATATGTTTCTTCAGGTCCTCTCTTTCTTTTTTATTGAGTGGATGCTCTGAATAATAAACTTCCCCACTTATTTTGAAAGAAAATGTTACCTTTTTGTTTTGGAACATTACTTTAGCTGATTGAATAGATTGTAGTATATTGCCAATAGATGGCTTTAAAATATGTAACTCTGGTGCAATAGAATCATACGGCTTTACACTTAAAGTAAGATATGTATTACTATTCTTAAAATAATCTGACTTAAAATTTAACTCAAATATACAAATATTAGGATCAGAACCCTCTATACATGCTTGAAGAAATTTGTGCACTTGTAGTGGAAAGTTCTTATCTTGTATATTTACAAAAGTACATTCGCAGTCAAAATACCCACTTGCAATACTATTTGCTATTTCCACAGCTTTATTAGTATTTTTAGCACAGAGATTAACCTGAGTGCCATCAAGAGAGAAATCTAAAATCATCCACTCAGGTTTATGACCATGAACAACTTTATTTGAGTTAAGCAGTAAATCCATATCACTTCCTCGACGTACAAACATATATATCCGATCTTGGTGATGGAAAAAACCCTGCAATTGGTTTTCAAACTTCAGTATCTGCTCTACAGCTTCTTGTGACATAAACTCTTTAAATGAAGTGTTTATTTGTCTTGGTGATTTCTGTAGAGCAAATGATACGAAACCTTTCTTCTGCACTTTATCAAAATGATAAACAGATTTTAAAAGTTCACAATTTATGTGAAATAGTAAAAATAACAAGGATCTTTTATCGTACTTAGTATTATTTTTTATCAGATACGATCTCATTAACTTCTCAGTCAGAGCAAATCTTGCTACTTCACTGACTGTAGCTTCAAGTTTCGTACGATCAAAGTAGCTAATGAGATAATAGTTAAAAAGAGAGTCAGAGTAACTGGCAAGTATCTTACGTTTTTGTTGAGTGGATCTATCATCGTAGTCTCCGTCTTGAAAAAGTTGTCCATTTAAATGATTTTTAAAGCAATGCTGAAAAATGATACTCAATTGTCTACCAGAAAGAGAATCAAGCCATAGTCTACGTAATTCTAAATCTTGAAAGCGATCTAGTAAAAGATTAACGGGAACTTCTAAATCACTCTCCCAAAATTTGTAACTTGGATGAATATTCATAACAGATTAAATAAGCCATATTATACATAATATGACAATTCGAGCAAAGATTTTTTGGACATAATTTTTTCAAATCTTGTATATTGAATTAAGGAGAATTTGTGTGAACTAGATAGCTTTCTTAAATAAGGTGTTTAGTTTAATAGAAGTCTCCTAACCTTATAAAAAAATTCACAGGAAGAAAAACATGCAAAAAGGGGATTTAACTATTTATTGCCGTTATGAACCTCACAGATTGGCGAGTACATATTTGGCAAATGCTTATGAACAATTATTGAAATATAAAATAAAGGAGGTAGAAGAAAATGGTAACAGTAAGCTTGTATGCAAGAGTTTCATCAAGACAACAGGCACAGGAGAATACAATAGAGAGTCAGATTGTAGAGTTGGAGCGTCGCATTAGTAGTGATGGACATGAGTTATTAGATGAGCATAAGTTTGTCGATAATGGTTATAGTGGATCAAATTTAGAACGTCCTGGCTTAGAGAGTTTACGTGATAGAGTAGCAGAAGGTAAGATTGATAAGATATACATTCATTCACCTGATCGGCTATCACGGAAATCTGCATACCAAGCGCTCTTACTCGAAGAGTTTAGAAAAGCAGGATCAGAGGTTATTTTCTTAAATCATAAATTTGAGGATAACCCAGAATCTAATATGTTTTTAGGAATTCAAGGATTAGTAGCAGAGTATGAGCGTGCAAAAATTATGGAACGTAATCGCAGGGGAAAACTTCATGCAGCTAAAACTGGTCGCATAAGCGTAATGAGTAATGCACCTTACGGTTATCGCTACATAGCAAAACATGTAGGTGAAGGAAGTGCTCAGTTTGAAATTAATCAAGAAGAAGCGGATGTAGTGTGCAAAATATTTAATTGGATTGGCCAAGAAAGAGTAAGCATCAATGAAGTTATACGTAGACTTAGCGAGATACCGGTAATAACACGAACAGGAAAAGAACGTTGGAAAAGAAGTACTATCTGGAAAATGTTAAAAAATCCTGCTTATATAGGACGAGCAGCTTATGGTAAAACTAAGGCATGCTCGAAACCACAAGTAAGAAAGTCAAAAAAAGGAACTTGTGGTAGACTCAAAAATGGTCATTTTAGTAATGATAAAGAGAACTGGATTTATGTTTCAGTGCCAAAAATAATCAGTGATAATTTATTTGATTCAGTGCAAGTACAGCTAACTGAAAATAGACAAAGAGCAAGAGTACGGGAAAGAAAAGAAACGTTTTTGTTGCGGAGTTTAACAGTATGTCAGCGCTGCCAATATACTTATTGTGGTGCATATAGTAAAAATCAACGTTATTCTTACTACCGTTGTTCTGGCTCCAGGTTTAATGGCAACAGAGTATGTGACAATAAATCAATACGTACTGATGTACTCGATACAGTTATATGGGAAGAAGTTAAGAGTATATTAAAAGAGCCAGATAGGATTGCAAATGAATATCAACGTAGATTGTCAGAGAACAAAAAACCTCTACATAATCAAACACGTGAAAAGCAGGAAAGTAAGTTAAGATTGAGTATCAAAAAATTTATTGATAGCTATGCCAAAGGTTTTATAAGCCAAGAAGAATTTGAGCCAAGAATTACAACAATGAAACAGCATTTGAAAGAAATTGAAGAAGAAAAAGAAAGAACACTCGATCAAAAGAAGTTACAACAAGAATTGAGCCTTGTTACAGATAGCTTGCAAAACTTTTCCTCAAGTATTGAATCAAAACTTGATCTGGTAGATTGGCAGACTAAGCAAAATATTATTAGAATGTTAATTCATCAAATTGAAATCAACCACAATCACTTATACATAGTATTTCGCATAAAAAGTCTTGCAAATTTCGATCAAAATGGGCATAATAAAATTATGCAATGTTGTACTAGTTGTACAGACACTGGGATCCAGAAAAATTAATTGTAAACAAACGACTATACAACATGTTCAATAAAATTACAAAAAAGCTGGATTCCAGTGTCAAGCACTGGAATGACACTATTTGCTGTACAATTTGTATCCGTTCAGGAGAGTGGTTTAAGAAACAATAGATAAGAGGTTTTGGAAAGGATTGAGACCCCTTTGTTTCCATGTTAAGTATAACGAAATTATCCGTTCAAGGAATGCATTTCCCCGCTTTGATTGTGTAAAATACGAATTTTTGCGGTAAACGACATAATGCCGTATCTGCTGTTCAGCATGGTTGTTTGTCAGCGGAATGTTTTTTGGGTCATCTAAAAAATTCCACATCATTCTTTCAGATTTCAAAATATTTTTCGCAACTCGAGAGGCTCCAATTGCTTCAGGTAAGTAGGATATTTCCTTCAAGTAATACCTTGTACGTTTTCGCAACTTTCTGGCACGTCTGGCAAATCTAAAAACATCTATCTCATTTTTTAGCAAAGCCTTTTTTAGTGCAAATAATTCAGTAGCTACATTTCTTAAGTAACAGCCAAGAACTTTGACTTCAATATTCCAACTATGCGCTAATCTTTCAAAATCCCTTGCTAAGTGTGCCCAGCAGATTTGCCTTTTTTCATCAGCAAAGTAATTGTATACTGCGTACCTGTCGGTTACCACTAAGCTATTATGATTGCAGCATGCGTTATTTTTTAAAACTTTCATTCCTCTTGACTCTGTCAACTTCACAAAACTTGCCGTATTGCTTGCAAACATCCAACACCAAGCGAGTTTACCTTTGTTATAATGGCTCGTTTCATCAATATGTAGAACTTTACTCCTACTTATCTCTTGTTCGATCTGCTCATACATTTTTTTGCATTTTGAAGCAACTCTATGTTCACTATTTGATATGCTAACGACGCTTATGTTCAAATTGAAGATATCATTTACGACACTCGCTATTTCGCGTTTTGAATTTTTGTAGAATCCGCTGAACGCTGCAATTATTGACTTAACCCTTGGACCAAATGTATCTGACGTAACACCTTCTGGTAACTTACTGCTTCTTCTTTTTCCGCATCTCCGGCAACGACCATGCTCCATCTGATATTCCACTACATAAGGCCTAATTTCCGGAAGATCAACTTTTTGATGAATGTACGGTCCATTGCATATTGCAATCCCTCCTCCGCATTCACAAGTAGATGACAACTTTACTTTTATCACCTCATCTGCATCCATTTTGGCGCGAAAACTTCCTTTATGACCAACCTGACCACCAACGTTTCTGTCGCTCTTTGGCTTGTCCTTTTTTATTTTGTACAACTCTCTAGAGCTTGGTAGAGATGAATTTTTCGAGTTTAAACCAAGCCTTTCCTTTAATTCAGCGTTCTCTATCTTTAAAGCCTTGTTCTCTGCTTTTAAACTTTCATTCTCCCTTTCCAGCTTTTCTATTTTTGCTTCTAACTTTTCTATTTTTTGCTGTAAATTTTTGCAAAGCTCTAAAAGGTTTACCACATTACCTCACTTTTGCTCTATGATTATCTTTTTAGATCACCTTGTCTACCTTATTCTGCCACTCCGCTGAACGGATACTACAATTTACCTTCTAAAATCAATGTTCATACATTACATCCATGATTTCCAGAATGTTTTTCCGCATTAGAATGAGAAAACAACCCACCAGGTCTGGTGTCATCATAAGAAGAAGCACTTGAAACAGTATTAGGATTTTGAGAAAAGTAAGAAGGTGGTGGTGAATCATAACCTCCACAACTACGCCCTTGTCCAGGATAGCTATCTACCGCTTCTTCAGCCTTCTTAATATTTTCTGACTCTTTCTTATGTTTCATATGAAAAGCCACACCACCAGCAAGACACACAAGAGAATTAATGCCAAGAATGACTAAACCCCAAACTGGTAAGACTGGGTTAATAGCGAAACCTATCAAAGCTGCTAAAGAAATTGCACCAACTGCAAATTCTATATTTCTGAACATTTTAAGTTGACTATCTAGATAATCTATTTTTTCTGACTTTCTAGCCGTTTTTTCGCTGCTGTTGTACCAAACACACATTAAAGCATGGAAAGCAACACACGCAACTACAGCTACTATCCCTAAAGCTAATAATTTCCTGCTGTCTTCTGAGTCTTTTTTCTTATCTTCTCTGCTTTGGTAGCCAACAGTATCAAAACCAGGGTTACTTATAACTGTAGTACGACCACCAAACAGGTTGCTAAGTAGTAAATAATCCCAAAAATCTAAACCTCTATTATCGTTTATATGTACGTGCGTGACTTGAGGGCCTGTAGTTTGTTGCCTATTGCTTCTATCATATTCTGTACTGTTCTGCTCATTAGTTAGATTACTGAGCTTAAATTCCTTATACGCATCTTCAAAAATTTTATCACTCCAGTTCTCAATATTTTGCATACCACGAGAACGTAAAAATTCTTGAACACCATTGTCACTGCCATTTTCTTTTATATAGGCAAGTGCATACCTTTTTAAAACACTACTACGCATAAAAATTCCCCCAGAATTAAGATTAAATTAATAAAGAATTATTATAACAGAGTAACGTTTTCTTGTCAATTCAACCATACCCTAATACCCAGTTAATATCCTTTCCACCAATTCTTTTACTGTCGGTACGTAGCCATTCTCATAAAATGGGTCTTGCTTAAATCTGTAAACATTGTGTCCAGAAAACATGAGTTCATTTTCAACATTGCCGTCATGTACAATGTTTTGCAGTGTCTTTTGTATACAGAAACTCCGTGGATCTGGCTTTCGCCCTGTTGAATGGTCACCATGATCTTTCCAATTGCTAAACAGACAATGGCTCAAACATCCCATGCAATTAATTTGATCTTGTCTTATCTCCGCAAATTTGCTTGGTGTCACAAAAATAACAGTTGTATCTGGAGTTTTCATTGCCTCTGTATAACCTTCCTGAGTCCACTTATCTGCCAGTTCTTTGTCTTGTGCAGTAAGGTAAATCTTTCTACCTCTGCTGCCCATTGCAAATTCATTGTTAAACTCTCCGCTTGCACTTTCCGAAAATTTTATTTGACGTGAATTCCTCTCCTGTAGCTCACGTATGAAGTTATTTCTTACTGCAGATGAGTAAAACCCTGTTGGACTAAATTTGTTTAAAAATACATCACCTTCTTCTAAAGTAAGTAACTTCTTTTTCCACTCTGTAGAAATCGGGCTTTCTTTTGTTAAAAGTGGACGAGTACCAAGCTGAAAAGCTATTGGTCCGATTTGTAAATTGTCAAACCAATGTTCCCAATCCTTCAAATGCCACACTCCCCCTGCCATAACAATTGGCGTTTCAGCAAGACCAACTTCGTTCATGAAAGATCTAAGCTCTGCAACTCTTTCAAATGGAGCCTGTAGTAATTCCGGATCTTCACTATTACTTAGTCCATTGTGACCACCAGCAAGCCACGGATCCTCGTATACTACTCCACCAAGTAAAAAAGAAGATATTTTTTGGTAAGCACGTTTCCATAACGCTTTAAAAGCGCGCGCTGATGAGATAATAGGGTAGTAATAAACTTGATATTTAGCTGCAATTTCTCCGAGTCTGTAAGGCATACCAGCACCGCAAGTGATGCCATGAACTAAGCCTTTTGCTTTTTCTAATATACCATGAAGTACATGTTCTGCTGCCCCCATTTCCCAAAGCACATTCATATGTACTCTCCCATGGCCTTTTGATATTTCATTTGCTATTTTTACTTGACTAACTCCAGCCTCAATGCTATATTTAATTAATTCTTCGTGCTTTTCATTTCTTGTTTTACCTTTATAAATTAGTGGTACCAGCTCGCCATTGCCATCGATAAGTTTAGCATTTGCACCAGAAAACGTACCAACAGCATCCGCTGCAGCAAATGCCCCACTTGATCCTCCATCACTGATTGCAATACCTTTACCGCCCTCAATGATTGGCCACACTTCTTTCCCTGAAATCACTATCTTTTTTATCTTATTTTTCAAAATTTCCTCTTAATCTTTCACTCTATTTTACTTAATTACTAAAAAAATCATAGCTTTTCTTTTTATACCTATGCATTCAGTTTTAAATAGGCATAGGAGATGCTATAAATATAGTTTTATAAGAAATTTGCTATATGATCATAGGTTTAACAGGTGGGATTGCAGTTGGAAAGAGCTTTGTAGCCAATTGCTTTAAAGAATTTGGTGCCGCTTTGTTTGATGCCGACTCTGTCGTGCACCAGCTTTATAAAGTGGACAAAAACATAATAAGTTATGCAGAAGAAAAATTTCCTGGGGTGGTAGTAAATGGTAAAATAGACAGAGCAGTATTGTCTGAATATTTTTTAGCCTATGATGAAAATTGGAAACAATTCCAATCTTTAGTGCATTCCGTTGTGCGAAATGAATTAGAAATTTTTATTGCTCAGGAGAAAAAAAATGATAGAAAATCTCTAGTTCTAGACATTCCACTCTTGCTGGAAACAAGATTCCGTTTATATTGCGATTTTATTGTTTTTATCCATGCAGATAGCGCTGTACAAGCTCAAAGGCTCAGTGAGCGTAATATGGATAAAGAAAAGCTGAATCTAATGTCCAGTATTCAGCTACCTATTGAAGAAAAAAGGCAAATGAGTGATTTCATCATCGATACCAGCGCAAATGTTTTTTCTCAAGTGAAAAAAATAGTGGATTCATTAAACCTAAACACGTAGCTTTACGTCATACCGTCACTTGGCCGCTAACAAGCAGCGGGATGACGGTTGTCAGGGTAGCTGTCATCCCAGTAGCCTCCCTCTCCTGTCATCCCAGTGCTTGACACTGGGATCTAGCTTTTTGGTAATTTTATCGAAAATGTTTGCTCGTTTACAATCAATTTTCCTGGATCCCAGTGTCTGGGCACTTGGGATGACACCCTACTTAACCGTCATACCGCCGCGGTATCTCTTAGCCACTAACACGTAGCGGGATGACGATTGTCGATAAATCTAAGTTACTTTAGCAACAGTTATTCTCCACCAGATTACTCCGAATTTTAGCTGTACTATCAGCAGATTTTACCATTAAAATCTCAAACCTTGAGCCTGCGTTCAAAAATGATTCAACTGACTTACCGAAAAAATCATATCTCCACCCCTTGAATAGTTTATCTATCTGCCCAGATATTGAACCAGCTAACTCATCTTTTGATGAAACTAACTTTCTTGATATGTTATTTTCCTTACATTTGCTCTCTAAAATAATCGAGAGTATATCAAATACAGATTTATCATAATTATCTGACAGAGTATAATTTTGCTGCACAAACTCCTTCTCATTCTCATTGAAAATATTCATAAATTCTAATAAATCTTCCTCTTTTATATTTTTTGTGTTCCTCTCAAGATCATCTAAAACCTCGTCAATACGCTCCACATTTTTTTCAATAAGACCAATTATTACAGCATTATTAATTACTTTATTACGATTGATGTTATAGCGTTGTGCTAAAGTCTCTTGCCACTCACTCACTGCTTTAACAACTAACATTAGCCTCGGATTTGCTTCATAGTTAAATTTAATCCTCCTCCATGCATCTTTTGGACTATGCAAATACTTATTTATATCAACCAATAATTCCATCTCTTCTTGAAACCAACTCATCCTATTACTTTCTTCAAGTTTATTGCACAATATTTGGTATAGATCATATAGATATACCACGTCGTTTATTGCATAGTCTAGTTGATCCTCAGACAATGGACGCCTTAACCAGTCTGAATTTTTAGCTTTAATTTTATCCAGTGCTATTCCTTGATATTGCTCTACTACTTTTGAATAACCAATAAAGTCATGATAATAATGGCAAAACATAGCAGCAACTTGGGTATCAAAAATAGGAGTGGGAACACATTTAAACACAGTGAGTAAGGATTCTATATCCTGCCGGCAGCTATGAAACACTTTGATTATTCCCTGATTTAGCATCATTTTCTTAATGAATGATAAATCAATTTCTGGCACTAATGCATCTACAATAAAACTCTTCTCTCCGTAAGAAATTTGAATTAACGATAATTTTGGGTAGTAGGTTAAATTATTTCTAATGAACTCCGTGTCAATTGCTATAAATTTTGGATCTTTTTCCATCAATTCTTTACATGCATTTTCCAGTTCCGATGTCGTACTAATTAGCATATATTTTTTATTCAGTGGCTATATTTTACCACTTATATTAAATCTTTACAATTGATTGAAATTGAGAGCACAATTGTATAATAACTAACTCTTCTGTAAATATACAGTTTTGCCAGACACAACGGTACGTACTACGTGCCCTTTCACTTTGCGTCCACCGAAAGGCGAATTCTTTGATTTACTAGCAAAGTTGTCAACTTTAATTTCCCATTCATGATCCAAATCAACTAAAATTAAGTCCGCTACAAGGTTTTTCTGTATGCGGCCACGTGGCATATGTATGATATCTGCAGGCTTATATGTCAATTTTGCAAGCACATCAAGTAGACCCATTTGTCCACTATGATATAGTTCAAGTGAAAGGGGCAGCATTGTTTCAAGGCCAATAATACCAAATGCAGCATTTTCAAGTGGCAGATCTTTAGAACTAAGATCATGCGGAGCATGATCGGTTGCAATACAATCAATCACACCTGTCTTTAAACCTTCAATCATAGCTAAACGATCTTCCTCTGTACGAAGTGGCGGATTCATTTTTGCGATTGCTCCATGTTGCTTTACTATATCTTCAGTTAAAGTAAAGTGATGAGGAGTTACTTCGCATGTAACATTTAACCCTAAATCTTTTGCACGCTTAATAGCATCAAGTGAATCTTTTGAAGAAACATGTAAAATATGATAGTGTACATTTTCTATGTCCTTCATTAGCAGTATATCACGAGTTACCATAACCGACTCTGACGCACTCAAGATTCCCTTTATTCCCAATTCTTCAGAAATTTTACCTGCATTGATTGCGCCACCAGCAGATAGATTTAAATCCTCTGCGTGTTGAGCAATAGGAACACCAAGCATACTTGAATAAAGCAGTGCCTGTCTCATAATCATTGGATTCATAACTGGCATACCATCATCGGTGAAACCAACTGCACCTGCTTCCTTTAAGAGTGCCATTTCAGTTAATTTTTCTTCCGAAGTGGTGATTTTAGCGTAAAATTCCACATTCACATGCGAAGTTTCAAATGCTCTATATTTCAAATACTGAGCCAAGACAACACTATCAATCGCTGGAACAGTGTTTGGCTGACAAACTACAGTTGTAACGCCTCCTGCAGCTGCAGATTTGCTGCCTGTATGTATAGTTTCTTTATGCTCTTGACCTGGTTCACGAAAATGTACGTGAATGTCAATAAGGCCTGGCATTAGAACAAGCCCTTTACAGTCTATTATTTCATCAACTCCACTTGTTGAAAATAATGATTCGCCAAAATCAACAATTTTACCCCCTTCAGTCAATAATGAACCTTTTATATCAAGTTTAGTTTCCGGGTCAATAATACGAGCATTGGTATACGCAATTTTATAGCCTTCCTTTTGCCCTGTCTGCAATAAATTCCAAATCATATTTGAGTATCGATTATAAAATAAATCTAAAGTTTTTTTAGTAAAATACAACCAAATTAAAGTGATGATATAAAACTAGCAATAAAGAATATTGTAAGTTAAAAATGTGATATAAAAGAGATAAGAGGGAAAGATAACCCTACTCACTATAGGAATAGGGCTATCACGGGCGTGTGCGACCGAATGAAAGTTGGTATTACAACCGTAGCCATCAAGGTAAACTAGCCCCATCTCTCGATACGTTTGAATAGTTGCATGGGACATATGTATGCACCCGTTTACAATCTTAAATTAATTAAACTATCGAGGTTATTTATTATGATTACATCTTATCAAAATTTCATTGGCATTGATATCGGAAAATTTAAAAATGTTGCTGCAGCTTATAACCAAAGGAGCGCTATCAAGTTTGACAATGATGCTACTGGTTGGCAACAGTTGTTTCAAAAATTTTCAGATATCCTACCTAATTCTCTAGTAACTTTAGAAAACACTGGAAAATATGAGCTTGGCTTAGCACATTTTCTTGTTGATAAGAATGTTGCTGTACATCGAGCTAATACTCGTAAAGTAAAAAGTTTTATCATATCACATGGAACTTTAGCAAAGACAGATCAATCAGATGCAAGAGCCCTTGCTCAATATGGTTTTGAACGCTATAGTGCTCTATCTCTATTTGTGCCTATGTCAAAAGAACAAACCGCCTTAGTTGCACTCTGTCAACGTCGTGATGACATTACGCAAATGAGAACTCAAGAGAAATGTAGGCTTGCAGCACCTGAAAACGACTATATAAAGGAAAGTTGCCAAAAAACAATAGACTTTTTTACCAGTCAGATAAATGAGTTCAACGATGCCATACAAAGAATTATTGATAAAAATCCAGAGTTACAAAAGCGTCAAAAGATCTTGAGAACAGTGCCAGGAATAGGTCTCAAGTTATCACAAGTTTTTGTGTATCTAATGCCAGAACTTGGCCACCTAAACAAAAAAGAAGTTGCAAGTCTTGCTGGAGTTGCTCCACATCCAAAAGAAAGCGGTAAAACTATTGGTTACCGAAGGATAACAGGTGGTAGAAGCAATGTTCGTGCAAAGCTTTTCACAGCTGCTATGGCTGCTGCAAGATCTAAATCTGCACTTGGTGCTTTTTATTCTGATCTTATTGGTAGAGGTAAAAAGAAGATGGTAGCTATAACAGCTCTAATGCGAAAAATCATAGTAATTGCCAATGCAAGACTTAAAGAAGCAATTAATATGAAATAAAAAAAATCTGTATAGAAAATAGGTTAACGAATATGTGCGTCTACACACATTTAAAGCACATATTCGTTAACCATAAAATCTAAGCAGTGCTTGCTGTTTGATATAAATTTCTTTCTGTATAAACTAGGGTTTTTGTTGCCAAAATACATTTTTCAATTGAATAAAAATACAAAATTATCAACAAATGAGACTAAATTCAAAAAATTTTAAAAAACATAGTTGATTTAAATTAATACTCAAGCAGCTATTCTATAACTACCATTTTCGATTTCAACGTTATTAAGTGCGGTATTTGCGTTATAAGAACAGTAACATCCTACTGCAAGAAAAGTTAATGCAGCTACAGCAAGCGAAATACACATTGCTAAATGAACCATTGTTAGACTTGTACCAACAGCAAATGCTCCAGATAATACAAAAGAAACAGAAGCATAATTACCTTGCCTTTTGTGTGCCGTAGAGACACAAGGAATGTTCAGGAAAGAGCAAACTAAGTGCGAAAGCTGCACAATAGATGAGGGTGGGCCCCTCGGAGCCGGTTTACAAGAGCAGGCTTCAAACAACCATAAGCTGCTTTGGTAAAGAGCCAAGGTAGTGAGCGTTATGGAAAAGGCGTAATTATGCGTCATGTGTGAAATAGAGAGATGAACGCAAGTGAACCACTGATTACACGTCGAAAGGTAATGCGATGATGTCAAAACCAGGGGAGAAAAAGTAACTTGGGATAAGCCTATCGGGAACTTGTCTACTGGGTAGGTGGCATCCGGCATATAGGTGGCATGAACCTATTTCAGGCTATTGTGTGGAACTATGGGAACCTGTCGTTTCGATGATAAGGGAGAAGTCCAAGGAGCTGAACTCTAAGGAAGAGAGTACTGATGCGAAAAACAGGGGCGGATTAGCTCGTAGTAGTGAAGAAGTTTTTGTAATGGAAATGGAGCGAAGGGGCTGAGTTATTTAGTTTTAATTATTTATCAACCGAAAGGGAAGAGTTAATGAATAAAACAAAATCTTTTGACATACCAAAGCAACTGATTTGGAAAGCTTATAAACAAGTATCCAAAAACAGAGGTGCGGCAGGTGTAGATGAGGTCTCGATAACAAAGTTTGAAGAAAATCTAAAAGATAATCTATACAAACTGTGGAATCGGATGTCATCCGGAAGTTATTTTCCAGAACCAGTAAAAGCTGTTGCGATACCAAAAGATACAGGAGGACAAAGAACTTTATGTGTTCCTTCAGTATTCGACAGGATAGGGCAAACAGCAGCTACTATGTATCTCGAACCGTTAGTAGAGCCGGAATTTCACGAAGATTCGTATGGTTATAGACCAAACAAGTCTGCACTGGATGCGGTAAGTACAGCGTGTAAGAGATGTTGGAGAAGTGATTGGACGATAGATCTTGATATTTCTGGATTTTTCGACAATCTGGATCATGTGTTAGCACTGCAAACTATCAAGAAGCATACAGATTGCAAGTGGGTCATACTGTACGTGGAAAGGTGGATGAAAGCCCCGATTCAACTAGCAGATGGCAGTAAGGTAGTTAGGAATAAGGGAGTTCCACAAGGAGGTTCTGTAAGCCCAATCATTTCTAACATATTTATGCATCATGCATTTGATATGTGGATGAGGCAAAACTACCCAACAATACCATTTGAGAGATATGTAGATGATGCAATGGTGCACTGTAAAACCCAGAAACAGGCAAAATTCATAAAAGACAAGATCGAAGAAAGATTGGCTGAGTTTAAGCTAAAATTACATCCTGAAAAGACACAAATAGTGTACTGTAAGGATGACAATAGGAGAGATGTGTTTCCAATACAGAGCTTTGACTTTCTGGGTTACACGTTCAGACCTAGACTGGCAAAGAACAATAAAATAGGAAACTATTTTGTCTCATTTCTACCTGCAATTAGCAACAAAGCCAAGAAGAAGATCAACCAAACCATAAGGTCATGGAAAATACGTAGGCAAACATATACAACACTAGAGAAAATATCAAAGAAAATAAATCCTATAGTCCGAGGCTGGTATCAGTACTATGGCAGGTTTTATAAATCAGAGATGTATCCATCTCTTAGAAATGTAGAGTGGCACCTAGTAGGATGGGTCAGAGCCAAATATAAGAAACTTCGAAATCATGGAAGACTAGCAAAGCAATTTCTAGCAAAAGTGAGAAAGAGGTCTCCAAATATTTTCTATCACTGGACACTAGGATTGGGATCAAAAGGCTGAATAACGGGAGCTGTATAAATTGAGAGGTTTACGTACAGTTCTGCGAGAGACTGGTGGGGAAGCTCCGCCGGTCTACTCTCCACTATAAATTTTTGCTTTCAAGAATTTTTCATTTAGCTCTTCATCCTTGCTTTCAGATTGTTTCTGTTGAGTTACTTCATCAGTTAGACCTTGCCTTGTATCATTCAGCTGCCCTTCCGGTTCTGTCGCATCTATAAACCACAGGAAAGAAGATCATTAAAGGTGGGATTATAGGAGTTATTAACATAGCAAAATTCTCAAAAGTAGAAACATTATTTAATAATTTGTCTTTTTTGAATCATACGAATATTTTCTATGCCTGTGATGGTAATCTTTGCGGAATGGAAGCTTTTAAACCCAAGCATTGGCTTTATTAGTTTTTTGATAAATCTATCAACAATATTATTTAGATATTTTATTTAAAGAACTGTAATCTTCAGAAATTTCTGCATTCAAATCATCAAGAGCAGCAGTATTACTGCCGCTTTTATCAATTACAATTTTCTCAGGAAGATAGTTACTCCTGAAGGCTTTACGAAAGAATGCAAGTGCTGCAGACTTGTCTCTACTAACACACAAGTCTACAGTATATAAATAAACCCATTTACCGTTTAATTTAATGTAAGTCTCTCCAACTACTACCAACCTGCTTCTTTCTTTTCCTTACTGCCTCATCTATCAGTGGTGATAACCCACCTTTGTAACGTAGCATTTTGCTCCCCTTATACTCATCATTTCTTCCAAATCTCGATAGCTCAAAGAGAATCGACATTTCATGTATACAGATAACATCCGCTGAAAAGCTAAATCCTTTGAAATATGGCAACAATTTTTGATTGATACGAAACATCTTTGCTTTTTTTTTAGACAATTATATCATTCTTCTTTCTACTTCCCTACAAATGCGACAGAACCCTTTGTAACGCTAATTCTGGAGGCTTTGTTGCATCGCTATCTACGGCGGATTAAAGATAAAAAAGATGAAGAATATCAGTAGCTTATTATTCTAGCATTTATAGTAAGGACGGTCAGTGAATATCTAAATTTGAGTAAAAGAAATTTTACTACCATTCACTAATCTAGCTAAAATTCAAGAATTTCAATGCTTTAGCTATTTTAAGTAGAATTAAATTTACTAATACAAACAATAAATTACTATTCTTAAATTTGATCAGATTGACTGCAAAAAAATAAGATTTTCAATAAGTTGCTTGTATAGTTAGCCTTTCATAGGTAGCGATGCAACAAAGCCATTCTGGATGGCTTTGTTGCATAGCACTGATAGGCATGTAAATCACAGTGAATTTACGCAGCTAATTTAAATTTAGCCATACCTATATCAGTAAATTTGTTCAATAAGTAGCACTTAATTAACAGCTCTTTTTCACGATTTACCTCTGATTTATTTTTCAAGCCAAACCCAAATATTTGCTTCAACCTATAGAAAAAGACTTCAATATAAGACCGTGCTCCATACTTAACTTTTTTCTTCCATTCATTAATACCATCTTCATAATTCTCATATGACCTAATTCTACTAATATACTTGTTTCTTTCTGATAAGTAGTCAGCTAAACAAATTTTAGTATCCTTCCTAGGGCGAATAATAGGCACAATATTGTATTTTCTGCATTCTTTATACACACTTTTTATATCATAAGCCGCATCTGCTCGAATAGAACAAATGTTATATTTATCACTGACTTCTTCTAACATATCGCAGACCGGCAAATAGTCTACAGCAACACCACTAGTGTAGTTCATGCTTATTGCTTTCTTATCATTTATGTTTAAAACAACATGTAATTTTCTTACTTGACCATAACCACTGTATTTCCTTTTTCGAATATTAAGCTTACTATGCCCACCGTTATTATTGTAGATACTAACTCTAGTGCTATCTACGGCAATTTCAACATTTTCCAGATCATCTTTATTGCTTCTATGGTCATCAATCTTCAAATTAAGCTTTTTAAATCTTCTGGAAGCTTGTGTATAGCTGATAATCTTAAGTTTTTTGCCTATTTGTACCATATAACCTTTTACAAAACCTACAGCTTGTCTCAAGCCAATTCTAAAAAGATGAACTATTATGTGTATTAAAATTACAACTTTATCACTATAAGTGTTATTGCCACCTGCAACTTTTGGACTATTTTCATACCAATTTTCTATGGCTTGATTAACAAAATGAAAAACATTTCCTCTTTTTTTGAGAAACTCGTTATATTCTCTTTGGTTACTTACTCTCATTTTTTGTGGCATAAGTTGTACTTGTTTGAAAAATGCCTATTTTACAACAAAATGCGTTAGTAGCCATATATTAAAAAGCTTTTCTTCTTACAATAACCTCAACCAACACTAGCTATGCAACAAAGCCATTCTGGATTAGAAGAGAATAGAAAAGAAGTGGAAATAGGGTAAACTCAGCTAATATTAAGAAATTAAAGTGAGGATACCCATGAATAAAGATATAACGGAACTATTTTTCTTGGTCGACGATTTTTGTAAAGCTATAGAAGAAAATTTTGCAGACAAACTACTTTCAAGCAACAAAAAGCCTACAAGAATACCGAAAATTACACTTTCTGAAATCATTACAATAATTCTTATCTATCAACAATCTCCATGTGAAAATTTCAAAGCTTTCTACCTGCATCACTTAACATTTTTCTACAAATCAGATTTTTCAAAGTTGCCTTCATATACTAGGTTTGTTGCACTAAAACCTAGGGTTCTGTGGCATTTAGCAATGTTATTAAAGTGGCTTTGTGAAAAGTCTAAAAATACTGGTATCTCATATATTGATTCAACTCCTATTGCAATTTGCCATGCAAAAAGAATATCTAAAAATAAGGTTTTTGCTGGTATTGCAAAATTAAGCAAGAGCTCTTACGGCTGGTTTTTTGGTTTTAAATTACATCTAGTTATTAATGATAAAGGAGAAATTCAGGCACTTACGCTAACAAAAGGCAATGTTGATGACAAAAAAACTGTATCCCATCTGACAAAAAAATTAACAGGTCTCTTGTTTGGTGATAAGGGTTACATAAAAAAGGAGCTTTTTCAAGAGTTGTTTGACCGCGGATTAAAGCTTATTACCAAAGTGAAAAAAAACATGAAAAATGCTTTAATCTCTCTAAATGAAAAGATTTTGCTGAGAAAAAGGTCTATTATTGAAACGGTTTTTGGTTATTTGAAAAACAGATTAGAAATTGAGCATACTCGCCATAGATCTCTTACTAATTTTTTGGTTCATATCTTCTCTACTCTTATTTCCTATTCCATGAAACCCAAAAAGCCTTCTATTTCCTATACTTTCTTCCTCCCTTAATCCAGAATGGCTTTGTTGCATAGCTAGTGTTGGTTGAGGTTATTGTAAGAAGAAAAGCTTTTTAATATATGGCTACTAACGCATTTTGTTGTAAAATAGGCATTTTTCAAACAAGTACAACTTATGCCACAAAAAATGAGAGTAAGTAACCAAAGAGAATATAACGAGTTTCTCAAAAAAAGAGGAAATGTTTTTCATTTTGTTAATCAAGCCATAGAAAATTGGTATGAAAATAGTCCAAAAGTTGCAGGTGGCAATAACACTTATAGTGATAAAGTTGTAATTTTAATACACATAATAGTTCATCTTTTTAGAATTGGCTTGAGACAAGCTGTAGGTTTTGTAAAAGGTTATATGGTACAAATAGGCAAAAAACTTAAGATTATCAGCTATACACAAGCTTCCAGAAGATTTAAAAAGCTTAATTTGAAGATTGATGACCATAGAAGCAATAAAGATGATCTGGAAAATGTTGAAATTGCCGTAGATAGCACTAGAGTTAGTATCTACAATAATAACGGTGGGCATAGTAAGCTTAATATTCGAAAAAGGAAATACAGTGGTTATGGTCAAGTAAGAAAATTACATGTTGTTTTAAACATAAATGATAAGAAAGCAATAAGCATGAACTACACTAGTGGTGTTGCTGTAGACTATTTGCCGGTCTGCGATATGTTAGAAGAAGTCAGTGATAAATATAACATTTGTTCTATTCGAGCAGATGCGGCTTATGATATAAAAAGTGTGTATAAAGAATGCAGAAAATACAATATTGTGCCTATTATTCGCCCTAGGAAGGATACTAAAATTTGTTTAGCTGACTACTTATCAGAAAGAAACAAGTATATTAGTAGAATTAGGTCATATGAGAATTATGAAGATGGTATTAATGAATGGAAGAAAAAAGTTAAGTATGGAGCACGGTCTTATATTGAAGTCTTTTTCTATAGGTTGAAGCAAATATTTGGGTTTGGCTTGAAAAATAAATCAGAGGTAAATCGTGAAAAAGAGCTGTTAATTAAGTGCTACTTATTGAACAAATTTACTGATATAGGTATGGCTAAATTTAAATTAGCTGCGTAAATTCACTGTGATTTACATGCCTATCAGTGCTATGCAACAAAGCCATCCAGAATTAGCGTCAAGAGATAGAGAAGGAAGTTTCGAGCTACAAGTAGTCAGAAAAAGGCAAACAACCGAACTTGAAGCAAAGGTTTTAAGTACATATGCCAGTGGCATGGGATATAGCATCGCATGTAGAAGAAATATAAAATATCTGCAGCAGAGATATCAAGTATTACTGACAAATTGTTACCGGTAATCAACGAATGGCGCAGTCGTCCGCTGCAATCTGTATATCCAATAGTGTTCATGGTTTTTTAAGGTCAAGGAGGACGGGCATTGTGTAAGCAAATGTATGTATAACATATTAGCAAAATGGCAGAAAAGAAGTTTTGGGTTTTTATTTGGCTGAAAGTGAAGTTCTGGTTGGGAGTACTAAATGACCTAAAGGAGAGAGGAGTAGATGATATTCTGATAGCTTGTGTTAAAAAGCTTTCCTACAACTATAAATAGCGTATTTCCTAAAGCAGAAATGTATAGTACATCAGATAAGAAATTCACTGAAATATGTATCGAGCAAAAGTTTTCATGAATGATTTGAAAAAAACATATCAAGTAGAGAAATAGCCGAGAATTATTTACTTGAACTGGAGGAAAAATGGGGAGAAAAATATACTTTAGTTTTGGGAGAATAATTGGGAAAATCTGTCTAGTTATTTTAAATATTCCGGCCCTGTAAGAAAATTAATTTATACCACAAATCCTATTGAGGGACTACATAGACAGATCAGAAAATTTACTAAAACCAAGGGCTCATTTACTAGCACAAATGCCTTGTATAAACAGGTATATTGTGCTATAAAGAAGGCAGGAGAGAAATGGACTATGCCTATACATGATTGGGCTTTTACTATCTCTCAACTTGATATCTTTTTTCCTGGTAGGTTAAAAATCGAGTTGAACTAAAAATGCGATTTGACACAGTTTATTTAACACTCCCGAAAATGCTACCACTGAACAACAAAATATTCAAGGACAGAGCATATAGCTACTTTTACCGTTATCCCAGTGTTGTAAAACTGGGGTAACACCTTCCGCTACGCAAATCACCTACAAAACACAATCTTTTTATTCCCCCAAACAATTAGTTGTGAATTTAAGCAATCATATTAATATAGTAAATATTTACTTAATATACTAGTATTTACCTTGACTAAACAATTATAGTGCTGTATGATTTGTACTTAAGCTTTAATAGTGAGGTGTTGATGGACACACAAGAATTAGAAAACTTACAGAAAAGTTCATCAACAAAATCCCAAGATGCTGAGGAGAAAACATCAGAAGAGTTGGAAAGAAATTTAAACCCGAATGAAGCCAATAATGATATATTCTAAAATCTATCAAGAATACGAGGGAGAAACATGGACAGAGTCATTAATGAATGGTTTTATAGCAGCTGTTTCTTTGGGATTTGGCTTCCTTCTAGGAAAAATAATTACTCCTACAAACGAAGCTGTTTCTACAAATCTAGAAAACGCTGCTGTTGAACAACCCAATGTGCAACAAACCCTACCCTTATATATATAAAATGACAAATTTTATAACTAAAAAAGTACTTCCCCATTTTCAAAGCACTGCATACAATAGAATTATATTGCAGTGCCTTATACTCATTCTGAGATATAGGAAAACAATCTATACAACATTTTAAGCTGGCTCAGAGCGCTGGCAAACCCAATACCATAATTTACAAGGAGGACTTATGAATAAGAAATTTCTCTATTCACCATTGTCAATAAAAAGCATAGAAGAAAACGGAGTATTTTCTGGCTATGCGAGCGTTTTTAATATAGTTGATAAGCAAAATGATCTGATATTACCAGGAGCATTTAAGAATAACTTAAATAAAAGTCAGATAAAACTTCTTTGGCAGCACAATCCGAGCGAGCCTATAGGTAATATTACGGATATTTGCGAAAATGATGTTGGCCTATATATAACTGCACATTTGCTTTTTGGTATTCAAAAAGCAGAGGAAGCATATTTAATGCTCAAAACTGGAACTATTAACGGGCTTTCGATTGGCTATATACCAATAGAGTATGATGTTGATCATGAAAGCGGAGCTCGAGTGTTAAAACAAGTGGAGCTATGGGAAGTTAGTTTGGTCACTTTCCCTGCAAATTTGGCAGCTCAGGTAATCAACGTGAAAAATCAGCACAATGAACAAGAAATGTTAGCAAGAGCAATAGAAAAAGCAAATTCTGTGCTTACGAACATGTGTATTTCTACTTAAAATCTATAAAAATTTTCACACAATTTAACATTTATATTATTATTTATTTAATAATTATATTAATATATATAACTTCAATACTTTAAAAATTAGGTAATTTTATGCTAAATGCTAATAATAAGGTTAATTACGAACCTAGTATTAAACAAAAGGAAAAAAAATACAGCTTATCCACTGTGCTTGCTTGGCTATATCTAAAAACAATTGGACGAATGTTGCCAGAAAAGTGGAATCAATGGGCAAAGAATATCCTATATTACAATAAAATTATTGCAGATAATGGGGTTCAGACTGATGCTCTTAAAGCAGCATATCAAAGTGTTCAAGTTTCTGAAGTTGCAGCTAAAGATATAGAAATTCAGACTGAATTTGCTGAGACAGAGGATAAGAATAAAGAATTAAATGAGGAACTGGAAGGTGTAAGTCAGGCACTCGAAGCATTTATTGGGCTCTGTAATAATCAAGCACAGCAGATTGGAAGCTTACAATCAGGAAATGATTTCTTAGGAGAGAAAAATAGAGAGTTAAAGTCTAAACTTGCAGAACTTGAAAAGAGTTATAAAGAATTAAAAGCAATTGCACAAGAAAGAGGAGAAGAATTTTTAGCACAGTTCAAGGAAAAGTCTGAGGAGATATTACATTTGCAGAAAGAATTAACTGAGCGCAGTAAAGAATTTGCAAATAAAATAGAAATGCTCTCAGCAGAGATAGAAAAAAAAGATAAGAAAATACGTAGTTTAACGGAATTAAATAAAGCATTAGAACAAAAGGAAAAGGAAATGGAGAATAAAAAGAACGAACAACAGCAAATTATAATTGAAGAAGAGAAAAGAATAAGGGAAAAAGATAATTTAATAAAGTCATTTCATGAAAATAAAGATATAAATGAAACTGTGAGGAAAGAGAATGAAAAGCTACGAGTGCAAAAAACAGAACTTGAGAATGAAGTTAGTAAGTTAAAAGACGAATCTGATGCTAAAATAAAGCAATTAGAAAATCAACTTAAGGAGAAACAAGCAGAATTCAAACAAGCTGAGGAAAAAATACTAAATTTAGAAAAAAAATTGGAAAGTGCTCAGCAACAATTAGTGCAAGAAAAAACTAATCTAAAAGATGAATTAAAGGATTCAAGTAGTAAACTAAATGCTGCTGAAATAAAGAAAAAAGAATTAGAAGATGAAGTTAACGAATTGAAAGAAAAAGCTAAGGGAAAAGATGCTGAAGTAGAGAATCTTAAACAACAATTAGAGAAAGAAAAGACTAATCTAAATACCATTGAAAAAGAGAAAAAAGAATTAGAAAGTGAAGTTGACAAATTGCAGGAAAAATCACAGAAATTAGAAGAAAGTAACGTTGAAATAAAGAAACAAAAGGCAGATTTGGAGGGAAAATTAAAATCTTCACAAGGGGAAAATAAAAAGTTACAAAAACAAGTTGAACATCCAAGTGCAAAAAAAACAGAAAATATTACAACATTTTCTACTAGAAATAATAAAGAAATACCTAATCAAAGTTTGACATCAAAAGATAAACAAACTGAAGTTTCAAGACCTGAAAGTGGACAACAAAAGTTAAAAAATGAGCTAAAAGACGCTAGTAAAAAGCCAGAAGATATTAATAAAGAAACTAAAGCACTAGATGCAAAGAGTATGTTATCTACTACAAAGTCAATTACTAAATCAACTTTTTCAAAAGTCAAGAACAAGCTTCTTGGTAATGAGGATCTCAATAACTTTTTATCTAAGGAAAACAAGGAGTTGAAAAAAAGTTTTCCTGAACTTGAAGGAAAACACTTTTGCCATATAGTGCTTAAGAAAACTATACAATCTCTACTATGTCAAAATAGTTATAAATTTAAAAGTGATAAGTTACTTGCACTGTTGAAAGAGAATTTGGTTAAATCTGGAAAAGCGATCATAGAAACTAAGGTTAACACAGTTGTTGAAAAAGTTGGTAAAAAGCATTCTATCGAACAGGTAATTTTTGTTCAAGAGTGTGCAAAAGGGTTATATTTAAATGAAGAAGATAGTCAAGCAATAATAAGTTCCTTAATGGAATTTTTAGCTCACAAAAATAATAGCAATAATGATTCAGTCAAAAAATTTGTTGTGCAGAAGTTAACGGAAGCTGAAATGAAATGTTTTTCAGATAAGATTCAAGGATTACAACTAGCATCAAGCATACGAGATAAATTTTTATCTCCAGATCAGAAAATGTGCGTTCAAACTTCAGAAGAAAACAATGAATACCAATTAACAAAAAAAGCTAAAAAAGAATACAAATTAACACCTAATTCTTCCATGAGTCACACTAATAGCACTCCGGTAAGTGTGAAGCAAGAAGCAAAGTCTAGATAAAACTTTTAGCATAAAGTATCAGCTTCTCCTTTGTTAAAGTGTAGGAGCTGTCTTCCCAATGTTGTCGTAGCAATTCCAAGTTTCTACCTAAACTTTTCCCTGGTTGATGACCTATAGTTATTAAATCATCACCAGATAAAGGAAATTTTGGAATGTTAAACATCTTAGCAAATGAAATATACTCATCAACATTTATTCCAGACTCAATACCACAAATCTTCATTAAGTCACAATATAATTCCTTACCAAATAAAGATATGTATTTCTTTTGCTCTTTTTCTGAAAGCTCTGTTTTGATATTGTTTGATAATAAAAATAATATTTTTTTCTTTTGCTTATTTGAAAGACGTAAAAACTTGCTCACTTCTTCCCCAAGACTAACTCTATCTTTAGCAGTCCTAATAAGCAACGCTAATTTTGTTAGTGCATCGATTGTGGGATCTAGGAAAGGCGTATGGCCATACGCTGAGGGTTTTGTAGGAGGTTTAGTGTTGATAAGAAGTGGTGAAGATAAAATTTCGCATTTTACTTCTTTTGGAATAATTTTTTGTAAAACATCAGATTTTTGCATGCTCTTAAGTGTTGGAGCAGGATCATTGCATTCCAAGAGTTTAAATATTTCTTCTCTTATTCTCTCTCCAGAGAGGTTTTGAATCATGTGCGAATGCTTTTTGCACACATCCAATATTTCATCACTTAAATCTCCTATGCATATTTTAGCGTGAAAACGAAACGCTCTTAAAATACGTAGATAGTCTTCCTTAATCCTATCTTCAGCGTTACCTATAAAGTTTAACTTTCGTGCTTTTAAGTCCTGAATGCCACCAAAGTAGTCGTATATATGGCCATATTTGTCTGCATAAAGAGCATTAAACGTAAAGTCGCGCCTTGAAGCATCAGCTTGCCAATCATTAGTAAATTCTACCTTCGCATGTCTACCGTCACACTTTACATCATGCCTTAGCGTTGTAATCTCAAAGGATCTTTTATTTAAAATCGCAGTAATAGTTCCATGTTTTAAGCCAGTTGGAATAGTTTTTATATTACGGAGTTTTAACGCTTTAACTGCTTGATTAGGCAGCAGATTAGTAGCAAGATCGATGTCGTGAATGTCACGCTGTAAAATTGAATCTCTAACACATCCACCAACAAGCCTTGCCTCACCACCAAATTTCTCTATGGCCTCAATAATTACACTAGTTTCGTGATCAATTTGCATTTAGGTTACACATACTGAAAATCATGTTACAAAAAATGCGAAACTTTTGCAAAAATCCTCATATAAAAATATATAGGCAGGAGAGTGGTAAAATAAGAGGGTAAAGTGATAGAGTAAGTCTACAACAAATCCAGTGCCTAGAAACTTATAAGTATAAAAGTAATGTTAAAATACAATGTTTTCGATGATTATAAAAAAGCTGGATGAGCTACTTGCATGACACCTTTGTAGCCTTCTCTTGTCATCCCAGTACCTGCTCAAGTAACTGACACTGGTTCCCTTTATGATGGTGTTATCCGAGTAGCTCATCCAGCTTTTTATCAGGAACGTTGATTACTCTTTATTCTTCGCCCTTCCTGCACGTTTACGTTCATTTGGATCGAGGAACTTCTTACGCAAACGTATAGATTTTGGAGTTACTTCTACCAATTCATCATCGTCTATATATGCTATCATATCCTCCAGTGTCATTATTTTTGGTGGAGTAAGCTTTATAGCTTCATCGCTACCTGAAGCTCTTACGTTTGTTAATTGCTTACCTTTAAGTACATTTATTTCTAAATCATTGTCACGACTATGCTGACCGACAATCATACCACAATATACCTTATCTTGTGGCTTAACAAACATAATTCCCCTATCTTGCAGATTGAAAATTGCATACGCTACTGCTTCGCCTTTGTCTGTTGAAATTAAAACCCCATTACGCCTTCCGGAAATTGAACCTTTATGTGGAGCATAACTGTGAAATAAACGGTTGATTATACCAGTGCCGCGAGAATCAGTTAAAAATTCTCCTTGATAGCCAATTAATCCCCTTGATGGCACTAAAAATGTCAACCTAGTTCTGCCACTACCAGAAGGTCTCATATCAGTTACTTCACCTTTTCGAAAGCTAAGTTTTTCCATGATGATTCCACTATACTCATCATCTACATCAATTACTACTTCCTCTATAGGTTCAAGTTTTTTGCCATCTTCTTCTTTAAACAGCACTCGAGGCCGTGAAACTGAAAGTTCAAAACCTTCCCTTCTCATATTTTCAATCAGTACCCCAAGCTGCAACTCACCACGTCCACCTACTTCAAATGCTTCACCACTTGGAGCCAAAGTTACAGTAATTGCAACGTTTGTTTCTGCTTCTGCATATAAACGATCTTTTATAACAGTTGAGGTAAGTTTTGTTCCCTCTTGCCCAGCAAAAGGTGAGTCATTAACGCTTATAGTAATCGCCATTGTTGGCGGGTCAACTGGAGTTGAGCTGATCGCAGTTGTAACTTCTGGTGCTGCTATAGTGTCTGAAACTGAAGCTTTCTCAAGTCCTGCAATGGCAATGATATCACCAGCTACAGCTTGCTCTACTGGAACGCGTTTTAAGCCAGAAAATGAGAGTAACTTAGTTAATCTCCCTCGCTCAACCACTTGACCATCAAGATCAATTACCTTAAGATCTGAGTTAACTTGCGCGATTCCTTGGTAAATCTTTCCTGTCAATATTCTGCCAAGAAATTTATCAGATTCAAGTAAAGTAACTAGCATAGCAAAAGGTGCATTTTGATCATAAACGGAAGGTTTTATGTAATCTATCACCGTTGAAAATAATGGGCTTAAATCTTTTCTCTCATCAGATAGCTCCTTAGCACACCAACCATTTCTACCTGAAGCATAGAGTACTGGAAAATCTAGTTGCTCGTTGGTTGCATCAAGGTTAAAAAATAACTCATATATTTCATTTAGTACTTCATCAATTCTGCTGTCTGGTCGATCAACCTTATTGATTATCACAATCGGTTTTAAATTTGCCTTTAGTGCTTTTGACAACACAAACTTAGTCTGTGGCATTGGACCTTCTGCAGCATCAACCAGTAGTAATACACCATCTGCCATGCAGAGCACCCTTTCCACTTCTCCACCAAAATCCGCATGTCCTGGTGTATCAATGATATTGATTTTCTCATCACCCCACATTATTGACGTACATTTTGCAAGTATTGTAATCCCACGTTCACGTTCTTGATCACCACTATCCATCACTCGTTCTTGAACTTCTTGATTCTCACGAAACGTGCCACTTTGTTTTAACATGTTATCAAGTAAAGTAGTTTTTCCGTGGTCAACGTGTGCAATTATTGCAATATTGCGGATTGATTTAAATTCACTCATTTCTTATCATTTCAAATTTAATTTAATAACAAGTATACGTATAATATATTTAGAGTAAATAACTAAAGCCGTGCTTTCAGAGTATTTTAGGCAGATCATGGAACTCTAACAAAAAGGTTTCATGTTCGCTGTACTTTGTAGCAACTAACACCAAGACAAAGAAGAATCTTGCTTTAGCAGTACATTTATATAAAATTAAAATAAACTAAAGTAATCATTTAAATGCTAACAAGATTCGCTCCAAGCCCAACTGGCTACCTACATGTAGGAAACATACGCACTGCACTCATTTGTTGGATGTACACACGTAATCAAAATGGAAAATTTTTACTACGTTTTGATGATACTGATCTTGAGCGTTCAGATATCAAATATGTAGATAATATCATAGAAGACCTAAAATGGATTGGCATAAATTGGAATTCAAGTTTTAAGCAATCAGAGCGTTTTGAGAGCTATAACGAGGTGTTCTTACAGTTAATGAAAGAAGGTCATATTTATGCATGTTATGAAACAAGAGAAGAATTAGACACTAAACGAAAATTTCAATTAAAACAAGGTCTTCCCCCTGTTTACGATAGAGGTGCGTTGCTTCTAACTGAGCAAGAGAAAATTCGTTATGAGCAAGAAGGACGAAAACCACATTTCAGATTTAAATTGAATAGAAACGAAATTGTAAAATGGAATGATGAAGTTAAAGGTGAAATAAATATTGCAACAATTCACATTAGCGATCCTGTGGTAAAAAGAGAAGATGGAATTTATACATACATGTTACCTTCTGTTGTTGATGATGTTGACTTTAATGTAACCCATGTTGTACGCGGGGAAGATCATGTAACTAATACCGCAGTTCAGATCCAAATTATTAAAGCATTAAAAGCGAAAATTCCTATATTTGCTCACCTTCCCCTACTACATTTTGATGATAGCAAGATATCGAAACGGAAAGGTGGGTTGGATATTAAGTCCATAAGAGAAGATGAGATTGAGCCAATGGCGCTAACTAGCTATTTAGCAAAACTTGGCACATCTGATCCGATAGAAGCTCATGTTGATATGCAGTCTTTAATTAACTCATTTGATATTAAAAAATTTAGCTCAGCATCTGCACAATTCAGCTTGAGTGAAATGTATAAGCTAAATAGCAAAGTGCTGCAACAAATGCCATTTGAAATGGTGCAAGATCGTTTAAGTCAAATTGGCTCAGAGTTTTGGTATTTTATAAGGAGTAATATAGAAAAGTTTTCTGAGGTGGCCAAATGGTGGAAAACATGCAAATTTGGTATAGAGCCTGTGGTTCTTAATAAAGAGTTTATAAAAATAGCGCTAAGTTCATTGCCTAAAGGTGATTGTAATGAAAACACATTATCAGAGTGGGTTAAAAATATTCGACAGACAGTTGATATAAAGGCAAAAGATCTATTTATGCAGTTGCGCCTCGCTTTAACAGGAACAGAAACAGGTCCAGAACTCGCTAAATTATTAATTTTTATCGGTAGAGAGAGCATTGTTGCAAGGTTAGAAGAAAATCATACAAAAGGTTTAAATGCACCGAATGTATTTGAATGACACCAATAAGCATTGTTCAGGAAATGTGAAAATATTAGATTTCTTGTCATTCCAGTTTCTGCTCCTGTCATTCCAGTGCTTGACACTGGAATCCATAATCTTGCCAAAACGTTGTATTTTAAAATAACTTCTACACATATCCCATATTTCTGGATCCCAGTGTCAGCTACTTTCATGACAACATTTAGTTGTTTTTTCTCGTCTACCTTATTTTACTACTCTGCTGAACGAATAACACCAATAGTTAATCTCATGCTGAAAGATCATTTTATGGTCCAAGTCAGTTCTTTTACAAGTCACTTCCAAGCTCATCAAATTTTCTAAGATCTTCTTAAGTTCTGAAAGTTGCAAACTTTTCAAATGAGATTTAAAACTCTGCAATTGTTTGAAGAACAATGGAGGACTCAGCTGGTCAATTGCAGCTTGTTCATTCATTCCATTTTGTATTAACAGCAAAACGCTTTCTAGCCGTAGAAAATAATTTGATATAATACGGATTAATGCTATCGGTGAAAAATTCTCTTGTAATATCAATACATCGGAAATTTTGATGAATTGTCCCATGTCTTTACTCACTATTGCAGAGCACAGATTATCAAGTGTAACATAATCATTGCCGGAGGTTGAAAAGCATAGATCTATATCAGCAAGTTTAAGATCTTTTTTTTTTCCTAGATATAAAACTAATTTTTCAAGCTCTGAATATATAGGCAGTTTGCTATGATTAAAATAAGACTGCAAGTGGTAGATTATCTCACTTGTGCACTCTATATCATTTTGTTTCAAGTAACTTGATATAATATCACAAAGATTACTACCGCTGTCCTTATAGCAGGTAATGACACCGAAAATTTTTGAGCTTTCCATATAACTTTTAGTTGTAGAACTATATGGAAGATCATTTGCTATCATTACTATATAATGATCGCCTATATTATGATCCAATATGTTTCTTAACTCTTTAGATATACTTCCACTGACATTTATCAGCTTAACTAACCTTTTTTTAGTAAACATCGAAATGTTTGCCAACTCGGAAAATAACAAGCCAGGCGACTTATTCACTACTGCAAAATCCATCACCTGAACTGAATACTCATTCAAGTTGGCAATTATTTCCTGTACAAAAATATCGACCTTACTATTGTCACTCCCATGAATTAATACACCACTTAAAGTATCGGGTTTCTCAAGGAATTTTTTAACTTTAGATGGCGTGATTCTCATGCCATCTATATTATATTATCACTACTTGGTGGTACATCATTTGATTGCACATCAGTTTCCAACAATTCTGAGCTTTCTTGATTTGCTGTATTCTGCATATCATCAGACACTTCTTTCTTTCCCGTAACATAATTATAAAAATTTTTTATAGGCTGTCCTATATATCTAGAAAAAAATCCTTCGGCCATATCTTTCACTCCACAAATTAACAATTAGCACATAAAAACAACGTAGCAAAAACTACTTTACGCTCAGATAGTTACACTCATTTGTTAATGAATTATGAACTTCGGAGACCAAAATTAAGTCGATCTACTTAACACCAATCTTATAAAATAAGCAATGATTAAATACACAGCTGCGATAAGTATAATTGCAGGTCCAGTTAATAAGTCAAAACTTGCAGATAATATCAAACCTGATACTCCAGAAATCACAGAAAAAACTGTTGCAACAATAATCATTTGCATTGGAGTTTTTGAAATGAGTCTTGCTGATGCAGCAGGTATTAACAAAAATGCAGCAATGAGTAATATTCCTATTAATTGAGCAGAAATTGCAATAAAGATAGCGAGTATAATCAAAAATTCTAGCCTAACAAAATTAACATGTACTTTCTCAACTGTTGCCAAATCTTGATTAATCGAAATCATCAGCCAATAGCGCCATCTAAATATTAATATCAAAGTAACTATTACGGAGGTTAGAAAAATTGATATTATATTACTTTGGTCAATCATTAATATGTCACCAAAAAGTGAGCTAATAATACTATTATTACCTGATGGAAGAAAAGACATAAGTATTAAACTCGATGATAAAACTACATTGGTAACTATGTTCAATATCGTATCAGCAGAGTATAATTTATTAAAATTAAGAGAAAGTAGTATAGCAAACATAATTGCAATGAGCATTATACTTACCGATGGGCTGATATTAAAGATCAAAGCAAGTGCAATACCAAGCAATGAAGAATGGGACAAACTATCACCCAAATACGATAACCTTTGCCATATCATAAATGACCCTAGAGCTCCTGTGACTAGGCTAATCATAATTACCGCAATTAGACTGTTTATAAAAAAACTCTGTGTAAATATCTCTAACATGCTATCAGATAACTGACAACAAATCTATCTTCAGATATTAAAACGTTATGGGTTCTGCATGCAGAACCCGTCGTCATAAATTCAAAATTTAAATTCTTTTGCTCCATAAGATAAGACTTCATTGAACAATCGCGTATCTTACCAGTACCTATTATCAAAATCTCTATTTCCTCTGTTAAAAAAGATTTAAAATACTCCTTGTTATTTATATCACTTTCTTTCAATTCAATCACCTTTTCAGGAAAAATTATAATTGAGCCATGATATTCTTGATTATTTACCCAAAATCTTTCTTCCCTGTAACCATCTATAAGATTTTTCTTCTTGGAAATTAAGGGCATAAATCAAACTATTAATTCCGTGTCGCACACCCACCATTCTGGATATTCCTTTTTGATATTTGCCGCTGCAGCTTTTGCATTTTCTTCACTATCAAACATTCCAAAACACGCTACACCACTACCTGACATACGAGAAAGTATAGAGCCTTCTTGTGACTCTAGTGTTGATATTACATTCTGAATTTCAGGTACAAAACCTATTGCTACTTCTTGAAGGTCATTTTTTGTCTCTTTAAGAAGCTCTAACAAATTCTCCTCAGTTTTATCACTCCACTTAATTGGATTAGAGAAATCCTCTTTATACTTGGAAAATACTTCTGATGTATTCAAAAACTTTTTTTTTGGTTTCACAAGTACCAGACTTATGGGTAAAGAGCATTGTTTAATGGGACATAATTCCTCACCAACACCTCTAACAAAAACTGGCTTACTATCTACACTTGCAGGCACATCAGCACCAACGCTTAAAGCTATATCATTTAAAATTTGCCTATCAATGTTCCAAAGCTCTCCCAGCATGCGTATCACAGCTCCAGCATCTGAGGAACCACTACCAAATCCCGCAGCAATTGGTACATTTTTTACAACCTTCACAGTGACTTTAGTGCGTACAGGAGCATGCCTAAGCAGTAGACTCAATGCTTTCGTTATAGTATTATATCGATAATTTATTTTAAACTCAGAGTTTACAAATTGAACTGTAGAGTTATCATATCTAAAGTTTTTTTCTCCTACTTTTATCTCTAAAAAATTAGAAAGTTTAGCAAAGACAACCAAACTTTCAATTAAATGATACCCTCTTTCTTCTCTATTTATAATATGTAAAAAAAGATTGATCTTTGCAGGAGCCTTTACACAAAAACTTTCCATCTGTATATCTTCACTAACACTATCTTATTTACTATACTTGAAATGCCACTTCAGTCAAACTTTATACACTCCTAATGAGATCAAATACCATAAATCCTAACTTCTCTGTATGGGTAAGTGCATCAGCTGGTACAGGTAAAACAAAGATCTTAATAGACAGAGTATTAAGACTTCTATTAGAGAATAAGAGAAATATTCTCTGCTTAACATTTACCAATGCTGCAGCAAATGAAATGGAGGATCGCATTTACAGTACACTTAGTAAGTGGGCAATATGTCCAGAGGGTATATTGGTCACAGATTTAGAACAATTAGCCCAGTGTGTGACCAGAGAAAATAAAGATTATTTAACAAGAGCAAGAAGGCTTTTTTCTGAACTGGAAAATATTGGTCTTAATATTCAAACTATACACGCCTTTTGTTACAAATTAATCTCCAGCTTTCCTACAGAAGCTGGTATCGCTCCAAATTGTACGTTGAGCGAATGTAAAGAATTGCATTCCATCGTATTTGAAAAAACGCTTCATAATGAAACTGTGCAGGACGATATAAATATCATTGCAGCTGAAATTGATGAAAACAAGCTGAGTGATTTACTCTATACCTTATGTATAAAGAGATCAGCTCTAGAAAATAATTTAGGGTATATCAAAGATAAACTAAGTGCCCCAGATAAGATTCACGATTTACAGAGTGAAACGATTGAGCAGATAAAAAGATTAGCTAAAATATTAAGTGAGGGCAGCAAAAGAGATCAGAGTTACAGTGCGATACTTTATGATTGGTGTAATAGCACAAAATCGTCCGTACCAAATGTTGTCATCCCAGTGCTTGACACTGGGATCCAGAAAAAAAGAAATATGGATCCCAGTGTCAAGCACTGGGATGACAACAAGATAGAGAACTTAGCTAAAGTATTTCTCAAATCAGAATCGTACGAAAAAAAGAGCATATCATCCATTATAACAAAGGGTGCTTTGGAAAAATTTGAAGACGTAGAGCAAATGATAGAAAGCATTCAAAATGCATTGTTTACCCATGTAAAGGATATAAATTCTTATCAAATATTCGCAAGAACCAGTAGTTTACTTAGTATATTTAAAGTATATGTTGATCTATATAATAGTGAAAAATCAAAGAATGCACTGCTTGATTATGATGATATCATCAATTTAGCAACAAATCTCCTTAGCAATCTAGGCTATAAAGATTGGATATTGTTTAATCTAGATCAAAAAATAGACCACATTCTTGTTGACGAGGCACAAGACAATAGTATCAGTCAATGGAAAATTATAACAAATCTCTGCAATGAATTTTTTACCGGTGGTGACGAAAAGAGAACTTTATTCGTTGTTGGAGATGTAAAACAATCAATTTACAGATTTCAAGGAGCAAATCCCCATCTATTTAATTACATGCAGCAATATTTTCACACGAAAACCGGTGGCAGAGATTGGGTATCATGTCAACTTGAAAAGTCATTTCGCTCAACTCCAGAAGTTTTGATGCTTGTAGACAGAATATTTAACAATTTTCGTGAAGAAATATCTTTCAATGATAACAAGATAAAACATATTCCATATAGAGAAAACGATCAAGGGTACATTGAAATCTGGCCGTTACTGCCAAGGTATAAAGAGGAAGAGCAGCAAGCCTTACAAATTCATTTAATACAGAGGAAAGATTATGTAGTAACAGATCGATTACTTGCTCAGGCAATAGCCCAAAGAATTCACAATTGGTTAAACGAAGGGCGGATTTTAGTCGCCAAAGATCGTCATATAGAACCAAGGGATATTATGATTTTGGTACGGCAGCGAAATGTGTTAGTTGATTACATAATAAGTGAACTAAAAAAAGTAAATGTACCAGTTATAGGCCGAGATTATTTTAGAATTATGGATTACATAGCTGTGCAGGACTTAATAGCTTTAGCTGAATTTTTGCTCCTCCAGGCAAATGATCTTGCTCTTGCAAATGTTTTAAAATCACCGCTATTTAACTTTACTGAGGACGATTTATTCAATATTGCATATAATCGTAAAGAGCAGTCATTGTGGGAAAAAATTCATGATTATCATGAGGTTATTTATAGCGAATTAAACTATCTGATTAACTTATCTCAGACAAAATCCCCTCTTACATTATTCACGCATATATTACGCACAGGTAAAAAGAAATTTGCTGCAAGGCTAGGTCTTGAGTGCTTCGAGATTCTAGACGAATTTATGAACCTCGTATTGCAATTTGAGCACCCATCTCTTCAAGCATTTGTTCAGTGGATCAAAGAAAATAATCCTGAGATTAAAAACGATATGCAATCAGAACTCAATGCTGTACGAATAATGACAATTCATAAATCAAAAGGTCTACAAGCTCCAATAGTGTTTTTAGTTGACACAAATACAGTACCAAGAAACAGCGAAAATATTTTGTTTGATGCAACGGAAGCACCATTTTGGTGTGGCAAAAATAGTAATGCTTATTGTAATCAAGTAAAAAGAGAGAAAAAACTAGAGGATTATAACGAATATTTGCGTTTGCTGTACGTGGCACTTACGCGTGCTGAAGATGAGTTATACATTTTAGGCAAAGAGCCAGTGCAAAAGGGCTCTTGGTATGATCTAGTTATTCAATATGGAGCATTATATGAGAGGAAAAAACTATACTTACAGCCGATATTTAAAGAAAAAGTTGAAGTGCTATGCATGAATGCAAACTACCCTTCTATTTATAAAAAACGTGATTATTTTGATGTTCCAGTGATTTCACCTCCATCAAACCTATCAATGTCATTGCAGCACGTAACGCTGGAACCTGGAGAAAAAAAGCCAGTGTCAAGCACTGGGATGACAGATGAGAATGCTGGAATGACAAAAAGGAGCATTGGGACGACAGACAGCTATGCAAGAGGCTTAATAATTCACAGTATATTGCAATATATGCCCAAGATAGAGAAAGACAGGAGAAAAAATTGGGTTAGGAAATATCTTGATAGCATAAACACTAGTGAAGATAAGGATGAAATTTACAGCAAAATATTAACCTTTAATGAAAAATATGATTACCTGTTCGACTTGGAGGGCAAATCAGAAATTCCACTTAGTGGAACAATTGACGGAAAACCAGTATTAGTGCGGCTAGACAGACTGTGTATAACAGAAGACAAAGCAATCATAATTGACTATAAATCACACCATAAAGTTTCTATTTCCTCATCAAATGAAATAAAAAAGCAAATGTTGATCTATAAAACCTTAGTGCAAGAAGTCTACCCAGATAAGCAGGTAGAGTGCGTGGTTATTTGGATGGAAGATTTAACCTTACAATCTTTGATCTAAACTCAAATGTTCGTATAGTAGCTACTTGCATTTGTTGTAAACTCACTTTTACTCTATAGTTATCTTTTTACTACTTTATCTATTTTCTGAACTGATTTTCGTATTAGAAAACATCCAATAAGAAGAATTATAAAAGGAATAAACCATAAAATGTAGGTACTAGATTTTACAGGTGGTACAATGATAATTGAATCTCCATAAGAATTTTTTAACTCTGAAACTATTTGCTCGTTAGTATATCCATCACTGATCTTCTTGCGAATTGTCTTACGCATACCATATGCAACTTGAGACTCAGATTCGGATAATAATTCACCAGAGCATACTGGACACTTTATTACTGCAAATAAGCTACTTGCTCGCTCTTCCATGCTTTCGTCTCTTAGTTTATCATCCAAAGTAAAAGCATTTATGCTTAAATGGAATATCAATGTAAAAAGTAAGCTAATTACTATTCTCATTCTTGGTGAATTGAGTGATAAAATCAGTAGTGGATAATTTTCCAATAAAGCCTGAACCTACATTATTGTCGTACTTTATTGAAAATTGAATGTCGTTATCAGTGATTTTTTCTGATAAGGAAGATATTGATTTTTCCAATTTATCTGCAGTCTTTGAATCATTAGTCACAAACGAAATTAATTCTTTATAATTTGATATGGCTACATTGATTTTATCTTCAAATGAAGATGTAACTAAATTGTAATTACTTACTCCACCATTCGCAGCAATAGAAAAGTTATTACTCTCAATCAAAAATTTTTCTATGTTGAAATTAATCTTAGAAGCTGAAATATGGTTTACAAATTCATAATCTAATTTAGCGTCGACACTAAGGTAATTTTCAGGACTTGCAGTATGTTTATAACGGTAAGTATAAAAATCAAATTCTAGTTTAGTATTTTCATTCAGTTCTTTATCAAAGTGAAATTGAATGTAATTACTTTTATCATTCACTTCAGTTATAACACTTTGCTGATTTTCTAAAACATCACATTTTAATCCATAATCTTCGTAACGAAATGTATCTATATAGTCTATTACAGTGCTATTTCTGTTGAATTTTAATGAAGATAGTAAATCATTTAGTTTAACAACAAAGTGGCTACTCACGTGTGTGTGACACTTTATATTCTTTTTCTCATCACTACGGACAGCAATGTTTACTTTATTGCTTGGTATATAGATATATACTGACTTATCAAATAATCTGTTTTTTATCACTAAAGCTTCAGATGAAACAGTTAATTGCTCATTAGAAAATTTTGGATTCGTTACACGAAAAACTAGGTTAAAAGGAAATCCCTTAAAATCATGTGAAATATCAACTTTTTCGTCATTAATGTAATCAGTTAAAAGACTTTTTACCTTAAATGCAGAAAAATACCAAAAACCACTATACGCTAGAGGAATAAACAAAGGTAAGGAGATGAGAATATAGATAAAAATTTTACGCATTATCCTCTTATTTATCTAATGATATATTTCTTGTACCTCTGGGCACGGTTACGCACAAACCGTCAATATCTTTTGTGATTTTTATTTGGCATCCAAGCCTCGATGTCTCTGTTAAACCGAAAGCTAGATCCAGCATGTCATTTTCCTCATCAGATATAGGATTATGTGTTTCTACAACATCATAAAATTTTGGATCAACAATCACATGGCATGTAGAGCAAGCAAGAGAACCTTCACATGCACCTTCAAGCAGATCTGGATCACTTCTATGGGCTAAATTAAGAAGAGTTTCTCCCTCTGCAGCTTCATAACTTTTCTTACTTCCATCAGGTAAAATAAAAGTAACGGATGGCATACTATTAAAATCTCTACTAATTTCTCTATATTCTACAAATAATAACTAATATTTGCAAACTCTTTGTAATTCCATTGCCTATCTCTTGTCATCTATATTCCTATCAAGAAAGTAAGATAGATACCACCAGCATCTCACAGAGTTGCAAGTATAGAATTTTCTTAGTTTTAGATTTTACTAAATATATTACTGAATTAACACTATTAAACTTGATCTGCCATTTCTTCTGATCTTAAGTTATAATTTTACTAATGCCATTTGATTAATTGCAACTTCAGCATTGCTATCTTTCAATAAATTTCCAGGACTATTACAATGGTATATGATTGCAGCAACAACAAGACAACAAACTCCAATTCCTATCCCTAACGCTAACATTCCTGAGTAAACTGCAATAGCTACTTCTAAAACAACTCCTACTACTGCTAACGTAGAAGCAACTATGATAGAAGTATTACGACACTTAATACGAAGCTCATTTAGTTTATCTAATGCAGTAGTACCATCTTTATATTTTAGCTCTCTTAGTACATCTTTATTTTCACATTTGTTAAGCAACTTCCAAGCATAACTTAACCTTGACGCTTGACCATAAAACCCCTTCTCAACATATTCAACCAAGAGATCAAACGGAGTTTCACCTTGGTCATTTTTAACATCAAATCTCGCACCTGCACTCACAAGTGATTCAACTTTGCAAAGCATTGACTTATCGAAGTGCAAGTTTCTTAAAGCATGATGTAGAGCTGTATCCCCACTTTCATCTTGATAGTCAATTTTATTTTTATGTAAAAAGCAACCAAAAATCTCTTCATTGCAATCGCTTGTCACGATATTTTCTAAAGTAATACTTGAAATTTTTATGTTATTTTCGACTAGGAGATCTAAAGCTTCTTTATGGTTACATTTAACAATAATATCTACTAGTTTATTTAATGCAGGTGTACCTTCTAGCTTCTTTAGCTCATCAGTTTTACAACAACTAAGCACCACCGAAAGATTATTTAATCTTTCTATTTTTTTCTTACGAGAGCAGTATGTAGCATAATTGACCAAGAGATCAAATGGAGTTTCATCTTTGCTATTTTTAACATCAAGCCTTGCACCTTTACTAAGAAGTGACTTGACAAAACCTTGGTATTTTGATTTATCCAAATCCAACCATTTTAATGTATGATGTAAAGATGTATTTCCTTTTTCATCTTTATAGTTGATATTTAATTTATCTAAGCACTCATTAAAAAAATAATCCAAAAAATTTTCAGATTGGTATTCATAAGCATATCTTAAGATTTCATTTAGTGATATTTCTATCCTTCCTTCAAAGAGCTCGAAAAATTCCACACGATCGTACGTAATAGCAATTTGCACTAGAAATGTAATGTCACCAGCAGCAATTGTAACTTTCTTTATTATATCACAAAACTCTTCATACTCATTTGACTGGATATTTAACAACAATTTCGGAATAGTGTCTACATATTCGAGTTCGGTTAATTTTTCAGTCTCTTTAGCTTTGCCCATCTTGCCTATTTGTTTAAAACGCTTGATTACCCTTTCTGATTCCTCTTTGATTAATTTTTGACTTTTCAACAAATACATATTACATATTTCATAAAAAATTTTCATTCTTTTATTTTCTTGTTTAAGTTTACTTATCAGTTCCATCAGTTTTGCCCGCAACAACTCCAGTTCATCACTACAATCCCCATCCTCATACTTTCCTCTATCGTACTGGCTTCTTGTTGTTGGGTTAGATAACACTTCGTGTGCTACTGATATTTCCTTGAACTTTGTCAATTTCTCTTCAAGTTGAGTCCGTTGATCTTCTTCCGACTGTGATAGTAGCTTTCCGTCCTTCTTCTTTCCTTCTAGCCTATCTAGCTCTTTCACTTCCTCAAGCAATTTATCTGGATGAAGCTTCAATGCTAATTTGCGATATGCTTTTTTTATCTCATCGTGAGTAGCATCTCTTTTTACTCCTAATATTTCATAATAATCAGGCATTTGTTTCTCCACTATTTTGATACATTTTTTATAACATTAGTAATACTATGTCTTTAAAAGAATTGGTACTATATAAGTATTTTAGCAAATATTATAATATTTATCAACAAATTGAGTGAAAATTTAAAGAGTTATTTATGGTAATTGAGGAGCTACAACCGCACGACGTCTGCCGTTAATAACTATTTCACCTATCGCAACTGCTGCAAAAACAAAACAATAATATACTTTTGTTAGTACGATGATAGGTGACAGAGAGGCAATGCTGCTTGCTAGTAATACGTGAGAACCATAAGGTAAGATACTTTTTGTGATAGAAGTAAATATCTCTAATAAGTACGCACTACGGTGTGGTGCAATGTTATATCTTTGCGCAAGCCTTTTAGCAATATTACTAGTTAATAAAATAGCAACAACATTGCTGGAAACTAAAATAGTAAACAGAGATGATATTCCCGCAATCATAAATTCAGCTTGAGTTTTTGTCATATTCACCTTATCGGTGAATATATCTATCTTTTTCTGACTGTATTCGTACATTAAGTGGCTTAATCCACTACTGAAGAGAATAAATATCATTACTTCATTCATCTTATAAAAACCCCTATATATGCCACGAGAATATTCAATAAGAGAATAATCAAAAAAAGCTATTCCTAATATCCCAGCAATAACCATATTAATAGCTAATGTTACCAGAGTGTTTATTTCAAATAAACCCATAATTATTAAAGATATATAAGGGATAATTTTGATTATGGATAAATAATTCAGACTTGAGATAGAAACAACTTCTCTACTATTTGAAATTATTACCAGATAAATAAGTATTATAGCACCTGTAACAGATCCTGTCTTGAGAGTGAGTTTTATTTTATCCTTTACTGAAGCTCCTTGTGAAGAAGTAGCTGCAATAGTAGTATCAGATATCATTGAAAGGTTGCTGCCAAACATAGCTCCACCTATCACAGCTCCAACACCCACTGCACAATCAAAAGCTCCATTTTGTGCTAAATTAACAGCTATTGGTGTTATAAGTGCAATAACTCCGATTGATGTGCCGATTGCACTTGAAATAAAAGTAGAAAGTAAAAACATTCCAGGAAGTAATAATCGTGCTGGAAGAAAGCGAATAGTTAAGTTAGTAATAACATTTATACTACCAAGCGATTCAGTAATAGTAGAAAATGCTCCAGCAAATAGAAAAATCAAACACACGGTAAGAGTAGTTTTATTACCCATACCTTTTATAAGTGTATCAATACTATGCTGAATTTTGTTTTTATTGAATAGAACAGCAAAAAATAATGCTGGTAATAAGCAAACTAACGGTGAAATTTGATGAAGAGGATTGCCAAGTCCGATAAAAGAAAAATAAATACCACTTCCAAGGTATAAAGCTAGAAAGATAATGAGAGGAAGAAATGCAAACACTTATCGTAGTTGAACAAATCGGAAGTATACTAGAACAAGCTATTTTAAGCAATCATCAATATATTGTTTTTCTACCAATTTTGAACATCTTAAGCCATCTACTTTTGAATAAATTCCATTTGCATTTCTTGTATACTATCCTCTATTTGCTTTATTTGTTCTATTAGCCTTTCCTCTAAGTCAAAATTACCGCCCAGCCTTGCTTTAATTTTTTCTTCTTGTAATACATTTAATTCTTTCCGTAATACTATGTTATTCCAGACAGTTTCTGCCGATCTCTTCTCACTTAATTGACTATTTAATACGCTAGTTTTTTCAAATATAAACTTTATAACACTAGACTCCTGTAGCAGAATTTCTTTATTAAAGTTGCTCTCATTAGTTACCATATTAATTACGCACTGTTGTAATTTTTTCATCTCATTAGTAAATTCGAAATGAGAAAATTGCTCAAAAAATATAGGACGGTTCAAGATTTCAGGAAATTCTACGGCTATACGCAAAATTATGGCCTGATTTTGCTCTGCTTCAATTAGCTCTGGAGATTTATTGTAAAGATACTCACCTTTTGTTGCTTTGCTATTAAAAATCAGCTTTTTAAAGTTTCTTCTTAATTCACTGACCTTATTGTAAAAATAATCTCTATAATACCTTCTAATACTGCTGTTACCGATAGCATTGACATATTTCATGAACTTGTGCTCAAGAATTGAATATTTTTCCGGAGCAAATTTTTCATAATTTTGCAAATTGCTACCAATTATGTGATGCCATAAATATTCAGAGTGCAGTTCTGTTGAGCGGTTAAAAGCGGATAGTACATCTTCCGTCTTATATTCTAGTTCATTGCATATATCGTATGGGTCCTTGTTGCTTGGCAAAGTCACGAACTTCAATGTGTATCCAGGCTCCAGTATCGGCAGAACAAGTTCTGCAATTCGAATAGCAGCATGACATCCAGGACTATCGCCATCCATACAGATAGAAATTTCTTTAGCAAGTTTCCAAAGATTTTTTATCTGCTCTGCAGAAATTGCGGTACCAAGCGGAGCAACTGTATTGCTAATTCCCGCTTGATGTAGTGCTATTACATCCATATATCCTTCAACAACAAATAGATGCTGTTTTTTGCGTATTTCACTCAAAGCAAAGTTTAATCCATATAAATTTTCTCTTTTCTTAAAGAGCTGACTCTCTGGGCTGTTTAGATACTTCGGCTGTTGCTCAGAGTTCAGCGCACGTCCGCCAAAACCAATAACTTTGCCCGTGATGTTGTGTATAGGAAATATCAGCCGATCATAGAAATAATCACGAGAATTCTTATTTATTAACCCAACATCGATCAAAATCTCGTCTTTAATACCAGAGGAGTTCAAATATTCCTTCAAGCCAGAACTTGGTGCATAACCTATCTTAAATTTATCTATGATTTTGAGTGAGATCTTGCGCTGCCTTAAATAAGCCATAACACCTCGATTTTTCTGCGCGAACCAACTTGCAGCTAAATTCAGTGCTGAAAACAGTTTGTCATTTTCTTTAGCAAAGCTGAGGTTTTTGGGTAACTCAACACCTGCAACAGATGCCAATTTTTCCAACGCTTCCTTAAAACTTAAGCCCTCAGTTTGTGAAATAAATTCAAACGCATCACCATGAGCTGAGCAACCGAAACAGTAATATAAGCCCTTAACATTGCTGACCGAAAAAGATGGAGTTTTTTCGTTATGAAATGGGCAGAGTCCAACAAAACTATCTCCTCTTTTTATTAACCTAACTTTTTTTCCTACTATGTCGGACAACAATAATTTTGACTTTATAATATCTATATGATCCATTTTACCGAATGAGTAGTGGTAGGATAAAAATTATATAGAATTTATGCATATCTGACTCGAAATTTATTCAGAAAGATCAGGAGAGCTTGACAAAAAGCTCAAAATAAATTACCCATATAAATACCCTTAAGTTGCAATTTCTTATATGTCAGATGTGATATCAGTTGCTTCAGACCACGCAGGTTATGAACTAAAATCAGAAATAAAGGCTTACTTGGAAACTTTAGATTATACAGTGATAGACCGTGGCTGCACTGCTGAACAAAAGAGTGTAGACTACCCTGACTATGCTGCTGAAGTTGTAGAAGATATAACAAACAAAAAAGCAAATTATGGAATATTAATTTGCGGTACAGGTTTGGGCATGAGTACTGTGGCAAATCGTTTTGAAGGAATCTACGCTGCTTTATGTAATAGTGTTGAGATCGCAAAATTAGCTCGCGAGCATGGCAACGCGAATATACTGTGTCTTGGTGCAGGGTTTACTGCGAGTGGATTAGCAAAAGACATAGTCAAACAATTCCTCGAAACAGAATTTTCAAAAGAAAGTAGACATAAAGAACGCCTTGATAAACTTAGCAATATTAGCAAGAAAAAAACCACAAAAACTTATAATGAAGATGAAATATCAAAATTCGCTAAAATAGCAGGTGAATGGTGGGATGAGAATGGCAAGTTCAAGCCATTGCACATGATGAATCCTGTGAGAGTATCATACATCGTTGAGAAAATAAAAGAATTAAAAAAATGCGATTTAAAAGAACTATCATTGCTCGATGTTGGTTGTGGTGGTGGCATTTTGTCAGAGTCAATGGCGCGTATTGGTATTAGCGTTGCGGGAATAGATGTATGTGAGGAAAACATAAAAGTGGCACAGTCGCATGCGAAGAAAGTAGGGTTAAATATAGAATACACACACACTAGCATTGAAGAGCTAAGCAATGACAAGAAGTATGACGTGGTTTTGTTGATGGAAGTGGTTGAACATGTCGATAATTTAGAGTTTTTCATGAAAAAAGCAATAGAGCTGTTGAAGCCAGAAGGGCTAATTTTTATATCGACGATAAATAGAACTATTAAATCCTTCTGTCTTGCAATAGTCGGCGCAGAGTACATATTAAACTGGCTGCCAAAAGGCACACATAATTGGAATAAATTTCTCAAGCCATCAGAAATTGCAAATCATCTAAGGGAAAACAATGTAACACTACAAGATATGACTGGTATGGAATATAATGTAATAAAGCGTGAATGGAACTTGACCAAAGGTGTGGATGTTAATTATATACTTTGTGGAAACGTTGTAATTTGAAATCTCATTCAAGTACTAGAAGGTAATGCAAATATTTTAGGCAGTTTTACTTTACTTAGCAGCTAATTTATCATATGTATTTCCATAGGATATCGCTATATTAGAATATGTTACAATTACTAACCTTACTTGCTGTTATCACTTCGGTTGTATTTTTTGGTCATCTAGTTCCAATGGAAGTGAAAACCTTCTTGTATTCAATAAGCCTTAGTATAAAAGAGATCTTACTATTTATAATGCCTTTTATTGTTTTTGCATTAATCTTTAGTAGTGTTAACAATCTTAAGCAGTCGGCTATAAAGTTTATATTGTTACTTATTATAACGATTTTCTTGTCGAATCTAGCTTCAAGTTTAATAGCTTATTCTGTTGGGCATTTCATCACACAAAACACTTATTCAATACAAGATATAACATATGAAGAAACAATTGTTCCTTTATGGTCATTTAGGATACCTGCATTGCTTTCTAATTTTTATGCCCTTGCTTGTGGATTTGTATTAAGCATATTAGTGTCCACAATATTACCAAAAAAAAGCAAAGAGCTCTCGAACAAAATGTTAGATTTAACTCTCTTTATTTTGAAGACATTTTTGACGCCAATTATTCCAATGTTTGTACTTGGTCTTGCTTTAAAAATGGAACATGATCAGGTTTTACCCATAATATTTAAGGATTACTCAATAATTTTTATTATTATATCATCTTCAACTTACCTTTATGTTTTTCTCTTATATGGAGCAGCAAATTCGTTCAAGATCACAAGCTGGATAGCTAGTATAGGTAATATGATACCAGCATTTATTACTGCAATGAGCACAATGTCTAGTAATGCAGCTATGCCGCTTACTCTTGAAGGAAGCAAAAAAAATGTAAAGCAGCATGATATAGCATCGTCTGTTGTGCCAATAACTGCTAGCTTTCATTTAGTAGGTGATTGCTTTTTTATTATAATACTATCAATGATAATGACTTTTGGTGGTGCATTGTCTGCAACAGACTATGTGACTTTCCTTCTCTACTTTCTGTTATTTAAATTTGCTATTGTTGCAGTTCCAGCGGGAGGAATTATGGTAATGTTGCCTGTTCTTGAGAAGTATCTTAAATTCTCTCCAGAGATGCTTTCATTAATTACAGCATTGTATATAGTGTTTGACCCAATAATAACTTCAGCAAATGTTATGGGTAACGGTGCGTTCACTATGATGTTTACAAAGCTCTATGATAAGCTTAAGTGATGTCCATTCTAGCAATTAATACTGTAGGTGCTGGTAGTTCAATAGCAGTAATTGATTACGATGGTAATTGTTTTGTAGAACGCAATTCTGCAAACAATAGCCATGTAGAATCATTTTTTCAAATACTGAATACTTTGTTTGATAAGCATAATTACAGCTACGATAAAATAGACCATTTAGCAGTGATAGTTGGACCAGGAAGTTTTACTGGAATCAGAGTTGGTATATCAACTGCACAAGGTATAAATCTTGCTACAAATAAGCCGTTATATGGGGTTAGTGCCCTGGAAGCTCAAGCATATGCAATATCGCTACTTTGTACAAATAGCAAAAAAAATATTAAAGCTATAATCGAAGATGATCAAAAGTTTTATACGCAGTTATTTGATTTCAATTTGTTACCGCTATCAAATCCTGCTGTAGTAAGTGAACTCCAGCCTGAAACGCACTGCATTACATATATGGATTGCAGTTTACCAAAGTTGGATGCTAGCCATGCAGGGCTATTAGTCCGTTATAGACTAAAAAATAAACAAAAATTAAATGGAGTTGAGGCTCTATATTTAAATGAGCCTCAGTATATGAAATCGTTGCCTATTGCGTAAACACTATTAATTTGGCCAAGTTTGTACATCTGACTTACTATTTCTTCTGCTACTTCTTTTATACTCATATTTGAATTTTCTACCTCTATAGCATTTTGTGGTACAAATAAATCTTCCTCCCTAAATTTAATACTATTTATATTAGTAACCTTCCTATTTTTTCTTTGCTTTTTTGATATAGTACGCTCTTGTAATATCAATGGATTGCACCTAAGTACTATAGGGAGGATTTTTGTGCTCATTTTTTTACTAAGTTCTACTACTGAGTTATATATTCTTATGTTGTAATCATTATTTTTAATTAATTCATCAACAAATATATAATTTTTTGAGTCAATAGGATAGGCTTCTATTGCCTGAAACATAACATGTGTAGTGTTATATATTCTATCTCGAGCTTCTTTGGAAGTTTGATTATATTCAAGTCCACTTACAATTACTGCATTTATCATACTAGATAATACTATTGCTGTAGAAAGTTTACCACTTCCTGGAAGACCAGTGATATATATGAAAAATTTTGTTAGCTGTTTTTTTATGTCAACGTTTATCATATTATTTTTAATATTAAAACCTACAATTATAATAACATAAAAACAAGGCTTTAAAACATATGAAATATTACATAAAAAGTCGCTTTTATAGTTAAAATACTATGTAATCTAGAAATGTAAACTCTAATCACCTAAGGCAAGTAAAAGTGCTTAGTATTTTAACGTAGGTTCACCTTTTAGTTTGTAATAAACTTTTTTTTACGTATAAATCTTTAGAAAATTTTAGTCAAGAGCTATGTTATTAACAAATAGTGAGTTGAAAAGAGACCTAGTTAACGCCTATCAAATTTTATCTTATCTTAAATTAGATGATCATACGTATACTCATCTCTCTGTACGTTCTGAAGATAAAAAGTCATTTTATGTTTATCCGTTTGGTATACGTTTTTATGAAGTAGATGAAAGTTCATTGATGAAAGTATCGTTTGATGGGAATATAATTGAAGGCAAAGAATATCAATATAATAAAACTGGCTATGTAATCCATGGCTTCATTTATCAAGCAAGGAAAGATATTCAAGCAATTTTTCATCTACATACACCTTCTATTGTAGCAGTTTCTTCTCTCAAGGATGGATTACTCCCAATAAGTCAGTGGGCGCTGCACTTTTATAATAAGGTATCTTACCATGATTATAATTCCCTGGCACTTGATGATACAGAAGGAAAAAGATTAATAGCTGATTTGAAAGAAAATTTTGTGATGTTAATGCGCAATCATGGATCTATAACATGTGGTCAGACTATACAAGAAGCAATGTTTTATACGTATCACTTAGAACAAGCTTGTAAAACTCAATGCCTGACGCTAGCAATGAATAGGGAGTTGTCAATTCCAAGTGAAGAAATTTGCTCAAAAGCCGTAAAGGATCTTCTGTCTTTCGAAAGCAATCTTGGTGAGAGAGATTGGCACGCATGGGTTAGGTTGATTAAAGGTAAGTTATAAAAGTTTCTGACTCTTCGATAGATATTAGATTTCTTGCATAACCAGCCAGTCTGAAATCCAATAATGGTTTCACACGCTGTAACTCTTCAATTCATGTAAGAAGTCTAATGTCTCCATCTCTACTTAAGTTAACACCCTTAACTAAGCAGATACAAGTAAATATAGCCCTTCCCATAATAGTCCAAAAAGGTCATAAGAAAGAAGAATCGACAGCATGACGAAAAGATTTGAATAAAGGAATGTTTTTCCTGGTTCTGTTTTTTATAGCAAACCAATAATGTTCAGTTTTGTTAAAATCTGGAGAATATGGAGGAAGATATAAAATTTCTGCACCAACTCCTTTAGCAAATCTTATTAGACTTATGAAAAGTAGCATTATCAAGGATAACAGTTTGTCCAGGTTCCAAAATCGGTGTCAGAAACTGCTCAAACCATTTATTAAAGATATCCATATTGCAGTGGCCTTCAAAGGTTAACGGAGCAATTATTTTTCTTCCACTTAAGGCTGCAACCATGCTAATTCGTTGAGTTTTCTTCCCAGATTTTAGGGCATAAAACCGCTGTCCTTTCTGGCAATACCCATAGGTTCAGTGTCCAGACTCATCTATATACACTAATTCTTTAGGTTCTTTTGTTGCTATAACCTTTGAAAATTGAGCTCGCTTTTCTTCATTTCTTTCTTTATATCCGTAGGTCTTTTTTTTCTTGTGAATCCTATATTTTTAAGTGCTCGATGAATTGTTTGTCTACTAATATTGCCCCAGCATCTCTGACTGAGTTTTGCCACCTTGCTCATTTGCAAATTCGGCAAATGCATTCCAGTCGGTAATTTTATGCCACGCTTCCAGGCTTTTTTGACTGAAAATCTCCCGTTTTCTCACGTCTTTTCTTCCACTCATATAAAGTTGTTTTTCCGATCTTAAATCTCTTGGCAACAGTTTCTCCACTCTCTCCTTCATCCAATGCTTCCATTACCTTTTTTCTTAAGTCATAACTATATGCTACTGGCATCCTTACCTTCCACTACTATCAATCCATATCTTACTCTTTTTGGACTATTATGAGAAGGGCTATAACTAGTAAGTTTTTTCAATCCTGCTCCACAGCAAATTTTAATGCTATGTGAGTAGTTATAGTGCTGTTAACAATTAAAATGACAAAAACTAAGATGGTGATTAGTAGTGTATAAATATTCAAGGATAAATTTTCAAATTGAGTTAGCAATTTGAAATATACAAAAGTTGGCATTATCATTGGCAAAACAAGAATTTGCGACACTCCTGATGCTAAGTTATTTCGACCAATCATCAATGCATTTCCAGTAGCTGAAATATTAATGATTATCAGCGTATTAAATAATAAAGACACTCCAACTGCTATTGAATGTTCAATATTATTGCCTAGAATTGCAAAGCTGAACATGAAAGAAATCACTGAAATCGGTAACCCAAATAACAACCAGTGAGCGAAGATTTTATAAGCAACTATCAGCCTAGAAGAGAGTGGCTGTAAAAAGATTTGCTCTAATATTCCATCATGATAATCAGATGTAAATAAATTATTTGTAGAGATCTGCAAAACAAATGTAGCACATATCCATGTTAATGTTAATATGACTTCTTGTTTACTGTTGTTTTCAAGTGTATATGAAGATAAACTTAACATTATAATAAAAATACATACTATATAAGTAAGATTATTATCATTTATTACTAATTTTTTTACCAAACTAATCATACCAGGATTTTAAATGTTTATTATAAATTATAGTGTTTACTTTGAGGGTAGTATAATTTTTTGTGTTTACAAGTTATATAAGTTTTAATATATTTTATTGATAATGCTATGGAAAAATTAATAAAAATAAAGTTACCGGAAGATTACGTTCCTTCAGAAAATGAAGAATATATGAACGTAAAACAACTGGAATACTTTAGCTTAAAGTTACAATCAATACTCTCTGAACTGGAGAAACAAGATCTAGAAGATAGTAGTATTTATTCTGATAGTGAAAATGGAGAATTAATTAAGCGCCGAAAAGATAGAAAAGAAAAAATTAAGGAGGCGTTGGAAAAAATAAAATTAGGCATTTATGGTTACTGCGATGGAACGGGAGAAGAAATAGGAGTCGAAAGACTTAAAGCTAATCCGCTTGCTATGTATTGTATTGAAGAACAAGAGAGAATAGAAAAAGAAAAGAACGTGTATAACATTAATGATTAGAACTTGTCGGGAGTGTTAAATAAACTGTGTCAAACCGAGAAGTAAAGTAATAAATTGATAAAAAAATGGAGGTTTGACAATGAGTCAAGCAAACACAACTACCGGTTTGGTAGACTATAAAGTATCCGTTCAGCGGAGTGGCAGAATAAGGTAGACAAGGTGATCTAAAAAGATAATCATAGAGCAAAAGTGAGGTAATGTGGTAAACCTTTTAGAGCTTTGCAAAAATTTACAGCAAAAAATAGAAAAGTTAGAAGCAAAAATAGAAAAGCTGGAAAGGGAGAATGAAAGTTTAAAAGCAGAGAACAAGGCTTTAAAGATAGAGAACGCTGAATTAAAGGAAAGGCTTGGTTTAAACTCGAAAAATTCATCTCTACCAAGCTCTAGAGAGTTGTACAAAATAAAAAAGGACAAGCCAAAGAGCGACAGAAACGTTGGTGGTCAGGTTGGTCATAAAGGAAGTTTTCGCGCCAAAATGGATGCAGATGAGGTGATAAAAGTAAAGTTGTCATCTACTTGTGAATGCGGAGGAGGGATTGCAATATGCAATGGACCGTACATTCATCAAAAAGTTGATCTTCCGGAAATTAGGCCTTATGTAGTGGAATATCAGATGGAGCATGGTCGTTGCCGGAGATGCGGAAAAAGAAGAAGCAGTAAGTTACCAGAAGGTGTTACGTCAGATACATTTGGTCCAAGGGTTAAGTCAATAATTGCAGCGTTCAGCGGATTCTACAAAAATTCAAAACGCGAAATAGCGAGTGTCGTAAATGATATCTTCAATTTGAACATAAGCGTCGTTAGCATATCAAATAGTGAACATAGAGTTGCTTCAAAATGCAAAAAAATGTATGAGCAGATCGAACAAGAGATAAGTAGGAGTAAAGTTCTACATATTGATGAAACGAGCCATTATAACAAAGGTAAACTCGCTTGGTGTTGGATGTTTGCAAGCAATACGGCAAGTTTTGTGAAGTTGACAGAGTCAAGAGGAATGAAAGTTTTAAAAAATAACGCATGCTGCAATCATAATAGCTTAGTGGTAACCGACAGGTACGCAGTATACAATTACTTTGCTGATGAAAAAAGGCAAATCTGCTGGGCACACTTAGCAAGGGATTTTGAAAGATTAGCGCATAGTTGGAATATTGAAGTCAAAGTTCTTGGCTGTTACTTAAGAAATGTAGCTACTGAATTATTTGCACTAAAAAAGGCTTTGCTAAAAAATGAGATAGATGTTTTTAGATTTGCCAGACGTGCCAGAAAGTTGCGAAAACGTACAAGGTATTACTTGAAGGAAATATCCTACTTACCTGAAGCAATTGGAGCCTCTCGAGTTGCGAAAAATATTTTGAAATCTGAAAGAATGATGTGGAATTTTTTAGATGACCCAAAAAACATTCCGCTGACAAACAACCATGCTGAACAGCAGATACGGCATTATGTCGTTTACCGCAAAAATTCGTATTTTACACAATCAAAGCGGGGAAATGCATTCCTTGAACGGATAATTTCGTTATACTTAACATGGAAACAAAGGGGTCTCAATCCTTTCCAAAACCTCTTATCTATTGTTTCTTAAACCACTCTCCTGAACGGATACCTATAAAGAATTAGAAACAAATATCTTATCATCTATACGAGAAGGAGGGAGTGTTAAATAAACTGTGTCAAACCGCATTTTTAGTTCAACTCAATTTTCAATCTGCCAGGAAAGAAAACATCAAGTTGAGAGATAGTTAAAGCCCAATCATGTACAGGCATCGTCCACTTTTCCTCTGCCTTCTTTATAGCACAATATACCTGCTTATACAAGGCATTTATGCTGGTAAATGAGCCTTTGGTCTTAGTGAATTTCCTAATTTGCCTATGTAGCCCCTCTATGGGATTGGTGGTGTAGATTATCCTCCTAACTGGACCAGAATACTTAAAATAACCAGACAAGTTTTCCCAATTATTCTGCCAAAACCATAGGATACTTTGTGCCCCATTTTTCATCCAATTCCAACAGATAATTCTCGGCAATTTCCTTGCTTGAAGCTTGATATACCTTCTTTAAATCGCTCAAAAAACTCTTCGCATCTTTACTGGCCACATACTTCAGTGAGTTGCGTATCTGATGCACTATACACATCTGCACTTCCGCATTAGGAAAGACACTGTTTATAGCTGCAGGAAAGCTTTTCAGCCCATCAACGCAGGCAATAAGGATATCTTCTACTCCTCTTTCTTTGAGGTCATTTAGCACTCCCAACCAGAACTTCACTTTCAGCCAAATAAAAACCTAATACTTCTTTTTTGCCATTTTGATCTATGCCTAATATATTATACATGCATTTACTTACGCAATGCCCGTCCTCTTTGACTTTAAAAAACCATGAAAACTATCGGATATACAGACTGCAGCGGGCGACTACGCCATTCGTTGATTACTGGTAGCAATTTGTCAGTAATACTTGATATCTCTGCCGCCGATATTTTGTGATCATAAATTTCCTCAACATGTGACACTATATCTCTATAGCCCATACCACTGGCAAATGTGCTCAAAATCTTCGTTTCAAGCTCTGGATGTAAGTTTGTTTGCCTTTTTTTGACTATTTGTGGTTCGAAACTTCCTTCCCTATCTCTTGGCGTCAAAAGCTCAAATGACCCTGCGCTTGTACGTAAAGTCTTTGCATTCCTCCCATTTCTTCGATTATTCTCTTCGCTTTCAGCCGACAAGTGGTTTTCTATTTCACCTTCCAGGCTTACCTCCAGCAACTTTTTTATAAACGGTGTTAATGCTCCATCTCTTCCTGTCAACGGTCTTCCTTCTCGTATAGACGACAGGATATTTGTTTCTAATTCTTTATAATCTACCAAACCGGTAGTTCTGTTTACTACTTTCTGACTCATTGTCAAACCTCCATTTTTTTATATCAATTTATTACTTTTTTTTCGGTTTGACACAGTTTATTTAACACTCCCGAGAAGGAAGATACCGTCTTGTCAGTCAACAAGAAAATTATAGAAATTGAATCTTAAGCTGTATTACGAAATCAAAAAATACTTTCTATCAACATATACACTAACCAACTACATTAAATAAATTTGTGTAAAATGCTATTTTACATAAGATAGAAAGTACGCATTTTTTGATTTTAAAGTACTAAATTCTCCTCCAACCGCTTTGCCCTGTAATTCTTGATATGGTCAGGATTAAAAGCACTTTTGGATTTTAGAACACCGAAAATGATATGGAGTAGCTTACGCATTGCAGCACCAACGATAGCCATATTATGCTTACCCTTTTCCTTTAATCTCTGGCAAAAACTAATAATGATAGGATTGTGATTCTTAGCTACTATAGCAGGAAAGAAAAGTGCTTTACGTAATGTTTGTGAACCGGATTTACTTAATCTGGGTTTGGCATATACAGAGGAACCTGACGTCATATTTCGTGGTATAACTCCTGTATATGCTGCCAATTGCCTGGCATCTCTAAAAACCTCTATGTCAGGAACTTCAGCTAAAATAGCTATTGCTGATTCTTCTCCTATTCCTGGAATAGTCAATAGAAGTTGAAAATTTTCCAACAATTCTTTATGTTGATTTAATAGTTCACGTACGGAGTTTTTTATTGTTTCTATTTTTTGAGCTATATTCATTGCAAGGTCTTCCCAAGCACTTGCAACTTCTTTAAGCAGTCTCTCTTTTTTTTCTAAGTGGTTATTTACTAATGTTAACTCATCTTTTAACGCAACTGAGCAACGATAAAGATGTTTTAATTTTTTCATTTCAGGAGAAGGTGGTGTCCAACTAGAAGGTTCCTGTCTTTGGCAATAATCAGCAATAACTTCTGCATCGGTCTGATCATTCTTTTGTCGTATCAGCTTACTCCTTGCATAAGATTTTATGCAATAAGGATTTACAACACTAACAGAATGTCCAGCGTTGTGCAGAAACTCAGCCAAAGCTTCGCTATAACAACCAGTAGCCTCCATGCAGGCTTTTACTTCTTCTACATTATGTTTTTGTAGAAAGCTAAGTAAACCTTGAAACCCAGAATCCTCGTTTTTAAAACTCCTTTTTCTAGTTTCACATCTTCCTTTTTTGCTTATGAACGAGAGAAAAACATCAAAGCGATCTTTCGATACATCTATACCTAAAAAGTTGTTGATCATATATAACCCCATGCGTTACCATTAAAAATGAAAAGTAAGGCTAGTCTTGTGAATACAGAATTAGAACCATTTAGGTTTTTCTACGATACCGTCCAGCCTGTACTCTTGAGAAGAGAACTCTTATCTACCTTACAGATTTTATATCTAAGACCACTGACAGAGTTCTTCTCTTCTCCATCTAATGCTTAAGCTTAAAACATTAGATGCTTTTTACAAGATACAAGACCATTGACAGGAAGAGATGGAGCATTAACACCATTTATAAAAAAACTGCTAGAGGGAAGGCGAGATAGAAAACCATTTGTCGGCTGAAAGCGAAGAAAACAACCGAAGAAATTCAAAGACTTTACGGACAAGTATTTGAACTATTGACACCAAGAGATAGAGAAGGAAGTTTCGAGCTACAAGTAGTCAGAAAAAGGCAAACAAACGAACTTGAAGCAAAGGTTTTAAGTACATATGCCAGTGGCATGGGATATAGCATCGCATGTAGAAGAAATATAAAATATCTGCAGCAGAGATATCAAGTATTACTGACAAATTGTTACCGGTAATCAACGAATGGCGCAGTCGTCCGCTGCAATCTGTATATCCAATAGTGTTCATGGTTTTTTAAGGTCAAGGAGGACGGGCATTGTGTAAGCAAATGTATGTATAACATATTAGCAAAATGGCAGAAAAGAAGTTTTGGGTTTTTATTTGGCTGAAAGTGAAGTTCTGGTTGGGAGTACTAAATGACCTAAAGGAGAGAGGAGTAGATGATATTCTGATAGCTTGTGTTAAAAAGCTTTCCTACAGCTATAAATAGCGTATTTCCTAAAGCAGAAATGTATAGTACATCAGATAAGAAATTCACTGAAATATGTATCGAGCAAAAGTTTTCATGAATGATTTGAAAAAAACATATCAAGTAGAGAAATAGCCGAGAATTATTTGCTTGAGCTAGAGGAAAAATGGGGAGAAAAATATACTTTAGTTTTGGGAGAATAATTGGGAAAATCTGTCTAGTTATTTTAAATATTCCGGCCCTGTAAGAAAGTTAATTTATACCACAAATCCTATTGAAGGGTTACATAGACAGATCAGAAAATTTACTAAAACTAAGGGCTCATTTACTAGCACAAATGCCTTGTATGAATAGGTATATTGTGCTATAAAGAAGGCAGGAGAGAAATGGACTATGCCTATACATGATTGGGCTTTTACTATTTCTCAACTTGATATCTTTTTTCCTGGTAGGTTAAAAATCGAGTTGAACTAAAAATGCGATTTGACACAGTTTGTTTAACACTCCCGGAATTCAAGCATATTTCTCCCCTTAACATAACTCTACTCATAGCCAGATATATGAAATTTTGTATCCGTTCAGGAGAGTGGTTTAAGAAACAATAGATAAGAGGTTTTGGAAAGGATTGAGACCCCTTTGTTTGTATCCGTTCAGGAGAGTGGTTTAAGAAACAATAGATAAGAGGTTTTGGAAAGGATTGAGACCCCTTTGTTTCCATGTTAAGTATAACGAAATTATCCGTTCAAGGAATGCATTTCCCCGCTTTGATTGTGTAAAATACGAATTTTTGCGGTAAACGACATAATGCCGTATCTGCTGTTCAGCATGGTTGTTTGTCAGCGGAATGTTTTTTGGGTCATCTAAAAAATTCCACATCATTCTTTCAGATTTCAAAATATTTTTCGCAACTCGAGAGGCTCCAATTGCTTCAGGTAAGTAGGATATTTCCTTCAAGTAATACCTTGTACGTTTTCGCAACTTTCTGGCACGTCTGGCAAATCTAAAAACATCTATCTCATTTTTTAGCAAAGCCTTTTTTAGTGCAAATAATTCAGTAGCTACATTTCTTAAGTAACAGCCAAGAACTTTGACTTCAATATTCCAACTATGCGCTAATCTTTCAAAATCCCTTGCTAAGTGTGCCCAGCAGATTTGCCTTTTTTCATCAGCAAAGTAATTGTATACTGCGTACCTGTCGGTTACCACTAAGCTATTATGATTGCAGCATGCGTTATTTTTTAAAACTTTCATTCCTCTTGACTCTGTCAACTTCACAAAACTTGCCGTATTGCTTGCAAACATCCAACACCAAGCGAGTTTACCTTTGTTATAATGGCTCGTTTCATCAATATGTAGAACTTTACTCCTACTTATCTCTTGTTCGATCTGCTCATACATTTTTTTGCATTTTGAAGCAACTCTATGTTCACTATTTGATATGCTAACGACGCTTATGTTCAAATTGAAGATATCATTTACGACACTCGCTATTTCGCGTTTTGAATTTTTGTAGAATCCGCTGAACGCTGCAATTATTGACTTAACCCTTGGACCAAATGTATCTGACGTAACACCTTCTGGTAACTTACTGCTTCTTCTTTTTCCGCATCTCCGGCAACGACCATGCTCCATCTGATATTCCACTACATAAGGCCTAATTTCCGGAAGATCAACTTTTTGATGAATGTACGGTCCATTGCATATTGCAATCCCTCCTCCGCATTCACAAGTAGATGACAACTTTACTTTTATCACCTCATCTGCATCCATTTTGGCGCGAAAACTTCCTTTATGACCAACCTGACCACCAACGTTTCTGTCGCTCTTTGGCTTGTCCTTTTTTATTTTGTACAACTCTCTAGAGCTTGGTAGAGATGAATTTTTCGAGTTTAAACCAAGCCTTTCCTTTAATTCAGCGTTCTCTATCTTTAAAGCCTTGTTCTCTGCTTTTAAACTTTCATTCTCCCTTTCCAGCTTTTCTATTTTTGCTTCTAACTTTTCTATTTTTTGCTGTAAATTTTTGCAAAGCTCTAAAAGGTTTACCACATTACCTCACTTTTGCTCTATGATTATCTTTTTAGATCACCTTGTCTACCTTATTCTGCCACTCCGCTGAACGGATACCGTTGCATGAGCAAATTGGTCAAATATACGAAAGAGTTATAATACAGATTTTACTCAAAAAATATTGAAACAATCTCACACATCTTAAACTAAGTTCTCAATTTCTCAAAGAAATCTTTTAACAAAAGAGAACATTTTGTTTCTAATATTCCACCATAAACTTCAGGTATGTGGTTACAGAATTGAAATATTCTAGTGCCGTTTTCAACTCCTCCACCTTTGGGATTGTAAGCCCCGAAGTACAGACGTTTAATTTTTGCAAAAGAGATAGCTTGAGCGCACATCGGGCACGGCTCTAACGTTACGTACATTTCAGCTTCATAAAGCGTGGAAGTTGAAAATGCTTGTCTAATTGTTAACATTTCTGCATGTGCAGTTGGATCATTAGATATATTGTGTGCAGAGGAGATGATATTGTTTCCATTAACTATTACAGCACCTATTGGCACTTCGCCATCTTTCTGAGCAAGTTTTGCTTGCTCTATGGCAAGTTCCATGTATTGGTACTTAAACATTAGGTGCTTGGGTAAATATAATTTTCTTTTCTTGGCTTTTCTATTTTTTCTAGGTTATAGAATTCACTAAGGACTATTGTCCTTTTTACAAGGCTATCTATTTCTCGCTTTAAATATTTTTTTATTTCTTCTACCGATTTTAGTTCGTTTATAGCTACAACTACTTCTTCCATTATATCCTCTATAATTTGATCCTCCTCTAATTTATATATTATTTGTTCTACATGCCTATTCAATTCCTCGAAGGTCGCAGATCCATATGTAATGCTATCTTTACTATTTCTTAGTAACATTTTTTACCTCTCTATTAGAATAGAGTTTATTCAGTTCTATTAAACTCTATTGTCAATAGCTGCCTTAATAAATGATGTAAAGAGAGGATGAGGAGAAAATGGTCTTGATTGAAATTCTGGATGAAATTGCACACCAATAAACCATGAGTGATTTTTTAGCTCCACTGCCTCTATGCATGTTTTATCTTCTGATATACCACTGCATATCATTCCATTCTCTTCTAAGTTATTTTTATAATCTAAATTAACTATATATCTGTGTCTGTGTCTTTCTGAAATAGTGACACTACTATACACATTTGCCATTTTTGAATTTGGATTTACATTACACTTGTATGTTCCAAGTCTCATGGTTCCACCAAGATCAACGTTCTTACCATCAGCGAGCTTGATGATTGGGTGTTTGCAAGTATAAAATTCTTCAGAGTGTACATCTTCAAGCTTAATAACGTTACGAGCAAATTCAATCACTGCAAGCTGCATACCAAGACATATTCCTAAAAAAGGAATGTTATTTACACGGGCATAGTTTATTGCTAATATTTTACCTTCTATTCCGTTATCACCAAATCCTCCTGGAACAAGGACTGAATTAGAGCTTTGTAATTTTTCTCTGATAAACTTTGCATCTATAGATTTTCCATTCTCTTCTCTTGAGTTGACCCAATTTATCTTCACTCTAGCTTTATTACTAATTGCACCATGGTTTAATGCTTCAATCAGTGATTTATATGCGTCAGGAAATTCAGTATATTTTCCTACTATGGAAACGATAACTTCTTGTGTTGGATGTCTCATAGAGTGTACTATTTGGTCCCATTCAGGTAAGCTTGGTTTTGGCTTACTTAAGTGAAAGTGATCCAAAATTTGTGTCCCGAGCCCACATTGATTATACAAGGACGGTAACTCGTATATATGGTTTACATCAGGAGCAGGTATTACGTTAGATAAAGAAACATTGCAAAGATTGGCTATCTTTTCTTTTTGATTATCGGAAATTTCTTTTTCACTGCGACATAATATAATATCTGGTTGTAACCCCGCAGAGTTTAACTCTCGAACTGAATGCTGTGTCGGTTTTGTCTTTAATTCTTGTGCTGCAGTGAGATATGGTATTAAAGTTAAGTGAATAAGGATAACTTTTTGCTTTCCTAGTTTATAATTAACTTGGCGTATAGCTTCCAAAAACGGTTGGCTTTCAATATCACCTACGGTTCCGCCTATTTCGCATATTACAAAATCTAAATCTTCTGTACCATTAAAAATGAAAGATTTGATTAAATCTGTCACATGAGGAATGATTTGCACAGTTTTGCCTAGATAATCACCACACCTTTCCTTCTTTAATAATTTATTATATACTTTACCAGTTGTTATATTGTCGTCCTTGGTTGCTTTAATTTTAGTAAAACGCTCGTAATGTCCAAGGTCTAAATCAGTTTCAGCACCATCCTCAGTAACAAATACTTCCCCGTGCTGAGCTGGGCTCATTGTTCCAGGATCAATGTTGAGATATGGGTCAAGCTTTCTGATGCGAACATTGAATCCATGAGCTTGAAGAAGTGCTCCCACACTTGAAGCAACTAAACCCTTACCAAGTGATGAAACAACTCCACCTGTAACAAAGATAAACTTGGTTTCTTTCATTAATTTTCAAATGGAACAGAAGTTGATTGGCCTTCTTTCTTCTTTTCTGATATAATCTTCTCTGCAATTGATTTTTTATGTACATCTTTTGAACATAATCCTGATAGTAACAGTGTATTTATAATGAACAGCCCAGCAACTATAGAAGTTATTCTACTGAGTGGATTTTCAGAAGACTTTACCGGAATTATTGAATTCATTCCCTGTTGTGAATTACTAAAGCCACTTAATGAACTACTTCCAGGTGGCTGCAGGAGCACTAAAATTACCAATACAACAACTAATATTATTTGAAGTACACTAAGTACTGTTACTGACATTATAAATAGAGCTAAAAATAAAGATTTTAGGAGCATAAGGATCATAAGTCAAGAATATCTTTACCCGAGTAACTTGACTACTGGAACCCAAGTATGTATTAAACCTTATTTAAATTATGAGCTATCACATTCTAAAATACAAAGATTATGAACCAAAAATGGATGAAAGTTCTTTTATCGCAGATGGTGTGCGTATTATAGGTAACGTTGAAATAGGAAGGAATGCGAGTATCTGGTTTAATTGTGTGATCAGAGGAGATGTTGGATCAATCGAAATAGGTGATGAAACGAATATTCAAGATGGCACCGTAATTCATGTAGATAGAAATCCAGGCGGTGACACGATTATTGGTAGTATGGTGACGGTTGGACATTTTTGTGTGTTACATGCATGCACGATACATGATAAAGCATTTATTGGTATGGGCTCTGTTATAATGGATCATGCGATTGTCGAGTCTGAAGCTATGGTAGCTGCTGGTTCACTGGTGACACATGGAAAAGTGATAAAAAGTGGTGAAGTATGGGCTGGCAGGCCAGCACAATTCTTCAAAAAAATGTCAAATGAAGAAATAAAACATATTACACAATCTGCACAAAATTATATCATGCTGATGAAAGAATATAAGGCTATATGCTAGGTTGAGAAATCTTCAGCTCTGATGCACATTCTACGTTAACTACTTCAAAAGTTTCTTCAACTATATAATGCTTATCAATATAAGCTTCTTCAACTCTAGGAATATGCTGATTAATAAAACTACCTCTGACTAGAATATCCTTTATTGGCCAGTTTGTTTCTGTTGGAGTACCTGATAGCATAGCTGCATATTGTGCTTTTGCTGATTTTAGAGAAAAAGACATAATATTGTTTAAGTTAAGAAAGAAATTTACACGACCCCTGCAGTATTCAAGCGATTTGCCCACTGGATAATATGGTATTTCACCTACAACCTTTCTTATTAACCAATTGCACTCTTTGGTAAGTATGCTTGCTTCTTTTGGAACTTGTAGCGGTATTATAATATCATTGCTAATTCTATTTTCCTCTTGAGAAAAAAGTTCGGTGTAAGCTCCTTTTTTTCTGTGTTTCTCAAAATACTTAGGAAAATAAATATTGAGATATTCAGAGTGTAATTCTATTCGATTTTTCTGATCATTTTCTAAGATAAACGTATATTTATCACCATTTTGCTTAAGTTCGCATAACTTAAATTTACTAAGGTCAGAGTCTGGAAATGGCTTTTCAATTTCAAAAGCAAGTGTAAGAGTGTGCGTTGTGTGATCAAATTCATTTTTTTCTTGTAGACCATCTTGTAGACTATAGTACTTATTTTTTTCATACTCTTTTCCTTCTATGTTAGCACTCACTTCCTCTTCATCCAAATTTTCAATAGCATCAAAAAATTCTTCTTCATCCAGATCTCTTTCTTTTTCACCTGGCTCTTGTTCTTTCAGAGAATCATACCATACATCCTCTTCATTAACTTTCGCCTCTATTGTATTTTCTACACTTATTTTTCTTGTATGATCATTTCCATTGCTAGCAGTTGTTTGATAATGTGTATCGTTAGTTTGAAAAAAGCTCTTTACTTTTGATATTAAGCTAATCCATGAAAGTCTGACTTGATTAAGTAGCCATTTAAAACTCTTCATTGTTTTATCCCAACCTAATTACTAAAAATTGTAACAGAATAAATTAAATATGTCAATAAGATATACAAATTGTACTAACTGGAAATTAGTGGCAGCACTTAACATCTGTGTAAATTTTGACATAGGCGTTTTCTGCATTTTAACCAAATCAGTAAGGAGAACACCATTGATATTCTCCTTTTAGAAGCAACTTGAATAAAACTGATAAAGTTTGAATTAAAGTGTGATTAGGAAAGTGAGTGATGAGAACTCTTTATTTGGACTTCTTTTGATTCATCTATTTTAGTATTAGGTCTTAGTGCTGCATATGTAGCACCACCAGCTACGAGTGCAAATGATGTAGCTATGCCAATTATTGCTAACATACTTAGTCTAGTTGTATGTTCAAGTATAGTACTTGCTACCAGCCCAACAGCAAGACCAACACCAATAACAGCAGTGTACAACATTCTAGGATTATTTGAATTAGGCATATAGCTCACTAACTCTCTGCAACACTTTTCTGATTCTTTCTTTATGTCCTCGAGCTTATTTAGATCTTCTTCTTCTATTTTAGCATTTAATTCTAGTTTCTTACATAATTCTTGCATTTCTTTTACTTGTTTTTCTAATTTTTTTAAAAAATTTATTATTTTTGTTCCTTGTAATTTTATTATTGTTTCCTTAAGTAGTAACGTTGATATTGGCATTGCTATTTCTTCTATCTCTTTTTCTGTTTTCCTTTCCAATTCCACTACTTTTTCTATTCCTTCGTCTGATATTTCAGTGTCTTTTTTTAGTTCTATTTCAAACTTTCTTTTTTTTAACTCTGATTTTGCTTCTTGTAATGATTCTAATGCATTCCATAGCTTTTCACCAGAATTCCGACTCCGTTTTGGTGACATTTGTTGACTACTTTTGGACTTTTTTGGTGACATAAGCTGAAATTTAATTTCTTTGAGCTTTCTTGCGCTTTCACCTGCATTTACTTTAGCCATAATAAACCTCGCATATTAAATAATGCTATTACATAATATCTTTAAAGCTCAAGGTCAAATAGTATCTTTACATAATATAAATCATAAACAGAAAATTTTAGTGTAAATTGCCATATTTACTTTGTGCTACGGTTTGAGATAGAATAACAACTTGCTTCAAATATGGAAAGGCAGTACAACTCTATAATCAAGTTACTGAACTCTCATTTACTCCTCTTTTTTTGTAAAACAATCTACAATTCATTAGAAGATCTTCAGATAGACGTTGATCATTGGTTGTGTTTTTACAATGAGACAAGACCTCATTCTAGTAAATATTGTTATGGCGATGTAGACTTTCCTGAATAGAAAACATATTGCTTTTAGAAAAATATTAGTAGCATTACATAAGAGACTGATATTAGTTTTCAATTTTTCTGTTAGTTAATTCTTGCTTGCTAGATTAAGTTGTGTCTGGTAACCATAATGGCAAATCTTGTTAATTTGAGGCGTGGATTTTAGCCTCTCTCATCCTTACATTAGTTACATATTCTTTCGCAGAGGGCTAATGATAGCAATGAATTTATTAGTAAAATTCAGTAATTTATAACTGACAATTAGAGCTGTTAATTAGCAACTCACTTTAAATAAGTTACTCAACTGTGACAGATTTAGCTAAATTTCTCGGACAATCTACATCTAACCCTTTTTTTTCTGCAATAGAATAAGCAAGAAATTGCATAGCAACACTGTAGATAATTGGAGAAACAAAATTGTCAACTTCTGGAAGTTGCACCACATCTATGCAAATTCCCTTTAAGAGCGGTGCTCCTTGCTTATCACTAAAGGCAATTACTTTACCTTTTCTTGCAATAATCTCTTGTATATTGGATAGCGTTTTAAAGAATAAATTATCGTAAGGAATAATTGCGATAACAAGTACAGTAGAGTCTATCAAGGCGATAGAACCGTGCTTCATTTCTCCCGCTGCAATACCAATTGTGTTGATATATGAAAGCTCTTTTATCTTCAATGCACCTTCCATTGCAACTCCATATGAGCTTCCTCTCCCAATTATAATTATATTATTGTGCTCTAATATACTGCCTGATATATGTTGTATTTCCATCACATTCAAAACATGCTCTACATGTTCGGGAATGGAATTAATAGCACCGCTTAGTTCCTTTATCCTCTCTCTACCCAGTATACCTTTTATTTTTCCAAGCTCTACAGCAAAGCATGCTAAAATTGCAAGCTGCGTAGAAAAGGTTTTTGTCGAAGCAACACCAATCTCAGGTCCAGCAAGAGTATGCAATACAATATCTGAGGCTTTTTCTATGCTGCTATTAAATGTATTAATTATGCTAATGATCATTTGTTTCTGAAATCTCGCATAACGTAGTGCTTCCATAGTATCTGCAGTTTCACCAGATTGAGAAATGAATAAGCCAATACTACCTTCTTCGAGCTTGACGCTGCTATACCTAAATTCTGACGAGATTTCTAGATATACCCGAATTTGAGCAATACTTTCCAGCCAACACTTTGCTATTAGTCCAGCAAAATAGGATGAACCGCATCCAACTATAGTAATGTAACCTAGTTCAGAAAATAATTCTTTGTTGATTTCTTTATATTGTTTATAAAATTGATTTATTGTTTTGTTTAATGCATACGGTTGCTCAAAAATTTCTTTTAGCATAAAGCTAGGGTAACCATTTTTACTAATTAGAAAATTTCTTGGACTGCTATTTTCTGTTCTGCGTTTAACTTGTATACCATTATTATATATACTGAATTCGTTAGATTTTATTACTGCAATATCATTATCTTCTAAATGCAATATTTTTTCTACAAATGAATTCAAAGTATTAGTATCAGAAGCAGCAAACACTTTATTACAGTTATATCCTATTGCTAAAGGCAAATTTCTTTTTGCAACAAATAAAGTATCTGGATATTCTGCAAATAATAAAGCCAAAGCAAGTGAACCTTGTAAATTGTTTAGACACTGTAATATAGAATCAACTGGTGATAACCCTTCATCAAGATATGAAGTTAATATGTTTGGTATCACTTCTGTATCAGTATCGGTGTGGAAAGATACTCCCTTTTCCTCCAGATCCTTTTTTAATATATTGTAATTTTCAATTATGCCATTATGAGCAACAACAACATTATTTATATAAATGGGATGAGCATTTTTAAGATTTGGAGCTCCATGTGTAGCCCAACGAGTATGTGCTATACCAACTTTGCTACTAGATATCTTGCTCTCATGAACAACTTCACACAATCTTTCAACTTTACCTTCTGATTTTTTTACTTCTATCTTACCTCTATTATTTATAATTGCTATACCTGAAGAGTCATACCCTCTGTATTCCAATTTTTGCAACGCGGTTAGTAAAATTGGTATTACTGAATCACCGCTACTTACTATACCTAATATTCCACACACTTCTTAAATTATGAAGCATTTTTGTCTTTTTTACTTTCCTCTAGTTTATTTTTCTTGCCATTCTTTTCAACTTTGCTTTTTTCAATAGATTTAGCTACTGGCTTTTGAATTTCTTTATTTAAGATTTCAGATATAGCAGACTTTAGGATTTTTATTTCAATTTTTGGTGCTATTTCTAGTATTAGTTGTGCATTTACTTCGTCAACTTTGTTTACTTCACCTATTATTCCACTAGAAGTAATAACCGTATCACCACGTTTTATTTGATCTATCATCCTTCTATGTTCTTTTAGTTTTTTGTGATTGGGGCGAATAATGAGAAAATAAAATACTACAAATATTAAAATGAGTGGAATAAAGCTAGCAACAGATGCTGATACATTGTTAGTCGCATCTACCGCAAAAACCTCAGAAAGGAACATATTTAATCCCAATTATTAATGATAAAATTAAATAGATTAAGCAGCAATTACAATATCATGTCAAGTCTCTGAAAGAAATTAATTCAAATTAATAAGAAAGTTAAAGAATTTTAAGATGTTTCTGCTGTAATGGCGGGAGTGATGAGACTTGAACTCACGACCTCATGCGTGACAGGCATGCGCTCTAACCAACTGAGCTACACCCCCCATTGCTTTTTAACGTTTGCAACCTTAAAGCTAATCAACGTGTTGCCACTTGTCAATATTTTTTGTTTGCGCTTTTTTGTCTTTTTTATTACTATGTAAATAACTTAATTTCACACATGGCTTATGCAAGTAGTCCCGTTAGGGTTATGCCATGGAGGATAAACTATTTGGAGGAGTAAATATGACAAATTTGCCTAAAGTCACTATACGTGATTTAGCTGAATCTGGTGTGCATTTTGGCCATAAAGTTAGTCGCTGGAATGCGAAAATGGCCCCATATATATATGGTATACATCAAGAGAATCGTATACACATAATAGACTTACGAAAAACATTACCATTGTTAGAGGCGGCGATGAAAGCTTTATACGATGTTGCATCTCAAGATGGTCGCATTTTATTTGTTGGTACAAAATTTCAAGCTTTAGATATTGTTGCAAGTGAAGCAGTTCGTTGTGGTCAGTATTATGTAAATGATCGATGGCTTGGTGGTATGCTTACTAATTGGAACACTGTTTCTTCTTCGATAAAAACTTTGATACAATATGAGAAAATATCCAATGATGAAGATAGCATCTTAACAAAAAAAGAATTAGGAAACATTGAAAAGAAAAGAAAAAAGCTTGATAAAGAATTGGGTGGAATTAGAGAAATGGGAGCAGTTCCTGATATTTTATTTATTATTGATACTAACAAAGAGCATATAGCGGTTAAAGAGGCCAAAAAACTGGGTATTCCTGTAGTTGGAGTACTTGATACCAATTCTGACCCAGATGGTATTGCCTATCCTATACCAGGAAATGATGATTCAAGAAAATCAATAGAGCTCTATTGTAAATTAGTTGCTGATTCTATATTAGCTGGAATAGAGTCTAGTTTGACAAGGTCTAGAGTTAAGGATGATGAGCTTATTCAAGAAAAAGAAGAGGATATTGTGCAAACTAAAAAGAAGCGTATTAAGGTTGAAACAGAAAAGGAGGTAATAGTAAGTAAATGAAGATGGATTCAAGTAGTATAAGGGAATTACGCGATAGAACAGGGCTTGGCTTAAGCGATTGTAAGAAAGCGTTAGAAGAGTGTGATGGTGATATTAAGAAAGCCGTTGATAGGTTGCGTACAATAGGATTTGCTAAAGCTGACAAAAAGTCTGATAGAGTAGCTTCGGATGGGCTTATTGCTATGTGCTTGGCTAAAAATTATGGTGTATTGGTTAAAGTCAATTGTGAAACTGATTTTGTTGCTAGAAATGAGAAGTTCATAGCATTAGTTTCAAATTTAGCATCAATTGCTTGTCAAGAACGTTGTACTAGTCTTGATGAGTTAAAAAATGCCAAATATGAAGATGTTGGTACAGTGCAGGAAGCTATTATGAGTGGTACATCGGTTCTTGGTGAGAAGTTAGAGTTAAGCAATCTTTGCTACCTAGAGACTAAAGATGGGATTATTTCTGGATACGTACATGGTGATATGCCTGGCTTAGGTAAGATTGGTGCTTTAGTAGCATTGCAGTCATCTGGTGATAAAAAAGAGATTGGAAAGCAAATAGCTATGCATGTAGTTGCTATGAAACCTGAAGCTTTATCTATAAATGATTTAGATCAAGAAAAATTAAAAAATGAGCGTTCTATAATCGAGGAGCAAGTAAAGAGCTTAAATAAACCTGAAGAGGTAGCGAAAAAAATAGTAGATGGACGAATGGCTAAATACTATGAAGAAGTTGTTCTGCTAGAGCAGAAGTTTATAAAAGATGATAAAATGAAGATTGCTGATTTTATAGAATCAAGTGCTGTTAAATTAGCTAATTATAAGTTACTTACTTTGGATGGTGCAAATAAGTAACAAAACTTCAGAAGTAAAGTACCCCAGAGTGTTATTCAAAATCTCTGGGGAGGCTTTGATGGGATCAAAGCTATTTGGCCATGATATGGAAGTTATAGATAAACTATCCAAAGACATAGTTGAAGTTTGTAATCTCGGGGTTCAAGTTTGTATTGTTGTTGGTGGTGGGAATATTTTTCGTGGTGCATCAGCGTCTTTAAGTGGCTGTGAAAGAGCAAGCAGTGATTATATTGGAATGCTTGGTACTGTCATTAATGCTTTAATTTTGCAAAATTTTTTAGAAAAAAGCTCTATAGTCTCTAGGGTGTTGTCTGCTATACCCATGACTACTATATGTGAGCCTTATATAAGAAGGAAGGCTATTCATCATTTAGAGAAAGGTAGAGTGGTCATTTTTGCAGCAGGCACAGGTAACCCATTTTTTACTACAGATACAGCTGCAGCTTTACGTGCTGTTGAAATGAATTGTGATGTTATTTTAAAAGGTACTCAAGTAAGTGGTGTATATTCTGCCGATCCAAAAAAAAATGAGAATGCTGTGATGTATGATAGGCTTTCTTATACAGATCTGCTAACTCGTGATTTAAAAGTTATGGATGCATCAGCAATTTCACTTGCTCGTGAGAATTCTATCCCAATTGTAGTTTTTTCTTTAAAAAGAGAAAAAATGGTTGATATTATTAAGGGTCAAGGCACTTATACTATAGTTTCAGATTGTAAACATTAGGTAATTTATGTTAAACGAAATAAAAGCTAAAACAAAAGAAAGAATGCTAAAAACTATTCAGTCTTTTCACGATGATATGAAAGGTGTACGTACTGGTAGAGCTAACGCATCATTACTTGATGGTATAGTTGTAAATATCTATGGTGGACATCAAAAACTGAACCAAGTTGCAGGCGTTTCAGCTATAGATAACAAAACTCTATCAGTTAAAGTTTGGGATGCTACTGTTATCGGTGAAGTAAAAAATGCGATAATCAATGCTAACCTGAATTTAAATCCTGTTGTTGAAGGAAATACTATACGTATAGTTCTTCCAGACTTAACACAAGAAACTCGTGAAAAATTAGTGAAATTATTGCATCAATTTTCTGAAAATGCACGAGTTGCAATTAGAAATATACGCAGAGATGTTATGGAAGAAATAGAGGAAATGAAGAAAAATAAGGAAATCTCAGAAGATGATTTTCATGTTGCCAAAAAGGAAATACAAAACATTACTGATGATAATGTAAAAAAAGTCGATGATGACTTATCTATTAAAGAAAAGGATATATTGCATCATTAAGTTAATATGAAAGAATTTTTCAGTATTGAAAAACATAAGAGGATTCGATATAGATACAGTTGTATGAATGCTGTGATTCAGATCTCATCATTACGCACACATTTGATCGTTATACCTTTTGAAATCTAGAAAAAAAGCTTTTCAGTTTGATTTTTTATTACGATAATTAAGTTTACACTCTTGAGCGAAAACGATGCTGAAACGCCTTTTCCTTATTTTTGCATTTGTATTACTCATCCCACTGTCAAATGTTGATGCCAGAAGATATATCAGAATTGTTGGATCTTCAACTGTTTTTCCTTTTATCTCATTTATATCTGAAGAATTCAGCCGTATATTTTCCTTTAAAACTCCAGTTGTAGAATCGATAGGAAGTGGATCAGGGTTCAAAATGTTTTGTTCAGGAATAGGGGAAGGCACACCAGATATCACTACTTCATCTCGCCCTATGAAGGAAGTAGAGAGAGAATTATGTAAAAGAAATAAAGTGAATGAAGTAATAGAGATCATAATTGGCTATGATGGAATTGTTATTGCAAATTCAAATCAAAGCCATAGATTTGATTTTACAAAAAATGACCTGTTTGAAACTTTATCTTCATATTCTGAAGACAATGATAGATTAGTAAAGAATAACAAGAAATTTTGGTCTGATGTAAATCAAGCTCTACCAAAAACAGAAATTAAAATCTATGGCCCACATCAAAATACAGGTACACATGAAACTTTGATTAATTTTATTATGCTTGATCAATATTCATGTATGAACTCAAGGATTTTCAAAGAGAATTATCAAGACCAAGAAAAAAGAAAGAAAGCATGTAGTAATATCAGAGATGATGGAAGATATATAGAAGTTGGAATTAATGAAAACATAATAATACAAAAATTGAAGAGCAATAAAAATGCTTTAGGAATATTTAGCTTCAGCTTTTTAGCGAAAAACCAAGATGAGATTCAAGGAAGCACAATCGCAGGAATTGAGCCAACTTATAAAAATATATCATCGGGGGAGTATATGTTAGCAAGGCCTTTATATCTTTATATAAAGAAAGAACACTTAGATATTGTTGATGGATTAAGGGAATTCATTAGAGAAGTTATAGACTCTATTAGTACTGAAGGTGGATATTTATCTAGGCTTGGCTTAATTCCACTTTCAAGCGAAAATATGAAAAAAGTCTTGGAAAAGGTTCGTGATATAATATGATGACTTTGATATTTTTTTATTTAACACTCCCTTCCTTTCTGGATTACAGCGTCACGCGCTGGAATGACACCTATTTGTTTTAGTAGTTCCTTTCCTGTCATTCAAGTAGCCTTTTCTTGTCATTCCAGTGCCCAGACACTGGTGCTCACAAGCAAACTAATCATAGGAGGTATTATAATAAAAACAACGTTTTCAATGAAACTACATAAAGCAAGTGTCACGAACCGGAATGACACCTATTATTGTTTTTACTTTATATCTTTATTTGTCTATCTTATTTTGCCATTCTGTTGAACGAATACAGGAAAATAAACTGTAATATCTAACTTTGATGCAAAAAGATTAACATATAACACGTAAAAGTTACTGAATCACTTTAGCCATATATAGAATTATTTTGTTAAATATTCTCTACTCCCAGGTTTCATTATAGGTAATTGTTTTAATTCACTTGGCAGTTCTTCCTCGCTATAGTTTTTGATATTTAGTTCAATCAAAGATATTACAGGAAAGGGCAGTTTTGTTTCACTATTTCTCTTGATCAAAGAAGCTCCAGCAACAACTTTACCTCCCTTCTCTTCTGCACATTTTACTGCTTCAAGTGAAGATTTACCTGTGGTAATCACATCTTCAATTAATAAGATTTTCTCACCTTGTTTAATCTCAAATCCACGGCGTAATTCAAATTTACCATTAACACGTTCGCAAAATATTGTTCGGATTCCAAGCTGTCTACCAATCTCATAACCCACGATTATTCCACCAATCGCAGGAGATAGTATTAAATCTATGGGTTCAATAAGCTCTTTTCTTATTTTATTCGCCAATAGCTCACAAACGTTCATTGCTCTGCTTGGATTTTCAAAAATTTTAGCGCATTGTATGTAAGTGTTGCTGTGCAGCCCTGACGAGAGTACAAAATGTCCGTGCAAAATCGCACCAGCCTCTTCAAATTCTTTTATTATTGTATTATCTAATATCATTCTTGAGTTTGAAATTCTTTATTAATTATCTGCGTTATACAGATATCAGACCACACATTTATTGCAGTTTCAAACATATCAATGATTGTATAAATAGGCAAAATCAATCCCATAATGTACAAAGGAACATTCATTGATACCAAATAACTAGTTGCCATAAAATAGCACCCCATCGGCACTCCAGCGTTACCAATTGCAGCTCCTGTAGCTAAAAAAATCCATATGAACATCTCACTTAAGGAAAATGTGTGCCCATTCATCTCTGCAACAAACATCACTGTGATTAAAATAAATGCAGCACACGCATTCATATTGACTGTTGTGCATATTGGTAGAATAAAAGATGACAATTTCTTTGGTACCTTTAGCTGATTTTGCACACATTCTATAGTTGTAGGCAGCGTTGCACTAGATGATTTAGAAAAAAACGCAAGTGTAAGTGCTGGCATAACACCTTTCATCGTTTGAATTGGTGATATACCTTTATACCACATGAGTAGTGGCAAAATCACAAATGCTTGCACGAAATTTGCAGACATTATGCAAGCAAAATACCAAAAAAGACTATGGAATTCGCTGCCACCTTTTAACTCGTATAAAAAACATGTGATAAAAGACCATACAGCAAGAGGAATAAACTTTAATAACCCTTGAGCAATTCTAAGAAGTGTATCAAATAGTGCAGAAAATATTTGGTGTAATATATCTTGTTTTTCTTTTGAGAGCGAAATAATAGCTCCACCCATTAAAAAAGCGATCAGTATGCTGCCAATAACGTTATTTTCAAGAAAAACTTGCACAAAATTTGATGGAATGAGTGATTTTAAGTATGAAAAGTAATTGTGATTGCTGTCACTCACACTTTCTATTGTGTTGCTTATGAAATTTTTTCTTACTGGGTCTATGAATAAATAGAAAGATAACGCAACAAATGCAGCTACAATTGTTGTAAACAGCGTGTAAAACAGCGTCTTCTTAAGTAATACTTTAATTTCAATTGAGTCTTTAAGCCCTGAAATTGTGGACACTATAGATAGAAAAACTAAAGGTAAGCTAATCAATTTCAACAGACTGATGAATATATCGCTAAATAGCTTTGCTATTTCAAATATTACTTCATTGTTTAAATAGTAAGCAATTACCGCAAACAGTATAGAAAAGAGTATTGCAAGTTTGCGCATTGAAAATAAAACCTCAAAATGATATTATACAATAATTTTTGAAATTAGGTTAAGATAACTTTACAGGTTAAGTAAAGATGAGTAACATTTTATTATTAATTAAGTGTAAGGAGGGGTATGGATAAAAAAACTAAAGAAGAGTTAATCCTTGTTGGAATATTAATGGGAATGAATATTTCAATAGGAGTGCTTGTAGGTCTTGGTCCAAGTTTCGCAATTTTATCACCTTCCATTATAGGTGGAATTATTGCTGCTGTTTCTACAATATTATCTATCGCATACCTTACATATTGTGATTATAAGGAAGATAAAGTAAATCGAGAATGCATTTTCCCTATATTTTGTATGGGCGTTACTAGCACTGCAATCGGGATTGGTCTTGGTGCAGCTATAGGTGCTATTTTTCCTGGTGTAATGTTAAATACAGGATCAGCAGTTTTGATTGGTGCGACAATAGGAATTATTGCCCCAATTACAGGCCTTATTGTTGGAAATATGATTGTAGAACCTATGATTAAGAAAATAAATCACTACATTATAGAGCCGGTAATTGAAAAAATAAAAGAATGCTTTTCTTCAAAGGAAGCATAAATTATCCTCGCAAAATAGTGTACCTTGGACTTAAATTGAAGTGTACTCAATTGAAATAGGTCATATTAGAGAAGGTTAGAAGTTACCTACCCAAAACCCTTATCTCCCACTCAAGTTCAATGTTAAATTTATCTTTTACTGCATCTTTTACTCTGTTGCCAAGGTTTTCTAAGTCAAGTGCAGTTGCATTATTGTAATTGAGTAGAAAATTACAATGTTTCTTAGAAATTTTAGCTACACCATTATCTAATCCTCGGCAGCCAGATTCATCAATCAGTTTCCATGCCTTGCAGCCTATTGGATTTTTGAATATACAACCAGCAGTTTTTCCTCTTACTGGTTGACTTTTATTTTTTTTATCAATAACTTCTTTCAATCTTTGCAATATAAGCTCATACTCTGAACTTACTCCTTTAAATTCAGCTTCAATAAAAATCCACCTGCCTTTTAGACTATGTCCACGATAAAAATATCCCATTTCTTCACTGGAAAATTCATATAAATTCCCATCTTCTAGATTCACTGCCCTTATAAACTTTACAACACTCGCAATATCACTACCATATGCACCTGCATTCATCTCTATCCCACCGCCAACTGTTCCTGGAATTCCAGCAAGAAACTCAAGCCCACTAATTTGCTGTTCCCCTGCAAAGTAGGCAAGGTTACTAAGCAATGCAGCACCACCTGCAACAATGGAGTTATTATCTTTACATTTTATATATGCAAATTCCTTGCCTAATTTCACCGTTATTCCTCGAATGCCACTATCTCGAATTATTATGTTGGATGTTGCACCGATAACGCTAATTGGTAACTCCGCATCTTTTATCAAGCACATTAGATCTTCAATGTCACGTGGCTTAAATAGTACATCAGCTTGGCCACCAACATTTAACCAAGTCATTTTAGACATTGAAACATTATAACGGTAGATTCCACATACTTTAGGTAAGCTTATAAGCATTTTGATTTTAACTCTAATCCTGCATCCATACCCATTTTTTCTGCATCTTCTACAAACGAAGTACGCTCAGTGAAATATATACCTTTCTCATCTGCTAACATACAACAAAGATTCAGCATGTTTTCACTCACATATTCTGCTAAAGCTGCAAGCGGCGTAAAGCATGAACCATTTATTGTCTTCATGAAACTGCGCTCTGATTTTGCCCTTATAAAAGACATATTATTATTAATTTTCTCTAAAAGATCGATAACTTTTATATCATTCTTTCGGCATTGAATGCAAATTGCCCCCTGCCCTACTGCGTTTAACATGACTTTTGGTGATAATACTTCTGTAATTAAATGGTGTTTTTTTAATCTTATCAGTCCTGCTTCGGCTAAAATCATTCCATCAAAATTCTGATTTTGCAGTCTAGTTGTCACATTTCCACGCAGTGGCACTACATTTAAGTCTGGCCTGAGATTTAGTAGCTGAACTTTTCTTCTTATTGAAGAAGTTGCAATTGTAGCCTGCTGTGGCAAAGTTTTTAGGCTCTTATATTTATGAGAAATAAATACATCACATGGACTTAGCCTCTCTAAAACACAAGGAATTGTTAAGTCCTTCGAGAAAAACGCAGGTACATCTTTTAGCGAATGAACCGCCATATCTATATTATTTTTGAGTAATTCAGCCTCAATCTCCCTGAGGAACAGTCCTTTACCTCCTATTTCAGCAAGATTTACATTAACATACTTATCACCAGAAGTTTTGATTTTAATGATCTCAATAGATAGGTTAGGAAAAAACTCTAATAATCTTTGTTTTGCTTCCAAAGCTTGAGCAACCGCAAGATTGCTTCCCCTCGTACCTATTTTAACTATCATACATTCTTCATATTGTACATCTATATTCTATGTCCATTTTTTATTATCTCCAATTTAGTTATTGAACATTTTATAATTAGCTCCTAGTATCATGCACGTTAGTAATTGAGGAGTATGTATGTTTGATATTTTAAAAGACTCTAATGGCAAATTTAATAAAAAAAATGTTTTACCCCTTTTCAGTGCCACTGTAACTAGTATTATAATATTATTAAGTGCAACAGTAGTAATTCCAAAGTTTTTCTCTCATCCTTCTCTATCTAGTCCTCTCGGTTGGAAAGATCCAAGTTATAGTGAATTTCTTGCTACTCACATACCAGCTACCATAGTTACTTTCTCAATACTTGGTTTATGCATTTACCTTCCGATTGATAGCATTAGAAAAAACAAACAAATAGAGAATCTTAAAGCTAATTCTCAACCTAATTCATACATTTATAACACTTTAGTAAATGATGTTTCAGAAGAGCAAAGTATAGTATAAAGTACAATCAATTATAGATTAAGGCTTTAGAATCTTTTCATTTAGGTGCTTGTGATTAGCAACCATTCAGTTTACACTGTACCTAAGTATAGTTTAAATTTATGCTAAACAAGCTCATAGTTAAATCTCTTTCAGTATTACTAATTTTTCTACTATCTTTATATATAATACTACCAAATTTCTTTGATAATAAGTTTTTCACCTCAAAAAAGAGGATAAATCTAGGGCTCGACCTGAAAGGTGGATCATCTCTGCTTCTAAATGTAGACTTAGATTTTTACTTCAAAGAGAAACTAAGCATGCTAACCGATGAAATAAAAGAAGGTCTGTTAACACAAAAGATTGAATTTAGCGCAAAAAACGATAAACAAGTGGTTGTAACTTTAAATAATATTGATGATTACAAAAAAGTTTCAACGTTAATACATAAAATAAACCCAAATTTAGAATTGAGTAGAAAAAATACTGCAATTTTCATTTCATATAAACCGCATTATAAGAATTCATTAATCAATGAAGTAGTTTCAGAGTCAATAGTTAATGTTCAAAGACGCTTAGATAAGCTTGGTACTAAGGAAGTAAGTGTGCAAAAACAAGGACAAAATAAGATATTAGTCCAAGTTCCTGGAGTAGAAGACACTCAGCAGATAAAATCTCTGCTTGGCAAAACAGCCAAGCTGGCCTTCCATTTGGCAAACACCAATGTAGCTAAAATGCAAGATATCGATCATGACACTACGATTATGCTCAAGGATTCTTTGGGTAATTCCTACCCGATATTCCGCAAAACTGAAATAGGCGGTGATTCATTAGTTAACGCATCAGTTAGATTTGGCAATTTAGGTAAACCAACAGTACATTTCAAATTCGACAGCATAGCAAGTAAAAAATTTGCAAAAATTACTAAAGAAAATGTAGGAAAGCCTTTTGCAATTGTTTTAGATAACACAGTCTTAACTGTACCAACAATACGTGAACCTATTCTAAATGGAGAGGGAGAAATTAGCGGTAATTTCACTGAAAAACAAGCGAGTGAACTTGCAATACTTTTAAAATCAGGTGCACTACCTGCACCACTTAAAATAATTGAAGAAAAAAACATTGGTCCAAGCCTTGGAGAAGAGTCAATAAAAGCAGGAGAAATTGCAGCAATAATCTCTATCATAGCCGTTGGTTTATCTATAATCATTACTTACGGCAAATTAGGCTTATTAGCGTCTGTTGCACTCGTTTTTAATGTAATCTCTATACTACTCATTCTTACCTTACTTGAAGCAACTCTTACTCTCCCTGGAATTGCTGGAATTGCGCTAACTGTTGGCATGTCAGTGGATGCAAATGTTTTAATATTTGAACGCATCCGCGAAGAAATAAGAGCAGGAAAAAGAACAGCTCGTGCCATTGAAGAAGGATTTAAAAACGCAATAAAAACAATTCTTGACTCAAACCTCACTACACTGATTGCTGCAGGAATAATGTTCATTATTGGTAGCGGAGCAATTAGAGGGTTTTCTGTCACTTTATCGATAGGAATCCTGTGCTCGATGTTTTCTGCAATTATAGTCACAAAACTTCTGATAGAATTGTGCATTAACCCACAAAAGCTAGTACTTTAGTATCTGTTCAGCAGAGTGACAAAATAAGATAGACGAGAAAAGACAACTAAATGGTTGTCATGAAAGTAGCTATCCAGTCTTTTCGTCGTCAAAAACGTTGTAACATGCTCACCAATTTAGTGAGCATAAAACCAATATATTTGTGGAGGAAAAGGAAAAAAGAAACAGAAACCATCTTCAGGCTATCACAAAGGATATGGCCATAAGATTAAAGATATGGATAGATTTATCAAATTTCTGAATGGAAATCAGGATATTAGAATTGAAAAGATATTATTACTAAAAATTAAACATCAAACCAACTTCAATATTATGAGTGGATATATCGTCTGCAATAGGTGTTGGAATATTAAAGTAACGATAGCCGAGAAAGGTTTTAACTTCTGGAATTACTGAGTAATCAACACCAAGCTTTATTTGATAAACAAGCCAAGGAACATTCAGTGGCATTAAATTTTTAGATGATTTATCAATCCTTTTTAATCTAAAAACTGTTGATCCTATACCAAGACCAATATACGGAGCAAATTGAGTATTTTGAACATTAGGGTTATAGTAAAAATTTAATAAGAATGCAGATACACTTGCTGATTTATCAAATACCGGAGGAGAGTTACTATCTTCAATATTGACTTTAGAATACATGGTCTCAAAATCAACTCGGCCATTTTCTCCAGCATAGTAACCTACAGATATGCTGCTAAGCCACTGAAAATCAATTTTACCGTTAAATTTTTTTATGTTTTTAATTTCATCTCCTAAGAATAGGTCTAAAAGAAAACCACCATAACGGCCCTCAGCTAAAGTAAGAATTCTTTTTCCTATTGCACGTATACCCTCCACAAATACTTCTGAGCTATCAGAATATATCTTACCACCATTAGCACTAACATAGAAATCAAGTTTTTTTGATTTTTCCTTTGTAGGTTCAGCTTGATCTGCAATACTTGGCCACATATTTTTCTGATTAGCTACTTGGAAAACAGAAGGTGAACTACTTTCAAGTTCTTGACATTTTATTGGCACTTCTTTTTCAGTAACTTCTTCAGAATGTATCACACTTTCATTATTGTCCGTTTCTAATTTTAAGGGCTGCACTTGCTCAATGTGTGTATTGTTACTGATATAAGTAATAAAAAAATAGACACACGGAATGAAGATGAAAAATAAAGCAATAGATATTCTAATTATCATAAATGAATTATCACTTATAGTATAACTACTATATCATATATTCCTTTAATGTACAAAAATTAAGAAATAATATTTCCAATTAAACAATTATTTTCTATTCCTTTAACATGAGCTTTCACAATACTTTTAGCTTGAACTCTTGATGTAAGTTTTATTAATGCAAAATTTTCTGTTCTACCAATATTATTCTGCTCAACCAAAACGCTTTGCTCAGTGCCGAGCAAAGATTGATAAAAACTGCTCATCATTTCTTTATTTATTTCTCTTAGATGCTTTACTCGTTCTTTACGTACATTCTCTGGTATTTGTGGCATCCGTGCAGCAGGTGTGTTTTTCCGCTCTGAATATGGAAAAGCATGTAGATAAACTACATTTATTTTTTTCAGTAAATCAACTGTATCCTGAAACATTTCATCAGTTTCTGTTGGAAATCCAGCAATAATATCAGCGCCAAATGCTATATTAGGTCTTAAGCTCTTCATTTTATGATAAAATTCTATCACTTGTTCTCTATTGTGACGACGTTTCATTCTCTTTAGTATTAAATTATTACCAGACTGTAGACTCAAGTGTAAGTGAGGCATAAGTCTTGACTCATTAGCTATTAAATCCATTAGTTCATCATCAACTTCAGCAACATCAATAGAGGAAAGTCTTAGTCTCTTTAACTGTGGTATATCCTTTAAAACTCTTCTAATCATTGAACTGAGTGATTGCTTACCAAACAAATCTGTACCAAAGTCAGTAATATCAACACCTGTAAACACCACTTCTTGATACCCATTTTCTATAAAAATCTTAATTTGCTCTATAATATTGTTTACTGGCACAGATCGATTATTTCCTCTTGCCTCAGTAATTGAGCAAAATGTACAACTATGATTACAACCATTTTGAATTTCAATAAATGCCCTTGATTTATCTTCAAATCCATTAATGAGAATAGGTTCTACTTGGTTATCACTGACTAAGATTTCATCATTATTTAGTAGATAATTTTCAGCTCTTAGCTTGTCTTGATTACCTAGCACTTTACTTACACCAGGAATATCACTATATGATTTAGGATCTAATTGAACGGCACAGCCAACTACGATAATTTCTTTACTTGGGTCGTTTTTATAGATCTTACGTATTTTTTGCTTCACTTGGCGTTCTGCTTCGTTTGTCACTGCACAGCTATGCACTACAACAACATTTTCTCTCTTTGCTTTTTTTAATGCTTCTTTGATTAACTCACTCTCGTAGAAATTTAGACGACAACCAAATGTTATTACTTCATTCATGCTTTTGCTTTAATAGATCTAAATTATATCAAATATCCAAGCAAAATGACTATTTTTTTGGTAGATATTATAATTTAAGCATAACCTCTAGAGTTGAAAATCACAGGAAGAATTTGTAGATATACAGTAAGATCATTTAACATTTTGGTATTAGATTTCTTGCATAACTGGAATTCAAAGAGTTCCAGCTCGTGACGCTGGAATCAAGATTTTCTTATTGGATACCAAGCTGGCTGGTTATGCAAGAAATCTATTATATTCCATAAAAAAAGCTTAATGCCAATGATGTTAACCTCAAGCGAATATAAACCAAAAAACATTTTGCTAAACCTTGAAGCTCTACCATGCAAATTCATCTATATCATTTGGTACATAAGTATCAGAATAAGCTTCATCCAAACTTTCTGCTTTCCATGGAAGCCATGAAGAAGGTTTTATCTTCTCTAAAACTTTACCTGGTATTGATGTTATCTCTTGCTTTACGTCTTCTTTTAATTTTTCTATTTGTAACCGAGCAAAATCTTCCACGCGAACCATGAGTTTATCTGTTAGCTCTTTTATCATGTCTTGATTTTGTTCTGCAACTTTCTTTGTAATAGGTACGACAATTTTACTTATAATCTCTGTTCCTAATGGAACAACGATTTGCTTTGCAACCTGATCACTAACAGGTTTAATAAGGTAATCTGCTATACTCTTTGCTGTATCTCCAGTCAGATTTGTTACTTTTTTTAAACTATCACCAATAATACCATAGTTTTTTTGGTACATCATATCTTCATCAGCAACTTCATATCTTCCTAAATCATCATACATTCCCATTTGTTGGTGAGACAATCCATTTGCATCAGATACATATCCGTATTGGCTTTGTTGCATAGCACTGATAGGCATGTAAATCACAGTGAATTTACGCAGCTAATTTAAATTTAGCCATACCTATATCAGTAAATTTGTTCAATAAGTAGCACTTAATTAACAGCTCTTTTTCACGATTTACCTCTGATTTATTTTTCAAGCCAAACCCAAATATTTGCTTCAACCTATAGAAAAAGACTTCAATATAAGACCGTGCTCCATACTTAACTTTTTTCTTCCATTCATTAATACCATCTTCATAATTCTCATATGACCTAATTCTACTAATATACTTGTTTCTTTCTGATAAGTAGTCAGCTAAACAAATTTTAGTATCCTTCCTAGGGCGAATAATAGGCACAATATTGTATTTTCTGCATTCTTTATACACACTTTTTATATCATAAGCCGCATCTGCTCGAATAGAACAAATGTTATATTTATCACTGACTTCTTCTAACATATCGCAGACCGGCAAATAGTCTACAGCAACACCACTAGTGTAGTTCATGCTTATTGCTTTCTTATCATTTATGTTTAAAACAACATGTAATTTTCTTACTTGACCATAACCACTGTATTTCCTTTTTCGAATATTAAGCTTACTATGCCCACCGTTATTATTGTAGATACTAACTCTAGTGCTATCTACGGCAATTTCAACATTTTCCAGATCATCTTTATTGCTTCTATGGTCATCAATCTTCAAATTAAGCTTTTTAAATCTTCTGGAAGCTTGTGTATAGCTGATAATCTTAAGTTTTTTGCCTATTTGTACCATATAACCTTTTACAAAACCTACAGCTTGTCTCAAGCCAATTCTAAAAAGATGAACTATTATGTGTATTAAAATTACAACTTTATCACTATAAGTGTTATTGCCACCTGCAACTTTTGGACTATTTTCATACCAATTTTCTATGGCTTGATTAACAAAATGAAAAACATTTCCTCTTTTTTTGAGAAACTCGTTATATTCTCTTTGGTTACTTACTCTCATTTTTTGTGGCATAAGTTGTACTTGTTTGAAAAATGCCTATTTTACAACAAAATGCGTTAGTAGCCATATATTAAAAAGCTTTTCTTCTTACAATAACCTCAACCAACACTAGCTATGCAACAAAGCCATCCGTATTTATTAAGTGAATTGAAATTAGACCGCATAACATTTTCCTAATTACTTATATATTCCTATTTTAGTATGAAACAACTAACAAAACATTAACTTTTAAGAACTCTTCTCAATTAATACATCAATAAAGGTAAGACCATATAATTTTCTCCTTTCTTGATACTATTCTCCTCCGAACTTAGTTCACACAGTTATTCAGACACTTCTGAATTTACCACCCCCAATTCCACTGCTTTTTTATATTTTGACTAGGTTTTCTCCTACAATTAGATAATCAGTACTCTTATCTGAAATGTACCATATAACTACACCAAGCTACAAATATGACACAAGAGTTTAGATTATTTTAGTTATTCTCTTGTATAAGATACTCTTTATATCAAAAAGAGGACCATATGAGTGAAGCAACTTTTTCTGAAAAAAATCAGCTTTCTAGAGAAGACATAGCAGAGTTAACAGAACTTATGTGTCTTGAACGAAGTGAAGTAAGTGAAAGTGGAACAGGGCTATTAGAACTTATAGCTGAACAGGAGCAAATACTTGAGGATTTAGGAATAGAATCAAAAGAGCTTTTATGTTCTCAGCATACAGGAATGTATGAGAACCTTAGTCAGCCCTATTCTACGGATCTCGAGGTTTTATAGCAGATATATAGATTATCATTATTACTGATACCTACTCAAGAGTTGCTATGGCAAACAGAGAAAACTGCAATTACTGCCGCTAATCTTTTTAATATATCTTTCTTTGATGGTGCTATTATCGCGCATTTTGACTGATATGGGCTATGATAAACCAGAAAATCACAGCTATATTTAGGAATTGAGACAAGGCCTCATTGAGGTAAATATTGCTATGCAGACTTTTCTTGATAGCAAGCATATTGCTTTTTAGAAAAATATTAGTAGCATCAAACATAGAGATTGATATTAGTTTTTCTGTCAGATTAAGTTGCGTCTAGTACAACTGACTATGCAAATAAGCTAACAGAACTTGAGATATTTTAATTGTTAGTTTTAGAGCGTATTTTCGTGTTCATTGCTATGAATGGGCAGAGCTACCTCTTCGAGGTAGCTCATCGGATCACCTAAATCATGCTCTATTTCTACTTCAAACTTGAACCCTAACTTCTCGCAGAATTTATAGAAATATTCTTTAATAATATCAAATAAACTTATGCCATCAGTTTTATAATCTCTCAATTTTCGAGGTACAGTAAGTGACAATTTGCCATCTTTATATATCACATCATCTTTCCCATCTTGAGATTCAAGTGCGAATTCTAGTGAGCTGTTCAATTTACATAATTCTTCATTTGGCTTTACAAATACGGTGGCAGAGATTAGCTCTTTAACTGTGACTTCTACACGTTCTGAATTACTGCAATTAATATATGTTGTATGACTGGAGCTGAAAGTTAATTCATGTATTTTAGTTACATGAAAAAGAGGACTATCCTCATTATATAATGCACCTACATAAGCAGCTTGGTTACAGTTAGTAACTAGTTCTTTTAAGATAGAATCGCTTGGAACTTGAGCTTCAGCATATTTGAACATTTCCTTGAAAACTTCTTTTCCAAACGCACGATAACTTTTATTTTCATCTCCTTCTTTTGGTAATAGATGAGCGTACCCTTTACCTAGATTATAAAACCTTTCAAACTCCTCTTTATAATATTGGTCGGTTTTTTTATTGCCAGGTATCCCTTGATTTTTATAATACCTATCCCAAACTTCATCAAAATTGTATTGCTTAGCTCCGTCTATCAATGCACCAATTAAACTTTGGTCTAGATTTTTGCTGTTAATAACAAATCTCATTCTTCGAAAATCTTCATACATCTGCTCACCAGTGTTTGCTGACTCATTGGTTTTATCAGCCCTTAACCTGCTAAAATCAAACTTTTCCGCTTGAGCCTTTAGCGTAACTACTGGATTTCCCTTTTTTTCCTGTATAGAGTTGTTCATTGTTAATACTTTGATATGAATTGCTGATAGTATAATAATACATAAAAATAGTTAATATGTCAATAATATACTTAACATAGACAGTCATAATAGGGTGACAGGATTTTAGTAAGGCTCTATTATGAATAAACGGTTTTACACAGTATGAATGTTGATGAGCAGTCAAGTGTGCTGACTTTTCTAAATAGTAAAATTGAGAATATACTAAAGTTTCATTCCGCAATATTGCCTAAACTTTGCGGTGGAGACAGAGTAATGGACTTGCTGTTTTATAGGCCGCTCAGTTATGTGGATAGAAGTAAATCACTACCTGATGCTCAAGTGGGAGAATTTACAACTTTTGTGGCAAAAGTGTATGAGCACCAGCACCCCACTGTTAGAGGTAGGCCATATAAAATAATCGTTGAAAGTGAAAGTCAGTATTTATTTATAGTTTTTTTTAATTACTCAGTTAAATATTTGTATAAATTATTTCCAGTTGGAACAGATATAGTAATCAGTGGTAAACTTGAAAAGTTTGCCGAACATTGGCAAATTACTCACCCAGATTACATGTTGTCTGATATCAATCAATTTAAAGAAATAGCCTGCATAGAGCCAATTTACCAATTATGTCGCGGTATTACTAACAAGAGCATTAGAAACATAATAAGTTCTAATCTAAAAGATTTGCCTGATTTGCCAGAGTGGATAGATGAAACATTAATCAAGCAAAAGAAATGGCTGAATTGGAAAGAAAGCATCATAAGATTGCACAGACCGAGCTCACTCGCAGAAGCAGAAGTTTGCAGAGAAAGACTTGCTTATGATGAGCTATTTGCGTACCAGTTGGCACTAAAGCTTGCAAGGGAAAATCATGTAAAAAAAGAGGGAAAAGAATTTATAATATTGAGTAAATACAAAGAGCAGGTCTTAAATGAATTACCGTTCCAATTAACAAATGATCAAATTCGAGCGATAGATGAAATCTCAGAAAGACAAAAATCCAGATACCGCATGGTAAGTCTGCTGCAAGGTGACGTTGGGAGTGGCAAAACTGTAGTTGCACTCTTTGCGATGCTGAATGTGGTAGAAAATAACATGCAAGCAGCTCTAATGGCACCAACTACTATCTTGGCTGAGCAACATTATAATTGGATCGAAGAAGCTCTATCTTGTACTGATATAAAAGTTGCTTTGCTTACCGGTAAAACTGCGCGCAAGGAAAGAAAGATTATTATGAACGAACTTGCAAGTGGTATTTTAAATATAGTAATTGGTACTCATGCATTATTTCAAGCCAACGTTACATTTAAAAATTTAGGACTCGCAGTCATAGACGAACAACAGCGATTTGGAGTGATACAGAGGAATCGGTTGGTAGGAAAAGGAGAAAATACCGATATACTTTTTGTTACTGCAACTCCCATTCCAAGAACCTTGCAGCAAGCTATGTATGGTGATGTTGAATGTTCTATTTTAAGGGAAAAACCAAAATCTAGATTGCCAATAAAAACCGTTATTATGAACGTTAAAAAACTACCAGATATTATTCAAAGACTGAAAGATGCTATAAATAGAGGCGAAAAAGCATATTGGATTTGTCCATATATAGAAGAAAACGAAGAACTCAATATTGCCGCAGCAGAAATGCGCTTTCAGGAACTACAAAAGACATTTTTTGATAGAGTTGGAATAATACACGGAAAACTAACTCAAGAGCAGAAAGATCAAGTGATGTTTTCCTTCAAGAGGAATGAATTTTCTCTGCTTGTTGCAACTACTGTGATAGAAGTTGGTATAGATGTACCAGATGCAACTATTATGATTATAGAGAATGCAGAGCAGTTCGGGTTATCGCAATTACATCAGTTAAGAGGTAGAGTAGGACGAGGAAGTAAACCGTCTTTTTGTGTACTGTTATATGACAATCTCAGTAAAAGTTCGTATTCAAAGTTAAAGATTATGTGTGAGTCACAAGATGGATTTTATATTGCTGAAAAGGATATGATGCTGAGGGGTAGCGGAGATATTCTAGGCACAAAACAATCAGGGTGCATGGAGTTTAAATTTGCTGATTTATATGAGGACAGAGAATTGCTCAACCTTGCATATAATAGTGAAAAAGGTACAATAGCTAATTTTGAATTACTGCTTGATATATTTGAATATAGAAGTAGACTACATTTTTCAAAATTTCAGTAATCTTTCAAGCCATAACCCTCATGAGTAGAAATTCCTTGACAGACGGGAGTATTTAACAAACCATATGCGTCAAGTTAAGGAAAAATAAGAGTGAAGAAGAAGTTTTTACCATAAGAATAAATTGTGCAGAGTTAATAGCAGGCCCTGTAAACAAAATGTTAGCAGGTCAAATTAATCAAGGGCAGGAAGTATAAAAATGGAAAAAAAGCGGTAACTTAGCCTAATAACAATAAATATATATAGAAGGTACCGTTTTAAAGAGCACAAAAGGAATACACAGTAAAAGCGAGAAGAAGTTGAGAGTATGTATGGAAGCAGTGTGGAGAAATGGCTGCCAATGATCAAAAATTTACTGCAATTACAGAAGTATACATAAGAGGTTTAAAAGGTGGTGTAAAAAGGGAATTTTGGCAAAATGACTTAAGTATGCACAACAAGATCCAGATTTGCATAATTGATGATCAGATGTCATTCATGCTCAGCCTATATATAGAAAAAATTCTCAAGCTCAAGAGGGCTTAGGGTGGAACTAAAATTCATGGACTTGTTGACGCACGTAATTAATTTCTTTTTTTAAGTTAATTAATGTTAACAAGCCACGTCTGCCTGTAATCAGGTTAATACCAAAATATAATGTAGGAGAAGAAATGGGCAGTGCTATGCAACAATTTTTGTTTCTTTCTAACCATGCTTCCATATGAAAAACATATGACATAAAAAGGCAAACAAAAAGCTAAGAACCTTGACGCGCTTTACATCTCGGCTTTACCTTATTTATAATATAAACTTTACCACCCCTTTTCACAACTTTACAATTTTTATCTCTGTTACGATGAGATTTTAGTGACCCTTTAACTTTCATATCTATAGTAAGAATAGAATTACCTTACATTATGATCACTGACAGAGAGTTAGTCAATTGATAAATTTTTCACATTTTATTAAAATATTGTATAATTGTTGCTGATACTTCTTCGATCGACCTTTGCGTAACATCAATAATTGGCCAGTTATTTTGCTTAAAGAACTCCTCCGCTTCTTTAATTTCCTTTTCTACTTTTCTAGGGTCAGCATATATATTATTACCTTCATTATTAATTGAAGTCAGTCTATTTTTGCGTATTTCTATTAGCCTTCTTACGTCTATTGTTACTCCTATAGTCAGTTTATTTTTTAATTTTGCTAAGTCGACGTAAAAGGGTATCTCGCTAACAAAAGGAACATTTGCAACTTTATAGCCTCGATAAGCTAAATACATACTGGTGGGAGATTTTGATGTGCGTGAAACTCCAACCAAAATTATATCGGCTTTATCAATATCTTGAATATTTTGTCCATCATCATGATTAATGGTATAGTTTATTGCCTCAATGCGCTGAAAATATTCGTTATTTATTTCAGTATATAGGTCAAGTTTTTCATCTTTTTCAATTTCAAGATAGGATGAAATTTCTCTAATAATATGTGATAATATTGCTCTATATGGAATTTTTAACTTGATACAATTATCTTTTAGATATTTTCTGAGTCCATCATCAGTAATAGTACATATAACAAAGTTATGCTCATCACTTTTTCTATTAATTTCCTCTAAAATTTTGTCAATCTGCTCTTCTCCTTTTACAAAAGACCAAACATATTCGATCGTTTCTACAGAACGAAAGTGTTTCAGAGCTGATTTTGCAACTGATATAACAGTTTCACCACTTGAATCTGACACTAAGTGTAGGTTAAGCTTTTTAAGGGTCATCAACGTTATAATAAAAATAATAGCAAGCAATCTGCTACTGAAATTGTGCTAATTTATTATACTACGTAAATATAGAAAAACTATCTTGTTGATAAAACTCAAACTAATTGATAAATTCTTAACACAATTATTCTCAAAATGAATGTTTTTATTAAAGCCTACAAATTTCACTTCTTTTGCTAAAAAAGCTCTACCTTGGCTTGGGGTTATTTGTTTCGCATGTTTTTTAATTGGAATGTTCTTGGCATTATTCTTCTCCCCAGGAGATTATAAACAAGGAGAAATTGTACGAATTATGTATCTTCATGTGCCTTCTGCATGGCTTGCTCTTGGAATATACGGACTCATTGCATCACTCAGTTTCATTTCGTTGGTATGGAACAATAGTGTTGCTAGTGTCTTAGCACATGCCGCTGCTCCTGCAGGGACAGTCTTTTCGGCAATATGCTTAATCACAGGTAGCATCTGGGGAAAAGGAACATGGGGTACTTGGTGGGTATGGGATGCAAGGCTTACTTCAATGCTGATTTTGTTTTTTCTGTATGTTGGTTATCTTTCATTGTGGAGCGCTTTTGATAATCAAGCAAGAGCAGAGAAATCATCAGCAGTATTTGCCATTTTTAGTGCTATAAATATTCCCATAGTAAAATTTTCTGTGAATTTATGGTCTACTCTTCATCAGCCAGCAAGTATTTTTAGAAAAGGTGGAGTAGCAATAGAAGGTTCTTTACTGCTGCCACTCATTGCAATGTTTATATTTTGTACCACACTTTTTTTAGTAGTGTGGATACTTAATGCCCTTCATTTAATTAATTTGCAGAAGATAAAGAGAGAAATCAGCATGCGATATTAGGTATATAGTTCCAGAGTGTAATGTTGTGAACAGCGACGGAAATTAAAATGTAGAGCAATCATCAGCAGAGACTAAGTGGTATAAAAAATAGCTGAAGAATGTAAAAAAGGAAGTGGTATAGATAAACCTGTTACCGATAGAGAAGGTGAAATTGATACGGGCGAACCTGTTACTGATGAAGGAGAGAATGAAAATGGAGAAATTACATCTCGAAAAGTAACCTCAGATTGTTCCAAGTATGAAAATTGTGGGCCATATTCTCATTTTTATAAAGTTGATAATGAGATAGGTTGTCAAGGTTTTAGTGCATCTGATTTACTAAAGGAATTATATCCTGAGATGTACAGTAATCCTAAGATTGCAAAATATATAGAAGAGGGAGCAAATGGTAATTATGGTGCAGTAAATTTTAAATTTGCCTTTACAGAGGATCTTAATTCAATATCCTGGCTTGGTAATATAGAATGTGAAAAATGTGTCGATGATCAAATAGAGTTAGCGTGTCAAGAAGAAGAGATTAAGAGTTTCTGTTACCCGAACGTTTACCGTAGTAATCCAGAATTCAACAAGAGCTTTTTTTCCAGAGGAGCATGTCCTAATCTCTTTAGAGAGTCCAGTGAAACAAGTGTTGTAAAAGCAAAACAAGTTGCACCATTGATACTTGTTAATACCTTAGGACAAATGATAGATAAAGAGGGTAATAACACTAAAGTATACTATGATGCATTGAAGCGTTATCTAAATGATGATAGTAAAATCAAGGATTGTGGAGATAATCAAAAGTGTAAGGATTATATTCCAATTATGGAGAAAGTTGCATGGAATAGTGATAAGGAAGTACTATTAAAAACTGCTGTTAATAATACGCAAGAAGCAAATCCTTACTATTATGGAAATGAGGATAATTCTACTTCCGTTGAATTTGGTTCTATATAATGCTGAATTTGTCTAATTTTTTCTACACTAGACACAATTTAGTCGTATCTGAACAAATACATAATCTATATAAAGAGGACGTAGGTACCATCTGTCCTTTTAAGGCATTTATGTCAATGATATGCGTAATCCATGATTTTAAACATGATGATCCTCCTAAGTAATACAAAAAAACTCAGAAAAATGTATATAGCTATGATAGAAGTTATCTATACATAAGTACAATATACTTTAACTAGAGATTATAAATTAATGAAGTTGAAAAGTCGTATCCGTTCAGCGGAGTGGCAGAATAAGGTAGACAAGGTGATCTAAAAAGATAATCATAGAGCAAAAGTGAGGTAATGTGGTAAACCTTTTAGAGCTTTGCAAAAATTTACAGCAAAAAATAGAAAAGTTAGAAGCAAAAATAGAAAAGCTGGAAAGGGAGAATGAAAGTTTAAAAGCAGAGAACAAGGCTTTAAAGATAGAGAACGCTGAATTAAAGGAAAGGCTTGGTTTAAACTCGAAAAATTCATCTCTACCAAGCTCTAGAGAGTTGTACAAAATAAAAAAGGACAAGCCAAAGAGCGACAGAAACGTTGGTGGTCAGGTTGGTCATAAAGGAAGTTTTCGCGCCAAAATGGATGCAGATGAGGTGATAAAAGTAAAGTTGTCATCTACTTGTGAATGCGGAGGAGGGATTGCAATATGCAATGGACCGTACATTCATCAAAAAGTTGATCTTCCGGAAATTAGGCCTTATGTAGTGGAATATCAGATGGAGCATGGTCGTTGCCGGAGATGCGGAAAAAGAAGAAGCAGTAAGTTACCAGAAGGTGTTACGTCAGATACATTTGGTCCAAGGGTTAAGTCAATAATTGCAGCGTTCAGCGGATTCTACAAAAATTCAAAACGCGAAATAGCGAGTGTCGTAAATGATATCTTCAATTTGAACATAAGCGTCGTTAGCATATCAAATAGTGAACATAGAGTTGCTTCAAAATGCAAAAAAATGTATGAGCAGATCGAACAAGAGATAAGTAGGAGTAAAGTTCTACATATTGATGAAACGAGCCATTATAACAAAGGTAAACTCGCTTGGTGTTGGATGTTTGCAAGCAATACGGCAAGTTTTGTGAAGTTGACAGAGTCAAGAGGAATGAAAGTTTTAAAAAATAACGCATGCTGCAATCATAATAGCTTAGTGGTAACCGACAGGTACGCAGTATACAATTACTTTGCTGATGAAAAAAGGCAAATCTGCTGGGCACACTTAGCAAGGGATTTTGAAAGATTAGCGCATAGTTGGAATATTGAAGTCAAAGTTCTTGGCTGTTACTTAAGAAATGTAGCTACTGAATTATTTGCACTAAAAAAGGCTTTGCTAAAAAATGAGATAGATGTTTTTAGATTTGCCAGACGTGCCAGAAAGTTGCGAAAACGTACAAGGTATTACTTGAAGGAAATATCCTACTTACCTGAAGCAATTGGAGCCTCTCGAGTTGCGAAAAATATTTTGAAATCTGAAAGAATGATGTGGAATTTTTTAGATGACCCAAAAAACATTCCGCTGACAAACAACCATGCTGAACAGCAGATACGGCATTATGTCGTTTACCGCAAAAATTCGTATTTTACACAATCAAAGCGGGGAAATGCATTCCTTGAACGGATAATTTCGTTATACTTAACATGGAAACAAAGGGGTCTCAATCCTTTCCAAAACCTCTTATCTATTGTTTCTTAAACCACTCTCCTGAACGGATACGAAAAGTCTGCAGACGAAGATAGATTTCGAGCTCTAGAATATCTTCACTATCAAAATAACAAAGCTGTCAAAATTTGTCAAGTAATTTTTATCGCAACTGTACAAACATTGCACAGGACAAATTTAAAATGCTGTAAAATGGTGTCTGTTCAGACGCATGTGAAACCAGTGCTTCTTTTCATCCCACTTCCATACGGCTAAAACCCTTTTCATAATCTCCTATCTATCATTTCTTAAACCACTCCCCTGAACGGATACAATTAAATACATTTTTAACATTTTTATAGAAAACTATTAGTATAGATTTGTATGCTGCCCTCATGGCTATTTTAAAATGTTTAATACTCCTTTTCATTATTTCTTGTACACATCTACCTAACAAGCAACATTCTGTTAATATAGACAATTATAAGCACGATTATTCGTTGCAACAATATAATACTCCTTTGAAGAATAACGAACCAGCAATACCAGAAATGATACCTTTACCGGTAGAGTTTCCCGATCTTACAACCAGTAATCAGTTTCTTTCGATTAATGTTGATGAAAAAGTACCAGTAAAGGATTTACTGATTGAGATAGGAAAACTTTCTGACGTTAACTTAGACATAGATCCCAAAATATCAGGTAATATTATTTTAAAGCTAAAAGATAAGAACATAAACGAAGTAATTCAGAATATAGCCAACAGCGCCAAATTGCGTTACTCAATGAATAATGGTGTAATTAGAATTGAACAAGATTTGTCATATGCACAAAATTATTACGTAGACTTCATCAATATTCAACACTCTGCGCAAAGGAGTTTTATCATTGGTAACAATATTACCGACAGTGATGGTGATAGAAACTATATGAAATCTCAATATAGTAGTGATTTATGGAATTCATTAGAAAAAGGCTTAAATGCAATAATGGATGTTAACGGAGTAGATGATGGTGAGTTTCTTTCATCCAACAGAGAAGCTGGTGTCATTATTCTAAATGCTAGAAAAGATATTCACAAAGCTGTTGAAGAATATATTAATAAAGTTAAGAAATTGGCGTCTTCTCAAGTAATGATCGAGGCCAAAATAGTTGAAGTTTTATTAGACGATAAATACCTTTCTGGTATCAACTTAAATGATTTGCATAATGAAACCAAATCTATAACAAATCAAGGTAACTCTATTATTGACCTAGCAATTAACTCTAGTGTGAGTGATTTAGGAGATTTAGTAAAAATTTTAAATAAATTTGGCACTTCAACCGTAATTTCAAGCCCTAGAGTACATGCTATAAATAATCAGCAAGCAATGATTTCATTTACTAAAAACCATATCTATTTTACTTCCGATATACAGAAAGATACCGGAAACTCCAATCATGCCTTAATTACCAAGATGAATAGCACTCCAATAGGTGTGGTGTTAATAATCCACCCAAGCATTAACATTGATACTAATGAAATATTCATGGATATACATCCAACCTTATCAAGAATTAACGATTACACTAAAGACCCAAATATAGAATATGTCGCACAGCAGAATAAAATGAAATTAAATAGTGACATTCCAATTATTGAAACCAGAGAAATGCACTCTACGTTAAAAATTAAGAGCGGCGAAGTTATGGTAATTGGTGGGCTTATAGAGCATAGAAAAGATAACCAAAACTTATTGCATCAAAAGTCAAAAAAACTGGCTAAGACAGTAGAAACCGTCATCTTCCTGAAAGCAACAATCGTACCAACACTTGGTTTATTAGATATAAAAGATAGGAATTTATATATATATTAAACGTATCCGTTCAGGCAATGGCATCAACTTAAGGAAAGATGTTGGGGTTGCTATTATGATAAGAAGAGAGTATCAGAATGATAATTAAGACAGCTTAATCACAAATCTGTTGCGGTAAATTTAAGTTACTTTAGTCATATATTAAAGTTTTTAAACAGGTCTTAGTTTACTTACTTTATTGTTTTCTTTATTATCAAATATTGCTTTAAATAATATGGAGGAGCACATTGTCAGCAATTGCCGTTATTGATTTTGGTTCACAGTTTACACAGCTTATTGCAAGACAAATCAGGGAAATGGGCGTTTACTGTGAAATATTTCCAAGCAATATCGATTTCGAAACAGTATCAAAATTCAATGGATTTATTTTTTCTGGAGGACCGCAATCTGTAAATGACAATTGCTCTGAAGTAAGTGAAGTAGCACATAAAATTATAAAACTTAACGAAACAATAAACACTCCTATACTTGGAATATGTTATGGACAGCAACTCATTTGTCATTATTTCGGGGCAAAGGTAAGAAAAGAATTCAATCAGGAATTTGGCAAAACTAAAATCAAGATACTAAAAGAATCCCCAATTATAAAGGATACTTGGAACGTTAATTCCGAAGTCGATGTGCTAATGAACCATGCAGACAGTGTCGAAACTATACCGCAAGGATTTACTGCTATTGCCTCAGGTATAATAAATCAAACAATCGCAATAATTGCCAACGAACAGCGGAAGATTTACTGTACTCAGTTCCATCCTGAAGTTAAGCCTACGACAAATGGTAGTAAACTTCTCTCTAATTTCTTAGATATTGCAAATTGTGAGAGAGATTGGACAATGAAGTCATTCGTTGAAAAACAGAAGGAAAAAATTCAAAACTTAGTAGGGGAGAAAAAAGTAATTGCTGCAGTAAGTGGGGGGGTTGATTCAAGTGTTGCAGCAGTTCTTACACACAAAGCTATAGGAAAACAATTAAACTGTATTTTTATCGATACTGGGTTATTGCGTAAGAGCCAGACCACTGCTATGTTAAAAGAAATTCCAATAAATTACGTTGATAAATCAAACTTGTTTTTAAGTAGGTTAAGGGGAATAACTGATCCGGAAGAAAAGCGAAAAATTATCGGCAATACTTTTATCGAAGTATTTGAAGAAGAGGCAAAAAAAATAGGTGATGTGGATTTTTTAATGCAAGGCACCATTTACTCTGATGTAGTTGAATCAGGGCACGCTTCAGGAAACACTAGTACAATTAAATCTCATCACAATGTTGGTGGGTTGCCAGAAAAAATGAATCTGAAACTAGTAGAACCTTTACGCTATCTCTTTAAAGATGAAGTAAGGCTGCTTGGCAAAGAAATTGGGCTTTCAGATGAGATAATATTTCAACATCCATTTCCTGGGCCTGGACTTGCAGTGAGGATCATAGGTGAGGTTGATGAAGAAAAGGTACGAATATTGCAAGAAGTAGATGAAATATATATCAACACAATGAAAAATTATGATCTGTATGATAAAATATGGCAGGCTTTTGCTGTACTGTTACCAGTAAAAACTGTGGGAGTTATGGGAGATAATCGTACATACGGATATGTTTGCGCTTTAAGGGCTGTGACTTCATCTGATGGCATGACAGCTGATGCATTTCCATTTGAAAATAAAGATCAACATTCGTTAGTATTTTGGAGGTTTTTGCAAGACGTCAGTAGTATAATTGTTAACAAAGTTTCCGGAGTAAATCGAGTTGTGTATGATTTAACTTCCAAACCACCAGCAACTATTGAGTGGGAGTAGCAATAATTTCATTCCAGTTTCAGCTACTCGAATCACACCAAAGAGGCTGCTTGCATAACTCAAATTTTAAGGAAAATTATTTAATGTCATTCCAGCGCGTGACGCTGGTTCCTGGATCCCAGTACTGGGATGACAACGAAGGGTTATTTGGATAATAGCCGTACTTGATCTGGATTCCAGTGTCAAGCTACTCGGATGACAGAAAAAGGAGTACTTGGATGACAACGAAGTTGAATGACACCACAGAGGCTACTTGAATCTAATTTACTATTCACAATCCCAGTTATTAGCTTGTTTTAATCGACTTTTTATCATAATCATGTAATAATTAAATATACAGTTTGATATTGAAGGTAAAATCATGACAGGAGAATATGAATCACTGAAAACAGTACTGAAGACGATTGAGGCTAAGGAAGATTTAAATAAAGATAATATAATTCAGAAAATACAAGAAGAACTAAAGGAACAGAATCAAGATCTATATCAAAAGTGGGAGAAAGATAAATTTGATGTAAATCATGCATTTGATACTCTCCTATACGAAAAGCAGACGTTATTAATTATAGCTGCTGATAATCATTACAAAAAGACAGTAGGGTTTTTAATCGGAGCAAAAGCAGATGTTAATGCGAAAGATGGGTTTGATCGCACTGCTTTGCACTCTGCTGCTATTCGTGGTCGCAAAGAGATAGTAGAGGTTTTAATCGGAGCAAAAGCAGATGTTAATGCGAAAGATGGGTTTGATCGCACTGCTTTGCACTCTGCTGCTATTCGTGGTCGCAAAGAGATAGTAGAGGTTTTAATCGGAGCAGGAGCAGATGTTAATGTGAGAGATAAAAGTGGGTACACTGCTTTGCACTTTATTTCTTGCAAAAAGATAGTAGAGGTTTTATTCAAAGAAGGAGCAAAAGTTAATGCAGTAAATAAAGATGGAAAGACTGCTTTGCACTATGCTCCTTTGTTTGATAGCAAAGAGATAGTAGAGGTTTTAATCGGAAGAGAATCAAATGTTAACGCAGTAGATAAATATGGAAAGACTCCTTTAGATTATGCTACGGATCAAGACGTAGTAAAAGCTCTATTAGACGAAGGAGGAGGCTCTTTTGTAAAAGCGCGTAATAAAGCAAAGATTGCCGGTGGAGTAACTGGATTATTAGGCACTGCTATAGCAGTGGCACTTTTTACAACTGGAATAATTGCAGCTCAGTTGATACCTATCGTTATAGCAGTGGTTGCAGTTACAGCAGCAGCACTGGTAGTTGGTTGTGCTACATATGCATTACTAAAGCCTAGTACTAAAGTTGATGGAGCAGAGAAACCATCTGCCGTTTTAACAACAAATGAACAGCAAGGAGCTGCTTGACAGTAGAGCGCGTGACGCACAGCTGTATGAACATTATCTGTAGGATGCCAGTGTCTGGGCACTGGGATCCAGTTAAGTTGGTAAGCATAAAAGTAATGTAAAAATACAATGTTTTTGATGATGGAAAAATGGATCCCAGTGTCAAGCATTGGGATGACACCGAAGCTGAATGACACCTTCCTGCTAGAAAATGTTCGCACAGTTGTACATCACGCACTGATTGGATTTTTGCTTCGTGTAAAATAGTTTCAAGGCTGTATTTTCTTTATTTTGCTTATAGCTTCCACAAGCAATGCAAACATAAATGAAGAATACAAACATGCTTTTGGTAGTTCTATGTGAAGCCCTTCAAGTGTTAGATATACACCGACGAGTAAAATAAATAGAATGGCAATTACTTTTAAGCTTGGGTTGGATTTTATTACCTGAGCGGTATAACTTGATGAAAATAGCATCGCTAGTATGGAAAATGTAAATGCTATGGCAATGATTATCATATTGTGAGTTAATGCTATGGCAGTTAATATCGAATCAACCGAAAAAACTAAATCTATTAATATAATTTGTAGCACAACTAAAAAAAATTGTGATTTAACATTTGCCTTTGTTTTATTCTCCTTATGTACAAAAATGTCGCTCCATAACTCCATAGAGCTTTTAACAATAAGGAATAACCCTCCTGCAATCATAAGTAAATCCTTTACTGAGATATCCAGAGATACAGTGTGAAATATAGGCTTTTGCATTGATAATATATATGATGTAAAAAATAGTATTACAAAACGCATCAATAGCGCCAAGCCAAAACCTATAAGGCGGGCTCTTTCTCTCAGCAGATTTGGCACCTTATCTATTGCTAGAGAAATAAAGATTAAATTGTCTATACCAAGTATAGTTTCAAGTAGCGTAAGTATCAATAAAGTCCAAGCATCAGCTAGCATTTTCATTCCAAAGTCAGATTTTGTACTTTACAATAGATGTGTAAAAATTAAGTAACTTCGCCTAGGTAATTAAAAAATCAGCCTTACCCGAAAAAGGAAGAGAAAAAAGGTCATTTTTATAATAAAAGTACTTTTATAAGAAGAATAATAAAATTAAAAATCTAACTCTCTTTACGAAAATTTTAAATAGATTATAAAATAGTTGTACCATGAAAGTATATGCCTTCTTTGTAGACTAAGATTTTTCTTTAAATTAAGATAGATACATAGTAAAAGGAATTTATGACAAAAGAATCATTAGCAAAAACTGATATAGTGAAAGTTGAAGATCAGAAAGCACCAAAGAGCTTTTTTAAGATACTAGGTGAAGTAGCAAACGCTGTAAGATCATGGGTTGGCAATATTAACCCTGATTTAAGTAGTAGTCGCGATGTCGATAGTTTAGTCTTGAAGATGAACGAATGCTTAAACCCAAAGGGGGGTGAAGTCTCAGCACGTAAGAACACCGTATCTCTTGGTAATTTGTACTTGAGTTTATCAGAGGCAGGTCAAATAAAATTTTTACAAACCCTGGCAGAAAAGTTCAATCCGGATAAAACGAAAATAGATGAAGAAATAAAAGTATATAAGAAAAATCAAGATTCTGAGTCGAGCTATAAGTTTGAACAAGACTTAATAAAAGTCCTTGAATCACCACGCTCTAAAATATTGAAGCAGTTTATCTCCTTACCAGAAGGTCTTAAGTTTATTGTTGATATGCGTTCTGATGTGCTTAAGCTAAAGAACCAATATGAAAATCTAAACCCACTAGAAAATGAATTAAAAAATATACTCTGTACTTTGGTTGATGTTGATCTACTTGATCTTCATCAAATCACCTGGGATTCACCTGCATCATTGTTGGAAAAACTTATAAAATATGAAGCTGTACATAAAATTTCTTCTTGGGGTGACCTAAAAAATAGGCTAGATTCTGATCGTCTCTGTTTTGCTTTCTTTCATTACAAAATACCAAACGAACCTCTAATTTTTGTAGAGGTTGCATTGATGAATGAGATTTCAGATAGTATTCAACACCTTTTGGATGAGTCAGTGCCCTCAAGTGACCCAAGCAGTGCAAGTACTGCTATATTCTATTCAATATCAAACACTCAAACTGGTTTATCTGGAATTAGCCTCGGTAACTTTTTAATAAAGAGAGTCGTAGAAAAACTATCGCAAGAATTTAAAAGCGTAAAAGTGTATGCAACTCTTTCTCCAGTTCCTGGATTTACAAAATGGCTAAAAAATCAAGACGTAGCTTTATTAGGTAAGCTTAATATAAAACAATCAGGTACAGAAATTTTAGAAAGCATAAAAACTAACATTGAATGCGAAAAACAGTCCCTACTGAAACTTTGTGCACATTATTTGCTAAAGGTTAAAAGCAGTGGTGGGGGTGCTTATGATCCAGTAGCACACTTTCATTTAAGCAATGGTGCATCAATCAAACAAATCAACTGGATGGCTGATACTTCTGAAAAAGGCATTAGTCAGTCAGCCGGAATAATGGTGAATTATCTGTATGAGCTGCCTAAAATAGATAACAATCATGAGAATTATATGATTAATAAAGCGATTTCTCATTCAAAAAAAGTGTCAGCTATGTTAAAGGAATAATAGGAAGCGCGCAAGCATATAGAAAGTGCTAACATTCCCTAATGTTTATGTATATAATATTGAATAGTTTTATGAGGTAAAATGTATGGTTTTGGAAAAGCTTCAAGATATCATAAAAGAACTAGATGAGTCAATACAGAGCAAGTCGATAGTAAAGTCGCCTGTATCTGATAATTTAGTTAATGATATTAAAGAAAGCCTGGAGCTAATTAAAAAACATCCTGATCAAGAGAAAAACATAAAAGAAAAGCTTATAGGAGCAGGTTTTATTGTTCAACACGAGTGTTGGGATAGCTTTAAACACTCTTTAGCTAATAATGAGCCTTTAAGTGACAAGTATGATGTTGTAGTAGCTTATGAAAATTTAAGTATAATAGTAGAAGCTTTAAAGTTGCTTAATAGTGTTAACCGGAGTGAAGAAGAACTTAATCAAATTACATCACTTCAGAAAAAAATGAAAGAAGAGTTAGAAAAAATGCAACAACAAAGTGCAGAAAGGCAAAAAGAATTAGAAAAGAAAATTGAAGAAAAGTTTAGCGAGTACATAGAAAGCGGCACTATTGATGCGGTATCAATTACAAAGCATGGGGATAAAAATCTTCTTTATGCAACAATTAAGCTAAAAGAAGACAATAAAAGCACAGATATTAAAATAAGCGAATTTTTAAATAGTGAATTTTGTAAAGAAAACAATATTGCCGGTTTTCTTCTTTCAAGTGGAGATCAAAAAGAACCTATCAGTGGCTACATACATGAGGGGGTTAGATATTATAATTTAGGTACTGCAGCTCAATATGGAATAAAGTTTAACTGGTATGTAGACGGAAAAGAATTTAGCATTACATTAGGTGCTAACAGTGATGGTAGTATTAGAATAATAAGTGATAGACCAACTGATGCGGATTTAGAAAAAAATAAAGATGTAAGAATTAAAGTTGGTAATGATTACCTAAGCCTTGCTGATGCAGTAAAAACATGCAAGCAGGAAAAGAATGAGGCAAGTAGCAAACTGAGTCAACCATCAACTACTGAATACTTCCGACCAGTACAGACGCCAGCTTAATGTTTTCAGCAAAAAGGAAGATAAGTAATTGCTCTTGTAATACTTAAAATGTAAAATAGATCTACTTAAATAAGTAGATCTATGAACAATATAAGAAATTTTGCAATAATAGCACATATAGATCATGGGAAGTCAACTCTTGCTGATCGTTTGATAGAAGAATGTAACGGTCTTGAGACAAGGGAAATGACCAATCAGGTACTTGACTCAATGGATATAGAGCGTGAACGCGGAATCACAATCAAAGCACAAACGGTAAGACTCAATTACACTGCAAATAATGGTAATAAATATTGCCTCAACCTCATGGACACACCAGGTCATGTTGACTTTTCATATGAAGTCAGCCGAAGCTTAGCCGCATGTGAAGGCTCACTTTTGGTAGTAGATAGCAGCCAAGGAGTTGAAGCTCAGACCCTGGCAAATGTCTACAAGGCAATTGACAATAATCATGAGATAATAGTTGTGCTTAATAAAGTCGATCTTCCTGCTGCAGATCCAGAAAGGATAAAGCTTCAGATTGAAGAGGTAATCGGAATTGATGCAACTGAGTCAATTTTGATATCGGCAAAAACTGGTCTTGGGATAAAGGATGTACTTGAAGCTATAGTGACAAAACTTCCCGCTCCTCAAGGTGATACAAATGCTCCACTGCAAGCAATTTTAGTTGATAGTTGGTATGATCCTTACCTAGGAGTAGTAATTTTAGTGCGAGTTAAAAATGGAGTACTAAAAAAAGGCATGAGAATCGTTATGATGTCTAATAATGCTACATATCAGGTCGATAATATCGGTATTTTCACTCCTAAAAAAGTTATGACTGGTGAACTTTCAGCAGGTGAAGTTGGTTTTATAACTGCTTCAATGAAAGAAGTAGCTGACTGCAAAGTAGGAGACACTATTACTGAAGAGAAAAGGCCGTGCAACAAGGCATTACCTGGCTTTAAAGAAGTACATCCTGTAGTATTTTGCAGTATTTTTCCCAATAACACAGATGATTTTAAATATTTAAGGGAAGCACTAGAAAAATTACATTTAAATGATGCTAGTTTTACATTTGATGCTGAAACGTCAAATGCCCTAGGTTATGGATTTCGTTGCGGTTTCTTAGGAATGCTACATCTTGAAGTCATTCAAGAAAGACTCGAAAGAGAATTTGATTTAGATCTAACAGCAACTGCACCGAGTGTTATATATAAAGTTGCAACACAAAATGGTAAAGTTTTAAATATCCATAACCCAAGCGATATGCCAGACCCTACAAAAATTGAAATAGTGGAAGAACCGTGGATCACTGCAACTATAATGGTACCTGATCAATATTTAGGAGAGATTCTATCTCTGTGTGAAGAAAGGAGAGGAGAACAGCAGGATTTATCTTATGTTGGTAATACGACAACAGCACTACTGAAGTATAAATTACCGCTGTCTGAGGTTGTTTTTGATTTTTACGATAGACTAAAATCAATTTCCAAGGGATATGCAAGTTTAGATTGGGAAATATCCGATTATCAGGAAAGTCAGATAGATAAATTAAGTTTTTTAGTTAATGGAGAACCTGTGGATGCGTTAGCCTGCATTGTTCATAAAAGCAGGGCAGAAAAAAGAGGCCGTGAAATATGTGCACGTTTGAAAGACTTGATACCACGCCAGCAATATAAAATCGCGATTCAAGCGGCAGTAGGCGGAAAAATTATTGCTAGAGAAACGATTAACCCGTATAGAAAAGATGTAACAGCCAAGCTCTATGGTGGAGACGTCACACGAAGGATGAAGCTGCTTGAAAAGCAGAAGAAAGGTAAGAAAAGATTGCATTCTGTAGGAAACATAAACATCCCACAAAATGCTTTTATTGAGGCTTTGAAAATAAATGATTAATATATATCCAAAAACATAAATTTAAAGAACTAAGTGATATTTTCTCAATAAATTGACTGACATTGATATGGGTAAATTTGAAATAGCTATGTGAATTTGTAAAACACTATATAAGATACCATACAACGAAATCATCCCAGTGTTAAACGCTGGGATGACAGAGAGCAGCTCAATTGCTCCACTCAATCAGTAAAAATCAGATATAGTATCCGTTCAGCGGAGTGGCAGAATAAGGTAGACAAGGTGATCTAAAAAGATAATCATAGAGCAAAAGTGAGGTAATGTGGTAAACCTTTTAGAGCTTTGCAAAAATTTACAGCAAAAAATAGAAAAGTTAGAAGCAAAAATAGAAAAGCTGGAAAGGGAGAATGAAAGTTTAAAAGCAGAGAACAAGGCTTTAAAGATAGAGAACGCTGAATTAAAGGAAAGGCTTGGTTTAAACTCGAAAAATTCATCTCTACCAAGCTCTAGAGAGTTGTACAAAATAAAAAAGGACAAGCCAAAGAGCGACAGAAACGTTGGTGGTCAGGTTGGTCATAAAGGAAGTTTTCGCGCCAAAATGGATGCAGATGAGGTGATAAAAGTAAAGTTGTCATCTACTTGTGAATGCGGAGGAGGGATTGCAATATGCAATGGACCGTACATTCATCAAAAAGTTGATCTTCCGGAAATTAGGCCTTATGTAGTGGAATATCAGATGGAGCATGGTCGTTGCCGGAGATGCGGAAAAAGAAGAAGCAGTAAGTTACCAGAAGGTGTTACGTCAGATACATTTGGTCCAAGGGTTAAGTCAATAATTGCAGCGTTCAGCGGATTCTACAAAAATTCAAAACGCGAAATAGCGAGTGTCGTAAATGATATCTTCAATTTGAACATAAGCGTCGTTAGCATATCAAATAGTGAACATAGAGTTGCTTCAAAATGCAAAAAAATGTATGAGCAGATCGAACAAGAGATAAGTAGGAGTAAAGTTCTACATATTGATGAAACGAGCCATTATAACAAAGGTAAACTCGCTTGGTGTTGGATGTTTGCAAGCAATACGGCAAGTTTTGTGAAGTTGACAGAGTCAAGAGGAATGAAAGTTTTAAAAAATAACGCATGCTGCAATCATAATAGCTTAGTGGTAACCGACAGGTACGCAGTATACAATTACTTTGCTGATGAAAAAAGGCAAATCTGCTGGGCACACTTAGCAAGGGATTTTGAAAGATTAGCGCATAGTTGGAATATTGAAGTCAAAGTTCTTGGCTGTTACTTAAGAAATGTAGCTACTGAATTATTTGCACTAAAAAAGGCTTTGCTAAAAAATGAGATAGATGTTTTTAGATTTGCCAGACGTGCCAGAAAGTTGCGAAAACGTACAAGGTATTACTTGAAGGAAATATCCTACTTACCTGAAGCAATTGGAGCCTCTCGAGTTGCGAAAAATATTTTGAAATCTGAAAGAATGATGTGGAATTTTTTAGATGACCCAAAAAACATTCCGCTGACAAACAACCATGCTGAACAGCAGATACGGCATTATGTCGTTTACCGCAAAAATTCGTATTTTACACAATCAAAGCGGGGAAATGCATTCCTTGAACGGATAATTTCGTTATACTTAACATGGAAACAAAGGGGTCTCAATCCTTTCCAAAACCTCTTATCTATTGTTTCTTAAACCACTCTCCTGAACGGATACGTATAAGGTATTCTAACTCGAGGAAATTTGGAAAGATAGGTTGGATAAAACCGCTGTTGAACGTAATGTTTGCCTCAAGTTTAGATGCAGTAAATTACCAACTTGATCAAGTTATAGCTGATAAATATATACGTATACAATCGCAATTAAAAATAGCATCACCTGACATGGATAATATTACATCAAAAAATATCAAATCTCTTCAGCAAGAAGCAAAGGCAATGATAGAGGAAAATCAAAAAGTAGTCGATAAATTCTGTGATGTTTTATCTTGATACGTAGAAATGCCAAAAAAATTCTGCAGAGCTAAATAAGGGTTTATAATAGATAATATATTAACTATCTTTACTTATATCTTAAACACAATTCAATTTTCACACTCACCTAACTCATCAACAGTTAGGCCACTTGCTCGCACAATAATATCAAGAGCAACACCTGCCTTTGCTAGATTTTTCGCAACTTTGATCTTTTCTATTTTTTTAACTTTTTTCTTGCCATTTTTCATACTTTCAGATAGGGATTTGACTAGTGATTCTTGTTCTCTGTACTCATCCATTAAACTCAATAGCTTTTTGCTTTCTCTTGTTTTAGGTAGCAGAACTTTAATATTCACTGATAATCCTTCTGCTATTTGATATAATTTATCAAATGATATGGCAGTGTATCCTTTTTCATACTCGTGTATTTCCTTGAGTGTTACACCAACTTTATCCGCCAAATCTTTTTGAGTGTATCTCCTTATCAATCTCCATTCTCTTATTCTTTGTCCTATTCTGTAATATATAGAATCAGTGCAGATTTCTCTCTCTGTACTATCATACTCGTAAATAGATAAACCCGTTGCTTGGGAAATTATGTCAACTGAAACCCCTTCTTTCACTAGATTTTTTGCTATTTCCAACCTTGTCTCTTCTTGATTGATTTTTTCGCTGATATGAACAAACCTGATTAATGAAGGTACTATTTTACCTAACTTTTGATTCTCATATATTTTTGTTAGATAGAGTATTTCTTCGTCTTCATCTTCATACTCTCTTACTGTTATTGGTTTAGGTAATAGATCTACAACATTAACTGACAGTACTCTTGCTATTACATATAGTACTTCAATTGGAATAGAACTATACCCATTTTCATAGCTGTTCACTTCTTGGCATGTTAAACCTATTTGACCTGCTAATCCTATTTGAGTATGACCTCGCATTAACCTACAATCTTCTATTTTTTGCCCTATTCCATAGCTAACATTGCTTGCAGAAACAAACACATATACCTCCATTTAAGAAAAAAACTCTATTACTATAATTTTCCACGAGCTACCCATCTAAAACCATATCAATGGATAAACCTACTGCTTGCAAAATAATATCAATAGAAATTCCCCCTTTTACTAGATCTCTTGCAACTTTGATCCTTTCCGCTTTTCTCACTTTTTCTTCACAAATCCTTATACCTTCAAACAAAGATTTTATTAGTGCATTACGTAGTTCTTGGCTCTCAATTTCTTTGTATTCTTTAATCAAATCAGGTAGCTCATTTTTCGCTTTACTCCCTTCCTCTATTAGTAGATCCGTAATATTAATCGATAACGCTTCTGCCATTTCATATAATTTATCAAGTGGAACAGCAGTCCTTCCTTGTTCATAGTTGCTTATTTCGTGACGCGTTGTACTCATTTTCTCTCCTAAATCTTTTTGAGTATACTCTCTCACTAGCCTCCATTCTTTTATCTTTTTTCCTATTTGGTAGTAGATAGAACCAACTTTTTCTTCAACACATTCATCAGCAGACAGACCAATTGTTTTTGCAACAATATCAACAGAAACTCCTGCTTTAACCAGACTCTTTGCAATTTTTATTTTTTCCGATTTTCTACTACTTTTCTCACTAACTTGGACAAATTTGGTTAGCAAACAAAACATCTTACGTAACTCCTGATCATTAATCTTTTTATATTCTCTTACTAGATCTAATATTTCTTCTCCCTCATCTTCAAGACAGATTTTTGATACAGGAATAAGATCCGTAATACTGATTGATAGTGCCTCAGCTATAGCATATAACCTTTCAATTGGAACTCTACGATTCCCTTTCTCATATTGCAGTATTGCCCAGTACTTTACACCAACCTTCTCTGCTAAATCCTTCTGAGTATACCCTCTCTCTAACCTCCAACTTTTTACTTTTTGTCCTACTTCATAATCTAGACTTTTTTCCACGCAAAAAACCATATATATAATATTTTCTACTATAGCTCAAAGGCTCCAGTAAACTCTGGAACCTTAAAATAAATGAATTAAAGTTCCCTAAAGGTTTCTTTACTACCTCCACATACCCTATCTACCCATGAAGACAATACTTCATCATTGCCAATCTCTTTTATAGCATACTTTTCACTCCATATGCCACATCTAGTGAAATTACCTTTCTCTACTGCTTCTTGAAGTTTCACTCCTCCAAAAAGGCAATTTTTTCCTATTTCTTCGCCTCTTTTTTGTAACTCAGCCCACATTTCCTTGTTTTCTACTCTCACTTGCACCTGATTTGCATCTTGGTACAATATGATATTTAGCTTGCCAGCGCTTGTAGGAAATTCTAATACAATAGAGCTTCCATCTGACATATCGGTATAGTTTCTTATACCTCCCTTCTCACTTTTAACCTCAACTGCATTATTACCAATTTTTAAAATATTACTTCCTAACTCTCTCAGTATTTTTGCTACCTCTACCTTGCTATTATCAGAAAATTCTATATAGTTATCTAAGTGGGAAAAGTCGCCTCTCCCCACTCGACTTCAGAACCGTACGTGAGACTTTCGCCTCATACGGCTCCTCTATAATTTGGTGCTTGTCATGCACACTTTCTATGTAATTCATCGTGACAATGTCCATGTAACAAGGATAAATTCTTTTTCATATTATTACGTCTGTTTCGGTCAATATGATGTGTTTCTAAGATATCATCATTTTTAAACCAAAGTTGACAATGACCACATTTACCTTGTTGTAACTTCAACAATTTTATTACTCTTGGTAGTTTATCTGGTATCTTCCTTAAACGATTACCCCAATAAACCCAATCGCCATCATATGGAGACTTGGTTCCTTTCACTTTGACATGCCTTTTAATAGCATGATCTCCGTGCTTAATAAGAAGAACTTTGTTATTTGTCATAAATCGCCAATTATCGTTTTTATACTTTTTAAAGTATTTATTTTTAATCCAGTATTTTCCTTTGGTTGGGTGCCTGTAGACTGCCCACTTCCAGATGTTTCTAAACATTACACTGTCAATAAACCTAAAGGTCTTGTTTGACACAACCGAAGAATAATATTTGCTCCACCCTCTAGTAATTGGGTTAAGCTGTCTTATTACTGTTTCTTGTGTTGATCCTCTTAATCCTCTAATCTTATGTTTTATAGTGAGTGTATGCTGTTTTCTGGATTCACGACTTGGTTTGACTAATAATTTATAACCCCTCTTATTATTTTTCGTAGAGTAATGCCTTATTGAGAAACCAAGAAAATTAAATCCTGGCTTTTCTCCATTTTGAGTATGAGAAATCTTTGTTTTTGAAGGTTTCAATTCTAGTCCAATGGTTTTGAGCCATTCTTCAACTATCATTTTTGCCTTCAGAATGATTTCCTTACTCTCATGTATGATGATAAAGTCATCTGCGTAGAAAATTACACTTAATGAGCTTTTTGCTTCTCTACTGCTTGCAACACCACATTTCATCTTCCTATATTGAAGAAGTTCACTCCATAACGTTTCTTTGATATATTGTTCTAATCCATTTAATGCAACACAAGCAAGTAACGGTGAGATCGTCCCTCCTTGAATTGTACCACGTTTTGTGGATTCAAATTTTCTGTTTTCCATTACTCCAGCTCTTAACCATCCTTTTATAATTCTTCTAAAGGTTGGTGTAGTGTTAAGTTTTTCCAACAGAGCATTTTGATTAATATTATCAAAACATCCAGAAATATCAGCATCTAAACAGTACGCTGTTTTCCAATTCAGTGAATTAAATATGGCTTCAATAGCATCATGACATGACCTACCAGGTCTAAAACCATACATGTTCGGTTCAAATCCTACCTCCCACTCTGGCTCTAGTGCCATTTTCATAAGTGTTTCTTTTGCCCTATCTGAGATAGTAAGTATACCAAGAGGGCGATATTCTATTGGTTTTCCAGGTTTTGGAATCCAAACACGTTTTGATGGTTTCGCTTTTTCTCTAACATTTAAAGAATATGCTAATTGCAATCTTTCTTTATGATTAAGATTTGCTTTTCCATCAATACCTGCAGTTTTCTTCCCTCTGTTATCTTGAGTTACTTTTCTGACAGCAAGTAGTTTTGCACTTATTGAATTGAGTAATAATCTTTGAAGTTTATGTACCTTCTTCTTATCATTACATATTGCAGCTTGGTAAATTCGCTTTTGTAGCTTAAATACAAATTTCTCAACTTTACGCCAAGGAATTGTATTCCATTCATACCTAACAAATTGTTGGTCTATAACATATTTACTACTATTCACCACTTTACCTTCCAAATTATAGTGTCCACGTCTGCATATCCCAAATATTACTTTGGGCATTAGCTTCTTGGACAATCCCTCCAATGTAAGTGCTTATGGCTGGCTGCCTACTTACATTCAAATGAATATAAGAGCACCTATATGGTTATCCCGTTTCACGATTTTGTTTCGTGTTAGACTTAGGTTCTTACTTTTTACCGGAAGCTGAGAACATCTATAATCAAAGACATCTAACTTTAATTCCTCGTATGCTTCATACCATTTTGGTCTATGCGTAAAACAACCTTAATTTCGCATATTCAATATAACGACAATTCAATCATAAGTTTCTCTCGTAACCATATCTAACTCTGTTTGCAGGAGTTTGCTATAAGGTTTAGCATTACCTGCTTTTATCTCATGCTTGCATCCTAAAGGTTGCCATTCTTTAAAATGTGAGACATACATTATCCCTGATGTCTAGGGAAGATGGAATCTAACCATCACAAAATCGCAACTTCGGGTCGCACCGATGTTGTATTGTCTATCTCGATATCTATTAATTCTCCTTCTTGAACAGCACTTTCACCAGCTTTCTCTAGTTCTTCTAGTTGCTTATCTATCTGTGGTTGAACTTCTGGTTGTAGCTCATCATAGATTTCACCTATCAGTTTATTCTGTAGTAGAGTATCATGAAACTCTGCACCGTTTAGCATTAATTTTCGTATTAGCTTTTTACGATCACTTTTTTCTAATTTGTGAAAATGTGTACTCAACACTACATACTCAGCAAAGCTCCATTCCCCATCATTACATGCATTTAGCCTTCCTCCAGCAGCTAGTGCTTCGTCTACAACCTTGTGCAGTTCATTTGGATTTTTTGCTCTTACCACAGCACTCTTAAACCAGCTCAACTTTTCTGTATTTGGCTTTATTTTTTGCAAAGCTGAAGCAAATGGATTTAACCCTTCTGGATAATCTGCTTGATTACTCAAAGGTTTTGTGCCATAAATATAGTCAAATCCTTTCCCATAGTTGATTTTGTTTTCGCGAACTTCTCTACCAGGGAAAGGCATTGCATCTTCCGGTTTTATCTCCTTCTGATTATTAATTTTGCTCACAAACTTAGACTGCTTTATATCAACGCCTTCAAGAGCACCAAATATTTTCTTCAATAACTTGTCTTTACTAGTCATATAACCCCCATATTAAAAATACTTTTTAAGTGTACAATAAACTTTGTTATTATACATTCTATTACTCATTATAAATTATAATGAGTGGATTTGCAAATACTTTCTGCTATAACAATCCGTTTTCTCTAAAGCTAAAATAACCCCCACTTGTAATGATAATATGATCAAATAATCTAACGCTTACAGTACTACATGCTGCTGCTAAGCTCTTTGTTACTTCTTGATCTTCTTCTGAAGGTTCTAAACTTCCCCCAGGGTGGTTGTGTGACATTATTACTAATGTTGCATTCTTTATTAATGCTTTTCTTGTAATTTCCTTTATGTATACTGGTGCTTTTTCCATTTCACCAATATAGGATTCTTCTCCGATTAATTGGCGCCTTTTATTCAAGTACAGTATTTTTACACATTCCCTTTCTGAGTGGCCTATACTTACGTTTAAGTACTCTACTAGCCCTTGTAAGTCCATTATTGGCTCACTTTTGAGCTTTTCTCTCAGTACCCTTTCTAGTGTTTCCTTAACACACATAATCATTGCTACTGCAGAATCAGTTACTCCTTCTATGACTTTCAGGTCATCCATTTCTCGACCTAAAATCCTTCCTACTCCTGCATAAGTATTCACCAGATTTTTAGCAATTTCTTGAGCTTGTGGCCTTTCATGTACTACACTTAAAAATGTTTCCATTATTTCACGATCAAGTAGTGCTTTGCCTTTGCTTTCTAATATTCTGAATTCGATTTCTTCTTTACTTTTATTCATATAATTTACCCTTCACTAACAACAAACTTTTTTTAAATATTTACTGCTGTTTTTTATCAGCATTGGCATAGAGCCATAGCTTTCGAGTGAAGTCAAATCAATTTTTCAATCTTTTTTACTTATTTTTTCATGAATAGGTGAAGATATTAATATATGGTGATTTTTTTATTTTAAACTTGTTGAATTTCGTCTAAAGAGAGGCCTACCGCTTGCAAAATAATATCAATAGAAATTCCTCCTTTCACTAAATCCTTTGCAATTTTCATCTTTTCTGCTCTTTTCACTTTTTCTTTGCAAATTTGTATGCTTTCAAACAGAGATTTTATTAGCGCATAGCGTAATTCTTGACTCTCAATTTTTTTGTATTCTTTTATTAAATCAGGTAGCTCATTTTCTATCTCATCTCCTGTTAGTTCAAGTAGGTCCATGATATTAATTGATAACACCTTTGCTATTCCATATAATTTATCAAGTGGAACAGCAGTCCTTCCTTGTTCATAATTGCTTATTTCGTCACGTGTTGTACTCATTTTTTCTGCTAAATCCTTCTGAGTATATTCCCGCACTAGTCTCCATTCTTTTATCTTTTTTCCTATTTGGTAGTAGATAGAACCCGTTTTTTCTTCAACACATTCATCAGCAGATAGACCAATTGTTTTTGAAACAGTATCAACAGAAACTCCTGCTTTCACCAGACCTTTTGCAATTTTTATTCTCTCCGTTTTTTTACTATTTTTCTCACTAACTTGAACAAATTTGGTTAGTAAACAAAACATTCTACGTAATTCCTGATCATTAATCTTTTTATATTCTCTTACTAGATTTAGTATTTCTTCTCCCTCATCTTCAAGACAGATTTTTTCATTTGATACAGGAATTAGGTCTACAATACCAATCGACAATATCTCTGCTATAGCATACAACTTTTCAATCGAAATTTTACGTGTTCCTTTTTCATATTGTAGTACTATTTGATACGTTACGCCGATTTTTCCCGCTAAATCTTTTTGAGTATAACCTCGCTTTAACCTCCAGCTTTTTACATTTTTTGCTATTTTGTATCTTATCGAAATATTTGCCATAAATATTATACAGTTTAATACTACCAAATAAAGATATACAAAAGGGATGCTTCATTCTATGTTTGAATTTTAGTTGAATATTTCTTCAGAATTGTGTATAATTATTAATGCTTTTTGTGTGCCGTAGAGACACAAGGAATGTTCAGGAAAGAGCAAACTAAGTGCGAAAGCTGCACAATAGATGAGGGTGGGCCCCTCGGAGCCGGTTTACAAGAGCAGGCTTCAAACAACCATAAGCTGCTTTGGTAAAGAGCCAAGGTAGTGAGCGTTATGGAAAAGGCGTAATTATGCGTCATGTGTGAAATAGAGAGATGAACGCAAGTGAACCACTGATTACACGTCGAAAGGTAATGCGATGATGTCAAAACCAGGGGAGAAAAAGTAACTTGGGATAAGCCTATCGGGAACTTGTCTACTGGGTAGGTGGCATCCGGCATATAGGTGGCATGAACCTATTTCAGGCTATTGTGTGGAACTATGGGAACCTGTCGTTTCGATGATAAGGGAGAAGTCCAAGGAGCTGAACTCTAAGGAAGAGAGTACTGATGCGAAAAACAGGGGCGGATTAGCTCGTAGTAGTGAAGAAGTTTTTGTAATGGAAATGGAGCGAAGGGGCTGAGTTATTTAGTTTTAATTATTTATCAACCGAAAGGGAAGAGTTAATGAATAAAACAAAATCTTTTGACATACCAAAGCAACTGATTTGGAAAGCTTATAAACAAGTATCCAAAAACAGAGGTGCGGCAGGTGTAGATGAGGTCTCGATAACAAAGTTTGAAGAAAATCTAAAAGATAATCTATACAAACTGTGGAATCGGATGTCATCCGGAAGTTATTTTCCAGAACCAGTAAAAGCTGTTGCGATACCAAAAGATACAGGAGGACAAAGAACTTTATGTGTTCCTTCAGTATTCGACAGGATAGGGCAAACAGCAGCTACTATGTATCTCGAACCGTTAGTAGAGCCGGAATTTCACGAAGATTCGTATGGTTATAGACCAAACAAGTCTGCACTGGATGCGGTAAGTACAGCGTGTAAGAGATGTTGGAGAAGTGATTGGACGATAGATCTTGATATTTCTGGATTTTTCGACAATCTGGATCATGTGTTAGCACTGCAAACTATCAAGAAGCATACAGATTGCAAGTGGGTCATACTGTACGTGGAAAGGTGGATGAAAGCCCCGATTCAACTAGCAGATGGCAGTAAGGTAGTTAGGAATAAGGGAGTTCCACAAGGAGGTTCTGTAAGCCCAATCATTTCTAACATATTTATGCATCATGCATTTGATATGTGGATGAGGCAAAACTACCCAACAATACCATTTGAGAGATATGTAGATGATGCAATGGTGCACTGTAAAACCCAGAAACAGGCAAAATTCATAAAAGACAAGATCGAAGAAAGATTGGCTGAGTTTAAGCTAAAATTACATCCTGAAAAGACACAAATAGTGTACTGTAAGGATGACAATAGGAGAGATGTGTTTCCAATACAGAGCTTTGACTTTCTGGGTTACACGTTCAGACCTAGACTGGCAAAGAACAATAAAATAGGAAACTATTTTGTCTCATTTCTACCTGCAATTAGCAACAAAGCCAAGAAGAAGATCAACCAAACCATAAGGTCATGGAAAATACGTAGGCAAACATATACAACACTAGAGAAAATATCAAAGAAAATAAATCCTATAGTCCGAGGCTGGTATCAGTACTATGGCAGGTTTTATAAATCAGAGATGTATCCATCTCTTAGAAATGTAGAGTGGCACCTAGTAGGATGGGTCAGAGCCAAATATAAGAAACTTCGAAATCATGGAAGACTAGCAAAGCAATTTCTAGCAAAAGTGAGAAAGAGGTCTCCAAATATTTTCTATCACTGGACACTAGGATTGGGATCAAAAGGCTGAATAACGGGAGCTGTATAAATTGAGAGGTTTACGTACGTATCCGTTCAGGAGAGTGGTTTAAGAAACAATAGATAAGAGGTTTTGGAAAGGATTGAGACCCCTTTGTTTCCATGTTAAGTATAACGAAATTATCCGTTCAAGGAATGCATTTCCCCGCTTTGATTGTGTAAAATACGAATTTTTGCGGTAAACGACATAATGCCGTATCTGCTGTTCAGCATGGTTGTTTGTCAGCGGAATGTTTTTTGGGTCATCTAAAAAATTCCACATCATTCTTTCAGATTTCAAAATATTTTTCGCAACTCGAGAGGCTCCAATTGCTTCAGGTAAGTAGGATATTTCCTTCAAGTAATACCTTGTACGTTTTCGCAACTTTCTGGCACGTCTGGCAAATCTAAAAACATCTATCTCATTTTTTAGCAAAGCCTTTTTTAGTGCAAATAATTCAGTAGCTACATTTCTTAAGTAACAGCCAAGAACTTTGACTTCAATATTCCAACTATGCGCTAATCTTTCAAAATCCCTTGCTAAGTGTGCCCAGCAGATTTGCCTTTTTTCATCAGCAAAGTAATTGTATACTGCGTACCTGTCGGTTACCACTAAGCTATTATGATTGCAGCATGCGTTATTTTTTAAAACTTTCATTCCTCTTGACTCTGTCAACTTCACAAAACTTGCCGTATTGCTTGCAAACATCCAACACCAAGCGAGTTTACCTTTGTTATAATGGCTCGTTTCATCAATATGTAGAACTTTACTCCTACTTATCTCTTGTTCGATCTGCTCATACATTTTTTTGCATTTTGAAGCAACTCTATGTTCACTATTTGATATGCTAACGACGCTTATGTTCAAATTGAAGATATCATTTACGACACTCGCTATTTCGCGTTTTGAATTTTTGTAGAATCCGCTGAACGCTGCAATTATTGACTTAACCCTTGGACCAAATGTATCTGACGTAACACCTTCTGGTAACTTACTGCTTCTTCTTTTTCCGCATCTCCGGCAACGACCATGCTCCATCTGATATTCCACTACATAAGGCCTAATTTCCGGAAGATCAACTTTTTGATGAATGTACGGTCCATTGCATATTGCAATCCCTCCTCCGCATTCACAAGTAGATGACAACTTTACTTTTATCACCTCATCTGCATCCATTTTGGCGCGAAAACTTCCTTTATGACCAACCTGACCACCAACGTTTCTGTCGCTCTTTGGCTTGTCCTTTTTTATTTTGTACAACTCTCTAGAGCTTGGTAGAGATGAATTTTTCGAGTTTAAACCAAGCCTTTCCTTTAATTCAGCGTTCTCTATCTTTAAAGCCTTGTTCTCTGCTTTTAAACTTTCATTCTCCCTTTCCAGCTTTTCTATTTTTGCTTCTAACTTTTCTATTTTTTGCTGTAAATTTTTGCAAAGCTCTAAAAGGTTTACCACATTACCTCACTTTTGCTCTATGATTATCTTTTTAGATCACCTTGTCTACCTTATTCTGCCACTCCGCTGAACGGATACTTACGTACAGTTCTGCGAGAGACTGGTGGGGAAGCTCCGCCGGTCTACTCTCCATCTTACTTTCTCATGGCTCTTTCGAAGTTTCTCGATCCCAAGAATGATATATCGTTCAAGCGCATCTTTGGCACTGAAAAAAATAAAGATATCCTTATTCACTTTCTTAATGATATTCTTGGCTTCACCGGCAAAAGTGCAATAAAGGATATAGAGTTTTTAAGTACTATTCAAGACCCTGATATTGCCTCTAAAAAACAAAGCATTGTCGATGTTCTTTGTAGAGATGAAAATGGGCTGCAAGTCATAGTCGAAATGCAGGTCGCTAAAACCAAAGGCTTTGAAAAACGTGCCCAATATTACGCAGCTAAAGCTTACTCAAGACAAGCTAGTAAGGGTGATCAATATCATGACCTTAAGGAAATTATCTTCATAGCTGTTGCTGATTGTATTATTTTTCCAGATAAGTCTGAGTACAAATCTAATCATGTCATTTTAGATCAAAATAGCTTTGAACATGACTTAAAGGATTTTTACTTCGTATTCATAGAATTACCAAAATTTACAAAGACGAAGGAAGATCAATTAGAAAATATAGTAGAAAAATGGTGTTATTTTTTCCGATATGCAGCAGAAACAAGCGAAGAGGACCTAGATAAAATAGTTGGTAGTGACGTAATAATAAAACGAGCTTATGAAGAGATGAATAAGTTTAATTGGTCAGAAGAAGAGTTACTAGCATATGAACAAATGAAAAAACGCATAATGGATGAGATTGCTGCTTTTGCTCAAAAATTTGATGAGGGTCTTAAAGTTGGTCAGGAAAAAGGTAGACAAGAAGGCATCCAAATCGGCGAAGAAAAAGGTGAAATGAAAGCTAAAATAGCTGTGGCAAAAAACCTACTTAAAGCTGGTGTCTCTACTGATATCATATCACAAACTACAGGTTTTTCTCATTCTGAAATTTCACAACTCAAAGAAAAAATATAATATTCCTACTTATTCACTTCAACATTTATGAAAACCTTCTCTAAGTTCGACATATCCCCTAATTAAGAATCTAGTGAACTATCTAAAATGGCTATGAAGATTGCACATAGAATTATATAAATTACTATCATAACGTTACCCAAACTTCTATATCAAAGCTACGTGCTGTAAGTTCAATAATGTCTACTTCATCCATTTTAGTATTAAGACTATCAAACTTGCTACTGATTGTTTCCCTAATTATTTTGGCTACCCTCACTTTAAATTTTCCACTACTTAGCATATTATAGCTCCACCTCTTATATTATAACCTACCTATTGAGATTACCTCCAAGTTTGGTTACTCCTACATCAGAAAGACAATTTGATACTTTATCCTTTGGCAAGACATTTGTACAAAAGCACTTCTTGCACTTTTCTAAAACATTATCTAACCCAACATTACCACTAAATTCAACTCCTCTTTCCAAGCTTGCTATTATTTCTGGATATGCATCTTTAAGTTCAACATGTATTCTAGCTTGTTCTTTTGATTCTAGGTTTCTTATTTTATCTTCTACAAATGAATTAAATTTTTTAAGAGCAAATTCAACTGCAACTCTGCTGCTTGGCACAACTTCTACTCCTTTACTCATTAAACCTTGATAGCGCCTACTTGGAGTATTATCTAATGCATCGGCAACACAACTTGCAAGAGCAATATTTTCATTATTTAGGAATTTATTCCAACCAACAGATGATGTACTTTGTGGTATTTTTTTATTATCACTTTTTACATTATTCTTGTCTGCAATGTTGTATTGAGAGGGTAATGCAGGAATTATAGAGAAAATGCTGGCTGCTAATTTTTTCGCCCAAGAAATACAATTATTTATCCATGAAGATGGTCTTGTACCACTGCTTGTTGCTATTTCAGGTTGATTACTTGAATCTATAGCAAGAGGTTTTCTTGACATATGATGACGATTGTGATCACGGCGTTTGCGCTGTCTTACGCTATCATCAGCTAGAATAACTTGAGGAATCAACATTGAAGATGGAACTGCAGACTTGCTCCTTAAATATTCCTTAATTTCTCTATAATTCTGATTGATAGCCAAATCATAGGGTGTTCTACCGTCAGCAGTTAAGGCATTAACATCAGCACCTCTTTCAACAAGACGCTTAACGACGTCTAATGAACCCAACTGCACAGCCCAATGAATAGGTGTCCAACCTTCATTATCTTTGACCTTAATATCAGCATTGTTATCTAAAAGAAGTTCAACTATATTAAAATTGTTCTTTTGAATGGCCCAAAATAAAGGAGTCCAACCCTGCCTATCTTGAATATTAACATTAGCACCTCGTCTGATACTTTCTCTCACTTTTTCAAGATCTCCTTTTTCTGCAGCAATTAATAATTCTTTATCTAGATTTAATTGTTTTTGTTTCAAAACTTCTACTATATCTTCGTAACCCTTTTGAATAGCTAGGTCTAAGGATGTCTTGCCGTACATGTCTGTAGCCTTTAAATTAGCACCCCTGTCAAGAAGTAGATTTACTACATTTAACCTGTTTACATCAACAGCAATATGCAAAGGTTTCCTATTGTATGCATCTTGAGCCTCAATATTAGCACCTTTGTCAAGAAGAAATTGAACCATATTTGAATTACCTTCTTGAGCTGCAAAGTGCAAGGGTGTTCCTTGATATGTGATCTCATTATTAAACTTGGCACCCTGAGCTATAAGGAACTTGACCGCATCCCATTTACTTCCCTGAGCGGCATAGATTATAGGTGTCCAACCATTATTACTATCTTGAGTATCTAAGCTAGCGCCTCGAACTACAAAATCCTTAACTTCATTAAGATTACCACCTTGTACTGCAGTTAACAACTGCCTATCTAGACCTAATTGTGTTTGTTGTAAGTATTCTACAACATTATTATATCCTTTATCTCTAGCAAGATCTAGCGGTGTTTTACCATTCCTATCTTTAGCATTGACATTGGCTCCCTTACCTACTAGGTATTCTATTATATTAAGATGGCCATTCCAAGAAGCCCAGTGCAGAGACATCCAGCTGTCTTTGTCAAACTCATTAATACTTACTCCTTTATTGAGAAGAAGTTCTATAATATTTTTATTATCGCGCTCAGCAGCAATGTGGATAGGCTCTCTACCATAAACGTTTTGAGCATTAATATTAGCCCCTTTGTCAACGAGAAACTTTGCAACTTCTAAGCAGCCTTTCCACCATGCTGTATAATGTAGCGGTGTCCAACCATAGTTACTGGTATCATCAACGCTTACCCCCTTACCGAGAAGGAACTCTATAATATCTTTGTAATTTTTTTCAGCAGCAATGTGTATAGGTTTCCTACCAAAAATGCCCACTTCTATAGCATTAACACTAGCACCCTGACCAACAAATTTTTTGACTTCAGAGAGATCTCCATTTTCTGTGGCAGTCAATAATTTTTTGTCTAATTCTGTTTGTTTTAAAAATCCTACTATGTCTGTATAATTCCCTTGAATAGCCAAGTCTAAAGGTGTTTTTCCATCGCTAGTTTTAGCTTCAATATTAGCCCCTCGACTTGAAAGTACTCTAACTGTATCAAGCCTGTCTTTGAAAACTGCATGATGTAAAGGTGTCTGGTCATCTTTGATTTTAGCTTCAATGTTAACACCTTTATCTATAAGAAATTCAATTATTTTAGGTGTAGTATTATTGTGCTGAATAGCCACATGCAAAGGTGTTAAACCATCATTAGTTTTAGCTTCAATGTTAGCCCTTTTATCTATAAGAAGCTCAATTATTTTCAATTGACCATAAGCATTTGCTATATGTAACGGTGTTTCTCCAATATTAGTTTTAGCCTCAATATTAGCATTTCGATTTAAAATTGCCCTGGATGTATCAAGCTTATTATCGTTATCAGAAGCATAGTGCAAAGGTGCCCAACCACGCCTATCTCTAATATTAACATCTGCACCCATACTGAGAAGATTCTTAACTTCACTAAGATTATTTCGTCTCACAGCATCAAACAGTTGCTCTATAGATAGAATTGCTTTTTCTTTATTAAATTCCACTATAACATCTTCTGAGTTACAAATAGAAGCTATACACTTTGAGTTAGAAACTATTGCATCATTAAAAGCAAACATCATTTCTCTTGCCGGTTGATAAGTATTCCAGTTCTCTACTTTTACAAGAGTGTTATTTTTATGTGATAGCAATAAGGTATCATTCATAACTTTCATATCGAAATCTAATATAGACTTATCTTTCAAATCAACTAAACCAATATCATTCTTGTTAATAGGTTGATTATGATAAATCTGTAACCCTTGCTCATCTGGCTTATAATATCTGAAAGAACTAAATTCATCAGCTCTTTCTCCAAATTCTTCTGGTTCTATAATTCTATTGTTCAGTTCTACAGATAAATCCCAATTTTTGTGAACAGAAGAATAATAATTTGATATCGATAATGCTCCTCTATCTGATAGCAATAGCAAATTATTATTTAGTTTCAAAAAAAGTACTTTGTCTGAGTCAAATGTGAAACAATTATGATGATTTAAAAGGTCAGTACCATTAACGCTAAACCTTCCATCTATTTTTAAGCTATGAGAACAATAATCTCGCTCTAGTTCCCCATTTTGAAATTTGTAATATTCTTCTCCGTCAAATGTAACTGTAACATCTTTGTAATTCGGCAACATGGTTACGTGTAAGCTATTTCTGTTAATCTTTATTTCTCCTTCATTATTCTCTGTAAATGGCATATCATCTAATGTACAATTTAATTGGCTAAAATCTAATATACCATTTGCTTGAGCAATCGTAATATTAGCGTTTCTGTTATCGAAAAGATAAAGATGACTTATATTACTTGGAGCTTCCCAGTAAAAATTATGATGTTCTTTATCAGGATAAAAAATATGATTACTGGAACTACCTATAGTACTATGATAATTAGCACTTGATAATTGCTTTGTAATATTAAAGTTTGAATTGTCTATCTTTCGTAAATTATCTAATTCATCATCTAACACAATATCACCACTCAAGCTTTTTGTCACATGCAAGTTTGTTACTACGCCAGTCTTATCATCTATTTTCGTTAGTGTTACAAATAAACCATCTGCTGTTTTTACCGATGTTTGTTTATCTACACTTATAAAAGCCCCACTTTTATTATAGATGGTTGTTATGTTATTAACGTGGGTTATGTTATCTATATCATTAAAATTTATCGGTAATAATACTAAACCTTTTCCATGAATGGAATCACCAAAATAACCCTTTATTGCAGTAAAGTTTTTTGCTGTTATTACATCATTGCCACCCTTACCATCAACGTAACCTGCATGAGAAACTTCTATATGATTAGCTTTATCACTGCCAATAATAGAATGTATATTCTCTGAATCTGTAAAATTACCTTGCGTTACAACTATGTTCTTTTGTCCTTCTATTCCTAAATTACATACAAAATTATCCTTTGCTATGTAGAAGAAGTTGTTACCTGATTTTTGTACATCACAGCTCTCCAACGGACTCATAAAATAGTACCTATTTTCCACTTTATCACTTCCTTTTTTACTTGAATCAGCAATAGATACATGAGTTCCCCAAAAAATAAGATTAAGGCTACCTTCTTCACTTATATGTATATCGGTATATAAAGATTTTATGTAATACATATCAGTTTTATACTTGTGAGGACTCTCGTTCTTATACACAACTACGTTTTGGCAGTGAGGTGGATATTCTTGTAAAGACCATTTCTCTTTTACTGTACTTAATACTTTACCTTTATGTGGTGAAGAATCATCGCATAATGCTTCACTTGGTAGTTTATGCCAGGTTTCCCTAGATACTTCTTGTTCTTTTATATTATCACCACGTGACCCACAAACAATATTATAGTTTTCAAGAGAGTGAGGAACTATTCTAGAATAGTGATCAGTGTATCCTGTATTAGATGAAGACACAGCAGCAGTAAAGTTAAAATCAAATTCCCTATCAACAACCTTTGTTCTAATGCGGCAAGCATCGAATAAATGTTTCATTTGATTATCTATGTCATCCACTACACCTCTTTTCTTTTGACGAAGCTGATTATTAGTAGCATACTCTATTTTCTTAACTGAAATGGGAGGTAAGGATATAGCTATCCTGGAATAATCATTCTTAAACTTATCTACAATCTTCGATATATATTGTTTATATATCTCTTTTACTTCCATATTGTCTTCTATATAATGAGGTACTTTTTTACCTAAGAATAAATCCCAATAAAGATCATGTTTTTCCTGATCTGTAAGGTTCATTTGTTCTTCTAATTTTTCTACCTCAAGCCCTGCTTCTACAAACTGTGATATGACAATAACAGCAACTGAGACAGCAGCACCAACTGGACCAGCAAATTCTCCTACCACTCCAGTTTCTAAGCCTGCTACTGACATTGTTTCAGTAACAACCGCAGGGACATCTGCGGCGATAAAGATAGAATTAGTTGCGATGTTTAGGTCAGCAATCTTTATATCTGCAGGATCTGTCGCACTTTGCCTTGCTTTTATTGACTCCGCTAACCCTAAAAATGCCGCAAAATTACCTATAGCACGTCCCATAACTGGAGCAAATCCCTTTAGCATCTGAGAATCAAGCTTTGTTCCTAACTCTAACATTTTTCCAGAGATTTTTTCACCAATCTTTGGCATTACCCAGAGATTTAATGCATCATAACCTAGCCCTTCTACATCTCCATTTGCTATATGTTTACCAACTAAAAATACCGTAAAGGCAAGACCTGCACCTTCTGCTACTTTCCCTATTTTTTCTGCTACTCCAGACCTTCTCAGGATATTTTTCATTTCTTCTTTATTTTCTATGTTGTCCTTCATCTCCTTCACAATATCCCTAATCTCTGGATCTATTGAACTTAGATCTATATTTTTAACTTTTGCGATAAATGCTTCTTCAACATTTTGGTCTATAGTTTCACCTCTAGATATTCGCTCAGAAACCTTGAAAAGCTGATCATAAAACTCAATATTCTTTACTCTTTCTGCTACCTTGTCAGCATTAAACAACTCTTTGATACGTTGTTCTTTTTCCTCTTCTGTAATCTCTTCTTCATCAAACGAATCCTTGCAGGCCATATTTACACTTCTTTCTCTTCTTGGTTTTTTACTTGGTGGATACTCTGGTGATGAAGGTTCTCTTTTTTCTCCTTTAGAACACTGCCCTACAGTAGGTAACATATGAACTGAACTATGAACTACACCAACAGGAATAAATCCTTCCTTAGCTGTCCTACTTGTTAAAATAAGTTTATTTGGATTATTAGATCCTTTATCGAAAACAACACCGATAAATTTCACCTCATCACCATCTGTGAGTGTTTTATAGGTAACGCCCTCTTTATACTCTTCATTTATTTGATCATTTGCTTCCCTCAATAAAGCTTTAGCTCCTTTGCCCTGCCTTGATGTCTTAAGTTCTAATCCTATTGGAGTGTACTCCTCAGCATTTCCACCTTGAGCTACAAACTTAATACCATGAACTAGCATATCAATGCGTTCCCCTCTACCAGTTTGAAACTCAGTTAAAACTAATGCTCTAGTTTCTGGTGATTCTTGTAATTTTAGGTCGCTATAATAACTAAATACTCCATTCAATATTCCCTGGAAATGAGCTTCTTTATTAACGAGACTCTTAAAAGGGAATATTCCTTCTCCAATTTTTTCTAATAATCCACTATATCCTTTTATTGATAAGGATTGGATATCTAGTGCTTTATCAAATGTTTCTTTTAACTCATTAGGATAAGGAACTTCTTTGAAAGTACCTTGAAATCTCTCAGCTCCGTTGTTGTACTCTTGTAAAGAATTATATTTTTCAGTCCAAATAGTAAGATATCTTCTAAAATCTGACTTGTATCTAGTATCAAAATTAAGACTTAATTCGACTATTTCCCTATTCCCTATTTCTCTATTTAATCTATCAAGAGGGAGTACTTCATTTAGCATGTTCAGAACATCTTTTCTGTTAGCTTCAATAATATTTATCACATAAACCAATTTCTCTGTATTTTCTGGAATAAGCACCATTGTTACAACTGCATGGCTTGCATCAAGATTAGCCGATAGTCTTTCTCTGGCTCTTTCAGCTGCTGGACGTCTAAGCCTACGAAGATTAGGATGCACTTCAGTAGGTATATTGCCTCCATAGATAAAAATGTATTTTTTTAAACTTGTTCCTGAATCTTCACTTAATAATAACAATTGCCCTAGTAAAAACCTACTAAAATAATGATTATCTCCCTTTTCCGGTGTACCAGGAAACGTGTGATAGATACGTTCCATATTATTTTTTATTCGTTTTTTTAGCGCATTTGTGTAGATTTCTTGCGTATCCCAATCATCAGCAGACTTTAATATATCTTGAAAAAGAGGAATTACTCTCCCCTCACGGCTCGACCCTCCGATATTAGAAATAGGAGATGAACTATCAAGATTGACACCAACACATAAAATTTCGTCCGCAGTGGTTAAAACCCGCATAACATTTGGTTGGAAGCCTTGTGCATACCTCTCTGCTTGTTGCAAAGCCTTATCTGGAGTGGCATTAGGACCTGCCCCTGCTTTTAATTCAATAATAATGGGAATAGAGTTTAATGCACGATCAGGACCACGAGCTAGCAGGATAATATCTGCATAACCCCTTCCTGCAAATTGCTCTGGATAAACTCTAAGATTATACCTATAGTGGAAATTCATGAAAACGCCTACCATAAATCCATGATGTGCTGCTTCACGTGCTCTGCTAGCATAGATTAGTGAGTCTGCATATTCGGAGTGAATTGTGTAAATCTTATCAAGAATTCTCCTTAAAGATGCTTTAACTGTTCGCTGATTGGAAATAGCTAGCTTCGCTATATCGACTTCGGGATCCCTCCATAACCCTTTTCTCACTTTTTTAAATTGAACTTCAGAATTATGTTCTATGTCTACTCCTTTATCTTTCACATCAACAACTATTTCTCCCTGATGACCGGCATCTTTAATGATTTTTATTGATTTAACTTTAATTTTATCTAGGTTATTTTCAATAAGAGAGTAAAGCTTGCCTAATACCTCCTTCAATTCACCTTGATCAAACTCTTGAGTGTAAGAATGAGAACCACTTTCTGATATAACAAATAATTTTACTTTATCGATCACATCTTTTTGACTCTTCATTTTACCATTTTTTATAATAGCTACCTTCAAAGTCTTTGCACCGTCAAAGCTAAAATAAATCTCCTTGATGTCTAGCTTTTTTGCCATCTCTGTATCCAACAAAGTAGAAAAACTACCTAGGAAGAAGTGTGTAAAAAACCCTGCTTTTTCTACAGAGTGTAAATAAGATGGAATCTGATCCACAAATGACTGAAATCTCGGTTCAAAAGATTTAAAATCCTCATCTTGCCGGCTTATACCAACTTCTTTATCTGCTTCCTCTATCAATAACTGTATTAACTCAAAGTCTTGTGGTCTTACTTTACCCATGACTCTTTTTAAGCCTTTTGCAAGCTCTTTATCATTATCAATAATATTCCTTTCAAGACCAAAATTATAATGGTTTCGTTTACCTGGTGCACCAACATGAAATAATTGTATTTGAATATCCCCATTACCATATTGAGTCTCAACTTCACCAGAAACACTAATCGTTGCGCTAAGCATTCCACTCATTGCTCTTATTTCAGGTTCACCTCCCCAAGTATCAGGGTTCCTCATGTTTTCCAAGTAACGCTCAAAATCACCTTCAACAAAATCTCTGAACTCATTTCTATAAGAACTTATGTGATCAACTACTCGATTACGAAATAAGTTTCTTACTAAATTTGCAAATGTATCATCATAATTCGCAGCACCTAAATTCCGAACCAAACCTCTAATATGATCTAAATTTTGGGTTACAGTTCCATCATTTCCAAATAGTACTTCATACCTTTGTCGAAATAAAGCATCGTCGTTTCTGACGGGTATTAAGTAAGCCATAGTAACAGACCAAAACAAGCAACTACCGTCTCCTGGAACATCGATTCTCTTAATCTGACTTCCACTTTCGGAATCAACATCAGATCTCCGATAACGCTTAAGTTGAGAAAATTCTCTAGCTTGCTCTATATATTGCACTTCATCCGATAATTCAGTAATCTTTGAATTAACATCTTCTTTTTTTAGATGATCTGTTGGATATTGTATCTTGAACATAAACCCCCTTCATTATATTATACTAAACCCACTATACCAAGCTTATTGTATAACCATCAGAGATATCAATAATAAAAGCTATTTTTGCCTACATGCTGACTTGTGTATATAACATTTGTATTACAATGCAACATCTTTTTGACAGAAGCTAAAGTAGTAACAAGAAACCACCACCTACTTTATAGAATTGCCTTATAATACCTTAATTGCTTAACCCTAATTGCTCACATGCTTTGCTTAATTCAACTTCAGTTAAGCTAGTGAACTCTTCATCTGTAGACTTTCTATATGCTAGAAACTTATTCAATGAATCAGCATCTCTTTTTTCCAATATAGATCGTATGTAGCCTGCCTGTTTAGAACACATAAACTCTTTAACCTGATCAGAATTAGCTTTATTTAATAACGCCCATACTGGTTCCATACAGCCCTTTTCTACTAAAGGTGTTAATAAAACTGTACAGAAAAGAGGTGATTTATCCTCTAGTTCCTCTCTTATCACTAAAGCACGATGGCTATCAAATCCTTCCTTCATCCACATATGCATAAAAAGCTTTACACTTTCACTTACATAAGGCTCTGAATGTTTTTTGATTTCCATGTCTAACCAGATATTATAATCATCTTCTGGAACATCATTTGGCTTTAAACAATCAAATAATTCCTGAAATTTATCAAAGCGAAGTGCACCCTGTAGTGTATTCAAACTACCATAATAACCATTTTCAGCTAAGTCTCTTTTTAGAAGTTCTGGATATTTATCAGGACTTATTTGACTAAAACAAAACTCGAATATTTCAGGATAACTATTACAACGACTACCTGCTGCATACACTGCTGTCTTCATGAAGATCTCATCCTTTTTCTGTGAGCCCATTTCATCTTCAGGTAATGACTTTATTTTATTCCAGAAGAATTCTACTGCTTCCGCTTGTTTCAAATCTATAGCACATTTAAGTCCATATTCATATGGATGACGACCATCTAGATTTAGTTTAGAGATGTAACCGCTAACAAAATGTGACCAAAAACCTGTTAAAAGGTCGCTTGTTAAAGATTTAACTAAGTGACCATACTCCAACAGACTACTTTTACCTTGAGCTGATAATCTTTTTTTTCTTTCCTCAAATAAAGCAATAATATCTTCCTCTAAGCAGCACCTACAGGCAATTTCATAGCTAGGGTTACTAAAGGGACTGCCTGGCATTATCAGCTTTTTACCTATCACCTGCCTATCAAGTTTAACTTTATGTAAATTGTCTACTTTCTTCCAACAATCCTCATTAGATAGCACTTGTGAAAGAAAATTGTGCCTCTTTTTACCACCCCTTTTGTGCAAGTCCCAATTTGCATAACACCAGCGCTCAATTTGAAAAAGCTTAGATGCTCTATAGGGATCATCCTCTTTAATAGACGAAAACAAAACTTTTGGAATATCTGAACGCAGCATAATTACCCCTCTATGAATGGAAAAACATGGAAACTGTTACGTCTAACATACACTATAGTAACTTGATACCATTTCGAGTAAGATATCCCTTTTCTAAGTTTTGTCAATCCTCAATTTGAAAAATTTTTTTAGACTTGAATAACTCTCAACAAAAGCCTCTTAATATGAGAGATACATGACGTTTTGTTTATTTTAAATTCTGTTTTTATCATACGCTTGTTAATTCTTCCGCAAGTAAAATGCTATTAATTTAGCAAAATATATCACTAATAACCTAAACAATATAACCGTTTCCAGCGCTTAAAACGAAGGGTGGTGAGAAGTGTTTTTCTTGGGATGGCATGGTCTACCACTCAATACATACAAACTTTTCTTTATATTAATTTATTTTTTGATTTGACACACTTTTTTGAATGTTTTCTCAACATTTCATTACCTTCTCTCTTTCTCCATTTCCTGGCTCAATATTTACACATGACATTTTTCTTTGAGGATGCCTTGATAGTGGTTTATACCCAGAAGGTCCTGGCTGTGATTTTGATAAATCTTCTATTGCCTCAAATTTTCTCTTTCTCTCTTGATAAGATTCATCTACTTCTTGACGGGTACTGGAAGGGAAAAGGTTTGACTGCACTGTATCAAGCATTTCCTTACTATTATAGTTTATCACAGCTTCAAGACACATCCTTTTGAACTCCTCAGAAGAATATTCATGGCTCTCAATTATATGGGAAGAAAGCATTTTATGATTATAAGCTGCTAACATTGCATATTGTTCTTTTGGTGATCCTGCTTTATCTAATAGAAATTCTAACACTTCAATATCAACTTCAGCAGCAGCTTCTCTAAATGCTTCATAATTATTGGCCGCCAACATTGCATGTCGTTTTTCTGGTGATCCTACTTTATCTAATAGAAATTCTAATACTTTAATGTCAACATGAACAGTATTTACCCTAAACGCTTCATAATTATTAGCCGCCAACATTGCATGTCGTTTTTCTGGAGATCCTGCTTTATCCAATAGTAGCTCCAACACTTCAATATTACCTTCACTGGCAGCTATTCTGAGTGCTTGACAAGCATTAGCCACCAACATTGCATATTGTTCTTCTGGCAATCCTGCCCTATCCAATAAAAACTCCAATGCTTTAATATTACTTTCAGCAGCAGCTTCTCTAAATGCTTCATAATTATTAGCCACCAACATTTTATGTCGTTCTTCTGGCAATTCTACTCTATCCAGCAGTAGTTTCAACACTTCAATATTACCATTACCGGTAGCAGCTACTCTAAATACTTCATAATTATTAGCTGCCAATATTTTACTCTGTACATCTAGTAATTTCGCTTTATCCAATAGAAACTCCAACGTTTTAATATTACCACTGTCAGCAGCTGCCCTAAATGCTTCATAATTCTCCACTGCTAACATTGCATGTTGTTCTTCTAGTGATCCTGCTCTATCCAGGAGCAACTTCGACACTTTAATATTACCTTCACTGATAGCTTCCCAAAACGCTTCGTAATTATTAGCCGCCAACATTTCACACTGTAAATCTAGTAGTTTCGCTCTGTCCAATAGAAACTCCAACGTTTCAATATCACCATCATCATCTGCAGCTACTCTAAACGCTTCATAATTATTAGCCGCCAACATTTCACGCTGTACATTTGATGATTCTGTTCTATTCAATAAGAGTTTCAGTACTTCAGTGTGCCCTGCATAAGCAGCTACTCTAAATGCTTCATAATTATTAGCTGCCAACATTTTATACTGTACATCTAGTAATTTTGCTTTGTCCAATAGAAGCTCCAATACTTTAATATTACTTTCAACAGCAGCTTCTCTAAATGCTTCATAATTCTTCACTGCTAACATTGTATGTAGTTCTTCTGGTAATTCTACTCTATTCAGCAGCAGCTCTAATACTTCAGCATTATCATTACCGGCAGCTTCTCTAAATACTTCATAATCATTAACTGCCAACATTTTACACTGTAAATCTAGTAGTTTCGCTCTGTCCAATAGAAATTTCAACGTTTCAATATTACCTTCAGTAGCAGCTTCCCTAAATGCTTTATAATTAGCAGCCGCTATTAACATTTTATATTGAATATTTTTCTGTGATTGTGTGTTTCTGTTCATAAATTACCTCTAACCTATAGATACATTATGCAGCATAAATACTTAATAGTTCTTAACATTACTGTACTTACATTTTTGAGTACTATAAATGCTTATATTTTTTTTTGTATACTTCTGCGATTTTTGCTTTCTTTAGGAAAATTTCTATTGCACTTTTATTATAAGATAAGCATAAACTTTTCTTACCATAATTCTTCTTTTCCATTTTTTAATGAATTAGTATTACATATTGCTAAAAATTTAAACAATATAACCATTTCCAGCAAACAACATTAGCTAGTGAGAGAAGAATTTGTTTTGGGATCTTGGTCTACCACTTGTTCTACGCGAATTTATATCAATTTATTACTTTATTTCTCTGTTTTTTTGAAATTCCCCTCATAAAATTAAATAGCTTACTGTAAAATTATAGTCTTAAGTCCTTGTTTGCAGGTTGTACAGAGACGCTGTTAAATGAAGATATAGGTGACCTATGAGTTAAGTTAACTGTGCTTTTATCTTCAAATTGCAATGCTTCACTTATATTTTTTAATTTTCTTTTTTTAGGTAGTGTATGTTCATCAAATGTCTCTAGGTTTCTTTTATGTGATTGTGTTTTTAAGTCTGGAGCTAAGTGCATATCTTCAAGATAATAAATAATTTCTTCTGAGTTAGAATATACAATAACATAGTCCAAAGGACTCATATTTTTTTCATTTTGTCTATCTATAATAGCTCCTTTCTCTATAAGGTATTCAACAATATCTAACTGACCATGCATAACAGCAAAGTGCAAAGTACTCTCACCTTCTTTGCTACGTAGATTTATATTAGCTCTTTTCTCTACAAGATATTTCACAATATCCAATCTACCATATATAACAGCAAAGTGCAAAGGACGCATGTTATTTTTATCCTTTATATTTATACTAGCTCCTTCCTCTACAAGGTATTTAATAATATCTAAGTGACCATATATAGCAGCAAAGTGCAAAGGACACATACTATCTTTGTTTAATGATTTTATTATAGCCCCTTGCGCTACAAGGTATTTAGCAATATCTAAGTGACCATATACGGCAGCAAAGTGCAAAGGATTCATACCTTTTGTGTTATTTAGATTTACATCACCCCCTTTCCTTACAAGATGCTGAACAGTACCTAAGTGACCATGTATGATAGCATAATCTAAAGAAGTAAAATTCTTTTCATCAATAGCATTAATAACTTTACTTAATTTATCAGGATATATTTTCTCTAATATCAGCTTAATAACCTTTTCATTACCATCTTTGGCTAGCAAATGTAAGATAGTACCTCCATCATAAATAGAATCAATAAATTCATTAACTAATCTACTATATTTACTTGCATGACTCCAAACAGACTTAACGTGATTTGGATTCGTAAGGCAAAATGATGTCATAATTTCTCTTAAAGTTTCTTCTTCTATTCCTGTTCGTTCTTTCTCTACTCTTACTGTTTTTTGTATCCCTTTATGAACTCTTGCTATTGACTCCTCTAGCTCAATCACTGAAAACTTATTGAGTAGATTAAGAGCATCCAAAACTTGTTGCTTACCTTTTTCTGATTTCTTCTGGAGGAAAATTTCTTCTATATCAATTTGATTGGGATCCAAGTAAGCCATATATGATACAATATCATGCGATTGCTGCCCAACATTTTTTTCTCTTCTTATTTTATTAAGGTTAAGCTTCAAAGTTGTAAATAATTCTTTGGTGATACCTAATGCTTCCAAAAGATCAGGATTTGATTTTTGTATTGCTTCATTATAGCGTTTTAGATATTCGCTAATACTAATCTTTTCTTGTTTTATATATGCTGCTCCTTGCACCAAAGCTAATGGTAGATAATTCAACGCTTCTGCTAACTCTACTAGATAGCGATTCTCTAATTTATCTTTTATCCCTAAGGCCCTTTCAATAAATGTTATAGCTTCTCCTAGAGAAAATCCATCATTCAACTGTGTCTTTTCTATTTCTTTTTCCCAATTCTTGCTACGAGAAGTAATTAAAACGTAAGGCTTTTCTCCATGAAAAAACAAATTAGGAAAATAGGATGGTAAAAATTTTTCGATCTCCTTATACTTACTGGTGTTATCAAAGATGAAAAGACTTTTTACGTCTCGAAAATACTGGTATACATCCTGGACAATAGATTCTATTTCTCTATCTCGAACAACATTAAAATCCATATCATTATCATTTTCTGTAGGAATTTCTAATTCTTTAGCTAAATTACGAAATGATTGTGAAAGAGTACTATATGTTGTAGCATCTATCCATGCAATTTTCTTCCAGTCATTCTTCTTACTATATACGCAGTTCTTAGCCAATTCACTTTTTCCTGTTCCATGTTTCCCATTAATTAAGACCACTCGTGACATTTCCACTTCTTGATTTTTACTGTCTAACTTCTTTTTTAATTCATCTAACATCACTTCTCTTTTTATAAAGAATTTTGGTAAATAGCCCAAATTAAAGGAAAATGTATTTTTACCTTCTTTTTCATGAAGTATTCGTAAATTTCTGATTTCTTCACGCAGTTCTTGTATATCCTTTTTTTTTGCTGAATCGTTTTCATTGATCTCTTTTAATATACTACTAGCCAATCCTTTCTTTTTTTCCTCATCTAAAATACGCACATACTCTCTTTTTTTAGATGTTGCACTAAGTACATATTTTTGTTCTAACTCTTCCCAATTTTCTAATTCCCACGTAAAGGGAAGCCGATAGCCGTATTTTTCATGCTCATTCAATTGATAATACTTAATAATCTCACCCTCTGCTTTCTCTATTCCCACCTTTTCATATAACTCTGAAGTCATCAACATTTCACCACTTTGTTTATCTTTTACTTGATGTCCAGTACGTGTAGTAAACGGGTACTTTCTTTTTGATTTACCTAAAATAACACCTTTAGTTATGTGAAGATTGGGAAATTCTCCTTTCTCGTTGCAAGATGTAGTGTAATTTATTACTCTGGATACAGTATCCATTGCTAACTTCTCAATCCCCCTATTACAAGACAACTGATTAGTATCCACAATTTTAGTGAATTGCTTCTCAAAACTTTGAAAAATTTCCAAGCCAGCTTCTATTAAAATCTTTCTTAAGTTACCTTCTGAAGGCGCAACTATTGTAGAAAATATTTTTGCTTTTTTCCTATGTTGGTTTGTAGAAACAAAACTCACACACTCCATAACTTGAGAAGTACCTACTTTCTCCACACTTGGTGGAATATAATTACCCACAGTTGATACAACCTTAGCTACTACTTTACCTGTTTTACGTACTTTTGAACCTGGTTTTGCTTCTTTAGAACATTCAGATAGTTTTTCCTCGAATTCTTTAACAAAAGTCTTAACAAAAAAAGTTGCTTTTTTCACTATTTCATCACTTGTAATGCTTATACAGCTAAACATTTCTTCATCATCAGTCGATGTACTACTGCTGCCTATAGATGAAGATCTTGTTACTCTAGGGCTCTCCTGACTTCGTCCACACTGAAGTTCTTCACTAGATAATATATTTTCATAATCAACTATTGCTGATCCAGCATCTACATAATCCATTTGATTATCTGCTACTTGTTCTCCTATATTTTCTTTACCTAACATAAAGCCGCCTATATTTTAATATTCATATTTTGATTGTTTTGTCGTAAACCTCTTTTCTGAAGATTGATTTCAACATTTGATTCTTATGCAGCTGTACCAAACCAATTTGCTGTAGAAACCTTACGGTAATCCTAAGTAACTTTAATTGCTGAGTAACAGTATGCTTTTCTTTTGACTTCTGACTAAAATAGATATATTCTTAAAAAATCGAGAATTGCTTTCTGAGTGATATACATAATACAATGCATCTAACTCACACCCCATGTTTTCATTACGTTAGACTGCATTGTAGCTAAAAAGATCTAGCAAAGCAAGAATTTTTTTGCATACTTTAGCATCTTATTTTAGTTTTTATTTTAAAACTAAAGCAGCTCAGTTTCATGTACTTTTATTTCTTTATCGACTGTTATTTTTCTTCTTCAATGCATCTATGAGTAATGATAACGTGGACGGTAAAGCTTGTAAAGCAATTTTTTTATATAGCAAGATTCAGCTATTTAATAAAAAGATCGTGGCTAGACCAAAAAATATAAGAGCTGAGAGAATATCAGTTGTTGCTGATGTTAAGATTGAAGACGAAACAGCAGGATCGGATCTTAAACGATGAAGCATTATAGGAATGAAAGTTCCGATGAACGTTGCAATAATTGACATCATAATCATGGAGACCACAAAAATCATCTCCACTTTGACATTGTGAAACCTTATTGCTAACACTACTAATGAAATAGTAGATAAGATCACCCCGTTTATAAGACCTATTAAAAATTCTTTCATCAGTATTCTTTTTGCATTTTGCTCAGTTAGATATTTTGTTGCGATTGCCCGGATAGTTAGTGTTACTGTTTGGGATCCTGCATTTCCGCTCATCGATGCAATGATTGGCATAATTATTGGCAGTACTATAAAACTTTGTATTACGTTATCGAAAAAGCCAACTACTATAGAACATATTGTTGCAGCTAAGAGGTTAAACAGTAACCAAGGTAGTCTTTTAATTATAGTTTTATGTATAGGGGCATTTATATCAGATTTAGAAGATACACCGCTTATTTTAAGCACATCCTCTTCTGCTTCTTGTTGAACAATTTTGATTACATCTTCAATAAGGATTACACCTATAATTTTACCATTCTTATTTACTACTGGAGCTGATAATAGAGAGTAATCTTTAAATATTCTTGCTACTTCTTCTTGGTCCATTCCAGTTTTAATTATTTTTATATCTTGACTCATTATCTCTTTTATTATTGTTTCTCCTGAGTGAGATATTACCTTATTTAAGTTGAAAATGCCTATGGGTTCTAATTTTGAGTTAATGATGAAAATTTGATAAAATGTTTCTGGTATTTTTTTATAGTTGCGCAAGAATTCCATTAGCTGATTTATCGTCCAATAATATGGAGCTATAACCATATTTTTATGTATCAACCTTCCTGCACTTTCTTCTGGGTATGATAACAATTCCTCTACTAATTTTTGAGTTGCATTGGGTAAGTAGTTAAGTATATTTTCTATAGACTTTCTATCTAAATCTTTCACTATAGCTACTATGTCTTCTATATCAAGAAGCATTAGTAACTTTGCTGTATTTTCTATTCCCAATATTTCTATGATCTCTACTTGTAAATCTGGTACTACATGTACTAAGGCATCACTTAACAAATGTTGATCGAGGATATTAACTAATTTCTCCCTGTGATCACTGATCGAAGTAGATAAAAAATAAGCTAACTGAACGCTATCTATCGTTTTTACAATATTACGAACATTCTCTAATTCTTGATTATCGAGAGACTCTATTAAATCATCAATAGCCTTTTTGTCTAAACCATAATGAGAACTTGTTTTAATATTCATTACTTTACCTTATTTTTTTAATAAATATACACACTTGATTTTATTGAACATTCAAGTATAATAAAATTATTTTGAATTAACTATTATATGGTTAAATTTCTATTTTGTTTGCTGTTATTGTTAGTGATAATAAATATATTAAAGTCTAAAGTATAATGAAAACCCATCCAGAAATCCTTGAATACTTTCAAGGCTTAAATAAAAGTATTTCTCTTATCAGGAGGTGTCTTTGACATAGAAAAATTGAAGTTGCGTCTTGAAGAGCTGGATTCTCAAGCGTCGAATGATAATCTGTGGCAAGACAATCAAAAAGCACAAGAGATTTTAAAAGAACGCTCTAAAATTAAGCATGAAATAGAATCGTTTTCAAAGCTAGAAAGCGATTACAACGATTCTATCAGCTTGATGAAATCTGCTATTGATGAGAATGATGAAGAATTTTTTTCTGAAGTTAAAGGTGAGTTAGTAAAGCTAGAGAAATTAATCAAACTTAAAGAGACAGAATCCTTATTTACTGGTGAAGCAGATAACAATAACTGCTTTTTAGAAATCCACTCAGGAGCTGGTGGAACAGAGAGCAATGATTGGACTGAGATGCTCATGCGCATGTATACAAGATGGGCAGAAATTTATCACAATTTTAAAGTTGAAGTTGTAGAAAAATTAGATGGTGATGCAGTTGGTATAAAATCTACAACAATAAAGATCATCGGAGAAAAAGCTTACGGGTGGGCAAAAAGCGAAAGTGGAGTTCATAGATTGGTTAGAATATCACCATTTGATGCAAATGGTAAACGTCATACCAGTTTTGCAAGTGTAGGAGTAACTCCAGTGATTGAAGATTCAATAGATATTGTTGTGGATGAAAAGGATTTAAAGATCGACACTTACCGTGCTTCTGGAGCAGGTGGTCAGCATGTAAATAAGACTGAAAGCGCGGTACGTATTACGCATATTCCAACAGGCGTTGTAGCTCAATGCCAAAATGGTCGTTCTCAACATAAAAATAAAGATGAAGCACTTAAACTACTTAAAGGACGTTTATATCAAATTGAATTGGAAAAAAAAGAACAGAAAATGGCCGAAGAATATGGCAAGAAATGCGATATAGGTTGGGGCAGTCAGATCAGATCGTATGTTATGCATCCGTATCAAATGGTAAAGGATTTAAGGACTGGACATGAAGTTGGCAATATAAATTCCGTTTTTGATGGCAATATAGATTGTTTCATAGTTAGTGTATTGGAGTTAAAATGAGATTTATTAAAAAGCTAAGTTTTATGCTCTGCTAATAAGGGGAAAAGAAAACCAAAACCTATTGAGAAAAATGGAACAATTTTGTGAATATATCTATTATCCAAGTAGCTGATGAAAATGGCAACTCGTTTCTTATGGGCACAAAAATGTAATATGAAGAGAAATCTTCGTACATTAAGTTGTAGCCGCGCAACGTCTGCCATTGATGATTATTTCACCTACTGTAACTGCTGCTAAAATAAAGCAGTAATAAACTTGTGTTAACAAAGAAATAGGTGAGACAGAAGCAATGCTACCTGCTAGCAGCAGCTGGGAACCATAAGGCAAAATGCCTTTTGTAACGCAAGCAAAAATGTCTAACAAGTATGCACTACGGTATGACGGAATATTATGCTTTTGCGCGAGCCTTTTTGCAATATCGCCACTTAATAAAATAGCAATGGTATTATTAGCAACTAAAACAGTAAACATAGATGCTATGCCCGCTATTACAAATTCAGCTTTAGTTTTTGTGATATTGCTTTCATCGATAAGTTTGTGTAATGCCTTTTGACCCTGCTTGTACATTATATGACTCAATCCGCCAATAAATAGAGCAAATATCACTATCTCGTTTACTTTTTTGAAACCGTCATATATGTCATGAGAGAGTTGAATGATAGTATAGTCAAAAAAAGTCATCCCTAATACACTAGCAACAATTATATTTATAGTTATTGTTACTAAAGTAGTAACTTCAAATAACCCCATGATTATTAAAGAAATATAAGGAATAATCTTTATTACTGATAAATAATCTAAATTTGATGTAGGAATAATTTTTGTACTATCTGCCATAATTGCCAGATAGACAAGCGTTATAATGCTGGCAACAAATGCTACTTTAGAATTCACTTTAAGTTTATCCTTTATCGTAGCCCCCTGTGAAGAAACAGATGCAATAGTAGTGTCAGATATCATTGAAAGATTATCACCAAATACGGCACCTCCAACTACAGTTGCAGTTCCTATTTCAAGACCAAAAGCCCCACTTTTTGCTAAGTTAACAGCTATTGGTACCATTAATACAACAACTCCCATAGACGTACCAATTGCAGTTGATATAAAAGCGGAAGCCAAAAATACTCCAGGCAGTAGTAATCTTGCTGGAAGGAAATTGAGAATTAAATCAGCAACAGTATCTGCACTACCAATTGATTGAGTCACCACAGAAAATGCTCCAGAAAATAGAAAAGTTAAACACATAGTAAGGGTGTTTTTATCGCCCATACCCTCGATGACAGTATCGATGTTACGTTGAATTTTACCTGCACTGCATGCAACAGCAAAAAATAGCGCCGGTAGTAGGCAAATTACCGGTGAAACTTGGCGAAGCGGATTATCAATTCCAATAAAGGAAAAATAGACACCACTTCCAAGGTATAAGATTAAAAAAATAACCAAAGGAAAAAAAGCTGTCATTTTACTGCCTTAAAACCTATGATTATAATCAATTAAGTGGTTTCAGGCAAGCTTGGTTTTCGCAAGGCTTTAGTCTCTAATGTTGCACTTGTAGAAAAAATATATTGATCATTACATTATTATGTATAGTATTAAAAAATATTCTATAGTATGAGGTAAAGCTATGGCAATGTCACATGAGCAATGGGAAATAATACTAGGTATAGTTGATCAGAAGGCAGATTTAAGCAAAGATAATGTAATTGAAAAAATAAAAGAGCTACTAAATAAAGCAAGGATACTGGAGAGAAAAGAAGTATTAAGAATGTTAGAAGGGGTATCGCATAAATTAGAAATATCAAACGAGATTCCAATAGTGCAAGAGACACCAGAGCCATTAAAAAAGAAAGTAAAAGTGCAACATATACCACAGACATTAGAGAAATCAAAAAAAATACTAAAAGAGCAAGGAGTATCAGATGCACAAAAGATATTAAAGAGAGTACTAAAAAAGTTAGGTGTACAAGAGACATCAGAAAAATCAAAAGCAGTGACGACAGAAGATGTACTGAATGTGCGAAAAACATCAGAGAAAATGCCAGTGATGTTAGATACACAAAAGATACTAGAGGCAATAGAGAAGCTAAAGAAAGCAAGTAAAGATGTGTATCACGAGTGGAAGAAAGCTAAATTTAATGTAAATTATTGGTTTACATTAAATTACGATATACATAGTGGGTATGATCAATACGCATTATTGTGTTTAGCTATGGATTTTAACTTGATGAATGTATTCAATGCTATGCTTAAAGTAAAAGGATTCGATATTAATGCAACAAGTCCGTTGTTCAAATGGACTGCTTTACATTGGGCTGTTGAAGATAGGAACATAGAAGTAGCACTCAAGCTAATAGAAGAAGGGGCAGATGTTAATCTGTTGGATTCATCTCAACGGACTACTTTATATCAGCCAGCTGTAAATGGCGATATAGAAATAATAAAAATCTTAGTAACGGAGCAGGTAAATCCTAATTTGGAAGATCTGATGAACTTGACTGCTTTATATGAAGCTGCCAGGAATGGCCATAAAGAAGTAGTAAGGTTATTAATGAATAATGGAGCAGATGTTAAAAAGAATGGGGCGCTTAAACTTACTCCTTTACATATTGCTGTTGCAAATGTTGATAGAGCAATGGTGGATTGTATAATAAAAAACGACAAGAATATCGACAAAAATATTGAGATAGTAGATGTATTTGGATGGACTCCTCTATATTGGGCTGTTACAAAGAACGATATTTCAATATTAGAAGACCTATTAAAGTGCATATCAGAACATGGAGCAGATGTTAATCTAGAGGATAATTTAATTGGACGATCTCCCTTACATATTGCTGCTACGAATGGTAATGTGGGAGCAGTAGAGCTCTTAATAAAATATGGAGCAAATGTTAACTATAAGGATGCATGGGGATGGACTCCTTTTAATTGTGCTGCTACAAAAGGCAATAGAAAAGTAATGTATTATCTAATAGCCCATGGAGCAAGTATTGAGACGAATGATCCACAGAAAATATTACTTTCTATTTGTCCATATAATTATCTAGAAGCAGTAACTACTATGATACAACTTGGAATATGGAAGGATATGATGAAATTGATGGGAGCTGAGTTTTTACGTTGTGCTGCCAGACATGGTGATACACTAATGGTACATGCTCTATTAGAAGCTGGAGTAAATGCTAATGCAGATGATGATTTAGGATCAACTGCTTTACATAAAGCTGCCAAGTATAACCATCCGGAAGTAGTAAGGATCTTAATTTTATATGGAGTAGATGTTAATGCACAGGATAGCTCTGGGCAATCTCCTTTAGCTTATGCTGTCGAACGTAGACACTGGATAGTAGTAATGACCTTACTATGTTATCGCGCAAATACTTCATTGCCTGATCACTGTGGTGAAACTGTAAGAGATTTAGCTGAACGTCAAGGTATAAGTAATCTTCTAGTGGAAGCAGAACAAAGAGCAATAGCTATACTTACACAGCTTGACTTAGAATCAAGTATACTCAGAAACAAAAAATTAATGACAGTGCAACACACAGAATCACATATGTTGAGAGAAATAGAATCACATAATCTATCTATCAGCTTTGAACGTATGATAAGAGATCAAGCTAATCAAATTGAACAATTACAGTATAACGCTAAACTTAATGGAAAAGGAGTAGCACTTATAACTGACCGCATTAAATGTGTGCAGTTAGGGACTAACACTAAAGCGTGTCCAGATGAAATGGATGGAGTAAAAGAACAAATATTACATAGTCCTTACAGGTGGTCATATCGCACTAAAAATGTTAATGTAGGAAGAGTAACATCTTTAGCTAACGGCATTGAGTGTATGAAGTCAGGGCCTAACACTGAAGCGTGTCCAGGCCCTAGTACTAAAGAGCCTAATACTCACCTCTCTATGATCGAGAAACTATCATTGTTACCACTTTACTCAGCTATAGGAAAATATGAAGCTGTTATAAAGAGTTAAATAATCCTCTAAATTCCAGCACGCAGCACTCGATGCAAGTAGCTGAAACTGAGGAGTACATTAGGTATGTTAGATTTTAGTTTACACAATAAAATTTTTATAAGTAAGATGTCAGAAGGTATCAAAACCATATTAGTAGAAGACAATAACGTTAGGCTCGATAGGTACATTAGAAGAATTTTTCCCAATTTGAAACAATCTGCAATTGAGAAGTCTTTAAGGAAAGGATTAATCAAGGTTGATAATTGCACGGCAAAATCCAGCGATAGAGTGAATTCTGGGCAAACTATAACGATAAGATACTTAGATTATATTGAAAACACTAATTCTGATCGTAAATATAATGAAAAATTAGTAAATTTACTGAGAGACAACATACTATATGAAGACGAGTATATATTAGCTATAAACAAGTCAGCAGGAATAATCGTTCAAGGCGGTATAAAGGTAAAAATTAGCATTAGTGACTTGCTTGACCAAATAAGAGAAGGGGAAGTATTTAAAATTGTCCATAGACTTGATAGAGATACAAGCGGAGTAATAATATTCGCGCGCAATGCCAGTGTTGCAAGATACCTTATGGAAGAATTTAAAGGACGGAGGATAAAAAAAACTTACCTAGCATTAACTTCTGGTATACCGAGCAAAGATAATGGAATAATAGACTACCCGTTGGTGAAAAAATATATTTCAGGGCAAGAAAAAGTAGTTATTGATGAAGACTCACCTCAAAATGCCACTACGCATTTTTCAATTATATCAAGATTAAAACATAATGTTGCTTATTTAAAATTACAACCAATTACCGGCAGGACACATCAGTTGCGTGCACATTTAGCTCATATAAATTGCCCTATTCTTGGTGACGGTAAATATGGTGGTAAAAAAGCTTTTATCGATGGGGTAGTAAATCAGATCCACCTTCATTCGCATTCTTTATCTTTAAAATTACCAAGCAATAAAGAAATCACTATTACTGCACCTATCCCTAGGCACATCGAAAAATCTATTGAAGTGCTATCTTTCAACTGAAACGATTTCACCAATCAACTTTTCTATCTTTGGCTTTAATTTGAAGTACAGATATTAGGCTAATTAATGCACAGATAGTAAGATAAATGCCTGCTGCAAGTTTTGTTTCAGTTTTTTCTATAAGCCACATGCATATCGATGGAGAAAGGCCGCCAAAAATACCTGCAGATATGTTATGTGCGAGGCTAAAGCCAGTGCATCTAACTTTTGTTGGAAATAACTCGCAGGCGAGAGAATTATATATTCCAAAAGATGCGCCTATCGGCACACTTATTAATAGAAAAGTGAGCGTTACAATATAGTGGTTATCATTTGATAATAGCGAAAGTACCGGCAAACTGACACAAGCTAAAGCTAATAACGTAGGAATGATCACGTTTTTTCTTCCAACTTTATCAGACAGTATTGCAAACAACACTGCAGACGTCCCAAATGTAATTTCAACCATAATCCTTACTACATTTTTAATATCAATATCTGAAAGAATAAGCTCTTTTACAGATATGTTGTAAAACATGATTACTGAATAAACAATTGCGTTTTGAGCAATGCCAAGTCCAATTGCTATCACAAATGCTCTTTTATAATTCTTGATTAATTCTAAAAAGGGAGAATTAGATAAGCTTTTATTTTGGTCATGAGTTTTATATGCTAGACTCTCTTCCATTATGTACCTTATTAAAAAGCCTATTACACCCATAACAGAGCAGAAATAGAAGAGCAACCTCCAGCCCCAAATTTCATAATTTTCACCTGTAAACTTTTTGCAAACAGCTATCATTACAAAGCATGTAATAGAACCAAGAGCACCACTAAAAGCTTTCATGCTACCTAAAAAGCCTAGATTTTTTTTATCGCTTGAATGCTCTATTAAAAAAGCTGAATTGATACTTGTTTCTCCACCTGCTGCCATTCCTTGTGTTATTCTACAAAGCAGAAGCAGCATAGGAGAAAATATTCCTATTTCTTTAAAGCTTGGTATAATCGCAATTGCAGTAGATGATATCGAAGCTAATATTAAGGAAGTCAGCAAAATTTTCCTTCTGCCGTATTTATCTCCAATGTAACCAAAAATAAATGCACCAAGTGGTCTAAATCCAAATCCAATTGCAAAACTGCCAAGAAATTTGATTGTGCTTAAATAATCACTTTCTGAAGGAAAAAAAACGTTGCTTATTATATGCTTTAAAACTCCAAACAGAGTTACTTCATACCATATAATCATATTGCAGATTATGCTTGATAGTATTGCTTTTTGAATATTGTTCATAACTTCCAGTTTACCACACTCCGCTATAAAAATTTTTATTCAACAACCTTTAAAGACAACTCACGTAAATGCTTATCCTCTACTTTAGAAGGAGCACCCATTAGAACATCTTCACCTTGCTGATTCATAGGAAAACAGATTACTTCACGAATGTTCGGCTCATCAGCAAGCAGCATAACCATTCTATCAACCCCTGGTGCTATTCCACCATGAGGTGGCACTCCAAACCTAAATGCACGCACGAGCGCACCGAATTTTGTATCAACTTCCTCTTTACTGTAGCCTGCAATGGCAAAAGCTCTGTACATAATATCTAGTTTGTTATTACGAATTGCTCCACTTGACAGCTCTATTCCATTGCAAACAAGATCATATTGGTAAGCAAGGATATTCAGTGGATTCTTTTCTTCTAAATCTTTCAAGCCACCATGTGGCATAGAAAATGGATTATGAAAGAAATCAATTTTTTTACTTTTATCGTCATACGCAAAGTAAGGAAAATCAATCACCCAACAGAATTTGAAGATATTGTCATCTATAAGACCTAGTTCTGATCCCAAAAGAATACGCACTTTCCCTGCAATTGTTGCTGCCTCATTCTCTTTGTCAGAAGCAAAAAACACACTATCTCCAGGCCCTACATTCGTTACTTCTCTTATGTAGTTTAGCCTATTGTCATCGAGGAATTTAGCAATCGGTCCTTTCGCAGTACCATCTTTATCAAACGTTATATATCCAAGGCCCTTAGCACCGAATTCTCTTTGCGCATGTTCTATCTTTTTATCAAAGAAGCTGCGTGGTTCCTCTGCTGTTTTAGGAGCAGGGATAGCTCTCACTACCATACCACGCTCGATATTGTTTTTGAAAATATTGAACTCTGAATCACGGAAAATTTCCGTAACATCGCTGATTAATAACGGATTACGCAAATCTGGCTTATCAGAGCCATATTTGAGCATTGCATCTTTGTATGTAATGCGTGGAAAATCTTTATCGACAGACTTGCGAGAAAATTTGGCAAATACTTTGTATAAGCTAGACTCAATAACCTGAAATATATCTTCTTGAGTCACAAAAGACATTTCAAGGTCGAGCTGATAAAACTCCCCAGGAGAACGGTCAGCCCTTGCGTCCTCATCACGAAAACAAGGTGCAATTTGAAAATATTTATCAAACCCTGAAACCATAAGCAACTGCTTAAAAATCTGTGGAGCTTGTGGTAATGCATAGAATTTACCAGGATTTAGTCTGCTTGGCACTAAATAATCACGTGCTCCTTCAGGAGAAGAGGCAGTAAGTATTGGAGTTTGAATTTCCAAAAATCCTTGCTCTATCATGAGCCTTCTCAGCTCTGCAATGATTTTTGAGCGTAGAATAATGTTGTTACGGGTTTTTTCACGTCTTAAGTCAAGAAACCGATATTTAAATCTCATATTTTCTGGGTATTCTTGCTCACCGGCAATACTTGCTAATATACTTCTTTCTTCTTTTGCTATTTCTTCATCACAGTGGAACTCAACTTCCGATTCAACTTGTAAATTACTAACTATAACTTCAATTTCTCCTGTGGAAATAGAGCTATTTACCGTATCTTCAGTTCTAGCTTTGACTATTCCTGTGACAGTAATCACACTTTCTGATTTTAAATTTGAAATTTCACCAAAAAAGTCTTTGTCATTATTGAATACCAGTTGAGTAATTCCATAAAAATCTCTTAAATCAACAAAGATTAGGTTACCATGGTCACGTTTACGGTACAGCCACCCAGAGAGAGTAACTTCCTTTTCTACATCATTCTTCCTTAATTCATTACACGCGTGAGTTTTATAGCAGTTCATTTAATTGAAATTTCTAGAATACAGAAAGATTATAAAATAAATTAACCTTTGGGCAAGCTAATATCTAAAAATCCTTTACAAACAATTCTGATTTGGATATAATTTTTTTGATTGTGTGTGTTGAGGTATACTTATGAATTCTGAAGAATTAGAGGAAATGTTGGCTAAAAAAAAGAGGGTGGATGCTATAATAAAAGATCTTGTTGATACTGTTACCAAAAATGATTCAGAAAAAGTAAAGTCAATTTTTGAGAAAAATAGTTCCATTATTCGAGATGTTGTTACTGACGTTAATTCCCAAAGCGGTACAAATTTATTAGGTGATGCTGTTGATGAAGAAATAGCTAAGTATTTAATAGAGCAAGGTGTAAGTTTCAGCGCTGCAGTCAAAAAGGCGATTATGAAAAGAAATTTAGGGTTAGTAAAATCAATCTGTCAGATAAATAAATCAATAACTAAACATGAGTTACAGCAAAATCCTGAGCCACTACAATCTGCAACTTATGATCACAAATTTAATGATAAAATTGCAAGGTATTTGATTAAACAAGGTGCAAATCCTAATGCAACTGATCATCTTGGTCGTTACTTACTTCATCTGCAAATTGCAAAAAGCAATTTCAAAGGAGCTAAGGCTTTAATAGAAAACGGCGCGGATGTTAACTTAATAAATCAAGAGGTAAAAAGCTATCAGAACTTAATTATTGGTGGTAGTGCGTTAAAGGGTGAAACTGCGTTGAATTTTGCAATTAGAATATATTACAAATATAAAGACATAGACGATCAAAAATCTGATGAAACCTTAAAATTTATAAGTTATTTAATAGAACAAAAAGCAAACTTAAATATTAAAGATTGTAATGAGATGGTCCCTTTAGATATTGCTATATTTCATAATTCTCCAAAAATAGTAGAATTATTGATAAAAGCTGGTGCTGATCTTAATGTTGGAAGGGAAAAAGCAGAAGGTGTTTTAAAGTATGCAATTACTGAAGGGCATATAGATATAGGGAAAGCTACAATTCGATATATTTTGGAACATGACTCACACTGGTTAACAACTTCAAATAAACCAGATCTTCTCAATGACCAACAAGAGTTATCAGTCTACTGGGACGAATATAAAGCTCAAGTTAAAGAACTTCATGATATAGTGGAAGATAGAATTGACTTGACTGGTGGCGGCTCTACCCGTCCTATAATGAGAACAGTGAGTGGCTTTTTAGATCATGAAAGTAGAAAAAATCTAGTAAAATCATCATTCATATCTAGTGCTGAGGCACCAGAAAATTTTTGTCCGAGAAAGCTGGCTGTTATAAGTGTAGCTGCAATAACTTGCGCTTTAGCATTATATTTTCTTGCTCCATTAATCATTGGGTCTTCTGCTGGAATTGGTACTCAACTAGCATTAGGAGCTGTAGGTGCAGTTGTAGGTGGTGGAATTGGAATCTTGACCAATGTGGCAATAGATCAATGCTACGTTAATTCAGCTACTCAGAAAGCTGACTAAAATTAAAGCGCCATAGATTGCTAAAACTCCATAATTGTGGAGTAATATAATGTTACTTTCCTCAAGCCTTTAGCTCCTCAAACACTTCACTTGCTCTATTTAAAACAGAGTCAGGAAAACCAGCAAGTTTTGCTACATGTATTCCATATGACTCATCTGCAATGCCTTCAATTACTTCATGTAGAAAGATAACCTCTCCGTTCCATTCTTTTATTTTCATACAAAAACATTTCACATTTTCTAAGTATTCACCTACTTTAGTTAATTCATGATAATGAGTTGCAAAAATGGCGCGGCACTTATTTACATTGTGAATATGTTCAATCACCGCCTGTGCAATAGATAATCCATCATACACCCCTGTGCCCCTACCAATTTCATCAAGTATCACCAAGGAACGGTCCGTTGCCTGATTTACTATCGTTGCTGTTTCGATCATCTCTACCATGAAGGTAGAATAACCAGCTGTTATATTATCCGTTGCGCCAACCCTGCTGAATATCTTGTCAATCACTCCAATATGCGCACTCTCTGCTGGCACAAATGACCCCATATGAGCTAAAACTGCAATGAGAGCGTTTTGCCTCAAGAAAGTGCTTTTTCCAGCCATATTAGGACCAGTAATTAGATGTATACCAGCTAAATTGATGCTATTTGCAATGAATTTATCGTTAACTTCAACCACTGGATGTCTTCCGCTACAGATATTGAACTCTTTGCTGTCATCAATGATGGGTTTTACGTAATTATTTTGCACTGCAAGCTCTGCAAACGCGGTTCTAATATCAAGTTTTGCCAAAGCATTTGCAGCAAGAGCAATTTTTTCAGATTCTTTAGCGACTTCACTACACAGTTCACTAAAAATTTTCATTTCTAAGCCGATTGCAGCATCACGTGCCGTAAGAATTTTATTTTCTAGTTCTTTCAACTCATTAGTAGTGTAGCGCATGCTATTTGCTAAGCTTTGTCTATGAATAAATATATCCGAAGTTATTTTGTGATTTGCCGACACTTCAACGTAATAACCGAGTATGTTGTTATGTAATATTTTAAGTGCGGCAATACCAGTTAGGTCGCGATAAGATTCACGGAGTTTGGTTATTAGTTTATTACTATTATTTAATATGTAGGATAACTCAGATAATTCTGAGTTGTATTTTGAGTGAATAAATCCTCCTTCTTTCACGGAACTGAGGTTATTATCAAGTATAGCACTATTTAACAGTTCAAATAGGTCTTTATGATTGCCAAGGCTTTTATGTATTGTGCTTAGTTCACTTTCGTCACTACTTATCACCTGAGTAGTAGACACTGGTTCCTTTTCTCTGGTCAAGCACTGGAATGACATCTGAGAGTTAATTTCTGATTTTTCACTTAAACAATAATTATGCAAGGTAGACAGAAACTCAGACAACTCTAAAGTTTTTCCTAGGCCTATTTTTAATAGGTTCATATCCTTTGGTGAACCACGCCCTAGTATTAAGCGCGATAAAGACCTCTCAATATCTGGAATGTTAGATAATATCTCTCGTATTTTTCTGCGTGGCTCATGATTATTTACAAAAAATTGAGCGGTGCTGAGCCTCAAATTAATTGCCTTAGAGCAAGCAAGGGGTGAAGCGAGCATTTGTTTGAGCAGGCGTCCACCAGAGGCTGTTACTGTGTGATCAATAACTGAAATTAGTGAACCTTTCTTTTCACCAAATTGAGTTGAAAACAACTCAAGGTTTCTCCTTGCTGAAGCATCAATAAGCATGAAATTTTGTTGCTTATAGGTTTTTGGGAATTCAAGCCTTGGAACGGAGCCCCTTTGTGTTACTCTGACATATTCAAGCAGTGCACCACACGCCATGATTTCTACTTTGCTGAAATTTCCTATACTCCCAAGTTCCCTGATTTTATAAAACTCGCATAACGTTCTGTGAGATTTACTATACTCAAAAAAGCTCTGTGCGTGTTGCGTAATTGATATTTTATAATTTTTTAAAATCGATCTAATTTTTTCGTCCTCAGTGAATTTTTCAGAAATTAATAATTCTCTTGGTGATATACGCAATAAATCACTATCTAGAGCTTTCAAACTCGTTAAAATGTGAAAAAATTTTCCCGTCGATAATTCAAGCCAACTAATAGCATATTCGTCATTTTGTTCAACTATGGATGCGAGATAATTATTGCTTTTATCCTCCAGTAGTGAATCTTCTATAATTGTACCTGGAGTTACAACTCGCACTACATCACGTTTTACTATGGATTTATAGCCCCTCTTTTTTGCTTCATCAGCAGTTTCTAATTGGTCACAGATTGCTACTTTGAATCCTAAATCTATTAGCTTGTGCAGGTAAGACTCACTACTGTGTGCTGGCACTCCACACATTGGTATTTCTTGCCCATTTGAATTGCCCCTCTTGGTTAGCACTATATTCAGCAATTTCGCAGCTTTAATAGCATCATCGAAAAACAATTCATAAAAATCGCCCAGTCTATAAAACAATAGATGATCCGTGTATTGAGCTTTCAAATTTAAATATTGCTCCATTACAGGGGTATTTTTTTCTCTTATTAAGTTCATAACATTTTTAAATATGTTAGCAGCAAACCACTTACTCTGGTGTTGGTTATTTTATTATGGATCAATAATTTTTTTTAGCTATAGTACAAAAACAAATAGTTTGAGGTAGAATTATGGAATATGAACGGTTGTTAAAAATATTAAGGACAATAAGTGACTTAAATGAGAACAATATAATCGAAAGGGTAAAAGAGGAATTGGAAAAAGAAGATCCAGACACGTATAAAAAGTGGCAAGATAATGGATTTAACATAAATTATACATTCGATGATCAAAGTACATTGTTACATATAGCTGCTAGAAATGATCTTGTAAAGATAGCAGAGCTTTTAATAAAAAAAGGGGGTAATGTTAATACAGCAGATCAAGATGGATGGAATCCTTTACACTTTGCTGCTGCAAGTGGTAGTATAGGAGTGGTAGAGATTCTCATAGCAAACGGGGCTAATGTTAATGCAGCAGATCAAGATGGGTGTACTCCTTTGCATTGTGCTGCTCACAATGGACATAAAGAGATAGTAGAACTCCTATTAGACACGGGGGCTAATGTTGATGCAGCAGATCAAGATGGGTGTACTCCTTTGCATTGTGCTGCTCACAATGGACATAAAGAGATAGTAGAACTCCTATTAGACACGGGGGCTAATGTTGATGCAGTAGGTAAAGTTAAGATAACTCCTTTACACGCTGCTGTTCGCTTTGGTTATACAGAGATAATAAAAGTTCTCATAGCAAACGGGGCTAATGTTAATACAGCAGATCAAAATGGGTGTACTCCTTTGCATTGTGCTGCTCACAATAAAAATAAAGAGATAGTAGAACTCCTATTAGACACGGGAGCTAATGTTGATGCAGTAAGTCAGGCTGAGAGTACTGCATTACATCATGCTGTTTCTGCTGAAAATTGCCAAGTGGAAATAGTAAAAGCTATTATAGAAAAGGAAGCTGCTGTTGACATAGCGGATAAATACGGGCGTACTCCGTTATGCTGGGCTATTAGAAATGGCTATTCAGAAATAGCAAGAATTCTACTTGAAAACAAAGCAGATCCTTTATTGGGACATAAAAGTTTTAACACATTAAAGCTCTTGATTGAATTAATAAAAAATGATTTTAAGCACTCTAAGAAAGCAGAAGAAACACAGCAACAAGAGGATGATGAATATGAATTGATTAAATACTCACTGGTACTTCGCAATGACTGTTCTTTAACTGATATTGCTGAAAGAGGTGCATTTGGTAAGTTGATATCTACGTGGCTTGTTGACATGTCCAACTTAACAGAGAGTCAGAAGGAGTTGAATAAAAAATTCTTAAGTACTTTTAAAGACTTTCCACATGTTACTTATAAGGATTATAAGAACGATGTTGAAAAAATTAAAAAATTTTTACTGGATCATAAAAGTAATCAAGATCTAAAAACCATCCTCAACCTTAAAAGAGGAGAATCTAAACTGACAATACTGCATATTCTATCAAGTATGGAATGTAGCAATGCGGGAGAATTCATAGATTTACTGTTGAATTCAGGTGCTGATCCTAATGAAAAGGACGACACAGGAAGAACACCTTTACATTATGCTACTCGTTCTGGTCATTGTGATACAATTATCAAATTGCTTCTAAGGAAAGGAGCTAATCTTGATATAAAGGATAAAAAAGGTAAAACCCCAATAGAATTTGCAGTTAATAATCCCAACCTTAATATTAAAGAGTACTTTTTAACTGATGATGTTATTTATGGAACTTTTCGTAAAAAAACACAAGTTGACTATAATGGAAAAAAGTATTTGTGCAAAAGTGTAAATCTATGGGGGGAGGATTTTCTACTAGATGAGCAAGATCCAGGTAAATATTTTTGTAAATTAGATGAAGTTCAAGACATAAATCAGCTAGAACAGGTTGTAAATGAAGCTATAAAATCTAGGGTAAGGTTCAATCTTACTCGTGAGGGAAATATATATGAAAATACTTATGAGAGTAGGTATAATTTTACAGATTATGTAATAAGAAGAATTAGTGAATTAAAGATTTTTCAAGGTGAAAGGGACATAGAAGTTGCTAGTCGCATAGTATGTAATTTGGTAAAAAGAGGTGCAGTATTTGAAACTCTAAGTAGTATAATTGTAATTGATAAACTAGAGAAGTTTAAAGACCACAAAGCTAATCTTAAAGAAGCACGTAAAAGCTATATACATTACTCTCTAAGGTTTTTGGAAGCTGCAAAAAACGCAACTACTGGTAAGGTAAAAGAGGCAAAAATGGACAACTTCACTTTCTACTTGAAATACTCAAAGAATAGTATAGTCGAGGTTGCAAAAATCATAAATGGAACAGATGAAAGCACAGAATTTCGAAGAGACGTGATAGCAATCGGTGAAAGCGAGACAGAAATTTTAACAGAAGGTGGGGTAAGAAATTATACTGACCTTATAGGTAATATAGTACTGACTTTTCATACTGATTTGGGAAAAGTAGATGCTAGATTGTATTCTGATGTCCAAGATGAAGGAAAAATTATAGTAGAAGTGAGTAACAAGGAGGAAATATTGGAAAAGTTTAAAAATTATAAAGAAGAGTTAGGTAAGAACTGCTTGCTTGGTGGTTCTTCTGTCTACGACGCTATTAAGCAGGGATATTTTAAAAGGCCTGAGGAAGTAGATTCCATATATCATGTAAGTTCTTCATTAGAAAATATATCTTTATTTCCTATTGTACAACAGAACATAGAGAAAATTCGCCAGAAAGGTTACTGAAGGAACTACTTTTTTGCTAGAAGGCAAAGCAGCAAGGAGCGAACCAAAAGCGATAAGAAAGGATCCAAGCCAGATTATAGACATTCCAGGTTTATAGTGCACTTTAGCTGCAATTTTGCTCTTACTCTTATCAATCTCTCCAATTACAACATAAATATCAGAAAATAAATTGTGGTAGATACTGCTTTCAACATTTTTCTGACCTTCCGCAAGGTAAAATCTATATTCAGGAGTTACTTCACCTAATATCTTATTATTCAGCAAATTCCTGATATCCATTGTACCCCTCACTGCATGGAAATTTTTTTCTTTTATTAGCTCAATATTTCGTAAAGTAACTTTAAATTTATTGACTGTTATGCTGTCTCCTATTCCCAAGTAGTTTTCTTTTTTCTCCTGCCAACCAACTGAATAAGATATACCAAGCACTAGAATTGCCACTCCAGCATGAGCAAGCATCATTGCATAGTAGGACTTAGAAACTCTTCTTGCTAATAAAATTGATTCACCAAATGCTACCTTAAATAAACAAATTCTTTTACTATATGCTTCTAAAACAAATATTAATAATGCTATGGAGATGGTAATTGATAGCACAATCATTAGCTCCATGTGAAAGATAAACGGCAAAATAGCTGCAGCACTACAAAATGAAAATCTATATTCACGGAATATTGGCAATAGACTATTTCCCTGCCAACTGCAGTATTGCCCTATCATGGTGAGCACTAGAATAGCTAGTGCAATAGAGTTAAATAAAGAATTGTAATATGGTGCTCCAACTGAAATTAATTCACCGGTTAAATACTCAAGCACTGTAGGGTATAAAGTGCCAACGAACACGATGAAAAAGGCAGTGATGAATAATAAATTGTTCATCAGCATCATCGTAAGGCGTGAAAAGAATCTTCTACCTTCTGTCACTTGAGTAGCAGATTTCTTTTCAGATTCCAATATCGAATACTGGAAAGATGTGTGATTCTTTCTCGTAAACACTACAAATATTACTAAGCTACTGACTGTAATTACACCAAGTAGAGCTAATATATAAAGTCCATATCTTGGGTCATCTGCAAACGTGTGCACTGAGGTAAGTATTCCTGAGCGGACTAGAAATGTTCCAGTCACACTCAATATAAAAGTTGTGAGCGTAAGTAAAATAGCAAAATTCCTTAAAGTATTGAAATTTCGTACAACGAGCAACAAATGTGTCAGCGCCACTGCAATTAGCCACGGCATCAAAGAAACGTTTTCCACTGGATCCCAAAACCAAAATCCACCCCAACCGAGTTCACGATATGCCCACCAGCTACCCAAGCTGATGCCCAAAGTGAGCAGCGACCAAGAAATAAGTACCCAAGGCCTGACAATTTTAGCCCAAACATTTCCTTCAGTATTTAAAATTAATCCAGCTATAGAGAGCGAAAAAGGAACGCTAAATCCAAGGTACCCCAAATATAATACCGGTGGATGAATAGCAAGGCCTATATCCTGCAATATCGGATTAAAACCCAGTCCATCTGTTTCAATGCCTGGCATTTTAGTGAAGGGGCTGGATTCAAGTAAAGTGAACAGTAAAAAACAAAAGCAAATCAAGCCTTGGGTGATAAGAGATATTTTTTTTAATTTACTACCATTAGTTCGTTCTGGTGTCATGCCAGTGCTTGACACTGGAATCCATTTTTTATTACACTGCCATTTGATGTACTCATTTGCAATTAAATTCCAGTGTCTGGGCACTGGGATGACAGAAGGTATATAAATATCCATTAGTAATAAATACATGACAAGCACTAAGGTCCAAAGCAACATAGACCCTTCTTTATTTCCCCAAACACCACAAATCTTATAGATCAAAGGTTTTGTTGTGTGTGAGTGGTAATATACGTTTTCAAGTGAGAAATCATTTTTAATGTGGCAGTAGATCAAAATAGCCATTGATGCTGACACACAAAAAAATATGGCAGAGGAGACGAATCGGTAAGAACTAAACGGTAGAAACAAATACGTTAAAGATAACAAACAGGCTACCAATAACAATATATTCCCAAATTCAGGCATAAGATTCATATAATGATATTACTAATAATAAATTGGGAGTTAAAGTTTTAATATAGGAACAAAGTTAATCTTCAATTATATTAATAGTAAGTAAAAATTAATCATTAAGCTTTTATACTTTATATTATATAACATTAATATTGTGAGGTAATATTATGGGCACAACTAAGATTAGTGAATTTCTATTCAATATAAAAGGTAAAGTGGCAAAACAACATGCTGAACCAATAATTGAAAAAAATCTCTATACTATTTTAGGATTCAAAGATGTAGAAGATTTAGAACATAAGACAAGTAAGTCCGTTAACAAAAAAATTTGGCAGCTATTTATTGATTGCTTTACAAAGGAAATAGATTATGTAGCAACTAAGCAAGTTGTAAAAAACGTTGTTTGTAATATTGCCAAAAGTGCCCAAGGCAATGCTTTTACTGAAGCTGAAAGCTTAATCTTAAACGAAAAACAAGATAATAAAAAGAGAGAAAGAGCGATTAAAAAAGCTACTAGTATTTTAAAAAAAATCAATCCAGAAAAAGCCTTCAATGAACTTTCAGTAATAAAAAAACAAGCCGAAGATTTTTTACAAACCGATTTTTATAAAGCGCAGAGCAAACCACTGCCAGGATTTGCTACATCTGGTGCGCAGCTTTTTGCGGAAACTTTGAAATATATAGAAACACTAGAAAAATTATCAGAAGTTAAAAAGGAAGATTTAACTAAGAGTTTCCTATTAAATTATATTAGTTCACTGAACAAAAAGTATCCTAAATCACAAGGTAAAAGGGAAGATGCTATACGAATACTATCAAGCGATGAGTTGAAGAATTTTTATAATAAAGGTGTAGAGGAAGGAATACTACAACCGCTGGTATCATATAAAGAATGCAGAAATCTGTATGATAAAATGAGCCAAACAAAGAATGAATGTATAATCAAAAAAGAAGAGCATGAGAAAGCAAGTAAGTCAATAACCAGTATAATTAGTGACATAAAAAAATGTAGAGAAGCAGTCCTTAATTGCAAAAATTTTCAGAGCTCCTACATAAAGGAAAAAGCAGAACACCCATTTAGAGGCACCTCATGTCAAAAAATGATTGATATATATCAAGAGAGAATTGCTGGATATCAGGAAAAAATTCGTCAAAACCTAAACCAAATAAGAGCAATATTAAAAGATACGCCGCAAGATGTGGAAGAATTCGAAGAAATAATCAATTGCGCACATGAAGCAGAGCAGTATGATGAAATTTTTGATTCGGCTTTAATTTGTTTACCGAACATACAGAATAAGCTAGATATTCAACCAGAAAATCCCCTAACAGAACTCAGAGCTTCACAAATTAACGTTGAAATTGAGCTAACTAGGCTCTGTGAACAAAATATTAGAGTAAGCATGTGAGTGCTTCAACAAAATTCAAAAAACCAATAAAGACCTCATAAGTCTTATCAAGTATCCGTTCAGGAGAGTGGTTTAAGAAACAATAGATAAGAGGTTTTGGAAAGGATTGAGACCCCTTTGTTTCCATGTTAAGTATAACGAAATTATCCGTTCAAGGAATGCATTTCCCCGCTTTGATTGTGTAAAATACGAATTTTTGCGGTAAACGACATAATGCCGTATCTGCTGTTCAGCATGGTTGTTTGTCAGCGGAATGTTTTTTGGGTCATCTAAAAAATTCCACATCATTCTTTCAGATTTCAAAATATTTTTCGCAACTCGAGAGGCTCCAATTGCTTCAGGTAAGTAGGATATTTCCTTCAAGTAATACCTTGTACGTTTTCGCAACTTTCTGGCACGTCTGGCAAATCTAAAAACATCTATCTCATTTTTTAGCAAAGCCTTTTTTAGTGCAAATAATTCAGTAGCTACATTTCTTAAGTAACAGCCAAGAACTTTGACTTCAATATTCCAACTATGCGCTAATCTTTCAAAATCCCTTGCTAAGTGTGCCCAGCAGATTTGCCTTTTTTCATCAGCAAAGTAATTGTATACTGCGTACCTGTCGGTTACCACTAAGCTATTATGATTGCAGCATGCGTTATTTTTTAAAACTTTCATTCCTCTTGACTCTGTCAACTTCACAAAACTTGCCGTATTGCTTGCAAACATCCAACACCAAGCGAGTTTACCTTTGTTATAATGGCTCGTTTCATCAATATGTAGAACTTTACTCCTACTTATCTCTTGTTCGATCTGCTCATACATTTTTTTGCATTTTGAAGCAACTCTATGTTCACTATTTGATATGCTAACGACGCTTATGTTCAAATTGAAGATATCATTTACGACACTCGCTATTTCGCGTTTTGAATTTTTGTAGAATCCGCTGAACGCTGCAATTATTGACTTAACCCTTGGACCAAATGTATCTGACGTAACACCTTCTGGTAACTTACTGCTTCTTCTTTTTCCGCATCTCCGGCAACGACCATGCTCCATCTGATATTCCACTACATAAGGCCTAATTTCCGGAAGATCAACTTTTTGATGAATGTACGGTCCATTGCATATTGCAATCCCTCCTCCGCATTCACAAGTAGATGACAACTTTACTTTTATCACCTCATCTGCATCCATTTTGGCGCGAAAACTTCCTTTATGACCAACCTGACCACCAACGTTTCTGTCGCTCTTTGGCTTGTCCTTTTTTATTTTGTACAACTCTCTAGAGCTTGGTAGAGATGAATTTTTCGAGTTTAAACCAAGCCTTTCCTTTAATTCAGCGTTCTCTATCTTTAAAGCCTTGTTCTCTGCTTTTAAACTTTCATTCTCCCTTTCCAGCTTTTCTATTTTTGCTTCTAACTTTTCTATTTTTTGCTGTAAATTTTTGCAAAGCTCTAAAAGGTTTACCACATTACCTCACTTTTGCTCTATGATTATCTTTTTAGATCACCTTGTCTACCTTATTCTGCCACTCCGCTGAACGGATACCTTATCAAAACAGGAGATTTCTAATAGTGGCAAATACCATGTATTTCTTTCAATTTGCCACTATTACGCCATCTAAATCACACATTGTCTTCCAGAAGGAAAATTTTTGTTCCACTGGCAACCACCTCATGTATAGCTTTATAGCTCTTCTCACAATAATCCGAACAGGTCATAATAACATACTGCTGGCCTCTTGGCTTATAATAGCTATAAAGACGTTTTTACCTCCGTTCGGACTATTATAAGAAGAGCTATACTTCCATAATAAGAAAAATGGCAAAAGCAATTTTAGATCTACTCTAATAAAAGCCTATTTTCCTTGAAACTAAAATAGCTACTAAATGTGATAATAATATGATCTATTAATTCTATTCCTATGCTTTTGCAAGCTTCTGCAAGCTGTCTGGTGAGAAACATATCGCTACTTGAAGGCTGTATATCTCCACTTGGGTGATTGTGGGATATTACAATCGATGTTGAGCCAATCAAAAGAGCGCGTTTTATGATCTCTCTAACATAAAGAGGAGTTTGATCTATTGTACCAAAGTTTTGTAGATCTTCTGCTATTAGACGATATCTTTTATTCATATAGATAACGCGAAAATTTTCTTTATTAAGGCTTCCTATACTTGCTTTTAAATAATCAAGCAATTTTTCCCAATTATTGATTATAGGTAGGTCCTTTACTTCTTCTCGTGCAGAACGAACAAAAGCCTGTTTAACACAAAAGATAGCAGATATAGCTGCATTACTAACTCCTTCGATATTCTGCAGTGCTTCTAAATCGGCATTAAAAACCTTATTTAAACTACCAAAATTTTCTATCAAACTCTTTGCTACTGGCTTTACATCAATTCTACTATATGCTGAATATAAAATGTGTTCTAAAATCTCATAATCAAGTAATGATTGTCCGTTATCTGAAATAATTCTCTCTCTTAGGCGCTTTCTATGACCTTTTTTGTAATCTTTCATTATTCATGAATTGCTTATCTCTTATAATAAGAAATTGAATTTTTAAGTAAAATATTTAATAAAATATATGAAGCATAATTGTAAATTTTTGAAGACAGCAAATGAAAGTAGCCCCTCTCTTGTCATCTCCTGCTCCCTCCTTCTATGTCATCCCAGTGCTCCTTCTATGTCATCCCAGTGCTTGACACTGGTTTCTTACCAACAAAAACCTAGCATAACTTTTGTGCTCAAAAAATTTCCAGCATCAAGTGCTGGCCTGAAGCTTTAGCTGTAAATGTTAAGAAATTTACCAAGCGAAAAAAAAGGCAAAAAAATCCCCGTGTAACGAGTTTTGACCCTATAATAATGTAAATTGGCGCTGTAATAATGTGCTAACGCTTAAAATAAGCGCGTTTTGGCTGAATGTAGAAAAAAAAAAAGACATGCAGCCGCTATAATTTTTATGTAATTTGCCAATAAATACCTGAGTTTTTTACTGAATTTTTGTTGTTGAACCCGCGCGGATCGAAAACAAGGATAAATACTGTTATTGTCATAATAAGGGGGCTGGCGCAGTTTGTCAAGGAAGTTTTATGCGAGAGATCTATTGAAATGCTCGTGCAAAATCATACTATTAATTAGTACACTATAAATTTAAAATTATAAATATGTTAAGCAAATTAGTAACTTTGCTATTAATTTTTATATTTCCTTTTTACTCATACTCATATCAGTTTAGAACCAAAGCAAAGCAAGCAATTGTCTTAGATTTAGCTTCAGACTCGTTCATTTTTGAACACAATTCCAGGGAAAAAATGGCCCCATCTTCAATGAGCAAATTGATGACTTTATATGTAGCTTTTGATTATCTAAAAGCTGGAATAATAAAAATGGAAGATAAATTTCGAGTAAGTAGAAAAGCATGGGAAAGGAAAGGCTCTTCTATGTTTTTGAAAGAAGGTCAATTTGTTACGGTAAAAGAACTACTTGAAGGAGTTACAATTGCCTCAGGTAATGATGCATGCATAGCGCTAGCCGAGGGTATTGCAGGATCAGAGGAGAATTTTGTTGCTGAAATGAATGAAGTTGCACAAGATTTAAATCTTAATGATAGTCATTTTGTTAACTCAAGCGGGTGGCCAGATGAAAACCATTTTATGAGCGCAAAAGACTTGGTAACACTGGCAAAAAGGATTTTTACTGATTTTCCTGAATACTATGATCTATTCTCTGAACAATATTTGACATATAACGATATTGTACAAAAAAATAAAAATCTTTTACTTTTCCATGATATTGGAGTTGATGGTCTAAAGACAGGTCATACAAGTGCTGGTGGTTATGGCATTATAGCATCTGCAAAACGGAACGATAGAAGAATTTTTGCTGTCGTGAATGGTTTGGACACCGAGAAAGAGCGAATAGAGGAAGCAAAAAGACTAATACAATATTCCTTAAATCATTTTAATACCAAGAAAATATTTGCTAAGGATAGCGTAGTTGAAGAAATAAATATTGTTTATGGAAAAGATAAAAAAGTGCCCGTTACAGTTGCAAACGATGTTACCATAACTTATAACCGCAGATTACATGATAAAATTAAAGTGCGTATTGAGTATAAAGATATGGTACCCGCACCAATTAAAAAAGGTCAAGAAGTGGGCAAAATTTTTGTAGAAATACCTGGTACTGAGCAACAAACTATACCTGTTTATGCAGCAAATGATGTGCAGAAATTGAGCTATATAAAAAAAATTTTTAGAAAGTTGTTTTAATCAGCAAATGTAAGTTAAGGAGACCTGAAATACTAATCTACTTTCAACCTCTCAGCATGTAAACTGCGTGGTAAAGATTCCAACTCTTTTGCAGCAGTGAGTTCTTTATTTTTTGCATGTATACCAAGCTTATTGAATTCTCGGGCAGCAGGAAACACTCTTGCCTCAAGCGAACCAGCAGTTTTATTGTAATGATCAACAGCACTTTTTAAGCTTCTGCGTAAATTATCAAAATTTTCGCCCATTGTGCAGATTCGCTCATATAAAATATGGCCTAGTTCACTTATTTTCTTTGCATTTTCAGCTATCATCTCTTGCTTCCATCCATAGGCTACTGCCCTAAGTAGCGCGATTAAAGTGATTGGTGTTGCAATAATTACTTTTTTTTCTATTCCAATTTCTATCAAAGCTGGTTCACATTCTAGTGCTGCGCTGAAAACCCCTTCTCCTGTTAAAAAAAGCACCACAAACTCTGGCGTATTTTCAAATTGGTTCCAATATTCCTTTCTGCCTAGATCGTTTATATGTTTTTTTATCGCCAGAGAATGATTCTTCAACTTTTCCCTTTGTATCTGCAAATCATTTTGTGACATAGCATCCATATAAGAATCAAGTGGCACTTTAGCATCTATTATTATTTGCTTTCCTGATGGCATTTTTATTATTAAATCAGGACGTAACAAATTATCCTCATTTTTATCAACCACTGAAGCTTGAGTAAAAAAATCGCAATATTCAACCATTCCCGCCATTTCTACCACTCTTTTGAGCTGCATTTCACCCCACTTACCCCTAATGTGAGGTTTCCTCAGGGCGTTAGCAAGGTTAGAGGTTTGACTCATTAATGCTCCAATTTGCTCCCTTAAACCTTCATAGGCCCCTACCCTCTCTTTCTCTAGCTCACGTATTTCACTGTCGAATTTTTCTAATTTTTCTTTTATTGGAGTGATAACTTCGTTGATCGTTGCTTGCCTTTTTTTGAAGTCACTTTCTGTTTCTTTTAGCTTATTATCGATCACTTCTTTTGCTAAGTTCAGAAAATTATTATTGTTTACCTGAAGAGCATCAAGAGAAAGTGCTTTAAAAGTGTTCGTAAGCCTCTCCTCTGCTTTTGTTAGTAATTCTATTTCCTTTTTCTTTTCTTCACGCTCTTTTTGAAGAATTACTTCAAGTTCTGCGTTCCTCACTTTCAAATCAACTATTTCCTTATTTTTATCTACTAAAGACTGTTTTGCCTCTTGAAGTTCATGTTCTACTTTAAGTAAATTCTTCTCAAGATTCTCACTAAATTTTCTGTTCTTTCTTACAACAATATAGAGAAATAGTAGTAAAAAAAGGAAATTCAATACAAAAGCTATAGAATTGAAAAGCATCAGAACACAGAAAAAACCGCACTCACAATACTATCTAATTTTTTTATATATAAAAAAGAAAAAAAGAGCACCTGAAGAGATGCGCTTACTGAAGGGCTTGGTTTGCTAATTAATAACCGTTTTCTTCTACACTTGGATTAGTAACAGAATGTCTTTTTATTGAAAATCTTATGTAATAGTTATTTTTATAATATCAAATAGCACATATATTAACAACTCAATTTTACTCTCATTATTACAATACTTACATACCAGTTACTTCACTAAAAACTTAGCTTCAATCCGGCCAAAAGCACATATCCGGAGTTATTATCTTCCACTGCAAGCTCCTTAGTACTAAATCTTACAATATCAAAGTAATATGAAGTACCAACAGCTAATGGATATTCAAGACTGAAAGCCTGTGATGTTAATTCGTTTGTACCTTTGTCTGCAATATCCCTAACACTATTAAAATATGTTAAGCTCACTTTACGAGAATCAGAATGATAAGCAATACCTGCATTTACATAATGCATATTATTTGTTTCATGACTACGCTTCTCACCAGATTTACCACCATTCCCGTACGACAAAATGCAATCAAGTTCAAAAAGCTTTAGTTTCACACCAAAATTCCAGTGTAGTAATTGATTATGACACTGAAGATCGCTAGAATTTTTGTTTGTACAATCAGTTAAATTTTCCCTTGCAAATTCACCAGTCAAAGCAGTAGTAAAATTTATTTCATCTGATAGGGCATTTTTATAGGAAAGACCAGCGGCTATTAAATTATTATATTGTAAATTATTTTTACCTGGAACATAACTGAATCCAAGTTGAAAGTTATGAATTTCAGGAGAAATATAGTTTATCATTGGTTGTTTTAACTTCAGCTCTAGTCCATTATAGTCGCTGTAAACATTGGGTTTTACCCAAAATACCTTGTCCTTATCATACCCAGGGTCATCATCTTTTTTTCCATTACCGCGCAGATTTGCATAGTTTGTCCAATGACCATTTATTCCCCCAGCAGCTGTATAAATTTTTGAAGTGTTAATTAACATACTCTGACTAACTAAACTTCCTTTACCATATTCAAATGATCCAAACTCCTGATTCTTTATGATAAAATACCACTTCTCCATTTCTAACTTTTCTATGTCTAGTGCCTTTAAGTTTGCAATACCAGAAACTCCTGCCTTAACATCAAAACCCATTTTAGTATTTGGATAAACTTGCTGTAAATAAAGCAAGCGCAGGTCTGAATAGCTTGAGGTCTTGTCTTTTGTAGAGCTAAAAGAATCTCTGTTGAAAGCGTAGCCAAATCTTAAATCTATTTTTCCATCTAGTTCTGCATAAAATATCTCCTTATCTAGAATTACCCTAGCATTGACACTCCCTACCACGAATAATAATGAAAATAGTTTGATCAGTAACCTCATAGTTAAGCTTAAATTTTTAATATAAGCTTAATAGAAATAAAAAACAATTCTTATATTGTGTAGAACTTAGATACTACAAACCAATTAATGACAAAAGCGTTTAAGCATTCTTCACACTATGTTTTTGAATTATATTTCCATAAATAATTGATATACTTGGTAACTTTCGCTTTAGTAACTGCTTATTAATGGTAGAATATATACGACTAATTATTTTAGATGTGTTCTTTGCATCACAGTTAATCAAAATAAAAAGCACCTTATTCTCATCAATAAATCCTAGAAAATCATCACTACGGCAATTTTTATAAAAATGCTCTGTGATCATACTCAATGCATCGTTTATCTCATTAAATTTATTATTGAAGCCTATTATTCCTATAACTGCATTAATTTGATATTCAAAGGCAAAATTCAATATGACATATAACTCCAAAATCGTTGAATCATTGTCTGGTATATCAAACAAGTTGTGTTTTTTATATTTCTTACCCATCAGATATTTATCCCTAAACATTGCTAGCTTATGAAACAGGCTAATGTCACGTATCAATAGCTCATAATTAATCTTGCTATTAGTAAATTGAGTTGTGCGAAAAACTTTTACCTTTGTTTTTATATCTTCTCCTTTAGCGTCGATTAAAGAAAAGCCTATCACTTTTGGCAATATATCGGGCAAATCGCGCCCATCTTCAGTATACTCCAAATAGCTTTTCATATCTTCAGCTGCTCTTTTACTTAAAATATTGATTAACGGCTTATTAAGTAAATTCTCTCCCTCACATTTTAATAAATTCCTTGCAGCTTGATTGAGTCCCAAGATTAATACGTTCTTTTTCTCATTATCCTGACAAACAGATATCACAGCATCATCTTTCCTTCTTTCAGTTATAAAATCTTCCATATCTTCTCACATATAACGTATTTATAAGTATAATAAGATTGTATTAAAATTCATTTACCCATTAATATACTTGATAAAGTATAGAAAAATCGTCATGTTGCTGCATGTTCTAAGTCATGATAAAGGAATCAAAATTACAAATATAATTTTGCTTATTCTCTTTATACCTTCACTACAACAACTTATTTTGCTGTATTGGATTAGATGGTTGAATATAACCTAAACTACTGTAACACGATTCTTCGTATGAAGGTAGTAGTTCCTCAAGCGGTGCTGAAGGTTGTACTTTTTCATAATTGTCAGAAGGAAAATTGTCTAATTCTTTATTATTAGTTGCCTTATCCATACATTTTATTGGTTGCTCTATATAGTCTTGTATTTCTTTTGTAAAACTATGATTTAGATAACAACTTGTTAAGTAAGCTACACCTGCTACTGTTAGTGCTAATGCTACAAAAACTAAAGGTGAAGCTCCTATACACCTAAAAACCTTTACTTTATACATACTCATATGAGCAGGTGGGTCAATGGTTGTTGCCAAAAAAATAAAAAAACCAAGTGAAAAAAATATTAACACGCAAATTCCACCCAATGAACAAGATCCTAACGCTACTTCTTTTAATGATTCTTCGTTTTTCTTTTTATTATTAAGGCTTCGATACATTTTATTAACGTTAGTATTGCTAATATAATCTTCTAGTTCTTTTAAAATTTGAGTCTTTAACTCTTCAATCTCATTATCTATTAACGAATAGTATTTTTTATACCGCTGCTTCAATTGAACGTCTAATACTGATTTACCACCATTGAGAAGATTTAAAATGTCTTTTTTGCATAACTCAATCTCCTGAGAAATTTTAGAATCGTTTTGTCCTTTTATATCTTGATCCACTTTATCCTGTAGTTTTTGACCAAAATCTTTAAATACAGTTCTGCAAGAAAGGTATTTTAATATAATAGGTAAAGCTAGCTCATTTCCCTTACTAAGCAAAGATAAAAGCTTCAAAGCGAAAGAATTAGGTACTGCCTCTCTTGGTAGAATTAAGGTGAAATCTTCCAATACTTGGCAAACTAATTTTATTGAATAATCTTTAAACCCTTTTGTACCAAATTTTAATGAAGCAAAAAATTCTTCTAATTCTTCAAAAGGACAACTATTTTCCTCTAATTTTACTTTTATAATATTGCTTAACATTGTAACTCCACTAACCGTTTTATACATGTAGCTTAACACTATTTTAATAATTTATTAAGAAAGTTTAATTATTAATTATAATATTTAATAAAATAAATAGACTCTTTTACATTTCATCTGCAAGAATCTTTTGCTTAGTTTGTAAATAAAGATTTTCTGAATCTAATTGCCGCAGGTTACGTTTAGTAATATAATCTCATATTAAATAAAACTTTACCTAAGTTTATGCCAGACTCTACGTTAGTTTTAACAACTATTCTTATATTCTTCATCTTTACGTTGTCACTTTTTTTTATAAAAAGGATATTTGGATCAACGAACAAGAAGATAATAAAATCCTTCAGAAAAATTGCTCAGCAGATTAATGCGCTAGAGCAAGAAATGCAGAGCTTATCTGATGAGGATCTTGCTAGTAAAACTGCGGAATTAAAACAAGAACTGAAAAATGGAAAAACACTAAATGACCTTCTCGTACCTGCATTTGCGGTTGTACGAGAAGCATCACGAAGATTCCTTAACATGAGACATTTCGACGTTCAGCTAATTGGTGGCATGGTTCTCCATAATGGCATGATATCAGAAATGAAAACAGGAGAAGGAAAGACACTCGTCGCAACTTTAGCCGCATATCTAAATTCTTTAGAAGGAAAAGGTGTGCACGTCGTAACTGTTAACGACTATCTTGCAAAACGAGATACAGAGTGGATGAGTAAATTATATAATTCTCTTGGAGTTTCTGTTGCATTTATTACAAATAATTTGACAGACGACGAGAGAAAAAAGGCTTATAGCGCAGATATCGTATACTCAACAAATAATGAACTTGCCTTTGATTATCTACGAGATAATATGAAATTTTCTCAAGAAGATATGGTTCAGAGAGGCTTCAATTATGCAATAGTAGACGAAGTAGACTCCATACTGATTGATGAAGCGCGTACTCCGCTCATTATTTCTGGCCCACTTGAGGAAAATAATCAGATATATAAGCATATCAATAAAATAGTAATCAAATTAGTTGATTCTGACTATGAAGTCGATGAAAAGAGTAGAGCAGTGTTCCTCACTGAAAATGGCATTTCACGAGTGGAGGAATTACTAAAATCGTATAACCTCATTCCTGAAAATTCCTCGCTCTATGATACTAGCAATATTATACTGACTCATTATATAGATCAAGCACTTCGTGCACATAAGCTGTTTACTGCTGATAAAGATTATATAGTGAAAAACGGTAAGGTGGTAATTATTGATGAGTTTACTGGGCGCATGATGGAAGGTAGGAGATATTCTGATGGTCTTCACCAGGCACTGGAGGCAAAGGAGAATCTTGAAATTCAGCATGAAAGTCAAACTTTAGCATCAGTCACATTTCAGAACTACTTTCGTATGTACAACAAACTTTCTGGTATGACAGGAACAGCAGCAACAGAGGCAGAAGAATTTCGTGATATATATAGATTAAATGTAGTAAAAATTCCAACTAATGTGCCTGTTAAAAGAATAGATGTTGATGATGAAATTTATGGCACAGAAAAAGAAAAATTTAGTGCTGTATTGAAGTTTATAGCGGAATGTCACAAACGCCTTCAACCAGTGCTTGTTGGCACTGTGAGTATTGAAAATTCTGAAAAACTTTCCGATCTTTTGAAAAGCCATTCTCTTAAGCATTCAGTATTGAATGCTCGTTATCATGAACAAGAAGCGTATATAATAGCGCAAGCTGGAATACCAGGCAGCATTACTATAGCAACAAACATGGCAGGACGTGGAACTGATATTCAGCTTGGTGGAAATGTTGAAATGATTGCAAAAATAGAGCTCGAGAAAATAAAAAATGCTGATGAAAGAGAAAAAAAATATCAAGAAATAGTCAAAAGAGTAAAAAAAGATAAGGAAATTGCTATAAAAGCTGGTGGCTTATGTGTTATTGGAACCGAAAGGCATGAAAGCAGGAGAATAGATGATCAATTACGTGGACGTTCTGGCCGCCAAGGTGACCCTGGACTTTCTAAGTTCTTTCTATCACTTGAAGATGATTTAATGAGGATATTTGGTTCTGATAGAATGAGGAATTTTTTGCAAAAAGTGGGACTAAAGAACAACGAGGCTATTCATCATCCATGGATTAATAAAGCACTTGAAAAAGCACAGAAGAAAGTTGAAGTTAGAAATTATGATGTGCGGAAGTCTTTGCTAAAGTTTGATGATGTAATCAACAATCAACGTAAAGTTATTTTTAAGCAGAGAAATCATATTTTAAACAATGAAATCAATGATTTAGTTGAAGTATATAGTGAAGTAAATGAGGATATAATAGAAGGTATAGTACAAAGTGGTTATTACGAAGATTATGTTGAAGATATTGCAAAAGAATTCCACATAAGATACGGGATAACGCTTAATCTAGAAGAGTTTTTGAATAAACAAGAAGCCTTGGATTATATAAATGACAAGATACAAGAATTTTTTACTGAGAAAGAAAAATATTTCAATAGTCAACAAACTACAGATTTGTGGAATACGATAGTGAAACAAGTGATGATCATGACACTTGATCATTTATGGAGGGAGCACCTTTCGGTCTTAGAGAGCCTAAGACAAAGCATAAATTTGCGTGCCATGGGGCAAAAAGACCCACTGAATGAATTTAAACGCGAAGCTTTCTTAATGTTTGAGTCGATGCTTGAAAAGTGGGGGGAGCTTACCATTCACCGCCTAGCGCACTTTAAGTTGCTAGACAATCAAGAAATAGGCAATAGGTCACGCTCTACTAAAAATAGCAGACTTCCAAAAGTTTCAAGAAATGACAAGTGCCCTTGTAACTCTGGAAAAAAATACAAACACTGTCACGGTGCAGTTGCCGTAGTAAATTAGTTGTTGCAAGCACATTATAGGCTGCTATAGCTAACCGAAGTAAGATTTGCCCGAGCACTGAAAAACAAAATCAATAGCCGAATTAGGGAGTGTTAAATAAACTGTGTCAAACCGCATTTTTAGTTCAACTCAATTTTCAATCTGCCAGGAAAGAAAACATCAAGTTGAGAGATAGTTAAAGCCCAATCATGTACAGGCATCGTCCACTTTTCCTCTGCCTTCTTTATAGCACAATATACCTGCTTATACAAGGCATTTATGCTGGTAAATGAGCCTTTGGTCTTAGTGAATTTCCTAATTTGCCTATGTAGCCCCTCTATGGGATTGGTGGTGTAGATTATCCTCCTAACTGGACCAGAATACTTAAAATAACCAGACAAGTTTTCCCAATTATTCTGCCAAAACCATAGGATACTTTGTGCCCCATTTTTCATCCAATTCCAACAGATAATTCTCGGCAATTTCCTTGCTTGAAGCTTGATATACCTTCTTTAAATCGCTCAAAAAACTCTTCGCATCTTTACTGGCCACATACTTCAGTGAGTTGCGTATCTGATGCACTATACACATCTGCACTTCCGCATTAGGAAAGACACTGTTTATAGCTGCAGGAAAGCTTTTCAGCCCATCAACGCAGGCAATAAGGATATCTTCTACTCCTCTTTCTTTGAGGTCATTTAGCACTCCCAACCAGAACTTCACTTTCAGCCAAATAAAAACCTAATACTTCTTTTTTGCCATTTTGATCTATGCCTAATATATTATACATGCATTTACTTACGCAATGCCCGTCCTCTTTGACTTTAAAAAACCATGAAAACTATCGGATATACAGACTGCAGCGGGCGACTACGCCATTCGTTGATTACTGGTAGCAATTTGTCAGTAATACTTGATATCTCTGCCGCCGATATTTTGTGATCATAAATTTCCTCAACATGTGACACTATATCTCTATAGCCCATACCACTGGCAAATGTGCTCAAAATCTTCGTTTCAAGCTCTGGATGTAAGTTTGTTTGCCTTTTTTTGACTATTTGTGGTTCGAAACTTCCTTCCCTATCTCTTGGCGTCAAAAGCTCAAATGACCCTGCGCTTGTACGTAAAGTCTTTGCATTCCTCCCATTTCTTCGATTATTCTCTTCGCTTTCAGCCGACAAGTGGTTTTCTATTTCACCTTCCAGGCTTACCTCCAGCAACTTTTTTATAAACGGTGTTAATGCTCCATCTCTTCCTGTCAACGGTCTTCCTTCTCGTATAGACGACAGGATATTTGTTTCTAATTCTTTATAATCTACCAAACCGGTAGTTCTGTTTACTACTTTCTGACTCATTGTCAAACCTCCATTTTTTTATATCAATTTATTACTTTTTTTTCGGTTTGACACAGTTTATTTAACACTCCCCCGAATTAATATTGGGCCAAAAGGTTTGTAGAGCCTTTCTTATGGCGTGCTTGATCAGAACTTCTCAATCGGATTTAAATCTGGCGAGTATGGAGGCAAGAACAAAATTTTACACCCAATATTTTCTATCAAATTTTTCATCCTTGCAGATTTATAAAAGCTCGCATTGTCGAGAACAATAGTCTGTCCAGGTTTAAATACAGGAACAAGTACATTTTCTACATAAGCATCAAAAATCTCCCTGTTGCAGTAGCCATCAATTATCCATGATGCTTTAACTTTTCCTTCATTCAGTGCTCCAATTATGCTTACCCTCTTTCTTTTAAACCCTGGGCAAATAACCTCTTGCCTCTTTGAGACCACCCATATTCATAAAATTCATTGTCCTCTATTCCAGACTCATCTATGTATATCAAGTTTCCTTTATTTATTTCTTCTACTTTTTTTATGAACTCTTTGCGTTTCTCTTTATCTCGATAAAGAAAAGTTTTTTTTATATGTATAGTTTACTTTGCTAAGGTAGTTATATACTGTGCTTCTACACATATTACCAAATTCTTCAATTATCTTTTCAATTCTAATATCCTGATTTCCATTCAGAAATTTGATAAATCTATCCATATCTTTAATCTTATGGCCATATCCTTTGTGATAGCCTGAAGATGGTTTCTGTTTCTTTTTTCCTTTTCCTCCACAAATATATTGGTTTTATGCTCACTTTGAATATTTGACTGATTTTTTTTATCGTCATTGTTTTTTTATCGACTCCTTTGAGAACACGTTCTTTCAGATCCTCACTATATGGACTTGGCATCTTCTTCTTTCTCATTACTTATTATACCATTCTAACCAATTTTGCCATATAGCTAAACCTTTCTTGGGTTAGCTATAGATGATAAAATATTTGATTCTAGTTCTTTATAGTCTACTAATCCGGTAGTTCTATTTGCTTGACTCATTTCAAACCTCCATTTTTTATATCAATTTATTACTTTTCTTTTCGGCTTGACACACTTTTTTGAACGTTCCCCACTTTTTCTATCACCTTTTCAAATTCTTCTACAGTTAAGCCTGTTATATTACGAAAATTTCTTGGGTGTTTCTTTATATTGTAGTAACTAAAGCTCATTTTTTTACCTTACTCTATCTGCTTATTCCTCTTCCATCATTTTATCATTACCTTTTGCAGCAGGTCTATTGATGCATGAGTCTGGAATCTAGGAATTCTGATTATATATTAAGTTAGTAAGTATAAAAGTTATGTAAAAATACAACGTTTTTAGTGAGATTACGGAAAGCCAGCGTCACACGCTGGAATGACATCTTTCTTGGTGGACTCAAATCATAATGTTTGTACGGTTGTGGATTTATAACTAAAGCAATCTAGAAAATTAATGATATTTTATTCCCCGGCAAACGCTCTATTTTATTTTCCGTCTCTAGTTCCAAAAGAGCCATTAGAGCTATGTTGGTAGAAAGTCCGCTTGCTAATATAAGTTCATCTATATCAACAGGTACAGAGTTAATATGATCAACTATAACAGATTTTGCCTGTTGTAATTTTTCTTGTTTTTGGTCAGCAACGGTATCAAATAGATTTTTTTGCTGAAGAGGTAAACTAAATCTCACGCTCTCTACTATATCATCAGCGGATTCAACAAGTTTAGCGCCGTTCTTAATTAAATAATTACTACCACTACAGCGTGAATCTAAAGGGAAACCAGAAACTGCAAACACCTCTCTTCCTTGATTCAAAGCAAAATCTGCTGTGATGAGAGAACCAGACTTTTTTGATGCTTCAATTACCACAACACCGAGTGAAAGGCCAGATATAATTCGGTTTCTTTGGGGAAAATACTGAGGCTTTGGTTTAGTAGAAAATGGAAGCTCGGTAATTACTAACCCGCCATTTTCAGTGATTCTTTTGTATAGATCAAAATTTTCTCTTGGGTATACTACGTCAATTCCGCTTGCTGTGACAGCAATGGTTGGGTGATTTTTGTATATTACACTGTTTGCTGCAGTATCGATCCCTCTTGCAAGTCCAGAAATTACGATGAAACCAACTTCGCTTAAATCAAGTGCCAACTTATTGGCAAAATTTCTTCCATTGATTGAAGAATTACGTCCACCGATTATTGCAATTATCTCACGGCTTAACAATGATATATCACCAAGTGTAGTTATTACAGGAGGACAACTCGGTATATTCCTTAAAATGTCAGGGTAATCTGGATCACATGCTGGTATTATTTTGGCTCCAATTTTTTCTGCATTCTTAATTTCTTCTTGTACATTTTTAATTCCATAATCCTTGTTAGCCAATTCATTAAGATACTTAAGCACTTCATCTAGTGAGCCACATGCTCTTAGTATACTAAAAAACTTTACTGGTCCCACAGTTCTAGCCAAGCTTAGCCATATTTCTAATTCTTCGTTATTTAATTTATTTATCTTCATAAAAGGCTTGAATTTCTTATCAGTTTAGTGTACCCAAGATAATGCAAATATACAGTATTTTATGACGCATTTTGTTACAGATAAATGCATAAAATGTAAATATACGGACTGTGTAGAAGTATGTCCCGTTGACTGCTTTTATGAAGGTAAAAATATGCTCGTGATTAACCCAGATGAGTGTATTGATTGTGGAGTGTGTATACCTGAATGTCCAGTAGATGCAATTGTAACTGATGATTCCATAAAAGATATTCTAGAGCTAGATGAAGGCTTACTGAACAATGAACAAAAAATCTTTAAATCATTTTACAACATAAATGTAGAATATTCGCAAAAGTGGCCAAATGTCACAGCTAAAAAGCAACCCCTAGATACAGCAGAAGAGTATAAAGAAAAAAAGGATAAAACAGCTTATTTTGACGAAAATTTAGGGTAATAGAGTACGAAAGTGGACTCACACTTTTTTGATTAAATAGACATTGAATTGTAAGCATCTATTTCATCTGCCATAGACGATAATTGTGCACTCTCAAAACGGAGATTGTTTGCAATGTCTATTAATTTCTCACTAATTTGTGAACGAGGTTCAGGCACTGAAAAGAAAGCATCACATCTAGCCTTGCACAGAGGTTTGTCTGTTTCATTGAACGCCTCTTCACAGTTTTTATGGCAAATACGAGATAGGTTGCGTGCCTGAAACGTTAATGAATTCGAGTTTTGTGTAGACATAACCATAATATACTCCTAAATTAAAAAACTAACTCCACGGTAGCATTTATGTGTTAATAAAATTGTAATATTTATATTAGCATAATTACTTTTCAGATACGTTTATTACTTTATTGAAAAGTTCAGAATAAATAGAGAGTACAAAAGAAGCCTCACATCTTTTTGGTTAAATAGACATTGAATCGTAAATGTGCGTTTCATCAGAAAATATATCAGCAGATGGTATATTACTATCAATATTGTCTGGTTTAAGTTCATTGTTCAGATTGTCGAAATCTTTTTGAATTGTTTCAATTGTCTTCTTTAAATTACCATACTCTCCCCATAACTTGGTATTGGTTAAATGAATATTATTGCTTAGATTCTTGAAATCTTCTTTAATTGTTTCAATTGTCTTCTTTGAGTTATAATGCGCTCCCCATAACGGTCCAGTGATTGATTTAATACAAACTTCACTTAATGAACATTGATTATTATCTTTTTCTGACATAATATTCTCCTTAATTAATATTATATTTAATATAGTATAAAAGTATTAATACTATATTAAATATGGAATCAAAAGTAAATAAAGCAATACAGGAACGTCTTACAGTTGATTCAGTGAATCTTGCACCATAGCTTTAAAGGGTTTAGAAGACTAAGAGTTGGCGATGTGTATTATACAGACACCAAAAACATGAAGTAACTATCGTTACAATAGGATATAGGGACACCATTTACGTTTGAAGGAAATATGTTTTGCAATAACCCTATTCTATAATGCAAAACATATTTCCTTCAAACGTAAATGGTGTCTGATCACAAAGGAACCAGTTTACATAAAACTACTTGCCACCTGCAAATTGCAATATCTGTACAGCTGTGGAATTTTTCAAAGCGTTTTTTCTATTGAAGATAAAAGTATCTTTTATATATGATATATAGCAAAATATTAGGGTGCTTATGGTTCCAACTATAGCAATTTTAAGTGGTGGATTTTCTTGCGAAAGAGAAATATCGCTTATGAGCGGAAAAGCAGTAAAGAAGGCGCTTGATAGCCTTTCATATAATGCAATAGAAATAGATGTTGATAGCAACATTGCTCAAAAGCTTAAAAAAACTAATCCCGCTCTTGCTTTTATTGCTCTACATGGACCTTATGGTGAAGATGGCTGTATTCAAGGTTTACTGGAGATTTTAGGTATAAAATATACACACTCAGAAGTTATGGCTTCGGCTGTTGCTATGAATAAAGTGATGTCAAAGCATATATTCCATTCTCTTAATATCGACACTCCAAGAGGTTATGTAATTAGTCGAGAAGATGTGCTAAAAAATAATATTAAAGTTGATTATCCGTACGTCTTAAAACCGATTAACGAAGGCTCAAGCATTGGAGTACACATGATTTTCTCACATGAGGATTACTTAGAGCTGAAAAATAACAGTTCTACTATAATGGAAAAGATGATCATAGAAGAATACATACCGGGTATAGAGTTACATACTGCTGTGTTGCTGAATGAAGCAATTGGCACTATGGAAATACGACCAAAAAATAAATTCTATGATTATGAAGCAAAGTATACAGATGGATTTGCAGAACATATATTTCCTGCTAAAATTCCTGACAACATATATAGAATGACCTTGGAACACGCACTAAAAGTTCATCAATTTTTAGGATGCAAAACTGTTTCCCGCTCAGACTTCCGTTATAATCCCCAAAATAACACTTTAAAAATGCTTGAGATTAATACACATCCTGGCTTTACTGAATTATCGTTAGTACCAGAAATTGCAAAATTGACAAAAGGAATTGATTTTAATGAATTAATTAAAATTATTGTCAAAGACAGTTTACACCACAAGAATATTAGAGATCAAGCCGATGTTGAACAATGTTACTAGAAGCCAAAGGAGTTTTTTGCGCAAGTGTGCTTTCATGATTATAACTGCACTTTTCCTTACACTAGTACTTTATAGTTCACTTGATAAAATAACAAATCGATTCAATTACTACTTTACTTGGTGTAACGATCGCTTATCGAGCTTATTAATTAGCAATGGATTTTCAATCGACAAAGTAACCGTTACTGGAAACAAATTTACAAATGAACAGGACATTCTAAGTTTAGTAGATAGAACACAACCTATCATGTATGTATCACTCTCAAAACTAACAGATAATATACAATCTGTAAGCGAATGGATAAAACATGTAAGAATTTATAGGATTTTACCCAACACCTTACGCATTGATGTAAATGAACACAAACCTTTTGCTCTTTGGAAAGATGATAACAGAACTTCAGTAATTGACTCTGAAGGTAAAGTAATCGTAGATGATTACCAGATAGATAACCTCGTTATAATCAAAGGACAAAATTCGTTATCAAGCCTAAAATTCATTAAAGATATACTAGAGAGGAAAACTCAATTAAGTGATCATATTTCTTCTTGTGTTTATGTAGGCAATAGAAGATGGAATATCATACTCGATAACAGTGCCACAGTAAAATTGCCTGAAGATAATCCTTATAGCGCATGGGATTATTTAAGCCACTTGCAAAATACAACCGACTTTACTTTTAGCAATTGGAGCATAATTGATATGCGTGTTGCTGATAAGATCTTTGTGAAGAAGTGATCTGCTCGGTGCTCCTTTTCATTTCATGCAAGTAGCCCTTTCTCTGTCATATGAGTAGCTTAAAACTGGAATCCAGATTGCAAGTAATTGATTGGGTTGGGTGAGTATGGGTTTTGCATTATAGAAGGAAGCATTAACCATTACTAAACAAAAAGGAGAGTGTTAAATAAACTGTGTCAAACCGAGAAGTAAAGTAATAAATTGATAAAAAAATGGAGGTTTGACAATGAGTCAAGCAAACACAACTACCGGTTTGGTAGACTATAAAGAATTAGAAACAAATATCTTATCATCTATACGAGAAGGAAGATACCGTCTTGTCAGTCAACAAGAAAATTATAGAAATTGAATCTTAAGCTGTATTACGAAATCAAAAAATACTTTCTATCAACATATACACTAACCAACTACATTAAATAAATTTGTGTAAAATGCTATTTTACATAAGATAGAAAGTACGCATTTTTTGATTTTAAAGTACTAAATTCTCCTCCAACCGCTTTGCCCTGTAATTCTTGATATGGTCAGGATTAAAAGCACTTTTGGATTTTAGAACACCGAAAATGATATGGAGTAGCTTACGCATTGCAGCACCAACGATAGCCATATTATGCTTACCCTTTTCCTTTAATCTCTGGCAAAAACTAATAATGATAGGATTGTGATTCTTAGCTACTATAGCAGGAAAGAAAAGTGCTTTACGTAATGTTTGTGAACCGGATTTACTTAATCTGGGTTTGGCATATACAGAGGAACCTGACGTCATATTTCGTGGTATAACTCCTGTATATGCTGCCAATTGCCTGGCATCTCTAAAAACCTCTATGTCAGGAACTTCAGCTAAAATAGCTATTGCTGATTCTTCTCCTATTCCTGGAATAGTCAATAGAAGTTGAAAATTTTCCAACAATTCTTTATGTTGATTTAATAGTTCACGTACGGAGTTTTTTATTGTTTCTATTTTTTGAGCTATATTCATTGCAAGGTCTTCCCAAGCACTTGCAACTTCTTTAAGCAGTCTCTCTTTTTTTTCTAAGTGGTTATTTACTAATGTTAACTCATCTTTTAACGCAACTGAGCAACGATAAAGATGTTTTAATTTTTTCATTTCAGGAGAAGGTGGTGTCCAACTAGAAGGTTCCTGTCTTTGGCAATAATCAGCAATAACTTCTGCATCGGTCTGATCATTCTTTTGTCGTATCAGCTTACTCCTTGCATAAGATTTTATGCAATAAGGATTTACAACACTAACAGAATGTCCAGCGTTGTGCAGAAACTCAGCCAAAGCTTCGCTATAACAACCAGTAGCCTCCATGCAGGCTTTTACTTCTTCTACATTATGTTTTTGTAGAAAGCTAAGTAAACCTTGAAACCCAGAATCCTCGTTTTTAAAACTCCTTTTTCTAGTTTCACATCTTCCTTTTTTGCTTATGAACGAGAGAAAAACATCAAAGCGATCTTTCGATACATCTATACCTAAAAAGTTGTTGATCATATATAACCCCATGCGTTACCATTAAAAATGAAAAGTAAGGCTAGTCTTGTGAATACAGAATTAGAACCATTTAGGTTTTTCTACGATACCGTCCAGCCTGTACTCTTGAGAAGAGAACTCTTATCTACCTTACAGATTTTATATCTAAGACCACTGACAGAGTTCTTCTCTTCTCCATCTAATGCTTAAGCTTAAAACATTAGATGCTTTTTACAAGATACAAGACCATTGACAGGAAGAGATGGAGCATTAACACCATTTATAAAAAAACTGCTAGAGGGAAGGCGAGATAGAAAACCATTTGTCGGCTGAAAGCGAAGAAAACAACCGAAGAAATTCAAAGACTTTACGGACAAGTATTTGAACTATTGACACCAAGAGATAGAGAAGGAAGTTTCGAGCTACAAGTAGTCAGAAAAAGGCAAACAACCGAACTTGAAGCAAAGGTTTTAAGTACATATGCCAGTGGCATGGGATATAGCATCGCATGTAGAAGAAATATAAAATATCTGCAGCAGAGATATCAAGTATTACTGACAAATTGCTACCAGTAATCAACGAATGGCGCAGTCGTCCGCTGCAATCTGTATATCCGATAGTGTTCATGGTTTTTTAAGGTCAAGGAGGACGGGCATTGTGTAAGCAAATGTATGTATAACATATTAGCAAAATGGCAGAAAAGAAGTTTTGGGTTTTTATTTGGCTGAAAGTGAAGTTCTGGTTGAGAGTACTATAGCCCTTCTCATAATAGTCCAAAAAGAGTAAGATATGGATTGATAGTAGTGGAAGGTAAGGATGCCAGTAGCATATAGTTATGACTTAAGAAAAAAGGTAATGGAAGCATTGGATGAAGGAGAGAGTGGAGAAACTGTTGCCAAGAGATTTAAGATCGGAAAAACAACTTTATATGAGTGGAAGAAAAGACGTGAGAAAACGGGAGATTTTCAGTCAAAAAAGCCTGGAAGCGTGGCATAAAATTACCGACTGGAATGCATTTGCCGAATTTGCAAATGAGCAAGGTGGCAAAACTCAGTCAGAGATGCTGGGGCAATATTAGTAGACAAACAATTCATCGAGCACTTAAAAATATAGGATTCACAAGAAAAAAAAGACCTACGGATATAAAGAAAGAAATGAAGAAAAGCGAGCTCAATTTTCAAAGGTTATAGCAACAAAAGAACCTAAAGAATTAGTGTATATAGATGAGTCTGGACACTGAACCTATGGGTATTGCCAGAAAGGACAGCGGTTTTATGCCCTAAAATCTGGGAAGAAAACTCAACGAATTAGCATGGTTGCAGCCTTAAGTGGAAGAAAAATAATTGCTCCGTTAACCTTTGAAGGCCACTGCAATATGGATATCTTTAATAAATGGTTTGAGCAGTTTCTGACACCGATTTTGGAACCTGGACAAACTGTTATCCTTGATAATGCTACTTTTCATAAGTCTAATAAGATTTGCTAAAGGAGTTGGTGCAGAAATTTGTATCCGTTCAGGAGAGTGGTTTAAGAAACAATAGATAAGAGGTTTTGGAAAGGATTGAGACCCCTTTGTTTCCATGTTAAGTATAACGAAATTATCCGTTCAAGGAATGCATTTCCCCGCTTTGATTGTGTAAAATACGAATTTTTGCGGTAAACGACATAATGCCGTATCTGCTGTTCAGCATGGTTGTTTGTCAGCGGAATGTTTTTTGGGTCATCTAAAAAATTCCACATCATTCTTTCAGATTTCAAAATATTTTTCGCAACTCGAGAGGCTCCAATTGCTTCAGGTAAGTAGGATATTTCCTTCAAGTAATACCTTGTACGTTTTCGCAACTTTCTGGCACGTCTGGCAAATCTAAAAACATCTATCTCATTTTTTAGCAAAGCCTTTTTTAGTGCAAATAATTCAGTAGCTACATTTCTTAAGTAACAGCCAAGAACTTTGACTTCAATATTCCAACTATGCGCTAATCTTTCAAAATCCCTTGCTAAGTGTGCCCAGCAGATTTGCCTTTTTTCATCAGCAAAGTAATTGTATACTGCGTACCTGTCGGTTACCACTAAGCTATTATGATTGCAGCATGCGTTATTTTTTAAAACTTTCATTCCTCTTGACTCTGTCAACTTCACAAAACTTGCCGTATTGCTTGCAAACATCCAACACCAAGCGAGTTTACCTTTGTTATAATGGCTCGTTTCATCAATATGTAGAACTTTACTCCTACTTATCTCTTGTTCGATCTGCTCATACATTTTTTTGCATTTTGAAGCAACTCTATGTTCACTATTTGATATGCTAACGACGCTTATGTTCAAATTGAAGATATCATTTACGACACTCGCTATTTCGCGTTTTGAATTTTTGTAGAATCCGCTGAACGCTGCAATTATTGACTTAACCCTTGGACCAAATGTATCTGACGTAACACCTTCTGGTAACTTACTGCTTCTTCTTTTTCCGCATCTCCGGCAACGACCATGCTCCATCTGATATTCCACTACATAAGGCCTAATTTCCGGAAGATCAACTTTTTGATGAATGTACGGTCCATTGCATATTGCAATCCCTCCTCCGCATTCACAAGTAGATGACAACTTTACTTTTATCACCTCATCTGCATCCATTTTGGCGCGAAAACTTCCTTTATGACCAACCTGACCACCAACGTTTCTGTCGCTCTTTGGCTTGTCCTTTTTTATTTTGTACAACTCTCTAGAGCTTGGTAGAGATGAATTTTTCGAGTTTAAACCAAGCCTTTCCTTTAATTCAGCGTTCTCTATCTTTAAAGCCTTGTTCTCTGCTTTTAAACTTTCATTCTCCCTTTCCAGCTTTTCTATTTTTGCTTCTAACTTTTCTATTTTTTGCTGTAAATTTTTGCAAAGCTCTAAAAGGTTTACCACATTACCTCACTTTTGCTCTATGATTATCTTTTTAGATCACCTTGTCTACCTTATTCTGCCACTCCGCTGAACGGATACAGAAATTTTATATCTTCCTCCATATTCTCCAGATTTTAACAAAATTGAACATTATTGGTTTGCTATAAAAAACAGAACCAGGAAAAACATTCCTTTATTCAAATCTTTTCGTCATGCTGTCGATTCTTCTTTCTTATGACCTTTTTGGACTATTATGGGAAGGGCTATAACTGATACTGAAGTTATGTCTTAAACCTTATCACCAGGCTTAACAAATAGATGGCCCAATGTTATTAACTTTATAGGCTTATCTTCGTTATTTACCACCACCCAAACACCATCGTTTTCATGATCAACAATTTCTATTGGTGTAAATACTACATAATTATTGTCATCAACAATCTTTATTCCAAGAACACCATCGTCACTTAAGCTCAAGGCTGAAGAAGGAATTTTATATGCAAATTTTTCACCTGAAGGCAGGCTTACACTAGCAGTCAGTCCTTGCAAGGATATAATTTCATTATCAGTTACCTTGACCTCCACTCTATAAGATCCAGTTTTAGGCTCAGCAATTTTACTAATAAAACTCACTTCACCTACTAATTCCCTTCCGTCTAGCAAATTAATTTGCGCTGCACTACCCAGTTTTATTTTATTTACTTCATTTTCTGAAACATACAACACTACAAGAACCTGATCAAAATTAACTATGTCAGTTATCTTATGTCCAAGATTAACAAAATCCCCTTCATTTACGTTGATCTTATCTATATAACCATCAATAGGAGATTTAATCGCAGTGTTTTCTAAATCCAATTCTAGCCTTTTTAGGTCAGCTTTTGCACTCTGCAATGCAGTAAAAGCTGATTCCACTCTTATCTGTGCTCCATAGCCTTTTTTATTCAATTTTCGAGAGGAATCATACTCAATTTCACGCTGATTTAATAAAGCTTTGGCTTTCTCAACCTGTGCAACTCTGTCATAATCTTCTATCTTTAAAATTACATCGCCTCTTTTTACTTTTTCACCATCAGACAAATAAATAGCAATAACTTGACCACTTGTTCTTGAGACAAGGCTGACCCTATGCAAGGGATTTACCGTACCAGAAAAATTTAAATATACAGTGCGATTTTGTGGAGTATAATCCTGAGTTTTTACTGAAAAACTACTAATTGGATTATCACTATGAACCGCCTGATCTTTTTTTAAAAATGTACTGTTGATAAAAAACAGTAGAATAAGAGCAATACCAGAAACGATGATTACTTTGTTTCTCATCCTTAAACAGTAAAATTTATTGACCAATCTTGTTAGAAATAACTGCATAAGTTTTCGAATCAGAAGTGTAAGTATAACACAGCTATTGTCACTCTATAAATAGTTTTATATGAGCAAGTTTTCTTACAATAAATAAGTTTTTATTGCAAAAATGCAATTTTTAATCAAATAAAAAAGTTGTGCATAAAATTTCCATCATATTATATGATGAAAATAAGAATATTGTAACAAAACTAAATATATATTTAAACAGAGCTTTAGCCCATCACTAAACCAACACCCAATTGCTCAACACTATCAATTTTAATTTGTAAAGTGCCCTTTATAAATTTATTAGCCTGGTCTGTACTCATAAAAACTGTATGTTTATTGGGCATTAATTTTTCCATATCTGCTCTATTTTTTTTATCTTGCAAATGAGGTTCGCAAATATAGCTATACTTTTTAAAATCTAGAAGTTTAGCAAAGCCATCACGATCATTCTCATGGTGAAAAGCAACATTTATACCTACTATTTCGTCCGTTTCTTGCAGCTTTCCATCTTTATCTATTACCTGTGCCTTAGCAAGCGCAACTGTAGGCTTATGGCCATAATTTGCTCCAATAACCCTTCTTATTGAATGTTCTATTGCTATTTTTTGCACTTCAGGACTTTCATCAAACTCTTTCAAAAAATTAAGGTGTAAGTTAATATATTCAGAGTATTTCAATCTGTGTTTTTTATGTATAGTTGGTTTGTAGGACAGTTCATTTGTAGGTGACTTATAGTTTGCAAGAAGCAATTTTTGTTCATATTGCTCATTAAATTTCTTTATCTTTTCAAAATGTCTTTCATATTGAGTCAATCCATCTTTCCCTTTTTTCTCCATCCTTTTCAAGAATTCCTCTACTGGCTCTCGTTTGGCTAGATTAATTTTGCGTGTAAGCGGAATTTGTTTTTTCAAGCTAATCCAATATGGTAAGCAAACAACTTTCGCATCTTTCGAAAATAGACCTTCTAACTTTTTCACTGCATTGTATAAGTTTGCTGATTCTGGTTTATAATGCCCGCTATTATTGTCTATATAAGTTATTTTACCATTTACCACTTTCATTAAACCAGAACATAAAATCGGCTTACCGCCTGCAAGAGTTGAATGACGATAAGCCCATTCGCTTTTGTTAACATTAATATGTTCATGAGTTACTAATTTTCCATCAAGCGTGATAACATAAGCTACACAACCTTTTTTACCCTTACTAATTTTATCAGTTGTATCATATAATTTGCCCTCTAAGTTGTATAACTTAAGTTCCCCATCTTGCTCGCCAATAAATTTTCTTTGATCAAATTGTTCATCAGAGTTAAAATACTTAACCCTTGTATTAGTTCCAGGAATTTTTCTTCCTTCAACTCCAACTTCTGGAAACAAATTATATCGTGGAAAAAAATAAGTAAAATTATTCTCTATCCAATACAGAATCTTATTTATGATACCAAAAACTTTTCTATTACCTAAATCAATAGAGAGTTGCTGTTCCTTTGGTACTGCTAGATGATTGGACTTTGTACCAGACTTGCCAAATTCTTTGGCAGCATATTTAAACTTTTCTAGTAAATATTCCTTACGTTCTTTTGATATTGACATTTTTACCTCACTCACTATTATTTTATCCTATATTATTTTAGACAAAAAGTCAATCTTTCTTAAGATATTAAGAAAAGAAAAAGCAGCAGCAAAATAGCTAAACTGACTTAGATTTATCGACAATTTGAAAAATCATCATTCCGCTACTTGTTAGCGGAATCTATGTTCGCACAGTTAGTTATCGCTATTTACCCAACAAACTTATGCTAAGCTGTGCTGCCACTAATTTTGCAACCAGTACTCTATAAGGCGAGCATGACACATAATCAACCCCTGATTTGATGAAAAACTCTATGGACTGTGGATTCGCTCCATGCTCTCCACATATACCAAGTTTAATTTCTTTTCTGGTTTTTTTGCCCCTTTCGATAGCTATTCTGATTAATTCCCCTACCCCTTCGACATCTAGCACCTCAAAGGGATCGTTTTTGAATATGTTGCTTTCCTTATAAGAATCGAGAAAATTAACTGAATCATCTCGTGAAAGTCCCATAGTTGTTTGTGTTAAATCATTAGTGCCAAAACTAAAAAATTCTGCGTGTTTTGCGAGTTTGTCAGCAATAAGTGCTGCTCTTGGCAGTTCTATCATCGTTCCAATTGAATAGTTCACATCGAAATTTTCGGCTTCTTTCTTTATTAACTCGCATATCAGAATAAACTCTTTCTCACTCATGATAAAAGGAATCATGATTTCAGGTTTCACTTCTATCTTCTTTTCTTTCCTTAATTCACTTGCAGCACTGAGTATTGCCCTAATCTGCATTTTATATATTTCAGGATGAGAAATAGCAAGTCTACAACCTCGATGGCCAAGCATTGGATTTTTTTCTGATAACTGTGCTATTTTATTTTTTACTGATTCAACTGACTTATTCAGTGATTTGGCAATTTTCTCTATAATAGATTGATTGTGGGGCAAAAACTCATGTAGAGGTGGATCAAGTAAACGTATAGTAACCTCCCTGCCCTCCATAATAGAAAATATTTCTTTGAAATCAGACTTTTGCATTTCTTCGAGTTTATTTAATGCATTTGTCCTTTCATTTTCATCATCAGCTATTATCAACTTTTGAATGAATTCGATTCTATCACTAGCAAAAAACATATGTTCTGTGCGACATAATCCTATACCTTCTGAACCGAATTCTTTTGCAATTTTTGCATCTTTTGGAGTATCAGCATTCGCTCTCACCTTCACTGTTTTGATTTCATCTACCCAGTTAATTATCGTTTTGAATTCTTGAGATAATTCAGGCAAAATTGTAGGAAGAATACCAAGCATAACCTCTCCTGTTCCTCCATTGATGGTGATTGATTCACCTTTATTTACTTTTATATCCCCCATAGAAAGAAATTTTTCATCTTTATCAATATAAAGTCCATTTAGACTACAAATGCATGGTTTACCCATTCCACGAGTTACAACAGCGGCATGCGAGGTCATACCTCCTCGCGCTGTTACTATTCCACTTGCAGCATTCATTCCATTAATATCTTCAGGGCTCGTCTCTGATCTTACCAAAATTACTTTTTTACCCTGCTCTGCAGCTTTTTCAGCATCACTTGCACTGAATACTACATATCCAGAAGCAACACCTGGAGAAGCTGGCAGTCCTTTGCCTATTACTTCTTGATCGATTTTAACATCAAGAACTGGATGCAATAAATTGTCAAAAGTTTTTGGATCAATTCTCAATATTCCTTCCTCTTTTGTAATCACTCCTTCGTTTACCATATCAACTATTATGCGAATAGCAGCTTCGGCTGTGCGCTTGCCAGACCTAGTCTGCAAAATCCATAACTTACCGTCCTGTACAGTAAATTCGATATCCTGCATGTCCTTATTATGACTTTCAAGTTTTTCACATACCGCGCATAATTCTCGGTAGACACTTGGTAGCAACTTCTCCATGGTACTTTCTTGCTCCCCGTCAATTGGCATAGGAGTATAAACACCAGAAACCACATCCTCACCCTGAGCATTAACTAAAAACTCACCAAAAAGCTTTTTTTCTCCAGTTGAAGGATTACGTGTAAATATCACGCCGGTTGCAGAATTATCATTTAAATTACCAAAAACCATTGCTTGCACGTTGACCGCTGTTCCAAGGTTTTCAGGAATATTATGTATTCTTCTATAGGAAACAGCCCTATCATTTTTCCAAGAGGCAAATACTGCATTAACTGAGTTTAACAATTGCTCTTCAACGTTCTGCGGGAAATTTTTTCCTATTTTCTCACATACTATCTCTTTAAAATCATTAACAATTTTCTTTAAAACATTAACATCAAGATCAGCTAAGCTTTTTGCTCCACTCTTTTGCTGCTCATTATCAATAACATCTTGAAATAGGTGATGATCAAGCTGTAGTACAACATTGGAGTACATCATGATGAAACGGCAGTAGCTATCGTAAGCAAAACGTTCGCCACTTTTTTTTGCAAGCCCAACAACGGTTTCATCATTTAGACCAACATTTAAAATAGTATCAAGCATGCCCGGCATTGAATTCACACTACCAGAGCGTATGGAAACTAATAAAGGATTATTTGAATCCCCGAATTTACAACCGATGTCACTTTCGAGCATCGCCATGTAGTTTTTTATCTCGTTACGTAGATCACAAGACAATTCATTATCTTGACAATAGGCCTGACAAACAGCAGTGGAAATTGTAAAACCAGGTGGAACAGGAATGCCAATGTTACACATCTCTGCCAGATTTGCTCCCTTCCCTCCTAGTAGATTTCTCATTGCTGCATTACCTTCACAGTTGCTTTGGCTAAAGTAATATATTAACTTTTCTTGCATTTTTTTCGGATTTTCACTAATAAACATACTATACATACTATTCTAATAAATTTGTCAGGCAGGAGTAATAAATTTTGTAAAATTAAGCACAATTAAATAGCCTCTTTTCCTTTCATTCTAGTGTCCCTATTGTCATTCAAGTCTGTCATCTCAATGACCTCTATGATGTCATTCCTGTTGGAGTATGAATGTAGCCTTATCTCACACTCCTGTCATCCCAGTGCCCAGACACTGGGATCCAGAAGACTGATCAAGTAATAAGAACTAGTCACGCGCTGGCTCTCTTAAATTACTTTAGCTATAAGTGTTAAGAAATTTACCAATCAAAAAAAGGCAAAAGAATCCACATGGTGCTGATTTTATTACTGTAATTGATAATGTGCTAACGCTTAAACGAAGCGTGTTTAGGCTGAATAGAAAAAAATAAAAAAAGGCATGCAGCCGCCATAATTTCGCCAATAAACACAAGATTTGTCAAGAATCTTCTATTAAATGAAAGTTATGAAAAAAATCTATTGCAAGTCTTTTAATATTCTGTTAAGAGCTGGGATAATATAAAAATTATCATGTTCGGATTAGAAGACAGGAAATTTCTGATTACTGGTGCATCAGGCGGAATAGGGCAGGCAATTGTAGAGGTTATGCATAAAGCCGGAGCAACTTTATGTATCTCTGGCACAAAAAAAGAAGTACTAGAAGAAGTTGCTAAAAAATATGAAAAAAACATTCATGTACTTCCTTGCGACTTATCAAATCCTGAAGAGGTAAATCAACTAATAAATAAAGCAAGTGAGTTGATGAAAGGCTTTGATGGGCTCATATGCAATGCAGGCATTACACAAGACAGTTTATTACTGAGAATGACAGATGAATCATGGCAAAAGGTGATTGATATTAATTTGAGCTCTACATTTACACTAAATAGAGAAGCATGCAGGAAATTAATTAAAAATAGCTGGGGAAGAATTATAAATGTTTCCTCAATAGTAGGTTTAACAGGCAATGCCGGGCAAGCAAATTATGCAGCTTCTAAAGCTGGGATAATAGCCATGAGTAAATCTATAGCAAAAGAAGTTGCAAGTCGCGGTGTAACAGTAAATTGCATTGCTCCTGGGTTTATAGATACTAAGATGACTGAAGTTTTAAATGAAAAACAAAAAGAAAAAATATTAGATAATATTCCAATGCAAAGAATGGGAACAGGGAAAGAAATAGCAGCAGGAGTATTGTTTTTAGCAAGCGACGAAGCAAGATATATAACGGGGCATGTGCTTAACATCAATGGTGGGCTATTTATGTAGCAACACTTATTTATGGACAAACTATGAGTTTTACCCTAAAATAAATATATATATAAATTTAGATTCACACTAGTTTATTACTTGGAGGCAAAAGAATGAGCTATATAATAAAAAAATTTTTTAATGCTTTATGTATAGTGCTGTTTCTCTCTTTTTCAGATTACGCAAATGCTGCTACTGATATAGATGATACAACTGCCCAAGTAATATGCAATATTATTGGTTATATTTGGGGAATAGGTGGGCCACTTATGACTGTAGTCATAATAGGTGCAGCTTTGCTTGCAATATTTGGTAGAATGCCATGGCCAGCTCTCTTTGCCCTAGGTATGTTTTGTGGTGTATTTTTTGGTGCCAAAGCGATTATAATGAAAATTATACCCGATAGCATTAAACAAGATAGTATGTTGAGCAAGTGTGGGGAAAAATAACTTAAAAATCAGGATATTTTTGTGTGTATTGTTCCTTCATGTCTTCAATCTGTAACAAATAATGACTGTCTTTCGGTAAAGTTTTAACAGCTACCTCAGCGTATTTCATAAATTTCTCTAAATCACCTTCAATACAAGCCTTCTTTGTCAAAGCAAAGTAATACAGTATCCGTTCAGCGGAGTGGCAGAATAAGGTAGACAAGGTGATCTAAAAAGATAATCATAGAGCAAAAGTGAGGTAATGTGGTAAACCTTTTAGAGCTTTGCAAAAATTTACAGCAAAAAATAGAAAAGTTAGAAGCAAAAATAGAAAAGCTGGAAAGGGAGAATGAAAGTTTAAAAGCAGAGAACAAGGCTTTAAAGATAGAGAACGCTGAATTAAAGGAAAGGCTTGGTTTAAACTCGAAAAATTCATCTCTACCAAGCTCTAGAGAGTTGTACAAAATAAAAAAGGACAAGCCAAAGAGCGACAGAAACGTTGGTGGTCAGGTTGGTCATAAAGGAAGTTTTCGCGCCAAAATGGATGCAGATGAGGTGATAAAAGTAAAGTTGTCATCTACTTGTGAATGCGGAGGAGGGATTGCAATATGCAATGGACCGTACATTCATCAAAAAGTTGATCTTCCGGAAATTAGGCCTTATGTAGTGGAATATCAGATGGAGCATGGTCGTTGCCGGAGATGCGGAAAAAGAAGAAGCAGTAAGTTACCAGAAGGTGTTACGTCAGATACATTTGGTCCAAGGGTTAAGTCAATAATTGCAGCGTTCAGCGGATTCTACAAAAATTCAAAACGCGAAATAGCGAGTGTCGTAAATGATATCTTCAATTTGAACATAAGCGTCGTTAGCATATCAAATAGTGAACATAGAGTTGCTTCAAAATGCAAAAAAATGTATGAGCAGATCGAACAAGAGATAAGTAGGAGTAAAGTTCTACATATTGATGAAACGAGCCATTATAACAAAGGTAAACTCGCTTGGTGTTGGATGTTTGCAAGCAATACGGCAAGTTTTGTGAAGTTGACAGAGTCAAGAGGAATGAAAGTTTTAAAAAATAACGCATGCTGCAATCATAATAGCTTAGTGGTAACCGACAGGTACGCAGTATACAATTACTTTGCTGATGAAAAAAGGCAAATCTGCTGGGCACACTTAGCAAGGGATTTTGAAAGATTAGCGCATAGTTGGAATATTGAAGTCAAAGTTCTTGGCTGTTACTTAAGAAATGTAGCTACTGAATTATTTGCACTAAAAAAGGCTTTGCTAAAAAATGAGATAGATGTTTTTAGATTTGCCAGACGTGCCAGAAAGTTGCGAAAACGTACAAGGTATTACTTGAAGGAAATATCCTACTTACCTGAAGCAATTGGAGCCTCTCGAGTTGCGAAAAATATTTTGAAATCTGAAAGAATGATGTGGAATTTTTTAGATGACCCAAAAAACATTCCGCTGACAAACAACCATGCTGAACAGCAGATACGGCATTATGTCGTTTACCGCAAAAATTCGTATTTTACACAATCAAAGCGGGGAAATGCATTCCTTGAACGGATAATTTCGTTATACTTAACATGGAAACAAAGGGGTCTCAATCCTTTCCAAAACCTCTTATCTATTGTTTCTTAAACCACTCTCCTGAACGGATACAGTAATACATTGCCATATCAGCGCTACGTTTATATGCAATACTTAAATACTTCCAGACAAAAGCGTTATTTGCTTCTACGCTTGCAATCTGCTCTAGGTAAAAAATTGCCTTCTCTATTTCACCGTGTAATAATAAAGTATGAGATAACGCAAGTTTCACTAAATAGTTATTCTTCTCAGATAAATATCTAAGTGATTCTTCATACATTTTTATTGCTTCACTTAAATTTCCAGCTTTGTATAACATCTCCGCTTTTAATTCATATAAATAAGGATCATTGCGTGACTCTTGAATCAATGAATTAACTTTAGTAATAGCCTCTTCTATCTTTCCTTGCCTATAGTGAATTACAGCATTTACATACTTAGAACTACCTTCATATTTATTAGATAACACATGAATAGGAGCAAAGAAAGAGTCTAGCTTTGCAACCATACGCTCAAACTTCAGCAATTTATCTGCAAGGATTGGTTTTATATTGTTTTTAACCTTATAATTCTGTACAGCAAATATACGCTTATCACTAAGTGGGTGAGTGCGGAAATACTCTTCAGTGTTTTCATGCTCAATACTCTTAAAATAGTCAAAAATCTCTTTCATACCCAAATTATCATAGCCAGATTCATCTAGGTATCTTAAAGCATAGCTATCTGCTACACTCTCTTGCTCTTGAGAATAGTTAAAAAACAACCTTGAACTAAGCGTTACACCACTAAGCAAGATTGCACTCGCAACCTGAGGGTTAATGACAATACTAGAAACTAATCCTACCATATAACTAATCATTGCTATTGATTGAAAATAACCTACAGCACTACTCATTTGTAATACATGACCAGCAGATATATGAGCAATTTCATGTGCTAATATACCAAGTAAGACATAAGGTTCAGTCGAATATTGTAAAAGCCCTAAATGAATGAAAATGCTATTATTGTTAATTACAAAAGCATTAATCGATCTATCATCAACTATAAAAACTTTTATTTTATCATTATCAATACCCGCAGCAGAAAATAAAGGTTGCGCTAGATCCTTAACTACCGCTTCCACTTCACTATCTCTAATAATACTAACAGAGTAAGCGCTATTACAGTATACGAAAAAAAATAGTAAAACAAAAAGCTTAGACATGGAAATTCCTTGTTTGTATAACTTTGAGGAATTTTATATTTTAACACTTAAACTATACGAATCTATAAACGCTAGTTTAAATTTTGAACGTAACTGATAAGTTTATCAATGGTAGTTAACTTAATATTATGTTGTTCAGCAAATTCAAGCAACTGGGGTAAGCGCATCATAGAGCCATCATCATTCACTAATTCACAAATAACTGCAGAATGATTACATCCCACTAACTTAGCTATCTCAACACTTGCTTCAGTATGACCAGCACGTTGCTCTACTCCACCCTCATGTGCAATCACAGGAAAAATATGACCGGGAGTTATAATGTCATCCTGAGTTCTATTTTTATCAATAGCAACATGTATAGTTTTTGTTCTATCCTCAGCTGAAACACCCGTAGTAATACCATAACGTGCATCAATTGATGTAGTAAAAGCAGTATGATTTTCACCAACATTTTTTTTTTCCATGAAACTAAGGCCTAACCTTTTCATGTGAACTTTAGTCATTGCTAAACAAACAATCCCTGTACCGTATCTAACCATAAAAGCCACATGTTCTGGCTCTAATTTCTCAGCTAATACAATCAGATCACCTTCATTCTCTCTGTTTTCATCGTCAACTAAAATGAATAATTTACCAGAACTAGCATCCCTCAATACATCTTCCACAGAAGAAATACCGGGTAGACTAATTGAAGGATAAGTTACTTGTACCATGATTTACTTAAACTCAATCTTAACTATTTTATACAATTTCTCTCCATTTGGCACTATCACTTCCACATACTCACCAACTTTTTTGCCAATTAAAGCACTACCGAGTGGTGAATCCGTAGAGATCAACTGCTTTGAAGCATCAGCTTCATACCCACCTACAATCTTATAAACATATTCTATTTCACTGTTATCATCACCGAGCATGCTTACCGTAACAGTTGCACCAAACATTACTGTATCACCAGACAAATTTTTTACTTCTATCACTTCTGCATGTGAAAGTTTACTCTCTACCTCAATTATGCGGCCTTCAATAAAACTTAATCTTTCCCGTGCTGCATGATATTCTGCATTTTCAGATAAATCGCCTTGATCACGAGCATCAGAAATAGCCTGTATGATAGAAGGTTTTTCTTCCTTTAATTTCTCAAGTTCGACTTGCATACTCTCAAAACCTTCCCTTGTAATAGGAAACTTGTTAACAATGGATGAAGTCATAATCACCGCCTAAACGCAATTAAATTGAGTGACAAAATCACTCACAATACCAAGAATATCATCTTTTATATCATCATTCATGTCACCTGACAACTTTTTTAAAACTCCAGGGTGAACAGTTTGAAAATAATTGATAAGATCACACTCGAACCTATTGATGTTGCTCACCTGTACCTTATTTAATTGACCATACAGATTAGAAAAGATATACATAAGCAATACTTGCTCTTCTATTTGCATAGGTGAATACTGTTTTTGCTTTAATAATTCAATAAGGTATTTACCTTTGTTTAAGGACAATTGAACAGTAGCATCAAGATCAGAACCAAATTTAGCAAAGTCTTCCAGTTCTCTATATTGGGCCAAACTCAGCTTTATAGAACCAGCAACTTTTTTCACAGATTTCAATTGTGCAGCAGAGCCAACCCGAGAAACCGATAAACCTATATTCACTGCAGGGCGAAATCCTTTGTGAAACAATTCAGACTCAAGAAAAATTTGTCCATCGGTAATTGAAATCACATTAGTTGGAACATATGCAGATACATCACCAGCCTGAGTCTCAATAATCGGCAAAGCAGTCAAGGATCCCTGTCCTTTTTCATCAGACATTTTGGCAGCTCTTTCAAGCAAGCGAGAGTGTACATAGAATATATCTCCAGGATAAGCTTCACGACCAGGAGGACGTCTGAGCAATAAGGACATCTGCCTATATGCCACAGCATGCTTAGATAAATCATCATATACCACCAAGCAATGCATTCCATTATCACGGAAAAATTCTCCAATAGTGCAACCGGTATAAGGTGCTAAAAATTGCATAGGCGCGCAGTCAGATGCGCTAGCCACAACTACAGTTGTATACTCTAATGCTCCACTTTCTTTTAGCTTATTCACCACTTTTGCTACTGTCGAAATTTTTTGTCCAATAGCAACATAAACACAGTAAATTTTTTGATTTTCGTTTACCTCATCATTAATCTTCTTCTGATTGATAATAGTATCAATCGCAATAGTGGTTTTACCAATTTGTCTATCGCCAATAATTAATTCACGTTGCCCTCTACCTATAGGAATCAACAAATCTATAATTTTAATTCCTGTCTGCAGAGGTTCATGCACAGATTTACGGTCAATAATACCTGGCGCTCTAGATTCTATATACATTTTGTTCTTGGCTCTAATTTCTCCGCCATCGTCTATAGGATCGCCTAATGCATTTACAACTCTCCCTAATAATTCATGACCTACAGGCACCTGTACAACATCACCACTACATTTTACAACGTCCCCTTCTTTTACATCACGGTCATTGCCAAGCACAACTATTCCAGCTGTATCATGATCTAAATCAAGAACTATTCCTTCTACACCGCTTGCAAAAGATACCTTTTCACCAAACTTTGCTTTTTCCAGCCCATAGACCAATGTGATACCATCCGTTACTGAAATTACTTCACCTATATTTTCTCGTTTTATAGGATTATCAAATGTCTCAACCTTCTCTTTTATTATGTTTACTACTTCAGAGGCATTTATGCTATTCTTCATATACAATTCCTTATTTTCAACATTTCCATTTTACTCAAATCAACCAATCTATCCAAATAACTCTTAAGCGAAGCATCAATCACGTTAAAACCATACCTAACTACAAAGCCACCTAGTATAGAAGGATCAACCACATGACTGACTTTTATTATTTTACCAAGAAAGTTCAAAGATTCAGTAATTATTTTTATATCAGGTTTCTTTAAAATCTCTGCTGATTTTATAGTAATTTCCAATTCATTTTCACTTTCCCTTACAAGATTTAAGAATTTTTCTAATATAAGGATTAATAAACGGGAGCGCTTGTTTGCAAGTGTAACCATAATAAATTTGACTAAGTTTTCACTCAAGTTCTCCTTTATAGAAAGTATCGCTTCTTTTTTGTGCACAAGAGAAACCATAGGATGAGATAGATACACAAAAACATCTTGATCTTTAAAAAAAGCTAACAAAAATTCTACTTCTTTTCTTATAATACCTAATCTGCTTCCTGAGACATGAAACAGTGCTCTAGCATAAGATGAAACTAAATTATTGTTTTTCATATTCAATTACCTGTTCTAGTAAATCTAAATTATTTTAGCTACCATTGTTCAATCCAAGCATTTTTTATATAAATAGGTCTTCTCCTTAAGGAAAGAAAACATAAATCATATCTGACTGAATAATCTAAAAAATCAAGATTTTTACTTAAGAAATATTTAGAAGAATTTATAATAGACTGACACTGAAAATGAGATATCGGTACTTCTTTTCCAAATAAACTTGTTTTAACTTCTATAAAAATCAGCTCCCTTTTTTTAGATACAATTAAGTCAATTTCACCCAACTTACAACGGAAGCGACGTTTTATAACATTATAGAATTTCAGCTTTAAATATATCGAAACTAACAATTCTCCAAAGTAACCTACAAAATAGCGTAACCTACTTACCATAAAAAGAATAATTAGCTTTGTGTAACTACTTTGCTTCCTTTTTTATTTTTACTATAAATCTCACCTTTTGCTGAAATATCTCTATCAACTAGCTCTATCACTGCCATTGGAGCGCAATCACCCTTTCGAGTACCAAATTTTATTATTCTAGAATATCCACCTTTACGGTCTTGATAACGATTAGCTAGAACGCTTAATAATTTATCAACTACTAACTTACTATTATGAAGACGTGAAAGCAAAAGCCTTCTACCATGTAAAGAATCGTTATTCTTAGCAATTGTAATAAACTTTTCCACATATGGACGAAGTGCTTTAGCCTTTGGTAAAGTAGTTACAATCTGCTCATGATTAATTAACGAGATAGATAGATTCTTTAACATTGATAACCTATGCTCGGTACAACGAGACAGTTTATTTTTCTTTATTCCATGTTTCATATACTACCTAATCCTCATCAGTATGTTGTTTAGCCAGTTCATCTATATCCTTAGGCGGCCAATTTGGTATATTCATACCCAAAGACAAACCTGAATTATTTAAAATTGCCTTGATTTCATTCAAAGACTTTCGGCCAAAATTAGCAGTTCTTAACATTTCAACTTCCGTCTTTTGCACAAGATCACCTATATAAGTGATATTTTCATTTTTCAGACAGTTATGAGATCTAACAGATAATTCCATTTCATCTACTTTACGCAATAGAACAGGATCATAGCCCAAATCTTTAGCACCACTAGACAAAGAAACCTGCGATTTTTTATAACTCATATCAGAACTAATAAAAGGCTGAAATTGCTCCTGTAATATTCTTGCAGCATAGTCAACAGCTTGACTTGGAGAGATTGTACCATCAGTTTCAATTGACAATATTAGCTTATCTTTATCAGTAACTTGACCAACACGACTATTCTCTACTCTATACGAAACCCTCTCGACAGGACTATATAAAGCATTAACTGGAATAAAACCAATTAAATCTTGTTCATTCATAAGCTTTAAAAATTCATTTTCTTTATATTTATTTACAGGAAGATAACCTTTTCCGCTAGCAACATATATAGTAATGTTAAGCTCCACATCTTGACCTAGTGTACATATCACCAAATCTTTATTAACAATAGAGCATTGGTCATCAGTTTCTATCATTCCAGCTAATACTTGACAAGGCCCTTTAGCGCTCAAATTTAAGCACTTATTAGACGTGTTATTTAACTTACATCTCAACATGCCCATATTTAATGCTATATCAGTTATGTCTTCCCTAACTCCTTGGATCGAAGTAAATTCATGATTCACGCCTTCAATTTTTATTCCATAAACAGCACTACCGCGAAGAGAAGACAACATTACACGCCTTAATGCATGACCCAACGTTAAAGCAAAACCACTTTCCAAAGGTTCTAGAACTATATCACCTTTTTTACTTGAATCACCTGATATTACCTTAATCGCATTAGGCTTAGTTAATCTATCTAAATTTCCACAGAAAGAGACATTATCACTATAATACATACAAAAACCTTCCAAATATCCTATACTCTTCTTTTTTTCCTTAGTCTACACCCATTATGAGGTATCGCCGTTTTATCTGCAATTGAAGTGACAGTCAATCCACAATTCCTAAGTGCTTTAACTGCAGCTTCTGCACCAAAACCAGGACCACGAATTATTACAGAAACAACCTTCATACCAAATCTCTCTATTACTTTCTTCGCAGCAGAATCGGCAACCTTACCTGCAGCATAAGGTGTGGATTTTCTCGAACCAGAAAAACCACATGCACCAACAGAAGTCTGGTAAAGCGTATTACCACAAACATCAGTCACATTTACAAAAGTATTATTAAAAGTTGCACGAATATGGACAATACCAGTAATAAACCTTTTTGTATTCTTACCAACCGTTTTAACTTTTTTCATAAAAACTCACGATAATAACAAATTTTATTTTTTTCCAGCAATAGGCAATTTAGATCTGCCTTTACGAGTTTTAGCATTAGTATGGGTTCTTTGTCCCCTCACAGGCAAACCTTTTCTATGCCTTAATCCTCTATAGCAACCGATTTCTATTAAAGATTTTATATCCATAGCCACTTTTTTTCTGAGCTCACCCTCTATGACATATTTTTGCCTAATAAAACTACTAATTTTCTCTATATCTTCATCTTGTAATTCTGAAACACGCTTACGCTCATCAATTTTACAGCTACGACAGATTATATTCGCAGTAGTAATACCTATACCATGTATATAAGTTAATGCAAAAGGAATACACTTCTTCACCGGAACATTTATGCCTGCAATACGTGCCACTGATACCTCGATACTTTATTAATAATAACTCTTAATTTATACCATAAAACAACTTATAGTCAAATCAAATTACAAGAAATTTTACTTTCAATCTCTTGCATTACTCTATCAACACTCAAATTAGCGTTAATTGTTAACAACTTGTCCTTATAATACTCGCGCAAACCCTCTATCTGAGAATGATATTCTCTTATCCTCTTATTAATTGCAAGCATATTAGCATCATCAATTCTCTTCTCCAATCTCGTACTTTTACATTTAGCACAAGTAGTATTCTTAAAAGAAGATATACTATATATACTTTTACAATCCAAACAAGTAAGACGATCTTTTAATCTATCAATTGCAATATTATCGTCAAGCTGCAACTCAATTACAAGATCAACATCCCTATTGCATCTTTTTTGCAAAACTTGAGTTAAAAAATGAGCTTGATTTAAATTTCTTGGAAAACCATCTAACAAAAAATCACCATCTATTAATGCAAGCTGGTCACACAATAATTTACATATAACTTCATCTTGAATTAAATTACCAGATTCAACAGTATCCTTTATTCCTTTACCTAATTTACTCCCACTAGATATAATATTCCTTAATAAATCTCCTACTGAAACTAATTTAAAATTATACTTTGCTATTAACAAACTGGACTGAGTACCCTTACCAGAGCCAGGAGGACCAAAAATTGTAATAATCACTTTAGTCTCCTTGTTTTAGACTCATATTTCTTTATCCAACTATCGTACCTATTTGAAAAAACATAAGATTGTACTTGCATAATAGTATCAGTAATAACGTTAACTATAATCAGCAAGCTCGTCCCACCAAAAATAAATGGTATATCATAATGATACCTCATAATTTCAGGTATAGTACATATTACCACCAAATACGCAGACCCAATAAATGTTAATTTAAAAACTATATCTTGAAGATAATCAGAAGTATGTTTTCCAGGCCCTCTACCAGGAATAAAACCACCATTTTTCCTAAGAAAATCAGCATTTTCCTCTGGATTAAATATAAAATTGGTATAGAAAAAATTAAAAAGTACTATGAGTATTAAGTAAGTTATAATGTACATCACTTTATTTGCCATAAAGTAGTTTAAAATAAAATCAGCAATGGCATGACCTTTATAGAAATTTGCAATTGAAATAGGCGTTAATAGAATTGCGTTAGCAAAAATAGTTGGTATTACACCAGATAAATTGATCTTCAATGGAATGTAAGTAAAATCATCATTATGTAATTTTTTAAACTGTTTTTTGGGATATTGAACAATTACCTTTCTATAAGAAGATTCTGTAAAAATGACTAAAAGGAGCAGTAAAAAAAACAATGCTATAACAAAAAGGGTAATGAAAAACGACATACTACCATTTTTATTTAATGTTAGCAGAGATGATAAAGCATTATGTAATTCAGATGTTATGCCAGTAAAAATGATTAATGAGATACCATTGCCTATACCGCTCACACTGATCCGCTCACCAAGCCATATTAAAAATATAGTTCCACCTAAAAGGCTAAAGACACCTATAGTACGAAACATAATACCAGGTTCAACTACAACTAATACCCCTTCCCTATTCATTCTTTCTAACCCTATTAAGATCGTAATTGATTGAAAGATACAAAACACTATAGTCATATAGCGTATATAAGAGTTCATCTTTCGACGTCCTAACTCTCCTTCATTTTTAATTTCATTGATTCCTTTAACGGCAGAAGATAATAATTGCATAACTATGGATGCAACTATGTATGGCATAACGTTTAACGCCAAGATCGTCATTCTAGCTAAAGCGCCACCAGAAAATAAATTAAATACTCCAAAAACACCAGAACTCTCTTTTGGAAATATATCATTGATTATATCAAGATTAACTCCAGGAATAGGAACATAAGTGCCTAAACGATAACAAACTAAAGCCATTAGCGTAAAAAATATACGCTTTAGTAAATCACTTTTATATAACAACGTAGAATCCAAACTATTAAATGCAAATTTACTGCTCATGATTTACGATAGTATTTCTACACTACCACCAACTGAAGCTACAGATCTTTTTGCAGCTTCTGATGCAAAATCAACATGAAACACAAATTTTTCGCTTAATTTACCCTTATTAAGAAGTTTGATTTTACTTTTAACAGATCTGATAAAACCTAATTTATGCAGTAGCTCCTTATCTATGATAGAATCCTTGACTATTTTTTTAGCTTCCATTAAGCACTGTACATCACCAACATTAAATATAGAGTATAAGTTTTTGCGTATAGGCTTAAAACCTCTTTTAGGTAAACGAGTATATATAGACTGCTGTCCACCTTCAAAACCATTTATAGAAACGCCACTTCTCGCTTTTTGCCCTTTATGCCCCCTACCGGATGTTTTACCTTTACCACAACCAATACCTCTACCTAATAATTTAGGCTTCTTTTTCTTAGATAATTTGGTAAACACAGAATTTAATTTTACAGCATCATTCATACTTTACCTATTTCCAACTATCTCACTAATCTTTTTACCCCTCTTACCTGCCACTTGGCGAGGAGATAACATAACATCAAAAGCCTTAAATACTGCACATATAATATTATGGGGATCATTTGATCTAGTAGACTTAGCTACCACATCCTTTATACCTAATACCTCAAAAACCGACCTCATTGCTCCACCAGCAATAATACCTGTTCCAGTTCTTGCAGCTCTTAAAACTATCTCACCAGAACAAAATTTAGCTTTAATATCATGATGTAAAGTTCTACCTTCACGTAAGTACACCCTAATCATCGACTTCTTTGCAGCATTTACAGCTTTCACTCTTGCTTCAGCAACCTCTGCGTGTTTACCTATTCCACATCCTACCCTACCCTTACCATCACCAACAACAACCAAAGTTGAAAATGAAAATCTTCTACCACCTTTAGTAACCGTTGTTACCCTTCGCACTGAAACCAAAAGTTCTGACAAATCATTATTATTTTGTAAATTCTTTACAGCCATATTTAAAACCTTCTAAAATTTAAATCCAGAGCTTCTTAAAGCCTCAGCAAATTGAGAAATCAATCCTGTATACTTATATGCTCCCCGATCAAAGACGAACCGCTGCTGCAATTTTGTACTAGGCAGACGCTCAATCAATAAAGAAGAAACCTGTTTTATAGTTTCAGCATTGACCCTACCTTTACATACATTCCTAATTTTATCATCCAAAGTAGAAGCAGAAGCTAGGGTTATTCCTTTTGCATCGTTAATCAACTGAACGTAAAAATGTTTATTAGACTTAAATACGGATACACGTAAACGTCCAGCGCTCTTATCGAGCTTCGCTCTATTACGAAGTTTCCTTTTTTCATAGCTACTTAAAAAATTATACAATCTTTTCATTTTAATTACTTCTTTTTATTTACAACCTTACGCAGCATAAATTTGCCTTTTATTACAATACCCTTACCTTTATAAGGATCATATTTTCTAATTTTGCATATATCAGAAGCCACCATATAGACTTTTTGCTTATCCATACCGCGAATCACTAAATGAGTTGGCTTTATACACTTAATCTCAACGTCTTTAGGCACTTTATACTTAATATTATGACTATAACCAAGATATAAAGTCAAATACTTATCATCACATTCTGCTTTATACCCCACACCATTAATCTCAAGATCAACAGAAAAATCATTAACCATACCGTTAATCATGTTATTAATATTACTTCTATAAGTGCCCCATATAGATTTTATTTTATCATAATCATCCCTGCCTTGATCAACAGAAAGTAACAATTGATTATCAACTATCTGACACAGAATGCCACTACACAAGTTCAGCTCTTTTTCTGCCCTAACACTTCTTATTAATACCCTACCATCATTATATTCAACTGAAAGATCAGCAGGAATATTGATAGGTGCGGCACCTATACGAGACATACATTTCTCCTATCATTTAAAATACACGACACAAAACTTCTCCACCAACTTTTAATCTACGTGCATTATAATCGGTCATCACTCCTTTCGGTGTAGATATAATAAAAATTCCAAGACCATTATATGCTTTAGAAATGTCCTTACACTTAGAATAATAACGACAACCGGGCTTTGATACCCTAGCTATATCATTAATCACAGGTGATTTATCATAATACTTCAACTGCACAACAAGCGAAGGGATACTATCACTCTCTTGCTTTTCATAATTAAGAATATACCCTTCCTCTTTTAAGATCTTCAATATAGAAGAATTCACTTTAGAGAATAGGACTCTTGTTTCCCTATGCATTGCCAATTGAGCATTACGTATTCTTGTTAAAAAATCACCAATACCATCAGATAACGACACTATTACACTCCTTATATCACATTTACCAACTAGATTTTGTAACCCCTGGAACTTGTCCAAAAGAACACAAATCACGTAAAACAATCCTACATAAACCAAATTTTCTATATACTCCTCTCGGCCTACCAGTTAAAGCGCATCTATTCCTAATTCTGATTTTAGAAGAATCTCTAGGCAATTTTTTAATCAGCTTACTTTGAGCTGCAAACCTTTTTGCAATAGATAAATCCTTATTATTCATTATAGATTTTAATTCTTCCCTTCTCTCCCTATACTGATCGCATAACTTTATTCTACGAAGATTCTTCTGTATCATGGATTTTTTTGCCATATATATTTTCTCTCAATTATCAAAAAAAGGGAATTTAAGAGCCAGTAATAATTCCTTTGCTTCCTTATCACTAACTGCACTTGTTATAATATTAATATCCATACCTCTAATTTTACTTATTTTATCATAGTCTATTTCTAAAAATGATATATGCTCCTTGATACCAAGGGAAAAATTACCATGACCATCAAATTGCTTCACACTAAACCCTCTAAAATCTTTTTCCCTTGGCAAAGCAATATATATTAATCTTTCTAAGAATTCATACATTTTATTTCTACGCAAAGTCACTTTACAACCTACAGTTGCACCTTTTCTAATTTTGAAACCAGAAATAGATTTTTTTGCAAAGGTTAACACAGGCTTTTGCCCAGCAATCAAATGTAGATTATCAAATGGCTCATTTATCGCTTTATTGTCCGTAGCAGCATCTCCAACGCCCATATTGATACACACCTTGACAAGTTTAGGCACTTGCATTACATTGCTGTAATTAAACTTATCCTTTAAGGATTTTACTATATTATCTTTATACAATTGTTTAAACATATCAACCTAATCTATCACTTCTCCAGAAACTTTTGCAAAACGCACTTTTCTACCATCTATAATCTTAAATCCTACTTTAGTTGGAGTTTTACACTTAGGATCCAATATTGCAACATTGGATACATCAATAGCTAACTCTTTATTCAATATACCACCACCACTACCAGCTCTTGGTTTAGTATGTCTCTTACACACATTTACGCCAGAAACAACTACTTTCTTTTTAGCATCACGTATTATAACTTTGATTACCTTACCAATTTTTCTCTTATCTTTACCAGTTAAAACTATAATATCATCACCACTTTTTATTTTAGCACTCATTATAAAACCTCATCAGCTAATGACATTATTTTCATAAAAGAACCAGATAACAACTTTTTTATTGGACCAAACACCCGAGTGCCAAGTGGTTCACCTTGATCATTAATTAAAACCACAGCATTGCTAGAAAAACGAATTACAGAACCATCAGATTTCTTAACACTATTTTTTACTCTAACAACAACTGCTTTATATACTTTTCCTTTTTCAACTTTACCTTTTGGGTTAATAGACTTAGTAGATATAATAATCGTATCACCTACAGATGCAGATTTCCTACCACCTAACAAGCCAATACAAAGCACTGCACGCGCACCAGAATTATCAGCTACTTCTAACAATGTATTTTTTTGAATCATATAAATACCTATTCCTTTTTAGCTATTGATAACAACCCATTTTTTAGTAACAGAAATAGGCTTATGTTCCTGTATTAAAACCCTATCTCCCTTTTTGCAACTATTATTCTCATCATGTGCTTTATACTTCTTGTATTTTTTAATAACTTTTTTATATAGCCTATCCTTATACACTTGTAACACCGAAACCTTTACAGTCTTATCAGACTCAGCATTAGTTACGACACCACAAAAAACCTTCTTAGGCATTTTTTCCCTCTCTCTTTCTTCTATTTAATACAGTTAGACTACGAGCTATGCTCTTTCTTATTAAGCTAAAACGCGAAAAATTGTTGCACTGGCCCAGCTTTTTTTGAAAAGCCAAATTAACAAATTCTTTCCTCAAATTCACAAGAAGTTCATGTAATCCTTGTGAAGATTCTGATTCAAATTTAACTATATCCATTGCAACTCCATTCAATTATGATTAGATATAAATTTACACTTCATAGGAAGCTTAGCAGTCGCTTTTTCAAGCGCCAGTCTTGCTAAATGCATGGGAACATCACTACTAATTTCAAATAAAACCCTACCGGGCTTAGCTTTAAATACCCAAAATTCAACACTACCTTTCCCTTTACCCATACGTACATCTGCTGGCTTTTTACTAACCGGGGTATCAGGAAAAATTCTTATCCACACTTTACCAGAGCGTTTTAACGTTCTAGATATTACGCGCCTTGCAGTTTCAATATGCTTAGACTGAACCTTACCTACTTCCATAGCTTTTAATCCATAATCTCCAAAAGACAGCGTGCTACCACCCTTAGCATTACCCTTGATTCTCCCCTTAAATACCTTTTTATATTTACTCTTTTTGGGAACAAACATTTCAATATACCTTAACTACCAACATAAACCCAAACTTTAACTCCTATAATACCACATATAGTCTTCGCTTCACAAAAAGCATAATCTATATTAGCACGCAAAGTGTGTAAAGGCAAACGACCTTCTTTGTACCATTCAGTACGAGCTATTTCAGCTCCGCCAAGACGCCCAGAGCAACTTACTTTAATACCCTCAGCACCCATCTTCAAACAATTTTGAATAGCTTTTTTCATCGCTCTTCTACATGAAATCCTTTTTTCTAGCTGATGTGTAATACTCCTTGATATTAAAACTGCATCTATTTCAGACTTTTTAACTCCTACTACATTCACTTCAACACTACTTTCTACTTTTTTAGCTATTTTTTGCTTTATCTTCTCAACATCCAAACCTTTCTTACCTATTATAACCCCAGGTTTAGAAGAATGTATTATTACAGACACTAAAGTAACTGTACGCTCTACAGTTACTTTAGAAATACCAGCATGCTTAAAGGATTCATTTATATAACTGCGAATAAATAGATCTTGATGCAATTTCTGTTTATAATCGTCCGTAGCACACCAAACAGAATCCCAGGTATTACTATTTATTTGCAATCTAAATACTTTAGGATTAACCTTCTGTCCCATATTTTTACACTTTCCTTATTAATTTTCCATTTCTATAAATCATACAATTTCTTTCAATTTTATAGTTATATTACTATAAAATTTGCTCATTCTATTAGCCCTACCCATAGCTTTTGGATATACTCTACGCAAAGTAAGTGACTTACCTATTAAAATTTCCTTTATATATAAATTATCAACGTTCAATCCATAATTATTTTGAGCATTAGCAATTGCAGAATTCAACACCTTCATTATAAAACCGGCAGCCTTTTTTTCACAAAATCTTAATTGTACATTAGCAAAAGAAACTTTTTTATTACGCACTAAATCAGCAACCAAATTTAATTTACGAGGAGTTGATCTTAAAACCTTAGAACCAGCCTCAACTATTATATCCCTATTTTTCATATCAATTGCCTACCTTCTTGTTGCCTTTTTATCACCACCATGCCCAGTAAATTTACGAGTAGGTGAAAATTCACCGAATTTATGACCTATCATATTCTGATTATCAACACTAACAGGAATGTAATCTTTACCATTATAAACAGCAAATTTTAAACCCAAACAATTAGGAAGAATTACAGAAGCCCTGGAATGAATTTTTATCACCTTATTAATAGAACCCTCTTTTAAAGTTCTCTGAACTAATCTTAGTACAGATGGGTGTAAAAAAGGTGGTTTCCATACAGATCTACTCATAAATTAACCTTTCAATTTTTTTATATACTTATCACTAGATTTATTTTTTTTCCTAGTTTTCTTTCCTTTTGTTGCAACACCCCAAGGAGTAACAGGATGACGACCGCCAGAAGTTTTTCCCTCTCCACCTCCATGAGGATGGTCAACCGGATTCATTGCAACTCCACGTACAGTAGGTCTAATCCCAAGCCATCTACTTCTCCCAGCTTTACCCAACTTTCTATTCTTATGGTCAGGATTAGATACTACACCAATAGTAGCCTTGCAAGAAGATAAAATCAACCTAATTTGACCAGACCTGAGTCGTAATAAAACATATTGGCCATCACGACCAACGATTTGTGCATAACAACCAGCAGCTCTAGCAATCGCAGCACCATTACCTGGCTTCAGCTCAACATTATGAACGAAAGAACCAACAGGTATATGCTTGAGTAGTAAACAATTCCCTGGCAAAATATCAGCATCATCTCCAGCTGTCACAACATCACCAGGCTTCATACCTTGAGGAGCTAATATATAAGATTTAGTATCATCTTCCTTATATGATATTAATGCTAAAAACCCACTTCTATTTGGATCATACTCTATTTTCTCAACTATACCCTGATCACTTCTATTACGTTTGAAATCTATAACTCTATACTTCTTCTTGTGACCACCACCTCTATGACGAGTTGTAATTCTACCATGATTATTTCTTCCACCACTGGATTTTTTACCAAATACAAGAGACTTCTCCGGCTTATCTTTTGATAAACCAACTTTACTTATTAATACAGTCCCACGAGAAGACGGAGTAACAGGATTAAAAAATTTCATACCCATATTAAACGCTCATTATATCTAATTTTTGACCATCTATCAAAGAAAAATAAACCTTTTTTCTCTGTTTTTTACAACCAATCACACCCCTAAACCGTCTATATTTAGGTTTAACTCTAATAACATTTATAGAAGAAATTCTGACATTAAATAAAGACTCTATTGCCGATTTTATTTGACGCTTATTTACATTTACAAAAACATACAAAGAGTATTTATTAAACTTCTCTCTTAAAAGAGAAGCCTTTTCTGTGATTACAGGAGATTTTATTATATTATTATATTTAATCATAACAATCTACCTTCAAGATGCTTTAAAGTGTCTTTTGTTAACATCACGCATTCATGATTCAATATATCAAAAACATTTAACCCAATAGGTTTGATTAAATCTACATAATGCAAATTTTTAGCAGCACGTAACAAATCATCTCCATAATCACCAACTATTAAAAAAGAAGAAAATTTAAAATTTTTAATATATTCACACATTTTAGATGTTTTCTTCACATCAACATTTAAACTATCAAGAACAATAACTTGATTATTTAAATATTTTAGAGATAAAGCAATTTTCAAACCAAACTTACGTACTTTTTTATTAAGAGAATAAGCATGACTCCTAACAACAGGACCAAAAATAATTCCACCACCTCTAAACTGAGGAGATCGCAAGCTCCCCTGCCTCGCCCTACCGGTACGTTTTTGACCATACGGCTTAGCTGTTGTACCAGAAACATCACTGATACCCTTTGTTTTATGAGCACCAACTCTTCTCTTTGCTAATTGCCATCTCACTATATCATGCAAAATACTCAATTTTTGCTTGGCAGAAAATATCAAGGGATTAAGCTCAACACTACCTACATTATTATTAGATAGATCAACTAATTCACATTCCATAACTAACTCACCAAATTATTAGCATCATCACTCATATTCAACAGCAGACCTGCTGGAAAAGGAACATCTTTATGTAAAGGCTTTTTAACCGCATCTCTCACAAAAACATAAGAGTTTTTAAACCCAGGAACATTATTACCCTTTACAGCAATTATGCTATTTTCATAATCAATGGATAATATTTTCATATTCTGTACAGTTACTCTGCTATTACCTAAATGACCAGCCATTTTCTTCCCCTTGAATACTCTACCAGGATCTTGACATTGACCAGTAGAACCTTGTGATCTATGAGCAATAGAAACGCCATGAGATGCCCTAAGCCCACTGAAGTTATGCCGCTTCATCACACCAGCAAACCCTTTACCTAAAGAATAACCCGTAATGTCAAGATATTGACCAACTACAAAATGATTAACCCCCACCTTTTTACCACATTCTATTCCGAATAGATCAGTTAATCTACTTTCGTATAATTTACATTTACTATTTATACCCTTTTTCTTTAAATATTCCAACTGAGGTTTTGCTATTTTTTTTAAATCTCCTGTGCCTAAAATGACTGAATTGTAGCCACATTTATCTTGTCCTTTTATATCGATAATATAAGTTTCGCTTAGATGCAATAAGGTTACAGCCATGCGACTATTATCAAAATACATAGCAGTATGGCCAACATTCGTCATTAACAAACCAATTCTCCTAAGCGAATTTATTCTCTTCATTTCCTTTTCCTAAATATTAACTTCCTTAACCTTTAAATCCACTTCTACACCAGCAGAAAAAGATAAATCTGCAAGCATCTTCATCATAGTAGAAGTAGGATTATGTACAATAATTAACCGCTTAGAAATTCTCATTTCAAATTGCTCACGAGATTTTTTATCAACATGAGGAGACCTATTAACAGTAAATTTAGAATCTTTTCTTGGCAACGCAATCGGACCAGATAAATCTGCATTAAACTGCTTTAATTGATCAATAAACTCGCGAATACACTTTTCCAACAAAGAACAATCGAAAGCTTTGATTCTAATATATATATCTTGCTTCATCTTAGTTATTATACTCATTCTAAAATTTCCGAAACAACGCCAGAACCAACAGTTCTACCACCTTCTCTTATCGCAAAACGTAATCCTTTATCCATTGCTATTGGTACTTGCAACTCCACTTCTATACTTACATTGTCCCCTGGCATTACCATCTCCTTTCCATCTAGCAACTTTATGCTCCCAGTTACATCCGTTGTCCTTAAATAAAACTGTGGCTGATAATTTCCAAAAAATGGTGTATGCCTTCCTCCTTCTTCTTTCTTCAATATATACACCTCCGCATTAAATTTCTTATGCGGGGTTATTGTCCCTGGTTTTGCCAATACTTGCCCTCTCTCCACTTCTTCTCTCTTTGTTCCTCTTAGTAGTATTCCTACATTGAGTCCTGCACTTCCCTTATCTAGCAACTTCTTAAACATCTCAACACCAGTACATGTCGTCTTTTGCGTCGCTTTCAGACCTATTATCTCTATATCATCCCCTGTCTTTATCTCCCCCTTCTCTATTCTTCCTGTTACTACCGTCCCTCGGCCCGATATTGAAAATACATCTTCTATTGGCAACAAAAACGGCAAATCTACAGGCCTTGGAGGTACTGCCACATACTCATCTAACTTCTCCATCAATTTATCTATTGATTTCTTTCCATACTCACTACTATCATCCTCTAATGCTTTTAACGCAGACCCAACTATCACAGGCACTTCATCACCTGGAAATTTATACTTACTCAGCAACTCTCTCACTTCCATTTCCACCAAATCTATCATATCAGCATCAGCAACATCAGCTTTATTTATATATACCACGATATATCCAACACCCACCTGTTTTGCCAGCAATATATGCTCTCTCGTTTGTGGCATCGGCCCATCAACCCCCGACACTACCAATATCGCTGCATCCATCTGTGCTGCACCTACTATCATATTCTTTACATAATCAGCATGTCCAGGGCAATCAACGTGTGCATAGTGTCTCTTTTCTGTTTGATATTCAACATGCGCTGTTGCTATTGTTATACCTCTCTTTCTTTCTTCTGGCGCTTTATCTATTTGATCATATGCTACAAAATTACCATAATGCTTTGTTATCGCCGCTGTTAACGTTGTCTTCCCATGATCCACATGTCCTATCGTTCCCACGTTTACATGCGGCTTTCCAAATGCTTCTACTATCGCTGTCATAATTTTAACTCTTCTACCTAAAATACAAATACATCAATAAATAATATGTTGATTTTATATAAATACAACAAAAAAAGAGCGGATAGTGGGAATCGAACCCACGTCACTAGCTTGGAAGGCTAGAGCTCTACCATTGAGCTATACCCGCACAATGGAGGAGGTAGGATTCGAACCTACGTACGCAATGCGGACAGATTTACAGTCTGTTACCTTTAACCACTCGGTCACTCCTCCACAAAAATCTGTTAAGAGAACACTACCTTAACTTAAGTTTTATTATTCCTAATATTAAACATCCAAATCCAAAAGATCAAGTAATAAAAGCTAATCTAACTGATTTCAGTTAGATTTTACTTTTATATAACAAAATATTGTCAATAAAACGCCCAAATAAGTAATGTGAATCATGTGTACCTGGCGCTTCTTCTGGATGGTATTGAGTAGAAAAGACTGGGTAATCCTTCATCATTATCCCCTCTACACTATTATCAAATAGAGAAATATGAGTAACTTCAACGTTACTTGGAAGAGAAGCTGAATCAACAACAAAACCATGATTTTGGCTAGTTATCTCAACTTTTTTACTCTCCAGATCATAAACTGGATGATTACTCCCTCGATGACCAATATCCATCTTGACAGTCTTTGCTCCCAAAGTAACTGCAAGTAATTGATGGCCCAGGCATATTCCAAAAACTGGTATTTTAGATTTCACAATAATTTCTATTTCTGAAGTTACACTCTCTCCTATCTCTTGTGGATCACCAGGGCCATTTGAAAGCACTATACCATCTGGATTCATGCTTAATATTTTGTGAGCAAAACCTGTATCTGGTTTGACTAATTCAACCGTACAATCAAGTTCTACTAAGCGTGAGATTATACTATTTTTTATACCGAAATCAACAATTACAACCCTATATTTTGCATTAAGAACGCTTTGAAAGTTATTACTTAAACTGACTTTCTTAGTTATTTCTATTCCATTTACAGATTTGTATTTCTTCAATTCATCTAATATATGTGCCTCACTTGACGGACATATCATTCCATTTTGAGATCCATGTTTTCTCAAATATCTCGTCAAAGCTCTAGTATCAATTCCCGATATCCCAACTACATTATTTTTCTCCAACCAATCATTTAAACTAATATATGAAGAAGAGTGAGACATAGGAGAAAGTTCACGCATAACCACACCACTTGCAAAAATTTTCTCTCCTTCATTATCTTTATGATTTATTCCAACATTACCAATATGAGGAAAAGTGAACGCTATGATTTGATTAGCAAAAGAAGGATCGGTTATAGTATGTTGATACCCGGTCATACCAGTGATAAAACAAACTTCACCTATACATTTGCCCTTTTTACCTACCGATCTTCCCCAAAAGCACTTGCCATCTTGTAAAACTAAAGCTGCATCCTGCATTTAATTCTCTCAACTCATTTAAAATATTATATAAGAATTTTAAATTACAAGTAAGCAAATACTAAATTTCCCTTTAACTTTATATAAAATTCAAAATTATAAGTAGCTTTCTTTTTTTATTATTTAGCAAAATTATAGCAAACTTAACTTGTGTGAATAGGCAATAGTCATTACATTCATACTTCACGTTATGTAAATTCACATGGATAGAAAAACTTGTCTCATTACAGGAGCATCATCTGTCATTGGAGAAAGTCTAGCACGGTTGCTCATTAAAGATGGATGATTTGTGGTTGGCATTGCAAGGCGCACTGAAAAACTGGAAAAATTAAAAGAAGAATTAGGTAGTAATTTTTTACCTATAACATGTGATGTAAGCAAAAGTGAAAATATTAAAAACTCGTCTGATTTTTTAAAAAAGCAAAATATTATACCAAATCTCTTTTTTCTTAATGCAGGATGTGGCGAAATAGAAGATAAGTTTCATACCAACATTCATAGAAAAACATTTGAAACCAATTATTTTGGCGTTATCAACTGGATTGAAGAATGGATTCATCATAATTCCTTGGCAACTTTTGCGGTTATATCTTCTCTTGTTGCTATGCATGCAACACCACATGCTTCTGCATACTGTGTCAGCAAAGCAGCACTAAAAAGTTGTTTTCAATCACTAAAATCCAATATTCTAACAGTAGCACAAAGTTTATCACCATAATGCCAGGGCCAGTAAAAACAGATATGTTTAAGTCTAATAAACCACTTCCCTTCATATGGGAGCCAGAAAAAGCTGCAGCATATATTTTAAAAAGTATATTTAAAGGAAAGAAAGTTATAGCGTTTCCAATTTTCTGGCGGTTATTTTTTCATATTTTACAAATTCTTCCCACTAAAATGACTGCAAGAATCTTACGATAATCACCAAATCTACCATCTTGTAAAGCTAAAGCTCTTCAAAACTCAATCGCAAGCTTCTCCACACAAAAACATCTTGACTATCGCATGTTTCATATTATATGAATAAACTGTTAATCAAAGTGGAGGGTTGCAATGCCTAATAATACAGATCAGTCTAAAAAAATAAATGAGAAATGGTTATTTATAGGAGGTGCTTCACTGTTTCTTGTAATAATGCTACCATCAATTTTTCTCTTAGCAAAAATAGCTATGATGTTTGTTATAATCTCAACTACAGCAATAGCAATAAAAATTGCCTCAAAAGCAATATCAAACGTTTTAGAGGATAAAGAGAATCAATCAACACAAAATAAAATTATAAACCTAGCTATTGGAGCAGTGTCCATACTTGCAGGTGGGCTATCATTACTTATTACAGCAAAAGTTGGTTTCATCGCAATATGTTCAACTATAGCTATTTTAGCTCTGTATGAATATATTAAAGATGAAAAAATAGGTAAGGATATAAATGATAAATTCGATGAAATAGCTAATAATACAACTGAGTTTTGCGTCAACAGCATTGAAAAACTTATTCCATCACAAAGTTGTGAAGTGTAATCTTTTGTTTATAAATTTTTAGATGCATGGCTAACGTATAAACACTGAAATCAGCACTTCCTTTCTTGTTATCCTAGTAATGGCTTCCATCATCAAAAATGTTGTATTACTTTTATACTCGCAAATCTAACTGGATTCCAATGCTGGAATGACATTACCTTGAATGGAAATCGGTGCGTGATGTACATCTGTATAGAGATTAAATATGTCATTCAGTTTGTTATCATTCTAGTACTGCCATTCTATAGGTAACAGCTGTACCTGGAGCTCCTCTCTTGTCATTCCAGCACTGGAATCCAGAAAACTTAATTTCAAACCAGTACTTTCCCTCTTTTCATCCCAATTTCCAAAATGTTACTCCAGTACTGAAATCCAGCTTTTTTATAACTATCGAAAACACTGTATTACTTTACAAATTTAACTAGATATAATTACTGGCATGGCACGTTCGTAAAATTACGATAAAAAATTACTTGACAAACTCTAATAGTTTTGTTACCATGCACAGTGAAGGTGTTCTAGAGCTCGGAATCTATCTTCGTCTGCAGACTTTTCAATTCAACTAATCTATAATCTTCAGTTAAAATATATTTTAGCTATACTTCGGTCGTAGCTGTATACATTTTTCTCAATCTTTTTTATTAGTGGAGGACTATCATGTTTAAAACACTGAATTACGCATATCATTGACCTACATGTCTTTAAAGGACAGATGGTACCTATGTCCTTTTTATATAAATTATTGTGTTTTTATGTCTTTTTTAGCAATGTCATTTATTGTTTTACGCCCCAGTCTTTTTCAAATATTGCGAGCCCTTGATCAGTAAGTGGATGATTAATTAACTGTCTAAGTATTTTTGCTGGCACAGTAATTGAATGAGCACCGAGCCGTGCAGCTTCTATTACATGTGCTGGACTTCTTACTGATGCAACAAGAACTTTTGTCTTAAAATTATAATTAGAATATATAGTGCATATATCTTCTATTAGCGATAAGCCATCATAGCTTATATCATCAAGGCGACCAACAAAGGGAGAAATAAAACAAGCACCGGCCTTAGCGGCAAACAGTGCTTGTCCAGGAGAAAAACATAATGTGATATTAGCAGGTATTTTATGTTCTGTCCACAACTTTTTACAAGAAATTAATCCTTCATGTGTAAGGGGTAACTTTACTACGATATTACTAGCGATTTTCGCTAACTTAAGGCCTTCCTTAACCATATCTTCATGGCTATCTGCAACAACTTCAACACTAACAGGTCCTTTTATAATAGAACATATTTCGCTTACTAAATCTTCGTACTTATCTTTATGTCCAGATTTTGCTATTAAAGAAGGATTAGTTGTTATACCATCAATGAACTCTTTTAGCTCCTTAATTTCATTCAAATCAACACTATCAAGAAAAATTTCCATATTATTGTCCTATTAAAAACCTATTTTTACAAAATATTGTCATCTTTGAAAAGTATTAAATAAAATCGGATTTTTAACTCAACTCAATTTTCAGTCCGTTAGGAAAGAAAATATTGCACTGAGACACAGTATAGCGCTTTCCTTAATTGGTTGCATTTTATTAACAAAATTAGCATAACCAATTTCTGAAGTTTACTAGCTTTACGTTCAATAGAAATTCTTGCATAGCCTAAAACTTAGTGCTACTATTAGTATAGTAATACAAATAGGTAGTGAGGAACAATAAACAAAATGACTAAGTTCGAGTTTAACGCTCGCAATTAAATTCAACTAAAAAGGTTAATATAAAAGGAGTTAATCACTCCTAAAGTAAATATATTATCAGAACAATAGTAACAAGGGGTATACTATGTCAACAAATTTCCCGACATTGAAAAACATATTAGCAGAGCTGAAAAGAAAAAATAGCATTACTGTTTTAGAAGAACATTGTCAGGAAAAATGGGAGGTTTATGACTTGCTCATGGATTTAACAAATGATGAAAATTTTAAGCAAGCATATATAGATCTATCTTTCAACAAGAGCTTTAAAAAAAACTTTATAGAATTAGCAAATCAGGCAAAAAAAGCTGTAAGTAAGTATTTTAGAGACAAAGACATAGACCTTCGAGCTTTTTATGTAGAAACTAACAATTCTGATAAAGTGTTAAACATTAATCTTATTAATTACAATAGAAGTGAGCCAATAAGAATTAGTGATATCTTACAGCAAGAAAGGGATATTAGCACATTGAATATCTATTGCGATAAAAAGCATGACATATACGCTTACCGAAAAGGTAAGGAAAGACATTATGAATTTAAAGAGGGTGCATATTATGAAATGACAAGCACTTGGCCTGTGCAGGACAAGGATGGGAAAACTTTTACCTGTACTATGGTTATGAATGTAAGTAATTCTGGTATAACTAAAGTACTACAGTTTAATGGTAAAGATTTTGAATCGCCACCTGAGGAGTTTTGGGAATTAATAAGACAAAATGAGGAATTATATATTCAAGGCCTCTCTCTACATGATGCTGTAAAAGCATTATTGAAAAAGAACAAAAATGCTAACATTGCACCGGCTGTTAGTAATCTGCAAAATAACGAACATATCGTAATCAATCAAGACGAAAAGATGAAAGATCTTGAAAATGATGCTAAAAGCAATCCTATTCTTTCTTTCACTAGCAACAATGTATCAGAGGTTAATCCACAGCAGATTGCAACTCAGGCAATTGCAACTCAAACAGAAGTTAATTCACAACAACTAGATCAAAAGCTTACAAAAGCTGAGCAAGAAATTAGAGAATTAAATGAGCAGAGGAACAATTTACAGCATAGGCTCGAAGAGGCCAAGCAAGAATGGCTTTGTTGCATAGCACTGATAGGCATGTAAATCACAGTGAATTTACGCAGCTAATTTAAATTTAGCCATACCTATATCAGTAAATTTGTTCAATAAGTAGCGTATCCGTTCAGGAGAGTGGTTTAAGAAACAATAGATAAGAGGTTTTGGAAAGGATTGAGACCCCTTTGTTTCCATGTTAAGTATAACGAAATTATCCGTTCAAGGAATGCATTTCCCCGCTTTGATTGTGTAAAATACGAATTTTTGCGGTAAACGACATAATGCCGTATGGCTTTGTTGCATAGCACTGATAGGCATGTAAATCACAGTGAATTTACGCAGCTAATTTAAATTTAGCCATACCTATATCAGTAAATTTGTTCAATAAGTAGCACTTAATTAACAGCTCTTTTTCACGATTTACCTCTGATTTATTTTTCAAGCCAAACCCAAATATTTGCTTCAACCTATAGAAAAAGACTTCAATATAAGACCGTGCTCCATACTTAACTTTTTTCTTCCATTCATTAATACCATCTTCATAATTCTCATATGACCTAATTCTACTAATATACTTGTTTCTTTCTGATAAGTAGTCAGCTAAACAAATTTTAGTATCCTTCCTAGGGCGAATAATAGGCACAATATTGTATTTTCTGCATTCTTTATACACACTTTTTATATCATAAGCCGCATCTGCTCGAATAGAACAAATGTTATATTTATCACTGACTTCTTCTAACATATCGCAGACCGGCAAATAGTCTACAGCAACACCACTAGTGTAGTTCATGCTTATTGCTTTCTTATCATTTATGTTTAAAACAACATGTAATTTTCTTACTTGACCATAACCACTGTATTTCCTTTTTCGAATATTAAGCTTACTATGCCCACCGTTATTATTGTAGATACTAACTCTAGTGCTATCTACGGCAATTTCAACATTTTCCAGATCATCTTTATTGCTTCTATGGTCATCAATCTTCAAATTAAGCTTTTTAAATCTTCTGGAAGCTTGTGTATAGCTGATAATCTTAAGTTTTTTGCCTATTTGTACCATATAACCTTTTACAAAACCTACAGCTTGTCTCAAGCCAATTCTAAAAAGATGAACTATTATGTGTATTAAAATTACAACTTTATCACTATAAGTGTTATTGCCACCTGCAACTTTTGGACTATTTTCATACCAATTTTCTATGGCTTGATTAACAAAATGAAAAACATTTCCTCTTTTTTTGAGAAACTCGTTATATTCTCTTTGGTTACTTACTCTCATTTTTTGTGGCATAAGTTGTACTTGTTTGAAAAATGCCTATTTTACAACAAAATGCGTTAGTAGCCATATATTAAAAAGCTTTTCTTCTTACAATAACCTCAACCAACACTAGCTATGCAACAAAGCCATGCCGTATCTGCTGTTCAGCATGGTTGTTTGTCAGCGGAATGTTTTTTGGGTCATCTAAAAAATTCCACATCATTCTTTCAGATTTCAAAATATTTTTCGCAACTCGAGAGGCTCCAATTGCTTCAGGTAAGTAGGATATTTCCTTCAAGTAATACCTTGTACGTTTTCGCAACTTTCTGGCACGTCTGGCAAATCTAAAAACATCTATCTCATTTTTTAGCAAAGCCTTTTTTAGTGCAAATAATTCAGTAGCTACATTTCTTAAGTAACAGCCAAGAACTTTGACTTCAATATTCCAACTATGCGCTAATCTTTCAAAATCCCTTGCTAAGTGTGCCCAGCAGATTTGCCTTTTTTCATCAGCAAAGTAATTGTATACTGCGTACCTGTCGGTTACCACTAAGCTATTATGATTGCAGCATGCGTTATTTTTTAAAACTTTCATTCCTCTTGACTCTGTCAACTTCACAAAACTTGCCGTATTGCTTGCAAACATCCAACACCAAGCGAGTTTACCTTTGTTATAATGGCTCGTTTCATCAATATGTAGAACTTTACTCCTACTTATCTCTTGTTCGATCTGCTCATACATTTTTTTGCATTTTGAAGCAACTCTATGTTCACTATTTGATATGCTAACGACGCTTATGTTCAAATTGAAGATATCATTTACGACACTCGCTATTTCGCGTTTTGAATTTTTGTAGAATCCGCTGAACGCTGCAATTATTGACTTAACCCTTGGACCAAATGTATCTGACGTAACACCTTCTGGTAACTTACTGCTTCTTCTTTTTCCGCATCTCCGGCAACGACCATGCTCCATCTGATATTCCACTACATAAGGCCTAATTTCCGGAAGATCAACTTTTTGATGAATGTACGGTCCATTGCATATTGCAATCCCTCCTCCGCATTCACAAGTAGATGACAACTTTACTTTTATCACCTCATCTGCATCCATTTTGGCGCGAAAACTTCCTTTATGACCAACCTGACCACCAACGTTTCTGTCGCTCTTTGGCTTGTCCTTTTTTATTTTGTACAACTCTCTAGAGCTTGGTAGAGATGAATTTTTCGAGTTTAAACCAAGCCTTTCCTTTAATTCAGCGTTCTCTATCTTTAAAGCCTTGTTCTCTGCTTTTAAACTTTCATTCTCCCTTTCCAGCTTTTCTATTTTTGCTTCTAACTTTTCTATTTTTTGCTGTAAATTTTTGCAAAGCTCTAAAAGGTTTACCACATTACCTCACTTTTGCTCTATGATTATCTTTTTAGATCACCTTGTCTACCTTATTCTGCCACTCCGCTGAACGGATACTAAGTAGCACTTAATTAACAGCTCTTTTTCACGATTTACCTCTGATTTATTTTTCAAGCCAAACCCAAATATTTGCTTCAACCTATAGAAAAAGACTTCAATATAAGACCGTGCTCCATACTTAACTTTTTTCTTCCATTCATTAATACCATCTTCATAATTCTCATATGACCTAATTCTACTAATATACTTGTTTCTTTCTGATAAGTAGTCAGCTAAACAAATTTTAGTATCCTTCCTAGGGCGAATAATAGGCACAATATTGTATTTTCTGCATTCTTTATACACACTTTTTATATCATAAGCCGCATCTGCTCGAATAGAACAAATGTTATATTTATCACTGACTTCTTCTAACATATCGCAGACCGGCAAATAGTCTACAGCAACACCACTAGTGTAGTTCATGCTTATTGCTTTCTTATCATTTATGTTTAAAACAACATGTAATTTTCTTACTTGACCATAACCACTGTATTTCCTTTTTCGAATATTAAGCTTACTATGCCCACCGTTATTATTGTAGATACTAACTCTAGTGCTATCTACGGCAATTTCAACATTTTCCAGATCATCTTTATTGCTTCTATGGTCATCAATCTTCAAATTAAGCTTTTTAAATCTTCTGGAAGCTTGTGTATAGCTGATAATCTTAAGTTTTTTGCCTATTTGTACCATATAACCTTTTACAAAACCTACAGCTTGTCTCAAGCCAATTCTAAAAAGATGAACTATTATGTGTATTAAAATTACAACTTTATCACTATAAGTGTTATTGCCACCTGCAACTTTTGGACTATTTTCATACCAATTTTCTATGGCTTGATTAACAAAATGAAAAACATTTCCTCTTTTTTTGAGAAACTCGTTATATTCTCTTTGGTTACTTACTCTCATTTTTTGTGGCATAAGTTGTACTTGTTTGAAAAATGCCTATTTTACAACAAAATGCGTTAGTAGCCATATATTAAAAAGCTTTTCTTCTTACAATAACCTCAACCAACACTAGCTATGCAACAAAGCCAGCAAGAATTTGAAAAGCATAATAGTGATTTACAGAATGAACTTGGAGAAGAAAAGCAAAAAAATGCAAAATTGCAAGCTGAACTGACACAAAAAAATGCAAAGCTAGCAAATATGTCAACAGAGCTGCAAGAAAGAGCGCAAGAACTTGAAGGTGCATATGAAGAAAAGAAAGACCTGAAGAAAAAGCTGGAAGTTGCCAATGCAGGAAAAGAAGAGTTGATAAGTGAGTTAAGAAAATTGCACGAGGAATTAAATCAACTGAAAGAAGAAAAGTATAGTTTGGAAGACAAGCTTGATCAATTAGAACACTATAGCAATAGTACAAAAGAAAGCAGTGAACAACAAATATCAGATTTGAAAGAAGAGTTATTATTACTGAAAGAAGCAAATCAAATGTTAAAAGCAAAGCAAGTAGAATCAGAACAAGAACTCGTGGAGGCTAAGCAAAAAATTGAGGAATTGGAGGAACAGTGCAATGATTTACAAGTTGAGTGTAAAGAAAAGGAACAAAGACTTGAGAAAGAAATGAGTAAAACAGATGAGCGAATAATCCAGCTCAATAAGGAGCAAGAGCAGAAAATTCAAGAAATTTATGGAAAAAATAAGGAACTGGAAGAAAAGGTAGAAGAACTGAAGGAAAAGCTAAAAACTGCTAATGCAGAACAAGAGAAACTACAAGGTAAATTGAACCAGTTTGAAAAAAAAGAGGAAGAGATAGAGGAAGCAGAACACATGATAAGTGCAAGGGATAAGTGTATAGCGAGTTATAAATCTCAAATACAAAATTTAGAAAATGAGCATAACGCACATTTGGAATCTGATGAACAAGAGGCAGATCAGCTAACGTGGGATTTTGAAACGTTAAAGAACGAGCTAGAGCTTAAAGATGAGCAGATCGAGACAATAAGAGGGCAATTACGGCAGGAGATAGAAGAAGAAATAGTTAATAAGTACCGTCCATCACTGGAATTAAAGTTTAAAGAATATGAAGATGAGATTGAAAGATTAATAAGAGAAAAAAAAGAGCTAAACGATAAAGTACAATACTTAAATAGCCAAGTAGAACTGTTAAGTCCAGTAATTGATCAAGTACTTGTTAATAAAAAGGAAGTTTTTGATAATAATTCAAAAATGTTTTACCAGCTTACAGAGGAAATTGATGATTCAGAAAAAAAACCTAGGTCTTTAAGCCTTGATAGCGCATTTCATAGCGATCACTGTAATTCACTTCTAGACTTAATCAGCAGTCCATCAAAGGTGTGTAGCCAAAGTCAGCGTGAAAATGTTTAAAGATGCACATGAGACCAGCGGCTTCTTTATTCAAGTAGCCCCTCTTGTCATCCGAGTAGTGTGACACATAGCTGTACGAACATTGCAATACGGCACATAATAAATAATGTCATGCCAGTGCCTAGACACTGGGATCTAGTTTTTGGACATTGTTTTTGACATATGTCCTTAAGAACTATTGTTTACTGCATAATTTTCAAATACTTTTTATATCTGGATCCCAGTGTCACGCACTGGGATGAAAAGAAGGAAGATACTGGAATGACATCTTCCCTGAACCATAATGTTCGTACAGTTGTGTGTCAGCTACTTGAAGTGGGAATGACAAGAGTAAACTCATTTCTTGAACACAAAAAGAGCCCCTAAAGAGATTTGACATCAAGATAACCTAAATATATACCAACTCTCTTATTTTTTAATGATTCCTCATCATGAGTCAAATGATCAAAAACCTGAATTTGATTCGTTATAATGCTACAATTATTATTTGCAACCTCTAATATACCATTATCAATTACAACTTTTTCCTTTGTCTGGTTACTCATTTGAACAGTAATTATACCAGGCAATAAATAAATTAAGTAAGGAGAATGGTAAGCTAAAATCACTAGCTCTCCTTCAAGCCCATTCACTGAAAGCGAAACCACTTCATCGAATGAAATTCGATTATCAGGAGAAAAAAATTGCACCTTAAAAGTGTTCATAATCTTTAATGTCCGGCTCCAACTTCAGCTTTTATTGATTCAGCCTTTTCTATTGCTTCACTTATACTTCCCACCATATAAAAAGCAGCTTCTGGCAGGTGATCATATTTACCTTCAATAATTCCTTTAAAACTAGAAATAGTATCAGAAAGTGAAACAAATTTGCCAGACATGCCAGTAAATACCTCCGCAACATGAAAAGGTTGAGAAAGAAACTTCTGAATTTTACGAGCTCTATCAACAATAATTTTATCTTCATCAGATAGTTCATCCATACCAAGTATTGCGATAATATCTTGCAGCGACTTATAAGTTTGCAATATACGTTTCACTTCAGAAGCCACATTATAATGCTCTTCACCAATGATTTCAGCAGATAAAGACTGAGAAGTTGAGTCAAGTGGATCAACAGCAGGATATATACCCATTTCAGCTATCTGCCTTGACAACACTGTGGTTGCATCAAGATGAGAGAATGTCGTTGCTGGAGCTGGATCGGTCAAATCGTCTGCAGGAACATATATAGCCTGTACAGAAGTAATAGAACCAGCAGTAGTTGAGGCTATTCTCTCTTGCATAGCGCCCATATCAGTCGCAAGAGTTGGCTGATAACCAACAGCCGACGGTATTCTTCCAAGCAAAGCAGAAATTTCAGAGCCAGCTTGAGTAAAACGGAAGATATTATCTACAAAAAATAGAACATCTTGATTTTCATGATCACGAAAATACTCCGCCATAGTTAGTGCTGTTAAAGCAACCCTAGCCCTTGCTCCAGGAGGTTCATTCATTTGACCATAAACCAAAACGGCTTGAGATTTTTCGTGCTCATTTATATCTATTACATTCGAAGTAATCATCTCGTTATAAAGATCATTACCTTCACGCGTTCTCTCTCCTACTCCAGCAAACACAGAAAATCCTTTATGAGCTTTTGCTATGTTGTTAATCAGCTCCATTATCAGAACTGTTTTACCAACACCAGCTCCACCAAATAAGCCAATTTTTCCTCCTTTAAGATAAGGAGCAAGAAGATCTATAACCTTTATTCCTGTAACTAAAACCTCTTCCTGTATCTTCTGCTCGGTAAAACTTGGAGGTGATCTATGTATAGGTTCTAAATTATACTTTCCTTTTAAAGGACCACACTCATCTATAAGCTCTCCTACAACATTAAAAATCCTTCCTAAAGTTGAGCGCCCAACCGGAACTGATATTGGTGCACCTGTATCAACAAACTCATCACCTCTTGACATACCATCTGTGCTATCCATAGCAATGCAACGAACTATATTGTCACCTATATGTTGTGAAACCTCTAAAACTAGCTCCTTGCCCTTACATTTTAGTTTGCTTTTTAAAGCATTAAATATCTTAGGTAACTCGCCTTCAAATTTTAGATCAACAACTGCTTGAGTTATCTTAACCGTTCTACCTATATTCATCTCTTTCATCACCTAACACTATAATTCTATAAAAGAACTTCTAAAAAATAAATCTTATATTATTAACAGAAATTTTGCAATATTAAAACACTTACTAGTTACGTTTCATTATAAATAGTGCAAATGCATTCAATAGCCAAGTAATAACAAACAGCACCAAACTAAGCGCATAAGCAGCAAGAGTTTGCACACTATTGAAATCCTGATCTCCGGTAAGTAATGTAGCAATTTGTACAGTGATAGTAGTAACTGAATTGAGAGGATTAAAGGTCAAATTTGCATTGATTCCCACAGCCATTAGTACAATCATTGTTTCACCTATCACCCTTGAAATTGATAATAAAACTGCACTTAAAATTGTAGGCATTGCATAAGGTATTGTTATATGCCATATAGTTTCCGCTGGTGTTGCGCCAAGCGCCATAAAACCATAACGTAAACTTTTTGGAACAGATCTTATAGCATCTTCAAGCAAAGAAATAATAAAAGGAAGAATCATTATTCCAATCGATAAACCAGCAATCAAAGCACTTTCTGAGTGTATACTTAGATTAAAAAAATTCGCTACCTGCTTTATAAAAAAAGACAAAAATACAACTGAGAAGTATCCATATACAACAGTAGGAATAGCAGACAAAACCTGTAAGGCTGTATTAATAACATAACGCACTTTTTCACTCGCATACTCACTAATATATATTGCAGAAAATAAACCAAGCGGCACCGCAACTAACATTGCTACAATAGTTATAAGTAATGTCCCCACTAAAAGTGGCGCTATACCAAAACACCCCACCTCTCCTTCACCAATAATAGCTACATTATGCTTCCATTTTAAGCAAAATAAGAATTCTGAAATAGCTACTTTATTAAAAAAAGAAATGGACTGAACAAAAATAGATAGCATTATAAATAAAGTGATAAAAAGTGATATTGCTAAAGCCATAAATAACAAAAATTTTACCATCTTATTTCTTTTACCTTTAAAGATAAAAATCAGCATAAAAAAAAGTAACGCTATAGAAATAGAAGTTATAAAATAACCATCATAGAATGCTAACAAACAAGGTAGCATCCACATACAACTCAAATATATATAAGACTTAACTTTACTTACTGCTTGAAACTTACTCAAACAAAATAAAAGGATTAGTAAAACAGGTACGCCTATAATTAAATTCATTTTTCCATATATCAAATTTTATTCAATAAGAATGCCATAGAAGTTGACCATTATTTGACAATAGAGAAAAATAATTTAAAATAAATAGTTATATTAATATAAAAACAATGAAAAGAACATTTCAACCAAAAAATTTAAAAAAAAAGCACAAACACGGATTTCGTTCACGTATGTCAACAAAAGCTGGAAGAAAAATTCTTAATAAGCGTCGCTCATTAGGGTGTAATAAATTATGCGCATAGTAAGCATAAAAAAAAAGAGTTTTCCTTTGCTTTTAAAAACAGATTAGCACCTGACAGTCTTTTTTATCGAGGGGTATATATATCACTATATGCTATAAAAGAAAGAGAACCTGAAAAGTATATTCATGTTATTAGAGTAGGTCTGGCTATCAGTAAAAAAGTCGGAAAAGCAGCAAAAAGAAATAAAATAAAAAGGCAATTACGAATGCTAGCTAAAGTTAGCATTTCTAATATAAGTAATGTAGGATACTATTACATAATACTAACCCATAAAAACATTATGCAAGCAGGCTATAAAAATTTACAAAAAGACCTCAATATTTGCTTAAAGAAAGATAAAATAAGAAGAAATTTTCACTAAAGTATTTACAGCTATATTTTTTATGATAAGATAAGTAAACTTTTTAAAATAAATTAATAGATGTGGGTGCTTGATGGTAGAGAGTATAAGAAAACAAGATGGAGAGTAGACCGGCGGAGCTTCCCCACCAGTCTCTCGCAGAACTGTACGTAAACCTCTCAATTTATACAGCTCCCGTTATTCAGCCTTTTGATCCCAATCCTAGTGTCCAGTGATAGAAAATATTTGGAGACCTCTTTCTCACTTTTGCTAGAAATTGCTTTGCTAGTCTTCCATGATTTCGAAGTTTCTTATATTTGGCTCTGACCCATCCTACTAGGTGCCACTCTACATTTCTAAGAGATGGATACATCTCTGATTTATAAAACCTGCCATAGTACTGATACCAGCCTCGGACTATAGGATTTATTTTCTTTGATATTTTCTCTAGTGTTGTATATGTTTGCCTACGTATTTTCCATGACCTTATGGTTTGGTTGATCTTCTTCTTGGCTTTGTTGCTAATTGCAGGTAGAAATGAGACAAAATAGTTTCCTATTTTATTGTTCTTTGCCAGTCTAGGTCTGAACGTGTAACCCAGAAAGTCAAAGCTCTGTATTGGAAACACATCTCTCCTATTGTCATCCTTACAGTACACTATTTGTGTCTTTTCAGGATGTAATTTTAGCTTAAACTCAGCCAATCTTTCTTCGATCTTGTCTTTTATGAATTTTGCCTGTTTCTGGGTTTTACAGTGCACCATTGCATCATCTACATATCTCTCAAATGGTATTGTTGGGTAGTTTTGCCTCATCCACATATCAAATGCATGATGCATAAATATGTTAGAAATGATTGGGCTTACAGAACCTCCTTGTGGAACTCCCTTATTCCTAACTACCTTACTGCCATCTGCTAGTTGAATCGGGGCTTTCATCCACCTTTCCACGTACAGTATGACCCACTTGCAATCTGTATGCTTCTTGATAGTTTGCAGTGCTAACACATGATCCAGATTGTCGAAAAATCCAGAAATATCAAGATCTATCGTCCAATCACTTCTCCAACATCTCTTACACGCTGTACTTACCGCATCCAGTGCAGACTTGTTTGGTCTATAACCATACGAATCTTCGTGAAATTCCGGCTCTACTAACGGTTCGAGATACATAGTAGCTGCTGTTTGCCCTATCCTGTCGAATACTGAAGGAACACATAAAGTTCTTTGTCCTCCTGTATCTTTTGGTATCGCAACAGCTTTTACTGGTTCTGGAAAATAACTTCCGGATGACATCCGATTCCACAGTTTGTATAGATTATCTTTTAGATTTTCTTCAAACTTTGTTATCGAGACCTCATCTACACCTGCCGCACCTCTGTTTTTGGATACTTGTTTATAAGCTTTCCAAATCAGTTGCTTTGGTATGTCAAAAGATTTTGTTTTATTCATTAACTCTTCCCTTTCGGTTGATAAATAATTAAAACTAAATAACTCAGCCCCTTCGCTCCATTTCCATTACAAAAACTTCTTCACTACTACGAGCTAATCCGCCCCTGTTTTTCGCATCAGTACTCTCTTCCTTAGAGTTCAGCTCCTTGGACTTCTCCCTTATCATCGAAACGACAGGTTCCCATAGTTCCACACAATAGCCTGAAATAGGTTCATGCCACCTATATGCCGGATGCCACCTACCCAGTAGACAAGTTCCCGATAGGCTTATCCCAAGTTACTTTTTCTCCCCTGGTTTTGACATCATCGCATTACCTTTCGACGTGTAATCAGTGGTTCACTTGCGTTCATCTCTCTATTTCACACATGACGCATAATTACGCCTTTTCCATAACGCTCACTACCTTGGCTCTTTACCAAAGCAGCTTATGGTTGTTTGAAGCCTGCTCTTGTAAACCGGCTCCGAGGGGCCCACCCTCATCTATTGTGCAGCTTTCGCACTTAGTTTGCTCTTTCCTGAACATTCCTTGTGTCTCTACGGCACACAAAAAGCTCGATACAAATAATGCTGAAGAGAGTTTTTATGAATATAGAAAGTCTAGCTATCGTACACAATGGGGAATGGCATTTGAACAAAGCCAATACTTAGAACAAAATAAGGATAATCCTAGAGGGAAGTTGCTAAATTTGAATATAGAAGCAACTTATTACAATAAGAGAATAGTTTGATAAAAGTAAAAGTACCCGTTCAGGGGAGTGGTTCAAGAAACGATAGGCAGGGGATTGTATAGTTCTCTTTGTTTCCATGTTAAGTATAATGAAATTATCCTTTCAAATTTCTAGCTCTGATTACGTAAAATATGAGCTTTTACAGTAAATGATATAATGCCTAATTTGCTGTTCAGCGCGATAGTGGAATACTTTCTGGTTTACTTAAAAAATTTCACATCATTCTTTCAGATTTTAAAATATTTTTCGCAACTTGAAAAGCTCCAGTTGCTTCAGATAGGTAGCTTCAAGTAATACCTTATACGTTTTGCAACTTTCTTACACTTCTGTTTCATTTTTTAATAAAGCTTTTTTTAGCATAAATAATTCAGTGTATGCGTTTTTTAAGTAACAGCCCAGAATTTTAACTTCAATAGTCCAGATATGTTTCAAAGTACCTGTCAGCGACTATTACGATTGCAACATACACTGTCTTTTAAATCTTCTTTCCCTTTAAAACTTGCAGTATTGCTTCAGCACTAACCAAGTTTACCTTTATTATAACACGTTGATGCGCAAAACCTCACTTTTCTTATTCGATTTGCTCATACACCTTTTTGCATTTTGAGGGAATTCTATATTCACTATTTGATACGCTTTCAATTCACATTAAAAACATCACTTATAATTTTCACGTTTTGAATTTTTATAAAATCCACTGAGTGCTACAATTATCACCTAACTATTGGACCAAATGTATCTACTTTTTGGTAGTTTGCTACTTCTTCTTTCTCCTCATCTCCAACAACTTAATTAATATTCAATTATATAAAGTTTGATTTTCGGAAGACCAATTGTTTGATGATTTGTTAAATGTTGCTATCTCTCTCCTCATTTACAAATAGGTGACAAATTCTACTTTTAAATTTTTTACTTTTATTTTAAAGTTTTCGCAAAGTTCTAAAAGATCAGTTATATTACCTCACAGCTACTCTATGTTTACCTTGTTTCATCGCTCTACTGAACAGATATAAATAAAAAGAAATTTTTATAAACTTGGCAACGACCTACTTTCCCTTTTTAAGTATCATCGGCGCTAAAAAGTTTCACTTCCGAGTTCGAAATGAGATCGGGTGGTTCATTTTTGCTATAGTCACCAAGTCAATAAAAATTTCTGACTTAACAAATTTCAATTTAATATTTAACACTGCATATGCACATATAGAAAGGAAATAAATCAATCAGGCTATTAGTACTAGTTAGCTTCATATGTTACCATACTTCCACACCTAGCCTATCAACGTGGTAGTCTTCCACGGCCTTAATTGGGAAATCTTTTTGAAGAGGGTTTCTTGCTTATATGCTTTCAGCAATTATCCCATCTATACATAGCTACCCAGCGATGCTATTGGCATAACAGCTGGTACACCAGAGGTATATCCATCTCGGTCCTCTCGTACTAGAGTCAGATCTTCTCAAATTTCCTTCACCCACGGCAGATAGAAACCGAACTGTCTCACGACGTTCTAAACCCAACTCACGTAACACTTTAATCGGCGAACAGCCGAACCCTTGGGACCTTCTCCAGCCCCAGGATGTGATGAGTCGACATCGAGGTGCCAAACGGTGTCGTCGATATGAACTCTCGAACACCATCAGCCTGTTATCCCCGGCGTACCTTTTATCCGTTGAGCGATGACCCTTCCATACAGAATCACCGGATCACTATGACCGACTTTCGTCTCTGCTTGGCTTGTCAGCCTCGCAGTCAGGCAAGCTTATGCCATTGTACTATCAAGCTGATTTCCGACCAGCTCTAGCTTACCTTCGCACGCCTCCGTTACTTTTTAGGAGGCGACCGCCCCAGTCAAACTACCCACCATACAATGTCCTAGTTCCAGATAATGAAACGTAGTTAGATATCAAAAGTGTAAAGGGTGGTATCTCAAGGTTGACTCCATTATAGCTAGCGCCATAACTTCAAAGTCTCCCACCTATCCTGCACATCACACTTTTAATAGCAATGTAAAGCTATAGTAAAGGTGCACGGGGTCTCTTCGTCTAACCGCGGGTACCCCGCATCTGCACGGGGAATTCAATTTCGCTGAAGTGATGTTGGAGACAGTGGAGAAATCGTTACGCCATTCGTGCGGGTCGGAACTTACCCGACAAGGAATTTCGCTACCTTAGGACCGTCAGTGTTACGGCCGCCGTTTACTGGGGCTTCAATTCAGAGCTTGCACCCCTCCTATTAACCTTCCAGCACCGGGCAGGCGTCAGACCCTATACTTCCACTTACGTGTTTGCAGAGTCCTGTGTTTTTAGTAAACAGTCGCTACTCCCTATTTTGTGCCACCTACTCATAGTTGCCTAAAAGCAGGTTACCCTTCTTCCGAAGTTACAGGTATAATTTGCCGAGTTCCTTCAACATCATTCTTTCAACACCTTAGTATACTCTACTCATCCACCAGTGTCGGTTTACGGTACGGCCTCATAAATATAAGTGCTATTTCCTGGAGCTTCTTTTAAGCATAGATCAATCCAATAAGACCTATACAAATACAAAACCCGTCACACTTAAGAGGTTTAGGAATATTAACCTAATTGCCATCGACTACTCCTTTACGGACTCGCCTTAGGAACCGACTAACCCTACGCAGATTAACTTAACGTAGGAACCCTTAGATTTTTGGTGAGAGTGTTTTTCACACTCTTTTACGCTACTTATGTCAGCATTCTCACTTCCGATATCTCCAGCAGTTTTCACAAACCGCCTTCACAGACTTACGGAACGCTCCGCTACCGCGCCTATTAATCGAAATTAATAAGCACCCACATCTTCGGTATACAGCTTTAGCCCCGGTACATTTTCGGTGCAGAAAAACTTATTTAGACAAGTGAGCTGTTACGCTTTCTTTAAAGGATGGCTGCTTCCAAGCCAACCTCCTAGCTGTAATGGTTTTTCCACTTCCTTCCCCACTTAGCTGTAATTTTGGGACCTTAGATAGTGATCTGGGCTGTTTCCCTTTCCACCACGGACTTAGCACCCGTAGTGTGTCTGCTGTATAATTAATTATTGGTATTCGGAGTTTGGTTAGATTTGGTAAGATGATGAATCCCCCTAGTCTATCCAGTGCTCTACCCCCAACAACATACATACAACGCTCTACCTAAATAGATTTCGCGGAGAACCAGCTATTTCCAAGTTTGATTGGCCTTTCACCCCTAATCACAACTCATCCAATAATGTTGCAACATTAACTGGTTCGATCCTTCAGTATGTTTTACCATACCTTCAATCTGGTCATGACTAGATCACTTGGTTTCGGGTCTAATCCATAAAACTAAACGCCCTATTCAGACTTGCTTTCGCTACGCCTACACCTACCGGCTTAAGCTTGCTTCATAGATTAACTCGCTGACCCATTATGCAAAAGGTACGCTGTCACTCTAAATATCAATAAATTGATATAGAGCTCCAACTGTTTGTAAGCACTTGATTTCAGATTCTATTTCACTCCCCTCCCGGGGTTCTTTTCACCTTTCCCTCACGGTACTTGTTCACTATCGGTCGTTAAGGAGTATTTAGGCTTGGAGGATGGTCCCCCCATATTCAAACAGGATTTCACGTGCCCCGCTCTACTCAAGGATTTAAAAACTTTCTATTTATACAGGACTATCACCTTCTATGGTTACCATTTCCAGAGTATTCTAATTCTTATTTTTAAATCACTAGCCTTTTCCGCTTTCGCTCGTCACTACTAACAGAATCTCGGTTGATTTCTTTTCCTTTGGCTACTTAGATATTTCAGTTCACCAAGTTTGCTTTATATACTTAGTATATAATAACTAGCTAAGCTAGTTGGGTTTCCCCATTCGGAAATCTGCGGATCAAAATTTGTTGACAATTTCCCACAGCTTATCGCAGCCTGCCACGTCCTTCATCGCCTCTTAACGCCAAGGCATCCATCAAGTGCTCTTAATAATTTATTTATCTGACTATATGTAGAATATGCAGAGTTAAATATTAACTTACAATTGAATTGAGATTAAATAATCTCTACCATAAAACTTTTCAAACATCTAAAAACTAATCTTTTATATGTTACAATCTGATAAATCATATGTCAACGCCTTTTTACACAAAACATTTACCTATTATTATCAACAACAATATACCAGCAATCTTAAACAGTACAATCTGAGAAATATTCGACAAATTGATATGTACAGAAAAATTAATGAAAAAGATATTTTGTAAGATAAAATGTGTTAAAATTAGTTACCTAAAAATGAAAATGAACATTTGGAGTATTTCTAATGTATGAAAAGTAATCTATCTTTTATAAAAAACTTTGCTTTAAATTGTATATCTAAGCTCACTGGCTTATTAAATATTAAAAAAGTAAAAAATTTCATTATGGATAAATACAATACTCTCCATAAAGAAATTGTAGTGTTTCTTGAAAAATCTAAAAACCTGTTAAATACCAACATTGAAATCGGGTTATATCACTTCTATAAAGGTAATATATCAGATGCAAAGTTAAGATTTTGGTTAATTAGCATATTCTACCCCAATTTACCTCTAGTCTGTTATAATATTGGAAGATGTCATTTTGCAGTAGGAAATACTAATAAAGCTTATAATTATTTAACAAAGACACTAAAATTAGATAGTAGTCACAAAGAAGCTTCTTACTACTTAAAAAAAATAACAAACACATCAGATATCGTAGAATTGCCTGAAAATCTCATAAAACAATATTTTGATTACACAGGTGAATATTTTGTTGAGCATTGGCTAATTGCCAAACAATACAGAGGGCATGAACTAGTACACATGATAATTACAAAAGTCTTTAACAACTCCACTTCTAAACTGAATATACTCGACCTTGGTTGCGGTACTGGAATATGTGGTCACTTCCTAAAAATAAGTAATATTAGAAGTCGCATAACAGGAGTTGACATCTCAAATAGAATGCTCAATATTGCAAGAGGATGCCTTATAAAAGGTAAACCTGTTTACGATGAGTTAATACATACAGAAATGAAAGAGTTTCTTAAACAAGAGAAGAACCAGCAGTATGATGTAATTATCTTTGCTGAAGTGCTACACTATCTACATGATTTTCTAGCAGAATTGGAACTAGCAAAAGGATTGACAAACAAAAAAGGGGTTATTGTATGTTTAGTAAGAAGAAAGGAAGGTAAAGGTATTGACTTTGTAAACAAAGGAGATTATTTTCGTCATTCAGAAGATTATATTCAGCATGTTGCAAAAGAAACAAATATGCAAATAAGTCAAATGAGTTACTGTAAAATATATGGCAGTCAGGTTGATGGTATCTTATTTGCATTACAACATCCACAAACAAATTCAACAACTTAATCGAGAAATCGCTCAAATAAATTTCTATATTATCATAAAAGGAGCCTTATGAATTACATTACTATTAATTACGCAAAAGATAGTAAATTAACCGATTTTGGAAAAGCAGTTCTATTGGATAGGTATTTAATAGAAAATGAAAGTTATCAAGATCTCTTTATACGTATTGCTAATTACTATTCTGATGATAGAAAACATGCACAACGTCTTTATGATTACATGAGCAACTTGTGGTTCATGCCTTCAACACCAATACTTAGTAACGGCGGTACCAAAAGAGGATTGCCTATTTCCTGCTTTCTTAATGAAACTGAAGATAGCTTGAAGGGAATAGTTGATCTATGGAATGAAAATGTTTGGCTCGCTGCACGTGGTGGTGGAATAGGTAGTTATTGGGGAAATTTACGTTCAATTGGTGAAAGTGTCAAAGGTAGCGGTAAAACATCAGGAATTGTGCCATTTATCGTAGTACAAAACGCTCTGACGCTTGCAATCAGCCAAGGATCCTTAAGAAGAGGAAGCTCAGCAGTTTATCTTCCTGTATGGCATCCAGAAATAGAAGAGTTTCTAGATTTACGTAAGCCAACTGGTGGTGACCCAAATCGCAAAGCATTAAATATACATCATGCTGTAATAGTAACAGATAAGTTTATGCAAGCTGTTGAAGATGATCAAGAATGGGATTTAATAAGCCCTCATAACAATAAAGTTATTTCAACAGTAAAAGCACAGGATATATGGATTAAAATATTAACAGCAAGAGTTGAAACTGGAGAACCTTACATTATTTTCCTTGATGCAACAAATAACAATAAGCCAGAACCTTACAAAAAGCTCAATTTAGATATCAAAATGTCAAACCTATGCAGTGAAATAACTTTAACTACAGGTTACGATCACCTGAACAAGTCGCGCACTGCTGTATGTTGTTTATCATCCGTAAATCTTGAATACTACGAAGAATGGAAAGATAATGAGCTTTTCATAGAAGATATAATGCGTTTTCTTGATAATGTATTAGAGGATTTCATAAACCAAGCACCAAATGAAATACAGCGAGCAAAATATTCCGCAATAAGAGAGCGTAGTATCGGTCTTGGCGTGATGGGTTTTCATTCATTTTTACAAAGTAAAATGGTTCCTTTTGAATCAGTAACAGCCCAACAATGGAATAAAAAAGTATTTAAGCATTTGCGCGAGCAAGCGGATGTAGTTTCTAAAAAATTAGCAGAAGAAAAAGGGCCATGTCTTGATGCTAAAGAAATCGATCTAATGGAAAGGTTTACACATAAGCTCGCTATTGCTCCAACTGCCTCAATTTCGATTATCGCAGGCAACACTTCCCCTGGAATAGAGCCATATGCAGCAAACGTATTTATACAGAAGACACTTACAGGTTCATTTGTAGTACGAAATAAATTCTTGCAAAAACTACTAGCAGAAAAAAATCAAGACAATGATGAAATATGGTCCTCAATTTCAACAAATGAGGGTTCTGTTCAGCATTTAGATTTTCTTAGCAAGCATGAAAAACTGACATTTAAAACAGCATACGAACTTGATCAACAATGGATCATAGAACATGCAAGTGATAGAACTCCTTATATTTGTCAATCTCAATCAGTAAATCTGTTCTTACCTGCCAATGTGCATAAACGCTACTTACACAAAATACATATGCTTGCTTGGAAAAAAGGATTAAAAAGCTTGTATTACTGCAGATCACAATCAATGCAGAGAGCTGACAAGGTCTCACATGACATATTCAAAAAAAGTGAAATATTGCAACAAAAAACAGATATTAATTATGATGAATGTCTATCATGCCAGTAGACTGTACATAACTTACTGTCACAAAAATACAATTGTACAAAAGTTATGTTTTCATAGATGCTACATAGAAATCCAGATGAATTTCTAAAGTCTATTCCAAGAGATAAACGTATAATGTGCCTTGATATGGGAGAAAAACAAATAGGCATAGCATTTAGTGATAAAACACAGCTTATAGCTACAGCTCATAGTATATATTATAGAAGAAATATGAGCAAAGATTTAGGCTATCTAAATAGAATGCTTAAAGAAAATGAAGCTGGATCAATGGTAATAGGACTACCATTCACAATAGATGAACAAGAGACCGAATGGTGCAAAGTAATAATCCAGTTTGCAAATAAAATAATAAAAAAATGCAAAGTACACATATACCTACAAGACGAAAGTCTATCAACATCTCTTGCAACTCACGCACTAAAAATTATTGGAATATCAATCACAAAATCAAAAAAAATAGATGATAAAATTGCTGCATGTATTATTCTACAACAAACATTAGATAAGATAAACGCCATCAAATAGTTTTTTAAACTGAATTCATGTAAAACTACTCAATAAAACAAAAATTTTTCGTATAAGCATGACAAATTGCTGTAGCAAGAGCATCAGCAGTATGGTGACATTTTATATTTGAGCTTTTAACTATTTGCTTTACCATAAATATAATCTGACCCTTATCAGCATGACCATTTCCAGTAATGCTCTTTTTTATATAGTTTGCATCATATTCATTCATGGGTAAATCCGTCATTCGTAATATTAAAATTGCAATTGCTCTTGCATATCCTAAAGTTAGCGAAGATTTTGGATTCTTATTAATAAAAATTTTTTCCACAGCAGCTTCATTTGGAGAGTATAGGAAAATTACTTTCTTTAATTGTTCAAAAATTATATGTAGACGTTCACCTACACCCAATTTACCATCAGTTGATATGGTACCGCCACCCAAAAATTTAATATTATTCTTTTCTTCCAGTCTAATAATGGCCCAACCAGTCTTACTCATCCCTGGATCTAGGCCTATTATTTTAATCACTTAATAAAGGCTTAACCAATAAATAAACAGAAATAAAAATATCCAGACTAGATCGACAAAGTGCCAATACCAAGAAGCAAACTCAAAGCATAAGTGATCTTGAGGTGTAAATTGACCTTTTCGAGCTCTAAATAAGCATACTGACAAAAATATTATTCCTATTATAACATGCACACAATGAAAACCAGTAATCATGTAAAAGTTGGATGTATAAATAAGTTTTTCTCCTGTTTCTCGCAAAGAAAAACTTGCTTCATGATATTCGATTGCTTGCACTATTATAAAGAATATCCCAAGCAATATAGTTATAGACAGCATTTTAATCATGCTTTTTTTATCATTTTCAAGTAAAAAATGATGTGCTGAAGTAATTGTTGTACCAGAAAGCAATAATATTAGTGTATTCATAAATGGTAACGACCACGGATCCGGTGGTAAAATCCCTTCAGGGGGCCATTCAACTTTTTTTGTAGGAGAAAACGCTTCAAATAAAAAAACCGGATCAAGCCAGGCTTTAAAGAATGAACAAAAGAACGCTATAAAAAACACAACTTCCGAGAGGATAAATAAGTACATTGCAAGCTTGAGTCCATGTTTTACAATGGCAGTATGGCATTTATCATAAATTGCTTCTCTTATTACATCTCTCCACCAATAAAACAGTACACCTGATACTGCAGAGATTCCTAAAACTAAACCAAATATTCCAGAAGTTTGTTTATGAAATACACCAACTAACCCAAGTGCAAGAACAAAAATTGCTGCTGATATAGCAATTGGCCAGGGGCTTGGATCCACTAAATGAAAATCATGCTCTTTACTTTTCATATCATCTTTAAAAATACGTATCAAGCATACAAATTAGCTTAAAATTGTCAATATTTCTTAAAATCTCGATCAAATTCTGAAAAATTATATGCGCTATTCCAAAAATCTAACTCAAATTGTGCACTTATCCTAAATAACTCAAGCATTCTACTTCTTTCTTTTTCTCCTACTTTTTGGCAATACTCATCAACAATATGTTCTAAAGTAGTGCACCCATACTCCATTAAACTACCACTATAAAAATCAAACCAATCCTTATACCTGTTATTTTCCTTGAACCCACTTTTCATACTATCAGTAACAGTTTTGTATATAAACATGCAAGAATATAAAACTGTTACAGTTTCATAGATATCACTATATGAGACAGATAAAAGAAAATTGGTAAAATTAAAACATACAGGAGATTTTTTTCCGCGTCTCACACCGTATATAGTAAAGTAGTGATCACACAAGAACTTATTAACAGCTATTGACCCTTGCGCTACTTTGGCAAGTGGAATTACATTACTACAATCTTCTATTCTGGACGCAATAATCAATATGGTACGAATGTAATCGTCTAAAAACAACGTGTCTTGCTGGATATAGAATTTAAAGTTCTCTATATTTAAAGTACCTTCCATCAACTCAACATTAAAAGGATGATTAGTTAAATCTCTTAAAAGATTTGATCCATAGCAATTCTTAATTATATTACTAAACATGCAAAACACTCAAAATAAAGGTTCTGACACGAGTAACTCTATATTAGATTCTAAGTCGCTACCTGCATTATAATATATCTCATTCCAAAATTCCATTTCAAGCTGCATCCCACTACGAAAGAATTCTAACATATTCCTTTGCTCATTATCATTGGATTTTTTATATAGACTGTTCATAATGTTAGTTACATCATCAATCATGGTATTTGCTGCATCAGAGTTAAAAAAATCTATCCATTTTTGATATTTGTTATCAGCAACAGTTTTACCTTTCGCAATATGACGTACAACTATTTGATATATACAAAAGCACGGGTAAGAAGCTGCTAAACCTTCAGCAACAGAATTGTGATGTGCAACACGTACAAAGAAGTTAGTAAAAGCTGAGCAAGACTTCGACTTTTTGTGGCTATCAGACAAATCGCAATCTGCAAAATGTTCTCTATAGTAATCTCGTGTGGCAAAAGTACCCACAGCTACACAAACTAGTTTATTCATTATTTCAACGTCATTAAATTTAGCTGCAATAATCAATAAAGCACGAGTGCAGTCTACTACATACAAAAAATCCTGCTGAAGATAAAATTTGAACTTTTCATAATCTAGCGTATTGTTCATCAATTCAACATTGAAAGGATGTTTTATTATTTTTTCAATAAGGCCAGATGACTCTCTTACAGCAATATCGTAAAATTCTTCTTTTGGTTTGTCGGACATCTTGTAAGCCTCATAAATATTAAAACTAGTATAGTTACTAAAAAGTTACTTACAATTTATAATAAGTTATTATATCAGTATCAAGCTAGAAATAAAAGAGTTTAATAGTTTAAAGAAATTCTCTCCTTTTTTCTTCTATATTAAATTCTTTACAAAAATCAGTAGATAAGTCCACACCTTCCCAAGAAAATCCACCATCACTTTCCGATTCTTTACCAAAATGTCCATAGTAGGCTGTACGTTTATATATAGGACGATTAAGTGATAAATGTCTTATTATGCCTTTAGTTGATAAATCTATGTTACCTTCAATAAACCCTTTAATCCTCTCTTCATCTATTGTATTCGTGCCAAATGTATCAATATAAAATGAAGTAGGTTTTGAGACACCAATTGCATAAGAAAGCTGCACAAGACAACGTTCAGCTAAACCTGCAAAGACAATATTTTAGCAAGGTATCTCGCCATATAAGCTGCGGATCTATCAACTTTTGTTGCATCTTTTCCAGAAAACGCTCCTCCACCGTGTGGAATATAGCCTCCATAAGTATCAACCATAATTTTTCGTCCGGTTAATCCACAATCACCAACTGGTCCACCAATAACAAATCTACCTGTTGGATTGACTAAGAGATTTTCTTTAGGGCACATCCACCCTTCAGGTAAAGATGAAGCTATGCAAGGATAAATTATTTCCTTCACTTTCGATTGACTCAGATCCTCAAGATGCTGTATTGAAACAACAATACTTTCAGCACGCACTGGAAGGTTATTCTCATACGCCAAAGTGATTTGCGATTTTGCATCCGGACCAAGCTTTACCCCTTTGACCATACTCATGATATTTCTCAGAATCGAGTGTGCATAAAAAATGGGTGCCGGCATGAGGCTTTCTGTCTCTATTGTTGCATAGCCATACATTATGCCCTGATCCCCAGCACCTTGATCCACACCTATTGCAATGTCATTTGATTGTTCATGTAGCAATATATTTACTTTCACTGTTTCCCAGTGGAAACCATCATGCTCATAACCAATACCTTTTATTGTATTCCGTACAATACTTTCAATCTTGCTATTTTCAATGTTCGGCCCAAATACTTCCCCAGCTATAATAACATTATCTTTAGTAACTAAAGTCTCTATTGCAGTACGAGAGGAAGAGTCATTAAAAAGGTATTCGTCAAGTATTGCATCTGAAATCTGGTCTGCTACTTTGTCTGGATGACCGGCTGCTACTGATTCACTGGTTACTGAATTCTTATGTAAAACCATCGTTTAGTTACACAATATCAAAACTATTGCAAATTTAAATGGTGGGTCTGGGAAGAGTTGAACCTCCGACCTCACGCTTATCAGGCGTGCGCTCTAACCACCTGAGCTACAGACCCGTATCTATTCAAGCCAAGGCTTGCATATCATCTGTAGGCACAACATCAATAAACGTCTTTTTATTTGCTGATTTTCTAAAACTCACCCAGCCTTTCGTTTTAGCAAAAATCGTATGATCTTTACCCATACCAACATTCTTTCCAGGATGAAATTTTGTACCTCTTTGACGTACAATTATGTTACCTGGAATAACCTCACCATTCTTCTTTATCCCGAGCCGACGCCCTGCCGAATCTCTACCATTACAGGAACTACCACCTGATTTTTTAGTTGCCATATCTTACCTCTTACTTTTGAAGACTAATTTCATTGATACGAAGAACAGTAATATACTGCCTATGACCATTTTTCCTACGGTAATTTTTTCTTCTCTTTTTCTTAAAGATTATAATTTTTTTATCTCTACACTGCTCCAGTACTTCAGCTTTAACAACAGCATTAGATGAACAAGATAAGCCATTGTTTGAAACACAAATCACTTTATTGATTTCCACTTCCTCTTTTTCTTCAGCTTGTAATCTTTCTACTTTAATTATGCTGCCTTTTTTTACTAAATACTGCTTTCCACCAGTTTCGATTACTGCAAACATGACAAATATCAATTATTGTTATTAACACTAATCGTAAATGATGTTACACATACTGTCAATATAAATAAAAACATGAAATACTTCTACCTTTATCTGCTTTTCCTCGTGGAGAGTAGTCAAGTTTTAAAACTTGACTACTCTCAAATTCTCTTAGTCTCATGAAAACTTTACGACGTTAACAAAAACTCAAGCTTTCACTAAAAACATTCAATCGGAGCTTATAAATTAAAACTCATTCCAAGTTCAAACCCATGAGAAAAATTACTGAACTTGTGAAGTTTATAGCCAGCGAAAACATTCGTTCTCTCAGAAAGTGGAAGATTAATACCAGTACCTATCTGGTAGGAAAAAAACTTTTCTACGTCTGGCTGTTGACCTTGCTGTGCTGGTGGAGATACTTTAGCGCCACCTCCTACACCAAAAGTAACATAAGGAGTAATATCCGTACTTTCAAATTTATAATGATAATGAAGCTTTGCCATGAATCCTAGCTCTGCAAAAGATCCTCCAAAAAAAACAGATTTGACTACAGGACCAGCTGAAATTTTTATGCTATCTGTATAATGATAGCCAAGATCATAATTAACACCAAGATTGCCATATGACGACGAAGTATAGATTCTATCTCTAATCCAATCAACTCCAAAAGACGGTGCTGACAGAGAACAGCAGACTACTAAAGTAAGTAATTTTTTCATTTTTACCCTCTAACCATGAATATACGCATATATACTCACAGAAAAGTTAAAAATTACATAACTTACATAATAAAATCGGAATCACTTTCTTAGCTACTTGCCTTTCTCTTGCAATTGCCAAACTTCTCTTTGTCACATTTTGTTACCTACCGCAATCATCATTTTAGCCTATATCACTTGCTTTTTTTCAACAAAAATTCAAACCAGACTTCACTAAAAACATTCAATCGGAGCTTACAAATTAAAACTCATTCCAAATTCAACCCCATGCGAAAGTTCATGAAACTTCTGCAGCTTGTAGCCAGCAAAAACACTTGTTCTCTCAGAAAGTGGAAGATTAATACCAGAACCTATTTGATAAGAAAAAAATTCTTCTACGTCTGGCCCTTGATTTTCTGAAAGAGGAATTTTAGCAACTCCTCCTACACCAAAAGTAACATAAGGAGTAATATCTGTATTTTCAAATTTATAATGATAATGAAGCTTTGTCATAAGTCCCGCGTCTAAAATCCCTTCACTCATAACAAGTTTAACTGCAGGACCAAATGAAATTTTAATGCTATCTGTACAATGATAGCCAAGATCATAATTAATACCAAGCATACCATACGACGAAGAGGTGTAGGTTCTATCTTTAACCCAATCAACTCCAAAAGACGGTGCTGACAAAGAACAGCAAGCCAAGAAAGTAAGTAACTTTTTCATTTTTATCCTCCAAAGATTAATATATGCATATACAAGCATATAAATATTAAAAATAGTATAAATTGCAAGTAAAAAATTGGAATTATTTTATTTTTTTGTTATTTGTCTTTCTCTTGCAATTGCAAATTGGCATATCTTTCACTATCTGCTGCAATCATCATTTGAGTCTACATCACTTACTTTCACTTCAATATAATTTCCCACTAGCCTTTACTAAAAATATTCAATCAGAGTTTATAAATTAAAACTCACTCCTAGCTCAATTCCCTGGAAAATTTTATGAAACCTTTGCAATTTGTAGCCAGCAAAAACACTTGTTCTTTCAGAAAGTGGAAGATTAATACCAGAACCTATTTGATAAGAAAAAAATTCATCATTGACTACAGCTTTGAAAGCCTCTCCAAGTAGAGCACTTATGTTTTCACCTATACTATCAGCTCTACCTACATTAGGTTTAGCCTTCATTGTACGCACTATAACAGCACCAACACCAGCAGTAATATAAGGAGTAATACCCGTATTTTCAAATTTATGATGATAATGAAGCTTTGCCATAAGCCCCACCACTGCTCCAAATTCTTCATCAAGAGTAGGTTTGATTAGAGAATTAATAATAGGTTTGATTACATAGCCAACTGAAATTTTAACGCTATCTGTATAGTGAAAACCAACGTCATAATTAACACCAAGTCGGCTATATGACAAAGAAGTATAAATTCTATCTTTAATCCAATCAACTCCAAAAGATGGTACTGAAAGAGAACAACAAACCAACAAGGTAAATAATTTTTTCATTTTTATCTAAGATCTCAGCATATGCATATATAAGCATAACCATCAAGAAAAAAATTGGAATTATTTTATTTTTTTAGTTACTTGCCTTTCTCTTGCAATTGCAAGACTTCCCTTTGGCACATCTTTCACTATAACGCTACCTGCTGCAATGACAGAGTCATCATGCACATTAAGCGGTGCAATTAATGAACTATTGGCACCAATAAAACAATTGCTTCCAATATTTGTTTTACGTTTCTTTTTACCATCATAATTACAAACAACAGTACCTGCACCTATGTTACTCCCCTGCCCTACCTGAGTATTTCCTATATAACTTAAATGCTTTATCTTAGTATTTATACCTATATCACTTGCTTTTGTTTCAACAAAATTACCTATGATTGCACCATCACCTATTGTTGTATTTTCACATTTGGCAAATGGACCAACCCTAACACCAGATCCTATTTTTACTCCAGGACCAAAAAAAACGTATGGGTAAACAATCGAATCCATACCAATTTGCGTATCAAGAGAGAAGAAAACAGTTTCTGGAGCAACAAGCGTTACTCCAGAGTTAGTGAAAAACTTTCTTTTTTCTTCTTGAAAGTAAAACTCGGCCGTTGCAAGGTCATTCCTATTATTTATGCCAGTTGCCTCCTCCTCATCAGCAATAACATAGCCGACATTTAAATTACTCTTTACTGCAATGGCAACGATATCGGTCAAGTAATATTCATGAGCTTGGTTATTACACTCTATTTTCTCCACCAATTCACGTAGATTCTTTTCACGTGCAACCATTATTCCGGCATTAGCAAGAAATTCCTCATCATTATTTCTACCATTTTGTGCTTCTACGATTTCTCTTAGGGAACCGTTCTCAATAATTAGTCTACCGTATCCTTTATTATTAGTTTTAAACCCAAGACAAACTAAAGCATTGCTCTCTCCTAAGCAGCTTATCATTTTAGTTATTGTGCTGCTTTTTATTAGTGGAGTATCCCCATACTGCACAACAACTATATCTGACAATTCTTTCAGGTTTCTCATTGCAATTTTGACTGCATCCCCTGTACCGAGCGTTGACTCTTGTGTAATTAGTTTTATACCCTCAAAGCATTTCAGCCTTTGAGTTAAAGGCAAATCGACTACAATAACTATTTTTTCAGGATTCAGCTGCTTTGCATTGTAAATGACATGCTCAAGCATGGAGAAATTACCTATTTTGTGCAGAACCTTAGGCAAGCTTGAATTCATTCGTTTACCATGCCCAGCAGCAAGTACAACAAATGTATAAGATTTATTTGTCACTTATCTTAAAGACGAAAAATGAAAACCATAATGGTTGAGCCAACTAACTCTATTGTCGTAAAAGCTCCTTAGATCACTAATTTGATATTTCAGCATTGCTAGCCTTTCTATACCAATCCCAAATGCAAAGCCACTGTATTTAGTATGGTCTATTCCAACATTTTTAAAGACATTTGGATTCACCATACCACATCCAAGTACTTCAATCCATTTACTACCTTTATAACTTATGTCCACTTCTGCAGAAGGCTCAGTAAAAGGAAAAAAACTATTACGAAAGCGTATTTTTAGACCTTTATCTCCGAAAAATTTACTAAGGAAGCGATGAATAGTAAATTTTAATTGGCCCATATTGACATTTTCATTAACATAAAGCCCTTCTATCTGATGAAACATAGGAGTGTGAGTTGCATCAAAGTCATTTCTGTATACCCTGCCTGCAGCCACTATTTTAATTGGAAAAGCTTTTATCTTTTCCATAGTTCTAATCTGCACAGATGAGGTATGAGTGCGCAGCACCATTCTTTTATCGTTTATTTTATTCTTTAAGTAGAAGGTATCTTGCTCCTCTCGCGCAGGATGATGACTTGGAGTATTTAGCGCATCAAACACGTGAAATTCATCTTCAATATCAGGACCATCAACTGCTTTGAAGCCCATATGTGCAAAAATGAGCTTTACTTCACTTATAACTTTGCTCAGTGGATGAATCTTGCCAATTCTTTCTGGTCTGACAGGCAGTGTGATATCAACTGCTTCATTTTGCAGTTTTAACTTAACTTCTTTATCTTTTAGTTCATTTTCTTTGCTTGTTATAAGCTGGTCTATCTTATTGCGTAAAACATTAATCACTGCACCTAGGTCGCGTTTTTCTCCTGCATCATCTATATTCTTTAAGTCATCGAAATAAGCCTTTATTAGACCCTTTCTCCCCAAGTATGACAACCTAACTTTTTCTAAATCTTGCAAAGAAGCAGCATTTTCAATCTCAGAAACTGCCTTATCTTCAAGTAAAGGTATTTCACTTATTAGCTCTTTATTCACCTTAAAAACGCTAGCTTAAACTTTCATTATAGTGAAGTCTTTAATATCATCAATAAAACTATTCGCATAAAAAGTTGTCATCAGAGTAGCTGATCTCTATGATGGTATCATTAAAATTGCCCCTATCCGAGTGTTTCCTTCTTCTGTCATTCCAGTGCTCCGACACTGGAATCCAGCCTTTACTTAACAATAAAAACTTAGCATAACTTTCGTGCTCAAAAAATTCCTGAATTCCAGCATCAAGTGCTGGAATGACATCTCTATAGGACTCCTAACCAATCCAAAATATTAAGAAATTCACCAAGCAAAAAAAAGGCAAAAGAATCTCCCAGTAGTGATTTTTATAATGTAAATTGGCATTGTAATAATGTTCTAACGCTTATTTTAAGCGGATTTTGGCTGAATGTAGAAAAAATAAAAAAGACATGCAGCCGCTATAATTTTATGTAATTTGCCAATAAATATCTGAGTTTTTTTACTGAATTTTGTCATTGAATCTGCGCAGATCAAAAACAAGGATAAATACTCTTATTGTCATGATAAGGAAACTGATGAGGTTTGTAAAGTAACTTCTTCTGCTCTTATTGAATCCAACGCGCCGCTGTTATGCAAGGGTGCTATAATTATTAATTTATTGACTAATTATGTTTTTTATTTCACTCTACATTAAAAAATTTACTCATGCATAGTAGTAACATAGAAACTAAGAAAAAATACGAAATTGAGGGTTTACCTAAGTTTTTTAAGGATAGATCTAAAAAAATAAGTAAGGCATTTTCTAATGAAGTACTGGAGATTAGCACCATTCGCTCAAGAAGTGTTGTAAGTGATACACAAGAGTTTTCATTTAAGCTCAAGCTGCTAACAGAGGTAAACCCTAATACAATATTAGCTCAAATAAAACATTTAATTGACTTTTTTAAAATCTGCCTTTCTCAGGAGAAAAACTTCACAGCCAATATAAAAGTACCAAAAGAAAGTGAAGAACTATACAACAACCACCATAAAGCGAATAAAACTGTAGAAGAATTCATAAGTAATGCTTCAATTCAAATCCTTCTGCAGGGCATAACGATAACGCTAAAAACAGACAAAAACATCAATCTAGATAGCTTGCAACAAATCGAGGCACTCTTAAATGAGAAGCTAAAACATGTAGAAAAAGCCAAAAATGAGGAGCAAAGTCAAGATATATCACAAGTAGAAGAAACTGAAAATAAAAACGAAAATGTGGTTGAAAAAAGGAACAAGCAAGATAAACAAATTGTGCAAGGTTCGTTTGGCTACAATATAGTAAGTAACAGAAAGCAAATTACACGCGCACCAGTAATTGTTGCTGCAATGCATGAAAATATTTCCTGGCTTAGGTCTCTTTTTCAGCCATTCAATTTTTTTAATACGGCACAATTCTTTTTCCCACAACTGCCCAAATTTTCTATACAGAGTAACAATATGCCACCTGGTGTTATTCCAGCACTTGACCAAAAAGAAAAAGAACCAGTGTTAGACACTCGGATAACAGAGGGTAGTATAGGAAATTTAGTCCCTCAAGAAACAGAGCGGGATATAGGTCAAATTAGGTCACACACAGATTATTTTAAGGCTAATAGAAAAAAGAAGTCAAAAAAGCAGGCTAAAGAATTATTGCAAGAAGAAAAACAATCAATCATAAAACAAGCTCAAATTGATGCTAGAGTAGCTATGATAGATAATGTAGCTAAGCACAAGGGAAAAAAACTCGATGAAATATTCGTAGAAGTAGTAAGTGAATATAAAAATCAAGATCCAGAAATATTTCACAATATTTTCAACTCAATGTTTAATATTATTTATTTCCAAGATAAACAACTACATGAAGTATTAGAACCAGATGAGATATCAGAAGCATTAGAAATGCTGAAGATACCACAAACAGCCGGCAAATCTTCTTTTCCAAAAGAGTATTTACACAAGCAAGTATATAGAAAAAAAGAGCAGTTGATTAAATTAGTTTCAGGCCAACCTTCTCCACAGCCTAAAAATGTTTCTCATGAAATTTTACCAAGCAAAGCTGTAGACCATTTACCAAAAACAAATGAAGCTAAAACTCGATTGCCTACTAATATTAGGCTCAAATCACCATTAAAAGCTATGTTTTCTTCGAAAGAGACTTATTTTTGTCTATTTTTAGTAGCAGCTTCTATATCAGCACTCTGCCTATGGCACTTGCCGCTGGGAAAAGTGTCAATTTTAAAGGAATTGGTGCTAACAGAAAAAAGGGAAAGTATCGGTCTAACATTAAACATAGGGTTACCAATATTAATTACACTGTGCGTTTTGAACCTGGCTTACTTTCTATATTCTGAATATTCTGTAGAATCTATTGAGCAGATAAGTAAAAAAGATCTTCCTTTGCGCACCTAACAAATAAGATCTTTTGTGATATAATTATTTATTTTATTGCATGTTTAAAGGAATTATCAAAGATATTGGCACTATAACTGATATCACTATCCACCCTAACTCTGATCAAATCTTCCATATTGAGACACAAAATTTATCCTCTATAAACAAAGGAGATTCAATATCCTGCTCCGGAGTGTGTTTAACTGTTGTCAACATAATGAGCAATGTATTCACAGTTCAAGTATCTCAAGAAACCATGAAGGTTTCTAACTTAAATACGTGGAAAACAGGGAAAAAAATAAACCTAGAACAAGCAATGAAACTGAGTGACAGAATTGACGGCCACTTGGTTCAGGGTCATGTGGATGACACGGCAGAAATTTTAACAATCAATCAAAATTTAGAATCTCATGAAATCAGACTATCATGCCCACAAGAATTAATTAAATTTGTTGCAAAAAAAGGTTCTGTAACGCTAGATGGAGTTTCCCTTACAGTAAATTCAGTTGTCGATCAAGAATTCACTGTGAACATTATTCCCTACACATGGAAAAATACAACTTTTCAATATAACAAAACAGGTAATTACCTAAATTTAGAAGTTGATATGATTGCTCGGTACTTAGACCAGCTGATAAAATATCAACACAATTAATTTTACAACTTTGTTATTTACAACTATTATATCTTGAAAATCATATAGATACAAAATATGTTTTTCGATAGCCTAATTATCTTTATTATTGTCTTGTGTGTAATAATATCGATAACTAGAGGTTTTATAAAAGAGCTATGTGCATTAATGTTCTTGCTCTTATCAGTCTTTTTGACAGCCAATTACTATGATTTTTTTATTATAAATTATAGTAAGTATTTTGACTCTAAAGTTACACAAAACATACTTTCTACAATCTCTGTATTTATCGTACTTAATCTTACATTCATGACAATGAATAACTGGATAATGTACATATTATCACCCATAAGGTTGGGATTAATGGATAGAGTTACTGGAATCTTTGTCGGAGCACTCAGAGGAATATTGCTTTCTTATGTACTATTTTTTGCTGTGCACTTATATTGCCACACAGTATATGATAAAAAAGAGGGAGAGTCTAAAATAGACGCAGAAGACATATTGCCCAATTGGATAATAAATTCACACTCTTATCAGGCTTTATTTGTGACAACAGAAGAAGTAATTAACATGTATGTACCAGAGTCATTGATACTAAAAATAAAAGAGATTGGTGAGGAAATGGTTGATCAAGAAAAATCTCAAAACAATAAAGAAAAGTGAGTGTTCATTTTCTATAGCTAAATTAGCTTAGACGGCTGTTATCCACAGCAGTGCGCCATAGGTTACCAATTCCTATTACTAATCAAACAAAACTGCAAACATTGACGAATAAGTAAATCATCAAAAAAATTTAAATGTATAATTTTAGTTCATCAATGTAATACAACAAAACTTTTTTAGTGAATTCAAAATCTTCTAAGGTATTTCCTTCACATCTTGCTGTTATGCAGTTTTGCGTATTTGATACTCTAAGAAGCCACCAACCTTTATCATCAGTTACCTTAATTCCATCAAGCTCTGAAAATACAATGTTTTGCTGCTTTAGTGTCTCCTTTATTGATTCAATTATTTGAAATTTTTTCTCATCCTTCACTACAATTTTCACTTCATGAGTGATATATAACTTTGGTAAATCTTTAATCATCTCAGATAGGCTTTGGTTTTTCTTAAGTAAAATGTCAATGGCTTTAATAGCAGAATATAGTCCATCATCAAAACCTAGCTCAGAAAAGAAAAAATGTCCACTCAGTTCACCGGCAAACTTTGCTCCTTCTTCTACCATCTTTTTCTTAACTAGTGAGTGTCCAGTGGCACAGGTAATTATTTGCCCTCCTAATTTGCTAACGAAATCATGCACTTTCATACTCATTTTTACGTTGGCAATAACCTTGCTTTTTGGGTGTTCCGCCAATACTTCACGTGAAAAAATCATAAACAAGTGATCATTGGAAACAACATTACCTTTATTATCAATCAAGCGTACCCTATCACCATCACCATCAAGTGCAATACCAAGATCACATTTATCTTTCTTGACAATATCTATTAACTGAGCAAGATTTTTCTCTTCTATGGGATCTGGGTCATGCAGTGGAAACGTTCCATCTATAAAGCTATTGGTTACGATGTGTATATGATCTGGTAAAATCTTTTCAATATACCTTACAATTGTTGGGCTATTGCCAAAATCCCAAGCTATTTTTAGTTTTTGTGTAGCGTTATTCTTGAGCGCATTTTTTAATATGTTAACGTACTCACTATATATATTCGTGTTAATTAAGCTTCCAATTTTCGTGCTGTTTTTAATTGTATTGCCTATAATTTCCTTCATTTCTTGATCTGAGTAAACTTTTTTACTACTGAAAAATTTAAAGCCGTTATATTCTCTGGGATTATGAGAAGCAGTGATCATAATCCCAAGATCTGCCTGCATTGTTGCAGCGTAGAGCATAGGTGAAGAACAGAGCCCAACGCGTATAACATTCGCACCGGATAAAATCAAGCCTCTGATTAATTCTTTTTCTATGCTTGGTGAATCTATCCTGCTGTCATAGCCTACACAAACGTTAGCTGCAGTTTGACCGAATTTTCTACCTATTTCATACCCATCACTGATTTGCAGGTCTCTGCCTACCACACCTCTAATATCGTATTTTCTTATAATAGTATTGTCCATACTGCACTTCTTGGAGTGGTTAATATATAACATTCCCGCCAAATACTCAAGTTTATTTAACTATAAGATTAGTTGATTTTTTAAGAAAATATGCTAATATTATAATATAGTTCTCTAAAAATAGAAATTATGCTAAAAGAAAACTTATTTATAGCTGAAAATCAAGGTTTAGATGTAGATGAGCAAAAGAAAAATGATATTTTAAGTTTCATTAAATCTTGCAAAAATTTTCAGGATTTTATCAGAAAACTAGAAGAAGAAAATTTAATCTGGTACTTTATTGGTCCTTTACACAAAGATGAGAACATTAAAGAACAGGTAAGTTCAAAGTGGAAAGAGGAGTTTCAAAAGTTTGAGCAATCAATAAATGCAACACATAAAAAATTCGCAGAATCTCTACCAAGTGAAAATTTCTTAGTATATACAACACAAGATAATGAATTTAAAATTAGATTTGAAAATAAAGAAAAACCAATAGAGATTAGCACCCTTTTAAGAGCCAGTGACGAAGGCAAGGTTTATAACCTATCTTTAGGGAAAGATAGTCAAATAACTGCAACCAAAAAAGGCAGCGAAAGGCACTATGATTTTACTGGTTCAAGCTCATGTGAGATGACCATTAACTGGCAAGCTAAGGATTCTAAAGGCAATAGCATAGATTGTAGCATGACTGTAGAAGTAAATTCTAAGGGCATAAAAAGAGTGTTTGATGAACCAAAATTTGGAGAAATAACTGACCCAGAAGAGGTATTAAAATTAGTTGAGCAGAATAAAGAAGTTTTTATCAATGGCAAAACTCTATATCAAACTTTCACTGACATGGTCAAAAGTGTGAACGAGCAGCAAACACCAGCAGAGGAAACATTTACAAAAGATTCACCACAGTCAGCTACACCAAGTAGCAGTGGATATTCTTCTCTTAATACACCTTCTTCACGCAGAAGTTCTTTGTCTATTAGTAGTGAATTTAATGGTGAAGATGAAATATTTGAGAGTGATACGTTTAGTGATGAAGAAGAGAACAAACAAGAAGGAAATGAGTTAGAGGAAGAAAACACATATCTCAAGAAGGAAAACGCGGAGTTAAAAAGCCGTAATACGAAGATAACAGAAGAAGGTGAAGCAGAAGCAAGTCAATTAATCGAGGGAAAGCAAGATCTGGAAAAAGAAGTCACAAGACTTAAAGATGAATTGAAAAGAAAGGAAAAAGAGTTAGCTGAAAAGGATAAAGACATAGAGCAATTAGCACAAAAAGTAACCGTACTAGAACAAAGTCAAGAAGATAAAAATGTTAGAATAACAGATTTAATTAATCAATTGAAAGATAAAGAAAGCGAGATTCAGTCAACAAATAGAATAAATGCGGAACTACAGGAAAAATTTAAGCAAAGTGAAGCTAAGTTAAGTGCACTAGAAAAAAAGAATGCAAATTTGGAAAATAATCTAAAGAAAACATTGGAAGAAGGTTCACAAGATAATCACGAAAAGCAGTTGGTAGAAGAATTGACGGAAGAAAAAGGGAAAAACAATACATTGGCTAAAAAGATGAAACAATTGTCTCAAGAATTCAATGAACTACAAAGAAAAAATGAAGATTTAGAGAGGAAAATTCGACAACTTGAACCCGGAAGATCACTTGCGGATGAGTTCAGTGAAGTAAATGCGAAAGTAGCTACTTCAACTGAAGCTGAATATGAAAGTAGACGAATCCAGGCAAGTAATCACGAAACTACAGTTCCTAAAACACAAGACCAAGGTACAAATGCAGGTGTTAATGCATCATCTTTAACAGGTCAAAAAGAGACTAATACAGTGGCAGTTCAAACTGAAGAGCAAGTAATTGATTTATACAATAAAGAAGGCAAATATGTCAGAACAGAACTATCAGATCCAAGCGCAGTCTCTGCTCAGGCTTCAGAAAAATCTACTCCTTCAAAAGGATGAGTTTTTACTTCAACTATAGCTAATCCAAACGAAACATCATACCGCAACAATCACTAATTTTCTGTGCTTTCAAAAAAACACATCAAGCAAAATCATTTGAGAGTAAGTGGACATTGTTAGATGAATTAACCCTAACTTAAGAATCAGATATATACAATATTAGTATGTTTAATTAATAGTGAGGTTTAAAATGTCACCTAGTGAAAAAAACTCTTCAAATTTTGTTGAAACTAAGCAAGATGATCTTAAAATGATTCAAGATTCTTCATTAAATTCAGATATCATTCACGATCCCAAGAAGCTAAAAGACAGAATTATGGATCTGTTAAAAGGAGATACAGAATTCTCCAAGATGAAGCAAGGAGATAAGGCCCTTGTAGTAGGTACAGCAAGTGGATTATTTGCAGCAGTGTTACCATTTTTGGCAGTTGGTGCGACACTTGCTATACCAAGTGCTATAGTTGGTCTTACTCTATTTTTCGCTGCGAAAGTTGCTGTAAAAGCAGTTCAATCTGGATATAAAGGGCTCAAATGGTCAGCAGAAAAAACAGTTGAAGGAGCGAAGCATATTGGCGGAAAAATCAAAGATGGTGCTGTATATGCCAAGAATTCGGTAAAAGAAACTGCAAGTTCTGTAAAACAGGCAACACAAGAGAGAGCTAGCTCTACATTAAGAAAAATGGGGGATAACATTCAAAACCTTGGAAGGAAGATGAGTGATAGTGGTGCAAGCATGTCTAGTTTAGATGGCATCGCATATTCAATAGGTAATGAAGATCAAACTGTTATTTTGAAAACAAAAGAAAAAACGAGAAGTTTTAATAGTGTAAAGGAAATGTTTGTCAAGGAAGTTTTTGAAGACAAAGGTGTGAATAGCTCTGCTTTAACTAGGAAAATATTTTCTAAGCTGGGGGAAAAAATATTAGAGAAAGCTTATTCTGTTGATGGTCAACACAGTGCCAAAAAGGACCAGTTGATCAACCGATTGAAGCAGCAAATAGATTTTATCAATAAATTAGATGCTAAGAAGTTGCAACATTTGTTAGCTAAAGATAATAGCAGCCTATATGAAATTTTTTCTGAACATCATGATGAGATTAAGGAAGTTATTAAAGAATGCAAGGAAGAGCATACTCGTTTTAATACTTTAGAAAGGCTTAATAAGTCAGCAAAAAGGCATAAAGCAAGTTCTATGAATTCACTGGAAAATAGCTTATCAGGTAGTAGTTCAACGAGTTCTATAAGTACTGTTAGCAGCAAAGCAGAATTATTAAATCCTAATGAGCATAAGGAAGTAAAAGCACCTACTTCATTTTGGAGCAAGTTGTCATCATCACTAAAAGGTGGCAAAAAGCCAGAGGAAGTTACTTGCACAGGATATAAAAGGATTTCTGAGGATGAGATGCCATCTGCGGAGATAGGAAATAGCCGTTTTTATGTTGCTCCGGAGAAACCGCCAAGAAGCAATTCAACGGGTTCTTTAAGCACTGACAGTACTGCTACAACTTCTAGCTTTGCCAGTTACCGTCGTAATTCTGATAGTGGGTTCAATTCACCAAGTTCTTCTCCGCAACATGGTATGTTCACTGAGAAAAATGGCAAGTTAAAAACCCAAGATAACTTAAGAAAGACAGGTTCTTTGGAAAAATTGGTGGGACCTTCTTCAACAGTAACTGCTGAAGTCGATGTAGAGCATCAAGCTCCAAAAACGAATGAAAGACAGTAAACAAAATTACCTACTTTCTTCAAAAGGATGTTACTCAATGAGTAACATCCTTTTTTCCATTTGATCAAAACGTTCGCTTATTTAATATCAATTTTCTAGCACTAGGCCAATTTATGGAGTTTCTCTTGCCTTTTTCATAGGTTACGTAAGAAACTTAAAAAATAAAAGTTTTTATTCAATAATTTGTGTATAAGGGATATTATTTTACTGCTAGTGAAATAAACCAGAATGAAGTCTATTTTATTGACAAGGCCTTTATTAGATTCGTTGAGCACAAGAAGCACGCTAAAAAAATATGGATACAAAGTTTTTATAGAACCAGTATTCACAATAAAGTACTTAAATCCTGATATATCCGCGCACGAATTTGATGTTGTGATATCTACAAGTAAAAACAGTGTAAAGGCTTTCAGTCAAATATGCAAAGAGGATAACTTTTCGATTATTACGGTTGGTAATTCAACTATGCAGGCTGCAAAAAATTTGGGATTTTCCGATATAATCTCAGCAGACAGCAACGTTGATGGTCTGATATCATTCATAAAATCTCATTATTCAAATGCAATAAAGTTCTTATATATAAGGGGACAAGAAGTATCATGTGACCTAAAAAAAAGATTATCTGAAGAAGGTTTTAACGTAAGAGAAGTTGTACTCTATAAAACAATTACTAAAAGGAGTCTAACTAATAGGTGTAAAAATTTACTATTGGACGGTAAAATTGATAGCGTTGCTTTTTTTTCCTCACAAACTGCAAGGGTATTTTGTTCATTAGTTCTAAAAAGTGGGCTATCTCCTGTGATGAATAATACAGTTGCATATACCATGAGTAAAAACATTGCTGATAGTTTAAAGTTAATCAAGTGGAAAAAAATTATAACATCGAGGTTGCCTACAGGGGAGAGTTTAATTGATATAATTAATAAGGATTGTTGATGCTAAAGATTGCAACTTGGAATGTAAACTCCATACGTAAAAGAATTAACCAACTTTGTAGTTTTATAGTTGATAGTCAGATAGATATAGTTTTGCTGCAAGAGATAAAATGTACAGAAGAGCAATTTCCTTATGCAGAGATAGAAGAATTAGGATATGAATATGCTGTCTATGGACAGGTTGCAAGAAATGGTGTTTGTGTTTTATCTAAATATCCAATACTGGAGAAGTTTAAAATTGATATTGTAGAGAGTCATCAAGAAGCACGTTATATAGAGTGTGTGATAAAACACACCAATAATAAGGTAAGGGTAGGAAGTGTATACGTTCCAAACGGTCAAAGCCCAGACTCTCATACTTTTGAGTATAAACTCAAGTTTTTTGATAACTTATATGAAAGGATGGGCACTTTGTTGAAAAATGAAGAGTTAACTATTATAGCTGGCGATTATAATGTTGCACTGGATGAAATTGATGTTTTTGATTCAAATTTATTAAATGGCCAAGTGTGCTTTCATATAAAAGAGCGTGAGAAATTAAGAGCGATCTTGAATCTTGGTTTTAAAGATGCATTTAGAATATCTCACCTCAACTTACAACAATTCACTTGGTGGAATTATCAAGGCAATTCACTCAGAAACAATCAAGGAATGCGAATAGATCATATGCTGCTATCGCCACAAGCTGCAGATAAATTGGAAACATGTTACATAGATGATAGGTTGCGTAAACTAGAAAACCCATCTGATCATACTCCTGTTGTATGTGTTATAAAACAATAAAAGACCTCTTACATATTTGGTAAATCTGTTTGCTGTCCTGTACTTTTAGCTGGCTGATCTAAAGTAGGTTGTTTAAGGGTAGCAGGTGTTTCTTTTCGTGGACTGCAAACTCGCTCAGAAGTAAAATGCTGTTTATTCTCTCCGTCTCCCTGAGAAATTTGTTCAGCAATCTCTTTGATTTCGGTTTTTAAAATATCATCAATGCCATTGCGAATTTTTTCATTCAATTTTTCTCTCTTTTCTGTATCATCTTTATCTGGTGAGCTAGGGTCATATAAAGTACCTGGCCTATTATTTGAAAAAAGAACCTCAACTCCTCCCTTTACAGCAAATATTGTACCAATAACAGCAGCAACTATTGCAAGTGTAGTAGGACCAAAAATTAATATTGAAGCAATGGAAAAAAGAATAGGAAGAAAAACTTTACGTAAGAACTTTGTTACCATCTCTTCATCACTAAGTGGTGGTTCATCATCCTCTTTTTTACCACCGCCTAAGAATGGTATTTTCTCTTTTAGCCCACTCATACAAGAATCAGAAATATTTTTCGGGTCTATTTTTATTCCCAATGGTAACCCAACAAGTTTTATTAGTGAATCCTTAGCTTCTGTACCACGTATATCAGCTACACAATCATCTACTAATTTCTTTATTTCAACATTCTTGACATTCTCTTTGTTCGCTAATTTTTTCTCTCTAACTTCTTTAAATACAGAAAGTAAAAACTGACAAAAATTCTCTTCACTGAGTGGTCTTATTTTTTCCGGATTGACATTATTAAGTAGTATGTCCTTATAAACTGATATGAAAGCATTAGTTATTCCTTGATTCTCTTTGGCCTTATCTTGTAGCACTTTCACAAAGTCATCATAAATTACCCTATGTTCCTCCTTGAGGACCATCTCATTTTTCTCCACCGCCTGAACAGGTGGCTTCGAAGGTTCCTGATTCTTTGATTGTGAAATTGGTATTCCTGTCATAACTGATCTATCCGTACTAACCTATGCTTTAATTATAGCATATTTTTCGCATTAATTCAAATTTCTTAGAACCTGTCTTGAAAGGGAAAAAAGAAAAGAATAAAGCAAGAAATAGAAAAGTAACAAATGATAAGGGAATGTAAAAAATTGCTTCCATATATTTTAAATCTGATTATAATTACAGTTAGAGATATTTTGAGAGCTCAAAAACTTATCTTTGTCTGCAGACTTTTTCTACTAAACAATCAAATTAATTAAAAAATGTAGTGTATCTTCTTCAGTGTATACACGTATACTTAATCTCTGTCGTATGTGCGCTGCACTTTTTTCTAATCTTTTTTACACAGGGGGATTTTATGTTCAGAATTCCAGATACTTGACCTTTATTTTAGCTAAAAACCAATAGGCGCCTATTGTTTAACGCTAATTAAAATAAAAATTTTTCTAATATATAGAAAAATCACTGTTTACTGAAAACGGGGCAAGAAAGCTGCTGATATCACAGAACCTTAGATTATTCCCAAACGTTGTTTGCGTGACGTATGAGCGTGCTCTCCTTACTTCAAGAAATATTTAATATGACTATGCTTGTTAATTAAGTCCTTTCAAGACAGGTTCTTAGGGTCTACGGTATAATTAAGAAAAGCCCCAGTTGTCGCTAATTTTTATTTCTACTTCAAGTGGTATAGAAATTTCTACTGCATTTTCCATTATATCTTTCATAAGTTTTGCTGTTTCTTGCACTCTGCTCTCTTCCACTTCTACAAGTAATTCATCATGAACCTGGAGGATTATTTTACCTGACTTTAACTGATCAAAAAGCCGAATCATCGCGCGTTTTATTATATCAGCGGCAGTTCCCTGCAGTGGTGCATTTATTGCTGCCCTTTCTGCAAATTGTCTTAGATAAGGAATTTTATTGTTGATGTCTCTTACAAAACATCTTCTACCAAACAAAGTCTCTACATAACCATGATTTCTCGCGATAGATACTGCTTTTTCCATATAGACCTTTATTTCTGGGTAACAAGAAAAATAGTAATTAATGTATTCAGCAGCCTCTTGAAAGGTAATGCCAAGTCGCTTTGCAAGGCCAAATGGACTAATGCCATATATAATGCCAAAATTAATGGTTTTTGCTTTGCGTCTTAATTGCTCATCTATTTCTTGCACTCCAAAAACTTGTCTTGCAGTGATATCATGAATATCTTGCCTGTTTGCAAAAGCTTCTTTAAATGCGGTAACATTTGCAACGTGTGCCAGGATTTTTAATTCTATTTGTGAATAGTCAGCAGAAATTATCTTGCAACCTTTTGGCACAATAAAGGCTTGCCTGATAAGACTACCTTCTTCGCTTCTGATAGGAATATTTTGTAAATTAGGATTGCTAGAGCTCAGCCTTCCAGTTGCAGTTGTGGTTATTGAAAAGCTTGTATGTATTCTACCATCAAGCGGATCAACCTGTTTTATTAACGCGTCAGTATAGGTACCCTTTAATTTACTTGAATGTCGCCAACTTAAAATTTTACCTGCGATTTCTGTCCCCTCCTCTTCAAGTGCCTCTAGAACTTCAGAGTTTGTGCTATAAGACCCAGATTTTGACTTTTTCTTTTTACTTAGCTCCATTTTATTAAACAAAACATCACTTAATTGTTTTGGCGATGCAATGTTGAATTTTTCTCCTGCTAAATTATGTATATCGTTTTCAAGTACAGCAATTAGCTGCTCAAACTTATCAGACAATTCCTGTAGTTTTTGAATATTGAGCAGTATTCCATTTTGCTCCATATCAAATATTACTTTCATGAGAGGTCTATCAAAGCGCTCGTAAATCGTAAAAAGTTTTTCCTGAAATAATCTTTGTGTCAGTTTCTCATGGATCGCTATTAAAATTTTTGCCGAGAAAGTTTCTACATTTTTACTTAAATTGTGTGCAATTATGTTTGGAATGCTGTGATCATGCTTACCTGTGTCAAGGCTGTATGACATGATCATCAGGTCATCAATTGAGTCTAGCACTCTCTCTATTGTAGGAAATATTTCTCTGATCTTTCTAATATCATGTACTATTTTAAGCACCCCATTTGAAAATAAAGTTGAATTTATTATAGTAAGTGCATCTTGTAGGCAGCTTTGATCTATGTAGAAAATATTATCTTCACTGCAAGATAAGGAGATTTTGTTCAATCTATTGTTTTCAAAGTGGCAATGAATTGCAATTTTACCTTCATATCTGCAATGCTCCAAAAATTTTTCTAATTCTTCACTACTATATTCTATTTTCTCTTTTGTGCTAGATCCACTATAAGAAAAGAGCTTTTCTACTTTTCCTATCAATGAATTAAATTCATATTTCTTCAAAAAGGATAACAATTTTTCCATATTTGGAGGATGGACTTCATATTTTACAATATCATGTTGAAGATCTACTTTTTTGCATAGTGACAAAAGTTCTCTTGAAATTAGTGCTTTTTCCTTATGCTCAGTAAGAATATTACGAACTCTTGTTTGCTCAATGTTATTGATGTTTTCTATAATGTTATCCAACGAATCAAATTTATCCAGCAATTTAGCTGCAGTTTTTGGGCCTATTCCTGGAACGCCTGGAATGTTATCAGATGCATCTCCAGTTAGAGAAAATAAATCAAGAAGCTTATTTGAATTTACACCAAATTTTTCTATCACTTGTTTTTCATCTATGTATATATTTTTAATAGGATCAAATATTAGAATGTTGTAATTCAAAAGTTGAAATAAGTCTTTATCTGATGAGACTACTACTACTTTAAAGTCTTCGTGGTTGGCATATTTTGCAGCTAGTGTTGCAATTATGTCATCTGCTTCATAGCCTTCAATCTCTTCATAGCTGAAGTTAAAAGCTTCTACCGCTTCTCTCAGTATTGTAAATTGTGGAATTAGATCCTCAGGAGGTGTTACTCTGTTTGCTTTGTACTCAGAATATAAACTGTGCCTGAAATTTTTTTTGCCAGAATCAAGTGCTATAGTTAAGTAGTCCGAATGGGAAATATACTTCAGAACCATATTAAGAAAACCGTACACAGCACCTACTGGAATACCAGCTGTGGTAGTCAAATGATGCAAAACGTAATAAGCTCTGAAAAGAAAACCATAACCATCAATGATTGTGAAAGTTTTTTCTTTCATTGTAGATATTTATGTGTGCCTTTGATGGTCTGTTATTTAGCTATAAAAATCAAGCTCTTGTTTCCTATAGCCAAAATAATCATAATGCTATAGTTACTATAAGAAAACATATTACGTAAGGGAATTAACTATTCTGCCACAATTTTGCTCTATCACACTTGCCATATTTAATATTCCAGCTTCATCGTAATAATTTCCAATTACTTGCAAGGCAAGTGGTAAGCCTTCATTGGAAAGTCCAACAGGAACAGAAATAGCAGGTAACCCCGCTAAGCTTGCCGGCACGGTAAACACATCATTGATGCACATAATTAGCGGGTCTGGCTTTTCATTTAAGCCAAAAGCTTCTGTTGGAGCAGATGGCACAAGTATATAATCTATTTTTTCAAACGCTTTTATAAAATCATTTCTAATTAATGCCCTAATGCACTGTGCTTTTTCATAATACTCATTGTAATGACCTGAAGAAAGCGCATAAGCACCAATTAAAATTCTCCTTTTCACTTCTTTACCAAAACCTTCTGCTCTTGTTAGCGAATACATTTCTTCAAGGGTATCAGCATCAACCCTGAATCCATAACGTACACCATCATAGCGAGCAAGGTTAGATGAAGTTTCAGCAGAACAAATTAGATAGTAAACCGGTATCGCATATTTAGTATGAGGCAGAGTAATGTCAACAACTTCAGCACCGTTTTCTTTTAAATAGGAAGCAATTTTTTCCCAATTATGAACTATTTCATCTGAAATTCCATCCATCTTATACTCTTTTGGTATACCAATGCGCTTACCCTTAATATCACCATTTATAAAACTGGAAAATTTAGGCACTGTCCTTTTGCTCGATGTTGAATCTTTTTCATCATAGCCACAAATTATTTCAAGCATTAATGCTGAATCAGAAACGGAACGAGTAATTACTCCTGCTTGATCGAGAGAACTTGCAAACGCAATCATACCAAAACGCGAACACCTTCCATAAGTTGGCTTTATTCCAACAACTCCACAATAAGCTGCTGGTTGGCGTACAGAACCACCAGTATCACTTCCTAGTGCTCCAGCACATAAAAACCCAGCAACTGATGCTGCAGATCCACCAGATGATCCACCAGGAACAACTTTTTCTCCGTCACTTTTTCTAATCCATACATTTTTAACAGGACCAAAATAGCTATTTGTGTTCGCAGAACCCATAGCAAACTCATCCATGTTAAGTTTACCAAGCATGGCTGCTCCATTTTTTAAAAGCAAGTTAGATACCGTAGATTCATAAGTAGGGATGAAATTTTCCAGCATTTTTGAGCATGCTGTTGTTTTTATTCCTTTTGTACAGAATAAATCTTTAACACCAACTGGTATGCCCATAAGTGGTGAAATATTATCTTTTTGTTTCAAGAAGTATTCATCTGCTATTTTAGCAGCTTTTATCGCGATTTCTGGGGTTTTTGTTACAAATGCATTTAGTTGCTCATTTTCAACTGCATTAACATGCGTCTCTACAAGCTCAACAGCAGAAAAATCTCCCCGCCTAAGTCCATCATGCATCTCTGTAATACTTAGCCTTCTCAATTCATTCATTAATATTCAACTTTAGCGAGGTATTAATTATAACAACAATAGGGCAGAAAATCTATATATTTATGATCGAAAACGGGAATACAACCGAGATCAATTCAGATTTCTGAAATGGATTGGTTAGTAGTACGTTTTAAATAGCCGGTTTGGCACACAATGCTAAGCCATAAGGGTTTAGCGTTTCTAAAATCAAATATCAACATCATGCACGTTAAGTGCATTGTTATTTATAAAGTCACGACGTGGTTCAACTATATCACCCATTAGCACCGAGAATATGCTATCTGCTTCTTCACAATCTTTTATTTCAACTTTTAGCAGAGTTCTAGTTTCTGGATTGAGTGTAGTTTCCCAAAGCTGATCAGCATTCATTTCACCAAGACCTTTAAATCTCTGCAGAGTTAAACCTTTTTTACCATAATCCATCACTATTTTTGCGAGTGCACTTGGAGACTTTATTTTTATTTCAGTTTCTTGTGACTGTAAAAATGAATCACCATTAAATAAGTCAATTATGTTATCAAGAGAACTCAATATATTCCGTATTTCTTTACTTTCAAGCATACTAAGCGAGAATACATATTTGTCTGCTAACCCTTGAAACAATTTAGCAATGTGAATTTCCTCATCTTTTACTTCTACTTCCCAATTATATTCACTATACATCAATTTTAAATATTTTAATATCTCATCAGCAGACAATAGAGCATTCTTTTTGCTTAAAATTAGCAATGATTCTAAGAGATCTTTTGGTATTTCCCTATCATAATTTTTGCTAATGTTTGAAATACTGAGGCACTTATTCAAAACGAAACGCAAATCTTTGCCTACACCATTTAATGTTAATCTTTTAATCGCTGAATTTACTATATACTCTTCAAAAGTTTCATCATCTTTGATATAAGTATCTTTAGCATTTTTTGTAACTTTATAGAGCGGTGGCTGCGCTATGTATAAATATCCTTTCTCAATTACTTCACGCATATGTCTAAAAAAGAAAGTTAGAATCAAAGTTCTTATATGCGAGCCATCAACGTCTGCGTCTGTCATAATGATAATTTTATGATACCTAGTTTTTTCAATATCGAAGTGCTCACTCCCTATTCCAGCTCCAATTGCCGTGATCAGAGAGCCAATTTCTGCAGATGAAAAAATACGATCCAGCCCTGCACGTTCTACGTTTAGAATTTTCCCTCTTAAAGCAAGTACCGCCTGTGTTTTACGATTACGTCCCTGCTTTGCAGTACCACCTGCGGAATTACCCTCTACTATAAACAATTCCGATAACTCAGGAACTTTTTCCTGACAATCGGCAAGCTTTCCAGGTAAAGTTGCAATATTAATATTGTTTTTATTTTTAACTAACTCTCGTGCTTTTCTTGCGGCTTCTCTTCCTTTTGCTGACCTAATCGCTCTTTCTACTATACTTGCTGCTAACTTGGGGTCAGTTTCAAGTATTGTACTCAACTTGTCAAAAACTATGCTCTCTACAACTGCCCGCGCTTCAGAACTGACCAATTTATCTTTTGTCTGTGAAGAAAATTTAGGATCAGGCATCTTGAGAGATAAAACACAAGTTAAGCCTTCTCTAACATCTTCTCCAGTCAAATTCACTTTTGCCTTCTTCAAAAAACCTTCATTGTTTGCATAGTTATTGATACATCTGGTTAGTGCAGATCTAAACCCCGCCAAATGCGTACCACCATCCCGTTGTCTTATATTATTTGTGAAGCATAGCATATTCTCATAGTAGGAATCATTCCACTCCATTGATATTTCTACACTGGTACCTAGATCTTTTACATTATCTCTAATGCTGGCAATTTTAGTAACATGTGTCTTATTCTTGTCTAAGTACCGTACAAAATTAGCTGTACCAAAATTATCTTCAGACTCTTTACTATCGTTAAAATGAGACTTTACATGTGGTTTATTACGGAGATCACACAAAATGATCTCAATATTTGAGTTTAAAAATGCCAATTCTCTGATGCGACTCTCAAGAGTGGAGTAACTAAAATCAATACTACTAAAAGTCCCCGTTGATGGCATAAACGTTACTCTAGTTCCTCTTTTATTTTTGTTTTCATTAATTACCTTTAAAGATTCAACAGACTCACCATCTTCAAAGCGTATGAAATATTCCTTCTTATTGCGCCATATGGTTAATTCCAGCCAACTCGATAACGCATTAACAACTGAAATTCCAACACCATGTAATCCTCCAGAAACCTTATAGGTATTGCTGTCAAATTTACCTCCTGCATGTAATTGGGTCATTATCACTTCTGCTGCTGATATTCCTTCCTCTGCATGAATATCAGTTGGAATGCCACGACCATTATCGGTTACAGATACTGAGCCATCTTCATTTATGCTAACTTCAATCTTACTACAATAACCAGCTAAAGACTCATCTATCGCATTGTCAACAACCTCGTACACCATATGGTGCAGACCAGATCCATCATCAGTATCACCAATGTACATACCTGGACGCTTTCTTACAGCATCAAGACCTCTTAGGATTTTTATTGCGTCAGCGTTGTAGTTACTTTCCATGGAATTGCTTTATTTATAAATATTAATTAATATTACATTTGTATGTGCTGATTAGCAACATCTTTAAGTTGAAAGAAGGATCCTTGACATGTAGATAAAATATAATACATCACCTACACGAAGTGGTTTTACATGTTATTTCAATACATAAACTTAAGTTCAAATAATCATACAAAACTCTGCTTCATATTTCAAGATAAATGGCTACAATCAAATACAATTTACCTTCTTCTTTCAATTGGACTTTCTAGCTCAACACAGGATAAGTTGCTCATACACTCTTCTAATATTTCATTCTTTTTATCATTGTTTAATCTATTGCTGAACTCTTGACACCTTCTCTCAAGAGCTGAATGCGTAGTCATAATATACCTTACTGTTTCAGATGATAACTCTGGTAACTCGCTACGGATCCTTTCTTGTTCTGTTCCAGAGAAATTGGTGAAATTGGCTCTGGCCATTTCAGGGAATTTTTGTGTGATCGTTTCTTTTATCATTTCTCTAGCCTCTTCTCCATCGAGTGTAATAACCACTGATGGATGTAAGCCAGATAAAGACTCAAATAATTTATTGTATGTTCCACCTGCACAACTTTGACCTTGATTACCGTAAGTTGTTGCAGCGTCTACAAGACCTTTTAAAAACATATCTTTTCTGTTTTTTATGTCTTCATCATTCAAAGGAGTTCTTTGATTCTCTGTTCCTGTATTTCTATCATTGCAGGCTTTCCAACATAAAATAGCTGCTTGCTTTAGTGTTAACTTACTATGATTGTCTTTAAAATTATCTCCTGTTCTATTGATAAATCTTAAGCATTCAAGTGCATTAGATTTATCGCCTTCTGTAAATTCATTTGACTGTTTGATGTACTCTTCAATGTCGGTTGTGTTGCCTCTATTTAGCTGTACATAGAATTCATCTTTGCTTAAATTCTCTTTATACTTTTCTATGAGTCTATCAACACTCAAGTTTATACTAGCAACTGCACTTGGGTCATGAGTAGTTTGTGCCATAAAAGGAATGGCTGCTAAATCTTGAAAGAAAATAGGCCTTTCTTCCTCTGGAATTTGTTGTATTAAATCGTTAAACTGCTGTATTTCTTCAATGAGTGATTTGTTTAGCAACCATAAGCACAATATAGGCAGTACCAAAAGCACACAGGAATTAATAATGTGTATAATTAAAAAAATGCTTAATGTTATTCTAATAACATTTTTTGGCCACGCTGATAATCTTTTTTCATTTTCCCTTGGTTTGAAAAAATAATTTACTAATGATAAATACAAAGAGAGCTGTACAAGAAGAAAAAATGAAGGAATCATACTTACTAATAAAACTATATTAATGAATCTTTTAATTTTATTAGTGTTGTTGTAAGCATTTTGCACTCTTTCTATTAAAGCCTGTACTCTATTTCTATTTTGCTGTTGATTATTATTTTGACCTGCAAACATACCCTATTCTAACATTAATATATCATACTATAGAAAGAATGTAAATAAAGCAAGAAACTTATCAACTACCTGTAAAAAGCTTTATTTTTGCTTGATAGGAGGTTCTATCTTTGTACTTTCTACATTATTGAGAGTACTGCCTGTTTTTTGTGCAGCAATTTCTTGAATACCTTTCACAACAAAATACACTACTAGTGCTAAACCAAGAGTTATAATAGTTAGCGTAACTAATGCCGCTAACTGAACTTTTATCTCTAAACTTGTTTTTGCTTTATTCTCTCTTAGGAATCGAGCCATGTCTTGATCGTTTTCCCGCATCGCAATATCTAAAGGAGTAAGCCCCTTTCCATTTTTTATATTAACGTTTGCTCCTTGCTCTAAAAGAAGCCTCATTTTTTCTATATTACCTTCTTTTACTGTACGAAATAGACGACTTTCACCCTCTATCTTCTCAATGTCTGCTCCATATGATCTAAGTACTTCAATGGCCTCTTCATTTCCACTATTGAGTGCAATATCCAAGGCATCCATTCCAGCTTTATTTTTGTGGTTGATAAAATTCTTCAACCGATCTCTACCAAAGCTTTCTATATATTGTTTAATGATGAGTTCCACTACTTTTCCAGGACAATTATTAGCAGCAGGAAAAAGTATTGTGTTGTTATTATTATCTTTTTTCGTTATGTCTGCTTTGAGTTTATTTATCAAATACTCGATAACTTCTACTCTGCTATCATCCTTTGCTTCAGTGCATTGTCTAATAGCTAAAAATAAAGCTGTCCGCCCATTATTATCAATATCTTCAATATCCTGTCCCTTATCAACTAAGGCTTGTATTACACTTTTATTCCCATATAAAGCAGCAAGGTGAAAAGGTGTATGTCCTTCAGTGCTTTCCCTTTCATTAATTAACGCACCATTGCTAGCTAGCAATTCTATAAACTCTGGCGTGTTTGCAAAAATTGCAAGGTGCATTGGTGTTAAGTCATCTTTGCCATGATTTCCAGTTTTTGCGTTAACGTTTGCTCCGTTATTTATCAGCAATTTCGCTATTTCAAACTGCTTATACCCGATAGCAACATGCAGTGGCGTACGATTACGTTTATAATTATCATTGACGTTTGCACCAGACTTTATTAGTAGCTCTGTAGCTTCAATATCACCCATCCGAATTGCAGAGTATAAGGAAGGAGATTCATCTTTTTCTATTTCCCCTGTCATACGAAATTGCGAACATATTAATTCATAGATTATTAAGGATTATTATTAAGTTTTTATTAAAATAATATTAACAACAGCTAAAAATCTTTAATTTTTATTAAAGATTTAATATTCATCAATGCTTATATAAGCATTCCAAAAGTGAAGAAGTGAAAAAAAGCTTTTCATGAGAAATTATAAATGATAAATTGTTAATAATGAATTATCGAGAATAAATTATGTGCTTTGGTTTACCTAACATAAACAGAGAAGGTTATTTATTTATAGTTGTTTCCTTTATCGTAACATGTATAGCATTCTCTATATCTTGGGGAGCTGGAATTACTTGCTTATTTCCAACGTTATTATGTACCTATTTTTTTCGTGATCCAGCAAGAGCTGTACCAAGCAATAAGGATTTTATATTAAGCCCCGCTGATGGTGTGATTTCAAAGATAGAAGAAGTTAGTTACTCTTTATCAGAAGAGAATGAAGAAGAAAAGAAATTTACACTTGTCAGCATATTTCTAAGCGTTTTGAATGTCCATGTGAATCGTATACCAATATCTGGTACGATAAAGGAAATGAGCTACAAGAAAGGCAAGTTTGTTTCTGCAATGAGTAATAGATCCAGTAATGAAAATGAAAAGCAGATTATTGTGATTGAATATGAAAAGGGAAAAGAAATCATTGTGGAACAAATAGCTGGATTTATTGCACGCCGCATTGTTTGTAATTTGAGGACATCTCAGAGCGTAAAAGCAGGTGAAAGATTTGGAATTATAAGATTTGGTAGCAGAGTAAATATTTATATTCCTATTGGTATAGAAGTAAGAGTTTCAGAAGGACAAACTGTTATTGGCGGTGAGACAGTTATAGCAGATTTTAATAAACAAGAGAAGCTTACTTTTGATGTTATATGAATAATGATGAAAGTAACAGTAAATCCTTACCTATTACCAAGTTATTTCCAAATTTTATAACTTTACTGGGTTTATGTGCTGGCCTTACTTCACTTAAATTCACATTTAATGAACAATGGGAATTTTCAGCAATTTTTATTATCATTGCAGCAATAATAGATGGAATGGACGGCAGGATAGCCAGAATTTTAAAATCAACTAGCGATTTTGGAGCACAACTCGATTCTTTTGCAGATTTTCTAAATTTTGGTTCAGCACCTGCTTTTCTTTTATATTTTTGGAAGTTAAATGAAATTAAAGTTGTAGGATGGATTTTAGTAATGATATATGTAATCTGCATATCAATAAGACTTGCCAGATTCAATGTTTCGTTACATTCAGAACAATTATACTGGAAAAAATTTTTCTTTTCCGGCGTTCCAGCTCCTGTATGCGCTTTACTTGCTCTGTTACCAATAATTATTACCTTTCAATCTCATGAGAGTGAATACTTACTTCTTATAGAGCAATTTTTTAACGTAAAGAATACAGCTTGTTACTTTTTGGCCATTTCATTTTTTTCGATAAGTCATATTCCAACTTTCTCTGCAAAGTACATTTATGTTCCTAGAAGCCTATCCTATATATTTGTGTCGTTTTTTGGAATATTGATCATACTGTTTATAAGCAAGCCCTGGATAACACTACCAATTTTAGGCGCATTGTATATACTTACTATTCCAATAAGCACTGGACTTTATATATACTACACATATAAAACTCATTAGATATATAAAAGTAGTGAGCAGCATGATTGTAAAAGCAACTGATCTATTAAACTCTTTTTTATATATAAAGATATTCAACATACCATTTATAATTATTTGGGTAATTGCAACTGGGGTTTTTTGTACGATTCGATTCAAATTCATTAACTTTAGGTTGTTCAAATATGGGATACAAACACTATTCAACCTAGAGAGCCATAATAATAACGGCATAATCACCCACATTCAGGCATTTGCAACGGTAATTTCAGGAACAGTTGGTCTTGGAACAATATCAGGAGTTGCAATAGCTATTACAATAGGGGGGCCAAGTGCAGTTTTTTGGATGATAATTACCGGAGTACTTGGCATGTCAATAAAATTTGCTGAAGTAGTGCTTGCATTTACTCATCGCTCTGAAAACACAACTGGTGGGGCTTTTTATTATATGGAACATGGACTTGCAAAGATTGGATTTATGAAGACTGGCAAATTCCTTGCATTTATCTACGCAGTTATGCTGCTTGTTGCAATGATTCTAGGCGGCATACCATTTCAGGCAAATCAAATTGCAGCGTTGTCAAGTAACTTATTTGAATACAACACATCTGTTATTATCTCGCTATTTGTATTAATTGTAATACTGGGAGGAATAAAGCGAATTGCTTTAGTTGCAACAGGTTTAGGGCCGATCATGATAATGTTATATATAGGCATGTGTATATATTTAATCTGTGTAAACGGAAATAATCTACTGAATGCTCTATCTGTAATATTTCAAGATATCTTTAACAAATCAGCTATAGGAGGTGGAGTATTGAGTGGATTAATAGCAGGGGTAAGAAGGTCAGTGTTTGCTAATGAAGCAGGTACTGGAACAGCAGCTATAGCACATTCGATTGTAAAAGAGAAAGACCCAGTTAAAGTTGGAAGTGTTGCAATGATTGCACCATTTGTAGACACAATATTAGTCTCATTTTTGACTGGTATTGTGATAATTATCACCGATATGCATATCACTAATACCGTAGGTGATATTACGTTAGTTAGCTCAGCATTTTCAACAGCCTTACCTTTATTTAGCAAGCTAGCTCTTCCGCTGATAATGTTTTCCTTTGCATTTTCCACAATAATAGCTTACTATTACTACTGTGAAGTTGCCCTGTTATACTTATTTGGTAACAAAAAAGTACTGATATTGTTCCAAATTCTTATAGTGGGTTCAGTGTATATCAGTTGTATGTCAAAAAATATAGAATTTATATCTTATTTAGGCGATAGCCTGTTTATGTGCCTTATGATTCCAAATGCTGTTGCGATATATCTACTGAGAAGGGAAGTCTTAAATACAATAGATTCTTATTACAAAAGGTATTAAACATGATTTATAGAATGCTTTATATAGTGTTATTTTGCCTACCATTTAATGATGTATACGCTGCTTCAGTTTTTCATAAAAGTTATGACACTGCATTAAATGGAGTAAGCAACTTCATGAATGAAGTGTTGTTTTTCAAGATCTTTCACGTACCATTTATAATTCTTTTATTGGCCTTTGGTTATATATTTCTAACACTACGTTTTAGATTTCTCAACATAAGGATGTTTAAGCATGCGTTCGCTATTTTATGTGGAAAATATGACACAGATCATCATGATGGTCACATTACGCATTTTCAGGCATTTGTAACCGCGCTATCAAGCACAGTAGGTCTTGGAACTGTTGCTGGTGTTGCAATTGCAATTTCAATGGGAGGGCCAGGAGCGGTACCTTGGATGATGATCACAGGCTTTTTTGGTATGTCTGCAAAGTTTGCTGAAGTAACTTTAGCATTCAGACACAGAACAGAAGGCCAGGAGCAGTTATTCAGTGGTCCCTTTCAATATATAAGAAATGGACTAGAGGAATTTGGATTTAAGAAGCTTGGTATTGTGATAGCTGCAATATATGCAGTGTTTTTTGTATTGTCAGGTCTTGGTGGAAGTGTAGCATTTCAGACTAATCAAATGGTTTCAATATTATCTGGCTATTCAAGCTGGATAGATAGTCATCCTTGGGTTCTTTCCTTCATAATTTCTACATTACTTGCTCTAGTGATTATCGGTGGAATCAGGAGAATAGCTAGAGTATCTTCTGCACTAGTGCCTATTATGTCACTCATATATATTTTGAGTTGTTTCACGATTATTGCATTCAATATTCACAATTTTAGCAATACATTAAAAATATTGTTTTCCAGTATGATAGACTTCAATGCTGTTGGTGGTGGAGTAGTAGGAGCATTTGTCGCTGGGATTCAAAGGGCAATTTTTGCCAGTGAAGCAGGTGTTGGTTCTGCTGCAATTACTCACGCTGTAGCTAAAGATGAGGAGCCGGTTAGGACTGGTCTAGTTGCTATGATAGAACCATGCTTTGATACAATGTTAATTTGTTGTTTGACAGGAATAACAATAGTAATAACAGGCGCATACCAGACTGGCATTGGCGAGGGAATATTGATCACCCAAAAAGCATTTGAAACAGTTTCTTCTTGGTTTCCTATACTTTTAACCATCGCTGCGCCTTTGTTTGCGTTTTCCTCAGTAATTTCATTTGTATATTGTTGTGAAATGGGATGGCTGTATTTGTTTGGTGTAAAAAGTGTAGTAATATATCGTATAGCGGTGGTGGTAGTTGCATTTTTGTCAGGTTTGTCTAAAGATATAATGGCTATTGCTAATATTGGTGGAGCTTTATTCTCTTGTTTAGCACTCATCAATATGACAGCACTTATACTGTTTAGCAATCAGATTAACAATGAAGTCCAATGTTATCTAAAAAGGCTAAGGAATAACAAAATTAGCTAGATTTCTGCTATGATAGAGATATTTGTAGTCTTTGTATTATCTTACATATTAGGTTCAATACCGTTTAGCTTAATTATTGCAAAAATAAATGGTATAAATTTAAGAGAAGTAGGTTCAGGAAACATTGGTGCTACAAATGTTGCAAGAACAGGAAATAAGAGACTTGCTGTCCTCACATTATTTTTAGACTCTTTGAAAGGATTTGTCGGGGTTTATACAGCACAACAATTTTGTGATAATAACGATTTTTATATATATGTATCTGCAATTTTAGCAGTTCTAGGGCATATGTTTCCTATTTGGCTAAGGTTCAATGGAGGAAAGGGGGTTGCAACAACTTTGGGAGTTTTAGTAGCACTTAACATTTCTATAGCATTAGCATTTGTATTTGTCTGGCTAATAGTATTTTTTATCTTTCGGTACTCCTCTCTTGCTTCCTTGGCTGCTAATGCAGCAGCTGTTATAGCATCTTTCTTTTTTCAAAAGGAGTTATTCCTTATACTACTCACTGTAGCGATATTAATTTTCTTGAAGCATTACAAAAATATTGCAAATCTTCTGCAAGGCAGAGAGCATAAGTTTCTATAAGCAATGAGATGTTAAATCACTGACACTTAAACTACGAGATAAACTGCTTGATGGTATTATTTTATCTTCTTTATTTAAGATTGTAATTTTTACTCTTGTTATACTCTCTACTTCTTGAGGTATTAAAAATTCATCTTCAATGAATCTTTGCTTCACTTCTTGTATTTTTTCATAAAGTGTGGTTACATTGCGCTTATTTTGATTATAAATATCTTCAATCTCTATCTCTAGCCTGTGTGAAGCTTCTTTTTTTAACATGTTATTTATCACTGCTTCTGTTATTGCTAGCTTTTCTTGCAGAATTTTCTTTATTTCTTCTTTATCGTCTCTGCTATTTTTACTCAGTTCCGTGTATACCCTATAACACCTTTTCTCTAGTGGTAACGTTCTTAAACTATCTAACATTCTGGCCACTTGACCCTTAATAGTCTTCTTGGCTTTCAATTTTAATTCTTTTACTTCTTCTTTTATTATTTTGCTAGCTATTCTCTTAGCTTCAGTTAAAGATGAGTCCTTGAGAAAAAAATCTGTTCTAAGTAAATTTTGGTTTAAAAGCTCCAAAAAGACTTTTCCTTTGATGTTTTCGAGTTGATCGTCTAAACCATCCCCCTGTAGTTTATTTGTTATGTGCTGAGACAGCGCAAAGTGCTCTAATTTATTTAACTTTACAGAGTTAATATTTTTCATTAACGTCAGCACAATTTGTTCACTATATTGAGAAGTAAAACTCAGTAAATTTCTCATTAAGGAAATACTTACTTCTGCAATAAAATCATCAACTATTTTTTGACTTTTATCATCTTCATAATTATTTTGGGCGTTATGCCAAGCCCTAAGAATTTCTTTACTGTTCTTCTTATTTTTTAGCCTGTCTAACATAAACTTACGTGCTTCATTTTCTGCTTCTGTAAGGAGCATTTGTCTAGGTGGTGTAAATTTAATCTCTGGATCGGAATGAATACCCTCTAATGTACTTAACATTCTGTAGATAACACCAGTAAAACATGTGTTAGGAATTCGTTCTTTTCTAGAGAAAGTTTGGCTATCTAGTAAATTTGCAATCAACGCGTCTTTTTTATTTTTTACAGCTTCTCTATCTCCATCATTGCAGGCTCTAAGAACTAACAGAAGAATTTGTCCACCAGTGAAACCAGAGCTATGTTTCTCATTACCTTTGCAAAAATCTTGCAAAAACATTACTAATTTTCCCTTATTCTCATTACTAAATGGTTGGCCATCAAGCATATGTAAGTGATTTATATATTCAATAAACTCTTTAAATCCCTCATCATTAATAGCGTCTTCTGGTACTGGATCATATTTGCGTATTAACTTACCAATATTATTACTAATATCGTCATTCAATTGATGGGGCAGTAAATGCTCATAAGTACCATCAAACTTATTTGTCATACTGCGAGTATTTTCTTTTATGCCTTCTAAAAAGAAACTTATAGCAGCTTTGAGTAACGTAAATGGATTAAAATCCTTTGGCCTTAATTCACTTTGTAATAGAATTAAAACCATTGCAAGTGGTATTGTTGCAAGTAACGAAACAAGTAGAAAAGTAATTGTAAAAGTTAGATATGTTACAGAAGCAAAAAATAAAAGGAAAGATGCTATCTTAATTTTATTTTTCTCAAAAAATATTTCCCAATATTCCTTTTTACTTATTTTTTCCTGCTTTGCAGCTTTTATGTCTTTATAAACGTAAAAAGTTTTTATTTCAGATCTAAAAAACAATGTGGCAAAAGATAAAAAGACATTGGCAGGATTAACTAAAATGCTTAAAGAAACAAAAGCTGCGAAGTATAGCTCTTCTTATAATAGTCCGAACGGAGGTAAAAACGTCTTTATAGCTATTATAAGCCAAGAGGCCAGCAGTATGTTATTATGACCTGTTCGGATTATTGTGAGAAGAGCTATAACTTGCTGTCTTTAATCTGTAAGAATCCTTTCCAGGAAATTGTATTTGGGAAACACCTATCATAGCCTACTCTCTATAATATTATGATATTGTAGTAATAACAAATAGCCTATAGATGTCAATGCTTAAGTATTTTACTGTCTACGCACTCATCGTATTCAATTTCAACTGTAGAGTGCGCAATTTCGAACCTATTTAATAGTATTTTTTTTATCTCATACAAAATATTAGTGTGTTGTCCATTTTGCTTTATCTTGGCATGCATAGTAAGTATAAAATAATTATCAGATAGTGACCATGCATGTATATGATGCACATCTATCACTTCAGGTAACTTAGATACAATCTCACTTTTTATCTCCTCAGCAGATACACTCTCAGGTGTACCTTCAAGGAGTATATGGCAAGAATTCTTGAGAATTTTATAGCCACTGTTTAAGATTATTACACTGACAAATACTGACAAAATAGGGTCCACTATTTGCCATCCGGTAAACATGATAATTATGGATGCAAGTATAGCAGCTACAGAACCTAAAATATCTCCGATAACATGCAATACAGCACTTTTTATGTTTATATTACTTTCGCATTTACTATGTAATATAAAAAAGACTATAATGTTAGAGATCAGGCCAAGTGTGGCAATTATTAGCATTACTTTCCATTCAACATTGACCGGACAAATGAATCTCTTTATTGATTCAATGATAATGACTGCTGCAATGAAAAATAGAGTTAAACCATTAACAAATGCTGCAATTATCTGCAATCTGTGATACCCATATGACCTCTGTAAATCAGATTTCTTAGCTGAAAATTTGTGCGCTACCCAGCTTAAAATCAAGGCAAAAAGATCAGTGAGCATATGCCCTGCATCTGATAACAGAGCAAGCGAGTGTGAAATTACTCCACCTACTATCTCCATAAGCATTGTTATTGCAACTATTATTATGGAATAAATTAAGCGCTTGGACTCTGCTATTGAGTGTTTGCCATTGTGCACTGCTGTCATATAAAATCTTTTTATGAGCAAAAAAACGTGGGTAACACTGGGCTCGAACCAGCGACCCCTTGCACGTCAAGCAAGTGCTCTACCAACTGAGCTAATTACCCATCTTAACCTTAGTATAGTGCTTCAGTGAAATGAAAGTCAATTTGCTTTTAGACTTCTTGCTGAATGAAACTCCTTGACAAACCTTCCCACTTTCCTTATCATACCAATAAGAGTACTTATCCTTATTTTTGATCCTCGCGGGTTCAACAACAAAAATTCAGTAAAAAACTCAGATATTTATTGGCAAATTACATAAAAATTATAGCGGCTTTTTTTATTTTTTCTACATTCAGCCAAATCGCGCTTGTTAGCACATTATTACAACGCCAATTTACATTATAAAACTCGCTACTAAAGGATTTTTTTACCTTTTTTTCTACTCAGTAAATTTCTTAATTATAATTCCGCTACTTATTAACAGCTATGGAATTTTAGCTATATTCTCGATTTTTCATATTGAGTTAACTATCTATACTTTTTTATTAAGATATAAATTATACTAATATGAGAATTTACGTTTTTTTCAGATGAGTCACTTTATGCTTGATATTGTAAAGACTAATAAACTAGGGGTTAAAGTAATGACAATCAATCGACAAGTAAATAAAAATATATCTAAAGATGAATATTTTAACAACAAGCATATCATAGAAGTTAAAGATTTAAATATTAAAGTAGAAGTTTATTCTCATAATTTAAGAGCAAGTAAAGTTGCTCACATTGAAAGTGAGATAAGAGAAACAGCTACTAATTTTAAAGATGCATTTAAGCTGGAGCCTGGTAGCTCAGAACAAACATTCAAAATTTATGTGTTTGATGATAAGGCTGATTACACTCACCTTGGTGGAAGCGAACGTTTTGGTTCTTACCTTGGAGATGAAGGTGGTAAATGTTACTACAAAGGAGAAGCTGATATTTTTGCTGAGATGTATGTCTATCAGCAAGGTGGCGTTCATAACCTTCAGCATGAATTTGCACATGGTTTAACTTACTTGGCTACAGGAGGAAAATCTCTACCTACAGTATTAATGGAGGGAATTGCAGATTACTTTGAACATCATTCAGATCACAAGTTCAATGCTCAAGGGTCAAGCATTGATAAAACTGAAGCCGCAAATTTGGATCTAGGTGGAATTTTAAATTTACAATACTCAGCCAATGGTGAAGAAAACAGTTTAGTGTATAAAACTGGTCATGCGTTGATAATGTACTTACAGGAAAAAGATCCTAGTTTATTAAGAGACTACCTAGATGCTTTACGTCAAGGTAACTCAGATGAATCAAAAAGTTTCTTGAAAGACATAAAAGGACATGATGCTGACTTCAAAAGTTGGCTTGCTGAGAATGATACAGAAACTGCAATGGAACATCTCAACGCTTTGCAAGTTACAAAAGGAGATTTTATAGCAACTGGTCAAGAAATAGTGGGTGGAGAAATTAAAGATGTATCGTATTATAAAGCAAATATAGAAAAAATAGATGGAGAAAACGTTGGAAGTTTCTCTGCTGTAGAGCATGTGTCATTTTACGATTATGCTCGTGCTGTTAATAGGGCAACAAATGATACCCTCGATATATCAAAGGAATATCATTTCTTAAAGGCAGTAAAAACTACTGATGGGCAGGTTAAGCTGACTTACTCTGATCAACAAGGTAATGAATATCAAAACAGTCAAGAGTATAAAATGCAAGCTTTGAGGATATTATCAAAACATGGTGAAGATCTTAGAAAATCTTACTATGATGGGAAAGAAGACTTAGATAAGCAGAAGGATATAAAATATAATGATGTGTTGAAAAGCCTGCGTGAACAGGAAGAAACACAGCGTCATGATGCATACGAGCAATACAAAAGAGGAGAGATCTCTTATGAGAAATTTGTAGAAAAATGCAATTCAGCCAGCACTAATTATCATAATGAAGATAAGAGATTATATAATGCTACACAGGACAAATATACACAACTGAAAGATGATTTGCTTGATAAAACCATAAACGCTGGCTTGAAACAAGTAAAAGAAACTCAGAACATTGACGTAGAAAAGATGTTAGAAGAGATGGTTAATATCGATCCAAACCTAATCAGAGGTGCTCATATTAATCTACAAGAAGGTAAAGTTTTCTCTATCAAAGCTCTTGGTCACGGAGATATGGGTGCACTATCTATATATGATGGGAATACAAAGCTTGGAGAGTTGTCGAGCGAATCGGGCTTTTTTAAGCAAGTTGAAGGTCAAACTAAAGAAACTTTTGTTTTTGAGGACATATTGCACAACTTGAATACTCAATATGACGGTGGTGCTTATATGGCTATTACAAAAGAAAATGGTCATTATAAAGCTTCTCTGATAGATGGCAGAACAGTTGAACGTGATGAATACTTTGATGAAGCACATTTACATGAAAATGAATTGTTGCATCCTAGCACTGGACACATTCAAAAAGATTTAGATTCTCTGCTTCTTAGAGCCTGTTCATAATCTTTTGAGGAGTAAAGCAGTAAAGGCTAGAACAACCATTTGCAGGCTAGTATTGAGTTTCCGCTCGCAATTTTTCCACAATCGCCTACATTTTTCCAACCAAGCAAAAGATCTCTCAACAACCCATCTTTTCGGCAATACAGCAAAGATGTGTAATTCGCTGCGCTTTATCACTTCAACAGTTGCTCCAATAATATCTTTTATTTGAGTTGCAAATTTTTCTCCCGTATAACCCGCATCAACTAGTATATTTTGGACTTCAGAGAGGTTTTCTCTTGCATTTTTGATCATTTTTACAGCACTGCTACGGTCAGTTATTTCTGCTGTTGTGATATAAATTGCGTGTGGTAGACCTTGAGTATCAACTGCAATATGGCGTTTTATTCCTGAAATCTTTTTACCAGCATCATAGCCTTTTTCTTCAGCAGTATCTGCATTTTTTACGCTTTGTGCATCAATTATGCAGAAGCTGGTTTTTTCTTTCCGACCATTGTTTTGTCGAACTACGCCAACTATTTTTTTTTAATACCAGCTCCAGAACACTTTCTTTATTTGCATCTGCTTTTTCACTCCACTTCTTAAAATAGTCGTAACAATTCCGCCATTTTGGAAACTCTTTTGGTAACATTCTCCACTGGCATCCACTTTTTAGGACGTATAATACTCCACAAAATACATCATATAAATCAAGTGTTCTCGGCTTTGTTCTCTTCCTGCAAGACTCCAGATCTGCTACAATAATCTCAAACTTTTCTCGACTTATATCACTTGGATATAAATTTCGCATATCCTACTTTATATACTTTATCCTCTCATTCTATCCCTTTTTTGAGATCACGTACAGGTTCTTAGAGGGACCAAAATTCTAAATCATCAGGATTCAAAGCATGCTCAATATTCTGATGAGCAAAGAGAAAGCGGTGTAATCGTAGAAAAAGGAACATTATTGGATGATAAAGGGACTGATAGAACAGACGACGATGTATACGAAGCGGTTGTAAAGCAAGGAGGCGAAAATCTACATGCATTCAAAAATATGGGCTTCTATATCACTGAAGAGATGAAAAATGAAAGAGGTGAAGTTATAAATGAAAGTAACTTGTTCATTCATGATCATGGAAAAAACGTAAGGTTTCAATTGCCAGGCAATGTTACTCACCTAAAATTGGTGGAAAAAGATGGACAATATAAATTAGCACCATCTGATTCTGAAGGAAGAGAATACAGTAGCATACCAGACGAATACAAATATATTGATCCAGTATTTGCACATGAATATGAAAAGAGAGATTATTCTCATAAACATATAAATGTGGGCCTTATAAACTTAGAAAAATATGCCCCTGGTAAACTTTTTACCATTAAACATGATCCAAATGATTATCAGATACAAAGAAACTCGAGTGGTGAAATAGTGAGAATCAACAATCAAAGATATTTCACTAAAGTAAAACTATTTGATGGTGATACTGATGAAGAAATAGGAATGTTATCTAATAACTTCCATAACTTCAAAGGGCAAATATTCTTTTCTGCTGATTATAACTACAGCTATAATGATTTCCTCGCATCTGTTTCTCCTCAAGTTGAAATTGAGAATATGGGAAATGGAAGCAAAAAAATAACTTTTGATCAAGGCAGTGGCGATATCGGCGATACTAACAGAGGCTACACGGACTATCAGAGAATATTCACAAAAGAGAAACAAACCGAAAGTCCAAAAGGGCAAGTAAGTGAAACTAAGACAGAAGTTCATAGTACTACTAATGTTGTTGCTGAAGAGAGAACTGTATCAAACGACAATAGTGAAATACAGTCTGATCAACCACAAATTCCAACAAGGGCAAAAAGGTCAGCTTCAGTGGAGGAGAAAGAGCAGGTAGTGTTGAAAGACACAATCTTGAAAATAGAAAAGAGCTATGATAGAGATGTAGAAGGAAAGCATAAGGCAAATGTAATCATAGATTATAATGATGTGAAAGCCTTGTATAATAGAGCAGAAGGAGCAGATAAGCAATCTGTGTTAGATTTTTGGAACAAACTGCATACATCGGATTATAAGATTGGTGCTTTGCCGGAAGACAAGTATTACTTTAAAGATGGCAAATTTCTAATTCACGATAGTGACACGAAAAAGCTTATAGTGTTACCTGAAGATAAGGTATCCATCAAAATAATGAAGGATGGTGATAGTTATAGTTTGGCTATATCAAATGGTAATGGCAAAGTAATAAGCAGCATTAGTAAAATAGATAATCCAAATTACGAATTGCTATCAGATTCAAGTCACTTCAGCTTAGAAACACAAGATAACTTTGAGTTATTAGATCAACATCATGAATATAATCTCTATCTAGAGAATAGTTTTGTGAAAATGTTCGACTGCGCAAGCGATCACGTTTATCACGATCATAACTCAGCCTATATCTAATATACAAGGAGGGCCCTGCCCTCTTTTTGTTATTCCAATGCCCAGACACTGGCATCCAGTTAAATTTGCTAGTATAAAAGTAATCAACGTTTCTTATGATGGAAAAATGGATTCCAGTGTCAAGCACTGGAATAACACCAAAGGGGCTACTAGGATGACATCGTCTGCTACATACTTAGATCACAAGAGAAGAATTCTGAAGCGAAAAGCTTCAAGGAAATCTTATACAAAATCTAGTATTTACGGAATTTATATTATTTTCATGCACATTATGGTTTTTATAATTAACGGAAAGTGATATGGCTAGTTTAAGTTTTAAAAAAGTAGATAGACAAACTGATGCAACAGATTTAGCTGGTGTTAAAACTATAATTTATGAAGATAATACAGGTAATAAGTATACCTTTGGTGTAGATAATACTAGTGTTTTCAACACTTTTAGGTATGAACCTAATGGTGCTGCTGAAATAGATTACAGTGCTACAGCAACAAACTTCATGACTGGAGGTGCAATTGCTACATTATTAGGTATTGGAACTAACGTAGGTGCAATAAAAACTAAGACTGATTCTATTCCAGCTGACTTAAGCGCTGACTTAGTTACCATAAAAACTCAAGTCGGAACAGATCTGATATCAGGAATAAAGGCTAAAACTGATAAGATTACAGATACCTTAGGAGCTGATGTCACTGCTATAAAGGCTAAAACTGATACTATTCCAGCTGACTTAACAGCTAAAGTAACTTCTATAGAAACTGCTACAAATGCTGCTAATTTAGGAGACAAGGTTACTGCAATACAAACTAAGACTGATAAGATTACAGATACCTTAGGAGCTGATGTCACTGCTATAAAGGCTAAAACTGATACTATTCCAGCTGACTTAACAGCTAAAGTAACTGCTATAGAAACTGCTACAAATGCTGCTAATTTAGGAGACAAGGTTACTGCAATACAAACTAAGACTGATAAGATTACAGATACCTTAGGAGCTGATGTCACTGCTATAAAGGCTAAAACTGATACTATTCCAGCTGACTTAACAGCTAAAGTAACTTCTATAGAAACTGCTACAAATGCTGCTAATTTAGGAGACAAGGTTACTGCAATACAAACTAAAACTGATAAGATTACAGATACCTTAGGAGCTGATGTCACTGCTATAAAGGCTAAAACTGATACTATTCCAGCTGACTTAACAGCTAAAGTAACTTCTATAGAAACTGCTACAAATGCTGCTAATTTAGGAGACAAGGTTACTGCAATACAAACTAAAACTGATAAGATTACAGATACCTTAGGAGCTGATGTCACTGCTATAAAGGCTAAAACTGATACTATTCCAGCTGACTTAACAGCTAAAGTAACTTCTATAGAAACTGCTACAAATGCTGCTAATTTAGGAGACAAGGTTACTGCAATACAAACTAAAACTGATAAGATTACAGATACCTTAGGAGCTGATGTCACTGCTATAAAGGCTAAAACTGATACTATTCCAGCTGACTTAACAGCTAAAGTAACTTCTATAGAAACTGCTACAAATGCTGCTAATTTAGGAGACAAGGTTACTGCAATACAAACTAAGACTGATAAGATTACAGATACCTTAGGAGCTGATGTCATTGCTATAAAGGCTAAAACTGATACTATTCCAGCTGACTTAACAGCTAAAGTAACTGCTATAGAAACTGCTACAAATGCTGCTAATTTAGGAGACAAGGTTACTGCAATACAAACTAAGACTGATAAGATTACAGATACCTTTACTGCTGATGTTGCTGCTATAAAAGATGCTACAAGTGCTGCTAATTTAGGAAATAAGGTTACTGCAATACAAACTAAGACTGATAAGATGCCTGATAACTTAAACGATGAGTTAATTAAGTTAACTACAATAGCAAAAACTCTAAATGGTGCTCCTGAGGCAGCTGCAGCTGCTAAAGCTGTACTAGAGAGCAGTTTCAAGCAAGCTATCAAGGATGCTGGGCAAGAAGGTAGTGAATGGCTTAGAAATGAGATAAAAGAGATAGTGTCACAGCCATCTTTCGAAATTCCAACAGATTCAAGTGCACCACTTTCTTGGGATTGGTAATGTAAGTGCCAGTAGATGATATCTCGCTATGTCATTTACTGTTGTCATTACAGCATGTGATACACAGCTGTACAAACATTATTCTGTAGGAAGATGTCATGCCAGTGCCCAGACACTGGCATCCATTTTCCCATCATCATAAGAAACGTTATATTTTAACATTACTTTTATACTCGCAAATTTAACTGGATCCCAGTGTCACGCACTGGGATGACATCTTCCAGCTGTGCATGTGAAGCTAAAATGGCATTCTTTTTTCTAGATTCCAACGGTCTTGATAACAGGCAAGAAGTATATTTTTCATTGCAACTAATTTGCAGTGATTTTTGTTTTAATGTAGATGGAATATAGTCCTATTGCTGCTGCGTTTGAAACATTTAGACTATCAATTACGTTTGACATTGGGATTTTTAAAAGATAATCACAACTTTCTTTAACTAGTCTCCGCATTCCTTTCTCTTCAGAACCAAAAACAATTACTCTTTTTTCCCCAAAGTTCTTTATTTCATCTATATTTTCCTTGGCATTGCAATCAAACCCATAACACCAGTAGCCTATCTTTTTTAAAGACTCCATCGTCTTTACTATGTTTGTAACGTATATTAGAGGGACAATATCCAGTGCTCCACTTGCTGCTTTTGCGATAGATGCATTTTCGCTTGGTGAATGGTGATACGGTAAAACCAATGCATCAATGTTGAAACAAGCTGAGGTTCTTAAAATCGAACCTATATTGTGTGTATCAGTAATTTGATCTAAAATGACTATAGTAGAGTTTTCACCTGATCTTTCAGCTATTTCTTCAATATTTAAGCTGTGAAAAATAGGAGTAACTTTTAAAGCAATTCCTTGGTGATTTACACCTTTGGGTAAAACATCATTGAACATTTTGTTCTCTACCAGTCGAGCTTTAATGCCCTTACTATCTGCACATTGTTTAATTTCTTTCTCAAATTCTCTGTAGAAATTTTCTGTTACTAACAGTTCTATACACCGCCTATTTTTGTTTCTTAATGCTGAAATACAAGTGTGCTTTCCATATATCCAACAGTTTTCATTAGCTTTTGATGATTTCATCTCATTATTAAAAATCAGATTTTTATAGAGTAAGCAATATTTTACTGTGTTTATATATTGTTGTAAAATTATGCAGTTCAATTAATGAATTTATGTCAGATGATGAGTTAGATTGGCAAAAAAATGTTAAGCCAATAGAATGTGGAAAAGTTACTTTGAAAGTTGATCACAAAGTAAATATAAAATCTATGATTGATAAAGGTATCTCTGGCTTACAAGAAAATTTTCTTAATACTGATAATGGTGATTCATCATTTTGTCTTGACTACAATACAAAATTAAAGATCGATAGAGGCAAATATTTTATAAGCGATAAACTCGATTTGCATGGCTATAGTATAGATAATGCTTATTGTAAATTGATAGATTTTATTATCAAAAATTATCAAGCAAGGAATAGGTGCTTATTGGTAATTACGGGGCATGGTAATAGTACAGATAAAATAGACACTATAAAGAATAGCTTAAATAAGTGGTTGAATGACACAAAAGTTCGAAATATGATCTTATACTATCAGCAAGCCATAAAAAAACATGGTGGCAAAGGAGCTTTTTATGTCTTATTAAGAAGAAATAAAGGTTAATTTTAGAGTACCTATTTAGGAGTACCTTTCTTAGAATTCACGTGTTGAAGAATGATTTCTGCTAAACCTTTACTAATTCCAGGTACGTTTTGAATTTCAGCTAGAGAAGCTTTGCTTATGTTTTCTACCGAACCAAAATGAGACATGAGTGCCTTCTTTCTTTTACTGCCAACACCAGATATTTTACTTAATTGTGAAGCAAAAAACTGTTTATCGCGTTTTTTTCTATGCGAAGTTATCGCAAAACGGTGAGCTTCATTACGCAGCAATTGTAAATAAAGCATGACCTTGCTGTCACTTGCTAGAGTAAATTCTTCTCTGTCCGGCACATAAAATCTTTCATTTCCTGCATTACGATCATGACCTTTCGCCATACAAGCAAAAGGAACTTTTATATTCAATATTTCCAATACATTCTGCACTATGGAAACATGTCCTGGACCGCCATCAATCAGTAAAAAATCAGGGATTATATCTTTTATATTGCCAGAGAAACGTCTAGTCAGCACTTCTCTCATCATTTTATAGTCATCACCTGAAATTTCTTCTTTTATAGTAAATTTTTTGTATTCACTTTTTAAAAAACCTTCCTGCCCTGCAACAATCATCACACCAACTTGTTGATTTCCAGATATATGGCTATTATCATAAACCTCGATACGCTTTGGAATATTTGGTAACGAGAAGATCTTGCTAAGCTCTTCGAGCTTTTCTAGGTTATTTCTATAATCAGTAAGCTTCTGCTCTAGGCTATGCTGAGAATTATTGTAAATAAAATTCAACAAATCACGTTCTTTACTATTTTTCGCATGCAAAACTTTTATTGATTTTTGAGTAAGAGCATACAGTGCTTGTTCTATAATTTCCTTATCCACAATAGAATATGGAACGTAAATTTGCGCTGGTGGTGTGTTAACTGGATTATACAAATTGACCAAAAAGGTGGATAAAATTTCATCATTTGAATGATCACTACAATTCTCAATGAAGTAAGGAATGCTTCCATAGTTACCTTTATCTCTGAAAGATAGTACACCAATGCATGCTAAGTCTGCCTCACGTACAACGCTAAAGAAATCTGCATCTTCTTCAAAAGAAAAATCCATTGGCTGCATTTGAATCTGCTGAAGAAATTTCAATCGATCTCTATAGACAGCAGCAAGCTCGTAGTTCATCTCCCTACTGCACTTTTCCATTGTAGAAAATAGCTGTCTTTGCACTTCTTTATTCCTTCCTAGCAGAGTATCTTGTGCTTGTTTTACTGATTTGCAGTAATCATCTTTTGTAATTTTATCTACGCATGGTGCTGAACAGCGCTTAACTTGATACTCAAGACATGGTCTTTTTGTTGAAGAGAAATATTGATCTGAACATACTCTTAAGAGAAAAGCTTTTTGCAATGATAATATAGTGTTCTTAACAGCAGCGGCAGATGGAAAAGGGCCGTAGTAATGAAACTCATTCTTCTTAAACTTACCTCTATATTTCGCTATTCTTGGATAATCATGCTTAGAAATTGTTATATAAGGATAAGATTTTCCATCCCTAAGCAAAATATTATAAGATGGTTTTAACGATTTTATTAACTGTGCTTCAAGAAGCAATGCTTCGATTTCATTCTCAGTGATGAATATTTCAACCTTAATAACCTGTAAGATCATTACTCTGATTCGTTCAGAAAGGTTTTCGAATTGAAGGTAGTCGGATAATCTCGACTTCAAGTTTTTTGCTTTACCAATGTATAAAACCTTACTCTTATCTCCAACCATCTTATAAACGCCACAGGATTGTGGAGATGATTTGATTTGTTCCTTATATTGCCTGAGCATTTATCAATTGTTTAACCTGTATAAGGTTAAACTCTGCTACTAAATGAAAGGTAGAAACAACATTTGCAAGCAAAGATAACCTGTTTATTCTAAGCTCATTAGAATCACAGTTAATCTTTACACTGTCCATAAATTGATTGATAAACGGAGCAAAACGAGCAAGTTCATCAAGCGCTGTATTAAAGTCGTTATTTTCTATCGCTTGTTTGATGTTTTTACAAGCAGCTATAGCACAATTTGATAGCGCAATCTCCTCATCTTCAATCAAAAACTTCTTACTGTAAGATGCATTATAAGTAGTGCCATCACTTTTTCTCACTTTGCTCATCATGTTACTGGCTCTTTTATAAGTGCTTAGAACCTGTTCACCTTCTTTTGTACTAAGATAACGATCCAATATCACAGTTTGCTTTTCCGCTTTCAGCAGATCATTAATATCGACTTTATATAGTATTGAATCTACAACATCTTGCCTTATATTTCTATTTTTTAAAATAATCTTGAACCTTTCTAAGCAGAATTTAAATACTAGTTCTAAAATTTGTTTTTCACTTGGCTTATCAACTGGAGTTATATTTTTATTCAATAGAAGCCTTGAACATAAAGATACTGACTTATCTATCAGCAATCTAATTGGAATATGCAAATTATTTTCAAGTATTGTTCTAATTATACCAATTGTCATTCTCCGCAAACCAAACTGATCATAAGAACCAGAGATTTTCTCACCTGCTGCAATTAAGCCAACCAAACTATCCATTTTGTCTGCAATAGCTACAGCAATCGCAGTAGGAGATTTAGGGCATTCTTGGTCCGATCCAATTGGCTTATAGTGCTCAGTTATAGCTTCCACTACTTCTTTATCCTCTTGAAAATAAGAAGCGTAGTATCCACTCATTACTCCTTGCAATCCCGGAAATTCTTTCACTATCAACGTTGCAAGATCTGCCTTTGCTAAATATGCAGCACGTTCAACTTTAATTAATGAAGCATGTGGAATAAATATCGCTACATACTTTGAAAGAGCGATAATACGCTTCACTTTTTCTTCTACGCTACCGAGCGAAGCATGAAATGAAATAGAGCTCAATTTTTTGACATAGTAATCTAGGTTTTCCTTCTTGTCTTGAGATATCAAAAACTGGGCATCAGCAAGACGTGCTTCTAATATTCTTTCATGGCCTTTGACAACTTCATTGTTGTTAACATTTACAACAGTAACAAAATGTGATATTTTCTGTCCATCACTTAAAGCAAGATACTTTTGCTGCGTATTAATTATACTAAGTATTACTTTCTTCGGTAATTCTGATGATTTTACTTTACCAAATAATACTATTGGCCACTCTATAAGCCCTGCCAATTCATTAAGTAAATAATCATTTTTTTCAAGTTGTAAGTTCTCCTCTTTTGTAAACTTATTAATCTGATCTAGTATAAATTGCTTTCTTTTGTCCAACTGGAGAATGACATTATTTTTTTCTAACAATTCAAAATAGTCTTTGGGTGTTTTAACAGTAAGTACTACATCACCTGAAAGAAACCTATGACCATACGTCACGTTGCATGCTGTAACCCCTGCAAAAGATATAGGTATTATTTCGTCATTTAAAATACATAGAATATTTTTAATTGGCCTAACCCATCTCTCTTTTCTTTCACTCCATCTCATACTCTTTGGCCAAGAAAAGTTTTTTAGCATTTCCTCCAGTTGATTTTTGAGAAACCCGTTGATGTTAAATAAGCAGCTTTCTCTCTTAATGAAGTAAAAATCTTCATCGTTTACTTTGCGAATGAGTAAATCTTCTTCACCTTTCCGGTTTTTTCTCAAAAAACCTTCGATAGCACTTTTCGGTGCATTAACTCTTGGTCCTTTAATTTCATTGTTAGAATCTTTTAGCTCTAAAGCACTTATGCCATCAATAAAAAGAGCAATGCGACGTGCAGTCACATAAACTTCTATAGATGCAAATTTCACATTATTTTTACTAAAAGCATTAGTGATATAGCTCTTAACCTGAGCTGCAGATGAATTCTGCATTCTTGATGGAATTTCTTCTGAAAGACATTCAAACAATAATTGTGACAACATATTCTACTTTGCTCTATATAATTCACAGCATTTTTTTGTTAACTCTCTCACTCTACCAATATAGGCTGTACGTTCATTCACACCAAGCACACCTCTTGCATCAAGTAGATTAAGTAGATGGCTCGTTTTAATACATTGGTCATAAGCTGCTATCGGCAATTCTTTTTCAACAAGGAATTTACACAGTTTTTCTGTATCCTCAAACTGCTGTTGTACTACTTTAGTATCATAATAATCAAGTGCCAGGTAAGAAAACTCTCGCTCTCTTTGTTTAAAAATATCTCCATAAGTTGCACCGCTACCGTTCCACATTATGTCGTAAACATTATCTACACCCTGTATGCACATTGCTAAACGCTCTAACCCATATGCTACTTCACCAGGAATTATTCTGCAGTCAATACCTCCCACTTGCTGTATATAAGTAAGTTGTGTTACTTCCATTCCGTTGCATGTAACCTCCCAACCAAGACCGGATGCGCCAACACTTGGGTTTTCCCAATCATCTTCAATAAACTTAATATCATATTCTTTTGTCGATACACCAAGAGCTTTTAAGCTATTTAAGTAAATATCTTGCAAATTGCTGCCAGATGGTTTTATTATAACTTGGTATTGATGATGCTGATATAAACGATTAGGGTTGTCGCCATAGCGTCCGTCTGCAGGTCTGATTACTGGTTGTAGATACGCAATTTTTGTTGATTTTTCGTCAATCGCTGACATGATTGTTGCGGGATGTAGTGTTCCAGCTCCAACTTCAGACGTATATGGATGAAGTATAGTACACCCTTCATCTGCCCAAAAATCTTGTAATCCCTTTATTATATCCTGTAGATTCACGCAAACTGTATATCTTTTAAACTGAATACATAAGCAAATAAGTACTATTCTATACTTATTTTTTTAATAGTGCCATGAAAATAGTCACTCAAGGCTATTGAACTTTCTTTTACATACTCAAATATGCTTTTGTTTAAAACAATCGCATCATGCATAGTCAGATCGCAGAATATAAATGCAGTCAAGTACAATAAAATCACTGCATAAAACACATGAAAAATCCCTTCAAATGTGATTGATATTGCATTGTTATAACTAAGCTGTATCGTACTTATCGGCCATGGTTTTATTACTTCTACAATATTAAAAAATAAATAAGGTATTATAAAGAAAAAGAACAAATGCATAAGATCATTAAACCAAAATGGACATTTAAGTATTGCCTTGCATATACTTAAATAGAATTTACTTACAATATAATAAATTGACATTATTGCCGGCATCGAAAACGCAACAGTCATCACCTGTCCTGATGCTATTTGTATTACTATATTCTCATCACTGCTGGCTGAAGGATCTTGAGTATGAAAAATAGATATGCCAACTAATTGCAGCACTAACATAACTATTGCTAGCTTGGTAAAAATAGCAGCTACAACTATGCCTGAATTCGGCATTTTATATAGTATAAAATCACCTCCGTATGTAAGCATTAATATAATGTCGGTAATAAATAATATTAGAAAAGAAGACCAATAATGCTGCCAACCCGGTAAATATCCTACTCCTAAAAAAGAGCTTACTATTTTGGCAGGAAAAACCTTGCCTAGCACCTTACCCAAAAATTGAAAAAAAATCCCCATGTCCTAACTAACACTTGACTTATATTTTTCACAATACTGAATTGTAATGGACTTATCAATACACTTCTTGCATAGAAAAAAGGCAAATAGTTAAAAACGATCTAAATTTACCAATAACCGTTATCCCTTCTTTCTTCATATTAGTGCCTCTATCCCAGTGCTCCTTTTCCTGTCATTCAAGTAGCCCCTTTGCGTCATTAGATCTCTTGCATAACTGGAATTCAAAAGTTGATGTCATTCCAGCTCATGACGCTGGAATCTAGTCTTTATTATGATTCAATTTGCGGTTAGTTTTTCTGGATCACAGTGTCACGCACTGTGATATGATGTCAGTATGTATAGCTAATTCAAAATATTAAAAAATTTACTAAATAAAAAAAGGCAAAAGAACCCCCTTATAGCGAGTTTTATAATTTAAATTGGCGTTGTAATAATGTGCTAACAAGCGCGATTTGGCTGAACGTAGAAAAAATAAAAAAGACATGCAGCCGCTATAATTTTATGTAATTTGCCAATAAATACCTGAGTTTTTTACTGAATTTTTGTTGTTAAATCTGCAGAGATTAAAAACAAGGATAAATACTTTTATTGATATGATAAGGAAAGTGGGAAGGTTTGTCAAGTCACTTCGGCCAGCTACCTACTTAGATGTTCCACACTGCTAAGTAGATACCAAATTTTTTGCAACATCAAGTGCAGCATAGGTAAATATTGCACTTGCACCTGCACGTTTAAAACCAATTAAGGACTCATAAATCACTCTGTTATAATCCAGCCAGCCATTATTTGCTGCAGCTTTTATCATTGCGTATTCACCGCTTACTTGGTAAGCAAAAATCGGAAAATTGAACTTGTCACTTGCTGTTTTTATTATATCTAAGTATGGCATACCCGGCTTTATCATAATAAAATCTGCACCTTCATTTATATCCATTTCAATTTCGCAGATTGCTTCGCGTGCATTTCGATAATCCATTTGATAACCACTTTTGTCGATGAAATTTGATGATGCGCACGAACCGACAACTTGCCTGAACGGCGCATAGAAGCTAGAACAGTACTTTACTGCATAGGACAATATTGACACATTCTGAAAGTTATTATCATCCAATGTTTTTCTTATTTTTCCTATCCTGCCATCCATCATATCAGAAGGAGCAACTATATCGCATCCTGCTTTTGCTAAAACAAGTGCTTGCTTACATAATGCTGACACAGTCTCGTCATTTTCTACATCTATCCTACTGCTTTTTAAAATGCCATCATGACCGTGAGTAGTGTATGGGTCTAGTGCAATGTCTGCAATAATGCCAATATCCGGTACATTTGATTTTACAGCACAAATTGCTTTACAGATTAAATTGTCAGGATTGTACGCTTCCTCGGCGTTTTCAGATTTTAGTTTACTATCAACTACAGGAAAAATTGCAACAGCATTAATCCCCGAGTCCTTAGCTTTCTGAATTATAGAAATTAATCCATCTATTGAATAACATTTGATATCAGGTAAGCCAGAAATTGGCTCAATTGTTTCTTCTCCGTCATGAACAAATAAGGGAAAAATCAAATCATTTACTGATAAAGTGCTTTCACTTGTTAAATTGCGAATCCACTTGCCTGAGCGCCTACGCCTTAACCTTGTATTTGGGAAATTAAACATTGGATCCAGGCAAATTCCCAGTAAAAAGCAACACTCCTGAAATGAGTATAACCCAAAGTACCGATATTGGCAAAAATACTTTCCAACCAAGACGCATTAATTGATCATAACGATAACGAGGTATTGTAGCTCTAATCCAAACAAATATAAACAAAAGTACAACTATCTTCAAAACAAACCAGATTAAACTAGGAATTTTATACAGCAAACTAAGCTCTAATGGAGGATACCACCCTCCTAGAAAGAATATTGTCATCATAGCGCTTGCTAAAATCATATTTGCATATTCTCCCAAGAAAAAGAGAGCAAAAGGCATTGATGAATACTCGACGTTATACCCAGAGACGAGCTCTGCTTCAGCTTCTGGTAAGTCAAATGGGTGACGATTAGTTTCGGCAAGCAAAGAAATAAAAAATATCATTCCTATAGGCATTAGTAATAAATCAATCCAAAATGGCATATTATGTTTCGCTACCACCATCTCTCCAAGATTTAATGTGCCAGTTGTAATAACAACTGTAGCAACTATTAGACCTATTGAAACTTCATATGAAATCATTTGAGCAGCTGACCTTATAGCGCCAAGAAATGCGTAATTAGAATTACTAGACCAGCCTGCAATAATAATGCCATATATTCCCAAAGAGGATATAGCTAGCACATAAAGCACTCCAACATTAATATTTGCTATTACCTTAGGGATTATTACCTGCTGTCCATTTTCTGTAGTTATTTCAGCTCCAAATGGTATAACTGCCCAGGAAATTAATGCTAAAATAAAGGTGATCATTGGAGCCATAATAAACAGTATTGTGTTTGCTCTAAATGGTATTATCGGCTCTTTAATTATCAATTTGATAGCATCTGCAAACGGCTGCAATAAACCAAATGGCCCTACTACACTTGGACCATGTCTCAGTTGAATTGCACCAATAACTTTGCGCTCAAAATATACTAAATATGCTACTGAAAGCAAAAGTGGAATAAGAAGAAAAAGAATATCAAATATCAAGTACATGCAACCCTAAATCAAAAAAATAGTTCATAATTGTGGCAATAAAAAATACAGCAAATGCTCTAGACACAAAAGACAATGTCCCTATTGAAATCAATAGGACAACACTTTTCTGTACAGCATTTAGCTTAATAGAATAGTAAAATGATATGCATATGAATGACACTAGTGACATCATAATTAAGATCATTGTGAGAGGCAAATAATTCCCTCTTCCCTCGGTAACTATAATAAATGTTATTGCCATCCATACATATCCTTCCGTAAATAGTGCAATAATATCATTGATAAAATCAACTAGCTTATAAACGAACTGTTTTTCTAATGTATTTTGTTCTTTACACAAAAATATAGAGTTTAATTTTCGTTGAAAATATACCAGAGTTATTAGTAATAATGGTGTTAGAATAAATAAAATATTAAGTAGAGTGTTCATAAAAATCCTTAGTACAATCTGACATTATTTTTGAAGCGCGACCTATTGAGTCTGTCATATAAAAATTACACTCCTTTAAAGTAAAAGGCGTATTACTTAAATTTATTTTACCATTGCTGATTGGTACCCATGTATTTTTTACCACTTGATCAACACTTCTAAACTGTGGACCGATAGTATCTAATTTTTTTCTCACATCAAATAAACTATCATATAACAAGGAAAGGCTCAAATATTGGGATAAATTTTTAATAATCAACCAATCTTCCTTTGCTTCACCAGGAGGAAAAACAGCTAAATTTGTTCTCTGTACTCGCCCTTCAGTATTTACATAAGTTGCATATTTTTCTGTGTATGCAGCTCCAGGTAGAATGACATCTGCTATATGCGCTCCCCTATCACCATGGTGGCCTTGATAAATTACAAATGTATTTTCTAATTTTGATGTATCAATTTCATCTGCACCAAGAAGATAAACAACTTCCACCTCGCCACTTTCTGCCTGTTTTAGCATCTGATTAATGTCTTTTCCACCTTTGCTAGGAACAAATCCAATATCGAGTCCACCAACCCTTGCTGCAGCCTTATGCAGTACGTTAAAGCCATTCCAGTCATCTCTGATCATGTTAAATTTTTCTGCAATTTTGCCAGCTAGAGCTAAAACTGATTCAGAATCATCTCTTATTAATGCATCTTGACCGATAATTAGCATAGGGTTCTGAGCCGCACTCAGTAACTCGCAGAATTTGTGATTTCCCTCTTCTATTTCTTTTAGAACGTTTGGACCATCACCTAATCTTTCAACATTATATAGATATTCAAGATTAGGACCAATATTTGCAATAGTGAAATTACCTTGTAAATATCTCTTTCTCAATCTTGCGTTAATTATTGGTGCTTCTATCCTTGGATTCGTATTGATTAGCAAGCATAAATCTGCACTTTCTATACCCTGAATAGTGGTATTGAACACATAAGATCCACGATTACTTGATATAAGATTTGCACCATCTTGCCTGCAGTCTATATTCCCCGAACCAAGCTTCTGCATCACTTCTTTGAGTAGAAGCATAGACTCACAATCTGCTAAATCACCTGCAATTGCAGCTATTTTGTTTGATTTCGTACTCTTTAGTTTCTTTGCAGCAAAAGCCAATGCTTCATTCCAATCAACTGGAATTAATTTGCCCTCTTTTTTTATATAAGGTCGATCGAGGCGTTGTACTTTGAGTCCATCGTAAGCAAAACGAGTTTTGTCTGATATCCATTCTTCGTTCACTTCTTCATTGAGTCTTGGCAATATTCGCATAACTTCAGGACCACGACAATCAACTCTAATATTACTTCCCACAGCATCTAGCACATCTATAGTTTCACAATGTGATAGCTCCCATGGACGTGCTGTAAAAGAATAGGGCTTTGAAGTTAAAGCTCCCACCGGGCAAAGATCTATAATATTCCCAGATAATTCAGAGCTAATATGCCTTTTTATGTAAGTACTAATCTCTATATTTTCTCCCCTTCCAATTCCTCCAAGTTCATTTGTACCTGCAACATCAGACAAAAATCTAACACACCGAGTGCAATGAATACACCTGTTCATTGCAGTTTCAATCAGCGGACCAAAATGTTTTTTTGGCACAGCCCTCTTATATTCATCAAGTCTGCTGATTCCTTTACCATAAGCCATCGTGATATCTTGCAAATCGCATTCACCACCTTGATCGCAAATTGGGCAATCAAGCGGGTGGTTTATTAGCAAAAACTCAAGCACACCTTCACGCGCCTTTTTTACCTTGGGAGTATCCGTGTGAATAACCATACCCTCTGCAACTGGCATTGCACAAGAAGCTACTGGTTTTGGAGGGCCACCCTCAACTTCAACCAAACACATTCTGCAGTTACCAGCAATTGCTAAACGCTCATGATAACAAAACCGCGGAACTTCAACGCCCACAACTTCACAAGCTTGAATTATAGTGAGCCCATGCTCTACTTCACATTCCTTAGAATTAATAGTAACTTTAACCACAACTACTATACAGCTTCCCACTTTATAGGATTGCCGCTTACCTCATCTTCAACTAGATTGCCGTTATCGTATTGAGCAGACATATAGTTCATACGTGAATCACGGTCTATATATCTAACCGGCTTTACCGGTTTATCCTTATACATTTTTTGTTCTGCTTTCTTACGCTGAGTAGGGTTATTTTTACTAGCTGTTTTCGCTTTTCCGCCTGCTGCCATATAAACTCCTAAAAACTTCCTATTTTATTCTAACACTTAAGTATATACCGTCAATACCAAATAGCTTTAAAGTTTTAATAGTCCATCATTACAATCATCATTTGAACAAAATACTTTCTCTTGATGCTGCTCAAGTGTGTAACTTTAGAATCCCCAAAAAAGAAAATGTAAGTTACTTTGATGATATCATTTTCTACGTCTTATAAATAGACATTCATGTAGCCGTAAATTAAGCTATAAACTCAATACAAAGATCCTTAATTATTAATCTCATAGTACTTCTCAACCAACTTATTTAGCAACCTTACACCGAAACCTACTGCCCCTCTTGGAGAAATATCAGTGCCTTTTTCGTGCCAAGCAGTGCCTGCAATGTCTAAATGTGCCCAACAAGTGTCGTTTACAAAACGCTGTAGAAACTGTGCAGCCATTATACTATCTCCACCAGAACCTGCAGGAGCTATATTTTGCACATCAGCAATCGGCGAATCAATAATTTTGTTATAAGTTTCATTCATAGGAAAGCGCCATAATTTCTCATTTACTTCATTTCCTGCATCAATCAGATGATTCGCTAATTCATCGTTATTTGAAAAAAGACCAGCATATTCATTACTTCCCAGTGCAACCACTATAGCACCAGTTAAAGTTGCAAGGTCGATCATAAATTTCGGTGCAAATCTATCTTGTGTATACCATAAAGCATCCGCAAGTATTAGTCTTCCCTCTGCATCGGTATTTAATATTTCTATTGTTTGTCCAGACATTGAAGTGACTACATCGCTCGGTCTTTGAGCATTACCATCCACTGCATTTTCTGCAAGTGCAACCACACCAATTGCATTTACTTTTGCTTTTCGCCCAGCTAGAGTATGCATCACTCCAACTACAGTAGCAGAACCTGCCATGTCATATTTCATTGACTCCATACCGCGTGAGGGTTTAAGTGACACTCCACCAGTGTCAAACGTTATACCCTTGCCTATAAAAGCTATTGGTTTTTGTTCTTGAGAAGCCCCATTCCATTTTATCACCACTAACTTTGGCTCTTTACTACTTCCTTGTGCTACTCCAAGCAGGGCTCCCATTTTTTTCTCTTCCATTTGCTTTTTATCAAGCACTTCAACCTCAAGACCAAGTTTAGTAAGTTCAGCTTTTATACGATTAGCGTAAGACTCTGGATATAAAATATTAGGTGGCTCAGTAGTAAAAGCACGTGCAAGAAAGATACCTTCACCTTCGTGTTTTAAACGCTCAAATGATTTTTCAATGCTACTTAACTGTTCATCTTTTACTAATAATGTAATTTCCTCTACTTCTGTAATTTTTTCATCCTTTTTAGTTTTATACTTATTAAACTTGAAACTGCGCAGAAATGCTCCATATGCAACATTTGCTGTACTGCCCTCGATTGAAATAGCTGCTCGCTTGATTCTTAATCTGCTTAGCTCACAATATATTTTACCACCAATATTTAATCCTTTGCTTTCATCCCATTCATCTCTCATTCCAAGACCAGCAACTATAATATTTTTTCCCTCTGATGAAGTAACGGAGAAAAATTCACCAAAACCTCCATTAAAACCACTAAATTTCTTGATGTTATCTATAGCTTGCTTATCTTGTAGAACATTAGTTATGAGCTTATCACCCTCAAACAAACCTACCACTAGCGTCTCAAAATCGGGTAAAGCTTTAGAAATTGTTATCTTCATCGTTGACATCTCCGTTGCAAATAATTGTAAGCTGCACATAAAACATAGTAAAAACATTAGTAAGATATTTTTCATATACATTTTAAGTACAATAGCGCTTAAGACTACTATGAACTCCCCTGATATGCAAGGGCTTTATCTTTTATCAGAAAATTTGTTATGCCCACCTAGGGTTATATTAAATGTGTAGGTCTTCATGGCCTGATTGTTATAAGTAAATGGTGCTATCAGAAGGCTTGCAAGTCCACTCTCAATAAGATTACCAAGAAGAAGATCATCACAGTTATCGCAATTATGATCAGCAAAAAACATTTGTGTTGTGAATTCTGGAAAATCTGGATGTTGGACCAAAAAGTTGATGTGTGGAGCCCTATCACCAATTTTACCTGGTACTATTGTAATAAAATTATAATAGCCAAGGTTATTTACTACAAATCTTCCTGATCCAGCAAAATTTGGATCAAGCTCCACATTTTCATCATAATAGCTCATGCCAAGTGAGTCTGCGTGCCATATAGAAACCACAGCATTTTGTATCGGTAAGCAATTTACATCAGTAACTCTACCCACTACATTTATTAATTCTCCTGCTGCATTATTTGGAGAGCCAGGTTTTCTTCTTAAATTATTTGAAGAGTTAAAGCTTTTTGGCCTTGTTTCAAGATCATAAATCCCTGGAGTTTCAATACAATTAAGCAAAATAGGATCAGCCGCAAATAATGACAAATCGAATATAAATTGTACTAAAAACGCTAATAAGATATTTTTTACATTCATTTTGTTTATAGTGCTTTTATCAGAATTATAGCAACCTTTTTCTTTTATTAAAGACAAGACTTTCTTTGAATCCTCCTTAGAATCACAACTATCCTTTCAGTGTATGAGTTTTAGGTTTTAGTACTGCATACACAACTGCACGGACTTCCAATTTAGAAATTGCAAATCAATCCAAACACGCAAGTGTAATGTTACCGCCACATGCTGTAGTGTTGACACTTACAACCTTTTCTATAGAAAAACGTTGCAGATAATTAGGACCACCAGCTTTTGGTCCGGTACCTGACAGTCCTCTACCGCCAAATGGTTGCATTCCAACTGCTGCACCTATTTGATTGCGATTGATGTATACATTTCCAACTGATATTTTCTTGCTTATTAAATCGATCTTACTTTGTACACGGCTTTGCAAAGAAAACGTAAGTCCATATCCTGTATTGTTTATATCACTTATAACTTCATTTAACTGCGACTTATTAAAACGTATGATATGTAAAATAGGCCCAAACACTTCTTGCTTTAATTGCGAAATTTTTTGTATCTCATAAATGTACGGAGGAAAGAAATAACCATTATAAGAATTTGTATCCATGGGTACCTTGGACAAAAGGTTTGAATCTTCATCCCTTGATATTTTTTCCGTATGTTTAGTGAGCATATCAATAGATGCTTTGTCAATTATTGGACCAATATCTGTGCTCAGTTGTATTGGGTCACCTATCTTTAGTTCTTGAGCTGCATTGCATATCATTTTTATCTGTTTTTCTGCTATATCTTCTTGAATAAATAGCACTCTGAGAGCAGAACAACGTTGACCGCCACTGCGAAATGCAGAAATTAAAACATCCTTAGTTACCTGCTCTAAAAGAGCAGAACTATCAACAATCATAGCATTTAATCCACCAGTTTCAGCGATAAGTGGCACAATAGGACCATCTCTGCTGGCAAGCATTCTATTAATTATTTGAGCGGTCTGTGTTGAGCCGGTAAAAGCTACACCGGAAATTCTATTATCTGGCACTAATATTTTACCTAAATATCGACCATCTCCTGGAACAAGATGTAATACATTTTTTGGTATTCCAGCTTCGTGTAGTATCTTAACGGCTTCATAGGCAATAATCGGCGTTTGCTCTGCCGGTTTTGCCAGCACTGCATTACCTGCTACAAGTGCAGCTGAAACCTGCCCAATGAAGATAGCAAGTGGAAAATTCCACGGTGATATGCATAAGAAAACTCCTCTGCCCTCAAAAAAGATGAAGTTATCTTCACCTGTTGGACCTGGCAATTTTTTCCAGTCATTCAGTTCGTTTTTTGCTATCATTGCATAATAGCGCAAAAAGTCGATTGCCTCTCTTACTTCTGCTATTGCATCGGATAAAATTTTTCCTGCTTCCAAGATGAGAATGTAAACCAACTCTTTCATCCTTTCCTCAAGCAAATCTGCAGCTTTTTCAAGGCATTTAGCGCGCTCTTCTGCTGAAATATTCTGCCACTTAGTAAAAGCACTATGTGCTATTTCAAGAGCATTTAAAGCCTGAGCGCTTGTTGTACTTGACACTTCTCCAATTACATTTTCCAAATGTGCAGGATTCACTACTTCGATAAATTCAGCACTATCAAGTAGTGCCTTTCCATCAATTATTGGCCCAACTTGCCATTTCTTTTCACTAAATTTTTTTATATCATTTGCAAATTGCGAAACTGTAATTGAATCACTAATATCCATCCCCAAGGAGTTTTTTCTTTCCTCTCCAAAAATATCTTGTGGCAATGGAATGTTTTGATGAGGTTCATATTCTAAACTTTTAGCTTTTTCTAATGGATCCGAGACTAATTCTTCAATTTTAACGTTAGGATCATTTATTTGATTGACGAACGAACTATTAGCTCCATTTTCAAGAAGACGCTTAACAAGATATGGTAATAAATCACTACGTTTACCAACTGGTGCATATATACGACAGCTGATGCTTGTTGCAAGTTCTGACATTGCATAATCATATAAATCCTCACCCATTCCGTGTAAACGCTGAAACTCAAATCCAGGATGATCTTTGTCAGCAAGCTCTATTATAGTAGCAAAAGTATAGGCATTATGAGTTCCAAAGCATGGGTAAAAGTGATTTACTTTGCTTAAAAGCTTCTGTGCACACGCAAGGTAGCATACATCAGTATAGCTTTTTCTTGTAAATATTGAATAACCACTTAACCCTAGCTCTTGTGCACACTTGATTTCTGAGTCCCAATATGCACCTTTCACAAGCCTCACCATAATTTTATGCTTTGATCGGATAGCAACATCCTCAACAAAATCAAGCACAGATAAAGCACGTTTTTGATATGCTTGTACAGCCAAGCCAAGCCCTCCCCACTGAGAAAGTGACTCATCAAGACGCAGTTGCTCGAATAAAACTAATGACATCTCAAGTCTTTCTGATTCTTCTGCATCTATGCATAGTGAAATGTTGTATTTTTTTGCTTCACGACAGAGCTCTAAAACCCTAGTAAATATCTCACCAGCAATTCGGTCAAATTGACCAAATTCATAACGTGGGTGCAAAGCAGAAAGTTTTATTGAAATTCCATGGGATTTAAAACAATCATTCACTTCAGTAGTTGCACCTATAGCTTTTATTGAGTGCATGTATGAATCAAAACACTCTTCTGCATCTTCAGCTGTGTGAGCAGCTTCGCCAAGCATATCAAAAGAGTATAAAAACTTACTATTGTCATCTAGTTTTGCATATCTTAAAGCTTCTTCTATGGTTTCTCCAACAACAAAATGATTAGCAAGCATAGACATTGCTTGTTTTACTGCTTTGCGAATGATCGGTTCTCCTAAATTCTTAAGTAACTTAGAAATTGCGTAATAGAACTTCGAATCGCCTTCATTATCTCTCAATATACTGCTACCTATCATCAAGCTCCATGTGGAAGCATTAACAAACAATGAAGAGGAACGCCCCAAGTGTTTATTCCATTCTTGGTTGGTAATTTTATCTTTGATCAATTCGTCTATTGTGTAATCATCTGGTATTCTAAGTAGCGATTCAGCAAGGCACATCAATGCTATTCCTTCATCATTGGAAAGCGAATATTGCTGCATAAAGGAATCTACAATACTTAATTTATTGTGTTTGATTTTTTCAATAACTTGTTTTGCAATATTGTAAATTCTGTTTTTCGAATCAACCGAAAGTTCTACTTTTTCTACAAGATAACGTACACAGCTTTTTTCATCAGTACGATAAAATCCTTGTAAACGTTTTCTGAGTTCATTAGGTTCTTGTATAGAGCTAATCATAATTATCTATAAAACACCTTTACTATATGTAAGGTAAAATTATATCATAACTTCGCATAGAACAAATCATTATTTAAAAGGACCAGGGCTGGAGCTAAAAGAAGTCTAGTACTTACTTTTACTAAGTCGAAAGAAGTATGTAGCTTAACACTCCACCACTCATTAAGTATTTAATCTCAGTTGCGGTTTGTACACAGCATTTGAGTTGTATTGATTGCTTTGAATTATCCTGTCTTTTAATGATACATTCTAGATTTCCATTTGATACTATTTCACCTTTTATGCTTATTATCTCACTACCATCAAATATCTTTCTGGTTATTCCATTTTGGAATATAAGTGGAAGAACACCCATGCCGACCAAGTTGGACCTATGTATGCGTTCAAAACTTTCTGCAATCACAGCTTTAATTCCCAGTAATGCAGTACCCTTTGCTGCCCAATCCCTACTTGAACCTGTACCATATTCTTTTCCTGCAATGACAACTAATGGAACAGCTTCTCTTTTATATTGCATTGCTGCATCAAAAATTGACATAGTTTCTTGAGAAGGAATATGTTTTGTATAGCCACCCTCAGCGCTCACCATTTTATTTCTTATTCTGATATTAGCAAAGGTTCCACGCATCATTACGTTGTGGTTACCGCGGCGAGATCCATATGAATTGAAATCTTGCGGTTCAACTCCAAGACCTTTTAAATATATGCCTGCAGGACTATTTGAGGCAATATTTCCAGCAGGGGAAATGTGGTCGGTAGTGACGCTATCGCCAAACATCGCTAGTATTTGCGCATTCTTTATATCAACTATGTTGCTTCCATTGTTCTTAGTCGATAAATTATCAAAATAGGGAGGGTTTTGTATATAAGTGCTTTTCGCGTCCCAATCATAGATTTCACCTTTCTCACACTTTATCTTTTGCCAATGCTCATCACCAGAAAAAACATCCTTATACTTTTGTATGAACATTTCACGCGTCACAACACTTTTAACACAGCTCTCAACTTCATTATTTGTTGGCCATATATCTTTGAGATAGACATCATTTCCATTCTTATCTTTGCATATTGAATCTTTTGTCAAATCAATTTGCACAGTGCCTGCAAGTGCATATGCAACAATAAGTGGCGGAGATGCCAAGTAATTAGCTTTGACTAACGGATGAATTCTTCCTTCAAAGTTACGATTGCCAGACAAAACTGCAGCAACAGTTAAGTTTTTGTTTTTTATATCATCCTCTATATCCTTATTAAGTGGACCAGAATTTCCAATGCAAGTTGTGCAGCCATATCCAACTAGATTAAAACCCAAAGCATTTAGATCTACCTGCAATCCAGACTTTTCTAAATATTCTGTCACAACTTGTGACCCTGGAGCAAGAGAAGTTTTAACCCAAGGCTTTGATTTTAATCCAAGTTTAATTGCATTACGAGCTACAAGACCTGCAGCAATCATCACACTTGGATTTGAGGTGTTAGTGCAGCTTGTTATTGCTGCAATCACTACGCTGCCACTCTGGAGCTGATCGCCATAGATAGGTTCCAACGAAGGTCTGTTTGTCTCATTAATAGGAAAAGATGTAGAAAAAGATTCCGCTACTTCTGAAAGGAAAATCTTATCCTGTGGTCTTTTAGGACCAGCCATCACTGGCTTTACGCTTGATAAATCAAGCTCTAGTGTGTCAAAAAATGCTAACTCATTACTGCTACGCCACAATCCCTGCTCTTTTGAATAGACTTCAACTAATTTGATCAGCTCTTCTGGTCGCCCTGTTAAATGTAAATAATCGAGTGTTTTCTGATCAATTGGAAAAAACCCACAAGTTGCACCATATTCTGGGGCCATGTTAGCTATAGTGGCCCTGTCTGCTAGAGATAAATAATCTAAACCATCACCATAAAATTCTACAAATTTACCAACAACACCTTTTGTTCTTAGGATACTGGTAACCGTCAGCACTAAATCAGTCGCAGTTACTCCTTCCGGTAGTCTGCCAATTAATTTAAATCCAACTACTTCTGGAATCACCATACTAATTGGTTGACCAAGCATCACAGACTCAGCTTCTATGCCTCCAACACCCCAACCAAGGACTGATAACCCGTTAATCATTGTAGTGTGACTGTCAGTACCAACTAAAGTGTCAGGATATATGACCCCATCATTATTACACACAACTTGCGCTAAATACTCAAGGTTTACTTGATGGCAAATTCCAGTACCTGGTGGTACTACTCTAAAATTTGTGAAGGACGACTCTCCCCACTTTAAAAATTGATATCTCTCCAAATTTCTTTTTACTTCTAGCTCAACATTTTTACTGAATGCGGAAGTGCTTCCATAACTATCTACTTGAACAGAGTGATCGATCACAAGATCAACAGTTACAGATGGATTTATTTTGCTTGGGTTACCTCCGTTTTTCTTCACATAATTACGCATTGAAGCTAAGTCAACGACAGCAGGAACTCCTGTGAAATCCTGCATCAAAACCCTTGCTGGCTTGTAGCTAATTTCGTGATTAATGTGTTTCTTGACGCAATTTGCTAATATCTTTATGTCATCTAATTTAACGCTTACTCCATCTTCGTTGCGCAATAAATTTTCAAGCAATACCTTGAGTGAACAAGGCAATTTGGTTAAATTTACTCCTAAGAATTTACCAGCGTTACTTAGGTTAAAGTAGTTATATAACCTTCCATCAATATTTAAAGTCGTCTTTGCATTTAAAGAATTGTTCATCCTGTATTAGTTAAAATTGGAATTACTAGCGCTACTTTTTTGTTGTTGACTTTGCTGCTGATACATAGTTTCAAAATCTATAGGATCTAGCATAAGTGGAGGAAACCCACCACTACTTGTAGTTCTTGCAATTACTTCTCTTGCAAAAGGAAAAAGAAAAGTAGGCCCGCCAATAAACAAAGCTTGTCTTACTTCCTCTTCACTCAACTCTTTCAAATTTTCTATTGAAAAAATACCACAATACTTTATCTCACAAATGAAAGCTATACCATTTTTTATATCTTCATCTTTTATCGTCGCTTTGACTTCTATATGCAAAGTAATTTCATGAAAAGGTTTTTCTTCATTTATTCCTTCTTTGCTTTCCGTTCCTTCTAATTTTGCTGAATTAATATTAACCTTTACATTAATATCGGGAGCTTTACTAGAAGGAAGGAATGGCGAATTTGGATTCTCAAACGAAAGATCTTTGACATACTGACCATGAATTTTCATTTTGTGTTGTAACATTTCTTACTTCTCCTTTAATTAAGTTGAGATATTTAATACTTTCTTATATAATATATTCATTTATAAACGAATAGCAAACCTAACTATAGGCTAATATGCAAAACATATTTTTATCAATAATTAATAATATTTAGATACTTTATATACCAAGGGGTTAAGTTACCATGATAGAGCTTGTAATATATGCTTTACTAGCGGCGTTTATTTTTTCACGCTTATACAATTCTTTAGGAAGATCAGCCAGTCTCAACCTAAAAAAGCTAACAGTTGTATTGGATGCAAGTCAAAGTAAAGAGGATGTGGTAGAAAATATCGAAGATTATATTTATAGCAACGACAAAAGTTCAATAGAAGCTACTTATAAACAAATATTACAAAAAAACAGAGAGTTCTCTATTTCCAATTTTATAGAAGGTTCAAGCATAGCTTTTGAATTAATAATTAAATATTTTAACCAAGGGAATTTACCTCAATTAAAATCCCTTCTGGACAAAGATTTGTATAACAGCTTTGTGGATAAGATTAAGCATCGTAAAGAGATACACGAGTCTATAATTGTTTCTATCGTTTCACAAAAGATCTTAGAAATAAAGCTAGTAAAAAACGTAATATTTATTGCAGTATATTTCCTTTCAGAGCAAATTAACTTCGTTAAGAATAATGAAGGAGATATCATATCAGGTAGTATGTCTACTATTAACAAAGTTGAGGATGTATGGCAATTCAAAAAAAATATTAATTCATCAGATCCAACCTGGTTGCTTGTTTCCATTAACTACAAGAAGGTAAGTACCGATAAAAATTTAACAGCAAATGACAAGTGAGATTAGTTACACCGATGGAAAGTAGGCTACGAGAAATAGTACTTGATACTGAAACTACAGGTCTTGACACTGAGTCTGGCCATCGAATTATTGAGATAGGATGTGTAGAACTAATTAACCGTATTCCAACAGGTAAAACATTTCATCGATATCTTAATCCAGAGAGAGATATACCTTACCACTCATTTAAGATTCATGGTATTAGTGAGGAGTTTTTGGAAGATAAGCCACTATTTTCAGATGTTGCACTTGAATTTCTTGACTTCATATCTAATGACATCTTGGTAATTCATAATGCTGAGTTTGATATTAAGTTCCTTAATATGGAGTTAAACAAGTTGAATGCCGGGTTAATTTCCTCAGATAGAGTGCTAGATACATTACCACTTGCAAGAAAAAAGTTTGTAGGATCACCTGCTTCTTTAAATGCATTATGCAAGCGTTTTGATATATCGCTAGAAGGTAGAGAGTTACACGGAGCATTAGTTGATGCTCAATTGCTTGCAAAGGTCTATGTTGAGCTTACAGGAGGATTGCAAACCTTTTTATTTAATAATGAATGTGCTCAGGACAATAACTCTACGTTTATTCAGCATAAAGTGCGTAATTTAGCTCGCAGAGAACATTCACCAAGTATTAAAGAAATTGATGAGCATAAGAAATTGTTAGATAAAATTAACAACCCACTTTGGAAGGAATATATTGAATCAATCAACTAATCAATATATGATTTAACTTTATTGGAAACGCTTTAATGATAAAGTTTATAAGGTTATTGTCTAGTTTGCTAATAACAGTAGCAGCTATCTTCTTAGGTTATTGTTATTTTACCAAGCAAGGCATATTTGTTTCACAAAATACAGAAATTAAGGTAGGTGGAGATTTTTCTTTGATCAATCAAGACGGACAAACAGTACGCAGTAGTGATTTTAAAAATAAGTATATGATGATTTTTTTCGGATTTTCCTCATGCAAAAGAATTTGCCCTATGAATCTCGGCATAATTTCAGAAACACTTGCAAAGTTAGATAAGAAAACTGACAATAAGCTACAAACATTTTTTATCACAGTTGATCCTGAGCGCGATAACACAGAAAGGCTTAAAGAATTTCAGCAGCAATTTGACCATAGAATACAAATGCTAACTGGTGAAAGACAAAAAATAGATGAAGTAGTTGCAAAGTATAAAGTATATGCAAGTAAAGTAGATGGAGAAGAGGAAATTAACCATTCTTCAATGATATACCTTATTAGCCCTGAAGGAAAATATGTCACACACTTTGTAGCTGATTTAAATTCAGATGAAAGTCAATCTGATAAGATTCTGGCTGAGATAAAAAAATATGTAAGCTGAACTAAAGGTATCCGTTCAGGAGAGGTATCCGTTCAGGAGAGTGGTTTAAGAAACAATAGATAAGAGGTTTTGGAAAGGATTGAGACCCCTTTGTTTCCATGTTAAGTATAACGAAATTATCCGTTCAAGGAATGCATTTCCCCGCTTTGATTGTGTAAAATACGAATTTTTGCGGTAAACGACATAATGCCGTATCTGCTGTTCAGCATGGTTGTTTGTCAGCGGAATGTTTTTTGGGTCATCTAAAAAATTCCACATCATTCTTTCAGATTTCAAAATATTTTTCGCAACTCGAGAGGCTCCAATTGCTTCAGGTAAGTAGGATATTTCCTTCAAGTAATACCTTGTACGTTTTCGCAACTTTCTGGCACGTCTGGCAAATCTAAAAACATCTATCTCATTTTTTAGCAAAGCCTTTTTTAGTGCAAATAATTCAGTAGCTACATTTCTTAAGTAACAGCCAAGAACTTTGACTTCAATATTCCAACTATGCGCTAATCTTTCAAAATCCCTTGCTAAGTGTGCCCAGCAGATTTGCCTTTTTTCATCAGCAAAGTAATTGTATACTGCGTACCTGTCGGTTACCACTAAGCTATTATGATTGCAGCATGCGTTATTTTTTAAAACTTTCATTCCTCTTGACTCTGTCAACTTCACAAAACTTGCCGTATTGCTTGCAAACATCCAACACCAAGCGAGTTTACCTTTGTTATAATGGCTCGTTTCATCAATATGTAGAACTTTACTCCTACTTATCTCTTGTTCGATCTGCTCATACATTTTTTTGCATTTTGAAGCAACTCTATGTTCACTATTTGATATGCTAACGACGCTTATGTTCAAATTGAAGATATCATTTACGACACTCGCTATTTCGCGTTTTGAATTTTTGTAGAATCCGCTGAACGCTGCAATTATTGACTTAACCCTTGGACCAAATGTATCTGACGTAACACCTTCTGGTAACTTACTGCTTCTTCTTTTTCCGCATCTCCGGCAACGACCATGCTCCATCTGATATTCCACTACATAAGGCCTAATTTCCGGAAGATCAACTTTTTGATGAATGTACGGTCCATTGCATATTGCAATCCCTCCTCCGCATTCACAAGTAGATGACAACTTTACTTTTATCACCTCATCTGCATCCATTTTGGCGCGAAAACTTCCTTTATGACCAACCTGACCACCAACGTTTCTGTCGCTCTTTGGCTTGTCCTTTTTTATTTTGTACAACTCTCTAGAGCTTGGTAGAGATGAATTTTTCGAGTTTAAACCAAGCCTTTCCTTTAATTCAGCGTTCTCTATCTTTAAAGCCTTGTTCTCTGCTTTTAAACTTTCATTCTCCCTTTCCAGCTTTTCTATTTTTGCTTCTAACTTTTCTATTTTTTGCTGTAAATTTTTGCAAAGCTCTAAAAGGTTTACCACATTACCTCACTTTTGCTCTATGATTATCTTTTTAGATCACCTTGTCTACCTTATTCTGCCACTCCGCTGAACGGATACGAACTAAAGAGCTTAGCTTACTTTAAATTTATGCTAACAGCTATTTTGATTAAACTAAGTCGTTTTTTTAATTTTTTCTAGGATCAACTCAGCAGCTTTTTGTTCAGCAATTTTCTTACTAGAAGCGCATGCAGAAACTTTGCCATAATTCTCTATGAAAATTGATATAGTAAACTCAGGATTGTGTGCTGGTCCAGTTTGTTTTACAAGTTCATACTCTGGTAAAGGTAATTTGTTTTTCTGAGTCCACTCTTGCAGTGAAGTTTTAGGATCTTGAGGAGGATCGAGGATGTCTTTAGCTAGCTTTTCCCAATGTCGGATAATAAATTTTTCAACACTCTCAAGTCCACCGTCAATATAAATTGCACCTATTAGTGCCTCAAGCGAATTTTCTAAATTTTTTAAGTTACATTTCCCTCCGTTGCAACGTTCACTATTATTCATGATGATAAAGTTACCTAACTCTATTTCTTTAGCAACATTAGCAATGGTACTGCCACAAACTAGATCCGTTTTTCTTTTTGCCAATGCTCCTTCTTTTTCTTCAGGAAACATTTTAAACAGCATAGCAGATACAACCATGTTCAAAATACTATCGCCCAAAAACTCTAGCCTTTCGTAGCTTACGATCTGGTCTTCGCTATTCCTTTTATTTACGCTTGGATGGGTTAATGCCTCTTCTAATATTGCATGATCTGTAAATTTATAATTAATAACTTTAGATATTATATCGTTCAAAACTTTCATGTTCATCATTCAAAAGAAAAGCACTCCCTATCATACCTTTACACTAAAAAGTTAGCTCTACTTTACTAAAACAATATCAATAACTTCCAAAATTAATGTATACAACCCACTGCTTCAGTAATGTTACTAAATCCATCTCTTTTTACCAATTCTGCAAGCTCCAGATTGATTTTGTTCACAACTTGATGCCCCTGATATACGAGAGCAGTGTACAGTTGTACTAAAGAGGCTCCTGCCTTTATTTTTTCATATGCGTCAATACCACTTGAAACTCCCCCACATCCTATCAATAGAATCCTGCTCTTAGTAAGCTTGTACATATCACTCAATAACTCGGTTGAAAGTTGAAACAATGGTCTGCCGCTCAACCCACCACTCTCATTATAGTAAGAATCTCGACTTATCGTAGTGTTGCTTACTATTAAGCCGTCAATTTTATATTCTAGTGCAAGCTCAGCGATATCTTCTTTTGCTTGCTGATCTATATCTGGAGAAATTTTTAATATTATCGGTATCGATTCAGAGCTATCGATTGATTTCCGAGTTAGAGTGATAGATTTCAACAATTTGGATAATTCTTGTTTATTGTGCAAATCGCGCAAGTTAGGTGTGTTTGGGGATGAGATGTTCAGTACTATATAATTGCTCTTTCCATATACTATCTTTATTAAGTCAACATAATCGCTGATTTGGTCCTTTGATGTACTGTTTCTTCCTATATTTATACCAAAAATACAATCACCAAGTTTAGTTTCACTTATCTGTTTAAGAAAATAGTCTACTCCTTTATTATTAAATCCCAATCTATTAATTATTCCTTCATCTTTAATTAATCGAAAAATTCTCGGTTTTTTGTTTCCATATTGGGGATGTTTAGTTACAGTACCAGCCTCAATAAATCCAAAACCAAATGAGAGCATCGGCTTTATAACTTCCGCATTTTTATCAAAACCTGCAGCAAGACCTACAGGACTCCTAATTTTATTACCAAAAAAGTTTACATTTAAAGACTTAGGTAGTTCTATAGGTTTCCTACAGGGCATCTTTTTTAACGCCGTTATTACCAAGGAGTGAGCAATTTCAGGCGGCAGTAAAAACAATAAATTACGTAATATCATTTTGTAAAACACTTTGCTTATTTTTAGTTTATTTTTTACCATGCAACAAGAATAACTTAGAAAGCTTGAGGTTTATCAAAATAGTAAGTATATAGTTTCTATGAGTAGTAAAAACTAATTTTTCTGAAGGGAAACCAGAACTTGATCAGTATTTTTATCTACTAATTCGAGGTAGCCAAATTTGTTGTATCCGTTCAGGAGAGTGGTTTAAGAAACAATAGATAAGAGGTTTTGGAAAGGATTGAGACCCCTTTGTTTCCATGTTAAGTATAACGAAATTATCCGTTCAAGGAATGCATTTCCCCGCTTTGATTGTGTAAAATACGAATTTTTGCGGTAAACGACATAATGCCGTATCTGCTGTTCAGCATGGTTGTTTGTCAGCGGAATGTTTTTTGGGTCATCTAAAAAATTCCACATCATTCTTTCAGATTTCAAAATATTTTTCGCAACTCGAGAGGCTCCAATTGCTTCAGGTAAGTAGGATATTTCCTTCAAGTAATACCTTGTACGTTTTCGCAACTTTCTGGCACGTCTGGCAAATCTAAAAACATCTATCTCATTTTTTAGCAAAGCCTTTTTTAGTGCAAATAATTCAGTAGCTACATTTCTTAAGTAACAGCCAAGAACTTTGACTTCAATATTCCAACTATGCGCTAATCTTTCAAAATCCCTTGCTAAGTGTGCCCAGCAGATTTGCCTTTTTTCATCAGCAAAGTAATTGTATACTGCGTACCTGTCGGTTACCACTAAGCTATTATGATTGCAGCATGCGTTATTTTTTAAAACTTTCATTCCTCTTGACTCTGTCAACTTCACAAAACTTGCCGTATTGCTTGCAAACATCCAACACCAAGCGAGTTTACCTTTGTTATAATGGCTCGTTTCATCAATATGTAGAACTTTACTCCTACTTATCTCTTGTTCGATCTGCTCATACATTTTTTTGCATTTTGAAGCAACTCTATGTTCACTATTTGATATGCTAACGACGCTTATGTTCAAATTGAAGATATCATTTACGACACTCGCTATTTCGCGTTTTGAATTTTTGTAGAATCCGCTGAACGCTGCAATTATTGACTTAACCCTTGGACCAAATGTATCTGACGTAACACCTTCTGGTAACTTACTGCTTCTTCTTTTTCCGCATCTCCGGCAACGACCATGCTCCATCTGATATTCCACTACATAAGGCCTAATTTCCGGAAGATCAACTTTTTGATGAATGTACGGTCCATTGCATATTGCAATCCCTCCTCCGCATTCACAAGTAGATGACAACTTTACTTTTATCACCTCATCTGCATCCATTTTGGCGCGAAAACTTCCTTTATGACCAACCTGACCACCAACGTTTCTGTCGCTCTTTGGCTTGTCCTTTTTTATTTTGTACAACTCTCTAGAGCTTGGTAGAGATGAATTTTTCGAGTTTAAACCAAGCCTTTCCTTTAATTCAGCGTTCTCTATCTTTAAAGCCTTGTTCTCTGCTTTTAAACTTTCATTCTCCCTTTCCAGCTTTTCTATTTTTGCTTCTAACTTTTCTATTTTTTGCTGTAAATTTTTGCAAAGCTCTAAAAGGTTTACCACATTACCTCACTTTTGCTCTATGATTATCTTTTTAGATCACCTTGTCTACCTTATTCTGCCACTCCGCTGAACGGATACAATTTGTTAATTTGAGATTTTATTAGTATAGGAATCTTATTTCGATTTAAATAAAATCCCTGTTTTGATTGTTTATTAATCCGCAACCTTACATCCCCATTTTTCCAAGCAAGCATCTTATTTATTCCAGATTTTTCTTTACAATTATCTTCATTTACAAATCCTAAGTATTCATCTTCTGAAGAAGATATTGCAATCTTGCATATTCTATACCCTACCCAATTCCCTAGATATGGATCAGTATCGTCTTTTTCGTGAAGCTTGAACTCTCCTTTGACATATTCCCATGGAGCTTTTGCATCACCTACCTTTTTTAGAAAGAGTACGTCCTGATCAAAGTTTATAATGGTCCTTGTATGAAATGTTGTTAAGCTTGTGTCCCATAATAGTTTTTCTGTGATGCTAAAATGCTCTTTATCCTTTTGCATATTTTGAAATGATACGATTATCACATCTGCTCCAACTTCTCTTCCATAGTTAACATATTGACTAGCACGCCCATGTTTGGCTGTGAATGATGACTTACCTATTAACAGAAAGTCATTAAATAACGCATTATATATAGTCTGTGCACTGTAAGCTGTACCGACGTAAACCGGCTGTTTGTTGGATGAAGGGTACTTTTCTGGTGCAAGATGAGTATACGAGCTCTTTAATAAATAGTGAAAAGTGCAACTGGTAAGCAAGAAGGGCAAACCAATCAATAATAAAACTTCTGTTAATCTCTTTGGCATTTTACTGCTTATATTTTGAATATAGTATCTTATTTTTTTAAATATTTCATTAAAAGCCACACTTCTTGTTAAAATTTCAGAAGAAAAAACGATCTAATTGGAGTAAGAGGCCGGGACCGGAATTGAACCGGTATAAAAGGATTTGCAGTCCTCCGCATAAGCCATTCTGCCACCCAGCCGTTTTTTATGCATAGATATCCATTATATCTTTTAGCATAGATAAAGCATCCTCTCTTTTTCTTTGAAAAGTGTTACGCCCGATAATTGAACCATTACCACCGCCTTGCTTAATTTCTTTCGCTTCATTGCATATGTCATTCACTGATTTTGACTCGCCACCAGAAAAAACTACTATTCTTTTCCCTGCAAAACAAGATCTTTTAACATATTCAATTCTTTTAGATAATGACTCAATATTTTCTGTTTCTATTTTCTCCCTTTCCAAATAGTTAATTGGAAGTTTTACTTTGATTATATTAGCGCCAAGTAAAGCTGCTATGTGCGCAGCATAGGCAATAACATCAACTGCTGTTTCGCCTTCTTTGGAAATTCCTTCACCGCGTGGATAAGACCATAGCACTACGGCAAGGCCGCAAGACTTAGCCTCAGCTATAATTTCGCGAGCTTCTTCCATCATATCGAAGCACTTAGCAGAACCAGGATATATAGTAAACCCAACAGCTACGCAACCCAAACGCAGCGCATCTTTTACAGAAGCAGTTATTGCTTGATCAGAAGTTAAGTTTTTCGAGTGCAAGGAGTTAGCACTATTAAGCTTCAAAATAAGTGGTAGCATTCCAGCATAAGTTGAAGCACCAGCTTCGATCATACCAAGCGGAGCAGCGTACGCGCTTACTCCCGAATCAACTGCAAGCTGAAAATGATAATGCGGATCGTAAGCATTAGGGTTAACTTCAAAACTTTTTATTGGCCCATGCTCAAATCCTTGATCTACAGGGAGAATTACTAACTTGCCAGTTCCACTAAGTTTTCCATGCATAAGAATACGAGCAAGATTTGCTTTTACCCCAGGATTTTCACTTTCGTAATAATCTAGAATTCGGTTTACTTCTTTACTCATTAACACCTTCAAGTTTGCTTAAAGTGTAGCAAAAACCATAGTTGAAGCAAAGATCTTTTTATGCTCTTGTTCCTACACCTATATTTAAAGGTGTAACTTTAGGATCGGTGGTGTGCTGCTGTGGTTTTTCTTGAATTAAATCTTCAAAATACATTTTAACAATAGGAAGAATGAGTGGCATAAGCACTAATTTGTAGTCATACCATGCAAATTTTTCCTTGTAGCTAAATTCTGTGTCTTCTTCATATAAACGCTGAATGCAGTGTTCGCTATATAATTCAGAAGCTTTCGTAAAAGTTCTAAGTAAAGCAATAAGTAATAAATCCAATGCCAAATTAACTATCAGCATTGTTCCATATTGAACAGGACAGCCATTTTGTGCAATTTCCGATGCTAAACTGCACACAGCAAACGCTGCTGCCATACATATCACATAATTATCAGCAGCAATAAGTAGATTGTATCTTCTATTTAACCTATCTAGATTTTCCTCTTGTGAGCCTCTTTGTTTACTTGCTGCATAGATAATACTACAAAAGGATATAATAAATAACCATGGCCAAACTCCGATGCTGAATGCATAAAATTTATAAGCAATATTTTGCACTTTGCCACTGTTAGCAAGCTGCGATAAGCAATATTTGACTTTATGCGACGGACCAAGTACCACATTTGCTAATATAAAAAATAAACATGCTCTATTCACAGCTTTCTCTCTACGCAATAGAATCTCATTGATTCTCCTTTGTTTTTCCTGCACTTCTCGCTGTAATGTTATAGATATGCCAGCTGCTTTTAAGTCGTTAAGATATTTCTCTAGCTTATCTTTATCTGCACTAAGTTTTTTAAACTTTTCTTCAGCTATTTTTTTCTCTTTCTCTCCTACTACTTTATCAGGGTGACATTTTAATGAAGCTCTTCTAAAGTGCCGCTCAACTAACTTAAGTACATCATCAAACTCCTGGCTTATTACTTCTTCTGCTTTTATTCCCAGCCTTGAAAATAAGTTCTGTAAATCTTGATTACTGTAATATTGATTTCTGGTTAAACTTGCCACTATAGCCTCATTAAAAAATAGTGACTATACTACAAATTTAATACTCAAGCAAGAATTTAAACTATATCAAAAGCAATTTCTTGTTTATCCATATAAATCCTTAATTTCTTTCCTTTGATTAATTGACGATTCAGCATTTCTTCAGCCAAATGACTTTTTATCTCTTTTTCAATCAACCTCTCTATCGGACGTGCTCCCATTTCTTTGCTGTAGCCAGTTTGTGCAAGATAAAACTTTACTTCCTCTTCGACTGAGCAACTTATGCCCTTTTGCATAAGTTGCTTTTTCAATTCTTGAACAAATTTATCCACAATATACAAAATGACATCTAAATTGAGGTCAGAAAAAGAAATGACTGCATCCAAGCGATTACGAAATTCAGGGCTAAAAATCCGTTCTACTGCTTTTTCGCTATCACCAATATTAAAGTCCTTATACCCAAAGCCAATAGAACTTTTGCTACGCTCAAATGCACCTGCATTGGTTGTCATAATTAAAATTGTATTGGAAAAATTAACTTTACGCCCGTAAGTATCTGTAACATAACCATAATCCATGACTTGTAGTAATATATTGTAAATATCACTATGAGCTTTCTCAATTTCATCAAGAAGTACCACACTATATTGATTGTTAGATACAGATTCTGTAAGCAATCCACCTTGGTCGTAACCCACATATCCAGGAGGGGAACCAATCATTCTAGATATTGTGTGAGGTTCCATATACTCGGACATATCAAATCGTATAAGGTTCATACCCATATTCTGTGCTAATTTCTTTGCAAGCTCAGTCTTACCTACGCCAGTTGGTCCTGCAAAAAGATAATTTGCCAAGGGTTTACTGTAACTTCTTAGACCAGATTTAGCAATTTTAATAGAATTAACAAGAGACTCTATCGCTTGCTCTTGACCAAAAATGGCTTTCTTGAGATTTTCTTTCAAAGATTTTACTCTTTGCACATCATCAAGCTCGCAAGGTACGTTTGTAATCCTAGTGATAGTATTCTTAATATCTCTACTGTTTATAATTTTTCGCCTGTTTTTTTGTAACTTACAATACGCCCCTGCTTCATCTATAACATCAACTGCTTTATCAGGTAATATTCGCCCAGTAATATACTTGTGTGAAAGTTCAGCTGCAGATTTAATGGCATGTTTCGTGTAATATACCCCATGATACCTTTCATAGTAATGCTTTATACCATCTAGTATCTTTACTGTATCATTAATAGAAGACTCTTTTACATTAATTTTTTGAAACCTCCTTGCTAATGCTTTATCCTTTTCAAAGCTATTGCTATATTCTCTATATGTAGTTGCACCTATACAACGCAACGCACCTCTTGCAAGTGCAGGTTTGAGCAGATTGCCAGCATCAAGAAAGCTGCCACTTGTTGAACCTGCTCCAATAATAGTGTGTATTTCATCAATGAAAAGAATAGCGCCAGGTTTTGCCTCAATTACTTTTATTATAGATTTTATTCTCTCTTCGAAGTCACCTCTATAGCGTGTTCCTGCAAGAAGTGATCCTAAATCCAAAGCATAAATTATGCTGGATCTCAGTGCACTCGGAACACTACCTTCAATAATTTTCAATACCAAGCCTTCAACTATTGTTGTTTTACCAACACCTGGTTCTCCGACATATAAAGGGTTATTTTTTCTGCGTCTTAGCAAGATTTCTATAGTGCGATTTAATTCATAATCACGACCAATGACATAATCTATTTTTTTGCTTCTTGCATAATCATTTAAATTTCTACAATAATTTTGTAGAACTTCTTCATCTTTTAATAATTCACCTTTATTTGCTACAGTAGAGATATCGTTATTCTTATCAAGTTTTATCTTGCGATTAGTTACATATTCTTCTATATCACCTGAATATTTTATATTGGATATGTTATAAATCAAATTAGAATCCTTTGCATTCTGTTTGCGTAATAGCTCTTCAATATATAAATCTTGCTCAGACAGAATCTCTAATAGAATACTTGCTCCATTTATTTCTTTTCTTCCCAGACGATGAGCTCGTATCATGGCTTTATGTATTATGCGTTGAAATAGCACATCAGGCTCAACTTTATTGACAGTTAATTCGGAGTTGTCTTGTAAAAAACCTTTTGTATTATTACCACGATCATTCCTTAATATAATATTATCTATATTTATGATTTCACCAGCTCTGATGTTACATCTTGATAAAACATAATTTACATCCACATCTTTGGTTAATGCTAGCAACAAATGTTCCACTTTTGCATATTTAAGCTTACAATCAGAAGCAATCTGTAACGCTCTATTTAAACTTGCCTCTAAATTTTTAGAAATCATCTATTCTCTTTAAAAGTGTAAATTTATATATAATTAGTAGCACACAATTATTAAAAAAACTGAAATCTAGCAGCTCGTTGTAGCCAAATTGAATTAAGCTACAGATTATAGTCCACACAGCCTAACATTATACCGTTGTGATAATCTCAAAACGTTATAAGCAGCAGAATTAAGATTATCAAATTGTAGGTAAATCTAATTTGGGCTAGCTATATATTCTTTCTACCATCCTCCAATCACTTCACTTTGCAGCAAGTTTACTGGAGCTTTTAAAGAATAGAAGAATAGTTAAGTACATTAATACGCTTTTTCTAGTACTCTGCTTTTCTTCTTAAATACATTGATCTTTTTTCTACCGTATTTAGCCTTTAACGTACTTGGCCTTTTAAAGATCTTTTTGCTGTTACGTTTTTGAGATTGCATACTACAATCAAAATTTGGCTCTCCTTCTTTATCTGCTAGTGAAGGCAGTCTTCTCTTATCTTGAGGTGTAACAAAAGATAATGCAAATCCTTCAGCTCCCGCACGTGCAGTTCTACCTATACGATGAACATAATCAGCTTGCGATTGTGGTACATCATAATTGATAACATGTTGAATGTGCGGAATATCAAGGCCGCGAGAAGCAACATCTGTTGCAACCATGATTTGATTGCGGCCACGACGAAAAGAATCAATGACTCTTTCACGCTTGTGCTGCCTTAAATCACCATGAATTGCCAAAGCGCTATAGTCATCTTTGTGCAATTTGTCAGCTAGCTGATCCGCTCCTCGCTTTGTTTTAACAAAAATAATGATCGATCCTTTGCGCTGACATAATTGTGTAACAAGCTTGCCATATTTTTCTGATTCTGATGCATAAACAACTTCTTGTTTAATTTTTACAGAAGTTGTAGCCTGGCAATCAACAGAAACACGCTCTGGTTGATTAAGATATTTTTCAGTAAGTTTTACTATTTCTCCAGGAAGAGTTGCAGAAAACATAAGATTTTGCCTTATTTTAGGCAAATGCTTCATAATTTCTTCAATCTGAATTCCAAAGCCCATATCAAACATACGATCCGTCTCATCAAGCACAAGAATACCAACATTCCGAGTAACTAAAGTTTTACGCTCAATATGGTCTATAATACGACCAGGAGTACCTATTATAATTTGTGGTTTTTTCTGAAGCTGATTTAGCTGCCTAAAAATAGGCTCGCCTCCGATCAACAAAGCAACTCTTAGTAAAGAACTTTGAGATAAGAGTTTTCTTATCTCACTTGTTACCTGATGAGCAAGCTCTCTGGTTGGCACGATGACTAAAGCTGAACCAATGCTTGGCTCATTCATCAATTTAGCAACCAGTGGAATAGCAAACGCTAAGGTTTTTCCAGTTCCCGTTTGAGCAGACCCAAGAATATCTTTGCCCTGAAGAGCTAGAGGAATCGCTTGCACCTGAATCGGGGTTGGAACACAAAGATTATTTTTACTTAGAGCTTGCCTAAGCAAAGTTGGAAGCCCCATTTCATGAAAATTACTCACAATACATTACCCTATTAAAAAGCTTCACGATAGACTAATCTTCCAATCTTAAATTTATTGCAGACTTTTTATTTTCTCCGTTCCTACCACGCTCTTCTTTAAGCTCATAACTTACTCTTTCCCCTTTCATTCCTCCCTTTTTATCCTCTCCTCGAAGTGCATCAGGTCTTATTCCTGAACGTTCTAATGTACTAACATGTAAAAAAACGTCCTCACCTTTACCTTCTGGCTTAATGAAACCATAGCCTTTTTCAACATTAAACCATTTTATATTACCAAATTCCATATGGATAACTCCTAAACTACTAACTAATATTATTAATGTGATGAAAAACTTTGAAATTACGATTTAGAATGCTTTAAGCTTAGTTACTGCAACTAAACTTCTATACTCCATAGTCTATTCTTAACATTACATAGTAATATTACACAATTATTGTACTTAATGCAACTAAAATTTTTAATCACTAAGTGAACCTGCTACTGTCATTTCGCTAACTTTAATCGTTGGTGAATTAAACTGCCCACAGAAAGTTAGGTCATTTGCAACAACTAAATTGCTAAACATATTTTTCAAATTGTCGGCAACAGTAATCTCGTGTATTGGATACGTTATTTTACCATTTTCTATAAAAAATCCGCATTCACCTTGACTATAATCGCCATTGATTAAATTAACACCAAAACCAAATAAATCAGTTACATATATTCCTTCTTTTACTTCGTCAATTAATTCCTTAAACGATCTATTACCATTTTTGAAATAGAAATTACTAGCTGAAGGAATAATTGCAGCATTACTTGCACGAGTTGCATTTGCGGTCGTTTCCAAGTTTAATTTCCTAGCCGAATATAGATCTAAAATCCAGTTTTGCAGTACTCCATTTTTTACAAATTCATTTCTTCTGCTCATTATTCCTTCCCCGTCAAACGGTCTTGATGTTATACCCCTTGGTAACAATGGGTCATCAATAATGCTAATCTCAGTATTAAAAATTTGATTATTTAAACTATTTCTCAAAAAAGAGCTATTATTTACAATATTGCTACCATTTATGGCAGAAGCAAAGCTCTTTACTAGCTCTTTTGCTGCTCTTTTTTCAAAAACAACCGGAAATTTGCCTGTCCTGATTGTACATGAACCCAATTGATCTATTGCTCTTTTTGCTGCTTCTTTCCCTATTGACTCCGGTGTTTTTAAATCACTGAAGTTGCATGCTACATCGTAATCGTAGCCTATTTTCATTTCACTCTTTTCTCCAGCAACAACAGAAACCTGATTAACAAAAGTTGACTTACTAAATGAACCAACAAAACCAGAAACGGTTGATAATACTGTATTTACTGAAGTATGTGAAGATGAAGCTCCTTCGGAATTAATAATATTTTTATGTGCAAGAGCTGAATTTTCTGTAGCTTCAGTAATTTCTTTTAATTTATCAATTGTTACAACATTATTATCTGAGATATTTAAATCTGCAGAAGAGATATAATTACTGCCATCTACAGCAAAACTAATATAAGGATCTTCCTGGGCATTCTTTGCCATTTCCACCACTTGGCTCACTGCACTACTAAGATTATTCAAATCGTTTGTGGAAATATACGCAGCTTTGTTCTTACCTGCTATAGCTCTAATTCCGACAGTACAGTTTCTAGATTGTGATATTTGTTCAATTTTTGATAGACGCTGAGAAACCGAGGTCTTATTAGTTTCATATATTGTAACTTCTGCGTCTTGATTCTGCTTTTTTATTAGTTTAGTGATATCTGCTGCAATATTTAATATATTCATTTTTCATTCCTTGAGTTTCTATAAAGATTCTGCACCACCTATAACTTCAATCAAATCAGTTGTAATTGCTGCTTGACGAGAACGATTATAAAGTAATGCTAGTTTATTTAGCATTTCTTTTGTATTTCTGTTTGCTGATTCCATAGCAACCATCCTAGCACTATTTTCACTTGCTGCACTTTCAAGTAAAGCAGAATAAAGAGCAGCTGTAACATAATCTTGAGTCAAAGATTTTAAAATAAACTCAATATTTTGTGGTTCATACTCATAGCTGTAATCTGTTAGAGGACTAACTACAGAATTATCAATTAATAATGAGTCTTTACTCCATGGTTTTATTGTTTCTAATATTGGCTTTTGCATGAAGGTATTATAGAATTTACTGTAAAAAACCTTAACTTTATTGTATTTACTTAGATCTATATCACTAACCAAGGCTTCCACACGCTTTAGTGTGATTCCCTTACTATTTTCAACCTTCAAGATATTTTTAGAATTAAATCTATTTTTGCCTGTCTCAAAAGCTTTCTTACCAAAAAAAACAATGTCTACTTTCTTATCATTTGCAATTAATTTGTTTATATGCTCCTGACTGAATTTAACAACAGAGGAGTTAAAGCTGCCACATAAACCACGATCAGATGCAATAATAAATACTAGGAAAGAATCTTCATTATTGATATTTAGAATTCTTGCTAGTAACTCTTGATCCGCTGATAGCGCTAGTGAAGAAATAATGCTATGCAGCTTAGATATATGCAATTTTGAATTTGATAATTTCTTTTGGCTTTGTAATAATTTTGCTGCAGAAACCATTTGCATTATTTTCGTGGTTTTCTGCACAGACTTAATATTTTTAATTCTTAAGGATAATTCCTTTAAGCTCTTCATTTTGTATATAATTCTAATTTATTAAAATATATAACTGGTAATGTCTAAAAACAAGTTTTTTTGACATTGGAGTCAAACCTAACTAAGAAACTCACAGATTTACTGTTTTGAGATAAAGATTATATTAAAGCAATCTCGATGTAAAAGTATCACACCTTATGGAGTCTTATAATATAAGGTAAATACAATTAAGACTATTGCAACTTGAGCACTTATAATCCCATTGCTTTAGCTCTTTATTACAATCAGCACATTTCCAACCTGGATCAGGCACAGCTTCTGAGTCCATCCTGTTTAACCAATAAATTGCTTGATCATACTCTTGCAACATAATCTTGAGCTGTACCATAACAAGGTAGATTGATATGTAATTAGCTTTTTTCATAGCAATATCTAAATGCTGACTTGCAAGATCATATTTCCCTAAGCTAATTGAAGACAAAGCAAGCAAGCAATAACTAAAATAATAATCAGGGCGTAAGTTATATAGTCTTTCAGCGCCTTTATTATTTAACTTGATATACATTCTAGCTGATTGAGGAGTAGGATTTACTGTATACTCTTCCTCTAATACTGTGGAAGCTTTTCTGATTTTTTCAAGCTTGATATATAATTCTGCCTTTAAATAATTGATGGGCTGAAAAGTTGCATAATAACTTTGTGCTTTAGCTAAATAATCTATAGCTTTGTAAAAACTTCCTTTACTTTCGTATTGCTTTGCTAAAGCGCAATAAAAAACCGCTAACATCTTTTTACGATCAAAGGGAAGAAAAATATTGAATTTGATAGCTTCCTTTAACTTTGAAATTGCATTTATCCAATCTTCTTGCAATATACAATGCTCTATTTGAAAGGGAATAGACAAAATTTTATCATTAATTGAACTAGAGCAATATTCTATAAATTTTTGAAAGACTAACCTTTCTTGCTTTAGGTGAATAATCAGTTTATTTATCAGAAGTAGAGCTAAGTTGCGATTTTTACTTGCAATACTCGTTAAATTATGGCTGAAAAAGCTGTAATTTCCCGTTTTACCTGAATTAAAGAGCTTTACTAAAGATAATTTATCACTTTCTTCATTTAGATTTTTAATTAGCTTATTGGTGTTCTCTATATTACCTAAGTCTAAGCTAAAGAAAGCTTCAAAGAGAAGCAATTCTTCCCTACTTCTTCTTCTATTTTTTATGTTAGCAAATGTTGATGAAATAGAAGAACAAAAACGTGCAACTGCAATCAATAAAAATAATAAGACTACGCAAGCAAGAATAACGAAATATAGATCAATACTTATAGTGTAATTGCCTAATTCCAATTTTATTACTTCACCACTTACCTTGATCCATATGCCAAATAAAAACGAAAAAGCAAAAATTATAAAATAAATCATGAGATGTATTGTAATAAGTGACGATATATTATTGAAGTATTCTTGAAAGCTACAATAAAATCATTCAATTTATTAAGCCATGGTTTGAATTCTGGGTATGTTAAGTCACTTATTGCGGTGGCTATGCTCTGCCAATCATTATCGCTTATTAATTCTTCAATTTCCGCAAGCTTTAACCTGAGTGGATCACTACGATCATCTATCTTTATCCAATTTGAAATGATTTTTTTAAACAAGTTACTTTTATTGTAGTTAATAACAGTCATGTTCTTCTCAAAAGACAATTTCAACCCGCGTAAAGTATCTACCTCTTTCAAATTTTCCAATTCATTTACTGCATTTTCTATCTCTGGATCGTCAAGCTCTGATATCAAAGGCTTTATTGAATTTATATGATTATCAAACTTGGCTTCTCGCAATAACGAATTCTTCATCTTAATCACAAGTAGCAGCAACTTTGCGAGGTTCTTATGCCTTAAACTACCATCACCTTGCTCACATTGAGTGTGCAGATTTCTCTTTAAGTCAAATATCCTTTTCTCTACCCTAGATTGATTCACTTCAAGCAATACTCTAAGTTCATCCATCTTTTCCGTTAAACCATTTATACTATTTTCACTTTCTTGCTGATTTATTTTGAAAAATATTATGTTATTTATTGCAATATGGCTAACAAATAACAATATAATTAAGAACCAACCTATGCATTTTTTTCGAGTATCATTCATAACGTAATATCTCCGCTGGGTCTTGTGCAGCTGCCTGCAATGCAGGAGGAATTGTTGCTAAAAATGACAAGAACAATGCAAGTGCAGAAATGTTCACTACATCTTGAGAAACTAATATCACTGGCAAACTTGAAAAAAAGTATATCATAGGATCAAATAGCTTGATGTTGGTAATGTTTTCTAAAAACACTCTAATATTTTCAATGTTGAGAGAAAAAATAACTCCTATAACAGAGCCAAGACAAGTTCCTGTAAAACCAATTAATAGCCCACAAGCACAAAATATGCGCATAATGCTTCCACTTGTTGCACCAAACGTACGCATAATTGCAATTGCGGATTTCTTTTCTTGCACTATCATCATCAAACTTGAAACAATATTGAATGCTGCCACAACTATAATCAAAGTAAGAATTAAAAACATCACATTTCTTTCAGTTTTTAAAGCATTAACATAATGGCTTTGCTGAGATTGCCAACTTTCAGCTTTCATTCCTGTTTCTTCTACTATAGCATTTGCTAGCTTATTAGCCGCAGCAATATCGTCTATGAACACTTCTATATTTCTCACACTATCTTTATAATTAAAAAAAGCCTGAGCTGATTTCATGGGCATATACATCAAGGTATTGTCGTACTCAAACATACCCATATCAAATATTGCTACAACTTTATATTCTTTCATTTTTGGTATTTCACCAGACAGTGCGTCAAATCCTTCAGTTGATATAAGCATAATGTTATCACCATAATCAATATTCAAAGCTTCTGCTAATCTTGCCCCTATTATGATACCTTCATCGAATTTTTCCACGTTACCCATAATTACATTATTCTTAACGGTAGTGTTATTAAATAAGTCTTTAGCTGATACACCACGAACTACGCTACCCACAATTCCACCATTTGATGCAACGATCACTTGATCATTGGTCATAGAAGTAGCTTTTAATACACCTGGGATTTTCTCAATAGATTTTAACACTGCGTGGTAATCTGAATTTATGCTTCTATCAAAGTAAACATTAATATGGCCATTAATGCCAAGTACAGAGTCGAGCAGCTTTGCTCTGAACCCATTCATTACAGACATTACTACTATTAGCGTTGCAACTCCAAGAGCAATACCAATAATAGAAAACAAGGCCATTATAGAGCAAAATCTAGAATTCTTTGCTCGCAAATAGCGAATAGCCATAGTAAATTCAAAGGCAATAGACATTATACTAAGATTTAAATATCATACTTTTTATGCTTCATATAACTGTAATTTTTCCTTTACCTCAAATTAGGTTGTCTAAATTTAGCAAGCTTATAGAATATATTCAATATTCTATATTAAGACCTTCCATATATATCGTCCGATCTTACTATATCATTATCAGATAAAAACTTTCCTACCTGAAACTCAACTATCTCAAGAGGAAATCTTGTACTTTTATTCTCAATTTTATGAAACACCTTCCTTGGAATCTCTACTACATGATTTTTTGTTATAGCATATGTTTTGTCATCTAAACTCACGCATCCAACCCCTGATAGTATTATATGGTACTCATCTCTATAGTGGTGAAATTGCTTAGAAGTGCAGCTCAGTGGATTTATAAAAAGGTATTTTATAAGAAAATCCTTACCCATTAAAATCACACTATAAAATCCCCATGGCTTAATCTCTTTCCTTGTTGGCTTTGCTTCTTTAACTTTATTAATGAACAACATTAGGCTCTTATTTTGCCGTTTATAAACTCTACCTAATAAAATCTTTTCATCATTTTCTGTCATCAAAACTGGCTCTCTTCCTTTTGTTACATGCTGAAATGAAACTAAATTCTCACTAAATCTCTTACTCAGTTCTAAAACTGAACTCCAAGTACCAATATCCATCCAATCAAAATTAGCTTCTACCATTGCAATATTTTCTGCTTTTTCTATCACTAGGTGATCAATAGATGTATCACCCATTCCTGCACAATTTTGCTGTTCTAAATACAGAAATCTCTCTCGTGGTACAAAATGCTTCATACTTTCACAACATAAATTATAGAGAGTCGGAGCAATTTTTTTTATCTCATCTATATAGCGTTTTGCTCTAAACACAAATATTCCAGAGTTCCAATAATGATTATTGTCCAGCTCATATTCAGGCTTTTCTATAAAGCTCTTTACTATGTGATATTTCCCTTTCTGACCATATACTGCATTTATATAGCCGTATTCCGAATTGAATTCATGAGGCTTTATCCCAAAAGTGACTATAGAGTCAGTTTCAGAGGCTAGCTTAGACGCTTTCTCAATAGAAACATAAAAACTATTCAAATCACCTATAAAATGGTCTGAAGGCAGAACTAAGATTGTCTCGTTCCTATCGCAGAGAAGCACAGCAATTAGTATTGCTGCCGCTGTCCCAATTTTAACTGGTTCAAAAACTACTTTACATTCCTGTAATGCATGTAATTCCTGCATCAATAATGACTCATATTGTATATTTGTGGTAATGATGGGTGGCATATAATCGCCTTTTAGCCTCAACAAAGTGTTGTGAAACATAGTATTCTGACTAAATATTTTCTGAAATTGCTTTGGCTTAGATAGAGGCCAAAGTCTGCTGCCACTACCACCACACAGTATTACAGGGCGCATTTAATTAAGATATTAATTATTTGATTAATATCTTATACTAACGGCAAAATGCATGCAAGTTTTTATTGTGAGATGATTAAAGTAAAAAGTAATTTAAAGTGATGGTTGACTACGAGCGTGATGGAGTCCCTACATTTCGTGATGAGTCTTGTCTTCTTTCTATCTCTCTATCAATATGAGGAGTGTTGCTTTTTTGATTAACGGCTGCAGCTACTTTTTCATCAGTTTTGTTTTGCAACTTTTCCTTTAAGCTTTCTCCAACACCTAGTTCTCTAGATTTATCTATACTTTCACTATTTTTGCTCAACCCCTTCTCTAAGTTTTTTTCAATATCTGATTTTCTAGCGTTAAGCTCTTTCCATGTACCCGCTATGCTAAGTGGCTTATGATCCTTCTGCTTCGGCTTTGGCCTTTCCCCATTTGTAACAACATTAAAGTCGCTTTTTACTTCTTTCCAACATTCTTTCAATTGGTGTTTCCACATAGTAAGATAAGCATCACCATACTTTTTCTCATTTGCTACAAACAATAAAATTGGAGCCTTAAGTATGGTAGCTCCCATATTCACTAAATTTTTTACTGCCATTGCAGGGGTGAACAAAAGATAGCCAAAAGACTTTGCAATTGGGTTTTGTTCGCTTATTAAATACTCCCCTAACTTTATAGGAAGAGAGGTCAACAATTTAGTACAAACTTTAGCCAAGCTTGTAGCAAAAACGATAGAAACAGATATAAGACTTTTATCTAGCTCTAGATTACCATCCTGATCTCTAATTTCTGAAAAATGGGTGCTTAGCTTCTTGTAATCACTAGCGTATAGTAATTTTCCATTTCTTCCTTTTTCATCTCTATCTTTCTCATCAACTTCTCCCGTGTCATCATTGATGAAGCAACCTTTTTTAGCAAGAAAAGAAGAATTAGTTAATCTAAGTAACTTAGTATCAACCTCAAAGACCGGCAAGTGTTTTTCAAGATCTATTTTTGAAAACTTAAATGGCTTATAAAATTTACTATAATCATTAACCTCACGCCTACCTTTACTAACTAAAAAGTCAATAGTAAAGTAAGATTTTTTATCAATTTCCTTAACCAAGGCTAGATCAAATTTGTATTCATTATATATAAGCTGGTACTCTGGATTTCCGTCTTTATCTTTTACAAGCTTGTCATTTTTTTTTACAACTCTCCCAGAATCTACAATCTGATCATAATTTTTTGGATATTGACACTTTCGTCCATCCTCATATATCATTACCTTTCTAAGGTCTTTGACATAAACTTGAGACTCAGATGAACTAAATAGATCCTTCACCTTTAGCGTAAGGTCTATTCCCCACTTTTTCAATGTCTCTAACATATTGCTAAACCAAAATCGCTGTAGTTCAATAATAAAACTAGTACACTAATAATATATTAACATAGAACTGGCAACTTTACAAGAAAATATGCCTATAAAAGAAAAAAGTCGTAAAAGCAAGGACTATATAAGTAATGCTTGATAAGTATTTCATGCATGTAATTGTAAAAATCCTTAGAGGTACTCTGTCTATATAATCTTCACACACTACCTGCATTCCAAGAACTGCATGCCAAAAAATGCAAAACACCAGTATAACAAAAAACAAAAGCTCTAGTGGATGATTAATAGCCTGAAATAATTTTTCATTAAAAGATAAAGGGCTATCAACATAAAATGTGCAAGAAAATGAGTAAATAAACCAAGGAAATAAAAATAACAAAATCACCGCAGAAACACGCTGGATCCACCAATGATGTACTGAATTTACAGATTGACTCATATAAATATAAATAAAAAAGCCATAGTAGAAAGAAATAGCATTATTGTTAGTAATATAGCACTTTTTAAAACACTAGCAATTTCTAAATTAAGCCCAGCATCCCACAATAAATGACGAATACCATTAAGAAAATGATACATAAAGCTTACAAAGCATAAGATATAAGCTAATTTAGCAACAGGAGTGAACAATAATGCATTTAAGCACCTTACTATAATTAACTTAGGGGAGTAAACATATAATATAAAATACCAAGAAAGTATGATTAATAAAAGAAATAGCAAGATACCAGTCAATCTATGCATAATAGAAAAAAAACTAGTAACTTGTACTTTATATATTTGTAAATGTGGGGAAAGAGGCCTGTTACTCATAAAATTTCGTTATCGAGAAATTAAAAAATAAAGTAGAAGTAAAGACAGCAGTATAGTACATAATGACACTATTATTTGAAATGGTGAATTACGTACAAAGCCTAAGGAGGTAATCCAGCTGCAGATTCCCCTACTGCTACCTTGTTACGACTTCACCCCAGTCACTGATCCCACTTTAAATAACTCCTTCCTTGCGGTTAGGCCATTAGCTTCGAGTGAAACCAATTCCCATGGCGTGACGGGCAGTGTGTACAAGACCCGAGAACGTATTCACCGTGGCATGCTGATCCACGATTACTAGCGATTCCAACTTCATGTACTCGAGTTGCAGAGTACAATCCGAACTGAGATGTCTTTTAGGGATTAGCTTAGGCTTGCGCACCTTGCAGCCCATTGTAGACACCATTGTAGCACGTGTGTAGCCCACTCCATAAAGGCCATGATGACTTGACATCATCCCCACCTTCCTCCAGCTTATCACTGGCAGTTTCCTTAAAGTACTCAGCATTACCTGATAGCAACTAAGGATGAGGGTTGCGCTCGTTGCGGGACTTAACCCAACATCTCACGACACGAGCTGACGACAGCCATGCAACACTTGTGTAAAATCCGGCCGAACCGACCCTATCCCTTCGAATAGGTATGATTTCCATGTCAAGAAGTGGTAAGGTTTTTCGCGTTGCATCGAATTAAACCACATGCTCCACCGCTTGTGCGGGTCCCCGTCAATTCCTTTGAGTTTTAATCTTGCGACCGTAGTCCCCAGGCGGAATGTTTAACGCGTTAGCTGTAATACAGAAAGTAAACTTCCCATATTTAACATTCATCGTTTACAGCGTGGACTACCAGGGTATCTAATCCTGTTTGCTCCCCACGCCTTCGCGCTTCAGCGTCAGATTTGAACCAGATAGACGCCTTCGCCACTGGTGTTCCTCCTAATATTTACGAATTTTACCTCTACATCAGGAATTCCTCTATCCTCTTTCAATCTCTAGATTAATAGTTTTAAAAGCAATTCCAAGGTTAAGCCTCGGGATTTCACTTTTAACTTATTAACCAGCCTACGCGCCCTTTACGCCCAATAATTCCGAATAACGCTAGCCCTCTCCGTATTACCGCGGCTGCTGGCACGGAGTTAGCCAGGACTTCTTCTGTGAGTACCGTCATTATCTTCCTCACTAAAAGAGCTTTACAACCCAAAGGCCTTCTTCACTCATGCGGCATGGCTGGATCAGGCTTTCGCCCATTGTCCAATATTCCCCACTGCTGCCTCCCGTAGGAGTCTGGACCGTATCTCAGTTCCAGTGTGGCTGATCATCCTCTCAGATCAGCTATAGATCATTGCCTTGGTAGGCTATTACTCCACCAACTAGCTAATCTAATATAGGCTCATCTAATAGCAATAAATTTTTCCCCCGTAGGGCGTATACGGTATTAGTTGCCGTTTCCAACAATTATTCCATACTACTAGGTAGATTCCTATACATTACTCACCCGTCTGCCACTAAGCTATACCATAGCAAGCTACAATATAACTCCGTTCGACTTGCATGTGTTAGGCCTGCCGCCAGCGTTCATTCTGAGCCAGGATCAAACTCTCAAATTTAGACTTCAACCTATAAAAGGTTGAGGGTACATCGGATAAATCCGACAAAAAATAATTTAGCTTAATACTGCTGTCTTTATTTCTACTTTAGAAATATTTTAATCTCCAACTATTCAAACAACTCTAAGAATATTATTATGTGATATAATCACTATGTCAATATGTTTTTGCAAATCAAAAGCATTAATGTATAAATATATAACTATTTGGAATATTACCATGAAAAAATACATCTTTCTGCTTGCACTCGCGCCAATGTTAGTTGGCATCACATTATACTTATTGCGCAACATTGATAACACAAAACAATCTATAACTGCAGGTGACAAGTTTTACGAAGTATTATTCTTAAAAAAAGATAATAAGTCACTGCTAGAAGAAATAGATTCAAATTGGGAGTATTTAGCAAATTTTGAACGCGCATTCAATCATATCTCAGATTCAATGCCAACAGACACAGCATCTATTATTTATAATGATTTGGCAGACGATAAAGATGCTCCTGATGTTTTGCGTGAGTTAGCACAATACTTAGAAGTAATGAGCTTACTTCACTCCAGCGGTGAAAAAACAAATAGAGATAAAATTAGTAATTTAGAATCAAATGCAGTGTACCCTTATTCAAGCCAAGAAGCTATCGCTATAGTAAAGATACACAGTAACGACATTAAAGGTGCAATTGAAATATTGCATTCATTATTAAATGATAGAGAATGTCCGACTCTAATCAAGGCCAATGCACAAGAATTACTTCGGATATACGAAAACTAAAAAACTTGCTTGCATAACAATTTGGCAGCGCATCTAATGAAATAAAGAACTTTACTTGACAAACCTCCCTATTTTATTATGGCACTAAAAGTATTTATGACTCAAAATTTGTTTTTGACTGTAGGATCAATCACAAAATCCAGTAAAAACTTAGGTGTTTATTGGTAGATTACGTAAAATTATAGCGGTTTTTTAAATTTTTTCTATACTCAGCCAAGTCGCGCTTGTTAGAACATTATTACAGCACCACTTACAGTAATATAGAGTCAAAATTTCACTACTCAGAGGTTCCTTTTACCTTTTTATTTAGTAAGACTTCTCTATATTTATAGTTAATATATCAAAGAATAAACTTCACTCGCAGAATGTCATTCTAGCACTAAAATGACAAAAAGAGGATAAAATCGCAATAGCTATGTATCAAGCACCGTTGTATTTTCTCTATATTTTAGATTACTTTGTTTACCCCCCTCCCTTTACCATTCAGCTACGCAGATAGTTACTACAAACCGTAAAGATGTTTAAAAGAAATCTAATTTTTTATCAACTCATACATTTCATTACCAACTTCACAATAAGGTTCTGCAGTTGGATAAAAATAATCAAAAAAGAAATAATCCTTTAGTATTTCTGTGCTGCATCCAGAATTATAGTAAGTATCAAGCCTTCCTTTAAATATCAACAAGAGTATCTTTATACTTTTTCCAAATCACCCTCCCCCAAACTGGTCTACGATGTTTGATAGGTATGCATCTCGATCATTTAACCCTTTGCTCTTATATTTACCAAGCATACTTTTCATTTTAGAATTAAGATCGAATGCTTTTATTTCAAGATCTGCACCTTTCTTCATATAATCTAAATCATTAGCTAATTTTGTATTGAAACTCTGTGTAAGCTTTGCAGCCAGCTCTCTTGCTTTTCGTCTTTATTAAAGCTAGTATCAAACCAACCTCAGTCACATTTGCAACAATCACATGCTTTACACCATATTCATTTAGAACCAAATGCATTACATATTTCACTAACCGCTTTATTTCAATACTTTTTCTGCTTTAACATTGTTATAAGCAGTGGCACCCATAATATTATTTCCTCGATTATAATGAAAAATAAAATCTCCTTTACCTACGTCTGGATGATGTTTAATTACTGCGTTTAGCTGATTAACTAAACGAAATTTATTGAGGAAATAAGAAAAAATAGGGTTAAGAATTTCAGATGCTGTTGCATATAAAATCGCATAGTTATGACCTTACTGTTCATAGTATCGATCAAAAAATGAGCATCTCCATGATGACTTAAATTCTTCTAAACCTAAATACCTTGCTACATATTCAACAACAGTAAGGCCATTGCTAAAAATCCTCCTTAATAAAAAGGGGCATTAAGTTTCACGTTTCTTACAAAGGATAAGTTATTAAAATTTCAATAATTACACCATTATCAGATAAACTATCACCCAGAACACAAAAATTTTTACACTTTGAATTAGAGTTATTCTTTTCATTTGCCATAACATTCAATATCTAATCATACTGCTCTATGAAGCCTATAAAAAAAGAAAAATAGGGTAAAATTATAGAACTTTGGCTGAATTTTACCTATTTTTTGAGCAGCCCTTCTGCCTTAAAAGAAACCTCTAAGTTTTTTAGCACGGCTTGGATGTTTCAACTTACGTAGTGCTTTTGCCTCTATTTGCCTAATTCTTTCACGTGTAACATTAAAAATTTTTCCTACTTCTTCTAAGGTATGCTCCTTTCCATCTTTACCAAGGCCAAAGCGCATCCTTAGAATTCTTTCTTCTTTTGGTGTTAAAGTTGCAAGAACATTGGTCGTAATGCCACGCAAGTCGGCAAGTATTGCAGCATCCTCTGGTTTAGAAACTCGCTTATCTTCTATACAATCACCGAAGGTACTACTATCATCCTTTCCTGTTGGAGCTTCAAGACTTACTGGATCTCTTGCTATTTTCATAACTTTACGTATTCTTTCTATCGGCATTGCCAATTCTATACTTAATTCCTCTAATGTTGGCTCTCTACCCATTCCATGAGTCATCTTTCTTAATGCTTTATTGATTTTACTGATAATTTCCACCATATGAACTGGTATTCTAACTACTTTAGACTGTTCAGGTATTGCCCTAGTTATTGATTGTTTTACCCACCAAGTACCATAAGTCGAAAATTTATATCCACGTTTGTAATCAAACTTATCTACAGCCTTCATAAGACCAATATTGCCTTCTTGTATCAAGTCAAGTAGATCAAGTCCTCTTTTTGAATACTTTTTAGCAATTGAAACCACTAGCCTTAAATTAGCCTTTATCATCTCTTGCTTTGCTTCAGAGACTTCTCGTTCGTGTTTTTGTATTCTCTTGATTAGCTCCTTAAACTCTTGTACTTTATCTCCTTGTACATAACTCTTAATATTTCTTAAGGCACTAGCTATATATTCATAGTTATCGTTTATAAACCTTAAGAATTTATTTTTTAATTCACCTGTAAAAAGGGAATGATTTTCATTCTTCTTTAAAAGACTGATTTCGCTCAATTCGTGCTCTAAAAGCACAGCACAATAAATATTATAGAAACTTTCTCTATCAATATCGTACTTTCTAGCCTCAGTAATAAGATTAGCTTCTTCAAACGTGATTAGTCTATTTATTTCGTAAAGTTTTTGTGTAATTCTGGCAATAGCAGCATCACTAAACTGAATTTGTAATGCTACAGACCATATTTGATTATATAAATTTTCTAGCTCATTAGAGAAATCTTTAGAATTTTTTTTCAATACCAATGCTTCATTTGTTAAAGTAATGATCTCATCCAATGCTGTGATAACCTTTGGCAATAAATCACTTTCCATTTCAAGAACAGAAATGTTTAAATTCGCTGAACTTATATCTTCACTCTCATTTCCCTTTTCATCGTTGCCTTTTTCCTCATCATCAACATAATCTTTAACATCTTCAGCTTCACTTTCTTCTTTGGCTACCATATTGAAATCAGAGTTATAAATTGCATCTAGATTTATCATTTCTCTCAGCAAAAAAGTTCCCCCACTTAAATCATCACGCCATGTTTTGATCATGTTGAATGCCACTGATGTTTCAATTATTGCACGTAACATGTTATGCTTTTCAGATTCAATTTTTTTTGCTATCTTAATTTCATCTGCTCGTGACAAAAGCTTTACAGAGCTCATATCTTGTAAATAAATCCTTACTGGATCATCATTTTGCACTAAAGTTGTAGTAGTATTCAACGATGTCTCATCATCATCAAGCTTATTACCATCATCATTAGAAGGAGCTTCTTCCTCATCTTCACTACTTTCGAGTATGTTAATTCCAGAGTCTTGCAATAAAGCTATAGTATCATCTATAAAATCAGGTGGAAAACTTTCATCTGACAACTTATCATTTATATCATCAAAAGTGATAAAACCGCCCTTTCTTATACTTTTGGTTACAAGATCTTTGATGATCTTTTTCCTATCTTCCGTACCATTAATAGTTGACATCATTACCTTTACAGTTTATAATTTTATTTCTTATTTATCAAATAAACTTACAATTAGCAAGCTTATAGTTTTATTCTTAATTTATAGTTACTTGCTACTTCATATAGTTTAAGATACTGTCAATTTATTCACACTCTTCTTAATCAACTAATCTCTCCATTCTTACTACTATGGACAATCCAACTGAAAATGTTGCAATTCCAACCACTATAGCAGTAAGCATTAAGACGTGAGGTATAGGATTGGTATATAAGTGAAAATTTGAAGTCAATATAGGAGGTAAAGAACTTTTTACATACCCTAAAGATATGTAAAACAACAAAACAGATGCTTGTAAGACACTTAATCCCATCATTTTTTTTATTAAGTTTTTATCATTTACAATGATATAGAAACCTAGCACCATTAATATAGTAATGCCTAAATAATTATATAGAGTCATTGTTTTTTCCTGCGAGCAAAATTTATATATATGATTAACATGGAAGAAGAGACGGTAAGCAATACACCCAGCTCCACTAAGAAAATACCCAATTTTTGACCTGTTCTACTATCAGCTGACAATATACTATAGGATAAAAAATTTTGGCCAAATAAAACTGTTATAATACCAGCTCCTCCATAGGTTAAAATACCTAGTACGTTAGTAAATTTGATAATAGAGTAAGGTATTGCTTTTAAAGTTGTAGGTATATCAAATAACATAGAATATAATATTATCCCAGAAGCAATAATTATTCCCGCCTGAAAACCTCCACCTGGAGTATAGTCACCATGAAACTGTATGTATAAACCAAACAAAATGATAAAAGGTATCATCAAAAATGTTACTGCACTTAATACCGGATCTTTAATCACTTTCTTTCTCTTCTAATATTAACATTATACAAAGTGCAGAAGTAAAAACTACTATAGTTTCTCCAAATGTGTCATAGCCACGAAAGCTTGCTAAAACAGCTGTCACTATATTAGGAATACCAATAGCTTTTTCAGTATTTTCTACATAATAAGGAGCAACGTGCAAGTGAACTGGAGCATTATGACTGCCAAAATCTGGTAATTGAATCATAAAGTATGATAAACATGCAGTCAAAAATAACATAAAAAAAAGTGTTGTGGGGCTATGAGATAAATTTGCTTTGTAATTCTTTACCAAAGAGAGTGCTGCAAACATAAAGACTGTGCTCAATCCTGCACCAACAGAAGCTTCAGTAATTGCAACATCTGGCGCATTCATAATCAAGTACATAAGTGCAATAAGTGAACTAAATACACACATTAGAACAGCACTTACAACCAAATGTTTCGAAAGAACTATAAAAACTGTAACCGTGAGTAACAGCAAAAGTAATATTAGATTCAGTATTTCTAGCATCTTAACCTTCTTTAATAGTCTTTACTTTTATAATAAGTACGCGCTAAAATATAACTGTTAGTTGAATTGGCTATCCATATTATAAAAATCAATAATATAACTTTAATAGTATTGATTGAAAATTCATTTTGCCAAGCAAAACCAATCAACAACAACATTGCGCCACTAGAATCTGCAATACCTGCAGCATGTAGTCTAGTATAGAAATCAGGAAATACTACTACTCCTACGCTTGAAATGAATATTAAACAAACACCTAAAAATATGAGAATGGATGCTACCATAAATTATCAAAACAACATTAATCTCATTAGCGCTATAGTTGATATAAAGCTGATGCTAGCATATAGTAATGCTATATCAATTAAAAAAAAATCATTCAGAGTAATCGATATTGCTGTTATGAGTAAAACTACTTGTGTTGATAAACTATTGAATGCTAAAATCTTATTGTACACATCACTTGACCTAAATACTATACAACATAACATTACACTCATACAGAACAAAAGCGCATAGATAGCAATACTAATCATTTATAAGCTATTATAACCTCTGCAGATTTCTAAATCGGTACTTCTTCACCACTATCTTGATCATCTATTTCATCATAGTGGCTTTCTTGACTTACATCCAGACTTGTGTTAAGTTGATGATCAGAAAAATTTAACAAATTTGCTAGCTTACTTGGACTATTAATATAAGTATTATCTGTGTTTCCTTTCATGTGCTCCTTGCACCTTTTCACCAAAAGGTTAAACAACTCATGAGTATTCACCTTCTTTTCTGCTATTTCATATAAAGAAACTATCGTATCCTTATGATCTTTAAACTTAACCATTTCAACGGGATCGCTTGCCCCTGTACTCAAATCATGCGTTCTTTGACTTGCTAGCAGAACCAATTTAAAACGGTTGTGTACCTGTTCTACACACTTTTCTACAATAGACTCAATCATAAAATACTACCTTGATAAACTTTATACTATATCACAAAAAATAAGATGTCAACTTCGGATCTATTGAGATCCAATTCTACATTCTACTTTTTCTTCTTTAGCTTTTACTGATTGATTTTCTGTTATTGTAATTGTTATTTCATGATCAAGCTTTTTCAAAAAACCTAACAGTCTCTCTAAAGAAAAACCACTTGTCTTACCACTTTTAATTTGTGACACCTTTGGTTGATCAATACCAAGTTTCTCAGCCGCACAAGCTTGAGTCCAAGTATTTTTTCCTATAATTTTACTTATTATGCTCAGCAATTTTTTTTTTATTGCTTCACTATCCAGATTGTTTAATGATATTGTTTCCATAATTTTTACTCTCACATACCAACTAGCTTTATTAAATATTATATCATAATATTTAATATACCAATATATTAATATTATATAATTTGTCAATAACTATAATGATATACTGATACTCAAAATTTTAAATTGACTATAATTTTTATCAAAATACTAGTAATTTCAAACTATTATTGGCTTTGTTGCATAGCTAGTGTTGGTTGAGGTTATTGTAAGAAGAAAAGCTTTTTAATATATGGCTACTAACGCATTTTGTTGTAAAATAGGCATTTTTCAAACAAGTACAACTTATGCCACAAAAAATGAGAGTAAGTAACCAAAGAGAATATAACGAGTTTCTCAAAAAAAGAGGAAATGTTTTTCATTTTGTTAATCAAGCCATAGAAAATTGGTATGAAAATAGTCCAAAAGTTGCAGGTGGCAATAACACTTATAGTGATAAAGTTGTAATTTTAATACACATAATAGTTCATCTTTTTAGAATTGGCTTGAGACAAGCTGTAGGTTTTGTAAAAGGTTATATGGTACAAATAGGCAAAAAACTTAAGATTATCAGCTATACACAAGCTTCCAGAAGATTTAAAAAGCTTAATTTGAAGATTGATGACCATAGAAGCAATAAAGATGATCTGGAAAATGTTGAAATTGCCGTAGATAGCACTAGAGTTAGTATCTACAATAATAACGGTGGGCATAGTAAGCTTAATATTCGAAAAAGGAAATACAGTGGTTATGGTCAAGTAAGAAAATTACATGTTGTTTTAAACATAAATGATAAGAAAGCAATAAGCATGAACTACACTAGTGGTGTTGCTGTAGACTATTTGCCGGTCTGCGATATGTTAGAAGAAGTCAGTGATAAATATAACATTTGTTCTATTCGAGCAGATGCGGCTTATGATATAAAAAGTGTGTATAAAGAATGCAGAAAATACAATATTGTGCCTATTATTCGCCCTAGGAAGGATACTAAAATTTGTTTAGCTGACTACTTATCAGAAAGAAACAAGTATATTAGTAGAATTAGGTCATATGAGAATTATGAAGATGGTATTAATGAATGGAAGAAAAAAGTTAAGTATGGAGCACGGTCTTATATTGAAGTCTTTTTCTATAGGTTGAAGCAAATATTTGGGTTTGGCTTGAAAAATAAATCAGAGGTAAATCGTGAAAAAGAGCTGTTAATTAAGTGCTACTTATTGAACAAATTTACTGATATAGGTATGGCTAAATTTAAATTAGCTGCGTAAATTCACTGTGATTTACATGCCTATCAGTGCTATGCAACAAAGCCACTATTATTTTGAAAAAAACTTACTATTAAAGAGAATAAGTTGAAATTGCAAAGTTTAAAATACAGAAATAATCATTTTACAAACTCGTTTTAGAGACTGTACATGATCTCAAGAAAGGAATAAAGCAGGAGATAGAGTATGTAAATTATGAAAACAGAGCAAGATGAGTAGGAGAAAAACTGAGTAGAGTTCTGTAGAAAGAAACAAAATCAAGAAGATTTAGGATATATTTTACATAGTGTTACAGGTCCTAAAAAGTGGCTTCAGTGAATCAACAATGTTTTCAAAATGGCAAGATTATTTTAATAAATGAAGTAAAAAACATAGCGGAAGTAAAGAAAGTGTTTTGAAACATATATAAAAAAGTAATTGCAAAGAAACAAATAAAAGGATGTAACTGTAGAAATCTTTGCCGTATTGTCAAAAGGTAAGTCTCTAATACTCTTATAGAAAAGTGTAGACAATTGTGATAAGCAAAATTCAATACTAGCTTACAAATCGTCTTCTTGCTTCCACCGCTTTGCTTCTAAAAAGATTATGAATAGACCCTTATATCCGAAATTTATACCTCTATATTTTAATATAGGGATTCATTTCAATTTTTAAAGTTTCTATTTAATAAGAATGCTATATCATATTCGTAATTTAATTTAAATATCTGTTGCTTCTGAAATACTATTTGGTTAGTAAATAAAATCATGTCTAATACAGAAAAAATGAAAAAGGATGTTGCTGTAATTATGGGAAGCGAGTCGGATTATGGCACTATGGTGCATGCTATTAACCTATTAAAAGAATTGGAAATTTCACATGATGTATTTATAATATCCGCACACAGAACACCAGAGAGACTCTTTAATTTTACTAAGTCTGCTCAAGAAAAAGGCTTTAAGGTTATTATAGCTGGTGCAGGAGGAGCGGCTCATTTACCTGGTATGACTGCATCGCTTACTTATTTACCTGTTATCGGTATTCCTGTGCATAGCAAGCAATTAAATGGGCTAGATAGTCTATTATCTATAGTGCAGATGCCAAAAGGTGTTCCAGTTGCAACAATGTCTATAGGAGAGAGTGGAGCATGCAATGCCGCTATTACTGCTGCATCTATATTGTCGATTTCTAATAGTGAAATTGCAGATAGATTAAAAAAATGGAGAGAGGGGCAAACTAAAGCAGTAAAAGAAAAACCAACATTATAATGGCAATAGTTCTTTTAGATACAAAAACCATAAATCGTATAGCAGCAGGAGAGGTAATAGAAAGGCCTGCAAGTGTGGTAAAGGAATTAGTGGAAAATGCAATAGATGCCAGAAGCTCAGAGATAGAAATTAAGATAGAAAGTGGTGGGCGTAACCTCATTACTGTAATCGATGATGGTAGCGGAGTAAAAAAGGATGATTTAGAACTTGCGTTTATGCGCCATGCTACTTCAAAATTGAGTGACAGTGAATTGATAGAGATCAAGCATCTTGGCTTTAGAGGAGAAGCTTTGCCTTCAATTGCAGCAGTAAGCAGAATAAAATTATCATCTAAGGCAAGCAAAGCAGATCAAGCATGGTCTATAAGGTATGAGGGGGGAGAAAAAATAGGAGAGCTTGTTCCTTATCCTTTATCGATAGGAACATATATTGAAGTACGAGATTTATTTTTTGCCACACCAAATAGACTAAAATTTCTCAAAACCGAAAGGGCAGAAACACAAAGCATTGTTGATATTGTAAACAACTTAGCAATGATCAATTATGGAATTGAGTTTACTCTTATCTCCGATAATAAGAAGCTTCTTAAGTATGCTAAGCAGAACTCATTATTTAGCAGGCTATGCGAAGTAGAAGAAGAATTTCATGAAAACTCTTTGCAAATTAGTGAAGAAGAAGATGGCATTAGACTTACAGGATACATCTGTAAACCTACTGTCAATCGTAGCAATTCAACTCAGATCTATACATTTGTTAATGGTAGACCAATTAAAGATAATCTACTTATTGGTGCAATTCGTTATGCGTATCACGACCTTATTCCAAGCAATAGATATCCTTTTGCAGCGCTGCACTTAGAGATACCGTATGATCAAGTTGATGTAAATGTGCATCCAAATAAATCAGAGGTAAGGTTTCAGAACAAGAGGCTAATATATGAAATAGTGAGAAGAGGGCTAATAAAAGTGCTATCAAAGAGAATAGATCTTGCAGAAACTGTATTGGCCCAGAATGGAACAACAACGAATCATCTATCATCAGATCCTTTTAGTAGGTCTAGTCTTAAAAATGAATTTTATGGAAGAAGGTCGGATCCTTTTGAAAACCAGTTAATGAGAGAATTTACTTCTCCAAATATAGAGAGAAAAAGCTTATCAGAACATTCAAAATCGTTTGATTATACTGGTATGCAAAAATCTCCTCCACGAGCAGAAACTACAATTTTGGAAAGGAAACAAACCGATCTAATAAGGGACTATCCACTTGGGTTTGCACACTGTCAAATCTACAATACTTATATTATTGCCGAGGTAAGAGACAAACTAATTATAGTAGATCAGCATGCAGCCCATGAAAGACTAGTATACGAGTGCTTAAAGGAGAAATCAAGTATAAAAAGACAAAAACTTCTTTTGCCTGAAATGGTTGAAATCAAAAGTCAAGCCGGTATGGAAATGATAGAAGTTTATAAGGATAAGCTTTTCGAAATGGGCTTTGATATCGAAATTAAATCAGAAAATGCGATCATAGTAAAAGAAATACCTGCAATCTTAGGGTCAATAGATGTGAAGAAAATGCTAATTGATATAGTGGATAGATTAATAGAAATAGAAGATACTCTACCTATAGAGGATAAAATAAATAAAATACTAGCTACAATTGCTTGTCATGGATCAATTAGAGCAGGTAGAAAGATGAAATTAGAGGAGATGAATGAGTTGTTGAGGCAAATAGAAAAAACACCATATTCTGGACAATGCAATCACGGAAGACCAACCTATATAGAAATGAAATTAAGCGATATTGAAAAGTTATTTGAGCGAAGGTAAGAAATTGTCACAAATGTGTATAGATTATACAACCCTAGTTTCGTCATCTCAAAACTCAGATACACAATTGTTCGAACATTGCAATTTGCAGGTAATTTGTATAGTAGATAATGTCATTCTATTACTTGACGATGATTTATTATGCAGCTACTTGATTAAAATTAAGTTTCCTAAATCCCAGGCATTGTCTTTTATGTTAATAATTAATATACAACTAAAGATACTTATCAAAAACGACAATAAAGAATTCAAAAAAAGCCAGAAATTCTGTAGAATTGACCATATCATATAGAGAAAAAGGAAGTGTATGATCACATCCTTCACTCCGATCATTAATCTGCAAACAAAATAGTTTTGCATTTTTTGATAAGATTAAGTAATATCAGCGTATTAGTTATACAATTAATAATTTTTATGGATGAGCGTAATCCTTGGAATCTTGGAAAGAAACCGTCAGGTTCAAGTAATGAAGATATTTTAAGTAAAGCTGTGTCTGATATAAGATGCTTTTTTAATGGCTTAACCAGAAATAGAGGGAAAAAACCTTATTTCATCATTTTTATTGTTTTGTTGTTTTATCTTTGTACTGGTTTCTATATTGTCCATCCGAGTGAGGAAGGTATAGAACTTACTTTTGGCAAATATTCCAATACAGAAACATCTGGTTTGCGTTATCACTTTCCCTACCCTATTGGTAAGGTTTTTAAAGTAAATGTTAAAGAAGTAAATCGTGAAGAAATTGGGATAAGCAGCTCTTATGGGCGAGATACAGATCGTGGTGAAGGAGTGATGCTTACCGGAGATGAGAACATAGTCAACGTTAACTTTGAGGTCCAATGGAGAGTCAGGGATGCTAAAGATTATTTATTCAAAGTGCGGGATTATAAACCTGGTTTTAGCGTTAAAAATGCTGCTGAAAGTGCTATGAGAGAAATAATAGGTAAGAATACGATCTCTTTTGCACTCGAAGGTCAAGGCAGGGCTGAAATTTCCAGAGATACTATAATTTTATTGCAACAGATTCTTGATGGATATCAAATGGGTATAGAGATTTTATCCGTTCAAATGAAAAAAATTGATCCACCAGAAAAGGTGATTAGCTCATTTAGGGATGTACAAAGTGCTCGCGCAGATAAGGAGCGTACCATAAACGAAGCATACGCTTACAGTAATGATATTATACCTCGTGCAAAAGGTGAAGCAATAAAGATAAAATTAGATGCAGAAGCATACGAGAATGAAATAATAAATGAAGCAAAAGGTAATGCAAATCGCTTTTTATCTCTTTACGAAGAATATAGACAAAATCCTTCTCTTGTTAAGAATCGTATTTATCTTGAAACTATGGAAAATATTTTCAGCAAGGTAGATAAGTTTGTTATAACAGACGATCTGAAAGGTATGTTCTCTTATTTACCTCTTACAAATTTAGGAAAATAGCCATGAGTAGTAATATAAAAATTGTTTTTGCTTTTATATTTGTTGTATTATTGATTGCCTTATCTAATTCAATCTTCGTTGTTCAAGAAACAAAACAAGCAATAGTTATACAACTCGGTAAAGTCGTAAAAGATGTTAGGGACAGTGGTTTATATTTTAAATTGCCATTTATAAATAACGTAGAATTTCTTGATAAGAGAATTTTAGATTTAAGTCCTGATAAAACTCCAAGGGAAGTGATAACTGCAGATCAAAAGCGTATTATAGTAGATGCTTATGCAAAATATAAAATAATAGATCCTATTACTTTTTATCAAACTGTGAAAAATGAATCAGGGCTAGTTAGAAGATTATATCCTGTCATAGAAGCTCACATAAGGGAGAATATAGGAAGATTTTCATTAATTAGTTTGTTGAATGAAAAGAGATCAGAAGTTATGCAATTAATTCAACGTGGAGTTTATTCTGAAGCTGGAAAATTTGGCATAGAGATAATAGATGTAAGAATTAAGAGAGCAGATCTACCAGAAGAAAATAGTTCTGCAATATTCCGCCGCATGCAAACTGAAAGAGAAAAGGAAGCAAAAGAAATTAGAGCAGAAGGAGAACAAGCTGGACAAGAAATTAGATCAAAAGCTGATAAATTAAAAAGGGGAATTGTCTCTAGTGCAGTAAAAGAATCACATGAAATAAGAGGCCGTGGTTATGCTGAAGCAACTAGAATCTATAATGAGGCATTCAAGGTTGATGAAGAGTTTTTTAACTTTTATCGCTCTATGAAAGCTTACAGTAAATCATTTGCTGAGGGTAATACTAAATTTGTGCTTTCACCAAATAATAATTTCTTAGATATTTTGAACAAGGGATGGAAATAGTTTATGAAAAGTAAAGCATTTATTTTATCTATATTTGCATATTTTTTAATTTCATTTTCTTCATATGCTAATCTGTTTGCAAAAACAGTTGCAGATCCTGTATGTAGTTGTAATAAAGGGCTTGCTGATATAGTGGAAGAACTTATTCCCGCAGTTGTAAATATTTCAAGTGAGCAAATAGTTAAGCAAGAAAATAACAGTAGAACTAAAATTCCCTTTACGCCAAGAAATAATTTCTTTGATGACTTTAGAGAATTTTTCGAGCATTTTGATCAATTTTTCGATAGAGCTCCTAGCATTAATAGAGAAGTGACGTTACTTGGGTCTGGATTTATTATAGATAAAAGTGGAACCATAGTAACCAACTATCACGTTATTAAAAATGCCCAAGATATTACAGTTACTATGAACGATAATACTTATTTCAAAGCAGAAGTTTTAGGCTATGATGCAAAAACTGATCTTGCTGTGCTTAAGATTAATTCTGATAAAGATCTTCCTTTTGTTGAATTTGGTAATTCTGATAAAGCAAGAGTTGGTGATACAGTTATTGCAATAGGCAACCCTTTTGGTTTGGGTGGCTCTGTAAGTACAGGAATTGTGTCTGCAAGATCTAGAGACATTAGTATTGGTACTATGAATGAATTTATTCAAACTGATGCTGCAATTAATAGAGGTAACTCAGGGGGACCACTATTTCATCTAAATGGAAAAGTTATAGGTATTAATACTGCTATTTATTCCCCATCTGAGTCTGGCGGTAACGTGGGTATAGGCTTTGCTATACCATCTAATCTAGCTATTTCAATTATTGACACATTAAAAAGTGGTAAAAAAATAAAACATGGTTGGCTTGGCGTGCAAGTTCAGCCTATAACAAAAGAATTTGCTGAATCCTTGAGTTTAAAAGATATCAAAGGTGCATTAGTTGCAAGCGTAGTAAAGGGCAGTCCTGCAGAGAAAGGAGGAATCAAAGTAGGTGATATACTATTAGAGTTTGACGGCAAAAAAATTGATAGAATGACGCAATTACCTCATATGGTTTCACGAACTGAGCCCGGAAAGAAAGTACAGGTTAAGTTACTTAGAAAAGGTAAAGAAGTCAATATCAAGGTTGCAATCGAGGAATCTACAAATGATGATTCAGGTAATAATCAAGAAGAAAATAAATCAACATCTAGTTATATAAGTGGTTTAACCGTTTCAAATTTGCCAAAAGAACTAAAAAAAAATGCACCCACAAAGGGTGTAGTAGTTACTAGTGTAGATAGTAGTAGTAATTCTACACTACGTGTTATTAAGAAAGGTGATATAATTATCCAACTAGATGGAATCGATATTGAAAATACTAATGATTTTCAAAAACAAATTGATTCAGCAGTAAAAAAAGACGGCAAAGATTCAGTAATGTTGCTTATTTACCGCAATGGAAACCAGTTTTTTACTTCAATCAAATTGAAGAAGTAGCTATTTATCTAGCTGGTCATGAAAAAATTGCTTGACAAATTTAACTAGCTTCTTTACCCTAAGGGTGAGGGCTTTTCTGTAGATTAATAAAATTTATCCCTATACTGAAAACGTTTCCAACGAGATTATGGAAGAACTAGATTTCAGTATCAAGCACTGGAACATCATCATCTATAAGATGAAAGAGCTGGAGTGGTAAGAAATTCGATAATATAAAGCATTTTTATGCTCAGTTGTAAAAAAATAACTTTCTTTCACAAATTAGTTTATAACTAAATTAGTATAAAGCATAATCATATTTACTTATCATCATTATTAATCAATAATTAATACCCATAAATTAACTATATCTAATCGCAAAGGGAGGTGGAGATGCGTTTTAAACTAGAAAAAGAAGATATTCCACAAAACGATTGTAATAATAGAATTGGTCGTAGGATACCTGCACAAATAAGATTAAATAACAAAACAACATTTAGCCTGCCTAGTGTATCTTACATTATCATCGACAACAATATTGATCTGCGTTTTCAAATTTGGGATTTGAAGCATGACGTGGGAAGTATATTAAACGACTTATCTCAAGGGCTACAACTAAAGCTAGAAAGGGTAGGAAATGATTACAAATTCGCTTTAGTTACTACCTCTGATCAACCTTATTATTATTACTATGATGGCAAAGATACTATGATAGATACTATTTATCATATGCCTTATGGTTACACAAATGGTTTACATGTTAACACATATAATCATGAAAGCTGTAGTACTTATTATGAACTGCTAGAAAACAGGAAGGTTTTAATAGATCCAAAAGACATAATTAGTAGCGAAAATGTTAGTCTTATTTTGGAAGATCTTAAAAGTTCACCTGATAGAAGACTCAAAATAAAAATAGGAGACTATTTGTTTAAAGAATCAAGAAATATATACAAATTATATAAGAGCGCTCAGGTATATAATCAGGTATATAATTTAACTGGTGAAAAAGTTGGCATATTGAATAATATCCTTTCAGCATTTACTCGTATAAGCAATACATTCCAGTTATTCCCTTTTCATGAAATGGAGAGCTTGAAAGCACAAGATACCTATTTCGCAGTAAAAAAGTTAGGCAATAGTTATGTTGGTTGCATATCGTATGAAAATAGCATATGCAAAAATTTTTATAATTTTAACCCTAATTCTTTTGGGTATGAGCACGACAATAGACCAGGTCCATATCCTTATTATTATAACTTAGAAAATTTCGATAACTTTTTGGAGGTTGATGTGAATATTCAAGAACATATAAATTTAGAAACAGAAATTGAACTTTTAAAACGCAGAATAGACAGATTAGAACGTACTGGTGTACAAGGTCCTAAAGGTGAGCCAGGTGAAAGGGGACAAAAAGGTGATAGAGGCTTCGATGGAGAGCCTGCTCCTCAAGGTATACAAGGTCCTCCAGGACAAAAGGGCGAACTAGGTTATACCGGTGCACCCGGTGAACCGGGGTTCCACGGTAAACAAGGTTCCAGAGGTGATAAGGGTGACCGAGGTTTTCCTGGTCCAGAAGGTTCTGTAGGTAGCACTGGAGCACGTGGTCCTAAAGGTGAACCAGGCCATTTGGGTCCAAAAGGCAACAAGGGAGAATCTGGTTCTCAGGGTAAGCCAGGTATAGATGGAACAAAAGGTATAAAGGGTGATAGAGGTGTGCGAGGTGAAAGTGGAACGAGTGGGCCAAGGGGTTGGAAAGGTGAGCCTGGTTCTCAAGGTCTAAAAGGTGAGAGAGGAGATACTGGTTCTAAAGGTGATAAAGGAGATACCGGAACAGATGGATTGCCAGGTGCACAAGGTCCTAAGGGAGAGCCAGGCATAAAAGGTGAGCCAGGTATAAATGGAACAAAGGGAGATATTGGTCCTAAAGGATTAGACGGAGCCATGGGAATAAAAGGTGATATGGGTGAGAAAGGAAAGATAGGTTCTAAAGGTGACAAAGGAGATACTGGGTCTAAAGGTGATAAAGGTAGAGATGCAAGTCCTGAAGAAGTTGCACAAAAATTAATTAATAACGGCACTATTGCTAATCAGGTGCTTGAATATCGTGACCAAGGCGGAGATTTAGTATTAGAGAAGCAAGTTGCAGGAAAAATTATTAGTAATCAAGATATTCAAACAGGAATAGCCATTGCATTAGCTGATAACAGAATGGAAGAGCTAGCAGATGTGTTACTAAGTGATGCTAATCATACATTAGTAGAAAACCTTGCAAATAATACCGAGCTAACACAAAGCATTGCAGAAGAACTAAGGAAAAATCCAGGAGAAGTCCAAGGTCCAAAGGGAGAAAAAGGAGATATTGGTCCTAAAGGATTAGATGGAGCCATGGGAATAAAAGGTGATATGGGTGAGAAAGGAGAACCAGGTGCAAATGGATTGCAAGGTCCAGAAGGTCCTAAGGGAGAGCCAGGTCTGAGGGGCTTCAATGGTACACAAGGTCTTACAGGGAACAAGGGTGAGCCCGGTATAGACGGATTAAAAGGAGATATTGGTCCTAAAGGCATAAAAGGTGAGCCAGGTATAAATGGAACAAAGGGAGATATTGGTCCTAAAGGATTAGACGGAGCCATGGGAATAAAAGGTGATATGGGTGAGAAAGGAGAACCAGGTGCAAATGGATTGCAAGGTCCAGAAGGTCCTAAGGGAGAGCCAGGTCTGAGGGGCTTCAATGGTACACAAGGCCTTACAGGTAACAAGGGTGAGCCCGGTATAGACGGATTAAAAGGAGATATTGGTCCTAAAGGCATAAAAGGTGAGCCAGGTATAGATGGAATAGGTGCTACATTAGCTGATCAGTTTTTACGTGAGATAAGAAAAGCAAAAAATGAAACTCTGGATGCTAAAAAAGCAGCAGAGGCAGCTAAAAATGCTTCAGAAGGTTTTGCAAACAAAGTCGAAGAACTGCACAATAAAACAGCTATTTTTACAAAAAATGCTAAAAGTTTTAACACTCAAGCTTTGCGATCGCAAAGAGACACAGAGGCGCTCTATCGTCAAACAAAAGATATATTTTGTAGAACAAGTCCAGCAGATCAAATTTGTGGTGCACGTAGAAGAAGGAGGGAAATTAAAAAATCATCAGTGACAAGCGGAGCAAGCAGACCAACTTCATTTATATCTCAAGTAATAAATTTCTTTTACCCTGCGGTAGGACAGGATGAATATAAAGTAAAAAATGAAATACAGGAAGTAGCAAAAATAATAAATGCAGCAGATATTGTAATACAATTTGAAGAAGTATTAGGAGCAACAGCTGTGAAATGTGGCATTTCAAAGAGAAGTCTAAATTTTGATCCAATGGAACTGCAGTCAACCATTATCAATAAGTCATTACTTAATGATGAAAATCATAACGAGTTGTTGAAGTTCTTGTGTGTAACTGCGAAAAAATCATTCCCTAATTACAAACAAACCGGTAAATGTTTGGCTATTTTTAAAGATCATATGGAAAAAAGATTAAATGAGCAGCAAAGAGCTTTCGTTAATACTGAAAAAATAGTGGCAGATAATGAGCAGCCAAGGAGTTTTATGAGTTATGTTACTCCTCCTAGTAGCCTCAGTGCCATTAATCAGCAAGTTGTTGGTTATTTAAGGTAATATCATGGAAAAACATATATTTAAAATAGACGATAAAAATCCGCTTTATAAAAAATTGATTAAACTTCCCACTGCATATTACATAGTAAAGGAAAATGGTAATGTTAATACTGTTTCTTCACATATTGGTACAGTTGAAGTAGGGAATATTAATGATTTAAAGTTAAAGGAGCAGGGTGATGAGATAGTTTTATTTACAAACAACTCACCTCTGAAATTAAATGGCACGGACTTTATTATAGAACAAAAAGCTATCATAGGCGAGAATCAAGAGAATATTATAAAACAGCTTAAATTAGGAGAAGAAGCGTTAATTTCACGTAAGTACATAAAAGACAGTAATAATTTTGTTATTGAACTCATAATGAGTGATGATGATGGAAATAATTTTATTGGAATGCTCAATTTTATCAATTTTAACGATGAAAATGACCCAGTACTACAAAAAATTCAAGAAGAAAAAGGTGGACTTTATTTTACAATAAAAGGTGATTATATCTATATATCAGATGAAGAAGGAAAATGTCTTCCAGTATGTAAAGATGGTAGTTGCTATAAGTATCAATACACAAAAAATGAACATGATATATTAGAAATTAGTGAGATATCAACAATAATAAAAAACTTAACTAAAACTGAGCAATGCAGTGCACCAGCTAAGGCAGGGCAGGATTTTACTTTGCAGAAGGGAAAAGAATTATCGGATAATATCTATCAAGCAGATATCATGTTAAACGGTAAGCTTGTAGCTACTTTACCAAAAATAGGTTACTGCATGCTTGATGACCAATTGATCATACATAATCACGTTACAGAAGAAGAGATAAAAATTCCTAGAAACTTTCATTATCTTAAAGTCGTTAAGTCTAGTAATAATGATGATTATAAATTAACATTTTGTAATTTCTTAGGTAATGAGTTTTTTGAACATAAAAAGTACGATTCTCAATACTCAAATGTTCCAAATAAATATCAATATATAAGTTTAAACTGTATGAAAAAGGAATATAAGCCAGATTTCTGCAAGTTACTTAACGATAAACCATCGTTTTTTATTGTGAAAGGAACTACTAATCAAGATTCTTCAGGCCACTGCCCAGCTGATGTATTTGAATTAACAAAACGTGAGAAAATGGCTACATTAATTGATCAATTTGGCTTTTTTAATAAAGAGGGTAAGTTTCAGTATTGTGATTACCATACAAAAGCAGATTACGATGTTTATGATTCTTATAAAATTAGTAAAGAGTACAAAACAACAGATGAATTTCTCTTCAATGATGACATAGTTCTTTATACTATTCCAGAACTATCTTAACCACGCACAAAGTATATTATAATTGCTTTTTAAAAGTGAATTTAGTAAACTTCAAAGAAGTGTAAGGGTATATTTTTTTAGTATTTAATCTAAATAAAATTGTTCTCACTTTAAAATTGATATAAGACAGCAAGATGAAAAAAATTGAAATTTCAGAATTACTAAAAAGAATTGCTATCTGTTCACTATGCATAGCAATTATGATCTCTATTGCTTTTTTATTTGCCTATATGCATACAATATTGCTCAGCAAAGGGTACGAACTGGCTGCACATTATGTTAGCGAGACTATGCCTTGTGTATTACTTGTCGTTTTCATTTTTATCCTTTGGTTTATGTATGATCAGGTACTTAGTAAAATGAAGGAGGTAGAACTACCTATAGAGATAGAGTTAGCTAACTCAGATAATAAAACAACATTTGCTGATGTTATAATTGACGATTCCTTAAAACAACGATTGCAGATTATTTGCTGTAACCAAATGACAGAAGAAATGCGTGAGATGTTTGGAAGTGAAAGTATTAACTCACTAAAAGGTTATATACTGCACGGCCCTCCTGGAAATGGTAAAACACTTATCGCCCGCGCAATTGCAGGTGAATCAAATATGAATTTTATAAGTATCTCAGGTCCAGAACTTATTGGAGTATATATTGGTCATGGTGCACATGCTGTACGCGAGCTTTTTAAAGTAGCGAGAAAATATTCTCCTTGTATAGTATTCATAGATGAAATAGATGCAGTTGCCCAAAAAAGAAGTACCGCTAATAACTCAGCTTACCACTGTCGAGAGAGCTTAACACAGTTACTAACTGAAATAGATGGATTTAAGAGCAGAAAAGATATAATAGTAATTGGTGCAACTAACCTGGTCAATGAGATAGATCCAGCACTTATTAGGCCTGGACGCTTAGGTCAAAGGGTTCATATACCTAATCCAAATGTGGAAACGAGACAAAAGATATTGGAGCTTTATACCAAAAATACAAAAACTGATGGAAGGCTAAATATTCAAGATATTGCAGAAAAAACAGAAGGCTATTCTGGGGCTGAGTTAGAACAATTAGTTAATGAAGCAAAAATATACGCTGCTCTTGAAAGAAAGTCCAAGGTAGTGAGTAAGGAAGATTTCAACCACGCGTTTCACAAGCTAAATCCAGGACAAGGAAGAGGGAGAATAATATTAGCTTCATGTCAGACACAGACAGAAGCCCCTTTTTTACAATAAAAACTGGAAGTGTAGCAAGATGTGCCAAATTTCGTTATTGAAAATAAAATTTAAAACTTGGATTTGCTATCATTTTGCCGCTCGTTAGTACCGCAGTGGTTTTGTAATAGAACACAAGCTGCAAAAACTTAAGGAAAAAATGGGTCAGTGCTTGACACTGGCATCTAGTTCTTTCTATCAAAAATGCTGTAAAGTGTTCACCAATTTAGTTGGATCCCAGTACTGGAATGACATTATGAAGACCTCTAGCAGTTTATGACGGTGTCATTCCAGTGTGGAATACAGCTTTTTTGTAACTTCATTGAAAATATCGTATAGCTATTTTTTCACAATTAATTCTTCTGGATCCCAGTACTCGGATGATAAGAAAAGAAACACTGGTTTCAATATTTGCATGCATCTGAACAGATACAGATGGCTAAAATATTGAAGAAAGCATACGCGTCAAGTTAAGAGCAACTAGCCTTCTTTGACTTGTTAAGAAAGGTCTTTTTTTCCCCAGATTCTATTATCACATGCTGAAATGACATCGAAGGACGCTCTTGCTTCTTCATGTAATTATGCAAAAAGTCCTTTGAATTTTTGCAGCTTGAAAAATCTTTATAAAATTTACTTTCTTTAAATGCTTTAATCTTCTCTTCATTATTTAATGAGCCATATTTAGAAAAATATTCATCTGTAATATAAATATATAAACTAATCAACTCAGGAAAAGTGTAATCAGTTTTGTTGGAAGACTTTAAACACGTAATTGGCAATTTATGTATATCTTTATCAGCTTTTTTCGAATCAATACACTCATCATTTTTTCTTAATATTATATGTTGCTTGAAAAATTCTTCATATTCCTCAAATCCTTCAAATACTTCTTTTTTTTGGTAATCTTTTCTTCTACCGCTTTGATCTATTTTTCTATTTTTGTTGCAAGTTGCGCTGGCTGTTTTATCGTTTTATCTCCCTCTCGATTAAAGTACATTGTATAAGGAGTAATTGAATTTACGATTTTATATGTCTTCCATTGGCAGCCAAAAATCTTTAGTACCAATTTGATTATCGGAGCAAGAAAAATTTTTAATTTTGCCATAAAACCAAAGTAATAAAGAGACGCTTGTTTAAGTGAACTAGCGACATTGCTAACGATACATCTTAAATGTATATCCTTACCCTTAAAATTTTTATGAACCTCTGCAGCTACATGTCCACCAAGGCAGTCTCCAAACAATATGATATCATCTGGCTTTATACCTTTTTCCAATAAGTTAGTTACAACTGCTACACCAGATTTAACTCTATTGCTACGTATCAATGAACTGTTTTTACTTAAACCAAGTCCAGGATAATTAAAAAGATGTACAGTTATCCCTTGCTCTGTGGCCCAATTCCAATTTTGGGAATAATCTTTACCAGGGCTTAACGCTCTATTTCCACCAATAAAGTATATCAGATGTTTTTCACCTCGATTATTGTTTTGATTTTTACCAAGAAGCGTAATTGTCTCTATTTTTATCCCGTTTTGAGTTTTTATAAATTCTCTCTCAGTTTGCTCTCTTATTTCTTTCATATTTTAACTCTCACTATGCTGGTTTAATTACACAACAAAATCTTAAAAAAATCAACAAACCTTAATTTATGAACAATATAAACCTTCTCAAATTCATTGAATTATGCTTTCAAACGGTAGTGCCGGGGTGTGAGTATAATGATTATCAATATATAAAAGTCATAGCAGACAGGCTTGAAGCAGCAAGCGCTGGTGAAGCAAGAAGAATAATATTCAATATGCCGCCGCGTTCAATGAAGTCCATTTGTGTAAGTGTTGCATGGCCCGCATGGATACTTGGAAATCAGCCAACTGCAAGAATAATAGTTGCAAGTTATTCTCGGTTGCTTAGCGAAAAGCACTCACTCGATACCAGGTGCATAATGCAATCTGATTGGTATAGAGAGCTATTTCCGAAAGTAGAATTATGCAAAGATCAAAACACTAAATATAAATTTCAAACAGTGCAGAGAGGATGTCGAATTGCAACATCAGTTGGAGGAACATTAACCGGTGAAGGTGGAGATTTCATTATCGTGGATGATCGTGTGTCCAGAGAAGGCAAGTATGTTCAGTGGGAGGTAGACCCACCAGGATAAAAGTCGAAGTCCTGTAGCTAGGGTAGCAATGTGGAGGGAAAGCAAAATGTTGAAGCCTACCGACAACGTTATCATAGGATAATGGCGAATTACCAGGCCGTAGCGAAAGCAAACATATAGGTGGCCTCGAAAACGATAAGAACTGAAGGCTGAGCCAGCGGTCAATGGGCGAAAGCAGAATAGGCAGTTGAAAAACGACTGATACAATTGTTCTACTTCAGCGGGGTGGTAGTGATAGCATGGTAATGAGGACATACAAAGCAACTGGAGAAGCCCTCCTCATCCCAAGGAGAAATACCTTGGAGTGGTAGGTTCTATAACTGGAAAACAGGAAAAGAACCGAAGATGAGAGGGTGGCGGATGGGTGCGTAGTAGTAAAGAAGTGAGGTAACTCTCATGGAGCAAAGGCACCCTACTAGTAGAAATCTTTTAACAAAAAGGAAGGTAAAGGTAAAAATGATAAAAATGCCAATAAAATTACAAGACCTGAGAAGAAAGATATATACCAAAGCGAAAACAGAACCGGAATGGCGATTCTGGGGAATCTATGTTCACGTCTGCAAGATGGAGACACTAGAAGAAGCATATAAGCTGACAAAGAAGAGCAAAGGGGCACCAGGAATAGACGGGGTGACATTTGAATCGATAGAGGCAGAAGGCTTAGAAAAGTATCTTCAACAAATAAGACACGAACTAATAACCAAAACCTATAGCCCAAATAGGAACCGGAGGAAGGAAATACCAAAAGTTGGGGGAAAACTCAGAACGTTGAACATACCCTGCATCCGGGACAGAATAGTGCAAACAGCACTGAAGCTAATACTTGAACCAATATTTGAATCTGACTTTCAGGACGGATCATATGGATATAGACCTAGGAGAAAAGCGCATGAAGCAATTGATAAAGTATCGAAAGCAGCAATCAAAGGCAATACAAAAGTTATTGACATAGATCTGAAATCCTACTTCGACAATGTGCGACACCATATTCTTATGGAAAAGATTTCCAAAAGAGTAAATGATAAAGAAATCATGCACTTGATCAAGCTAATCCTCAAAGTAGGAGGGAAACGAGGAATAGCGCAAGGATCACCACTTTCACCACTAATAAGCAATATATACCTAAATGAGGTAGATAAAATGCTAGAGAAGGCAAAAGAGGTGACAAAAGAGGGAAAATATCGACATATAGAATACGCCAGATGGGCAGACGATTTAGTGATACTGATAGATGGGCACCAGAGATGGGAATGGCTAGAAAAATTAGTGTATAGAAGAGTACAAGAAGAATTAGCAAAACTAAAGGTAGAAGTAAATAAAGAAAAGACAAAAGTAATTAACCTAAAGGAAAGAGAGACATTCAGCTTTCTAGGATTTGATTTTCGAGAGAAGATCACAAAACAAGGAAAGTGGAGGGTACAAACAACACCACAGATGAAAGCGCGGACAAACTTACTTCAAAAATTGAAGGAGGTATTTCGCGACCACAAATCGCAACCAATATGGAAAGTGATAAATATCATTAATCCAATACTGAGAGGGTGGACAAACTACTTTAGGATAGGAAACTCAGGTCGAAACTTTAACTACGTGAAACTATGGGTAGAGAAGAAAGTAAGACGCAAATTAATGAAAGCTAGAAAAGCAAAAGGATTTGGCTGGGAGAGGTGGAGTAGCGAATGGATATACGAAACACTAGGTCTATATAAAGACTATAGATTAAGATATTACGTTCCGAAAGCAGCCCCAGTACAAGATGTTATAAACTTTGGTAAGAATCTGCTAGGAAAGCGTAGTGCGGGAAAACTGCATGCTGCGTTTGACGAGGCGGGAGCTGGAAACGTAAACATGGGAATTTTGGATTGAGGCCCAACATGAAAATAATGGATCAGCCACCAAGCCCTAAAGAGGCGCGCCAGTTCTCGACCCTACCACTAAGTCCCGCACAAGCTTTGAGCGAAACATTTAGAAAGCGTGCTGCAAACTGGTTTGATCAGGCTTTAGTAACCAGGCTCAACGACAGAAAAAAAGGAGTTATCGTTCTTGTGATGCACAGACTCCATTTAGAAGATTTAACTGGTCACCTCCTCTGTAAACCAAGAAACATATGGCATCATGTCTGTTTACCAATAATAGCTGAAGATAAGGAGATTATTTATTCAGTTAATAATCATATTCCAGAGCATGAACAGGAAATATACTCAAGAAAAGAAGGTCAATTGTTGTATTCCCTAACTGAAGGAAAAGAAGAAATTGAGATGATAAAAGCTGAACTTGGGAGTTATGGTTTTGCTGCTCAATACCAACAAAACCCTCTACCACTTTCAAGTGCTATAATTAAACGAGAGTGGTTGAAGCGCTATAAAAATTTTCCTGATAGCCTCTTGCATGTAACACAAAGTTGGGATACTGCAATTTCAACAAACAATACAAGTGACTTTAGTGTCTGCACTACCTGGACAAAAGTAGATAATACATTCTATTTACTCGATGTATATCGCGCAAAACTTGAATATCCAAAACTTAAAGAGAAAGTTCTGTCGCTGGCTGCAAGGTGGAAGCCACACGCAATTTTAATCGAAGCAAAAGCAAGCGGTCAGCAATTGGTTCAGGAGCTCAGGAAAAACAGTGATTTGTATCTTGTAAAAAGCATCTAATGTTTTAAGCTTAAGCATTAGATGGAGAAGAGAAGAACTCTGTCAGTGGTCTTAGATATAAAATCTGTAAGGTAGATAAGAGTTCTCTTCTCAAGAGTACAGGCTGGACGGTATCGTAGAAAAACCTAAATGGTTCTAATTCGTATCCGTTCAGGAGAGTGGTTTAAGAAACAATAGATAAGAGGTTTTGGAAAGGATTGAGACCCCTTTGTTTCCATGTTAAGTATAACGAAATTATCCGTTCAAGGAATGCATTTCCCCGCTTTGATTGTGTAAAATACGAATTTTTGCGGTAAACGACATAATGCCGTATCTGCTGTTCAGCATGGTTGTTTGTCAGCGGAATGTTTTTTGGGTCATCTAAAAAATTCCACATCATTCTTTCAGATTTCAAAATATTTTTCGCAACTCGAGAGGCTCCAATTGCTTCAGGTAAGTAGGATATTTCCTTCAAGTAATACCTTGTACGTTTTCGCAACTTTCTGGCACGTCTGGCAAATCTAAAAACATCTATCTCATTTTTTAGCAAAGCCTTTTTTAGTGCAAATAATTCAGTAGCTACATTTCTTAAGTAACAGCCAAGAACTTTGACTTCAATATTCCAACTATGCGCTAATCTTTCAAAATCCCTTGCTAAGTGTGCCCAGCAGATTTGCCTTTTTTCATCAGCAAAGTAATTGTATACTGCGTACCTGTCGGTTACCACTAAGCTATTATGATTGCAGCATGCGTTATTTTTTAAAACTTTCATTCCTCTTGACTCTGTCAACTTCACAAAACTTGCCGTATTGCTTGCAAACATCCAACACCAAGCGAGTTTACCTTTGTTATAATGGCTCGTTTCATCAATATGTAGAACTTTACTCCTACTTATCTCTTGTTCGATCTGCTCATACATTTTTTTGCATTTTGAAGCAACTCTATGTTCACTATTTGATATGCTAACGACGCTTATGTTCAAATTGAAGATATCATTTACGACACTCGCTATTTCGCGTTTTGAATTTTTGTAGAATCCGCTGAACGCTGCAATTATTGACTTAACCCTTGGACCAAATGTATCTGACGTAACACCTTCTGGTAACTTACTGCTTCTTCTTTTTCCGCATCTCCGGCAACGACCATGCTCCATCTGATATTCCACTACATAAGGCCTAATTTCCGGAAGATCAACTTTTTGATGAATGTACGGTCCATTGCATATTGCAATCCCTCCTCCGCATTCACAAGTAGATGACAACTTTACTTTTATCACCTCATCTGCATCCATTTTGGCGCGAAAACTTCCTTTATGACCAACCTGACCACCAACGTTTCTGTCGCTCTTTGGCTTGTCCTTTTTTATTTTGTACAACTCTCTAGAGCTTGGTAGAGATGAATTTTTCGAGTTTAAACCAAGCCTTTCCTTTAATTCAGCGTTCTCTATCTTTAAAGCCTTGTTCTCTGCTTTTAAACTTTCATTCTCCCTTTCCAGCTTTTCTATTTTTGCTTCTAACTTTTCTATTTTTTGCTGTAAATTTTTGCAAAGCTCTAAAAGGTTTACCACATTACCTCACTTTTGCTCTATGATTATCTTTTTAGATCACCTTGTCTACCTTATTCTGCCACTCCGCTGAACGGATACTCTAATTCTGTATTCACAAGACTAGCCTTACTTTTCATTTTTAATGGTAACGCATGGGGTTATATATGATCAACAACTTTTTAGGTATAGATGTATCGAAAGATCGCTTTGATGTTTTTCTCTCGTTCATAAGCAAAAAAGGAAGATGTGAAACTAGAAAAAGGAGTTTTAAAAACGAGGATTCTGGGTTTCAAGGTTTACTTAGCTTTCTACAAAAACATAATGTAGAAGAAGTAAAAGCCTGCATGGAGGCTACTGGTTGTTATAGCGAAGCTTTGGCTGAGTTTCTGCACAACGCTGGACATTCTGTTAGTGTTGTAAATCCTTATTGCATAAAATCTTATGCAAGGAGTAAGCTGATACGACAAAAGAATGATCAGACCGATGCAGAAGTTATTGCTGATTATTGCCAAAGACAGGAACCTTCTAGTTGGACACCACCTTCTCCTGAAATGAAAAAATTAAAACATCTTTATCGTTGCTCAGTTGCGTTAAAAGATGAGTTAACATTAGTAAATAACCACTTAGAAAAAAAAGAGAGACTGCTTAAAGAAGTTGCAAGTGCTTGGGAAGACCTTGCAATGAATATAGCTCAAAAAATAGAAACAATAAAAAACTCCGTACGTGAACTATTAAATCAACATAAAGAATTGTTGGAAAATTTTCAACTTCTATTGACTATTCCAGGAATAGGAGAAGAATCAGCAATAGCTATTTTAGCTGAAGTTCCTGACATAGAGGTTTTTAGAGATGCCAGGCAATTGGCAGCATATACAGGAGTTATACCACGAAATATGACGTCAGGTTCCTCTGTATATGCCAAACCCAGATTAAGTAAATCCGGTTCACAAACATTACGTAAAGCACTTTTCTTTCCTGCTATAGTAGCTAAGAATCACAATCCTATCATTATTAGTTTTTGCCAGAGATTAAAGGAAAAGGGTAAGCATAATATGGCTATCGTTGGTGCTGCAATGCGTAAGCTACTCCATATCATTTTCGGTGTTCTAAAATCCAAAAGTGCTTTTAATCCTGACCATATCAAGAATTACAGGGCAAAGCGGTTGGAGGAGAATTTAGTACTTTAAAATCAAAAAATGCGTACTTTCTATCTTATGTAAAATAGCATTTTACACAAATTTATTTAATGTAGTTGGTTAGTGTATATGTTGATAGAAAGTATTTTTTGATTTCGTAATACAGCTTAAGATTCAATTTCTATAATTTTCTTGTTGACTGACAAGACGGTATCTACCTATTATTCAAATAGTACCACATGATGACAAATTAACTCGATTTCACCGAATTGTCCCAATTATAGAATCTGAGCGGGTTTTTCTCCCTAACCAAGCAGTATGGCTTAGCGACTTTGAGTATGAGATTTTAATGTTTCCAGAAATCCGTCACGACGATCAAGTAGACAGTACCGTGCAATATCTTCAGTGGGTGAGAAATAATATTGCTAGAGTGGTAGCTATACGTTCATTGTAGCTTGAAAAGGTTCCTCAGAATTGTGTATAATTTTTTTAACTGAGCTTATTTAACTTATCCATTTTCTGAATGATATTTTAGGGTTTATTGAAATAAATACTACGCAAAAATTCTATCTCTGGGTGCTTAGATGAATATCTTTATATTAGACGAAAATCCTGTAACTGCAGCACAAATGTTATGCGATAAGCACATAGTAAAAATGCCGCTAGAAACTGCTCAATTGCTTAGCAGTGTTTTTTCAATAGCATTAAAAGAGCCAAATCCTTTAGTCAGCATTACAAACCAGAATATAGAAGTTCCATATAAACTTACTCACAAAAACCATCCTTGTTCTTTATGGGCTAGACAATCAAAAGGAAACTTTGATTGGTTAATAAAACATGGAAAAGAATTGTGTATAGAATATAGCTTGCGATACAAAAGAACGCATAAATCCGAAGAAGTTATAGATTGGTGCGATAATAACAAGGATTTGCTAATATTTCGATCAGCTGATATACAAGCTTTTACACAAGCGTTACCTGATCGATATAAATGTAGTAACCCAATAGAAGCATATAGAGAATATTACCTAAAAGAAAAGATGAGATTTGCTAAGTGGGAAAAAGGTAGAGAAGCACCAGATTGGTTGCTAGACAAAATGCTATAGGTTATAAAATTATCCAAACCGATCATAAAAAAGGTAGAATTGAAGTTGCAAAAGCAATGCTGGCTGATAATGTTGATGTTTATCAAGTTTATTGATCTTTCTATTTGTGAGATTAAAGAATTCAGTAAACTGTTATTCCCAGTATATGGTAGGCTACTTGCACTATAGAGTGTCATGTACACATCTGTACTAACAAGCAGAGGTAAATCTAAGTCAGTTTAGATATAACATTTACTTTAAAAAACTTTATTTTACGCTGATATTCTAGCGCTTTTCTGTGGTATTTTGTTGGGGTATAATTTGCAAAACTATCTTCCTTATAGGTTAAAAAATTACACTGCTTTATATGTAACTCTATCCACTCTGCATAATCCTGATGATCAGTTGCAATAAATATTTCACCTGTGACAAGTATTTTTTTTGCTAATAAATTTAAAAATTCCGTATTAATTAACCGTCTTTTGTTGTGACTTCTTTTTGGCCATGGATCTGGAAAGAGAATAAAGAATTTTTCAACACTGTGGTCAGGAAAATTGACAATTAATTCTCTTGCATCTTCTGTCCATATTAAAATATTTTTTATGCTGTGTGCTTCTATGCTTTTTAGCAAGGAAGAGACCCCCTTTAAATAAGGCTCACATCCTATAAATAATAGATCAGATTCATTGAATGCCTGATGGAGCATATTTTCACCATTACCGAAACCTATTTCTACTCGTATTCTTTTTTGTAAGTCTACGATCTTTTTTATAGATTCCTTGCTGTTTTTAATAGAATACTTCTCCAAAACATTCAACTTCAACCTAGATCTTCTGGAAAATGACCTAATCCAATTATTATTCCTAGATAACATATCTTACATAACTTAATCTTTTATAGCTTAAACAATTCTCGAAATGAATTAATGAGAATTTACTTGTCACTAATTATTAATATTATATAATATATGAGTTCTAATGAAGTTAAAATTAAAAGGTATGGAAAGTACAGTTGCTATCAAGAGGCTATCATCAAATAGGTTCATAGAAGAGATATTTCAAGATCAATTTGATAATCAAGACAATGACTTTTGTGAAGATTCTTTTGCTAACAAAATCAAAGAAGGAGATGTGGTAGAAGGTATAATCACAAGAAGAAATTCTAATGATATTGTGGTTGATGTTGGTTTAAAGTCAGACGGAAGAATTCTGATTAAGGAGCTCAGTTGTAATGATGATATCACTGTTGGCTCGAAAATTAGAGTTTATGTTGAAAGAATTGAAGATTACCATGGTAATGTTGTTCTTAGTCGTGAGAAAGCAATCAGAGACGAAAAATGGAATAAATTGGAAGAAAGCGCAGTTACAAAAGATGAAGTAACAGGAATCATTAAACGCTCAATTAAATGCGGTTTTATTGTTGATCTTGGTGATGGAATAAGTGCGTTTTTACCCCTGAGTCATGTGGATTTGAAGCAAATAAAAGATGCTAATCACCTTATTGAAACTGAACAAAAATTCATCGTGCTTAAAATGGATAAGAAGCAGGGGAATATTGTAGTATCAAGAAAGCTGGTATTAGAGAAATTGCATGCTGGTGAAAAAATTAAGTTTTTAGAATCTTTAAATGAAGGTGATGTAGTAGAAGGCAAAATAAAAAGCATCACTCACTACGGTGCATTTGTTGGCATTCATGAATCAGATACAGTGGGAGTTATAGATGGGCTGCTACATATTACAGATATCTCTTGGAGTAATGTAAGTCATCCATCTGCAATTTTTTCTTATGGTCAGCATATAAAAACTAAAATTATAAAAATAGATAGAGAAAATGGAAAAATCTCCCTGGGTGTAAAACAATTAGGAGACAATCCTTGGCAAGATCTAGAGTCAAAATGTCCAATTAACAGCGTACACAAAGGATGTGTAACGGGTATAAAAGATTGTGGATTCATTGTTGAGATTAAACCTGGGATTGCGGGTTTGGTACACTCATCAGAAATAACTTGGAGCAAGAGTAATTTACCAATCAGTAGTTTTGTAACAATAGGACAAGAAGTGGATGTAAAAATTCTCGGTATTGACATTATTAAAAATAAGATGAGTTTAAGCACAAAAAGGTGCGTAGAGAATCCTTGGCAAGTATTTATTGATAAATATCCTCTTGGTTCTATTGTTTCTGGTAAAGTTAAAAGCAACAATGGTTCACAAATATCTGTGACTTTTGATAATTCTGAGATATCTGAGGACGTAGAAGGAACAATTTATATGCAAAATCTAAGTTGGTCGAAAAACAATTCAGATGAGATAAAAAAGTATAATGTAGGTGATGAAATAGAAGCAAAAGTGATAAGGGCTAACGTAGATCGGACAAGAATTTATCTTGGAGTAAAGCAAATAGAGTATGATCCTCTTGAAGAACTGATAGAGAAAGTTAAAGTAGGGGATAAAATTCAGGTTACTGTAAGTAAGAGAGAGGAAAATGGTCTAATCGTTGAGGTTGAGAACAATGTAACCCTTTTAGTAGATCAAGAGCATTTACCAGAAAATAAAAAGTTTTCTATATCAGAAAAAATACAAGTTGAAGTAGTAGGTGTTGAAAAATATAATATAATATTATCTGCCAAATAACTTCTTGTGCTTCATATAAATGGCAACGAAATCTGATATAATAGCAAAAGTGGCAAAAAAACACCTTTTGTTAGATAAGGTCATTATAGCAGACATAGTTGATAGTTTCTTTCGAGTGTTTTCAAACACGTTGAAATATCATAATAGAGTTGAAATCAGGGGGTTTGGTTCTTTTTCAATTAGAAGCTATAACTTGAAAGAAGCAAGTAATTTGACGTCACAGAAGGTTGCAAAACATCAATACTTTAAAACTTATTTTCGTAGCAGTAAAAAGTTATCCCTCTTGATAAATGAATAAAAATCTATATTGTAAATTTGAAAGTTGTACAATATAGCATCATATGAAAGTAGTAGAAATAGTTATACATAATAACACATATAAAATATCTTGCGAAAGTAAAAAGAAGGACCATTTATTACAACTTGCTAATAGCTTCAACAAGCTAGTTAGCTCCATATCTCAAAGAACTGGAGGTAAGGGCTCAGATGCATTAAATTTCTTACTTGCAGCATTGACTCTCGAAGACAAAATTTTAGAATTAACAAAGCGATTAGACGAAATAAATCAAGAATGCAAAAAGTATAGGGAGGAAAAAAGAGTAGAATATGCTGAAGTATTAGATAGGGTAAACAAGATTATTGGGTGCATAAGTGATTAAAGCAAGCAATCAAATCGACTACCTCACTACTCAAATCAGGGGGGAGAAGTTTCTTACGAGTGATGTAACAATATAATTCGCAATCATCAAGATCAACTATTTTTTCGTATTCAATTAGTTCACTTAAGGAAAATTTATCAAGATATTTCAATGCAAAATGCCCTAAAAGTATATCAGTTTCTTTACAACCCCTATGCCAACTCCTATACATCAGTTTTCTTCTTAATAAGGAAATATCTATCATTGTCATTAAACTTTTTTTTAATTTAAAGACTAAACTAAATACTTGTCAAGCAAGGCGCATTTTAATATACTCAACGTTTGATTAAGATTTAAAACATAGGTGGAATTAATTTCTCATCAACTTAGCGCTGGAATATATTATTTTTTATCGTTTTCTTTAATAATTTCTATCATAGTATTCGTGCATGAATGTGGGCATTATATTGTCGCTAAAGCATGCAAGGTTAAAGTTGAATCTTTTTCTATAGGCTTTGGTCCTGAAATTTTTGGTTTTAACGACAAGTCTGGAACTAGATGGAAATTAAGTGCCTTTCCATTGGGTGGCTACGTTAAAATGTTAGGGGATACTAATGCAGCAAGCGTTCCTGTTGATCAACAAAAATTAACTGAAGAAGAAAAATTATACTCATTCCATACAAAACCTCGATATCAAAAAGCAGCAATAGTTTTTGCAGGGCCTTTTGCAAACATGATATTTACCGTTATAGCTTTCACAATATTTTTCAGCGTGGCAGGTTATTATCGTACTCCACCAGTAATTGGTAATGTAATTGAAGAAAGTGCAGCAAAGCAAGCTGGCCTATTACCAGGTGACACTATTACACAGATCAATGAGTACAAAATAAAATACTTTGAAGATATTTCACGCGTGATAATGTCCAACCCTGAAACAAGAATAGAAATTAAGTATAGAAGAAATAACGAAGAGTACAGAACTATTCTAACTCCGTTTACAGTTGAGGATAGAGATGTCTTTGGTAACATAATAGAAAGAAAAACTATAGGAATTACCTCAATTAATATGATAGGGTTAAAACAGTCATCTTTTCTTGGAGCTGCTAGCCTATCAGTGAATGAAACCTACCACACTATGTGTTTAACAATCAAAGCACTCTTTCAAATTGTTGTTGGTAAAAGGAGTATAAATGAAATAGGTGGGCCAATAAAAATTGCAAAATATTCAGGGCAATCAGCTAAAAAGGGACTTATGATGGTTCTATATTTTATGGCAATTATTTCAGCTAATTTAGCTGCAATTAACTTGCTGCCAATACCACTACTAGATGGTGGGCATTTATTTCATTATATTATAGAAGCAGTTATACGTAGAGATTTGAGTTTGAAATATCAAAAATATGCAGTCACTTTTGGTGCTACCATACTGTTTTTGTTGATGGCAGTTGCAATCACAAATGATATTAGGCATCTTTTTTAAGATACATATGAAAAAGTTATTTCACATACTAATAATAATACTTATTTCTTTTCCCACTCTACTTGTTGCTCTAGAAAATAAAGAAAAAGTACAGATAAAAAATATTAAGTATATTGGCAATGAGCGAGTAAGTGATCAAACAATAAGGTTTTATACAAAATTAGAACCAGGTAGTCATATAAATGATGATAATGTAGATTCAATTATAAAAGATTTATATAAAACAAAGTTATTTGCTAGTATTAACGCCTATATCGATGATGAAAAAAACTTAGTAGTAAAAATTCATGAGAATCCATTGATTAACAAAGTAATATTGAAAGGCAATAAGTTATTTAACAGTAAAGAGTTGCTAAATAACGTTATCCAGTCAAAATCACTAACTATTTTCACTGAAACAAAATTACAAAACGATTTAATAAATCTAGCTACTCTTTATAGGAACAGTGGTAAAATTGGTGTTAAAATTGCATATGAGCTAGATAAGCTTGGTAGCAATAGGATAAACCTAATTTTTAAGATAAAAGAAGGAAGAACGTCTAAAATTAAGGGTTTACGATTCATAGGTAATAAAAACTTTTCAGCAAATGAGCTAGAGCAAGTTATCAAAAGGCATAGCAATGATATATTTAGTAAGTTATTTAGAGCCATTTTTAAAAGCGGAACTCATTATTCACCTCAATATCTACTGATTAATACAGAACTGCTTGATCGCTTCTATTCATCTAAGGGATATATTCAAAATAATATCCAACCAATTGTTGAGGTTGATAATAACAACCAAATAGAGTTAACTTTTTTGATTGATGAAAAGCAGCAATACTTATTTGGAAATAATGAAGTTGATATTGAAACTGAGATTAAGGATTTAAGTTTAAGGGAAGAAATATTAGAATTTATCAAAGAGGAAAATAATCAAATATTTAATAGAGTTAAAATTAACAATACAGCAGAAAAAATAAGTAAACATTTAAACGAAAAAGGATATATATTTGCAAAAGTTAATCCAGAATATACACAACATAACAATATTGTGGATGTAACTTACAAAGTGCTACCAGGTAAAAAGATTTATATAAACCAAATTACTATTGATGGCAATGACCGCACTTTAGATAAAGTAATTAGAAGAAAACTTAGCATGGCAGAAGGCGACGCATATAACACATCTGAGATTCAAAAATCACGTAGAAAACTTATATATAGCGATTTTTTTGAAACAGTAAAAATAAATAGTTATATAGTGGATGAAAATGCAGTAAATCTTGATTTAAATGTCAAAGAAAAAAGAACTGCCTCGTTATCTTTAACAGGTGGCATGTCTCTTCCTGGTGGAGTATTTGTTAAAACCGATTTCACAGATCGTAATTTATTTGGTAGTGGTAAAGAGGTATCTTTTGCTCTTGAAAAAAGTCAATATGTTCTTTCTACTAGTATAGACGCTGTTGAAAATAATTTTAACGATTCTGATACGTCATTAGGCGTAGGTATATTTTATGAAAAACAAGATAAGCCAAACACCACTTTTGATACTTGTGACTGGGGAGGAACAGTAAAATTATCTTATAAAATTTTAGAAAATCTAACCAACTCTATTCGCTATTCTTATAAATATAACCATATACATATGGACAATAAGAGTGGAAAAGATGAGGATATCTCTGAGATAATAAGAGATCAAGAAGGTGAGTATCAGGTTTCATCAGTGGGATATACGTTATCATACAATAAACTGGATAACCTCTATACTCCTAAAGAGGGATATTTATTGCGCTTAAATCAGGATATTTCAGGATTGGGAGGAAATGTAAATTTCCTAAAATCTGAGTTTTTGTCTTTTTATACACGCCCTATACTAAGCAAAATTGATGATGATATAACATTGCGCTTTAAAATAGCAGCAGGTCATATTTTCTCTTATACCTATAAAGAGCTAAATATTGGCCAGCACTTTTTTAAAGGTGGTAATGAAATTAGAGGATTTGACCTTTCCGGCATTGGACCAAGAGCAGAAGACAAAAATAAAAGCTCATTGGGAGGCAAAACTTATTTTAATTTAACACAGCAAGTAGATTTTCCACTATCTAAATTATACGACTATGCTGGTATCAAAGGCTCACTATTTGTTGACTACGCAACACTTTTTGGTTTAGATGAAAAGAAGATATATAGTGGAAAATATTACGATAGTAAGCTTATAAGAGTATCACCAGGTTTTGGCTTTTCAATGCCCTCTCCTTTTGGTAGACTTAGATTAGATTTTGGGTTTCCTTTAGTAAAGGAAACTTATGATATAATACCATCACCAAACGTTAAAATTTCTATTGAAGCGGGGATTTGAATGAAATATATACAGTTATTTACATCAGTCATTGCCTTAATTGTTTCCTTATTTGTAGGGTATAAGTTTGTAGGGTATCAACCTCAGAGCGCGATTAATACAAAGGCTGCCATTATTGATAGTGACAAAGTTATCAACGAATCTCTGGCTCTGCAAAATATACAACAACAAATAAAGGAGCAGAATTCTAGATTACAGCAAGAATTTGAAAATGAGTTAGAAAAATTTAAGCCATCGAAAGAAGAATTTGACCTTTTGTCAGAAGAAGCAAAAAAAGAAAAGACGGAACAATTTAGTAAGTACACTGTAAGCGTTAGGGATAATTACGCTAAGAAAATGTCAAATTTAGAAGAAAACTATAGAGAAGCAGTAGAAAGTGTCTTTAACAAAATAAAAGAAGTGGCTAAAAGAACGGCAGAAAAAAACAATGTAGATTTAGTACTATTTATTTCAAAAAAAAACCAAGTTCTATACTCTATGGATGAGGTTGATTTATCAGATGTGGTATTAAAAAATGTAAATAAGGAAATACCTGAATTTGCTTTGCAAAGCATTGAGTAGGCTTATGCAATTTAATATCAGTGATATTATAAAAATACTACCACATTCTTATCCGTTTCTCTTAGTAGATAGAGTAATAGAATGTGACCATGGTAAAAGCATAAAAGCAATCAAAAATGTGACTTTCAATGAGCCATTTTTTATTGGCCATTTTCCTGGCCATCCGATAATGCCAGGAGTTTTGATAGTTGAGTCTTTAGCTCAGGCATCTGCTATATGTGTCCTCGGTAAAGAAACAATAGAAAATAAAGTTGTTTACTTTATGTCTATTGAAAACGCAAAATTCAGAAGACCAGTTATTCCAGGGGACACGTTGGTTCTTCAATCCAATATAAAAAATGCGTGTTTGGGTGCACGCAAATTTGAGTGTGTTGCATATGTTGGGGAAGAAAAAGCTGCAGAAGCAACAATCTTAGCAAGACTGCAAGACAAATAAAATCTTCATCTCTAAGAAACAGTATGTACACTGTATAGTATAACAATGCAACTGAATTTCAAAATCTCATTTTCAAACTTATACACTTGTAGTGGATTAATAAAATTAGATGAGACGTTTTTAGATTATATAAAATCGTGCGATGAAAGCTTGTTTTGTTCATTAATTGAAGCAAGAGAAAAAGCAGCTTCTTCTTTGATGTCATCCCAGTGCTTGACACTGGGATCCATAGAACAACCAATGTTGGCCACTCAAATGACAGATAGTCAGTTAATAATAGACCTCTCATATTTACTTGATGAATTTATTGCAAAACTTTTTAATATTGGAAAAGAAGCAGAGGAGCTAAAGAAAAAGCACAACGACTTTGCTGCAATATATAAGTGTAAAAGGTTATTTGTTCAACGCTATGCATTAAAGAAGTACACTGATATAGCAGATATAGATATTGATTATGTTACCAGCAAATTAAATCGCTTTCTTGCCCTACCAACAACAGAAAAAAATTTTGCTGAGCAGGTGATGCGTTGGTTGGAAAATAAAGAGGATCACAAAGAAGAAATAGAACTTGCAGCGCAATATGCAGCGTGGAGAGTAAAAAATAAACAGAGTATACTTTTTAGTATTCACAGAAAAATTGATCACGAAAATCTCGTATCGTTCTTCAAAAAAGAAGTAGACGAAGTTGAGGTATTGTATTCAAGCAAAACAAAAAGACGACATGGTTTTGATCTGACAAGTGAAAAGGTGAGTTTGAATAAAGCATTGGATAATGCTCATTACTGCATATTTTGTCATAAGCAAAATAAGGACAGTTGTTCAAAGGGGCTAAGTAATAACGACAATAACTTTAAACAGTCCCCACTCAAAGTTGAATTGCACGGCTGTCCACTAGAACAGAAAATATCAGAAATGAATCTGGTGAAAAGCGAAGGGTACAGCATAGCAAGCCTTGCAATTGTGGTAATAGATAACCCATTATGTGCAGCTACTGGGAAAAGAATATGCAATGATTGCATGAACTCATGCATATATCAGAAACAAGAGCCTGTAAATGTGCCAATGATTGAAACAAGGATTCTAGATGATGTGCTTAGTTTACCGTATGGATTTGAAATATATTCTCTGCTTAGCCGTTGGAATCCTTTAAATTTTCAGCGTCCATTGCCAAAAGGAAACACAGGAAAAAACGTCCTAGTTGTAGGGCTTGGTCCTGCGGGTTTTAATTTAGCTCATCATTTATTAAACGATGGGCATAACGTTATCGCCATTGATGGACTAAAGATTGAACCTTTGATCGATAATTTTCAGCTAATTAAAGATTTCGAGCATGAAAAACTAAGTGAACGCACAGCTGGTGGATTTGGTGGAGTAGCAGAGTATGGCATAACCTCTAGATGGAACAAAAACTATCTAAAAATCATTAGACTTTTGCTGGAAAGACGTGAGAATTTCGCACTTTATGGAGGTATTCGTTTTGGTGGCACGATTAATGTTGATGACGCGTTCAACTCGGGTTTTGATCACATCGCCCTAGCACTTGGCTCTGGCAAGCCACGAATGATCAAAATAAAGAATATACTAGCTCGTGGAGTGCGTATGGCATCTGACTTTCTTATGTCGTTACAACTGACTGGCGCTCTTAAATTTGATTCTATAGCAAGTCTGCAAGTTCGTATGCCGATAGTTGTAATAGGGGCTGGGCTTACTGCGATTGACACTGCCACTGAAGCTTTAGCGTATTATCCAATTCAAGTAGAAAAATTTCTTCTTCGTTATGAAATATTGGTTGATAAGTACGGAAAAGACTGTGTTGAAAAAGATTGGACAGAAGAAGAGCACGAAATTGCGAATGAGCTCATATCGCACGCAAAGTTGATCCAAGCAGAGCAAGAATTAGCAAAAAAAGAAAGTAGAGAAATAAAAATATTAGAGTTAATGCAGAGTCTTGGGGGAGTGAAAGTTGTATATAGAAAAGAGCTGAAAGACTCGCCAAGTTATCGATTAAATAGCGAAGAGGTGCAAAACGCATTATCAGAAGGGATTTACTTTATTGAAAACTTAGAGCCAGTTGAAGTTGTGACAGATAAATATAACCATGCTGAGTCAATAAAACTGATAGACACAAAATCCGGCGAAATCAAACGTATAAAAGCACGTTCTATTTTTATAGCAGCAGGTACTGAGCCAAATACAGTTATTGCAACAGAAGATAAAAAGCATTTTAAATTAAGTAATGGGTATTTTACTCATTTGAATTCATCAGGAAAAGAAATAGACCCAATATTTTCTCCTAAAATGCAAAATAAAGATAGAATATTAGTGTATAAGCAAGGCAATAAAACAATCAGCTTTTTTGGTGATCTTCATCCTTCGTATAGTGGCAGCGTCGTGAAAGCTATGGCAAGTGCTAAGAACGGCTACCCTATTATTTCTCAGCTTTTGAGTGGAGTGATCCAAACAGCTAATCAGCCAGCGTCACGCGCTGGAGTGACGCTGTTCCGTCAAGCTAACAAAGAATTCTTTAATAGAATCAAAGAGCAATTCACTGCAAAGGTTATAAAAGTTCAATATTTAACAGACAAAGTTGTGGAAATAGTGATCAAAGCACCACTTGCGGCAAAGAATTTTAAACCTGGACAATTCTTTAGGTTGCAAAATTTTGAAACCAATAGCAGAAAAACTCACCTCACTATGGAAGGTATAGCAGTAACCGGCACTGAAGTAGACAAAAAAAAAGGATTTATTTCTACTATTGTGCTTGAAACTGGCGGTTCCACTAATTTATGTAAATGTTTTAAAAAAGGTGAACAAATAATTCTTATGGGTCCAACTGGCAGTCCTACTGAGATTGGTTAAACCTATTTTGTACTAATTATACCATAATGTATATTATTTATTAATAAATCTATACTATAATAATGATTTTTATTAAGGTAGTATTATGACACATGAGTTAATATTCAAACTTCCAAAAGAAAGCTACTCTATAGCTATAGGACCATGTTCTGCAAAAAGTAGAAAGTGTAAGGAGTTTATAGCAAAAAACGAAGACGTAGGTATGAAATTTCTTATTTCTACTAAAGATGATACTGGCAAAACAGGAAAAATGTCCCTTTGTAAAGATAATAACGGTCAAGATGAGTGTACAACATCCTACACAGTTCAATCTCCAGTAATTTATAATGATCTTTTTGATGATAGCTTTAGCTACGTAAGTGTTCTTTCGGATCATGATAAAGGACATTTAACTAGGATGCGCAATGAATTCGATAAATATAATATTGATTACAAAGTTATGGATGACGGTAAAACACAGAATGTGCTGTCAGAGGATTTTATGATCTAATTTTCATTATACAGCTACTAAAGAGCTTTCTTGATTCCAGTGTCCGCTACTCGAATGCCGTCATTACAGTACTTGATACAGGGATCTATAGCTAAAACAATTTAAGATTCCGCTACGTGTTAGTGGAATCTATGCTGAGACACCGCGGCGGTATCTAAAAAAAGCGTTAAAGACTAGATTAGCAAAGAATTCTTTAATAGAATCAAATATTGCGAAGAGCATAAAAGTCGAATGAGTGCATTGAAAACTGGCAGCTCCATTAGATTTATGCAGATACTTAAAACAAAGAAAGTAAATCACTCTCAACTAGCAGACTTACTGAAGTTCTGGATATTGAATTGATGCCAAATTTTATTTCAAAAAGTAAATAATTTACTAACGCTCGTGCACAAATTAAAAATAAATTATGCACGAGTGTAGCACTGTGAATTAGGAGTGCTATATTAAAGCTTACCTCACTATTAAAGCTATCGGTCAGATTAGATTAAAAACCTAATCTGACCGGTTTCTCTATAACCTTCTAAACCCTGATATAATTATATGGTAATTAGCTTAACTAGTGGTTAATATGCAAATTGATTTTATTTGTATGTTGAGGTAGCATAAACCATACTGTTTTACATCATTGTGCAACTTTATAAATTTTTATTGCTATTTCTATTGACTACATTAATAGTGATAGTCCTAATATTACCTGAAAATTTAGGTACTACACTGAATTGCTCTCATCCAGTTCTAAATTTTGATTTATCTTTTCGTATCGTACTAATATCTTTTTTATCAGTTGCATTTTTAGCTGTTCTACCAACACAAAATTTGACTTTTTCAGAGATGCTATCTTTTTTTGCTTATACTACCTGCTCACTCTGTGCAATTTTATCCAAGCAGATAATGTTGGTTATAATATTCTTTGAATTAATGACCATCAGTGCATTTTTTATTATCGCAGCTAGCTGTAGAGATAGTGGATCTGCAATAAGGTACGCTTGTGTACACTTTTTGGTTGGAGTTATATTGACAGCAGGATTGGCACTTCAAAGCACTAACCTGATAATTTTGGGTTTATTGATAAACTGCGCTTGTTTTCCTTTTTCGTTTTGGGTTGTTGATGCATATCCTGCTGCATCACTACATGGCACTACATATCTCTCTTTATTTACCACTAAAGTCTCTTTTTTAGTGATGCTTTTACACACTTACACCCTATGGCAAGATTGTACTGAAATATTAGCACTTGTAGGCGCCATCACTGTAATTTACAGCATTATATTTGCTTCTCTTGAGCAAAATATTCGTAGATTTCTATGCTATAATGTTGTAGGACAAATGGGCTTGCTGATTATTGCAGGAGGTTTACTCAGCCCTTCGGAAAAGGCAATACCAATTTTGATGCTACACATAATTTTCTCTCTTGTTTATCAATCATTATTGTTTGTGGTTAGCAATGCGATTATTTCGCGGACAAAAACAATTAGTTTTAATGGAGTGGGTAAATTGATGTCAGTCGAAGGCATGTGTGCTATAATTGCGATATTCACAGTGGCTGCATTTCCTGGAACCGTTGGATTTATTAGCAAATCATACATTACAGCCGAGATTGAAGCAAGTGGTGCTAATTTAGAAGTGTATAAAAATTTATACAAGATTCTAAATTTACTGCTTTATTTAAGCGTGGGGCTCAAGTTTTTCTATTACATATTTATCGCTAAAAGCAAGTCCAAACCTTCAGAAGGGAAAGAAGGTAGAATAACAATGATTATTTTAGCATTCATATGTATAATTGCTGGCAACCCTTACTTGCCTATTTACAATAACCCTTCGATTTTCGATTTTGTGTACAACACAAAAAATGTTTTGTCGCAATTTAATTTATTACTATGTACCACTTTATTGTTTATTCCTTTACGCAAGTTATTTTACCCAAGAATAAATTTTAAAATGGATATTGATTGGATTTTTAGAGCTTTCGTACCCTATATTGTCTTGCTGTTCAATCAATTGGTCTTTAAAGTGAGAGAAATGTCTGCCAACGTACTGCAAAACTTGACTAATTCACTTACTAATTTATACTTTAATAATATTACTAAACTTAAAGAAGTGCTAAGTTATAACTCAGTAAGTTTTGTTTCAGCTTCTTCTCTCTTTTTAATGAGTATTCTACTAATGCTATTATGTTTAAATCGTTAACTGAAAGTTTAAATTCTGTATTTAGTAAACTGAGAGGAAAGTCGATCATTTCTGAAGATGATTTTAATCTTGCCATGCGTGAAATACGTATAGCTTTAATTGAAGCTGACGTTTCACTTGAAGTTGCAAAAAAATTCATCAACGACATTAAAGATAAAGTGATTGGGGAAAAAGTCATAAAAAGTGTTTCTCCAGCACAAATGATAATTAAAATTGTGCAGGATAATTTAGTTGCAGTTCTCGGATCAGAGAAAAGTGACTTAAATCTAGCAGTTAAACCCCCTGCTGTGATTATGATGGTGGGCTTACAAGGTGCAGGTAAAACAACTACCTCAGGAAAGCTTGCTTTAAAGCTAAAAAAGCAAAAGAAAAAAGTGATGCTTGCCTCTTTAGACATTTATAGGCCGGCTGCCCAGAAACAACTTGAGGTGCTGGGTAAACAGATAGACGTACAAACTTTATCTATAGTAATAAATGAGGAGCCTATTGCAATTACAAAAAGGGCACTGGCAGCAGCAAAGAACGATAATTATGATGTATTAATACTAGACACCGCAGGCAGGCTTCATATTGACAATAATATGATGAATGAGTTGAAAGCCGTAAAGGAAATAGCTTCACCTGCAGAAGTTATTTTAGTAGCCGACGCAATGATAGGCCAGGATGCGGTCAACATTGCCAAATCATTCAATGAGGTAATAGGTGTAACCGGCATTATTCTCACCCGTGTTGATGGTGATGCACGTGGTGGTGCTGCTCTTTCTATGAAAATGATCACCGATTGTCCAATTAAATTTATTGCTTGTGGTGAAAAATTAAGTGACCTCGATGATTTTTATCCCGATAGAATTGCAAAAAGGATACTTAGCATGGGTGATGTTGTATCATTGGTTGAAAAAGCTGCTGAGATTGTTGGTCAGGAAGAAATTGATAAGTTACAAAAGAAAGTAAAAAAGGGTAAATTCGACCTAAACGACCTAGTGGGAATGTTAAAAACTCTGAGTAAAATGGATGGCATTAGCAACATAATGAAATTCATCCCTAGTTCATTCACAAAAAAGCTAAGTAGCAGTGTGCCAGACGACAATAAAGTGAAAAAATATATAGCCATCATAAACTCAATGACCGAAAAAGAAAGGCAAAATCCAGATATTTTAAATGGCAAAAGAAGACTTAGAATTTCTAAGGGGTCCGGAACAAGTGTAACTGACGTTAATCTTCTAATTAAGCAGTATAATCAAATGAGCTCTATGGTGAATAAATTCAGTAAAGTTGATCATAATAAACTCAAAGAATCTGATTTAATGGATATGCTGAGCAGAAAATAAATCAGCAGGTAGTAGAATGAAATAAAATCATCAGTTGTAATTGCTGTTGAGTAGTGAAGTAACAAATTCAATAAATTTCCGCAGTTGGAATTGGCATAATAATAAAAATTGATATAAGTTACTTTAGCTATATTTAATGCGTTGTTTTATAGCTAACACACCATACCACCGTGGCACTACACTAGTAACAGAACGACAATTGTCAGTAGCTCAAGTTAGGGTAGATATGGCATTCACAATATCGTTTGTAAACCTATAGCTATATATAATGAATGAATTTTTTTATATATTCGTTATTAGTATTTTGTATTTCTTGGACAGTTCCGTGGTAGATAATATTCCCTTCGTATAATACTGCTATTTTATCAGCTATTTTAAATGCACTATGAATATCATGTGTAATCGTGATAATTGTAGGGTTAAAGTCTTTAGATAATTTTATTATTATCTCGTTTACCATATCTGACATAATTGGGTCCAATCCTGAAGTTGGCTCATCCAATACAATAATTTCTGGATTGTGCGCAATCGCCCTTGCAAGTGCTACTCTTTTTTTCATTCCGCCTGATAGCTCGATTGGAAACATATCTGCTATGCTTTCCTCCAGTCCAACATCATTTAACTTCTCGATTGCTAGCTGTTTTGCCTCCTTTTCGCTGATATTAAAGCGCTTTTTATAATTAAAAGATATATTTTCCCACACTGTAACGTAGTCAAATAAAGCAGAATTTTGAAATAAGACTCCAAATTTATTTTTGCTTTCACTATTTATTTTAATAGACCCTGAGTCTGGTTTTAGCAATCCAATGATTATTTTTGTTAATACAGATTTACCACTTCCTGAGCCGCCAAGTATGACTAATGATTCCCCCTTCGATATATTAAAACTTATGTTGTTTAATATCGTTCTATCATCAAAAGACAAGCTTAGGTTCAATATTGATATTATGGGGCTATACATGTATCAAAGTAATCAAGTAGTTTGCTAAAATGATCAATATGGACGAAAAAACAACAGTTGATGTTGTAGCAACACCTACTCCTCGTGCACCTTCTCTACAATGGTAACCGTAATAACAACTTGAAACAGAAATTATAGCCCCAAAAGCAGTCGCTTTCATTAGCCCAACAACAAAATCGTTTATATTAAAGAATTGAGCTGTATATTTTATGTATATATTTAAATTGTGGTTAAATTCAAAGACTGCGGTGACATACCCTCCAAATATTCCTATTAGATCTGCACATACTGTAAGTATTGGAAATACTATAACTGACGCTAGAATTCTTGGTGCAATTAAATATTTGAAAGGATTGATGTCCAAAGTTGTAAGTGCATCTATTTGTTCAGTGATGCGCATCGTGCCAATTTCTGCTGCAATTGAGGACCCAACCTTTCCTACCATTATTAAGCTAATCAAAACTGGCCCTAACTCTTTAATGATAGTGATCGTAACAAGCTTAGGTACTACTTGTTCTTGATTAATCAATAGACCACTTAAGCTACTTTGTAAAACTATCACCGCTCCTATAAAAACTCCAGTGAGCCCAACAATTGGTAAAGAGAAAAAGCCTATCTCTATAATTTGTTTTGCTACATTGCTAAAATAATACGGTGGCACAAAGCAGTGGTATAGAGATTGAATAAAAAACACAAATGCGTTACCAAGCCTCAACAGAAAGTTGATAAAGCACCTACCGATTATTCTAACACTGTTTACATCAAAGGAACTCACTTTGCATTTATCTTAGCTAAAAATTAGTTTTACTGATTTTATTAAAATTTTTATTAACTCTATCGCAGAGTATAGTCAAGATATATCTTAAGTTCAATATACTTTGATCAAAATGCTTGAGTTTAAGTTTATAAGACTGAATTGTATAAGAAAACCTTACTTATTTCGCTATTTACTTCTTGTAAAAAACATGCTACTAATAAATTGTGTTATATAATTGAATTGGAGTAAGTTTTGGCAGTTCCGAAGAGAAAAAAGTCAAAGTCAAGGCGTAATATGCATCGTTCTCATCATACTATTAAGCCTAAGAATATTGTGGTATGTGCAACAACTGGAGAATTCATGTTGCCTCACAACATAGCAGTTGACAATAGTTACAAAGGAAAACGTGTTTTCATTAAACAAAAGGCGGAGTAACTCATGATATGTTACCCACGGTCAACAACAACATAGTTATCGCACTTGATGCTATGGGAGGGGATTTTGCACCTCTTTCCGTAATTCAGGGTGCTAGTTTTTTCTTGGATAATCTTGTTGATCCAGGTGTTGAAGTTTTTTTTCATATTTATGGAGATCAGAAAGAAATATCTCCTTTGCTTTCAAAATACAAAAAAGTAATCGATAACTCCGAATTTACCCATTGCTCTGATAATGTTCTTCCAAATGATAAACCCTCTTTTGCACTGAAACATCGCAAAGATTCAAGTATGAAGGCAGCTGTTGAAGCAGTGAAAAAAGGTAAAGCTTTTGGAATGGTGTCTTCAGGCAACACTGGAGCATTGATGGCTATCTCCAGATTTATTTTAGGAACATTACCCAATATCTATCGTCCTGCTATTGCATCTGTCTGTCCAACTAAGACAAAAAGCTTTGCATTGCTTGATCTTGGTGCAAATGTTGACTGTAATACTGACTCATTATTTCAATTTGCATTAATGGGGAGTATATTTGCAAAAATAGCATTAAAAGTTGAAAATCCTGAAGTCGCTTTGCTAAACATTGGTACAGAAGAAGTGAAAGGTACTGACTCAGTAAGAGGAGCTTTTGAGTTACTCAAAAATGCTCCAAGTATTAACTTCAAAGGATATATAGAGGCAAGTGAATTTTTAGATGGTAATATAGACGTAATTGTTGCTGATGGTTTTGTTGGTAATGTAATGCTCAAGACAGCTGAGGCAACTGCTGGTACTTTTATCAGTCTAATAAAACAGGAAGTATTTAATTCATGGATGACAAAAATGCTTGTCGGCATATTGTTGAAACCCAAGCTAAATAAAGCATTAGAGCGTTTTAATCCTAAAATTAGAAGTGGAGCTATGTTTCTAGGGCTAAATGGTATCATTATAAAGAGCCACGGAAATTCTGATGCTATTTCTTTTGCTCACGCTATAAAATTTGCAGTAAATGCAATCAGTGAAAATTTAAACCAGAAGATAATTAACGGGGTAAGTCATATTGAATAAAAGTTTCATATTGAGCACTGGTTCTTACCTACCAAAAAAAATTTTGAGTAATAACGAAATTGCATCGATAGTTGAAACAAACGATGAATGGATAAGGCAAAGAACAGGAATAGTTCAAAGACATATAGCAGATGAAGGAGAACTAACGTCAGATTTAGCTGTTAATGCAGCGAAAAATGCTATAGAAAAAGCGAAAATTTCAATAGATGAAATTGGTTTGATCATAGTTGCAACAACAACACCTGACAAAACTTTTCCTAGCTGTGCAACGATTATACAAAGTAAATTAAAGTGTAAAAACGCATTTGCTTTTGATGTACAGGCAGCATGCTCTGGTTTTATATATGCAGTTACAGTTGCTGATTCACTTATAAAGTCTAACGATAGAATTAAATACGCGCTTGTTATTGGTGCTGAAATAATGTCTAGGATTGTTGATTGGGAAGATAGGTCAACTTGTGTACTCTTTGGTGATGGTGCTGGTGCAGTGATAATGAAATCAGAAATGAGTAGCAGTAGCATTATATCAACAAACTTACACTCTGATGGCAATGTGGACTTATTATGTACAAACGGAGGAATATCCTCTACTCGTGATTCTGGAAAGATACTTATGAATGGAAGAGAAGTGTTTAAACATGCAGTAGAGAAATTAACAGCCTCAGTAGAGGAAACTCTAAAATGCAATAGTTTAAAGATTACTGATATTGACTGGTTAATTCCCCATCAAGCAAACATTCGCATTATTGAAGCAGTAGTAAAGAAATTAGATTTTCCTATAGAAAAAGTAATTAATACAGTTGATAAGCATGCAAACACCTCAGCAGCGTCAATTCCACTAGCCTTAGACTATGCAGTACAAGAATCAAAAATAAAGTCAGGAAATCTGATATTGCTGATTTCAATAGGTGCAGGTTTAGCCTGGGGTTCTGTGTTACTGTGCTATTAGACTTCCTATTACCCACGCTTCTTTTTTCTCAGTTTTATCGTTACATGCTGTACTGACAAAGTTTTGAGATATTATCACAAACATTATATTCACAAGAAATACTTGACTTCACGTGTACTAAGAAGCATTTTATATATGATGTGTGCCCGTAGCTCAGTTGGATAGAGCAACAGCCTTCTAAGCTGTGGGTCGTAGGTTCGAATCCTACCGGGCACATTCTTCTATCAATGCTTTCTATAAATTTTCAAGTATTCTGGTACCACATTTTCAATTGCTAGTGGTCTAATTTTCATTGTTTCGAGATCATCTGACTTTTCGATTGAACTACTCATCATAACTTTCACCTGATCTCGAGTAAGTATAGGGCTTGCATCTCCAGTTATAGGTTTTAACAGCACAGAAACAACTTTACTTTCTAAGAAAAAGGCTATCAATCTTGCCATTGGAAAAGGTACATTGATCAGTAGACACTTTCTGTTAGTCACATTCAGAATAAACTTTAATAAGCTTTTAAAAGAGTAAACTTTTGATCCACCTATATTATAAATTTTTTTATCTTGCTTATTAAAGCTGATAATACGGTATACCACTTCAGCTAAGTTTGTTACACATATCGGCTGAAACTTCGTTATTCCACTACCGATCAACGGCAAAAAAGGAAGAATTGTTGCTAATCTTGCAAATTTATTAAAGAAATTATCTTCTTTACCAAATACAAGACTGGGCTTAATTATCATTGCTCCTTGAAACGCCGAAGCTACAGCTTTCTCACCTTTCAATTTACTTTGGGCATATTTTGATAACTTATCATTTTCTATTCCCATGGCAGAAAAATGTATCATCATGGATACATTTTTTATTTGCGCAGCTTTTGCTATTCTTTCAGCTATTCCAACATGAACTGTATAGAAATCGTATTTTCTTTTTTCATATAATATTCCTACTAAGTTTATAACAACATCACACCCCTCCATACTTTCTAAAATTGATTTTTCATTAAAAAAATCTCCTTCAAGTATTGATATTTGCCCTAAGTTGCCACATAACTTTAGACAAGCAGCTTTTTCCTGATCACGAGTAAATATTCTTATTAAATACCCCGCCGCTGCCAAGCGTCTTACGATGTGTTTTCCTATAAATCCCGTTCCACCAAAAATAACTATACGTTTTATCACAGTTAAAACTTCCAATAACTTAACTTTAAATTAATACAATAGTTTTATTTAATATTCTATTGTGAATTCCTGCACTATAAGGTCCATTCTCATTCCATGAGAACCTTTAACTAAAATTACATCATTACCTTGAACAATATTAGCTAAATTACTTTTCAATTGGTTAGAATCATCGAAATGCATGCCTTTTATATTCTCCGGTAAAAGTTTATTCAATTCTAACATAAATTTACCAACTGTATGAACTTTATTCACATTTTGTTCTACTATAGAGTCAAGCAATTCTGTATGAAATACTATGCTTTCATTACCAAGTTCTAACATATCGCCGAGTAGTGCCACTTTTCTTAAATTAGAATATGTACCTAAAGTTCTTATTGCAGCCTTCATTGAAGTAGGGTTAGCATTATAGGAGTCGTTAATCAAATGTACTAATTTTCCATTGTATTTAGCTTGATGAACATTACCTCTACCTTCTGTTACAGTAAAATTCTCAAGTGCTAGTGGTAATTTCGATAAATCAAGTCCTAGACTTTGCACAACTGCTGTCACAACTAATGCAGAGTATGTAAAATGCTCACCCCGCAAACGTAAATTACAGTTTATAATTTGACCGTTGTGCGGTTTAATTTTTAAATTTATACCGCTATCGTTTCTTATTAGGTCTAACAAACGAACAGTAGCACTTTCATTCTTACCAAAGCTCACTACATTTCTGTCAGCATTTGATAAAAGATAATCATAATGTTTATTATCCTTGTTCAAAATCAAAGTACCATTATTTTTCATACCACATAGGACTTCTAACTTCGCTTGCGCAATATCAAGTAGAGATGAAAAATTTTCAACATGCGCAGGTTCGATGTTGGTAATAACTGCAATATCCGGATTGCTAATCTTCGATAGCTCTTTTATCTCACCAGCTCTATTCATTCCCATTTCAAGGATTAAGTACTGGCAGTTTTTTGGGACTTTTAGAATAGTAAAAGGTAATCCTATATTATTATTCAAGTTATCTTTGTTTGCATAAGACGCTCCATATTGCGATAGAACAGTGTGCAGCATGTCCTTTGTAGTCGTTTTCCCGACACTACCTGTAATTGTAATAACTTTAGCATTAACAAGAACATTTCTAATGTAATATGATGCCATATTATGCAAAGCTTTTAGAGTATCTTGCACAATAATTAGAGGAAAATTTCTATATTTATCTTCGCTTACTACCGCAGCAACAGCTCCTTTTAAAAATGCTTCATGTAGAAAATCATGCCCATCAAATTTCTTTCCCTTGAGAGCAATAAATAAATCGCCTTTTTTTATGCTTCTTGTATCCGTTGAAATATTTGAGCTATATACCGAATTACAAACACCCTCCCCTCTTCCGCCAGTAGCATCGATAATATTATTTGCGTTCCATTTTAACATAATTTATCTTTAAAGGTAATTTGAACAAGAAAAGCAGCAAAAATACTACATACTTTGGTAATGTACAAATAATGATTGCTATCTCTATAATTTCATCTTATAATAGATATACAAGCTTAAATATTTTCGTCTATAATTGAGTGTATTTTACTATCTGATTGTAGAAAGTGACTTGGAGGTATGTATGGCAAAAGATGAGTCAAATAAAAAGTCTATTTTGGCTAAGATAAAAGGCGTGTTTTTTCTTGTGCCTAAAGCACTTATTTATCCTATAAAGAAACCGTTTGCTTCAATTGATGAAATGAAGCATGATGCTAAAGTTTCATTAAAAAAGGCTGTGAGTGATGTACCTAAAGAAGAAGAGAAATATGACCCACCTATAAAAACCACAGAAGCTAGTAAGTACCTTGGCATACAAATAACAAAACAAGAAAAAGGTAAGGTAAGTTTTTTAGCGTCAAGAACTTTAACGGGGGATATACCTTACTTGAGTCCAGAGAAATTAGATAAAATAAGGAAAGATCTGCCAAATATAACTATTTTTAGAGAAGAAAACAAAATTGTAATTGAAGTTGATGTTGAGAAGATTATCCAAGAAATAAAAGATAAAAATCCAGGTATAGATGAAAAAGTAATGAAAAAGTACGCTCTTGAAGGAATTTATAATAAAATTGATTATGATCTCAAAAATTTGGCAAAAATTACTGGTGGAGAGTTTAAAGTTCACACAGACCGAAAGTTGCTGTATGATATTGCAGAAAAGTTGTATAGTGGATACGATAGTAAAAAGCAACAGTCACAAGAAGTTATAAGGTCTATAGGTAAAGAAAAGTCATCAGAGAAAATTTTAAATAATTGGCAAAAAGCTATTAAACAAGATTTTGAAAGTTGCGAAAGCATAAGAGGTAGGGGGAAATAAATTATGGAGAGTGTTATGAAAGAAGTTAAAATAGAGGAAAGGTATCATAGCCTAACTGTTCCTGGAGATATGTATCATTTACAACCAGAAGTTATTGCTGCAAGAAGGGCAAAAAGAATAGAAACGTTTTCAAAAAGACACCAAATGGACTATGGGTCAGTTTTGCGTGGACAAGATATACAGCTAAAAGACGTTTCAAGTCTTGAAGATGCTTCTAGCGAAGCAGCAATAAGCCCACCTTCTACACCAAATCATAAGCAAAATAGAAGAGGACCAGGAATTTAATAAAGTATGGGTAGTACAGCTTATGATGACACTAATATTTTTGCTAAGATATTAAGAGGTGAGTTGTCTTATGAGGAAATACATAAAAATGAAAATGTGCTAGCTTTTCGTGATAAGTATCCTGATGCACCAGTTCATATTCTAGTTATACCAAAAGCTCAATACGTTTCATACGATGATTTTGTTCTGAAAGCTTCCGAAGAGGAAATAGTAAGTTTTTTTAAAACTGTTAGAGAAATAGCACATAAATATAACTTAGAAAAAACAGGATATAGATTAGTTACTAATCACGGTAAAGATGGAGAGCAAGTTATACCGCACTTTCACATACATATTTTAGGTGGTAAAAGATTAGGAAAGCATGTAAATTCATAGTGTTATATGTTTTTTAAATGAGTGAATATTTAACCATATTAATTTTTATCTGTGTATCAATTGTAGTATCCTTTACTTTAGGTGTATTACCTATGTTTCTTGCAGTCAGTAACCCAGATGGTGAAAAGCTTTCTACATATGAGTGTGGCTTTAATCCTTTATCAAGAGCCAGAAAAAGTTTCGACATAAAATTTTACTTAGTTGCAATATTGTTCATAATATTCGATTTAGAAATTGCTTTTCTTTTCCCTTGGGCCGTTTCTTTATCTAAAATAAGCTATTGCGGATTTTGGTCTATGATGATATTCCTTGCAATACTTACTATAGGCTTTATTTATGAGTGGTGTAAAGGTGCGTTGGAATGGGAATAAATTTATCTAATGGCGACTGGAATCGTTACAAAAAAGAAGGTTTTCTTATCACTAAATTTGGCGATTTAATAGATTATATAATGAACTGGGCAAGGTCTGGTTCATTGTGGCCAATGACATTTGGTCTTGCATGTTGCGCAGTAGAGATGATGCACACTGCATCCAGTCGTTATGATCTTGATAGATATGGCATAATCTTTCGTGCAAGCCCAAGGCAAGCAGATGTTATGATTGTTGCTGGCACGTTAACTAATAAAATGGCAGCAGCATTGCGTAAAGTTTATGATCAAATGGCAGATCCCAAATACGTCGTCTCTATGGGAAGTTGTGCAAATGGCGGTGGCTATTATCATTATTCTTACTCAGTAGTCCGTGGTTGCGATAGAATTGTGCCAGTTGATGTGTATGTTCCTGGATGCCCTCCAACTGCTGAGGCGTTGCTATATGGAATGCTATGTCTACAAAATAAAATAAAACGAACTAAAAATATATAGCATGGATAAAACTGCAAAATACATACAAAAAAAGACTAAATGTGAATGTATTCAGAAAAATGATGGCACTATTGTAATATATTCAGCTTTGAATGACATTGAAAATCACTTACTCTTTCTACGTGATGATGAAAAGTGTAGGCTTGAATTATTAGTTGACGTTTTTGGAGTTGATTACCCAGATAGAGAAAAACGTTTCGAGCTAATATACAATTTGCTCAGCGTTGTACACAATATCAGAGTGCACATAAAGCTTCAGTTATGTGAAGGTGATATACCTCTAAGTGTAGCAAAGATATTTAACGCAGCTTCGTGGTTTGAGCGTGAAGTATTTGATATGTATGGAATAGAGTTTTCTGATCACCCAGATTTACGTAGGATTTTAACGGATTATGGATTCAAAGGTCATCCAATGTTAAAAGATTTTCCTCTCACTGGCTACGAGGAAGTAAGATACGATATAGAGGCAAAAAAGGTTGTATATAATCCTATAGACTTACCACAAGATTTTCGTATGTTTGACAGCTTATCCCCTTGGGAAGGTAGTAAAGCCACAAAAGTAAATATAAAGGAGTAGAAAATGACAGCACAAAGAAAAAAAATATCTTTGATTGGTGCAGGAAATATCGGTGGGACTCTTGCCCATATGATTGCACTAAGAGAGCTAGGAGATGTTATTTTGCTTGATGTAAGCGATGGAATACCACAAGGTAAAGCGCTTGACATTACAGAATCATCTCCTATTGATCGATCTAATGTCAATATTACTGGTACAAATAGGTATGAAGATATAAAAAACTCTGACGCAATTATAATAACTGCTGGCATTGCCAGAAAACCTGGAATGAGCAGAGATGACCTTCTGCAAACTAATGCTGCAGTAATGAAAGAGGTTGGGGAAAATATTAAAAAACATTCTCCAAACGCATTTGTAATAGTGGTTACCAATCCTTTAGATGCTATGGTTTCAGTAGTATACAAATCTTCAAGTCTGCCAACTAATATGATTGTTGGTATGGCAGGAGTGCTTGACTCTGCTCGTTTTCGTTATTTTCTTGCAAGTGAGTTAAATATTTCTGTCGAAGATGTATCTGCTTTTGTGCTTGGAGGACATGGTGACACTATGGTACCACTAATCAATTATGCTTCAATTGCTGGCATTCCACTTACCCAAATCATTGAGATGGGTTTGATTACGCGAGGAAAAGTTGATGAAATAGTTGAGCGCACTCGTAATGGTGGAAAAGAAATAGTTGATCTACTTAAATCTGGATCTGCATACTATGCTCCTGCATCTTCAGCCATAAGCATGCTAGAATCATACTTAAAAGATAAAAGGCGTATATTACCATGCGCTGCTTATCTTAATGGTGAATATGGTGTGAAAGACTTATTCATTGGTGTTCCTACTATTATTGGCAAAAATGGAGTTGAGAAAATTCTAGAAGTTAAGATGGATAATAGTGAACAAGAGATGTTCAATAAATCTGTAAATGCAGTGGAAGAGCTTTGTCGGCTAAATTAATTGTCCTATATAATTTCTTTGAGCTCAAGTTTTGTAAACAGCCTAAAAAAATTATTTGTAGTTATTTTTGCTACTTGTTCCGGCGATTCATTCCATAATTCTGCTAAACAATTCACAACATATTTCACCATTGCCGGTTCATTTTTTCTTCCTCTGTAAGGCTCAGGAGATAGATAAGGTGCATCAGTTTCAACTAAAACACGCTCACGTGGCACATTTTGTGCAATTTCTCTTAGTAAGTTCGCATTTTTAAAAGTAATAATTCCAGAAAATGAAATGTATAATCCCAAGTCCATAGCCTTATAAGCAAGCTCTTTAGAAGAAGCAAAGCAATGCATTACTCCACTAAAAGCGTCCTTCTTCATTTCTGAATTTAACATATCAATCATCTCACTATCAGCATTTCTAGTGTGAATAACTAAAGGTAATCCTGTTACTTTTGCCGCTTCTATATGTGATGCAAAACTTTTTTTTTGATTGCTTTTGTTATCAGATTTATAAAAATCTAATCCGGTTTCACCGATACTAATTACCTTTTGACCCTTAGTAAACTCAATTAATTCATCAACATGTATACACTCACCATTTTCTATAGTAGTATCAAGCGGATGTATACCAACGGAGTAGTAGACTTGATCATAGAATGAAGAGATTTTTAATAATTTAGGGATATCATTAATGCTTATACATATGTTATGCAAAATTCTCACACCATTTTGCTCTGCTCTTGAAATTACCTTTGGTATTTCATCATCAGAAAAATAAATTAGATGACAATGAGAATCAACTATCATAAATAGATCCTTTTATGATAGAAGAAAACTCTTCTATCACTTTTTTATAAACTTCTTTTTTGAACGGTATGGCACTGGCTACCAAATCATCCACATTTTGCCAACGCCACTCTTTGAACTCTGGATGATCAGTATAGTTAATATTAATATCCTTATCCTTCCCACAAAATTTCATTAAGAACCACCTTTGCTTTTGGCCAGAATATCTCCCATTCCAGCATGTTGGTATAACTTCCTCAGGTAAGTTATAGTGTATCCACTCTTTATTTTTAGCCACAATTTCTGCTTTATCAGTACCAACTTCTTCCAATAGCTCACGTAGCGCTGCCTGCTCTAGCTCTTCACCTTCATCAACTCCTCCTTGTGGCATCTGCCAATAAGAGTCACTATCAAAACGTTTTCCAATAAAAATATTTCCCTGTTTGTTAAATAACATTATGCCAACACAAGGGCGATACTCTTTCTCCTCACTAATCACAAATACTCTCTGTTGCTAAATTATTTATCATAGAAGTTCCAACTACTTTTTTACTATTCATTTTTTCAACAATTTTTTTTGCAACTTCTTTTGCGCTTAAGTTTGAGTTATCAATTTCAAGTGAACCTTGAGGCACAAATAGTTTCTTTCCTTTAATTCTTCTCATAGCAAAATCTGAATCAGTAATTTTTCTCTCCTGCTCTCTTTCCTTTAATTGAACGCGCTTTACTAGTTCTCCACTATTACAATATAACACCACAGGGAGAATCTCCACGTTCATTTTTTTACTTAAATTCACCACTGAGTTATATACTTTTTGATCATAGGAATCACCTTTTATCAATTCGTTTGTAAATATATAATGCTTTGATTCTATATGGTATTTTTCCAATATTGCTAACATATTCTCTCTAATCACAAAAATTTCTTCCCATATTTCACTTGTAACCTCAGCGTTTCTGAAATCAATCATATCAAATATAATATTATTAAACAGGTTATTGTCTACTATCACCCCATCAATAATATTACACAGCTCTTTTGCAATCGTAAGTTTGCCACTACCCGGAAATCCGATTAAGTAAATGACCATACCATCAGAAAACTATCATATATTACAAATATATGTATTATAAACGTTACACTAGAAACATATCAAAAATAGTTCATATTCAGAAATTTTGAGTGTATCATTACAGATAAATTATATAATTTAGAATAATGAATGGTGATACAGAATCAATAAAAAGTAAGATTGTAGATATAATAGATCAAAACAAAGGTCAAGATATAGTTACTTTTGATGTGCAGAATAAAACTGTCATTGCAAAATATATGATCATTGCATCCGGTGATTCGAGCCGCCATGTAAAAGCATTAGCTGAGCACGTGATGAAAAATCTCAAGCAATATGATAAAATAGATGTAGAAGGTATGGATGAAGGTAACTGGGTGATTGTGAATTTTCAAGGTATAATGGTTCACCTATTCAGGCCAGAAGTAAGAGAATATTATAAGATAGAAGAGTTATGGAATTGATTATCCAGGTAGCTGGTATACACTTGCTCAAATGTTGTAATTTTGAAGGCAACCCTTATGAAGTTGGTGGTGTCATTCCAGTGCTTGACACTGGAATCTAGAAAACTTAATCATAAACGAGCACACTATACAACATTTTTGATGAAATTTCATAATAAACTGGATTCCAGCGTCAAGCACTGGAATGACGCCATCGTTAACAACACCGTTTACACACAAAATAACATATTATGAAACATAAATCCGAGTTTTTAAACTTCATTCAAGAAAGAGGATACCTATATCAATGTACAAACATTGATAGGTTAGACCAGCTATTATCACAAGATAATTATATAATTGCATACATTGGGTTTGATTGTACGGCACCAAGTTTGCATATTGGCAGTCTCATTCAAATCATGATGCTCCGTCACCTACAAAAATTCGGTTATAAGCCAATAATTCTACTTGGAGGTGGCACAACAAAAATTGGTGACCCATCTGGTAAAGACAAAGCAAGAAGCGTCTTGCCGATAGAAGATATCAATCAAAATATACTTGGTATAAAGAAAACCCTCGAGAAGATGATATCTTTCGATTATGGAAAAACTGGTGCAATCATAGTAAACAACGCAGATTGGTTAGATAACATAAAATATATAGACTTTTTGCGTGATATAGGGACACATTTTTCTGTAAATCGCATGTTAGGCTTTGATAGTGTGAAAATTAGGCTAGATAGGGAGCAAAATCTAAGCTTTCTCGAGTTTAATTACATGTTGTTACAAGCCTATGATTTTGTCGAGTTGAATAAAAAGTATGGCTGTCGTCTCCAGATTGGAGGGTCAGACCAATGGGGAAATATAGTAAACGGAATTGAACTTGGCAAAAAGTTAAATTTACCTGAGCTGTTTGGTCTTACCACACCTCTTTTATTAAACGCACAAGGAAAAAAGATGGGCAAAACTGAAAGTGGAGCAGTATGGCTTGATGGTAGCATGCTAAAGCCCTATGACTACTGGCAATATTTTCGCAATGTTGATGATCAAGATGTTGGTCGTTTTTTGAGACTTTTCACTGATTTATCAATTGATGAAATTAAAAAACTAGAGTCCTTGAAGGATCAAGAAACAAACGAAGCAAAAAAGGTCTTGGCAACAGAAGTGACAAAAATATGTCACGGTTGTAAAGAAGCGAAACTTGCACGATCTGCTGCAATCTCTGCTTTTGAAAATGAAGACAGTTCATTGCTTTCTGGTTACACTATCACAAGAGAACAAGTTGCAAATGGCATACTCCTGATAGACTTGCTTCATGACACCGGTTTTGAACCTTCAAAAGGTGCGGCAAAGCGTTTAATACAGGGCAATGGATGCAAAGTTAATGATAATACTATAAATGATGTTAACTATATAATAAATTCTGAGAGCTTCAAAGATCAGTCATTCATAAAATTGTCTGCAGGAAAGAAACGCCATATTAAAATTTTAGTGAGTGAAGTAAGAAAGTGAATTTGTATCTGTTCAGCAGAGTGGTAAAATAAGGTAGGCAAGAAAAGATAATTATAGGAACAAATGGATATCATTGAAGCAGCTGACACTGTGGCAAAATCGCTAGGCAATCCTACTATCGCTAGCAGTTTCTTGCTGTCGATTTGCTAAGATTGGTTTATCAACTTGAGTATCAGGCTTTGACAATTTATATATAGCATTGCCAACTATTAGTGCTGTTGCTGTAATTGCAACTACTGCTATAACTATAGGTATTAACTCAGCTGTAATTGCTCCGGCTGTAAAAAGTGCTATAGATATAGCAGTACCTAATAATGCAGTTACTCCACCGGGGCTTTGTTGCATCACTATCTATGAAAGGCTAACTATACAAGCAGCTTATTGAAAATCTTATTTTTTGCAATCAATCTGATCAAATTTAAGAATAGTAATTTATTGTTTGTACTAGTATAGCCCTTCTCATAATAGTCCAAAAAGAGTAAGATATGGATTGATAGTAGTGGAAGGTAAGGATGCCAGTAGCATATAGTTATGACTTAAGAAAAAAGGTAATGGAAGCATTGGATGAAGGAGAGAGTGGAGAAACTGTTGCCAAGAGATTTAAGATCGGAAAAACAACTTTATATGAGTGGAAGAAAAGACGTGAGAAAACGGGAGATTTTCAGTCAAAAAAGCCTGGAAGCGTGGCATAAAATTACCGACTGGAATGCATTTGCCGAATTTGCAAATGAGCAAGGTGGCAAAACTCAGTCAGAGATGCTGGGGCAATATTAGTAGACAAACAATTCATCGAGCACTTAAAAATATAGGATTCACAAGAAAAAAAAGACCTACGGATATAAAGAAAGAAATGAAGAAAAGCGAGCTCAATTTTCAAAGGTTATAGCAACAAAAGAACCTAAAGAATTAGTGTATATAGATGAGTCTGGACACTGAACCTATGGGTATTGCCAGAAAGGACAGCGGTTTTATGCCCTAAAATCTGGGAAGAAAACTCAACGAATTAGCATGGTTGCAGCCTTAAGTGGAAGAAAAATAATTGCTCCGTTAACCTTTGAAGGCCACTGCAATATGGATATCTTTAATAAATGGTTTGAGCAGTTTCTGACACCGATTTTGGAACCTGGACAAACTGTTATCCTTGATAATGCTACTTTTCATAAGTCTAATAAGATTTGCTAAAGGAGTTGGTGCAGAAATTTTATATCTTCCTCCATATTCTCCAGATTTTAACAAAACTGAACATTATTGGTTTGCTATAAAAAACAGAACCAGGAAAAACATTCCTTTATTCAAATCTTTTCGTCATGCTGTCGATTCTTCTTTCTTATGACCTTTTTGGACTATTATGGGAAGGGCTATAAATTTAATTCTACTTAAAATAGCTAAAGCATTGAAATTCTTGAATTCTAGCTAGATTAGTGAATGATAGTAAAACTTCTGTGCGACCCGAAGTTGCGATTTTGTGATGGTTAGATTCCATCTTCCCTAGACATCAGGGATAATGTATGTCTCACATTTTAAAGAATGGCAACCTTTAGGATGCAAGCATGAGATAAAAGCAGGTAATGCTAAACCTTATAGCAAACTCCTGCAAACAGAGTTAGATATGGTTACGAGAGAAACTTATGATTGAATTGTCGTTATATTGAATATGCGAAATTAAGGTTGTTTTACGCATAGACCAAAATGGTATGAAGCATACGAGGAATTAAAGTTAGATGTCTTTGATTATAGATGTTCTCAGCTTCCGGTAAAAAGTAAGAACCTAAGTCTAACACGAAACAAAATCGTGAAACGGGATAACCATATAGGTGCTCTTATATTCATTTGAATGTAAGTAGGCAGCCAGCCATAAGCACTTACATTGGAGGGATTGTCCAAGAAGCTAATGCCCAAAGTAATATTTGGGATATGCAGACGTGGACACTATAATTTGGAAGGTAAAGTGGTGAATAGTAGTAAATATGTTATAGACCAACAATTTGTTAGGTATGAATGGAATACAATTCCTTGGCGTAAAGTTGAGAAATTTGTATTTAAGCTACAAAAGCGAATTTACCAAGCTGCAATATGTAATGATAAGAAGAAGGTACATAAACTTCAAAGATTATTACTCAATTCAATAAGTGCAAAACTACTTGCTGTCAGAAAAGTAACTCAAGATAACAGAGGGAAGAAAACTGCAGGTATTGATGGAAAAGCAAATCTTAATCATAAAGAAAGATTGCAATTAGCATATTCTTTAAATGTTAGAGAAAAAGCGAAACCATCAAAACGTGTTTGGATTCCAAAACCTGGAAAACCAATAGAATATCGCCCTCTTGGTATACTTACTATCTCAGATAGGGCAAAAGAAACACTTATGAAAATGGCACTAGAGCCAGAGTGGGAGGTAGGATTTGAACCGAACATGTATGGTTTTAGACCTGGTAGGTCATGTCATGATGCTATTGAAGCCATATTTAATTCACTGAATTGGAAAACAGCGTACTGTTTAGATGCTGATATTTCTGGATGTTTTGATAATATTAATCAAAATGCTCTGTTGGAAAAACTTAACACTACACCAACCTTTAGAAGAATTATAAAAGGATGGTTAAGAGCTGGAGTAATGGAAAACAGAAAATTTGAATCCACAAAACGTGGTACAATTCAAGGAGGGACGATCTCACCGTTACTTGCTTGTGTTGCATTAAATGGATTAGAACAATATATCAAAGAAACGTTATGGAGTGAACTTCTTCAATATAGGAAGATGAAATGTGGTGTTGCAAGCAGTAGAGAAGCAAAAAGCTCATTAAGTGTAATTTTCTACGCAGATGACTTTATCATCATACATGAGAGTAAGGAAATCATTCTGAAGGCAAAAATGATAGTTGAAGAATGGCTCAAAACCATTGGACTAGAATTGAAACCTTCAAAAACAAAGATTTCTCATACTCAAAATGGAGAAAAGCCAGGATTTAATTTTCTTGGTTTCTCAATAAGGCATTACTCTACGAAAAATAATAAGAGGGGTTATAAATTATTAGTCAAACCAAGTCGTGAATCCAGAAAACAGCATACACTCACTATAAAACATAAGATTAGAGGATTAAGAGGATCAACACAAGAAACAGTAATAAGACAGCTTAACCCAATTACTAGAGGGTGGAGCAAATATTATTCTTCGGTTGTGTCAAACAAGACCTTTAGGTTTATTGACAGTGTAATGTTTAGAAACATCTGGAAGTGGGCAGTCTACAGGCACCCAACCAAAGGAAAATACTGGATTAAAAATAAATACTTTAAAAAGTATAAAAACGATAATTGGCGATTTATGACAAATAACAAAGTTCTTCTTATTAAGCACGGAGATCATGCTATTAAAAGGCATGTCAAAGTGAAAGGAACCAAGTCTCCATATGATGGCGATTGGGTTTATTGGGGTAATCGTTTAAGGAAGATACCAGATAAACTACCAAGAGTAATAAAATTGTTGAAGTTACAACAAGGTAAATGTGGTCATTGTCAACTTTGGTTTAAAAATGATGATATCTTAGAAACACATCATATTGACCGAAACAGACGTAATAATATGAAAAAGAATTTATCCTTGTTACATGGACATTGTCACGATGAATTACATAGAAAGTGTGCATGACAAGCACCAAATTATAGAGGAGCCGTATGAGGCGAAAGTCTCACGTACGGTTCTGAAGTCGAGTGGGGAGAGGCGACTTTTCCCACTTAGATAACTTTACTTAAATTTAGATATTTACTGACTGTCCTTACTATAAATGCTAGAATAATAAGCTATTGATATTCTACATTTTATCTTTTATTCATCGTAGATAGCGATGCAACAAAACCCAATAGCGTCAACTTAAGGAAAGATGTTAAGGAGTAAAATACTGTGAAAAATAGGACCTTTGGTTTCTATTTTATTTCAATAAAGAAGATATCAGTAAAGCTTATCTATTAAGGTGTCACATAGAGGAGTGCTATAAACGACTCAAAGTAGAAGGAGAATTAGAGAATTTTTCTGGGATAAATTTAGAAACAAGAATTTTGTGCAAACTTGGTCATGTGCAATACTTCATATGTGTGATGCACAAGAGCCTTGGAACCCAGATCAAATTGCTAAGTATCGTTTAAATTTTTCAGTTTTATTTGGTGTAATGAGACAGAAACTTTATCAGGTGCTTATTAGCACCAAAAAACTTTCAAGCCCTTTTTAAAATACGCACTAAAGTTAACGTGAAGATTGTATAGCCGCAATAAAGTAGATAAGCCTAAACGTCATAATGTCTTTAGGAGAGCTTGCTAATTTATTCTCTTAAGTTAACGCCATTGCCTGAACAGATACATAAAAAAGTAGTACTTGCAAGAAAGAGTGACTTAAGAAATTAATTGACTTTGCTATTTTCTCTAACATACCTAGAAGAAATAGATACATTATCTAATGCACTACTAATCCTAGTATTCCTTTCATTAATCGCTGCAGTTGGTTGAAAGGCAGCATAGATGATGTATTGCGGCATATCATTAATTTGTGCTAGAATAAAATTAATACATTCAATATTACCTTTATATATAGCAATGCCAAGTGGTATTAAGCTGTACGTCCGACCGTCTTTATAGTTTATAGTATTTTCAGTAGTCAGAATCTCTTGCAATATACCGCTATTTTGAGCCTGAGTTAAAATCGAATTAATATGTGCATGATTACCTTCATGTATAGCAAAGCCAAGTGATGTTAAGTTGTACGTCCAACCATCTGGAGAATATACAGTATTTTTAGCAGCAAGAACATTTTGCAATATACCACTATTTTGGGCCTGAGTTAAAATCGAATTAATATGTGCATGATTACCTTCATGTATAGCAAAGCCAAGTGATGTTAAGTTGTACGTCCAACCATCTGGAGAACACATAGTATTTTTATTAGCAGTAAGAACTTCTTGCAGCTTACCATTATTTTGAGCTTGTCTTAAAATAGAATTAACATATTCATTGTTATTTCTATATATAGCAAGGCCAAGCAATGTTAAAATGTATGTCCAATTATTCAGAATATCTTGCGATACAACATTATTTTGAATCATTGTTGAAATGTAGTTACAACATTCCTTATTATTTTCATATATGGCAAAGCTAATTGGTGTTAAAATATGCGTCAGACCATCTGAAAACTGTAAAATATTTTCAGCAATAAAAACGCCTTGCAGCATATCATTATTTTGAGCTTTTTCTAAAATAGAACTGATACATTCTTTATTACCTTTATATATAGAGAAACTGAGTGGTGTTAAAGCATACTCCTTAGTATTGAAATACTGTACAATATTTCTAGCAGCAAGAATATCTTGTAGTATTCCACTGTCCTGGGCTTTTGTTAAAATATCATTAATATATCTTGGCTTATTGTAATGTATAGCAAAGCCAAGCGATGTTAAGGTGTACATCAGACCATCTTGATAGTTTATAATATTTTCAGTATTAATAATCTCTTGCAGTGTACCGTTATTTTGAGAATGTATTAAAATAGAATTAACGCATTCGTTATTACATTTGAATATGGCGAGGCTAAGTAGTGTTAAAGTGCGTTCCCCACCTCTTGGAAATCGTTTAGTATATCCTATTGTAAGAACTTTTAGTAAATCATTCTCTGAGGCTCTTTTCAAGATATTACCAATTTCCTCACCATTTGATATTACCTTTTTCAACTTTAAATGCAAATTTCGTTGTGCTTGTGTTAAGTTGTTATCATTTAGCATATTCTTGTAACCTCGCTTTAAAGTCAGTGCAGTTTAATTATTCTATGTTAGTATACACCAATAGAAAAAATTTCATCATATGTTCTGGAAAAAATTTACACAGGTTAATGAGGAAATCGTAAGAGAGAGCCTAAAAAAGGTTATAGAGAAGAAAAGTGTTAAGAATGTTGGTGTAGTATCCTCAATTGTTATTAAGGGTAAAGATGTTGCTTTTGCTCTTGAAGTTACTGAGCCAAATGAAGAATTAAGAAAAAATTGTGAGCAAGCTGTTAAGGCGATACCGGGAGTAGGAAAGGTTACTGTAGTTGCTACTGGTCAAAAACAAGCTAGGCAACAAAAAGCTAAACTTCATATCGAAGGAGTGAAAAATATAATTGTCGTTGCTTCTGGTAAAGGAGGTGTGGGTAAGTCGACAGTTGCACTAAATCTAGCTCTTTCGTTAGCAGAATTAAAACATAAAGTTGCGCTAGTTGATGCAGATATATATGGTCCTTCGATTCCTAAAATGTTGGGCACTGAGAAATTAAAACCAGAAATACAGAGTGGTAAAGCAATTCCTATAGAGAAACATGGTCTCTATACTATTTCAATTGGCTATTTTATTGATAAGGACCGCGCAGTAATATGGCGTGGACCTATGATCACAAAAGCACTTTACAATTTGCTAATGGGAACAAGGTGGTCTGATATAGAATATTTAATCATTGATACACCGCCTGGCACTGGCGATGTACATTTAAGTCTGATGGAGAATTTTAGTTTAACTGGAGCAATAATAGTTTCAACTCCACAGGAGCTTGCTTTAGTCGATGCACAAAAAATTTATGATATGTTCACAAAGCTCAGCGTGCCAATTATCGGCATTGTGGAAAATATGAGCTATTTTGTTCAAAATAATTCAAAAATACACATATTTGGAAAAGGTGGTGCAAAAAAAATGTCTGAAGAGCTGGGAGTCAAACTCTTGAGCAGAGTTCCTCTAGATCCGCAAATATGTAGTGCTTCTGATTGTGGAAATCCTTCAATACTAAGTGAGGATTTAGTAAGGATTTATGAAGGCATTGCTAAAGATGTTAGGTCTTTTGTATGCAGTCTATAAAGTTTTTTTAAACTACTTTTAAAATAGGTAGAATGTAATTTTAGGTGAATAAAATATTTCAAATGGCAGCAGCTACCTCGTATCTGAACAGACAATAGACTTCTTGGATAACTTAAGAAACAAGTAGTAGAAGCAATATTAGGGAAGGTATAAATTTTGAGCAGGTAAGTAAACTTGATGAAGAGAAGCTTCGAAGACTAAGAGGAGTAAAAAGAAAAACATTGGAAAAATAATAGAAATTTTAATAGAGGAAGAGGCCAAGAAAAAGGCAAGAGGAGGAAAACCAAATATATTTATTAATAGCACTCGAATATTTGTGTAAATACCGTACATATTTCCATATAGTGCAAAGCTATGGAATAAGTGAAAGTTCTTGCTAACGGCTGAATAGAAGATGCATTGATAAAACATCCAGATTTCAGGAAGATAAAGAGCTATTAAAGTTAAATAGGAGTATGCAAAAGTTTTATAAAAAGGGAATGTTTAACTCCCCCATAGAAGATTAAAAAATATCCTTAGGTTATCCAAGAAGTCTATTGTTGGTAAACATAAAAGGCTATTTGCCTTTTTATCTAGTTTATGCAGGAGGTCTATATTTATTGTTGAGTGTGATTTTAGGCATTTCTGCTAAAACGCAACTTTTAAATCGCCAAAATTTCTCCTTGCCTTTACTAATTCCGATTCTTGGAGTGCACACATAATCTGGTTTGAGGTGATATTCATAGAGACAAAATTCATGACTTATAGTAAGGTCTTGTTTATTATGTTCTTTTGTAATGTTTAATTTTTTGCACAGTATGCCTGGCCCGCCTAAATTTGCTTCAAGCGGTTCAGTGAGCTTTAATCCTCGTATTAACACTGCTGCTGGGAATCCTTCTGCTTCTGTTACAATATTTAGACAATAGTACATTCCATATATAAAATATACGTACGAAAACCCTGGCGTACCAAACATTACTGAGGTTCGATTAGTATAGCCTCTTGCTGCATGACAAGCTGGGTCATCCATTCCTATATACGCTTCAACTTCAGTTATTATTCCACTAAAATTAGAAAATTTCAGAATCTTCCCTAGCAGCTCCCCAGCTACGGTTAAAGTTGGCCGTTCATAGAAATTTCTTGGTAATATTGTGTTATTCATCATAGAAGTACAAGTTACTTACATTTGTAAGCAAGTTATACTATTTTTGCTTTTTCTTATTTATTTAGTCAAGAGCATCTCTGAGAAGTAGAAGTTGGTGTTGTTGTCACATTTGTTACATCTGTTGAAGGCTGCTGTAAAACCTTGACTGATTCAGAGCTCTTTTGTTGCAATTGCGGTACTAACGCTTCATATAAAGATTTTGGTTCACGTCTCTTACCTATTTTGACTTCTTTATTTGCACGCAACTGCTCTGCAGTAACACCGTTGCCTTCAAGGAGAGTTACACCATTATTACCATCAATGTTAACTTTAATTTTGCATTCTCTTCCATCAACATACCACTTTAAAGTCATTTCATATAACCCACTAATTATTTCATAAACTCTTTCCTCATTATCACTATCATTATTAATATAGCAACATGCCCCTCTCTTTTTTTCTTGATTAGGATGACAAAATGTAATTGTTCTTACACCATACTCTTTACATATACTACCGCCTAGAAGTTTAGCTATATCTACTCCTTCTTTATTGGCATGTAGCACAACTCTCACGGTGGGGTAAACAATATTACCTTCCCTTTTGCCTTCTTTTATCATTATGGACTCTATGGTATATACCTTCGATATCTCTGCCTTAATTTGGTCAGCAATCTTGCCTACAATCTCTTTACCATGATAGTGAGATTCTCCTTTCTTCGGAGAAAAAGGTTCTTTGTTTGTAGTATTAGTGTCTGGATCATTCTGTAACTTAAAGAATTTATCCCATTCTTCATCACTGTCTAATTTAATATATTCACGCTTGTTCTTGCCTGATACTGCATTCTGAATACTAGACGATCCTTCTGTTACAGTTGTACCAGAGCTATTGCCTTTACCTTTTAGAAGAACAAGATGCTCTTCTGACCTTTCTTCCTTACTCAACTTTGAAGCTGCATCACCAAAAGAAGGTTTCTCTACTATATGCGTGTAAGAATTTTTAACTCTACTCTCATTATCAGGTACTGTAGTAGCCCAAAAAAGCTTTTTAATATAATCTAACATATGCTACCTCTTACCATTAACTAAATATCAGTATGCAAACTTTGCTATAACTAATCAATAACTAAATTTACTCCAAATAAAATAAGCTGATAAAAAGGTATAAATTGAGATTAGGTAAAGCTTTTGGTATAATATCTAGTTAATTTTGAATAGGCAGGTGATCTCATCTACAAAGACGTTTTTTATCTCATTTATTTTTGGGTTTATTCTCTTTCCCTATTTTATAAAACTTCTAAAAAAGATAAGTAAAGATGGACAACCAATCAGATCATATGGACCAGAAAGTCATTTAATAACAAAAAAGAATATACCACCTATGGGTGGAATAATAATACTAACTTCTGCTTTATTACCAATCCTGCTTTGGACTCAATTAACACCAGAAATTTCATTGCTGGTATTTATAACTCTATTTTTTGCTCTACTTGGATTTATTGATGACTATTTAAAATTGAAGACAAATCACCACCGAGGTTTAAGTGCAAAAACCAAAATACTTATTCAGTTTGTCGTTACTCTGGTCTGTATGTTTATACTTAAGCTACAATCTGCTGAAGGTTTTACAAAAATTTCTCTATTTAGAGAAGTAGCAATCGACCTTGGCTATCTATATCTTCCGTTTGCTGCATTTGTAATTGTCGGCTCTTCTAATGCTGTGAATCTTACAGATGGCCTAGATGGCCTTGCTGCAACTCAAGCCATTACTTCCTTTGCTTTTTTGGGGCTAATTGCATACATCACTCAGACAGATGTAAACATTACTTTATTCTGCATTGCATTTATAGGAGCTATTTTAAGTTTCTTGTGGTTTAACACACATCCAGCAAAAATATTTATGGGTGATGTTGGAAGCCTATCAATCGGTGCAGCTTTAGGACTCACTAGTGTTCTAATTAAAAAAGAAATGCTTTTTGCCGTTATTGGAATAATCTTTGTAATAGAGACTTTATCTGTGATTATTCAGGTATCATATTTTAAATATACAAAATTTAGATATGGAGCAGGAAGAAGAATTTTCCTTATGACACCAATACATCATCACTTTGAAAAGAAAGGGTGGTCAGAAAATACAATAGTTATAAAATTTTGGATAATTTCTATTGCTTGTTCGATTTTTGCTTTAACTTTCTTATTATAGGAATTATGAAATATCCAGACTTTTCATTAGAAAATACATTATCAGGAATTATAGCAGGAGTAGATGAAGTAGGAAGAGGTCCGCTTGCCGGTCCAGTGATATCTGCAGCTGTAATATTTACTGATAGAGATACGGTTATTGATGGAATAAACGACTCAAAAAAGCTAACCCCTAAGTGTAGGCAAGTTCTATACGAAAAAATAACGTCTGTTGCAAAATTTGGTATAGGAATGGCAAGCGTAGAAGAAATAAACTCATACAATATTTTGCAAGCAACAAAGCTTTCAATGAAACGTGCGTTGGCAAACTTGAATCTAGAACTAGATTATGTGCTAGTTGATGGTAATCAACCACCTGAAGTAAAATGGCAAGTAAAATCTATAGTGAATGGTGATAGCTTAAGTATATCAATCGCAGCTGCTTCAATCGTTGCAAAAGTTACAAGAGATCGGCTTATGGAAGAATTGCATAATAAACATCCTCAATATAATTGGTATAAAAATAAGGGATATGGAACAAAAGAACACCTCAGCGCTATTGGCCTTCATGGAATTACGAAGCACCATAGAAAGAATTTTGCACCTATAAGAATACTATAGCCTTTAATCACTTACCTTTTTTGAAAGGTATGTTTTCATTAAACAGGCAGACTGTGCTTGATCCGTTTCTTAAGGTAAATACCGAGCTTACTCTTTCAATTATCAGGTAGTCATCAACTGTACGAAAATTTATCAAGGATTCATATCCTGCAGAATCAACCATAAAAACTGCCGGGAAATCAGAGTTTATTTTATTAAATTGTAGATATGTAAATTTTCCGTCATCAAAAACCTTAATTGGTATTATTGATTGACTGCCTTTAACGTGCGAGATGGAATAGTTAAAATTCAAGCCTTTCTTTATAACCTCAATATCACTTATATCAGGGATAGTGGTATGACTAGCTTGCTCTAGAATATCACCGTTACTCGTTGAATAAATTTCATCACTGTTGAACAGTGGATAAAGAAACCTTACTTCATATGCTAACCTTGGATCATCTAGCCCGTTTGCTTCTTCAGCATGAAATTCGAAATAATAAACTCTTTTATTGGTAATTATAGTTGCATTAGTATCGGCAATATCATCTATAGGCTTAATAAATAATCTATTACCTTGAGGAAGGAGTTGCCAACCGGTTGCATCACCCATTGAAAGACTCTCTATTACCTCCCCTGGCTCAAACAATATGCTGGATTGATAACCATAAAAGCCCGTGTACTTATGTATAGCCTGTGGATTATAATTCATTACCTTTATGTGGTTATCACCAGCTATTGGTCTTGGTTCCTGTTTTGCAAGTGCATAACCACCACAAAAAAATAATAGCGCAACAAACAGTAACCTAATCATAGTATCAAAATAAACTGATCTTCATTTTATCATTGATAGACATGCACTGCAACTGTTAAGCTATCCCAGTAGTAAGCGACAGAAAATGCAAGCTTCATAATAATTCATTACTGCAGGAAAAAGGGGAGTGTTAAATAAACTGTGTCAAACCTCCATTTTTTGTTTCTATTTTATTTTTACTTCTCGGTTTGACACAGTTTATTTAACACTCCCTGCAAAGAAATTAACTACAGATTTTATGTCTAAGTTACTCCACAAAATTTTTCCTTTCCTTATCCAAGATTCAAATTTATAGTATCGATTCCTTTTTATGAAATATGAAGCCACCTCAAGTTATAGTTAAGCCTATATTCAGTGAATTACTTTCACAAGTGCAATTGATTTTAGTGTTATACTGTTCTAACAGTAAAGAAGTCATATAGATAATAATGTCTTTTGTATCCAAACGAATATCATTTTTTTTTGTTAATTTGCTCACTAATAATGTACTTATTGATTTATGTTCATTTACTACTTTTATAGTGAGTAGTGTTTTATCTTCTGTTTTAGTCAGTAAAATAGACACTAATTCAATTTGTGCCACTGCACTGATTATAGTTATCACCATATTGGAAATTATCTTATTTATTTTTTCAACTAAGTTTTCTGTAGGACATTCACTTACTCTCCACTGAAGCTTTACTTTTTTTTTAATAAATAATTTTCTATATTGGATTTAGTCTTAACAAAGCTGCAATTATCTGATGAATGAGAATACGCTTGCTTCATAACTTTATATTTATATATTAAATCATCGGAGCTTTCTTTAAGCAATGACAATGCTTCGTTTTGCATATTAGGGTTGTTTTCTTCAAGCTCTTCCAATCCACCCACTATTCCTTGCATAGAACTAGCAAAATCATGAAGAATTCGTCCTGATAGGCACTCTGTTATTAACATTATGTTTTTATTCATTGGATAAAAGTATAAATGATTTAAGTTAACCCTATATTGGTAGGCATGTAGTAGTCAATTTAAGAGAAAGTTTCGTTGCGCTTTTTGTGTCAAAGCATTAATGTAGTATTAATAATTATAAGATTTATGAAGGCGTTATGAATACTTATGCTAAATCTGGAATAGACCTTAAACTATATAATGAACTAATAAAAAAAGTTAAACCTATTATTGAAAAGACTAAAGGAGAAGAAGTAATTAGTGAAGTAGGATCATTTTCTGCATTGTTTGACTTTTCTTCGCTGAGTAAGAAATACGACCATCCAGTACTTGTTTCCTCAACTGATGGAGTGGGCACAAAACTATTAATAGCTCAAGAGGTGAATAAGCATGATACTATAGGTATAGACTTAGTTGCAATGTGTGTAAATGATTTACTTGCACAAGGAGCAACACCTTTATTTTTCCTTGATTACTTTGCAACAGGCGTTTTAAACAAAAACGTTTTATTGTCTGTAATCCAGGGCATTGCAGAAGGGTGCAAGGAATCTAAAATAGCATTAGTTGGTGGAGAAACTGCAGAAATGCCTGGAATGTATGGTAACAATCACTATGACCTTGCAGGGTTTGTGGTTGGTGTTGTTGATCGAAAGCAAATTCTTCCAAATTGTAGTATAATGAAAGCAGGTGACTGTGTAGTTGGTTTAGAATCAAATGGAATTCACTCAAATGGATTTTCTTTGGTGCGCCATATTTTTAAAAGCTTAGGTATAAATTATAATGATATATCTCCATGGAATAATAAATCTTGGGGTGAAATATTACTTAAGCCAACAAAGATATATGTTGATTCTTTGTTGCCTATTATGCCAAAGGTAAAAGGCATTGCGCATATAACAGGTGGCGGGTTAATAGACAATATTCCAAGAATTCTCTCAGGAAATTTATTTGTAGACATAAATATTAATTCTTGGAAATGGCCAGATATATTTTTATGGCTGAAAGAAGAAGGCAAAATAGAAAAGAGAGAAATGTTAAAAACATTTAATTGCGGCATAGGTATAGTACTGATTGTAGATCCCGATAATATGAAGGATGTGGAAAGCCATTTCCAAAAGCGTGGAGAAAAAATTGAGATTATTGGAAAACTTGATGAGGCATGTAACCCTCCACTTGATAGAATAGTATTTAGTTAGTCTAACTTTACTGACAGTCTTTTTGCAACTTCTGAGTATGCTTCCTTTAAGTTTCCTAGATTTAAACGGAAAACATCTTTGTCTAGCTTTTTATGCGTATTTTTATCCCATAGCCTACAATTATCAGGGCTGATTTCATCGGCTAAAATGATTTTAGTGCTGTTGTTTATCAATTTGCCAAATTCTAACTTGAGATCAACTAAATATATATTTGCATTTGAAAATAGGTCGACTAAGATTTTGTTGATCTTTAAAGTTGTAGTTTTAACTTCTTCCATTTCTTTATGGGATAACCAACCAAAATATAGTATGTGATTTTCATTCACCATTGGGTCGGCTAGGTCATCATTTTTGTAAAAAAACTCGATTATAGGAGATGTAAGTGTCTCACCTTCTTTGATATTAAAACGTTTGCAAAAGCTGCCAGCTGCAATGTTTCTAACCACTATCTCAAGAGGTATTATCTTGAGTTTTTTGACTAGCTGTTCTCTTTCGTTTAGAGTGTTTATAAAGTGCGTGCTAATTCCTGCTTCTTCAAGCTTTTCCATGATAAAAGCACTAACATGATTATTAATTATTCCTTTGCCCTCAATAATTTCATATTTTTTCTTGTTGAACGCTGTAACATCATCTTTAAAGTACTGTATAACAGTTGATGAGTCTTCAGTTTCAATAATGACTTTGGCTTTACCTTCGTATATCGTTTTATTCAGTGACATATTTAATTTAACTATGTATCATATCAATTTACTGTTCTTAGAGTATAGCCCCAAATAACTTAAAATAAACCTTAATGGCGTTCAATGTTACAATATTAACCATATTTCCAGAAATGTTCCCCGGATTTTTGAACTATTCTCTTGCTGGAAGAGCGTTGGAAAAAAAAATATGGAATCTTGAAATAGTAAATATTCGTTCTTTTGCTAAAGATAAACATTCAACTATAGATGATGTTCCATATGGAGGTGGAGCAGGGATGGTTATGCGCCCAGATGTGATTGGTAATGCAGTTGATAATGTGCTTTCTGCTCATAAAAATACTAGATTTATTTATATGACTCCATCTGGTACAAAATTTAATCAGAGCATTGCAAAGGAGCTAACAGAAATTCCTCATGTAACAATATTGTGTGGTCGATTTGAAGGTGTTGACCAAAGAGTAATTGATGTGTATACTCCTTATGAGTTAAGTATTGGAGATTATATACTTTCGGGAGGTGAGCCAGCTGCAATGGTGGTTCTTGATGCATGTATTAGGCTTCTTCCAGGTGTAGTAAATAATTTCGATAGCGTTGCTGAAGAAAGTTTTAGTTATAGTGGTGGTATGCTTGAATATCCTCAATATACTAGGCCTGAGCAGTGGAGTAGGTACAAAGTTCCTAAGGTTCTGTTGTCTGGCAATCACAGAAAAATAAGTGATTGGAGAAGGGAACAGTCATATGTTAGAACAAAGGAACGTCGACCTGAATTGTTGAATGGAGATGATAAATGACAAACTTACTTGAAAAATTTAACGAACAACAAATACAAAGGTTAGCCAAAGAGATGCCAGCTTTTTGTCCTGGCGATGATTTGAAGGTCACTTTTAAGGTAGTTGATAGTACGGGTGAGCGTATACAGATATTTGAGGGCGTATGTATATCAAAAAGAAATCGTGGATTACACTCTTCTTTTTCAGTTAGAAAGGTAAGTCATGGAGAAAGTATAGTATCACAATTTTTTGTTTACTCTCCTGCATTAATTTCAGTACAAGTGATGAGAAAGGGAAAGGTCCGTAGAGCAAAATTATATTATCTGTGCAAGCTATTTGGGAAAGCTGCAAGGATCAAAGAACGTACTACTTATGTTAAAAAAAAATCTAAGTAGATACAATAGGGAGTGATGTCAATTGTATCATCTCAAAACTCTCTCTTATTATCCCAGTGTGTGGCGCACAACTGTACTTTGCCTCCTGCTGTGGTGTCATCCCAATGTTTGACACTGGGATCCAGATTCTCCTTTTGGTTTGTGCTTTCATGGAAAATATAAAAATTATTTGCAGGCAAAGCCTGTTAGATCTCAGTGTCAAGCACTGGAAAAAGGGGAAAGTCTTTTCAAATCCTCATGTAAAGAAAAGTAAATGGGTATAATAAAGAAAAACTTCCTTAAGTTACTTCAATCTAAGCGCGTACATGCTCGTGTAAAAAGAAAAAATAAAAAGAACAGCATTTTATGCTTTTGCTCTTTTACAGCACTGATTGTCTCAATTGGGTGTCCTATATGTATATTACTAAGTATATTAGTTAACTCTTACAGTGCTTTAACAGTAACGAAAATTTTATTGCCAGTTGAAATAAATGCTGATCTTATTTTAACTAATAATCCTGGTGATTTACGATATAAGTCCATTAGACTACTCAATAACTCTTTACATAAAGTGTTTGAAGGAATTGACTTTAAAGACAGTGACGAAATTTTAAGTCGTAATTCTTACAAAGAACTAGAGAAATTTTTTCGTAAGAAAGTAAAAGATAGTGGTGAATATGAGATTTGGTTTACCGCATCGAGTGTGATCAATTCACTATATAAAAATAAATGTTTGAATGATCATTATGCTAAATTACTTGATTGGTTAAAAGAGAAGGGAAGAGTAAGAAAATTTTTTAATAAGTCTCTGTTTCTTAAGTCTGATTCTTGTGAGCCTGAGAATGCAGGGATTTTAGGGGCATTTATCGGTTCATTAATGACAATTATAGTATGCTTAGCGTTGGCATTGCCAATAGGAATTATGTCAGGTATCTGTCTTTATGAATTTATGCTTAGAAATAGGCTAATAACCAGTATTGTAGAAATTAGCATGAATAACCTTGCTGCAGTGCCTTCGATAATATTTGGTGTGGTAGGACTGACTCTCTACTTGGGCATATTTGGTTTACCCCGTTCTTCACCGCTTGTTGGCGGGATGACTCTTTCATTTATGATGCTGCCTAATATTATTATTGCAACAAAAAATGCCTTTACAAACGTTCCTATTGCAATAAAAGATGCAGCGTTTGCGCTAGGTGCACCTCACATCAAGGTGATATTGGATCACTCTTTACCGATTGCGTTGCCACGGATAATACATGGTGCAGTGCTTGCAATTGCAAGGATTTTAGGCGAATCTTCCCCTTTACTTATGATAGGCATGGTAGCATTTATTGCTGATACACCTACATCCTTCTTCGATCCGGCAACTGTTTTACCTGTACAAATATACATATGGTCAAGTAGTCCTGAAATTGCATTTATTGAGCTTGCTGCCATTGCAATTATAGCTTTATTGTTAATGCTATTTGCTTTGAATTTAATAGCAAATTTTGTAAAAAGAAAGTTCGAGTTTTTTGATTCATGAAAATTACAATCCTATCTGGTTATGGCTTAAATTGCGAAAAAGAAACTGCATTTGCATTTATGGAATGCAGCAGAAAGCTTGGTATTAATAATATTGAAGTAAAAATCGTTCACATTAATGATATTATAGATAATCCAAGTGAACTGAAATTAAGCAATATACTTGCAATTCCAGGAGGTTTTTCCTATGGTGATGATACTGGTGCTGGTAATGCATTTGCTTTACGTATAAAAAACAACTTGTTAGACGAATTTCAAAATTTCTTATCTCAGGATAAGCTTATTATAGGGATATGTAATGGTTGCCAGATATTAGTAAAATTAGTTCCAGAATTCTCTAATCTAGCTTTAACCTCTAATGATATAGGTAATTACCAATGTCGTTGGATTAGAGTGAGAGTTAATCCGCAGAGTAGTTCTGTTTGGCTACGGGGCCTGAGTGAGCTATATCTTCCTGTTGCTCATGGAGAAGGCAGGTTTTTTATGGATCAAGATATTTTAAATCAATTGATTGAAAATAATTCCGTTGCACTGCGTTACGTTGATGAAAATGGTGACTATGCAAATTTACAATTTCCTTACAATCCAAACGGATCTATATACGACCTGGCAGCTTTGTCAGACAAAAGTGGTAGAGTTTTAGCTTTAATGCCTCACCCAGAGAGAGGAATATTTTTTACTCAGCAGGACAACTGGCCTCTTGAAAAAGAAAAATGTAAACGTTCAGGAGTGGCTATGCCAAAATATGGTGATGGAATGCTCATATTTGAGAATGCACTAAAATATTTTGCGTAAGTATTACAATACGTTACATACAACAAGTTTTTGTATCCGTTCAGGAGGTATCCGTTCAGCGGAGTGGCAGAATAAGGTAGACAAGGTGATCTAAAAAGATAATCATAGAGCAAAAGTGAGGTAATGTGGTAAACCTTTTAGAGCTTTGCAAAAATTTACAGCAAAAAATAGAAAAGTTAGAAGCAAAAATAGAAAAGCTGGAAAGGGAGAATGAAAGTTTAAAAGCAGAGAACAAGGCTTTAAAGATAGAGAACGCTGAATTAAAGGAAAGGCTTGGTTTAAACTCGAAAAATTCATCTCTACCAAGCTCTAGAGAGTTGTACAAAATAAAAAAGGACAAGCCAAAGAGCGACAGAAACGTTGGTGGTCAGGTTGGTCATAAAGGAAGTTTTCGCGCCAAAATGGATGCAGATGAGGTGATAAAAGTAAAGTTGTCATCTACTTGTGAATGCGGAGGAGGGATTGCAATATGCAATGGACCGTACATTCATCAAAAAGTTGATCTTCCGGAAATTAGGCCTTATGTAGTGGAATATCAGATGGAGCATGGTCGTTGCCGGAGATGCGGAAAAAGAAGAAGCAGTAAGTTACCAGAAGGTGTTACGTCAGATACATTTGGTCCAAGGGTTAAGTCAATAATTGCAGCGTTCAGCGGATTCTACAAAAATTCAAAACGCGAAATAGCGAGTGTCGTAAATGATATCTTCAATTTGAACATAAGCGTCGTTAGCATATCAAATAGTGAACATAGAGTTGCTTCAAAATGCAAAAAAATGTATGAGCAGATCGAACAAGAGATAAGTAGGAGTAAAGTTCTACATATTGATGAAACGAGCCATTATAACAAAGGTAAACTCGCTTGGTGTTGGATGTTTGCAAGCAATACGGCAAGTTTTGTGAAGTTGACAGAGTCAAGAGGAATGAAAGTTTTAAAAAATAACGCATGCTGCAATCATAATAGCTTAGTGGTAACCGACAGGTACGCAGTATACAATTACTTTGCTGATGAAAAAAGGCAAATCTGCTGGGCACACTTAGCAAGGGATTTTGAAAGATTAGCGCATAGTTGGAATATTGAAGTCAAAGTTCTTGGCTGTTACTTAAGAAATGTAGCTACTGAATTATTTGCACTAAAAAAGGCTTTGCTAAAAAATGAGATAGATGTTTTTAGATTTGCCAGACGTGCCAGAAAGTTGCGAAAACGTACAAGGTATTACTTGAAGGAAATATCCTACTTACCTGAAGCAATTGGAGCCTCTCGAGTTGCGAAAAATATTTTGAAATCTGAAAGAATGATGTGGAATTTTTTAGATGACCCAAAAAACATTCCGCTGACAAACAACCATGCTGAACAGCAGATACGGCATTATGTCGTTTACCGCAAAAATTCGTATTTTACACAATCAAAGCGGGGAAATGCATTCCTTGAACGGATAATTTCGTTATACTTAACATGGAAACAAAGGGGTCTCAATCCTTTCCAAAACCTCTTATCTATTGTTTCTTAAACCACTCTCCTGAACGGATACGAAAAGTCTGCAGACGAAGATAGATTTCGAGCTCTAGAATATCTTCACTATCAAAATAACAAAGCTGTCAAAATTTGTCAAGTAATTTTTATCGCAACTGTACAAACATTGCACAGGACAAATTTAAAATGCTGTAAAATGGTGTCTGTTCAGACGCATGTGAAACCAGTGCTTCTTTTCATCCCACTTCCATACGGCTAAAACCCTTTTCATAATCTCCTATCTATCATTTCTTAAACCACTCCCCTGAACGGATACTTCAGGAGAGTGGTTTAAGAAACAATAGATAAGAGGTTTTGGAAAGGATTGAGACCCCTTTGTTTCCATGTTAAGTATAACGAAATTATCCGTTCAAGGAATGCATTTCCCCGCTTTGATTGTGTAAAATACGAATTTTTGCGGTAAACGACATAATGCCGTATCTGCTGTTCAGCATGGTTGTTTGTCAGCGGAATGTTTTTTGGGTCATCTAAAAAATTCCACATCATTCTTTCAGATTTCAAAATATTTTTCGCAACTCGAGAGGCTCCAATTGCTTCAGGTAAGTAGGATATTTCCTTCAAGTAATACCTTGTACGTTTTCGCAACTTTCTGGCACGTCTGGCAAATCTAAAAACATCTATCTCATTTTTTAGCAAAGCCTTTTTTAGTGCAAATAATTCAGTAGCTACATTTCTTAAGTAACAGCCAAGAACTTTGACTTCAATATTCCAACTATGCGCTAATCTTTCAAAATCCCTTGCTAAGTGTGCCCAGCAGATTTGCCTTTTTTCATCAGCAAAGTAATTGTATACTGCGTACCTGTCGGTTACCACTAAGCTATTATGATTGCAGCATGCGTTATTTTTTAAAACTTTCATTCCTCTTGACTCTGTCAACTTCACAAAACTTGCCGTATTGCTTGCAAACATCCAACACCAAGCGAGTTTACCTTTGTTATAATGGCTCGTTTCATCAATATGTAGAACTTTACTCCTACTTATCTCTTGTTCGATCTGCTCATACATTTTTTTGCATTTTGAAGCAACTCTATGTTCACTATTTGATATGCTAACGACGCTTATGTTCAAATTGAAGATATCATTTACGACACTCGCTATTTCGCGTTTTGAATTTTTGTAGAATCCGCTGAACGCTGCAATTATTGACTTAACCCTTGGACCAAATGTATCTGACGTAACACCTTCTGGTAACTTACTGCTTCTTCTTTTTCCGCATCTCCGGCAACGACCATGCTCCATCTGATATTCCACTACATAAGGCCTAATTTCCGGAAGATCAACTTTTTGATGAATGTACGGTCCATTGCATATTGCAATCCCTCCTCCGCATTCACAAGTAGATGACAACTTTACTTTTATCACCTCATCTGCATCCATTTTGGCGCGAAAACTTCCTTTATGACCAACCTGACCACCAACGTTTCTGTCGCTCTTTGGCTTGTCCTTTTTTATTTTGTACAACTCTCTAGAGCTTGGTAGAGATGAATTTTTCGAGTTTAAACCAAGCCTTTCCTTTAATTCAGCGTTCTCTATCTTTAAAGCCTTGTTCTCTGCTTTTAAACTTTCATTCTCCCTTTCCAGCTTTTCTATTTTTGCTTCTAACTTTTCTATTTTTTGCTGTAAATTTTTGCAAAGCTCTAAAAGGTTTACCACATTACCTCACTTTTGCTCTATGATTATCTTTTTAGATCACCTTGTCTACCTTATTCTGCCACTCCGCTGAACGGATACAAGTTTTTAAGCCATAAAAAGTTACTTTCCTTGTTATGACAATAAATCCTTATTTTTGATCTGCAGAGTAGCTTTCTCTAACGTTAGGGATATAATTGTTCCACTTTCCAATTGCTTTTCTCAACAAGAGTATATCTAAATCTAGTGTGTCTCCTATATTCACCTTCTTGCCAAAATTCAATTACCTTTGGGATTACGCAAAATCCCACCCAAAAGTCAGGACGAGAAACTTGTATATTGTGAAATTCTTTCTCTTTCAATTCTATAGCCTGCTCAAAATCTTGCCAATTTTTCAGAACTCTTGATTGTTTTGAGCACCACGCGCTAATTTGACTATCACGTGCTCGAGAGGAGAAATATTCGTCAGCCTTTTTGCCGCTTAGAAGCCTAACTTCTCCTTCAATTCGTACTTGTCTAGAAAATTCTGTCCAATGAAATACGAGTGCAGCTTTGGGATTCTCAGTCAATTCTTTTCCTTTTCTACTGTTTACGTTAGTAAAGAACACAAAACCTTCTTTACTATATTCCTTTAGTAATACCACTCTTGCAGATGGAATGCAGTCTTTGCTACACGTTGCTAGCGTCATTGCAGTTGACTCTTTACACGGAAAATTAAGTACTTCTTGATACCACTTTGAGAACAAATCAAAAGGATCTTTTTCAGGTAAGAGTGTCATATGCAAAAATAAAATTTAATTCTGACATGCATTGCAAAAATAAGTGCTACGACCATTTTGTCGTATAAGTGTTATGATATTGTTGCAGATTCTGCAAGGTTTTTGCACTTTACCATATACGTAAAAGTTATTTTGAAAGTATCCAGCAGATCCAGATGGCTGTGCATAATCTTTCAGTGTTGAACCACCAGCAGCAATTGCATCACTCAGAGTATTTTTTATTTCGATAGCAAGTTTTTCGCACTCTATATATGTTAAATCTTGTGCTAGCCTAAGTGGTGATATGCGAGCTCTAAATAAGCTCTCAGAAGCATATATGTTACCTACGCCAACTATTAGCTTATTATTCATTAATACTGATTTGATATTTGCTTTTCTGTTCTTTAGCAACTTCTGTAAATAATGTCCGTCAAATTCATCTGTGAGGGGTTCTATTCCTAGGTTATTAAAAAAATTTAGTTCTTGCTCTCTGTTTAAAACAATCACTAATCCAAACCTTCTTGGGTCATTAAAGATTAGTGAAGTGTTGTCAGAAAATAAGAATATCACATGATCATGTTTGTTCTGTGCTTGATTGTCTTCAGCATATATAAGCTTTCCGCTCATGCCAAGGTGTATGATTACAGCCATACTAGCATCTATATTCGAGATTATATATTTACCTCTACGCTTGATATCATTTATAACTTTGCCCTTTAGCAAATCATCAATATTCTTCGTTATTGGTACACGCAAATTACAATTATTGACTGTCACATTGCTTATTTTCTTATTTTTGATTTTATCAAATAAGAAGTTAGAGATTACTTCCACTTCTGGGAGTTCTGGCATCTTGTCTACTCTGTTGCTGTTTTTTTCTTTTTAGAATATTTTGCTTTAAAGCTTTTGCCAATCTTTTTCTCTCTTCTTCTTTTTCCTTATTTTTTTTCATGTTATTCATTATCATAATACGTGAACTTGCCGTTGTAGCTCAGGTGGTAGAGTACGTCATTGGTAATGACGAGGTCCCAAGTTCGAATCTTGGTAACGGCAGTTTAGAGGACGATATTCATAAAGTCAATCCTCTAGATGCTAATTAGATTATAGAAAAACGTCTAGTAAATACCTTTTATACACTACCATTAAGCTGCTTTTTCAGTATCACTATTCAATAATACCTGCCGTAATTTTTCTTTAGAAAATCCATGCATTAAAAGAAATTGTATAATCCTTTGCCAAAAATCCCTCACAATATACTGAAGGATTATTAAAACTTACGTTGGCAGGGTTAAACCTGTTACCATAACTTCCCCCACCACAAATATTTTCATAACAACACTGCTTACAATCATCAGGCCTGTTTTCCATATCACTCAAAAAGTTATTAAAAAATTTATCTGATAAGAACTTAGCCCAACTAGTATTGCTGATGTTATATTCAACAAACTTATGAGGGACACATGTTCTCAAATCATCTAGTGGACCGAGATCACCATTATTGGAAACACATATTAACGGTAATACAAAAGGACTTCTTTTGCCAAATCCTTCAACTCTTGAATAATTACCGTAAAATAGCTCTAATGAAAAGTTATATAGAAATTTCTCTATCCTTTTTGTGATAGTTCTCAGTCAGGTCTTCTTTTATCTTATCTGCCCAGCATATATTACCATGCCCTCCACCATCTCTATCAAACTGACAATGGCTATTGTGATTATTTCTACCATGAAAATTATCTGAAAGCTTTTCTATTCTTTTAAGTATGATACTACTACTAACTTGACCGATATTAGCGCTAAGAAGCTCTAATAATAAATCCACTTGTTTTTCTTTATTGTTTACCATAATTATTTTGCCTTAAAATAGCAAAGTCTAGGTTTACTATAGCTTTTGTCAAGCATTTATCTGAGCTATTTATATATTGGAATGCTACTCGTTATTTTGTTGGCTTTCAAATGTATAACTTTCGGTATCTTGTTTTCAAGGACTTTTAACTTAATATTACCACTATTAAAGTCAATACTATAACACTTTAGTTCTTGACCATCCTTGAGTCCCATATTATGGCAATCACCACCTAATTTAACCCCACGTATCTTTTGTAGCTCTAGACTTCTGGTTAAGTTAAAGCATATATCACTATACTTATCAGTATCTTGGAAAGTTAAATTTTTATTTAGTAATCTGCTGGGTAGTAATTTGAGAAGTATGCTAGAATCTCTTATAGAGGCTATGATGTCTTTTATAAGGTACTCTGGTAAGTAATGTTTTAAATGACTTGCAAATAAGTCAACATTAAAATTAACTTTCTTTGAAGTTATTTCACTTATTATACTATTTATAGTAGTCAATAAGTTATACCTTCCATTACTAACCTCATTTAATTTCTCATCAATTATTGTTGCAAGGATAAAACCTTTGTTATAACTCAACATGCTTATGTTTTGATCAAGTAAATGTTTTTTGCCTATCTTTTCAAAATTAATATCAAGTACTAAGGAGCTAAAATATTCTTTTAAAATAGTATTAATTATTTCTAAATATTCATCTTTATTAATAAATTTCGTGTCAAGTAAGGTTTTCACTCCATAAAATTCCGTAAATCCTTCAAAAAACCACTTATATTTTACTTCATTTTCCTCATCCTCATCTTGCTCTATTATACGCCCTATGTATCTATGAATTAATTCATGTGATATCACTCTAGTATAATCTTTGATATTTTTTTTTAAGCTTCCCTCAATAATTACATAGTCCTTTCCTGCAGCACCTGTAGTTCTAATAAGATTGGGATTATCAACAAGTACTATATTATACGGCTTACTTTCTAGTATGAATAAGTTATCTTGAGCTAAGATAATTTTATTAATAATATTTACAAAACTGATACTATTATGAGCATTGGTATAAAGCTTATTTCTTTTATCAAGATCAAAACTTCTAAAATTGTCAGTTCTAATAATTTTTTCTATATTATCAAAAGGTTTTCTAAAAGGTAAAAAATCAGGTAAGTTTTTTAAATGTGATGAAGAGTTATCTAAAGCAATAGCAGAATGCATATACTGAATGTATATAAGGAAAAAACAAATAATATAATTTAATAGACTGTGTACATTTTTAAGCTTAATGTTTGCCATAAATAAAACAGGACATTGAAGAAGTGTAAGTAATTACGATTAAGCAAATATAATTTATTGCTAAGTAGGTGATAAGGATAATTTTAATTATCTCTTTAAAACTTTACTCTTCCCATATTATTGAACACCTTATAATAAAGACTGAGAAGAAAGTTACAAAGGATTGTATATTCTTATCATCATAGCGCTGTTACTACAGTAATAACACTAAGAATAACTATAAGTTTCTTTGAATGATAGTTGAATTTTGATTGAAATTTTGAGGCTATAAAAACCGCAGGTACCAGTTGGTTTTTATTAGCTAAAGTAAACGTCAAATATCTGGAATTCTGGACATAAAATCCTCCTTTGAAAAAAAAGATTAGAAAAAAATGCAATGCACATACGACAGAAATTAAGTATGTGTGTATGCACCCACATACGCTGAAGAGGATACGCGTATCCGTTCAGCGGAGTGGCAGAATAAGGTAGACAAGGTGATCTAAAAAGATAATCATAGAGCAAAAGTGAGGTAATGTGGTAAACCTTTTAGAGCTTTGCAAAAATTTACAGCAAAAAATAGAAAAGTTAGAAGCAAAAATAGAAAAGCTGGAAAGGGAGAATGAAAGTTTAAAAGCAGAGAACAAGGCTTTAAAGATAGAGAACGCTGAATTAAAGGAAAGGCTTGGTTTAAACTCGAAAAATTCATCTCTACCAAGCTCTAGAGAGTTGTACAAAATAAAAAAGGACAAGCCAAAGAGCGACAGAAACGTTGGTGGTCAGGTTGGTCATAAAGGAAGTTTTCGCGCCAAAATGGATGCAGATGAGGTGATAAAAGTAAAGTTGTCATCTACTTGTGAATGCGGAGGAGGGATTGCAATATGCAATGGACCGTACATTCATCAAAAAGTTGATCTTCCGGAAATTAGGCCTTATGTAGTGGAATATCAGATGGAGCATGGTCGTTGCCGGAGATGCGGAAAAAGAAGAAGCAGTAAGTTACCAGAAGGTGTTACGTCAGATACATTTGGTCCAAGGGTTAAGTCAATAATTGCAGCGTTCAGCGGATTCTACAAAAATTCAAAACGCGAAATAGCGAGTGTCGTAAATGATATCTTCAATTTGAACATAAGCGTCGTTAGCATATCAAATAGTGAACATAGAGTTGCTTCAAAATGCAAAAAAATGTATGAGCAGATCGAACAAGAGATAAGTAGGAGTAAAGTTCTACATATTGATGAAACGAGCCATTATAACAAAGGTAAACTCGCTTGGTGTTGGATGTTTGCAAGCAATACGGCAAGTTTTGTGAAGTTGACAGAGTCAAGAGGAATGAAAGTTTTAAAAAATAACGCATGCTGCAATCATAATAGCTTAGTGGTAACCGACAGGTACGCAGTATACAATTACTTTGCTGATGAAAAAAGGCAAATCTGCTGGGCACACTTAGCAAGGGATTTTGAAAGATTAGCGCATAGTTGGAATATTGAAGTCAAAGTTCTTGGCTGTTACTTAAGAAATGTAGCTACTGAATTATTTGCACTAAAAAAGGCTTTGCTAAAAAATGAGATAGATGTTTTTAGATTTGCCAGACGTGCCAGAAAGTTGCGAAAACGTACAAGGTATTACTTGAAGGAAATATCCTACTTACCTGAAGCAATTGGAGCCTCTCGAGTTGCGAAAAATATTTTGAAATCTGAAAGAATGATGTGGAATTTTTTAGATGACCCAAAAAACATTCCGCTGACAAACAACCATGCTGAACAGCAGATACGGCATTATGTCGTTTACCGCAAAAATTCGTATTTTACACAATCAAAGCGGGGAAATGCATTCCTTGAACGGATAATTTCGTTATACTTAACATGGAAACAAAGGGGTCTCAATCCTTTCCAAAACCTCTTATCTATTGTTTCTTAAACCACTCTCCTGAACGGATACGGATACGCTACATTTTTTTATGAGTTTGATTGTTTAATAAAAAAAAGTCTGCAGACAAAGATAAATTTTTGAGCTCTAAAAGTATCTCTAATTGTCATTATAATCAGATTTAGAATATGCGGAAGTAATTTTTTAGCTATAAGAATATATTATAGAAAAAAGGAGGAACCCAAAAGTTAGCGTTATTGGTAATCCAACTTGGTGTAACGGCACTGTAGACCTTACAATAAAGACTGAGAGGAAAGTTACAAAGGAAGATTATCATGCTTCTTCCATATTCTTTCTACTTTCTTGTTTTTAAGTAGCTCTAGTGCTTTGTGAAAGTGATGCCTTGTTTTACTTGGCACTATAATGTCATCAATGTATCCATGTGATGCAGCAAAAAATGGATTAGCAAATTTCTCTTTATATTCTTTGATTAACGTTTGCTGTTCTTTTTCATGCCTAAATATAATTTCAACTGCACTTTCAGGGCCCATTACAGCTATCTCAGCGGTTGGCCAAGCATAATTTATATCACCTTTTAAATGCTTTGAGTTCATAACAATATATGCACCACCATACGCTTTTCTAGTGATAAGGCTAATTTTCGGCACGGTCGCTTCAGCGTAAGCGTAAAGCAGTTTCGCTCCGTGTTGTATTATATTATTGTATTCTTGATTCGTGCCAGGTAAAAACCCTGGAACATCAATAAGTGTGATGATGGGAATGTTAAATGCGTCACAAAATCTTACAAACCTTGCAGCTTTTCTTGAAGAGTCAATATCCAAGCATCCTGCAAGGTGCATAGGTTGATTTGCAACAACACCAATAGTATTTCCTCCAATTCTGCCAAAGCCAATTATGATGTTACGAGCAAAATCGGGTTTTAGTTCAAAAAATTTCCTTTCATCACACACCTTTTCAATGAGTTCATACATATCATAAGGAGTATTAGGATTACTAGGAACTAGAGTGTTCAAAGATTCATCAACATCATCAATTAAGTCGCAGATTGGTACAGTTTTTGGCAACTCTTGATTATTTGCTGGCAAAAAGGTGAAGAATTTTCGCATTTCTAGTAGCATTTCAACTTCATTATTGAATGCAAAATCTGCTACTCCTGTTTTGCTCGTATGAATTTTTGCTCCACCGAGATCTTCGTGGCTTACGTTCTCGTATGTAACTTTTTTCACTACATCTGGTCCGGTTATAAACATGTATGAGCTATTTTTTACCATGAAAATAAAATCGGTTAGCGCTGGAGAGTAAACTGCACCGCCAGCACATGGTCCCATGATTAGAGAGATTTGTGGTATAACGCCTGATGCATTTACATTCCTTTGAAAAATTTCTCCGTAACCAGCAAGGGAATTTACTCCTTCTTGGATTCTGGCTCCACCAGAATCGTTTAGTCCGATAATTGGAATTCTGGCATTAATTGCCATATCCATAATTTTGCATATTTTTTTTGCATGTGATGCACCAAGTGATCCACCAAAGACAGTGAAATCCTGAGAATAAACAAAAACTTTTCTGCCATAAATAGTACCATGGCCAATTACAACTCCATCACCTAAAAAATCAGCATTTTGCATGCCAAAATCAGTTGCGTGATGCTTCACAAACTTATCATACTCTTGAAATGAATTTTCATCGAGCAATATACTCAGCCTTTCTCTAGCGGTTAGCTTTCCTTTTTCATGTTGCTTGTTAACTCTATCAGGACCTCCTCCTTTTTCGGCTTCTAATATTTTGATCTTTAGAGTTTCTAGTATTTCAGAGTCTTGCATGTAGTAAAATAACTTTCAAATTGGTTGTAAACTTTATTGAGCTTACAAATCCTATTGATTATACACATACACCGTTGCTGCATGCAACGGTGTATGTGTACGATAATTAATGCGCTAGCAATTTCTATTTAATATTTTGAGAATGCTGAGACTCACTAACATTCTGTGCACTTGCACTTGTTACACCTGTTGATGGATTAATTGTTATAACTTCTCTTTCAATTCCTTGTAAGTTTGAAGCCAATGAGACCAATTTTGCTAGAGTCATGTCATTATATTTATCCATCTTCTTATTCTCATAATAGCCAATTTTTATTTTTACAGCTTTGTTTTCCTCGAAGTCCTCAGGACTTATATTATCACTTAAATCAGTACAAAATACGTTACCATTTTCACTAATATTTAAAGCAATACTGCAATCTCTATCACCCACTTTCCAGTTAAATTTAATTATACAAGACTCATTTAGTATTTGATAAAGCCTTACACCATCATCACTTTGTGAAACACGCACCAACCTTTTATCTTCTGGAGATACCAATGTAAAAGCTCCAATTTTTGGATTACTATCCTTTAAGACTTTACCAGGAAATGAGTTATCAAATTTTAACTCACCTCTGCCTTCTTTTAACGATACCCATGCAGTAAATGATTTATCTTCTTTTCCTCTCAACCTCACATCTACAGAATCATTACCTGTATATTCAGCAATTCCTTTTCGAATTACACTCAGAAATTTCTTAGTTTCTTCATCATTGTCACTCAAAAAAAGCTCCTTATTTGCATGTGACCGGGATGGATCATTGAGATTCTCCAATGCTTTAGCTAAAGTTATATAGTTATATATACGTGTCCTGTTGTTATAAGGTGTCCCTAATTTATAAATTTGAGGAGTTAATTGAGTAACTTGATCGAAATTCATTATTAAAGTTTCATTTGCATTATGCATAGCGCCTCCAATTTTACATAATAAACTTAAGATAAAATATCCTAATTTTAGGATAGGTATATAATCTATCAAGTCAATAGTTAAACTAAAAAATTTTGATTATAATTTACTATGTATAAAATACGCTCTTAAACTATGCTGAAAATAGTAATAATAGGCCTTCCAAATGCAGGCAAGTCAACTCTATTTAATAGGCTAGTAAGAAGAAAAGCAGCGGTAGTTAGTGACATTCCAGGAGTAACGAGAGATAGGCGTGAAGGAATTGGAAGAATTAGTGATTTAGAGTTTAAAGTTATAGATACAGGAGGATGGAATGACCAAACCAGTTTTTCACTACAAGTTATTGAACAAATAGAGTTTTCTTTATTAAGCGCAGATGTAATTTTTTTTCTTGTTGATGCAAAAGTGCAAAACGAGCAGAACAAAGAGTTTGCAAAGTGGCTGAAGAGAAAAACGAACAAACCTGTAATACTAATAGCAAACAAATGCGAAAGTCATAAATCGGAAAATGTTGATTATTTGCAGTTCTTCAACTTCATAGGTCCGGTGTATATCTCAGCCGAACATAATCTTGGTATGATTGATCTTTATGATGTATTAGCTGGTGTTATTGAAGATTTTAACAAAAAAACTGAGCTGCCTGAAAGTGAGTCCATTAGACTGAGGATTGCAATCATCGGTCGCCCAAACGTTGGAAAATCAACTTTTTTAAACAGTTTACTTGCAGAAAATAGACTAATAGTAAGCTCAAAACCTGGTACCACGCGTGACTCTGTGGATATTTCATACGACCATAATGGGAAATTAATCACTCTCATCGATACTGCGGGAATCCGCAGAAAGGCAAATGTTGTTGATAACTTAGAATCAAGATTTGTTGAAAAAAGTATAGAGTCAATAAAGCGCTCTCATGTAGTGATTTTAATGCTAGATTCCTTGCTTGGCGTTGAGCAGCAGGATTTATCAATTGCTGAAGCTGCAATTAAAGGGGGGAAGGGAATTATCATTGTTTTAAATAAGTGGGATTTAATAGGTAAGGATGACAGAAGTAAGTTAATAAAATTTGTCAAACAACAGGAAGTGACTCGGTTATTTTTGGAAGTGCCAACTGTAACAATTTCTGCATTGAAAGGTATGCGCTGTGGTGATGTGATAGATAAGTGTCTTGAAGTGAGTGAATCCTTAAACAAGAAGATCAGCACTGCAAAACTGAATAATTGGCTAATAGATGCTGTGGAAAAACATTCTCACCCACTTATAAAAGGTAGAGAGATTAAAATGAAGTATATTGCTCAAATTGGCACCAAACCTCCAGCTTTTTCTTTGGTATGCAACGTCCCGGAAAGTGTTGATGAGAGTTATAAACGTTATTTGACTAATGGTCTTAGAAAAAACTTCTTTGTTGAAGGCGTACCAGTCAGATTGCTTTTGAAAAAGAATAAGAATCCCTATGTAAAGTAGGTAATCTTGTTTTATTAATAATATAGTTTTTTATCTTATTAATATTCTTAATAAGTAAATAATATTACTTAAATAAGTAGTTGATAAATTAATATTATATAGTAAAGTATTAACTTGTTTAGTACTTTTGCTATGAATTATAAAGGACAAGATTTAAGGCCTGGATCTCCACATACTTTCACGGTTGATACACCTTTAGTATTTCAGTGGCTTCCAAGGCAATATGGATACCTGATTCCAGAAAAATATTTGGAGAGATTGAGCGAATGGGCAAAAAGAGAAGATACGCGTGTAGTGAAGTTAGTAATAAATGGATCTGGTTTTACTCCTACGCAACGTAAAGAGTTGGAGAATAAAATATCAAACAGAGAGTTTAACCCAAACAAAAACATAGAGCTTATAGACTTTAATGAGCTGGATTTAGGAGAGTATGAATTCAGCTTTCACTTACAAACAGATAAGAAAACAGAACTATCTAAATGTCCTTTATACACTGTATCTCAATATTTCAAAGATCTATACTCTATTCCAGAAAGTAAAAGATTATCTTTTGGTGTTGAGATAGACAGTATGCGTATATTTATGTTGTTAGCACTGAAGTCTCCTATGATCTATTTTGATTTTGATATCTTACCTAAAGAAGATAAGAAAGTTGGTGAGATTCAGGCTGTGCATGGCTTTTTGGTTGCTGAAAATGACAGAAAAGGTTATGACTATGATGGTATAGCAAGTATTGAAAATGCTATCATTGCTCTAAGCGATGCTGGTAGAGTAAAAATTATGGAAATTTACAATGAAGTAAAGAATAAGTTTCAAAAAGATTATCCTTTGTTTAAGTTATCAGAACATGAGATTTACAAAATTATGGAAGAGATAGTATATTTCACTCTTTCTAATGACGTTCTTCTTCTTATATCTAGCTATCAAGATTCTAACAAACGTTACAATAGACGTTTGGAAGAAGCAAGATTGCTTATGCAAGAAACATTTGGGTTTAAAACCAATGGAGGAGAAGTTGATATTCAATATGACAATAGCTGGACGAAAAACAAGGATGAATTGTATACCAAAGAAGAAATTGCAAAAATAGATAGTGATACTAGAGTTGCAACTGATATGAAAGGGCTGATTACTGAACCAATATACAACGGCGAGCATATGTATAGAGGTGTAAAAGTAGTAACATAGTACTTAGTGTTCTATCGTTACATGAAACGTTGTCAAACAAGAGTTGACTCTTCACAGATATTGTAGTAATTCATTAACTATGTCAGATGTAAATAACAGTTCTATAATCTTTTTGCTGTCAAGTGCCGCTGCTCTGATTTTTGCATATGTGCTAGAGTATTTCTTCAATATGCTACCATGCAAGTTATGCATATACGAGCGAGTAGTTTACTATGTTACAGGGCTACTTGCAGTTGCGTATATGTTCAAAGACAACAAAATCCTAATCTATGCGATGTTTTGCAGCTATCTCATTGGTGCAATAATATCTTTTTATCATGTAGGTCTTGAACTCCACTTATTTCATGATGTTTTAGGCTGTACAGAGCAAGCAAGTGGTAACGTTAGCATAGAAGAGCTAAGAAATAATCTATTAAACCCTAACTACTCTCCGTCTTGTGACAGACCTCATTATATTTTTGGTGTTTCGTTAGCAACATGGAATCTTATTTATCTTATAGTAGCCCTGTTTGTATCAGGTAGGATATATTGTAAAGAAAGAAATTTAAGGCACAATTGGTGCAAAAAGTAGCAAGAGTAGATGCTGCATTTGTACACCGCTTAGTTGTCACCCAGTTTCCGCAATTTAAAGATCTATCTATCTGCCAAATCGTGCCCGGTGGATGGGACAATAGAACATTTCGTCTGGGTGATCACATGCTTGTGCGTATGCCAAGCGCTGCAAAGTATGCAATGCAGGTGGAAAAGGAACAAAAGTGGTTACCCAGGTTGGCACCTTTACTGCCACTTTCAATTCCAAAGCCTTTGGCAATGGGAGAGTCGTGTGAGGGTTACCCGTGGCAATGGTCTATTTACCAATGGATTGATGGCAACACCGCTGCATCTGTGCACATAGCAGATCTGAATGACTTTGCAACCAGCCTTGCTCAATTTCTCGCTGCTTTACAACGCATAGATACTACAGATGGGCCTCTTCCCGGACCACATAATTTCTATCGTGGAGGGGTACTAACAACCTATAATGCTGAGACAAAGCAAGCAATTGCCGTTCTAAAAGATAGAATAGATGCCAATGCTGCAATCGAGCTCTGGGAAGCAGCGCTAGCAAGCGCTTGGAAAGGTTTGCCAGTGTGGGTCCATGGTGACGTTAGCGCTGGCAACCTATTGGTGCAAGAAGGAAAATTGAGTGCCGTCATTGATTTTGGAGGATTGGGGATCGGCGATCCCGCTTGCGATCTAATGATTGCTTGGACGCTGCTTAGAGGAGAAAGCCGAAAAATCTTCCGTGCAATGCTTCCGTTGGATGCTAGCACTTGGACTCGTGGCCGTGCCTGGGCTTTATGGAAGGCTCTTGCTGATATTACCACAAACACGAACGCTGTCGAAGCTTGGCACACTATTAATGAAGTGTTTAGAGATTATAAACGCAATTCATAAAGTATATTTGTATGAACATTGTGATTTGAGAGCAATCTCCACTAGAAAGGATGTAATCTCAGTATTGAAATCCAGTTTTTTTATCAAAAAATTTTTTGTATAAGGAAGGTATCATACTAGTCACAGCTGTACGAACATTGTGATTTGGGCTAAAAAGATGCGAGTAGCCCCTTCGGTGTCATCTTATGTTTTTGTCATCCCAGTGCCCAGATACTGGGATCCAGAACAGGTAATAAGAAGTGCTGGAATGACATCCTGAAATTTTAGCTACAAATATTAAGAAATTTACCAAATAGAAAAAAGGCAAAAGAATCCCCCAGTAGTGAGTTTTAATAATGTAAATTGATAATGTGCTAACAAGCGTGTTTTGGCTGAAGTAGAAAAAATTTAAAAAACATGCAGCCGCTATAATTTTATGTAATTTGCCAATAAATATCTGAGTTTTTTACTGAATTTTGTTGTTAAATCTGCAGAGATTAAAAACAAGGATAAATACTCTTATTGATATAAGAAGAAAAGTGGGAAGGTTTGTCAAGCCGCTTCTATGCACCTGAGCATTGATCATACGGGTTCCATCTGTTATATATAGTCTTTTGCATACGAAGAAAACTGATGAATGAGTATGATATTACAGTTATAGGCAGCGGTCCTGGTGGTTATATAGCAGCAATTAGAGCGGCGCAGCTTGGACTTAAAACTGCAATTGTTGAAAAGGAGGAAAATTTGGGTGGTATATGCTTAAATTGGGGATGTATACCAACAAAATCGCTACTTAGAGCATCTGAAATTTATAGATTAATAAGAAGATCAGAAGAATTTGGCATAAAAGTAAAGGATGCAAGTTTTGATATACAATCAATGGTGAAATATTCAAGGAACGTTGTTGGCAAGCTATCAAGTGGTGTTGAGTATTTGATGAAAAAAAATAACATCAAAGTCCATCAAGGCTTCGGTAAACTTGCAGGTAATCGTACTATAAAAATTCTTAATGACAAAAAGGAGGAGGAAATTTCTTCCAAGCATATCATTTTAGCAACAGGTGTAAGGGCAAGAAATCTTCCTGGAATCGAAGTAGATGGAGATTTAATATGGAATGCGCAGCACGCTATGACTCCAAAGAAGTTACCAAAATCTCTACTAATCATAGGTTCTGGTGCGATAGGAATAGAGTTTGCAAGTTTTTATAGTACTTTGGGAGTTGATGTAACAATTATAGAAGTAAAAGACACTATTTTGCCGCTGGAAGATAAAGATATTTCAAATTTAGCACAAGAAATATTCACAAAACAAAGGATAAAAATATATACAAACAGTAGCGTAAAAGCTTTGACTAAAAATAAAGACTTTGCTCAAGTGTTACTAAGTAGTGGTGAGAGCAAAGAATTTGATAGGGTGATTGTTGCAGTTGGCGTGCAAGCAAACACTGAAAATATAGGTTTAGAAAATACAAAAATTAAGTTGAGTCCTTCTGGTTTCATTGAAACGAATGAGTGGTATGAAACAAGTGAATCAAGTGTGTATGCAATAGGTGATGTAGCTGGTCCCCCATGTTTAGCGCATAAAGCAAGTCATGAAGCTGTAATCTGTGTTGAGAAAATTGCCGGTAAAAATGCTCATAAGTTAAAAAAAGAGTGCATACCAAATTGCACTTACTCTCATCCGCAAGTAGCAAGCGTTGGCCTTACTGAGGAACAGGCAATAAAAAGTGGATACGATATAAAAGTAGGAAAATTTCACTCCAACTTTAATGGTAAATCTATTGCACTAAGTGAAACTGAAGGTTTAGTGAAAACAATTATAGACAAAAAAACAGGCGAACTTCTTGGAGCTCACATGATAGGAGCGGAAGTAACAGAGTTAATTAGCAATTTCGCTCTTGCAAAGCAACTAGAGGGAACAGACTGCGACATAAAATCTACGATTTTTCCTCATCCAACTATTTCGGAAATTATACACGAATCAGTACTTGCTGCAGATGATGAATCGTTAAATAGTTAAGCTAACGATCCATTGTTTTAGAGCTACAATTATCCTGATTAGGCGATTCAATTCTAATAGATTGATTACCAATATCAGATTTTTCTAACTTTTCTTTTAACCCTTCAGCTGCTTCTTTCACTTCAAGCTTTTTTTCCTGATTAAGATCCTCTGGGCTTTTTCTTTTACTGTCTAAACCTTGTTGTCTATCAATATTTTTATTGAGTTGTTCTTGCTGAGGTAGATCAACAACTGAGTTAAAAAGAGCTTTTATTATGTTTTTTAATAAACCTCCGCTTCTGCTTTGCTCTTGAGGCTTATTTTTTACGTTAGATTCTTTTTTACTGTCACTATTTTTAGGCATTTTTAACTCAACTATCATAAAGCTTGATAAAATTTTACATGCAAAGTATTAAAAAATAATTAACAATCTATTATCAAATTACTACTTACAGATGACTATTATTCTAGCAACAGGCGGTACAGGTGGGCATGTTTTTCCAGCTATAACCTTAGCAAAAGCACTAAAGGTACAAGGGCACAATTGTATATTATTCAATGATCAAAAAACCATCAATATAGAAAGTTATATTTTACCATTGTGCAAGCCAAGTGGCAACAAATTGAAGTTTCTCTTTTTGTTAATGTATAGTTGTGTATTAGCACTGTATCAAACGAGAAAATTAAAACCAAAGCTAATCATTGGTTTTGGTAGCTACGCTTCTTTTCCAACTCTTCTTGCAGCAAAGATTCTTTCTATACCTATAGTTTTACATGAACAAAACACAGTTTTAGGGAGAGTAAATAGATTCTTTTTCAAGAGTGCAAAATTAATTGCAACTAGCTTTCCAGAGACTAAGTATGCAGAAGGTAGTAAATGCGTTTTTACAGGAAATTTTGTCGATATAGAAGCACAAGGCTATTCTAGAGCTGAAACAGTTTTAAACGTGTTAATAATAGCAGGCAGTCAGGGTGCAAATTTTTTTGATGATGTAGTGAGCAGCGTAATTTGTGATCTACCTGTTGAAGTAAAAGAGAGGATTAGAGTAACGCAGCAATGTACGAAGAAAAATATAAACAAGGTCAAGAGTCTATACAAAAGTGAAGGAATTGATTGTGAGTTAAGTGAGTTTTTCGATGATATGGAAAATAAACTGGCCAATGCTCATTTGGTAATTAGCAGAGCGGGGGCAACTTCAATAGCAGAGATTACTCTTGCTGAGCGTCCTGCTGTATATATTCCTTATCCTCACTCAAAAGATAACCATCAATTTTATAATGCAAAACATATTGAAGATTCGGGAGCAGCTGTAATGGTTGAGCAAAATAGTAACGCGAAAAAGAATCTAGGAGAGTTGCTAGTTGATTTATTGCAAAATTGTCAAAAATTGCGTGATATGGCTAATAATACTAAGAAAACAAGAATAAGGAATGGAGTTACTGAATTTATTAAGGCAATAGCTCAAGAACTTAGTTGACGAATTGCTTTTTCTTCAAATGCATCCCATAGTTCTTTTTCTAGTGATTTACTATACAACTTATTGATATAAACTACTCCCGTAGGCGAAGTTGTGTTAATTTCAAGAAGGAAGTCATCTATAATATCAATACCAACAAATATTAGCCCTCTTTTCTTTAGCTCAGGACCGATTTTATTACATATTTCAGTGTCTCTATCATTCATTTCAATAGATTCAAAACTTGCTCCAAGCCTCATATTTGTTCTGATTTCTCCGCTAGACTTTGGAACTCGCTTCATTACTCCTATTGGCTTTCCATCCAGTAGCAGTATTCTTTTATCTGTATTTATCTTTTTACAAAATGCTTGTGCAATTACAGGACATTCATATTTTGCAATCATGAGATCGACTACCACTTGAATGCTATTTTGGTCTTGTATTCTTATTACGTCATTTCCTCCATAGCTATATAGTGGTTTCAAGATGATATCTTGATAGTCGTGACAAAAATTTCTAATCATCGATATATTTTCAGTGATCAAAGTTGGAGGAATTAGCTCTAGAAATAGTGAAGTAATTAATTTTTCAGGACAGTTTCTTATTTCTGTTGGATTATTTATTACTAACGCAGTAGTCTTTTCTAAGATATAGGTTGTTGTAATGTACCGCATATCAAAAGGTGGGTCCTGCCTGATAAGTATGATATCCATTTCATTCAAATCTATAGTTACATCTTCTTTAGAAGTAAAACCAAAATCATCAACGCTGACTTTCTGAGCAAGAGCAATTGACTGATTTAACTTGAGTGCTAGATTATTAGGAACATAGACAAAAATTTCGTGCTTTCTCCTCTGCGCTTCTTTTATTAATGCAAATGTAGTATCAGTTTCAAAATTTATATTTTCATCCATTTGAAAAGCTACTTTCATTTATCCTCCCTTCCTATTACAATATACTATAGTACCATAAAAGTGTTAATAATGGAGCAAAGTATGGAATTAACAGTAGGAAATAATGCACCTGATTTTAGTTTGCCAACAGATTCTGGCGAAATTTTATCGCTGAGTGAATTTTTTGATAAAAAAAATGTAGTCCTTTATTTTTATCCTAAAGACGATACTCCGGGCTGTACAATGGAGGCAAAAGGCTTTAGAGACAAAATAGAAAATTTCTCTTCTCTTGACACAGTGATAATTGGTGTATCAAAAGATAGCGTTAAGTGCCACGCTAACTTCAAAGCAAAATATTCTTTGCCATTTTCTTTAGTTTCTGATGAAAATGCTGAAATGTTGGAAAAATATGGTGTTTGGGTAGAAAAAAGCATGTTTGGCAAAAAGTATATGGGAATAGAGCGCACTACTTTTTTAATAGATAAAAAAGGTAAAGTAGTGAAGATCTGGAAAAACGTAAAAGTTAGTGGACATGTTGATGAGGTTCTAGAAGAAGTAAGGAGAATATAAATTAAAGAATGACTACCCATTGCTATATAAAAAAACTGAAATTATATAACTTTCGTAGTCATTCAAACTTTGAACTGGATTTAGATGATAGACCAGTTGTAGTAACTGGCAAAAATGGTATTGGAAAAACTAATATACTTGAAGCAATCTCATTGCTTGCTAAAAGCAACGGAATGAAAAAAGCAAAAATCAATGAGATGCAAAATAGGCGCAGTAATGAAAGTTGGGTAGTGTATTATGATTTTTTCAATGGAGCAGAGCTTAACTCAATTGGTATAGGAAAGAATCTTAATAAGAAATTAATACAAATTGATGGGAAAACGCAGTCAAGCTACTCATCTTTGTATAGAATATCTAATGTAATATGGCTAATTCCACAAATGGACTATATTCTTCTTAATTCTCCAAGCGACAGGTTAAAATTTTTAGACCGTATAGTTTCACTATTTGAAGAAAATTACACCTATTGCTACATGAAATATAGAAAAGCTAAGCATGAGCGAAGTAAATTGCTTAGAGAGAATATTTTGGACGAAAGTTGGCTCTCTAGTCTTGAAAACGTCATGGCTACCAATGCAATTGATATTTTACGTATGCGATCATCTGTTTTAAAGATATTACAAGACACAATTGATAACCATTCTTGTGAGTTTTTTCCAAAGGCAAGTTTGAAATTTAGCAGTCAGCTAACTTTGAACGATACTGCAGAATATTTTCAGAATCGTCTAAAGGAAAACAGAGAAAAAGACTCATTAACTGGTAGAGTAACCTTTTCTGTACATAATGATAATTTTTGGGTTTTTTGCCAAAAAGGGGACATGCCAATAAATCTTTGTTCTACTGGAGAGCAAAAGCTATTACTGCTTTCTATCATCTTATCTAGTGTAAAAGCAAGGTGTATTCATTACAATAAAGCACCTCTTCTTCTGCTTGACGATATAATGTCGCATCTGGATAAAGATTACAGAAAGGTGTTAATGGAGGAGGTGTTAAGCATTCAATGTCAAACTTGGATAACCGATGTAAATCAAGATAATTTCAATAACTATCTTTGCTCTTTCAAGTTTTTTGAATTATCAAGTAAATAAATTTCAAGCGTGCTGTCATACATCAAGCTCATATTCGGTATGTAAATCTCTAATTAAAGCCTCAGCGTGTTTTTTTTGAACAACTATACTGATCTTGATTTCGGACATTGTGACAGCAAGTATTTCTATCTTTTTTTCGCTTAAAACCTTGAGTGTGCGGTACATCACTTCAGTGTTAGACATAACACCAATACCAATTATTGAAATTTTAGCTATATTATTGTTTACGACATAATTTTCATTTTTGTTCAATAACTTTTTCATTAAATCAACATCAAATTTAGAAATCAAAAAGCTTGACCCATGTATCATGTCAATTTTAACGTTTGCTCCTGCTATATCTCTTAAAGTATCCAGAGTATTTGCAAAGTTAGTAAAAGTTACAAGAGCTTCGTGAGTGCTATAAGTTATTCCAGTAATTAAGTATCTTTCCAGTACATCTTTTTTGTGTAGTACTGTAGTGCCTTCTACTTCCTCAAAAGTGGATAACACCTGCACCTTAATATTATGCTTCATTGCAAGTTGTACTGAACGATTATGCAATATTTTAGCACCAGATGACGACATCTCCAATATTTCATTGTAAGAGATAGATTTAAGCTTGCGTGCCCTTGGAACAATTTTTGGGTCTGCTGTATATATTCCGTCAATATCAGTAAAAATTTCACAAGTCCTAATACCAAAGACTACAGCAAAGGCAATTGCTGAGATATCAGATCCTCCTCTACCAAAAGTAGTGATTCTATCATCGTATATACCCTGAAAACCAGCAATGATTGCAGCAGTATAACCCTCAGCAAAAGATCTTTTTACATGGTCAATTTTTATCTTTTTTATTTTAGACTCAGAATAAAAATTATCCGTTAGAATTGGTAACTGCCAGGCGAGCCATGATTTAGCATTAACTCCGATAGATTGAAGAGTGATAGCTAATAATGCGCAAGAGATCTGTTCTCCTGCTGAAAGGAGAACATCATACTCTGATAACTCTTGTCTACAATTTAAATTTGAAATTTGCCTAGCTTGAAAAGCCATTTGGTCAGTGAATCCTGCAGCAGCAGATACAACAGCGATTACATTACAACCTTTCTCAATATCATTTTTTATCAGGTTTGCAACTCGATTTAAGTCAGTTAGTGAAGTACCACCAAATTTTTTTATGATTATTTTGTTCATAGTTACAATAAGGTCAATTTTTCACCTTTCTAGAGAGTATAGTTGCTTAATTAAATGTGTTTTTTCTGGTCACTAATTAAAGTGATATAGGGCTATTCATCTTTATCATTACCAAGTTCTTTTAACATACTGTAGTTGCCTTTTCTAAATTTACCTTTTAAAGATGTAACTCCACTTTCGCTAATTCCACTTAAACTTAATGCTGCTCCACCTAGCTGCAATCCAATTTCAGATGTTTCGGGAATAATTTTACTAGCCCCTAGATCTTTATAAACCTCCACATTATTCAAATCTGGCAAACGTATTATAATATTTACATGCGGAAAATTTGCTGCAACTAGAGAAACTATTTTCTTTATAGTAACTTCGTTCTTTATCGAAACCACAAGAGCTTGAGCTCTTTCTATTCCTACTGATTTTAAAATTTCATATCTTGTAGCATCTCCAAGATATATAGGAAAACTGTCATTTTTTCCTTCTTTTACTATTTTTGATTGAATATCTACAACAACATAACTTAAATGCTCTGCAGTAAGCATTTTTGTTACCATATATCCCACTCTACCAAACCCAGCAACTATTACGTGATTATAAAGGTCTTGTGTGTCTGTTTCGATTGCTTCATCGTCTAGTATTATTTTTTCAGTGCTAAATGAATTTGCTATCCAGTCTCCAATTCCCGATAAAAGAGGAGTAAAAGCCATAGTTACTGTAGTTACCATCATAAGCACTTGAGCGATTTCACTTGATAGTACATCTAATTCATCTGCTAAACGGAATAAAATAAATGCAAATTCACCGCCTTGTGCAAGCAGTAATCCAGCTTGTATTGCAGGTGCACTTCTAAATCCAAAAAATCTACACAATGTATATATAATGGACGTCTTTAAAACGATAAGGATAATTGATAATAAAGTAACGAGTGGTAACTTATTGAGTAAAAGGTCAATATCAATAGACATGCCAACAGTCATAAAGAATAAACCAAGAAATAAGTCTTTAAATGGCAATACTGCATGTTCTACCGAATTCCTGTGTTCTGTTTCTGCAACTAGTAACCCAGCAACAAATGCGCCTAATGCCATTGATAAATGAAATTGTTCAGTAATAAATGCTGATCCTAATATTATCAGAAGTGTTGTTGATATAAAGATTTCATTACTCTCCATTTTGGCAATAACCGAAAACAATGGCCTCAGTAATAACCTACCAGTTACAAATATCAACACCAATGCAATAGCTGCTTGCACTAATGAGCCTGCCAACGAGCTTATTAAGCTGTGTTCAGAATTGCCAGTAAGCAGGGGCACTAGTACTATTAGAGGTACCACTGCAAAGTCCTGCATTAGTAGCACTGCTATTGACAATCTACCAACTTGGCTTGCTTGAGAACCCTTTTCTTGCAGAACCTGCAACACTATTGCTGTTGAGGATAGTGCAAGTCCACCACCAATAACTGCTGCCATGTTTGTATTTACTCCAAAGGCAAGAGCAATGCACCATATTGCTATCATGGTAACTATAACTTGAAGGGAACCAAACCCAAACACATGCCTACGCATAGCGATAAGGCGTTCAAATGTCAATTCAAGACCTATAATGAACAATAGGAAAACTACGCCAAACTCTGCAAAGTTATCCATTACTTCAACTGAATGTATCAGATTAAATCCATGAGAACCAATCAATGCACCTGCAACAAAGTAACCAAGTACTGGGCTAATATTCATTTTCCAAAACGCTATGACTATAAACACAGCAGCAGAGAGTAAAATTATAATATCAAACAAATGCTGAGAGCCGCTGTGCATAATATTTAACCTGTAGAATTAGACCATTTTATTGAACAACCAATGCTTGATTTTTGGTCAACTGGAGGATTGCTAGTTTCTGCAATAAATTTCATGGCTTGAAATAAATCACTACTTCCTACTTCGTAATTTTGAACTTTCTCTTTTTTTGTGTTGTTAAAACGCCCGCGATAGCAGAGGGCTAGTTTGGAATTAAAGCCAAAAAAATCAGGGGTACAAACAGCACCATACTCTTTAGCTACTTCTTGGTTATTGTCAATCAAATATGGAAATGTAAACTGATTTTCCTTGGCAAAATTAATCATGTTTTCAAAGGAGTCTTCTGGGTACTCATTTACATCATTTGGCATGATTGCAACGGTGTTTACCTGATAATCTTTTTTCAACAAATTAACATCGCTTACTAGATTGCTAATAATTGATTGAACGTAAGGACAGTGATTGCATATAAACATTACAATGAGACCATTTTCCCCATAGCAGTCACTTAATGTATAATATTTGTTATCCACTCCCAGAAGATTGAAATTCTTTGCAGTAAAGTCTAAATCTATCTTAGGAGTGTCTAGCGTAACCATAGCTCATAGAGAATTGTATACCATAATTTATGATCTTATTGCTTAAATGTCAAATGGTTTCTATGTACACTGCTTGCATTTAGCATTGTAATTATAAAATTTATGTTCATAACCTTCGAAGGAATAGATGGTTCTGGTAAAACAACACAGTCTGAGTTACTTGCAAATTATTTCAAGCAAATTCACGGTGAAAATAATGTCGTATTGACTAGAGAACCAGGTGGTACTGATTTTGCAGAAAAAATAAGAGGATTACTACTTAAGGATAATATTGATCCTATTTCTGAACTCTTGCTGCTTATCTCGATGAGGCACGAACATATGAAAAAATTAATATTGCCAGCTCTTAAAGAGGGAAAGACAGTTATTTGTGATCGATTTATCGATTCAACTATTGCGTATCAAGGGTATGGACTAGGTGTTGACTTGAGTCTAATAAGAGACTTACACAAATTAGTGGAAATTAAATATCCAGATATCACATTTATTTTAGATATTGATGTTCAAGTTGGACTCAGCAGAGCAAAGGATAAAAATAAGTATGAAGAAATGAGCATTGATTTCTATCATAAAATTCGAAAAGGATTTCAAGAAATAGCTATAAAAGAATCTAATAGATGTAATGTTATTACTGGAATTGAAAAAAAAAGTGATAATCATGTACACAATGAAATTATTGATATTGCAAAGACTTAGCTATACGTATTGAACTTTTGCTAACCTAAACAGTTACTGCATTAACCTGTGGTAAAAAATTATCAATTTTAGGTGACGTTATTTCATACGAAAGACTCTCTTTTTGATTAGCTAAAAAACTTTGTATTTCATTTTTAGGTTTTTCACTTATTGTTCTATATATTCTTGCGCGATTAATTAGCTCATTTCTACTATTCTTATTGCTTACTTCAGTTATGGTAAAAAATTGATCAAAGTGACTTAAAAGATCCTCGTCTTTTATCGAGGATGCAACGCTATCAATTTCTCTTACATATAAAGCAAGTTTGTGCGCTTTGCTACGATCCTCAAAACAAAAGTACTTTACAAAACTTATTTTTTGTAATATCTCTTGTTTCTGCTAGCAAAAATCCGATTCCGTCTTGGCAATTCACTCTCTTAACTGACTCAGCAGATACCTAGAACATTTTCTACTACAGATTTTTTCTCACAACCAAAAAGAAACGTATAATATCCCATAGACAGAGTCAAGAGAAGGAATATAGCTGGAAGCAAGAATGGAGCAAGTACATTTTGCGATCCAGGAAAGATAAACCAGATAGCAGTTGCTGCTGATACAGCTAAAAATAACCCTGACATAACGAGTTTTATTTTTCTTCTGTATCCGTTATCAATAACCGTATTTACGCCAATAAAAGCCACATCAACCATTGCTCATACCTCACTAAAAGTAATATTAGCTTAATAATAGCATTGTTGTGATAAGAAATCAATATTATGAATATTTTAATTAATTTATAAAATCATCCAACCAAATAGAAAAAAGGCAAAAGAAGTCCCGAATAGCGAGTTTTAATAATTTAAATTGATAATGTACTAACAAGCGTGATTTGGCTAAATGTAGAAAAAATAAAAAAGACATGCAGCCACTATAATTTAATGTAATTCACCAATAAATACCTTAAGTTTTTTACTGAATGTTGCGATTGAGCCTACAGGTCAGAAACAAGCTTTGAGTCAGAAATACCATTGCTATTATAATAAGAGAAATCGCGATGTTTGTACAATTGAAAGATGGTTGCGGGAGTAGGATTTGAACCTACGACCTTCAGGTTATGAGCCTGACGAGCTACCGAGCTGCTCCATCCCGCGTCGTTGCTTATTTATTATTATATGCGTAATAATAATAAATAAAAGAATAAAATCACACTATTACATATATTTATATATCTATTAACCTTTCTTAACATGATAGTAAATTATATACATAACAATCTGTGCAATGAAAAATATAACTTGATATTGTGGTTCCCTGTTTTTCAGTGTGCAGGAATTTTAACCTATTTCTCATTAAATTTTGAACCAAGCTGTGCTTTCACTATATCTATTTTTCTCTTGCTTTCACCTATACTAATTCTGATTGCAATATTATACAGGAAATACGCAATATTATGCATTTCTTTAATTGCAGTGCTCATAGGATTTACAGCCAGCAAATTCAGAACAGATTCAGTTAATACTCACATTCTTGATAAGGAAAGGTATGTGAAAGATATTGTTGCTACAGTGAAGGATATTAACGATAGGGGCTCATATAAACAATTTTTGCTTTATGAAATAAAAAACACGAAGTTCAAGCTGGATAACATCAGAATATCAGTTAAAACCAAAGCGGAAGAAGGCATTAAAATAGGGGATCAAGTAAAATTATCAGCAAAACTCTTTCCTCCAAAAATTGCGCCTTCGGAATATGCATATGATTTTGCAAGAATAGCATATTATCAGAAAATAAGTGCAACAGGCTTTGCAACAAGCAAAATAGTCCTGTACAAAGAGGCTGAAGCAAGAAAATTTCAAGAGTATATAGAATCTTTCCGTCAATATATCTATGAAAACCTACAGCAAAATACCAAAAAGCCACACGCGGACATAATCTCTGCATTATTAATTGGCAAAAAAGACGGGATAGATCAAAAAACTATGAATGCGATACGAGATTCAGGTATAGCACATTTATTCGCTATATCTGGTTTACATTTATCGTTTGTTGCTGGTCTATTTTTTATAGTATTCCGTAATTTATTTGCAATATCTGAAACTTTGACTCTTAAATATAACACTAAAAAAATATCTGCATTCTTTACTATCTTGCCAACTACCTTTTATTTGTTGATTACCGGTATGCAAATTTCTGCTCAGCGTGCCTACATCATGGTGATCTTGGTACTTGTTGCAATAATCATAGAAAGGAAATATCGAGGATTAATAGCAATTGCGTTTGCTGCTTCGGTGATACTCATAGTGGAGCCAGAAGCAATCTTAAAGCCAGGTTTTCAAATGTCATTTTCTGCTGTTTTGGCACTAGTTGCCAGCTATCAGATCAATGCTAATAAGTTATTCAAAATAAAAATAATAAAATATTTTGTGTCGATAATGATCAGCTCAATAATAGCAAGTTTAGCAACTGTTCCGTACACAATATACAATTTTAACTATTTTTCAATCAGTGGCATTATCACAAATTTGATTGCTATACCAATAGTTACACTCATTATTATTCCACTTGGAATAATCTATGTTTTATTGATTCCTTTAGGTACTCAGTGGATTATAACGCCTCTCATGGAACGCCCAATTGACAGCGTTTTATATATAACAAACGCAATTGCCAGTCTTCAGTATTTGGTTATTCCTATTCGCACTTTTCCTGCCTCATTAATTATTATAATAACGCTTGGGCTATTATGGTTATGCTTGTGGGAAAGGAATTGGCGTTTCTTTGGAATTTTCTTTATTGTGCTAGGTATTTTCTCTAGCGCTATGTATACAACTCCTGACATTCTAGTCAGTGCTGATAATCTTGCTGTAAAAGAAGATGACAATTTACTATATTCCCTTACTAGAAAAAACAGAAATTTTGTTGTCAAAACGTGGGCAAAGCAAAACGGGCAGAATCAAATTGTGAATCATACTAAATTCAGTAATTCAAACAAAAGGCTAAAATGTAATGATTATGACTGTATATATAATAAAGGAAATAATAAGTCAGTGTTGCTAGCTCATAAAAGAGAAGATATTTTAGAAAATTGTAACAATGTCGATCTAGTAATTCAGTTAAGCAAGTTTAACTATCCAGCTTGCAATACTAAAATCATCAAATACTCTGACTTAGAGGCATATGGCACACACTCTGTTTGGCTAGCAAATAGTGGCATAAAGGTTAGCAAAGTCCGTTCTAATCGTCCTTGGCATAAGCCAAAAACTTGTTTTTAAAGTATCATTTATATATAATTACTTAATTAGGATGCAAGGAAATTTATGCCTTTAGATACAACAAATCCTTTCAATGTTAAAGTAGATCATAATTTTGCCAAAATAGATGATGCTATTGGTTTTTTTCCTAGGTTATGGCGTGCAACAAAGAAATATTCTGTAAGTAACACTCTACCCATAGCGATTGTAAATATTTGGCTTCAATTTTCTTTGGCTTATGTAGCTGCAATAATAATAACCCATAATGATCTAAGGTTTATTACAGATATTTTTAACCCAACATTCATGCCAATTTACACTTTGGTTTCTATTATTCTTTTAACAACTTTTGTAGCCTCTTCTGCTATGAGATATATGCATAAGCAGGAGATAAAAGAAGGAGAAAAGTTGATAGAGGAATTAATAAATAATAAAATTAGAGGTGGCAAAGACAACGAGATGAGTGAAATCGCTGAAAATGCTCTGAAAATAGAGATAAAACCAAATTTAAGTCTTATAGATTCCAAAAAAGCAAACTTTTCAATAGTTTTGCCAATTTCTGAAAATCAGAAAAAAATATTAGATAATCAAATACAAGAGAATAAAAATAAGGCCATTTTTCTTACCATACCATATGTAATTAGTGCTGTAATTATAGTTGGTGCGTTAATACAAAATAGATTGAGCTTTGCCAATATTCAGGCTTTGGAATGGGTTCCAGTTGTACTGGCTAGTATCATTGCTATCGTTGGAATATGTATAACATTCAGCAAGCTAAAAACCAATGAGATAAACAATAATCATAATATTGTTAAAAAATTTAATAATTTAGATATTCTCTTTCCATGCAGAAGAGGTGGTTTTGTATCGGTAATGGAAAAAAAGACAAAAGATGAGGAAGAAAATGATCCAATATCTCGATTAATAAAATTACTAGATAAGCACTTGACTAATTTTACAGATAAAATTGTTGACTCATTTGATAAGCGCTTAGATGAAGCTAAAGATCTACTTGATAGCAAACTTCTAAAACCTGCAAATGATGAAATTCAAGAAACACTTGTTCATCTACAAGGAATTAGAGGAGACATCAAAAAAGATTTAGATAAGTTGCGTAAGGAAATGATGGTCATTTTAAGCGAAGCTAAAGAGCTGGCAAAAAGAACAAATTCACTAAAAATTGAAAGCATTTTTTCTAGTTTAGAGAATACTATTAAAATCGCTGAAGATAAGGTTGAGCGATTTGAACCAAGCAGATTAGTTGGCTTTTTTCAATCTGGAGAAAGAACAATTAGCGATGATCGTGAGTTCATAGATACATTGGAAAAACAAAAAGAAGAAGCGGAAAAGATAAAGAACGAATTAGAAGAAGAACTAAAAAAAGTAAAAGATGAGCTAGCAGAATTAAAGAATAAACAGACTCAATCAAATGAACCTAATAGCAGTGAAGGCAGTATTACTGCTACTTCTCTTGAAAAACAGCGAGATGAAGAGAAAAAAGCAATAGAAAAACATAGATTATTAAAATCAAAAAAAAGGATGAAAGAGCTGGAGCAAGAAAATGCAAAATTGGAAAAAGAATTATCTGAACAAGAAAAAATGGATGAATGGAGAAAAAAAGTTAACGGTAAAGCAAGTGACTTTCTATATTATTTATTAGAGTCTATTAAGCTAGAAGAAAAAGAAGAAAAGAGGGAGTTAACGCTACGGGATTTTGATAATAAAATAATAATTTACTGGAAAGATGGCTCTCAAACAATTTGCCATATTAAAAAACAAGACGGCCTTCAAATTCAACCTAGTACAAAAGTTGATTTTGTGAATCCAGATGTTCATGCAGCATTCAAAGTAGCTTGCGCAGGGTAGTGACCATAGATATAACCTTAAATGTTAATAGTGACGAAAAAAAATTAAGGCTAGATACTTACATAGCTAAAAAGTGTAACATATCACGCAGTAAAGCACAAAGATTGATACAAGATGAGCGGGTAACATTACTTGGCACGCCGATAATTAATAATGACCACATAGTAAAACCAGGTGAAGAGTATATAGTACATCTCGTTCAACCTGACATATCCACATCAATTGAACCTAACTATAATATAAAGCTTGATATCATCTACGAAGATGGGGACATTATAGTTCTGAGTAAACAAAGTAGATTAACAGTACACCCAGGTGCTGGAACAAACAATAATACACTCCTGAATGCAGTGATCGCTCACCTTGGCAAAATTCCATATATAAATACAAGACCAGGAATTGTTCACAGGCTTGATAAAGATACTAGTGGACTCATGGTAATTGCAAAAAATGAACAATCCCACAGCTTCTTGTCTGAACTGCTATCAAATCGTAAAATAAAACGGGAATACTTAGCAGTAATTTGGGGAGCATTACCTAATCTGCAAGGAACAGTAAAAACCCATATTGCTCCAAAACGCAGTAATAAAGAAATGATGTGTGTCACAAAAACAGCAGGTAAATTAGCAATCACTCATTATTCAGTGAAGAAAATTATAGGGCAAGCAAGCCTGGTTAAATGTACTTTAGAGACAGGCAGAACACACCAAATTCGAGTACACATGAGCCACATAGGACATTCTGTAGTTGGTGATCAAGTTTACGGAAAAAATAGTAGTAAAAGTGAAAAACATGCTAAAAACTCTGACTTTATCCGTAATTTCAATAGACAGGCACTACATGCTCACACGCTAGGCTTATATCATCCAAAAAGTAAAGAATATATAGAATTTGTTTCTGATTTACCACAAGACATGCAAGTCTTAATCGGTGAATTTGAAAATATATCTTAACAACATTCATATCAATATTATCATCCATGTTATCAAGAAGTTAATTAATGAGAGAAAAACTGCTGCACTACCTAGATCTTTCACTTTTTTTGAAAGTATATGTTGTTCACTGGAAATACGCTCAATTATTGTTTCAAAAGCAGTGTTAATAATTTCTACAATTAACACCAAAAATAGGCTACTTACCATTACTGCACGTTCTAAATTACTTACATCTAAAACAAACAAAGTTGAAACACATATTATAAAAAGCAGTAACTCCTGTCTGAACGCAACTTCTGATACAAAAGCTGATTTTATTCCTTCACAGGAGTATTGAATTGCTTTTATTAGACGAGTAATGCTTTTCTTCATTATCAATTTTGGAAACTCAATGAATTACACTTATTGCACTCAGGTAAAAAATGCATGAAAACACCTTTCAGTCGTGATCACTTACAAAGATTTTTAAGTTAAAGTCTAGCATATTGTTTGAATCAAGAAAATTAGTACAAAGCCTTTCAACAAACGCTCAAGGCAGTTATATATTGATACTGACACAAAAATCCTTTAATTAAATTTCTCTCTCCTTAGCTTACACGATCCTCATTTTGAAATAAGTAATAATTTATTATAGTCTTGATATTTAAATATTTTGTATCTGCTGTAATGATTTCACTTCCAATTTGCTATTCTTTACATATTGAATTGCAAGCGCTAACGCTTTACTCCCAGAAGCTGTGGTGCTATAAGCTATATTTTGCAAAATAGCAGTTCTCCTGATATCTTTGCTATCTGAGACTGATTTCACACCTTTTGAAGTATTGATTACTAGATTTATTTTTCCATCTTTGAGCATATCAACTATGTGGGGTCTGCCTTCTCTCACTTTATTTACAGCTTTTGCAGCAATGCCGTTATTGTTCAGATGCAAAGCTGTGCCTTTGGTGGCATATATTTCAAAACTCAGTTCTTTCAACATTCGTACAACAGGCAATATATACTCTTTATCATCATCTTTTACTGAAACCAGAGCTGTTCCTTCTGTTGGTAACTTGTATCCCGCAGCCATGTGCACTTTTGCAAGTGCAGCTCCGAAAGATAAGTCAATTCCCATCACTTCTCCTGTTGATTTCATTTCAGGACCAAGTAAAGTGTCAATTCCCGAAAAACGCGTAAATGGAAAAACAGCAGCTTTAACTGCAAAATGATTGAAAGGCTTGTTTTCCTGATTCAATTTTTTACCCAAAATAACCTGAGTGGCAAGCTTTGCAATAGGAATATTGATTACCTTGGAAATAAAAGGAACTGTACGGCTAGCCCTTAAATTCACTTCAAGTATGTATACATCACTCTCTTGAACAGCAAACTGAATGTTTATCAGACCTTTCACTTTTAATGCTAATGCTATTCTCTCAGTTTGGAGCTCGATCTCTTTTATTACTTCGTCACTCAATGTATTTGTCGGTATTGAACATGTTGAATCGCCAGAGTGGATACCAGCTTCTTCAATATGCTCCATAACCGCTGCAATGAAAACTCTTTCCCCATCACATACAGCATCAACGTCAACCTCAACTGCATTGACTAAAAATTTATCAAGAAGCAGCGAACCATGCTCAAAGATTTTAGTGTGATTCAGGACGTACTCTTTGAAGCTATCAATATCATGCAAAATTGACATAGACTGACCACCAAGGACATAGGATGGCCTCACTACTAATGGAAACCCCACCTTTTCTGCGTTGATTAACGCTTCTTCCACTGAATGACAGATAGAATTTTCAGGTTGTTTTAAATTAAGTTGCAAAGCAAGATTTTTAAATCTCATGCGATCTTCTGCAAGGTCAATAGAATCAAAAGATGTACCCAAGATATTAAAACCTCTTTCGTTCAGCACTTTGGCTAATTTTAAAGGCGTTTGACCACCTATTTGAACTATTACACCAACTAGTGTGCCATTTTCTTGCTCTTTACTTAGTATTTCAAGCACATCCTCTGCAATGAGTGGTGCAAAATATAAACGATCAGCGGTATCATAATCAGTTGAAACGGTTTCGGGATTGCAGTTAATCATTATTGTTTCGTATCCCATTTCTTTGGTGGCAGAAACTGCATGAACGCATGCATAATCAAACTCAATACCTTGACCAATGCGATTTGGACCACTTCCTAAAATGACAACCTTTTCTCGGTCAGAAATGTCCGCTTCGCATTCTGCCCTGTTTGTAATGTCTCCCTCATAACATCCATACATATAAGCAGTGCTCGATTCAAATTCAGCTGCACAGGTATCTACACGTTTATAAACTGGATTAACACCAAATTTTTTCCTCATTGCTTCAATTTGCTCTGATGTCATTCCAGTGCGTGACACTGGAATCCACCTATTTTTTTCTTGGATCCCAGCTGGGATGACAGAGGTAGGTCTATTACTTAACTTTGCGAGCCTTGCATCTGAGAAGCCCATTTTTTTCAGCTCTAATATTTCATATGCAGTTTCAGGAAGGCCGTTTTCCTTGATTTTTTGTTCAGCTAATATAATTTGCTGTATATTTTGCAAAAACCATAAATCATAACCTGTAATCGAATTTATTTCTTCTATGCTAATTCCGTGGCGCATTGCGTCAGCAGCAATCAGTAATCTGTTTGGCAGCAATTTTGCTAACTGAGATTTAATATCTGTGTCTTCAGAAAACACTTCATCAAGTCCCGTGAGCCCTGTTTCAAGTGAGCGAAAAGCTTTCTGCAGTGACTCATTAAAAGTACGGCCGATTGACATCACTTCTCCCACTGATTTCATGGAGGTTGATAATTCACAATTTGTCCCCTTAAATTTCTCAAACTCAAATCGAGGAATTTTAGTGACGATATAATCAATCACTGGTTCGAATGCTGCTGGTATTATTGGAGCACAGTCGTTACGTATTTCATCGAGCGAATAGCCAATAGCAAGTTTAGTGACAACTTTTGCAATAGGATAGCCTGTTGCTTTTGAGGCAAGTGCAGAAGAGCGAGAAACCCTTGGATTCATTTCAATTACAACGAGGCTTCCATCTTCTTTAGGATTCACTGCAAACTGAACATTTGCACCACCGGCACTAACATCAATTTCCCTCAGCACTGCTATAGATGCATTTCTCATTTGTTGATATTCAGCATCACGCAGAGTCAAAGCAGGAGCAACTGTGATACTATCTCCGGTGTGCACTCCCATTGGATCAACATTTTCTATTGAACACACTATTATACAGTTATCCTTGCAGTCACGGATAACTTCCATTTCATATTCCTTCCAGCCGATAATTGATTCATCTATCTGAACTTCATTTATTGGTGAAATTTTTAGAGCACTTTCTGTGATATTGAAAAACTCCTCTTTATTGTATGCTATGCCACTACCTGCGCCACCAAGAGTGAATGATGAACGGATGATTGCTGGTAATCCAATGTAATCCAAAGCCTTTTTTATTTGTTCTTGATTTTTTATAATGATACTTTTGGGGTATTTTAGCCCTATTTTATCCATGGATTGGCGAAATAATTCTCTATCTTCCGCTTTTTTTATTGCTTCTCTATTTACCCCTATTAATTCTACGTTGTATTTGTCTAACACTCCATCATCTGCAAGTTTTATTGCACAATTAAGTGCTGTTTGCCCTCCCATTGTTGGTAATATTGCGTCTGGCCTCTCCTTAATTATAATTTTTTCTATGATTTCAGGTAGTACCGGCTCAATATAAGTTGCATCAGAGAATTCAGGATCTGTCATTATAGTTGCGGGGTTGGAGTTAACCAAAATGACTTTATAACCTTCACTTTTTAATACTTTACAGCTTTGCGTTCCAGAATAATCAAACTCGCATGCCTGACCTATAACTATTGGGCCTGCTCCTATTACTAATATAGATTCTATATCTGTGCGTTTTGGCATAATTACAATAACGATCTCTATTCAAGTAATGTTACCAATCTTTCCTGTATATGTGAATTTTTATTAAACCTATTAGCTAACTACTTTTAGGCTTGACGCATAACTGTACGAACATTGCAATTTGCGTGGCAGATTCCAGTGCTTGACACACAGCTGTACAAACATTCATTTTTGAAGGTAAATTGCACAGCAAATGATGTCATTCAAGTAGCTGACACTGGTTCCTTTATGACGGCAGTGCCCAGAGGTGTCATCCCAGTCTGGGATCCAGAAAACTTAACTTTAAATAAGTGGCCGCACAATAAAGACTAGATTCCAGTGTCAAACACTGGAATGACACCATAGAGGCACTGGGATGACATCCTTCCTAGTGGACTCAAATCACAATGTTCATACAGTTGTGGGCTTAACGGTATCTTTGCAGATACTATGGTAATTTACTCGGGAGATTTGCTAAGTGGTAAGATTTGTCCTGATATGCTACAATCTTCAGAAGCAAGTTCCACAAATTTGTCTGTCAGTTTATCAGGTGGCACCAATTCAGATATATCTTTTCCCGGAAATGCTTGCTTATACATTTCACTATCGATAGGCTCTTCCGAATACACGGCATTTATGCACAAATTCGTATGTTTTGTCTCAGATGCATATATCTTGACCATTGCTTCTAGTGCAACTTTACTTGCAGCATATGGCATCCAATATGGATAAGAGGAAGGAGAAAGTGTTATCTTTGAGGTCATGAATATCGCTCTTCCAGCATTAGACTTTTTTAGTATCGGACCCAAATTTTTTAGCAAGTACCAACTGGCAGTAAAATTTGTATTCATTACCTTCTGTAGATCTTCAAGCTCACAATCGTGAACAGGGCTCAACTTACATAAAATTTCAGTGCATGTAATCAGTATATCAAGTGTGCCAGATTCTGATAATTTTGGGCTTTCTATCATATTTGCCAGTTTTTCTACGTTTTCAAAGTCTAAAAGATCAAGCTGAATTAGTTTCACATAGCCTTCTTTAAGCTCTTCAATTTCATTATACAGTGGCTTGAGGTGATCGATAAACCTTGAAATCAGAATCACACATGCACCTTCTCTTACAAACCTTTTTGCAACAGCAGAGCCTATTCCACCTGAAGCCCCGGTAATTAAAGCTACTTTACCTTCTAACTTACCCATTTCTTTCTCCTTAGCAAGATCCATTGAAATATTTTAGCTGAAAATTAAATTTTGCTCCATATATAAAAATCAAACTTAGCATATAAAAAAATAGTAACGATACTACCACACCACCTAAACTTCCATATATCAAATTCAGTTGATCAAAGGAAGCTTTTAAATATTGCTTGAAAGCTGAAGCAGAGATCGTCCAAAGAATAACAGCCACACAAGATCCGGGAAATACGTCTGATAAGTTTTGCTTTATGTTTGGCAATGTAAAATATAGCCAAGATACTATAGTAAAAAGCACAAACTCAATAAGTAAATATCTAGTATAACTTAGCCCTTGGTAAGAAAAATCAATTAACATTGGCACTAATGTAAAAAATACTATAGTCAGAGTTGTAACAAGCGTAATTACTAAAAATTGTAATATACTGAGCACCCTTCTCCATATATAAGGCGATGAAACCGGAACTTTATAGGCCTTATTCAATATCGTTCTAAATCCTTCAATTGTCGATGAGGCAGTCCAAACAGCGCCTACAATTGCCAAGGTTAATAAGCTTTGCGGAGGGCCTGATATTATCTCCCTAATACGTGGCATCAAAGATGATAAAATATCCTGTGGCATGTTATCAATAATAAATGCCCAGCCGACATTGTATTGATCTAAGAAATTTGCGAACGTTGATGCCATGGCTATTAAAACAATAAGAAAAGGAAATATTGATAACAGGATTAAAAATGATAGATACCCTGCATGCTCCACTCCATCATTATAAATTGTGTCAATTAAAGCACGATAAAGGCAATAAACGATACTATAAAATTTCTGTAGCACTTGTAATATAAATAAACTAAGAAAAGTATTCTAAATGAAATAAAGCATACTTTTAAGTAAAAAATCCTCACCGTTTACTTAAATTTAATCAAAATGATAGATAATCCAGCGTTAAATACGGAGGCATAATGAAAAATTTTCTTCTACTTGTAGCTTTAATTCTCTCTTTTGCGTTTGATGCAAGCGCTGATGAAACATCAGCAGTAATATGTAAGATAGTAGACTATACTCACAGCATAGGTGGACCGATGATTACAGTAGTGATAATTGGTGCAGCCTTGCTTGCAATATTTGGCAGAATGCCATGGCCAGCACTTTTTGCACTCGGTGCATTTACTGCTGTGTTTTTTGGTGCACCTAAAATTGTGAGCGTGATAGCACCAGGTGTAGCAGAAGCTTGCATAAGTTGCCCTAGTAATCAGGAAATGATCAATGGTACATGTGTTGCAAAATGTGCTGGAAACAAAAGACGTAATGCATCAGGACAATGTAGTTGATGATTTGAGACAGATAGTAAAAATAGTGCTTAAGAGGGGCGCTACTTTTACATTATATCATAAACCTTTGTTGAGATTCCCTTCACTTGAAAGTGGCTAAAATGGCCACTTTCACTGTCTATAACTACCTAATAAATTCTCTTTCTGTAATCATATCAGTTAAAGTCTAGATTCCAGCGTCACGCGCTAGAATGACACCATTTGCTACGCAATTTACTTTCAAAAATGAATGCTCGTACAGCTGTGTGTCAGCTACTTACATAACACCTCTCGAAAATTACTTTAGCTACAAATATTAAAAAATTTACCAAGCAAAAAAAAGCAAAAAAGTCCCCGTGTAACGAGTTTTAATAATTTAAATTGATAATGTGCTAACAAGCGTGATTTGGCTTAATGTAGAAAAAATTTGGAGAGTAGACCGGCGGAGCTTCCCCACCAGTCTCTCGCAGAACTGTACGTAAACCTCTCAATTTATACAGCTCCCGTTATTCAGCCTTTTGATCCCAATCCTAGTGTCCAGTGATAGAAAATATTTGGAGACCTCTTTCTCACTTTTGCTAGAAATTGCTTTGCTAGTCTTCCATGATTTCGAAGTTTCTTATATTTGGCTCTGACCCATCCTACTAGGTGCCACTCTACATTTCTAAGAGATGGATACATCTCTGATTTATAAAACCTGCCATAGTACTGATACCAGCCTCGGACTATAGGATTTATTTTCTTTGATATTTTCTCTAGTGTTGTATATGTTTGCCTACGTATTTTCCATGACCTTATGGTTTGGTTGATCTTCTTCTTGGCTTTGTTGCTAATTGCAGGTAGAAATGAGACAAAATAGTTTCCTATTTTATTGTTCTTTGCCAGTCTAGGTCTGAACGTGTAACCCAGAAAGTCAAAGCTCTGTATTGGAAACACATCTCTCCTATTGTCATCCTTACAGTACACTATTTGTGTCTTTTCAGGATGTAATTTTAGCTTAAACTCAGCCAATCTTTCTTCGATCTTGTCTTTTATGAATTTTGCCTGTTTCTGGGTTTTACAGTGCACCATTGCATCATCTACATATCTCTCAAATGGTATTGTTGGGTAGTTTTGCCTCATCCACATATCAAATGCATGATGCATAAATATGTTAGAAATGATTGGGCTTACAGAACCTCCTTGTGGAACTCCCTTATTCCTAACTACCTTACTGCCATCTGCTAGTTGAATCGGGGCTTTCATCCACCTTTCCACGTACAGTATGACCCACTTGCAATCTGTATGCTTCTTGATAGTTTGCAGTGCTAACACATGATCCAGATTGTCGAAAAATCCAGAAATATCAAGATCTATCGTCCAATCACTTCTCCAACATCTCTTACACGCTGTACTTACCGCATCCAGTGCAGACTTGTTTGGTCTATAACCATACGAATCTTCGTGAAATTCCGGCTCTACTAACGGTTCGAGATACATAGTAGCTGCTGTTTGCCCTATCCTGTCGAATACTGAAGGAACACATAAAGTTCTTTGTCCTCCTGTATCTTTTGGTATCGCAACAGCTTTTACTGGTTCTGGAAAATAACTTCCGGATGACATCCGATTCCACAGTTTGTATAGATTATCTTTTAGATTTTCTTCAAACTTTGTTATCGAGACCTCATCTACACCTGCCGCACCTCTGTTTTTGGATACTTGTTTATAAGCTTTCCAAATCAGTTGCTTTGGTATGTCAAAAGATTTTGTTTTATTCATTAACTCTTCCCTTTCGGTTGATAAATAATTAAAACTAAATAACTCAGCCCCTTCGCTCCATTTCCATTACAAAAACTTCTTCACTACTACGAGCTAATCCGCCCCTGTTTTTCGCATCAGTACTCTCTTCCTTAGAGTTCAGCTCCTTGGACTTCTCCCTTATCATCGAAACGACAGGTTCCCATAGTTCCACACAATAGCCTGAAATAGGTTCATGCCACCTATATGCCGGATGCCACCTACCCAGTAGACAAGTTCCCGATAGGCTTATCCCAAGTTACTTTTTCTCCCCTGGTTTTGACATCATCGCATTACCTTTCGACGTGTAATCAGTGGTTCACTTGCGTTCATCTCTCTATTTCACACATGACGCATAATTACGCCTTTTCCATAACGCTCACTACCTTGGCTCTTTACCAAAGCAGCTTATGGTTGTTTGAAGCCTGCTCTTGTAAACCGGCTCCGAGGGGCCCACCCTCATCTATTGTGCAGCTTTCGCACTTAGTTTGCTCTTTCCTGAACATTCCTTGTGTCTCTACGGCACACAAAAAGCCGCTATAATTTTTATGTAATTTGCCAATAAATATTTGAGTTTTTTACTGATTTTTTGATTGAGCCTGCAGGTCAAAAATAAGGATAAATACTCTTATTATCATGGCAAGGGAGTTAGGGGAATTTATAAAGTAATCTTTTTCGTTTGTATTCCCTTATGCTTGAGATAACTGCATGCAGGTTCATGGATCTCTTTACTCTTTAATTTCGATGAATTCCCTTTGAAGTTGAATATTGAAAATTAACTGGAGAATTGTGAATTACTTTGTATATGTGATAACAAGCCATGGCGCTCTCAGCAAAGCCATTTAGTATCAATTTTAGTTTGCCTGGATAAGTAGCTATATCTCCGATTGCATATATTCTATCTCTACTGGTTCTAAGTGTAGCTGGGTCGACAGTTATGCGGCCATGTTCTAACTCTATACCCCAACTGTTTATTGGCCCAAGATTCATTGACAATCCAAAAAATGGCAGCAGAAAATCAGCGGATATTTCTTTTTCTTCCTTAGAGGCAATGTTTTTTACTATCACTGCGCTCAACTGCCCATTACCTCCTGCTAGTTCGTGTAATTGATATGGCACTACCAGTTCTATCTTTCCATTATTTTCAAGTGATTCTAATTTATTTCTAGTTTCAGGAGTGCAGCGAAATTCCTTTCTCCTATGTATCACATAAATTTTCTTTGCAACTTTAGAAAGTTCTACAGTCCAATCAGCCGCAGAATCCCCCCCCCCTGCAATGACTATAGTTTTGTCCTGAAAATCAGAAATTTTATTTACATTATAAAATACAGATTTATTTTCATATTCTAATATACCACTTAAGGGTGGACGGTTAGGTTCAAACATTCCGTTACCTGCAGCAATGATAACGGCTTTGCATTTTACCTCTGTACCTATGTTCGTTATGATAGTAAAGTTTTCACCTTCGTTATTTGAAATCTTTTCCACTTTTTGACTTAAATGGTAAACAGGCTCAAACGGTGAAGCTTGCTCCATTAGTCGCTCAATTAATTTTTGGGCAGTAATTACAGGATAACCAGGTATATCATATATTGGCTTTTCTGAGTAAAGAGCTGTGCATTGTCCTCCTGCTTGATCCAAAACATCTATTACATGACATCTCATATCAAGCATTCCCGCTTGAAAAGCAGTAAATATTCCAACAGGCCCTGCACCTATTATTACGATATCGGTTTCCATATTCAGATGGTGATCTATTTATAGATATTAGCTTTCTTTGCTAACAAGGTCAATTTACAAAGGGATTTATTTTTAAAAGATGTGGCTAGATTAGATAAGATTTACAGCGTTACGAACCATCTAAATAAGCTCTAAAAATTAACTAACATTTTAAATCTGAGAAGTAAGTGCGGACGGAATGGGATTCGAACCCATGGTACGTTTCCGTACGTCAGTTTTCAAGACTGGTGCCTTAAACCGCTCGGCCATCCGTCCACCTCTTTTTTACCACAATATTTAATTTCAAGCAATCTATAAAAATCTTACTTGCCTACACAAAAGCTACTAAACACACTATCCAATATTTCCTCAACATTAATAATTCCAATTACTGCACCAAGTTCAAATGCAGCAAGCCTCAAGTCTTCAGATATCAACTCAATTGGATTATAGATATTAAAACGCTGTAAATGTTCCAGTGCTTTCTGCATGTGATTCCTATGTCTTTGCCGAGTAATCACAGGAGTGTCTCTATCATGCCCAAATTTTTCCTTTGCCTTCTCTTTTATGAGAGAGATCAATTTGTTTGTACCTATTCCCTTTAGAATAGAAATGGGTAAAAGATCTATGCCATTAATTTTTATATTGTGATTATTGATAACATCGTCAGCTTTGCTCAATACATAAATAGTATCGCTATTTACAACGTTGCAATTGATATTATGACGCTGTTCAAAAGGAAATAGTTCTATTCTTAAATCAGCTTCAAAAGACCTTTTTTTCGCTCGACTTATACCTTCTGATTCTATTGGATCTGAACTCTCACGAATTCCAGCAGTATCAGAGAGAATGATTGGGTATCCACCAATGTCAATATGAGCTTCAAGTATATCTCTTGTTGTGCCTGCATATTCAGAAACAATAGCAATATCACGCTTGGCTAAGAAATTAAACAGAGTTGATTTACCGACATTTGGTTCACCAGTTATTACAATATGTAAACCCTCACGCAACCTTTCGCCCCGTCTATTATCATTTAAATGCTCTTGTATCAACTGCACGAGAGATTGCACTTCATTATTAATTTTTTCCAATTCACTTTTTTCTGCCCAAATGTTCTCTGGAAAGTCTATATATGCTTCGATTTTGGATTGTATCGTTATTAATCTTTGCCTCCAATTGCTGTATAGTCTCTCCAATTCTCCTGATATCTGCTTAATCGCTTGTTTAGCTTGCATTTTCGTCTCAGCATCAATTAAGTCTGCAATCCCTTCTATTTGCGTTAAGTCAAATTTACCATTTAGAAAAGCCCTAAGTGAGAATTCTCCAGGCCTGGCCATAACGAAAATTTTTGATAATTCCTCCAAGATGATTTTTATGACGGCCTTGCTTCCATGCACTTGTAACTCTATAACATCCTCGCCAGTGAAACTGTTTGGAGCAGGGAAATAGATGATTATTCCATTATCTATCAATTGACTGGAATCATCATATAGATCAACTAAAGTAGCAAATCTTGGTTTAATTTCTTTCTTAATATGAAAATGATTTAAAGCTTTAAGCGCGTAGTTGCCTGAAATTCTGACTACTGCAACTCCTGACTTACCAAATACGGTCGATAAAGCGAAAATAGTTTCATTTGTGTTTGTCATTATTGATATAAACTACTTAGCAATATTACACTTAAGAAACCAAAATACCTAAAAAGTCACCCAGGTGAAAATATTTATTTTGAAAACTGATAATATGATTTATAATGACTGACACAAGTTTTAAATATTTTATGCTCAAGAAATTAGCTTGGTACTGGTCTTTTGTAGAGTTAATTAAAGGGTTTGTTATTACATTAAAATATATGTTTAAGCCAAAGGTTACTTTGAGGTATCCTATAGAGAAGGGCCCTTTAAGTCCAAGGTTTCGTGGTGAGCATGCGTTGCGTAGGTATCCAAATGGTGAAGAACGATGCATAGCTTGTAAGTTATGCGAAGTTATCTGCCCTGCTCAATCAATAGTTATTGAAGCAGAGGAAAGAGAAGACGGTAGTCGCCGCACCACACGCTATGATATTGACATGACAAAATGCATATATTGCGGACTTTGCCAAGAAGCATGTCCAGTTGACGCAATTGTGGAGGGTCCTAACTTTGAATTTGCTACTGAAACAAGAGAGGAGCTAATGTACAATAAAGAAAAGCTATTGCGTAATGGTGAAGTTTGGGAAGAAGCAATTGCACTCAGGTTAAAAAAGAACAGGCCGTATTATTAACTAGGTATGTCAACAATTAAAATTTCTTACAGCAAGTATGTAATAGATCTCTTGTACAACTGTTATTTAACTGAAAGATCAGTAGCTCACCTTTTGGTGTCATTCCAGCGCGTGACGCTGGAATCTAGAAAAGAAAGAAACATGGATCCCAGTGTCAAGCACTGGGATGACAAAAGGTCTAATGAATGATAAAAGTTACCTTTTTATCCGAACAAAAAGTAAAAGAATACAGTGGTAGAGTCACTGGCTTTGATATATTACAACCGGATGCTTTGAGAGAAGCAATTGCCTTTAAGGTAAATGGTGAGTTGTATGATCTCTCACGTGAAATTGAATCTGATACAGAGATAGAGGTAATACAACTGAGTGACGAAGCGGGTTTAGATATAATAAGGCATGATGCTACTCATATAATGGCGCAGGCAGTAAAAGAGCTCTTTCCTAATACTCAGATTACTATCGGGCCAACAATTCAAGATGGTTTCTACTATGATTTTGCTACAGATCGTGCCTTTACCACGGACGATCTTACTGCAATAGAAAAAAAAATGAAGGAAATTATAAAAAGTAACCACAGATTCGTCCGAGAAGTTTGGACTCGTAAGCAGGCAATTGATTTCTTTAGTGATATAGGTGAAAGATACAAGGTTGATATTGTTTCATCAATACCAGAAAACGAAAACCTAACTGTTTATAAACAAGGCAACTTTGTAGACCTATGTCGTGGTCCGCACTCACCATCAACTGGCAGAGTTAAAGCGTTTAAACTTATGAAAGTAGCAGGTGCATACTGGCGTGGCGATTCTAAGGGCCCAATGTTGCAAAGAATATATGGCACCGCGTGGAGAAATAAGGATGAATTAAATACTTATCTTAAACGTCTGGAGGAAGCAGAAAAACGCGACCACCGCAAAATTGCTAAGGATATGGACTTATTTCACATTCAAGAGGAAGCTGTTGGGCAGATTTTTTGGCATGAACAGGGATATACTTTATATAATGTTCTTGAGTCTTACATCAGAAAAAAGTTAATGAACAATGGCTACTTTGAGGTAAAAACACCTATTTTAGTAAGCAAAGAGCTGTGGGAAAAATCGGGACATTGGGATAAGTTTCGTGAAAATATGTTCATTATTGATGAATCTGAAAGTAAAAAGCTAGCAATAAAACCCATGAATTGCCCTTGTCATGTGCAGATTTTTAATTCTCACACCAGAAGCTATCGTGATTTACCGATACGTATGGCAGAGTTTGGCACATGCCATAGAAATGAAAGCTCAGGCTCATTGCATGGAATGATGCGAGTGCGTGGTTTTACGCAAGACGATGCACATATTTTTTGTATGGAAAAACAAGTGAATTCTGAAACTGTAAAGTTTTGTGACCTCTTAAAAGAAGTATATTCAGAACTTGGGTTCAATGAAATTTCTGTGAAATTTTCAGACCGTCCAGATACTAGATCAGGTAATGATGAAGTGTGGGATAGAGCTGAAAGAGCACTGCTTGAAGCAGTTAAAGAAGCAGGGCTTAGTTATGAACTTAATCCTGGTGAAGGTGCATTTTATGGTCCAAAGTTAGAGTTTGTTTTGAAAGATGCAATAGGTAGAAATTGGCAATGTGGAACGTTGCAAGTTGATTTTATTTTACCGGAGCGGCTTGGAGCTTTTTATATAGGAGCAGACGGACAAAAGCACCACCCTGTTATGCTACATAGAGCAATTCTTGGAACTTTTGAACGTTTTATTGGGATTTTGATAGAAAATTATGCAGGAAAATTTCCAATTTGGCTTGCTCCAACGCAACTTGCTATTCTGACCATTATAAATGAAGCTGATGGTTATGCTACTGAAATCAGCAATATTTTAAAAGAACAAGGTGTTAGAATTAAGACCGATTTGACCAATGAAAAAATTAGTTATAAGATACGCTTGCATAGTTCAAATAAGGTACCTATATTATGGGTTATAGGTAAAAATGAGATCATCAATAGAACTGTGTCAGTGAGAAATTTAGGGTCAGAAGAACAAGAGTCTTTTCCTTTGGAAAAGGCTACTGAATTGCTTTTAAAAAGTATTAATTTGAGTTAAGGGAGAAAAACTTGCAAGTTCAAAAGAATAATAAAAACAAAATTAATGAATTCATTACAGCTAAGGAAGTACGCTTAGTTGATCATAATGGTGAAATGGTTGGAATTGTGCCATTAAGACAAGCTTTGGAAGTTGCACAAGGTGTCAATTTAGACTTGGTAGAAATTGCACCTGATTCAACTCCTCCAGTATGTAAAATACTCGACTACAGTAAACAAAAATATGATGCAAAAAAGAAGGCAAGCGAGGCAAAAAAGAAACAAAGAGCATTAACTATAAAGGAAATTAAGCTGGGCCCCAATATTGATAATCATGACTATGAAACAAAATTGCGTCAAACAAGAGATTTTCTTATATCTGGGCATAAAATCAAGTGCACAATGAAATTTAGAGGTAGAGAGCTTATAAATACTGAGGTTGGAGTGGAAAAATTAGAACGGCTAATTCGAGACACTGAAGATATTGCAAAGGTAGAGCTAGCGCCTAAAAGGGAAGGAAATCAATATTTTCTAACTCTGGTTGCTAAGTAGTAAAACGACTTAAAAGTGTAAGTTAAGTTACTGCCCTATCTTCAATTACATGACGAAAATGTCTGATTAGCCCTTGCACTGGCCAAGCTGCAGCATCGCCAAGCGCACAAATTGTATGTCCTTCTATTTGAGTTGTAAGGTCAAGTAGCTTATCTACTTCACCAGGTTTAATATTTCCTGCTACCATTCTTCTCATAATTCTCCACATCCATCCAGTACCTTCACGACATGGTGTACATTGCCCACAGGACTCATGCATATAGAAATGTGATAATCTTTCTATTGCAGCTATTATGTCAGTTGATTTATCCATCACTATCACAGCAGCAGTACCAAGCCCTGATTGTACAGCTCTCAATGAATCAAAATCCATTTCAATAGTATCGCATATAGATTTTGGAATTAATGGTACTGAAGACCCACCAGGTATTACAGCAAGTAAGTTATCCCAACCTCCTCGCACTCCACCTGCATATTTTTCAATTAATTCACGTAGTGAAATTCCTAGCTCTTCTTCAACATTACATGGATTATTTACATGCCCTGAAATACAAAAGACCTTAGTGCCAGTATTATTTGGTTTACCAAGAGATGCAAACCACTCTCCTCCGCGATTTAGGATATCTGGAACCATAGATATAGTTTCAACGTTGTTTATTGTAGTGGGGCAGCCAAAAAGTCCAACACCTGCGGGAAATGGAGGTTTCATGCGAGGAAAGCCCTTTTTTCCTTCAATGGATTCGAGTTGAGCTGTTTCTTCCCCACATATGTAAGCTCCTGCACCCCTATGGATAAACACATCAAGATCATAACCTGACTTGCAGGCATTTTTTCCAATTAAGTTTTCTTTATAGGCTTCCTCAAGTGCTTTTTTTAGAACTAAATGTTCATTATAAAATTCACCCCTGATATAAATATACGCAGCTGATGCGCTGATCGCTCTGCCAGCCAGAAGAATTCCCTCAAGTAGCTTGTGTGGCTCATATCGTAATATGTTTCTGTCTTTACATGTACCAGGTTCTGACTCATCTGCATTGACTACTAAATATGCTTTTGGAGGATTTTTAGGCATAAAGCTCCACTTAAGGCCAGTAGAAAATCCTGCACCCCCTCGACCTCTCAAGCCAGATTTCTTTACTTCATCAATGATTTTTTCTGATCCTAAATCCAGTAATTCCTTTGTTTTTTGCCAACTACCACGTTTTTTTGCACCCTCAAGTAGTGGTGTTTCTTTACCATTTAAGTTTGTGAATATTTTGTCCTGTTCTTTTAGCATGCTTTTAAGATTCTAAGTGATCCCGACGCGATTCGAACGCGTGACCCACTGATTAAAAGTCAGTTGCTCTACCGGCTGAGCTACGGGATCATTTTATTTTTCAGCTATACTAAACAGTAATATAGTTTTTATCCATTTTAATCAAACTAAAATTTTCATGTGTGGTTAAATAAATTATATAATGTACTGTATTAGTGATAATTTAATTAAAAATTTTTGAAGGAAAACTTCTTGTTAATTCAAAGATTCATTTGGTAAAGCTGACGTACAACTCTAAAAAGATAGAGAATTATACATAAATGCAGAATTTGTGCACTATTTAGCAATAGCCTCACAAATAAATATTTCTTGCATTTCAGCCTGAGTGATTTATGCTTTAAGCAAAAGTTGGGGGCATAGCTCAGCTGGTAGAGCATCTGTTTTGCACGCAGAAGGTCAGCGGTTCGATCCCGCTTGCCTCCACCAATCCACAAACAAGAAAAGGGCGGTTAGCTCAGTTGGTAGAGCATCTCGTTTACACCGAGGGGGTCGGCACTGTCATCGCCCATTAAATGGAGAGTTTTTAGCCAAAATTTAAAATACAAAAATACACTAAAAACTAATCAAATAAACACGGTATCTCACTGTCAATATTTACCCATAAAAACTCTATATTTTACATAATCTATTAAGAATACTCTCTATTTCTCTACAATATAGGGTATTTTTCAACAATTTAGATAGAGTAAACAAGTCAATAAAAGAATTTAATTTGACAGTAGAGAGAGGTTTGTTTTGAAAAATATTTTAGATTGAGAAAAATTAGTGCTAAGTTGCAAAAATCTTTTTTTAACAGTATACTGTAATAACACTAAGGTACTAGTAGTGACAGGGATTACACAAGAAAAATACTCATCAAAAACTCTAGCATCAGAACTGCAAAATCTTCCAGAACCTAGAGCAAGTCTTAATTCAGCTTATGAAAGCAGTGATATTGATGAGAATATTATTTTAGAACTTCCACTCAATAATTTGCTTTGTCTATTAGAAGCTCCTAAAGATGGCGACGAAGGAAGAAATGCTCGGTCAGGGTATCAAACATGCATAGATTTTATAAGAACTCATTATATTGTAAACGAGCAAGAAATAAACTCTAAAAGTATAGCTCTTTTCATAATAGTCCAAACGAGGTAAAATAAGGTTTTATAGTAGTGAAGGTAAGGATGCCAGCAGCATATAGTTATAAAAAAAGCAATGGAAGCACTAGAAGAAGGAGAGAGCAGGGAAACGGTGGCAGCAAGATTTAAAATTGGAAGAACTACGTTATGGGAGTGGCAGCAAAGAAGAAAAGAAACAGGAGATTTTCAGTCAAAAAAACTTGGAAATGGAGGTTATAATCACAAAATTACTGACTGGAATAAATTTACTGAATTTGCTAAAAAATATGGTGGTATCGGAAATGGCTAAGCTTTGGAGCAATGTTAGTATCCCAACGATCCATCGAGCTCTTAAAAAAATTGGACTCACACGCAAAAAAAGACATATGGATACAAAGAAAGAAACGAAGAAAAACGCGCTGAATTTTTGAAAATTATAGCAACAAAAGAACCTCAAAACTTAGTTTATATAGATGAGTCTGGACACCGAGTTATGGATATTGCCAGAAGGGACAGAGGTTTTATGCTCTAAAATCTGGTAAAAAAATTCAACGAATCAGTATGATTGCAGCCTTAAACGGCAGAAAAATAGTTGTTCCGTTAACATTTGAAGGCCACTGTAATATGGATATCTTTAATAAATGGTTTGAGCAGTTTCTGACACCGATTTTGAAACCTGGACAAACTGTTATCCTTGATAATGCTACTTTTCATAAGTCTAATAAGATTTGCTAAAGGAGTTGGCGCAGAAATTTTATATCTACCGCCTTATTCTCCCGATTTTAACAAAATTGAGCATCATTGGTTTGCTATAAAAAACAGAGCTAGTCCTCTATTCACATCTTTTCGTCATGCTGTTGATTCCGCTTTTCTATAAGCTTTTCGGACTATTATGAAAAGAGCTATAAATGGCTATTTATAATGAATTTTGTCAGTAACTGCCAGTTCTTTTCACTTGAGCGATGCAACAAAGCCCACTGGGATCCAGCCTGTTTTATCTTTTATCATAGAATGAGACGTTCAGCATATTCATCTTTTTCCATTACCATATCATAAACAATCATTCCATGGGAGCGCATAATTTCAGGTGTATGATCACGAATCAATTTATCAATCTTGAAATAATTTTCTTTATACTTCCTTTGACGGATATCAAAACTTTATTTGGTAAAATCAAACCGTGACTTTCGATTTAACCCAATTATACAATTTACTCATTTTACCATCTTGACCGAGCATTCCAGAGTTATTTTTATAAAAAGTGTCAACTATTAGCTTGATAGAGCCTATGGCAGCAGAAAATACGGGATTTTTATCATACTCGCCATCAAGGCCACTGAGAGACTCAGGGCATCCAATGCGGACTTGTTTGTTGAATATATAGCTTGCAATCTCTTTCATGCTTGTGAGTTGACTGGTTCCACCTGTGAGCACTACTTTATTGATTGGATCTTTTTGTTCTTGAAATTGTTCTCTTACCAGTTCAAATATCTCCTCAACTCTAGGTCTTATGATGTCAATAAGTTCGGACTTGGGTACTCGAGTCGGTTCATCATTTTCACTGTTTTGCAGTGTAATATATTCGTTCTCATCTATTGAAGTTACGACAGTGCTACCGTATAGTATTTTTATGCGTTCAGCATGCTCTATACTTGTGCATAGTCCATAAGCTATATCTCGAGTGATGTGAATGCCACCAATTGGAATGCTGCTTGTGTATATAAGCTTTCCTCTCTTAAAAATTCCAATTGCAGTACACCCACCCCCTATGTCAACAATGGCAGTTCCTAGCTCTTTTTCATCTTCACTTAGACAGGCAAGGCCTGAAGAATATGCGGAAGCAATACAACCAGCCATACTTATCCCGCTATTATTAGTTATACAATTTTCAATGTTGGTAAGCGCTGGACGCGAAGCAGTGACGACATTAACATCAGCAGATAGTCTTTTTCCGTACAATCCACCAACCTCTTTTATATCAGTCATGTCATCCAAGTGATATTTCAGTGGTATATTGTGAATGATAACATTTTCTTCGATATATTTCTCAAACGTCTGAAAGACTACACGTTTTATATCTCGGTCTGAAATTTCGTGATTAGCTGCAATAATTTCGTTATATACGTTAAAAGATGAGACTCCACATCCGGCTACATTCACATATATCTGGTCTATAGTCTCTTCTGATACTTGCTCAGCTAAACCTATAGTTGATGAAATAGAGTAACTTGCATGCTTTGCATCAGTTATTGATCCACCGCTTATACCTTCTGCACTTTTATAACCCGTTCCTATTATTTTATAGCTGAAATTGCTATTGATCTTAACAATGAGACAGATAATTTTTGTTGTACCTACGTCTAAAACGGCAAAAACATTTCGCTTTGGTTTTATTATTACTGCAGAGTACATTAGTTGACCTTATGACACAATTCCATTCAAATTGTAGCTTCCTTTAATAATTTATATTTCTATTAAAAATACAGCAACATTTTAATATACCCAAAATACTGTACAAAGGAAAAAATAAAACATAAAATTTTAATTTTATGTCTAAATTGCCAATTGTAATTGCCCCTGATGAAAGGTTAACTACACGTGCCAGTGAAGTAACAGATATAAACGATAAAATTAAAGAATTAGTAAACGACATGTTCGAAACTATGTACCATGAAGATGGTCTTGGCCTTGCTGCAGTGCAAATTGGAGTGATGAAGAGAGTTTTTGTCATGGACGTTCAGCCAGAGAAGGCTGAAGATGGGCCAGCAGGATATGAATCAACTGGCAAATTTTGCATGATTAATCCTGAAATTACAGAATTATCGGGTGAACAAGTAATTCTCAAAGAAGGGTGCCTTTCAATTCCAGAGCAAAGCCATGAAATTAAGCGTCCAAAATATTTAACTGTGAAATATAAAAATTTAAATAACGAAGAACAGACGCTAAAAGCTAGTGGTTGGCTTGCAAGGTGTATTCAGCATGAGTTAGATCATTTAAATGGTATATTATACGTTAGACATTTGTCTAAATTGAAGTACGATATGGCTATGAAAAAAGCTCAAAAGGTTAAGAGGCACTATGAACAATGAAGATCTAGAATTGTTGAAGTTCTATCATGAAGTGGGTGTTGACTGCACGCTAACTGAAGGTGAAGAGGAAAAAAAAGTGGAAAATGAGAGAGCTGCACAGTCTTCTGTCATCGAGCAGAAAAAAGCCATGTTCCCAAGTGACTGGATCATTAAAGCAAGGAAGCTTGCAAGTGAATGTGGTAGTGTAGATGAACTAAGAAGTGCAGTTAAGTCATTTGAGGGTTGTGAAATAAAAAAAACTGCAACTAATACTGTTTTTTCTGATGGTAATCCGAATGCAAAAATCATGCTTATTGGTGAAGCACCAGGAGCAAATGAAGACCTGAAAGGCATACCATTTTGTGGTGCAAGCGGAATGCTGCTCGATAAGATGCTCGGTGCAATTAATCTGGACCGCACTAAGGTATATATAAGCAACACCGTGTTTTGGCGTCCACCAGGTAATAGAAAACCAACTGATCTAGAGCTTGATATGTGCAGACCATTTGTTGAGAAGCATATTGCTCTTGTTTTACCGCAGATTCTAATTTTAGTTGGAGGAATTGCATGTTATAGCCTTCTTGATAACACAAAGACTATATCGAACTTGCGTGGCAAATTTCATACTTATACTAACCAATATTTATCTCATGCAATTACCACAGCCGCTATATTTCATCCAGCCTATCTACTTCGTCAACCAGCACAAAAACGCTTAGCTTGGGAAGATTTAAAGAAGATTAGAGAATATCTTGATAATACTAATAACCACACGGATGTTTAGCTTACTACTCGTTATCATCTTAGTACCGGCTAATTGCATTAAATATTGAAAAATTTACTAAACAGAGAAAAAGGCACAAGAAAATCTATCAGCTACTACCTATTTTTTTAATTGGCGTTTTTCATTGTATTAAATGCTTTGATAAGCGCATTTTAGCTTATGTGGGTAAAAGTTTTATAAAGACATAGAGTGCACATAGTGCAAAAAATTAAACATCAAGTATATTGAGCTTTTTGTCGTTTTATCTGCACAGACTGAAGATAAATAATATATCTTCACCCTTATTTTAAGGAGAATGGCGGAGTCCGTCAAGTAACTCTTGCCGTTGCTATAGCTGCTTGAGTTCCTGTAATCACAATGTTGGTGCAATGCACGCATGGAATTTTATTTACTCTATAATATGTTGGTTTATAGTAGTACTAATGCAGAAATAAAGGGAGGAGACATTGGAAAGCAATATAAAAAAATTGAAAGGAAATTTTTTAGAACAAGCAATTAGAGTAAATCATGCTGGCGAATATGGAGCCATTTGCATTTATTCCGGTCAAAAATTTATTCTTAAAAAATCTTCCATAATTGACAAAATAATTGAAATGGAGGAGCAGGAAAAAAAACATTTCCACTATTTTAATGAGAAAATCAAGGAGCAAAGAGTTCGTCCTACTGTTTTGTTGCCAGTTTGGGGTGCTTTAGGGGTATCACTTGGTGTTGTAACTGCCATGATGGGTAAAAAAGCCGCTATGGCTTGCACTGCTGCAGTTGAAGAAGTGATCGGAGAGCACTACAAGGAGCAAGTCTTACATTTAGAAGATGGGGAATTAAGAGAAACTATAAGTAAATTTCGCGATGAGGAATTAGAGCACAGAGATATTGCAATTCAGCACAATGCCGAAAGCGCACTTGGCTACAACGTTTTATCTTTGTTCATAAAAACAAGCTGCAAAGCTGCTATTTACCTCTCTAAATTGATTTAATCAATCACTATTTGACAACCAACCACATTTGCCTTTAGTTCTTGTGCTAATTGCTGCCCCATATCCTCTACTACAATCGAATGCGTATGAATGTTTATAATTAATTTCTTAATTATTATCCTAAAAATACATTAATTTAATCCCCTATTAGAGTTTTCTTGTTGTTGTAAACATGTTTGCATAAGACTAGTAGATGGAACGTTTTTAATAGTCTGAGTTAACTCCTCAGGAATATTTTCAAAACTCTTGCCCATAACTTCTAAAACACTTTTCCCCTGTATAAGACAATTCCCTCCAAAGCTTGATTTGTTTTCTAACTTGCTAAACCTTATTTTGCTTTTCTCATCAATTTCTACTACCATTTTGTTACCATCTTTCCGTAGATAAATACTAATCTCTCCTATTTTAGTAGTAAAAAATATTTCAATACCACCTTTTAAGATATCTGTGTAATTTCTTTTTCCATCTTCTGTAATTTCAACTTTTACTATACTTTCCTCAATCTGAAATATGCCAACTTCTAAATCCTTAGCTTTTTCATTATTTAAAGTTCTCGCAGTTTCAACAATACTACCTTGTGGATACTTAATATAAAAATATTTATTATCTACTTCTACTTCAAGATCATATTTATCAATTTGCTTGTTATTTTCTTTCACAATACCTTCATATGCTAGACCCTCTAGCATTTTTTTCTTACTCTTACATTGTTCGTTAAGATCATTTAAATAATTAGAGCCGTAATATCCGCCTTCAATATCGCTATAAAAAGATAATCCTTTTTCTACCCCACCTTTTAACACTAAATTACGAGTGATCTTTTGTATGATATTTTTTGTAGTTGAATTGTGTGGATTTGCATGAAAGCGATTAATTAATTCTTCCACTTTTTCAAATATAAAATTTGTTACAGTCTTATTATCCTTACCGTAATATGAGTTTAATCTTATTCCTTGATTTAAATAACCCTCTATTATGCGTTCCATGTACTTTAAAACGCTTTCTTGCTCATCGTGTTCTGTTATACCTTTTATCATCTCATCACAAAATTTTTTAACTAGAATTTGTTCATCTGTAGTCAATGGTATTTGCAATTTCGTAGAAGATGAGTCTCGCTCAAAAAGATAAATTATTGACAATTCTTCTGCTCTTTTAATAAAGTCATAACTTCTTAGATATTCTGCAACATCTTTGTTTTTTGCGTACCTTTTCTTGATTAAATCCATATGCCTATCTTTACGACTTATAGTCGGTAATTTTGGATTTGATAAACTACTCTGTTGACTATTGAAGAAGCTGTTAGAGAACTGTTCAGGCTCTAAAATAAGATTACTTTCACCTTGTTTACCTACTTGCTTAGACATATTATATACCATAACCACTAAAACTTTTTAGTGATTACTTCAATACATAGATAAGTCAATAAAAATATCTTTTTCTCTTCAGTGCTAAAAAATTGTCAAAAATCTCAAAATTGGTTAATTGCATATAACCTACTTTCTGGTATACATCAAAACTACCGTAGAAAGCTTCAACTTTGAAAGGGATTAACAAATAAAATTCTTGTACTTTGCCTCTACTAAAGTACAATCAGGCTTTATTTAATATTTTTCATGCTTGATGAAGTACATGAGGAGTGCGGGGTATTTGGCATAAGTTATAACCAAAGTGCTGCTTTTAACTCTATACTTGCTCTCCACGCTTTGCAGCATAGAGGTCAAGAGTCTTTTGGCGTAGTAACCAGTAACAACGATAAGCTGCACTCTTATCACTTTCAAGGCCAAGTGAGCAGTGTATTTGATGATATAGATGAAATAAAGAAATCCTTACCTGGGGATTGTGCAATAGGTCATGTTCGATACTCAACAAGTGGTAGTAAATTTGGAGTGCAGCCCATGTTTGGCAAAAGTGGCAAATTTGGGGATTTTGCCATAGCACATAATGGTAATTTAATTAATATTTCTCCGATACGCGAACAATTAATTAAACAAGAGTGCGTTTTTCAGTCAGATATTGATACAGAAGTAGTAGTGCATCTGACAGCAAGCAGTGAAAAAGATAGCTTTTTAGAGAGTTTTATATATGCATTAAAGCAAATACAAGGTGCTTATTCTTTTGTGGCAATCAATCAAGAAGTAGTTATTGGAGTACGTGATCCATCTGGAATCAGGCCTCTTGTTTTAGGAAAGTTAAACGGTTCTTACGTTCTTGCATCTGAAACTTGTGCTCTTGATATAATAAATGCAGAGTTTATTAGAGAAATAGAACCAGGCGAATTAGTTACCATCAGTTCGGATAGTAAGCTAGCCTCAATGTTTCCTTTCCCACAGCAAAAATCAAGTTTTTGTATTTTTGAATACGTTTACTTCTCGAGACCAGACAGCATAATGGAGAAGAGGTCCATATATGATATAAGAAAAGAAATAGGAAGAATACTTGCAGAAGAGAGCCCACCAAAAAACAATGTAGATATGGTTGTACCAATACCTGATTCTGGAATACCTGCAGCTATTGGATATGCAAAGCATTCAGGATTACCTATGGAACTGGGGATAATTCGTAATCATTACATAGGAAGAACTTTTATACAACCCACCGCTGAAGTACGTAAAGTTAGAATAAAATTAAAATTCAATGCTAATAAGCACACTTTGAAAGGCAAAAACATAATTTTAATAGATGATAGTATAGTGCGTGGTAGTACGCTCAGAAATATAATAGTTATGCTAAAGGATGCAGAAGTAAAAGAGATTCACCTCAAAATTTCAAGTCCACCAATTAAGCACTCTTGTTTTTATGGAATAGATACACCAGATTGCAAAGATTTAATTGCTGCGACTCAATCTATAGAAGAGATAAAGGAAAGTATAGGAGTAGATAGCTTAGCCTTTTTGAGTATTGATGGGCTATACAGAGCTGTTAAAGCAGAAAAACGTAACAATGCTACACCGCAATATTGTGATGCTTGTTTCACTGGTGACTACCCAATTGGTAAGTAATCTATTATTAATGAAGGTGAGGTTTTTTCTATGTTATATTAACAGTTTTAAAAATAGATTTTTTGCATAACCATATAGTTTTTGCCTGGGCGTCATTTGAGTGAAAACTACTTTACAAATTTCGTCATTCCCTTTACTATGATACTAAGAGTATTTATCCTTATTTTTGACCTGCAGGCTCAATCACAAAATCAGTAAAAAACTCAAATATTTATTGGCAAATTACACAAAAATTATAGCGGCTTTTTTTATTTTTTCTACATTCAGCCAAAACGCGCTTGTTAGCACATTATTATAGCGCCAATTTACATTATAAAACTCGTCACACGGGGATTCTTCGTATCCGTTCAGCGGAGTGGCAGAATAAGGTAGACAAGGTGATCTAAAAAGATAATCATAGAGCAAAAGTGAGGTAATGTGGTAAACCTTTTAGAGCTTTGCAAAAATTTACAGCAAAAAATAGAAAAGTTAGAAGCAAAAATAGAAAAGCTGGAAAGGGAGAATGAAAGTTTAAAAGCAGAGAACAAGGCTTTAAAGATAGAGAACGCTGAATTAAAGGAAAGGCTTGGTTTAAACTCGAAAAATTCATCTCTACCAAGCTCTAGAGAGTTGTACAAAATAAAAAAGGACAAGCCAAAGAGCGACAGAAACGTTGGTGGTCAGGTTGGTCATAAAGGAAGTTTTCGCGCCAAAATGGATGCAGATGAGGTGATAAAAGTAAAGTTGTCATCTACTTGTGAATGCGGAGGAGGGATTGCAATATGCAATGGACCGTACATTCATCAAAAAGTTGATCTTCCGGAAATTAGGCCTTATGTAGTGGAATATCAGATGGAGCATGGTCGTTGCCGGAGATGCGGAAAAAGAAGAAGCAGTAAGTTACCAGAAGGTGTTACGTCAGATACATTTGGTCCAAGGGTTAAGTCAATAATTGCAGCGTTCAGCGGATTCTACAAAAATTCAAAACGCGAAATAGCGAGTGTCGTAAATGATATCTTCAATTTGAACATAAGCGTCGTTAGCATATCAAATAGTGAACATAGAGTTGCTTCAAAATGCAAAAAAATGTATGAGCAGATCGAACAAGAGATAAGTAGGAGTAAAGTTCTACATATTGATGAAACGAGCCATTATAACAAAGGTAAACTCGCTTGGTGTTGGATGTTTGCAAGCAATACGGCAAGTTTTGTGAAGTTGACAGAGTCAAGAGGAATGAAAGTTTTAAAAAATAACGCATGCTGCAATCATAATAGCTTAGTGGTAACCGACAGGTACGCAGTATACAATTACTTTGCTGATGAAAAAAGGCAAATCTGCTGGGCACACTTAGCAAGGGATTTTGAAAGATTAGCGCATAGTTGGAATATTGAAGTCAAAGTTCTTGGCTGTTACTTAAGAAATGTAGCTACTGAATTATTTGCACTAAAAAAGGCTTTGCTAAAAAATGAGATAGATGTTTTTAGATTTGCCAGACGTGCCAGAAAGTTGCGAAAACGTACAAGGTATTACTTGAAGGAAATATCCTACTTACCTGAAGCAATTGGAGCCTCTCGAGTTGCGAAAAATATTTTGAAATCTGAAAGAATGATGTGGAATTTTTTAGATGACCCAAAAAACATTCCGCTGACAAACAACCATGCTGAACAGCAGATACGGCATTATGTCGTTTACCGCAAAAATTCGTATTTTACACAATCAAAGCGGGGAAATGCATTCCTTGAACGGATAATTTCGTTATACTTAACATGGAAACAAAGGGGTCTCAATCCTTTCCAAAACCTCTTATCTATTGTTTCTTAAACCACTCTCCTGAACGGATACGATTCTTCTGCCTTTTTTCTTCGTTTGGTAAATTTCTTAATATTTATAGCTAAAGCTTCAGGCTAGCACTTGATGCTGGAATCCAGCTTTCATTAGAAACGTTGATTACTTTTATGCTAATAATTTTACTACTCTGCTGAACGGATACAATTGAATATAGTATAGTCTTCTGTTCTGACGAGAATAGTTTTATTCCATCCATCAAAAAATGCTAAATTGAGGTATGTATCACCCTTATAGGGCTTGTGAATTTCAGTTATAATAAATTCTGAGATTAGGTTATGCTCTAAAAAAAGGTGTGCTATTTGTGCCCCACCAATCACAAAGACTTGAGAACTACTTTGAATTGACAGAAATTCTTGCATGGAAGAGACAACAGTACATTTTGGACCTCTATTAAGACACTTGTTACGGGAGAAAACAATAGGTGTACGATTCTTTAGTATGCTTTGAGGCACGGTTTCAAATGTCTTTCTTCCCATCACAATAATTTGTTTATCGGTCACTTGACAAAAATGTTTAAACTCACTTGGATAACGCCAGGGCAAATCATCATTTATTCCAATTACCCCATTAGGGTCAACAGCCATAATTCCAATAATCTTCATCTCTGTAAGGCAGCTTGGGCTACAAAAAATCTCATGTGGTCACGTACATTATGCACTCTAAGGAAATCAACCTTATTGTGCAGTATAGCAGATGTAGCAATTGTTTCTAAATCTCTATTAGAGGCAGGCTCTGTGGAAAAAGAAGAAATAAATGACTTTCTAGAATGGCCAACTAAAACCTTGCAGCCAAAATTTTGTAAAGTTTCTATACTGCGTAAAATCTGAATATTCTGATACATAGATTTGCCAAAACCAATACCAGGATCAATAATTATTGAATTTTCATCAAAACCAAGGTCAAGTAACCTATTAATGCTCTTCTCTGCCCAATTATTTATGATATCAATTGGGTCAGTGTCATGTGGAATAATATTGTCCTTATGTGGTGGTATCGAAAGTGAATGCATAATAACGACACTACACCCACTGCTAGCAACTTCTTTTAAGGTATTACTACTCAGATCTCCCTTCTGATCATTTACCCAGGCAATATTGTAGTGCTTCAAAACGTTTAAAATAATGTCTGGCCAAAAACTATCAATGCTGACTTCAATATCACCATTTTTCATATAGTCGCTAAGATTATCAAGTACTGGTTTTAGACGTTCATACTCTTCCTCTGGCGTCTTTATTGAAGCTCCAGGCCTTGTTGATTGAGCTCCAAGATCAACTATGCTTGCACCATCTGATACCAGCTGCAATGCCTGCTTGGTTGCTCGATTCGCATCATAATAAAGACCACCATCTGAAAATGAATCAGGGGTAATATTGACGATACCCATAAGCTTTGGTGAAAGCGTAAAACTCTTTGAAAAACAGTCTTGAACATTGAAAGCAAAGGTTTTGTTAACCATTGCCATCAAGTGGAGCAAAAATGGTCTATTTACTAATTCTGGGTGAGGAATTTTAAGGTCAGGTATATCAAGCGTTAGATCATCCCATAACAAAATATCTAAATCAATAACACGAGGTGCCCATTTTTCGTAGACTTGTGGACGACCAATGTCACATTCAATTTGTTTTAAGCCTTTTAGTAGCTCCTCAGGAGAAGAAGAACAACTTCCATAGACAATCATGTTAAGAAATGGCTTGTTCCAATCAGGTGGAGCACCATTTGGTAAAATAGCCTTAGTTTCTAGAATGATCGAAGACTTTAAGTCTTTTAAATAGCGCTTCTTTAGTAACTCAGTAGCTCTTTGTAAATGGGAAAGGCGATTCCCTATATTTGATCCAATAGAAATATAGATCATTCTTGCAATTCATTACAGTAAGTAAAAAAAACGCCCCCATGCACACCAGGAACTGGTGGTGCGATTTTGTGAGTAGTCACCCTGACAGAAGAAATAATATGCTTCTTTCGCAGCAAAAGGTTATTAATGGCTCTGTATATCTCATGAGTTAAATGCTCGATTAAATTAAATTGCTTGCCCTGAACAAGAGATTGAATATTTTGCACTACTTCCAAATAGCAGATAGTATCTTTAAGTTGATCAGTTGTAAGCCCTGAAGGAGGAGATTTAAAAGTGAAATCAACGTCAATACTCACCAATTGGGGAGAAAACTTCTCTTCTGCACTACATCCCAAATGAACCCAAAGCCGTAAATCAGATATAAGAAGATTACATGCTACCACTGAATTTAGTATCTACTTATAATTAATGACAAACATCAACATTCATCATGCCATCAAGAAAACCCCATAAGAGTTTTGCTCCTTTTTCAGCGCCTTGCATAACTTTCTCTTGTTCTTCTTCGTTTAAATCTGCAATAAGGTTTGCACATTCTTCAGAATGCCACTCATCAGCTCCCATATGAACGGTAAAAAATTTGAGAGAACGCTCATCATTTATTGAATAGTGTTTTTTCAGACCTTCAATTTTAGACTTAGAAACCTCTGGAGTTTGACGTTCATAAGCGTACAGAGCTCCAAGACCTGCTGCAAAATCTGATTTTACAATGTCAAAATAACCATCAACTAATTCTCGTGTCTCCTTAATTTGTGCATTTTCACAAAGTTCTGAACGTGCTACTCCCAGTCCTTCAGCAAAACGCTGCCATAATTCTGGGTGATTCTCGTCGCCTTGTTCTTCCTCTATTAAATTACCAAGTAAAACTTGCCGCATTTTCAAATTCGGACACAAGGAATGTATACCGCTGATATAACGAGGAAAAGCAGCAACATGGTGATAATATTCCTTAGCGTAGGTTTGCAGAGCCTGCAGGCTTAAGCCACCTTCATTCCATGACTCGTAAAATGGGTGTTTTAATAAGTGTAAACTATCTAATTGATTATTAAGTAATTGAACAAATGTCATAAATAAACAGTAAATTGTTTTAGGCTACGTTTAGGTTTATCAAATGTCAAGAGGCATTTCTCACTACTACTTTAATTCCAATAAATATAAAGATAGATACGCTATAGGTTAATTTTTTAGTAAAATTGATTTTTTCTAAAATTTCATGTATTATTAAATCAATATAGTGAAAAACGCAAAATGAAAGTAACAGAAGAAAATACAATAAAAATTAGGGAAGAGTTCGTAGAAGTTCAAAATGGAATGCGAATTCAAAAGATAGTGATGTCAAACTCGAAGAGCAGTGCAGATAGCAGAAAGAAAAAGCATATAGTTTACTTTCCAGGGCTTACATATACTTTTGAAAAAGAGCCAAATGAAGACAAAAGTGAATGGAATTGGGCAGCTGAAGCAGGTATGGATGTTCACCTTATTAATTTTCCTGGTTCTGGAAAAAGCAAAGGCCATTCTTTAAACGGTCGAAATCGAGTAAATGCAGGAATTGGAGTCATTTCAGATCTTCTAAAGCAAGGCATTCACCCAGACAATATAGTACTGTATGGAAGCTGTGCTGGAGGACCAATAGCTGCGGAGGTTTATAAAAAGTTTAAAAAAGATGAAAATATTCATTTAAGATGCATTATCAATAAATCCTTTAGCTCATTCAAAAAACTTGTAGTGAAATTACTACACATATCAAAACCTAAATGGCTATTTCCTCCTATAATAAAATTCATACTCAAATGCTTTGGTTGGCACTTTAAGCCACACACAATAGTAAACGACATTACTCCATACACAATTTGTTTTAACTTAGAGAACGATGGCTTTATTAGTAAGCAGGCAAATATAGGTACTAAAATTGCTGACATAGAAAAAAGTCATAGGAAAAAAAACTACCAAAAAAAAGAAACTTTTGAAGGTTTTGAGCAATATAAAGAGTTTTTTATGGAGCATGCCAACTTAGCTAAAATAAAAAACCTTGAACCTGAAGTTGGAATAATGAAAAAATGCTGGAATAAGTTTCTATCGTTACTACCTATTAAGGCAGATGATATTCACTTTTCTTCGATTACAGAATTGTGCTCATCAAGTGAACACAAATACAATCTTCCTGAGCTGATTTCACTCTTTTTAGAATTCACAGATAATTATTTTGAAAAGAAGGGCTCTCTCAATCAAGAGAAACAACCAGAGATAAAAACAGAAGCGATATGTGGAAAGAATAGTGAAAAAGAAATAGAGGAAAAGAAACAGTATTTTACCAATTTAAAGAATTATTCAATAAGTCAGAATATATCTAAAAAGCTAACATCTCTGCAAATATTGAAATAAGTGTTTCTTTTGTGATTAAAAAAACATTGCATCTAGAGTATCTGCCATAAGTGATAATTCTGTGCTTTCATCATAGAGATTGTTTTCACTAGCTAATAATTTCTCACTAATTTGTGGATAAAATTTAGAAATGCACTCCTTACGGCATTCATCTAGGAATTCTGGGTCTGTCTGTTTTTTTGTGTAGGAATCGCATTTCAACTTACAAAATTTCAAAACTCTAGGATAGTGATACTCACGGCATTCATCTAGGCATTTTTGGTCTGTCTGTTTTGTTTTGTTGACATAGCATTTCTGACGACATTGATTCAGCATAAATTTAATCCCTTTCTCTCTGTTTGATGCTTGTTGTTGCATAATATTCTCCAATTCAAATAATTCTAATATTAGCATGCAAATATGAACATTATGTTAATACCATTACTTTTTAGGTATACATGGCAAATTTATGCCTGGAAACAGTTTTTGGTTATTTCCTAGATTTTCTTTATAAAAACCAAAGGCGCCAGTTGATTTTTATTAGCTAAGGTAAAGGTCAAATATCTGGAATTCTGGACATAAAATCCTCCTGTATAAATTAGAAAAAAATGCAGCGCACATATGACAGAAGTGTGTATACGCTGAAAAAGATACGCTACGTTTTTTATTGAAAAGTTAATTGAAAGTCTGCAGACAAAGATAAACTTTTGAGCTCTTAAAATATCTCTAATTGTCATTATAATCAGATTCAAAATACGCGGAAGTAATTTTTTTTGACAATAGATTTCTTTCATAACCAGGCGTCATCCCAGCTGAGATCCAATAAGAAAACCGCGCTGGAACTTTTGAATTCCAGTTATGCAAGGAATCTAATATCATGGAGTTTTCAAACACTAACAACCAAGTACTTTAATAAGGCAAAAAGCTTATCTAAGAGAGTAGGCCTTGCAATTGTATCAATAGTGGTGGGATTGGTAGGACTCGAACCTACGACCAATTCGTTATGAGCGAACTGCTCTAACCGACTGAGCTACAATCCCTTTTATCAACACCTATAATACACGCAAAAGGAAATTTGTCTACTCGCTTATTTCACTATCAACCCAACTGTGTAAATCATTTATTGCGCCAATTTTGCGTGCAATTTCCTTACCATCTTGAAATATGATTAAAGTAGGTATAGATTGAACTCCATACTTACTTGGCACCTCAGTTTCTCCATCTATGTCAAACTTACAGATTTTGATCTTGTCTTTTCTATCCTTGGCTAACTGCTCGATACGTGGCATCAGACTTTTGCATGGTCCACACCATTCTGCCCAAAAATCTACCAGCACAAATCCTTTGTGGTTAGCAACTTCAGATTCGAAATTTTGATCATTTACCGCTTTAATATCATCACTCATAAAATACCTAAATTTTTATAAATATAGCGTATCAATTAACAGCTGATCAACTAAATTTTTCTGGATTCAAGTGAAGTGATTACATATGATGATTAAAGATATCTACACTCCCCCAACCCATTGAATCTAGCTCAATACGAGTAGGAAGAAATTCAAAGCACTTTTCGGCTAATTCTTTTCTATTTTCACGTTCTAGCATTAAATCTAGCTTTTCCTTTATTTTATGGAGATATAAAACATCAGATGCAGCATAACTTTTTTGCTTGTCTGTTAAATTTTCATTTCCCCAATCAGAAGATTGTTGTTGCTTATTTAATTTTATATCAAGTAGTTCTAAGCACAACTCTTTTAAGCTATGATTATCTGTGTAGGTGCGAACTAAACGTGAGGCTATTTTCGTGCAATAGCAAGGCAGTGCCCAAGTTTGCAGGTAGTAATGTATTATACTCACATCAAATCGCGCAAAGTGAAATATTTTGGTTATATTTTTATCCTCTAATATTTTTCTCAAATTTGGAGCTGTATAATCGTTTTTGAATTGAACTAAGTGAGCGTTGCCATCATTGAAAGAGAGCTGAACAAGGCATAATCTATCTCTGCTATGCAGTAGCCCCATTGCCTCTGTATCAACAGCTATAGATTTTATATCATTCGGTATTGCACTGGCTGGCAGGTCGTCCTTATATATAAATATTCTCATAAATTTAATATGTTTTATGACACATACAATAATCAAAAATGAGTTTTAAGTATACGAAAAGATCATAGAAAATTGGCTCTCATGATTTTCATGCATGTAGGGTTTACAAATTGTAATATGTACCTATAATTAGAAGTAGAATCTAAGCAGAATTTAACTGCGGGAGTAGCTCAGTTGGTAGAGCGCAACCTTGCCAAGGTTGAGGTCGAGGGTTCGAACCCCTTCTCCCGCTCTTTAATTTTAACATAAAAAATTTCCTTCCCCTATTCAACTAGTTCAGCTATACTAAAAGTAGCTAAAAGTTTTTTAGAAAATTATTATTTAGGAGGATTATATGGACAACAAGACTAAAGCAATGTTATTTGCCTTAGGTATAGCTACATCAATAGGAGCACTTACAGGCTTAGCGCTCAGTTTTACAGCTCTGTCACCTTTGGTGATGGGTGGAATTGTTGCTGCAATTCCTGCACTCTTATACTTTGCCCTTTGTACAGGTAAGAGACTCTCACAATCCCAATTCTCTTATGCTCATGATTGCACTCATGCTTGTTTATTTGTTGCAAGTGCTGCAATTGGAGTTGGTCTTGCTGCAGCTACAATGGCTATTTTTCCTGGTGCAACGCTTGGAATGGGATCGGCAGCTTTAGCAGGTGCAATAATAGCACCCATAGCAGTAATTGCAGGGTTCCTTGTAACATTTTGTATTATTGAACCAATAGCTAAAAAAGTGAATGAGTATATTATATCACCTATAGTTGAGCGTTTTTCTTCAAAAGAACAGAGAGTTTAAGTGAGGTTTTTGCTTTTTATTTTGCCTATAAGTGGCTTGTGGAAGTTCGTAAGGTGCAACCTTGCCAAGGTTGAGGTCGAGGCCCTTCTCCCGCTCCAAGATCATTCCATAAAAAAATTGCTTTGCTTATCCAACTAATTCAGCTATACTAAAAGTAGCTAAAAGCTTTTTAGAAAATTAATTAAGAAGATTATATGAATGATAATACTAAAATAATGTTATTTATCTTAGGTACAGATATACCAATAGGAGCACTTACAGGTTTGGGACTCAGTTTTACAGCTTTATCACCTTTGGTAATGGGTGGAATTATTGCTGCGATTCCGGCAGCCTTACTTGCATGTAAATCTATTTATAATAAAAAATTTTCCAAAGAAAGTTTTTTTATTGGTGCTTGTTTATGTGCTGCAAGCTTTGCAACTGGAGTTGGTCTTGCTGCAGCTGCAACTGCTGTTTTCCCTGGTGCAATGCTTTGAATGGGATCAGCAGCTTTAGCAGGTGCGGTGATAGCACCCATAGCACTCATAGCAGTAATCGCAGGGGTATTTGTAACAGTTTGTGTTACAGTTTGTGTTATTGAACCAATAGCTGAAAAAGTGAATGATTATATTATATCACCTATAGTTGAGCGTTTTTCTTCAAAAGAGGAAGAGTGCAATCTACCTGCAAAATAATCCATTGACGTTAGCATTTAGTTTTCTTTATAATTTCCTTTGTGAAAGAAGAAAGATGCTTATTTGTAACGATAGCTGGTTTGCCAAATGCTGGAAAGTCAACGCTGATTAACAGCATCGTAGGCAAGAAAATTGCAATTGTCACCCCTAAAGTGCAGACAACAAGGACACAGGTAAGGGGTGTTGCTATATGCAACAATGCGCAAATTGTTTTTACTGACTCTCCAGGAGTGTTTTCAGCAGAAACAAATCTTGAAAAAGCTTTAGTCAAATCTGCATGGGGAGCAGTTAAGGATAGTGACATTACTTTGTTGCTTGTTGATGTAAACAATTACCTAAAAAATATAGAAAGAATAAAAACGATATTTGCACGACTGGAGCGCACAAAAGGCAGATGCATTTTGGTTATCAATAAAACTGATTTAGTAAAGAAATCAGAGCTCAAGATGGCACATGAGCACCTAAATTTGCTTTATAAGTTTGAAAAAATTTTTACGATCTCGGCACTGAAGAATGATGGACTTTCTGATCTGACTAGTTACTTGTCTGAAATTGCACCGATAGGCCCTTGGTTTTATGAAAAAGATCAAATAACTGATTCCTCAGCTGATTTTTTATCAGCGGAAATTACGAGAGAAAAGTTATTCTTGAACCTACGTGAAGAATTGCCATACTCTACAGCTGTTATAACTGAACAATTTGAGGAAAAAAAAGATAAGAGTTTAGTCATAAAACAGATCATATTTGTATTGAAAGATAATCATAAGAAAATAGTGCTAGGAAAAGACGGCAGTAGCATAAAAAAAATTAATATCGAGGCGCGTACAGAATTGGAAAAGTTATTTGAGTGTAAAGTTCATCTCTTTTTGTTCGTAAAAGTGCGACCTTGGACTGATCGCCCTGAGGAATATATAAGTAATGCTTAATTCTTTGTTAGTATTTGATATTGAAACTATACCAGATGTAAATTCCTGCAAGAATTTACTAAATATTAGTGATGATAGCAGTGTAGAAGAAAAGAGGAACGCATTAACAAAATATCATCTTGAAATAACAAACGGGCAAAACTCTTTTCTGCGTCAGCCCTTCCACCTTGTTGTAGTCATTAGTTTTTTACTTTGTAATATAACACGCCAGAGCGGTTATGAAATGTTCACACTACAAGAAATAAGATCTGGAGGCACAGTAAACTCCAATGAAAAAGAGCTAGTAAAGGGATTTTTTAACTACATATCAGAGAAAAAGCCAAGAATAGTTTCGTTCAATGGACGCACTTTTGATATACCGGTACTGAAGTACCGTGCTATGGTTCATGGCATTCAAGCAGAATATTTTCACAAAGCTGGCGATAAGTGGAATAGTTACAATCAGAGGTACAGTAGTGATTGGCATTGTGATTTGCTTGAATCTCTCTCTGATTTTGGAGCTTCTGCAAGAATGAAGATGAACGAAGTTTGCGCAGCATTTAATCTTCCCGGTAAGATTGGAGTTGATGGTTCACAAGTTATGGACTTATATGATAGTGGCAAAATACAAGAGATTCGCGATTATTGTGAAACAGATGTGATTAACACTTATTTGATTTATTTGAGGTTTATGCATCATCAAGGAAGAATTACTACAGAAAGCTATAATAAGAGCATAGAAGAACTGCTTTTAGAATGCGAAAAAAAAGAACACCTAAAGAAATTTAAAGAAGAATGGAAAATAACTTCTGGTGAAAATTTTTATATTGAATTTAAATGAATAGATGCTACAGAGCAATCTAATGATTGCTCTGTATAGTAGTTATAAACTCCTTGTAGTAGAAAAGACATTTTGATGTGCCCTTTGCTTAACTTCTGCTTGTTCAAGCTTAGAAAAATTTTCTAAGTTTTTATCTTGGTATTCCTTTTTTACTTTCTCGAAAAAATTTTGTCCACTAAGAATATAATTACCTAAATTAGCAGCATAATATTGAGCATTACCTAAAACTGCACAGTTAATTCGACTTAATATTCTCGAAGGGTAATAAAAGAGAGAAACGTTATTGTTTGATTGGAAGTCATTCTCATCCATTATTTTAATGGCTTCATGATAACCATCCATTTGATGAACAAAATATCCTTCAGGTACTGATATTCTCAATTGTGCACCTACATGAGCATAACCACAAATACCAGGTGATACCGCTGGTACTGGGTCTTGTCTATGTTGAGTTACTCTAATGGTTTTTTCTTGAAGAACATCATTATAAAATTCACTAGCAGTAAGATCAAAAACTCGTGGATCACCAAAAGTTGCAACATGAACATCTTCAGCTCCTTCTGTTTTATTGAGGCATAAAGCAGCTATCTTAGCAATAGCTCCTCCCATACTGTGACCTGTGAGATTGATTTTAAAATCTTTGATTTCTGATTCTTGTTTTTCAGCATAAGATTTCAAAATGCCATAAAGATTAGACCATGAATCCGTAAATGAATTATAAAAACCACGATGAATTCTTCCACCTTCTGGTAAAAATTCTGAAGTAGTAAAAAGTACATTTGCATCAGTGATTCCATCATTGAGGCCACGAGTACCGTGGTAAGCTACCGTTATTTCTTTACCTTTTATGAAAACATGACCAGCATCTTCCTCAAAACTATTACTAAATGGAATGATTTCATAACCTTCGCTGATAAGTTCAGCTCTAGTTTTATACATTTTTTCAGTAGATGGAATAATTTCAAAATCTTCTGCAGTTTCAAATTCAGTTTTGTATACTCCTTGAGCTAGGTTATTACATCTTTTTTTACTTAATTTATCATCATCATCGCCATAGCTTATCTTGCAGAAATTACCCATTTCTAATAATTTCTCTCGATCAAATCCTGCAATTTTTACAATACTTTCATCTATTTTATAGTCAGAAGGTAAAGAACATGGCTCATTTGGATCAGCACGATTTATAAATTCATAATCTTCAATGATCTCAAATTCATCGTCATATTCTTTCATCTCGTATTTGCCATCATCTACTGAAATAGAATCTGGCTGTTCAGTATTACCTGGCTCTGAGCCTGTAGCAGCACCTGTAGTGCTAAACCAATTTCGTAAAAAACTAAAATCCATAAATACCTTAATTATTAAAAATAAAACAATAATTCACTAATTATAATATAAACTAATATTATTGTCAATAGTTATATTAATATTTTAATCTTTATGTACTTTCACTTGAGTAAATTTTACTTCCATAGAATAAGTATAGAGTTATAATACACTAACAAGCAAACCTCTGTACTAAATTTTGGTTAATATACACGTTGAGCGTATTAAGAAAGTTGCTTTTAAAGTATTGCATTTTACTTTTATTTTCGCTATAAGGTTGCTTTAAGTTGGATTTTCAACACCTTTATACTATTTATGTTATGATTTTAAAATTTTTTGGGGGCACTTCATGAAAAAATCTATTTATACTAGAACTGCTCTAGCTTCTCTATTGACTTTATGTTCTTTCAGTGGCTTTGCTGCTGACTTTTCTGACGAGAGTATGAAGGAAGTAAAAAAGCAAGAGAGTAACGAGTCAATCAAAACTTCTGGAAAGATGGAAGTGATGAAGACGTCAAATAAGAAACTAAAAGAAAAAATGGACAGGATATGTAATGCTGATCCAAGAAAAAAAGCTGAGGAGCTTAAGAAAAAAGAAGAACTAAGATTAGCAGCTGAGCAGAAGAAAAAAGAGGAGTTAAAATTAGCAGCTGAACAAAAGAAGAAAAAAGAAGAGTTAAAATTAGTAGCAAAACAAAAGAAAAAAGATGAAATTAGGCTAGCAAAAGAGAAAAAAGCAAAGCTTATAGAGGATTCAAAGGCGAAAGCTCTAAGCACTAAAAATTCTAATGTAGAAAAGTCAAAAATTAAGGGTTCTAAAACTAAGAATGCTAAAATTGAAGCTAAAGATATAAAAAAGGATGTAAAAGTTGTTAACAGCAATACAGAGGAAAAAGGCAAGGCAAGTCCTGTTGTTTCAGTTGGTGGTATTGATATTATCAATACCAATCAAGGGGATGGTTTAAGAATAACTTTCGGTGGCGTTGTTGATTCTCAAGGTTATGGTAACCATGGGCTAAGTGGCTATAACCATTATAATGTTATGCCAGGTAAATCTACAGATTATTTTAACAATACTCCAGATAGTATAAAAGGAGCAAATCCAATATTTCCTAAAGGGATAGGGAATATTGGTGATTACAGTGAAAACATGGGCATGATTTCAGATGCAATATTGCACTTAAGAGCTGAAAATAAAAATGAGGATATTGGTCTTCGTTATGGTGCCGATGTACAATTCCATGTTCCAGTTACCGAAGGTAAAGGAGCTTCACAAGGCGTGAATGCTGCAAGAGGTAGAAGTGCACATGTGTTTTTGAATTCAAAATATGGTGATCTGAAACTTGGCTATCAGTTTGGTCCTGAGTCTCTGATGAGACTTGATGCAACAAGAATTGCAACTGTTGATGGAGCTGCAGATAGTGACTGGTTCAGAAAAGTAAACTTAGAAGGAAGTGCTGCAAACTTCCCATTTTACGTAACACCACGTCTTTACACTGAAAGCTTCTCGAGCGAGAGCGAAAAACTCTCCTTCCGTATGGCAGGAAAATACAACAAAGACGTTATGACCACATTGCCGTTTAGAGCTGCTTACTACTCACCAAATTATATGGGTGCAAGATTTGGTCTTAGCTACTCACCTCGCTATGATAGTGGTTTATCCGTTGTAAAAGAAATAGATTCAGTTCTTTCTAAAAATGCTCAAAAGCAAGATGAGGTAAAGCATAAGGAAACGTTAAGACATGTTGGACCAGATTACCAGCATATAATAAGTGCTGGTGCGTCATATGAATATGACTTTAGTAAACATAATATAAAAGTTAAAACTTCCGTAGTTGGTGAGTTTGGCTTGGCAAAAGAGCCAAGTGAAGATAAGCACCTTTATAATGAGTTCATAGAATACAATAACCTAGCAGGTATGAATTTAGGTGCAAGCGCTGATTATAAGATTGATGAAGATCAAAGTGTAAAATTTGCTGCCTCTTTTGCATATTTAGGCAAATCTGGTCAACCGAAGAGTATCAAGGAACTCAACCCTACTTCAAAAGAATATAAAGAGACTACTGATATTGCTAGAAAAAATGGCTTAAAGCAATTTAATGACAAGGACACCATGTATTGGACTGCAGGTGCTGGTTATCAATATGATAATATCTACACAAGCTTGACATACTTTGGCAGTACAATGAATGATAAAGATATGCTTCATGATGTTGCACTTGGTGTTCAGTATGATCTATCTTCTTGCAATAAGAGCAAGTTTGTTCCTTATGCAGCCTTACATTATTTTATGACTGATGAACAAGGTGCGCTGAAAGACCAAAAAGGTACTGATGTACCTTCTAACCAAGGAATTCTTCTCCTCACTGGTGTGAAGTTTTCTTTCTAATTTGTTCTAGTAATACACACCACAACTTGAATGTGGTGTGTGTCTTGTCTGTTAGTGTTTATTTGTCGATCAAATAAACATAAGCCAGTGCGTAACAAACTCTACGAGTATTTATTTTATTCACACAATAAGTAATGTCATCCCAGTCACAGCTGTACGAAAATTGTGGCAATTTGCATAGTAAATGGTGTCATCCCAGTGCTTGACACTGGGATCCATTTTTCCATCATCATCAGAAACGTTGTATTTTAACATTACTTTTATACTCGTAAATTTAACTGGATGCCAATGTCTGGGCGCTGGCATGACACCCTATGGCTACTCAGATAATGGATATAATCCCTTACCTATCGAACGTTTTCAAATTCAATCAATTAAGCAGTATGCAAACCAAACTAAAAAACCATTTAACTGGAGAATTACTTACCATCGCTACTTGCTGGAAATTAACACTTGTAAGTGGGGAGGTAATGGGATTCACTGACTATGATGAAGATTTAAATCTCAATAATATACTCTATAAATCTTCAAGTGGGTTTACAGCTAGTAGCATAATATTAAATAGCGATTTGAGAACTGATAATCTAGAAATTGAAGGAATATTAAATAGTGCTGATATTAAAGAAAAAGATGTTTTATCAGGAAGGCATGACTTTGCAAATATTGAAATATTTCTTGTGAATTATAAAGATTTGAGTCAGGGAATTATGAATTTGCATGCAGGAACTTTTGGTAAAGTAACATTAAATAGTGGGAGGTTTATCGCTGAAATTAGAGGTCTTGCGACAAAGCTTGAGAGAAGCATAACAGAGCTATATTCTCCTGTATGCAGGGCACAATTTTGCGATGATAGATGTAAAGCTGATGCTAAAAAGTTTAGTAGAATGAGCACAATTACTAAAGTGATAGATGAAAGAAGATTTGAAGACACTAATTTAATCGAAAGCGATGGATATTATAAGCACGGAGTGTTTAGTTCAGCAACATTTGAAGTTGTAGTTAAAGAATACAAAAATAAAGTAGTTACATTATTTGCTTCTCCTCCATATCAAATTTCTACCGGAGATAAATATTCGATACTTGCAGGTTGTGATAAAGCGTTTTTAACGTGCAAAAACAAGTTTAACAATACTGTGAATTTTCGTGGCGAACCATATATACCAGTTGTTTAGCAGCATAATTTTTAATATTATGAATAAGTATGGAAAGGTGGCTGAGCGGTCTAAAGCACACGCTTGGAAAGCGTGCACATATGAAAATATGTCGGGGGTTCGAATCCCCCCTTTTCCGCACATTATTTCTAGTATAACATAGGATTTTCCGTTTTGTTCTTGAACGTAATAACCATATAGCATTAGCACTTCAGCTCCGCAATTTTTCAGAGTCATCTACGTCAATAAAAGAATAGAGTTATCAAGTTGCAGAGCCTTCTTGATTTTTGACGACGAAGAGTCGTTGTTATCATAGAAATACATCCAATAGTATCCGTTCAGCGGAGTGGCAGAATAAGGTAGACAAGGTGATCTAAAAAGATAATCATAGAGCAAAAGTGAGGTAATGTGGTAAACCTTTTAGAGCTTTGCAAAAATTTACAGCAAAAAATAGAAAAGTTAGAAGCAAAAATAGAAAAGCTGGAAAGGGAGAATGAAAGTTTAAAAGCAGAGAACAAGGCTTTAAAGATAGAGAACGCTGAATTAAAGGAAAGGCTTGGTTTAAACTCGAAAAATTCATCTCTACCAAGCTCTAGAGAGTTGTACAAAATAAAAAAGGACAAGCCAAAGAGCGACAGAAACGTTGGTGGTCAGGTTGGTCATAAAGGAAGTTTTCGCGCCAAAATGGATGCAGATGAGGTGATAAAAGTAAAGTTGTCATCTACTTGTGAATGCGGAGGAGGGATTGCAATATGCAATGGACCGTACATTCATCAAAAAGTTGATCTTCCGGAAATTAGGCCTTATGTAGTGGAATATCAGATGGAGCATGGTCGTTGCCGGAGATGCGGAAAAAGAAGAAGCAGTAAGTTACCAGAAGGTGTTACGTCAGATACATTTGGTCCAAGGGTTAAGTCAATAATTGCAGCGTTCAGCGGATTCTACAAAAATTCAAAACGCGAAATAGCGAGTGTCGTAAATGATATCTTCAATTTGAACATAAGCGTCGTTAGCATATCAAATAGTGAACATAGAGTTGCTTCAAAATGCAAAAAAATGTATGAGCAGATCGAACAAGAGATAAGTAGGAGTAAAGTTCTACATATTGATGAAACGAGCCATTATAACAAAGGTAAACTCGCTTGGTGTTGGATGTTTGCAAGCAATACGGCAAGTTTTGTGAAGTTGACAGAGTCAAGAGGAATGAAAGTTTTAAAAAATAACGCATGCTGCAATCATAATAGCTTAGTGGTAACCGACAGGTACGCAGTATACAATTACTTTGCTGATGAAAAAAGGCAAATCTGCTGGGCACACTTAGCAAGGGATTTTGAAAGATTAGCGCATAGTTGGAATATTGAAGTCAAAGTTCTTGGCTGTTACTTAAGAAATGTAGCTACTGAATTATTTGCACTAAAAAAGGCTTTGCTAAAAAATGAGATAGATGTTTTTAGATTTGCCAGACGTGCCAGAAAGTTGCGAAAACGTACAAGGTATTACTTGAAGGAAATATCCTACTTACCTGAAGCAATTGGAGCCTCTCGAGTTGCGAAAAATATTTTGAAATCTGAAAGAATGATGTGGAATTTTTTAGATGACCCAAAAAACATTCCGCTGACAAACAACCATGCTGAACAGCAGATACGGCATTATGTCGTTTACCGCAAAAATTCGTATTTTACACAATCAAAGCGGGGAAATGCATTCCTTGAACGGATAATTTCGTTATACTTAACATGGAAACAAAGGGGTCTCAATCCTTTCCAAAACCTCTTATCTATTGTTTCTTAAACCACTCTCCTGAACGGATACATCCAATAGCCTGCCGCCGGCATACCCTCCCTATTTCTAATGATGTTTTGCAATACTATACTTAGTCTGTGTCATTTCTCACGAGCATCAGCAAACTCGTGTATACTCAACCTATCATAATCTGTTAATATAATTCTTTATTAAAAAATATACTGACACTTTTTTGTTAAATAGATACTAATTGATCCACAACTTCAGATGGTGAACAAGTTTCAGAAATTGGAAAGATAAAATCACAGAGGTCATTGCACTGAGATTTTTCCTCAATGAATTTCATTTCACAGTATTCGTGGCAAGTCTGATTTATATGACAAAAAGGGTCTTCAACCATAATATACTCCTTAATTAAAAAACTAACGCTAAGATAGTACTTATATGTTAATATTATCCCAATATTTAGATTAGCATAATTACTTCGTTTACTTTATTGAAAATTTTAGGAAAAAATAAAGAAGCCTCACACTTTTTTGATATTAAACCTGTACCTTCTACAGAACAGAAAATGAATCTGCGAGAGCATGGAAATTGTCTCCAATATCACTTAATACATCACTTGCATCAACCTGGTGTTCTTCATAAACTGTTCTGCCCTCTGAGCTCTTCCAGAGCCGAGAAGGATCCATGTCCGGATCCAAATCATTCAAATTTGATTCATTTCGGTGTACACGTGTTTTTCCATACTGTGTTGATTGATTATCCAACTTTTGTTGTAAATCTGCTCCTGTTTTCTCACTCTGTAAGTTTCCGAACATAATATTCCCCTTAATTAATATTGTATTAATTTTAATATAAAAGCATTAATATTATATTAATAATAGTATAATTACTTTTATTGAAAATTTCAGAAAAATGTTGTATAATTATACAGTAGTAGAACTTGGTAAAACTTATGGCAAACGCTAATTTAGCTTTCAGTAAAGAAACTTTACAGCATCTTGCTGAATTATCTGAACTTACTAAGCAACCTGCTCAAGCATTAGCAGAAAAACTACTTAAAGAAGCAATAGATAGTGAAATGGAAGATTTTTTACTATCTGTAGTTGCTGATCAATATGATATTGAAGGTGCAGAAACAGTTGATTACAAAGATGTAAAGTGGAGATCAAGTGAACTACAAAATTAAATTTTTGAAGAATGTCACTGAAAAAGATCTTCCAGCTTTACCAATAAAAATAGAATCAAGAGTAAATAAAGGAACGCCTTACAGTTGATCCATTGGTGAGCCTTTATACCATAGCTTTAAAGGGTTTAGAAGACTAAGAGTCAGCGATTACCGTATTATGTATTGTGCAGACACCAAAAACATGAAGTAACTATCGTTACAATAGGACATAGGGATACCATTTACGAGAAAGCTTTGAAGGTACTTAAGAACCATGTTTTTCAATAAACTCTGCTTCGTTAAGTTACATAAGTAAATTATAAATATATTATTATACAGCCCTCCTTCCTGATCCATTCTTTATTGAAAATTTTAGAAAAATGTTGTATAATTATTAGTAGATTTTGGTAAAACTTATGGCTGATTCAAGTATTAACATTAGTGAAAAAGTTTTAAAAAACCTTACTCGTTTAGCTAAAGTAAAGAATCAATCAGCTCAAGAGCTAGCAGAGCAGTTTATACAAGAAGCAATTGAAAATGAAGAAGATATGGCAATAGCCAAACTTGCTATTCAACGTGACACTCGAAATGCAAAATTCATCAGGCATGAAGACATCAACTGGTGATAAGTATTTAATCTGCTATGAGGAAAATGTAGTTCACAAAGACATTCCAAATCTTCCAAAGACAATATGGTCAAGGATAAAAGAAATTGTAAAAGAGCGTCTTACGCTTTCTCCTGAAAAGGCAGGAGATCCCTTGCTCGGTGAGTTCAAAGGACATCGTAGAATACGATCTGGTGATTATCGTTTGGTTTATAGAATAAGTAAATTAGAACGTACGGTAATAATTACTGCAATAGAGCATAGAGAATACATCTATAAAAGTTAGAACCTTCCTATAAGCATTGTATATTTCATTATACAGCCCTCTTTCCTCTTCACCTTAGGTGGCTTTGCTCAGCTCAAAAATAACTCATTTTTTGACTATACCCCTATAATTTTACTACTCTACAGACTATAAAATCGATGCTAATAACGAATTAGAGATAAACGTTGCAAAGAATCGCAGTGGCTCAACTGGAAAGGTTACAGTAAGTTAATACTGGAAGGATACTAGTATGGAGCCTCAGACTCGTAAATGTCTTTTCTGTGTTTTATTGAAACACTTCATACTTTGCAGCATTTACATGATACGATAATCGCCAGTTCTCAGTCTTCTGTATCCTTTGAGTTTGTAACAAAACGATTCACCAAAATCAATTGGATTAACTGTAAGTCGCTCTTTTACTATCTCTTCAACTCTTAACTTTATTGTTTTTGGAAAAGCTCTTCTTACTAACATTTTTCAGGAATTTAATCTTACAGCGCTTTAGTCCCACCTATAGTGGTAAGATTATCTACTTATTCTTGTATGGGAATTTACCAACTATTAAGACATTAAGTGTAGTAAAAATATATTCTAATAGTATGGAAAAATAAATGACACGCAAACAAAATGTATTTGAACAAAATGTAAAAGGTAAAGTTATATTTTTAGATAATTTACATAAAAAAACAATAGGTGAGCTTATCGCTTTTATGGACAAAAACCTAGATATCAAAACCTTTGATTGGATAAGTAACAATACTAGTCATAACATAAAATCTAGAAGAGGTTACAATATTAGTAATAATATGAAACTTAGGTGCAGAGGTGCAGGAATTGGTTTAGCTGCTGGTCTAGTTGCAGCATGTTGTTTATGGCAAGAAACTTTAGCTCTTATTGGCGGTTCTGGTGTAGTGTTGATTGCATTTGCTATAGTTGGTGCGTTACTTGGAGCTGGAGCGGGCTATGTCGTAGGTAAATGTCTTGATAAAATTGAGGTTAGTAAGTGTGCAATAAGCAGATTTTCTTAGAGGTTCGTATTGAATTCTAGCTTTCTTTCAATACTTAAAGATTTACAATCAGAGCAAACTACCTGGCCACGTGGAACTGATTTCAGCTCATCAGTTGAAACTTTACTTGAGCAGAATATGCATTTTATTTTATCACTTGGGGCGAGTGAGTGATCAACAGCAATTCTATCATCAAAAACAAAACACTCGCCTTCCCAATTACCACTTTTATTACCAGTTTTTTCAAGGTAGGAAAGAATACCGCCTTTAAGGTGATAAACATCGTTAAATCCAAGGCTTTTCATATATGCTGTAGATTTCTCACATCTGATTCCACCAGTGCAGTACATAGCCACTTTCAGATCTTTACTCTCAGAGAAAGACTCTGACCACTGAGGAAAATCTCGAAAACGCTGAGTATGTGGATTGATTGCATTTTTAAACTTGCCTAGTTTTACTTCGTAATCATTTCGTGTGTCTATCACTAAAACATCAGGTTGAGAGATAAAATCATCCCAATAATCTGGATCAATGTACTGACCTCTAACGGAAGTATCGAGATTACTTACACCAAGATTCACAATTTCTCTTTTTAATCTCACTTTCATCTTACTAAATGGTTGATATTCTGCTGCACTCTCTTTCCATGTAAGGTCCCTTAGTCTATAATCAGAACGTAGAAAATCGAATATTTTATCAATCGCGTTTCTTTCACCAGATACGGTTGCATTAATACCCTCTTCTGCAAGGAGTATAGTACCCTTTAATTCGACATTATCGCATGCAACTTTTATTTCATCTTTCATGTCATAATAATTAGAGAGTTTTACAAAATGATAGAAAGTTGCAATGACAAAACTCATAATTAATTAGTTTATCGATTTAAAACATAATATATAAAATTATGAAGATATTCAATAGGACGGCTGTTAATTACTGGATATCTTTAGTTTTTGCATATAACATTTTAATATCAAATATAGATTCAAGTTAATGTTTCTGAGAGTATTTAAAAATATATTCTTGTTTTTAGTAAGTGTATTATTTGTCTGCCCTATACTATCGTTAATATCGATTCTATTTACAGAATCAGCAAACTCTGGATGGGTAATTAGTAGACTTTTTCCTGAATATATACTCAATACGTTAATTTTGATGGTAGGAGTAGGGTTAATATCCTTTATATTTGGAGTAATTCCAGCTTGGCTTACTACATTTTTTTCGTTTCCCGGAAGTAGAATTTTTGAGATTGCCTTATTCTTTCCGATATCAATTCCTGGATATATAGTATCGTTTGTTTATGTAAATACGCTAGAGTTTTCAGGTCCGATTCAGAGCTTGTTAAGAGATACTTTTCAATTGGGCAAAGGTGACTATTGGTTTCCCGAGATCAAATCCCTAGGTGGTGGAATATTAGTAATGGGATTTAGTCTATATCCATACGTTTATATGTTGGTCCGCTCAAGTCTAAAGAGCGTTAGTAACTCAGTCACTATTGCATCAACACTTGGGTTCTCCTCATTACAGAGTCTGTTTTCTGTCATCATACCCTCCATACGTCCATCAATTATAGCTGGGTTATCCTTGGTACTAATGGAAGTAATTACAGATTTCGGCACACCACAGTTTCTTGCTATCGATACTTTCACGACAGGAATATACCGTACTTGGTTTTTATTGCATGACAAATATTCAACTACTGTTTTGGCAGTTGCAGAACTGATTTTCGTTGCAACACTAATAGTTATCGAGAAAAAACTACAAAAAAGAGAAATATCTTACTCTTCAATCAATACTAATGCAGATTATCACAATAAACGTAGTATAAACGGTTCTATATCGTTGATCTTTTCTTATCTTATGTGTTTATTGCCGATATTAATAGGCTTTATTTTACCAATGATTCCACTTATATATTGGAGCATAGAGAAAGGCTTTTTCATATACGAAGCAAGATTCTATAATATAATAGCAAACAGTATTAGTTTATCATTTATTACCGCGCTAATCTCGATCAGCATTGCAATAATTATTGGATATACAGCACGTAAAAATAAGGTAATAAGCAATATAGCACGTCTCATTTCTCTTGGATATGCAATTCCAAATGCAATTATTGCAATTAGCATAATAATGTTTTTAAGCAGAATATCTTCTTTCATTACTCAATATATTGTGGAAATTAGCTTGGTAGGAACTATTGGTGCATTAGTTTACTCATATTTATTTCGTTTTTTTGCTATATCTTTCAAGGCGATAGAGTCGGGACTCAAAAAAACACCAAATGAAATTGAATGGACTGCATATACTATGGGTCATGGGCCTATTTCCACGTGCCTGAATATTCATATTCCCCTTATCAAGAAAAGCATACTATCGGGATTTCTGCTCGTGTTTATGGATACGGTAAAAGAACTCACGGCAACACTAATTATCAGACCATTTAATTTTGAAACTATATCAACTAGAATATATGAACTTGTCAGCGATGAGCGTTACAGAGAAGCTGCCCCATTTTCGTTAATGATAGTTATTATAGGTTTAACCTCTACAATAATCTTATTCACACTTGATGATAAGAATCAAAAATAAACTATTTTGCATCTGTTCAGCAGAGTAACAAAATAAGATAGACGAAAAAAGACAACTATAGAAGCAAATGGTCAGTGCTTTCGTGTTTATCAACTTAGTTGGATCTCAGTATCAGCTACTCGGATGACATTATGGAAGCTCAAATGACAAAACAAGAAGCACTGGTTTCAGATGCACTTAAACAAATACACTATCTTGATGATCAATGAGGTCTAGTGTTAACGTATGGACTATCTAAGGAAAAGGGTGGTACCATAACATCAAAGGTTTTTATGCTCTCTTCGTTCAGAAATTCATATTTACCCTGCATTATTCCTGATGGTGTATTTAAGTATGTTCCACTTGTATATTTGAATACCTCTCCAGATTTTATTACAGGTTGTTCTCCAATAACACCAACTCCGGCAATTTCATTTATTTTGCCCTTATGATCTATTATTCGCCAATAGCGACTTAATAATTGAATGGTTGATGAGCTTTTATTTTTTATCTTAACATTATACATCCATACGTAACAATTTTCATAAGGAATGGATTGCTCTTCAATGTAAATTGGCAAAACTGTAACTTCAACAGAATTAGTAATAAGTGTGTATTTCATGGTCATCGTAAAGTGTTCATGATAAAAATTTAACACACTTCAATTATACACTTTTTTCATAGATTTTCCAAGCATATTATCGTACTCTAACTAGGAAATATTAATCTACATGATGAACAAAACAGATCCACTGGATAAAAAAGTGATAGGAATAATAGGAAGTGGGCAATTAGGTAAAATGACTGCTATCGCTGCAATAAAACTTGGGCACAAAACGCATATTTTTGCCAGTGCTAAAAACGATCCAGCTTGTTCTGTTGCTGATGATTTAACAATAGCAGACTTCTGTGATAAGAGGGCACTTGAATCTTTTGCACAGAGTGTGGATTTAGTCACTATTGAGTCTGAAAATATTCCATGTAGTGCAATTGATATTGTGTCGCTGCACGCAGATTTTTATCCAGGCAAAAAGGCGTTACACATTTCGCAAAATAGGCTGAGAGAGAAAGATTTTATTAGAGATTTAAGCATAAAAACTGCTGATTACAAAAGTATACAAAATTATAATCAGCTACTAGAAAGTAGTGAAACTTTTAGCTATCCAGTGAGGCTAAAAACAACAGAAATGGGTTATGATGGAAAAGGACAATATGTGATTGAAAATGATTCTGAACTGAAGCAATTTGCTTCCTTCGATTGGAATAAAGAGTACATTCTTGAAGCAAGTGTTGATTTACTGAAAGAGGTTTCAATAGTCGTTGCAAGAAATAAAAACGGTAAAGTAGCTTTTTTTCCTATAGCAGAGAATCACCACGTTGACGGAATACTTAATACTTCAATAGCACCAGCTAAAATAGATAATAAATTAGCCCAAGAGGTACAAAAAACTGCAAAGAAAATAGCAACTGCGCTTGATGTAGTAGGAATTCTAGCTATTGAATTTTTCATCACTCAAAATCATGAATTACTAGTTAATGAATTGGCCCCAAGACCCCACAATTCTTGCCACTGGAGCTTGGATGCATGCAACGTTAGTCAATTCGAGCAGCTGGTGAGGGTAATATGCGGATTACCTATGCAGGAAGTAGTATTACGCTTTCCTTGCATGACAAAAAATATAATAGGTAATGATATATATAATTCTCACAAATATTTGAGCAACGAAAAAGCTAGTTTAACCATATATGGGAAAAAAGAGGTTAGGGACAAGCGTAAAATGGGACATGTCAATATAGATTTAAGTTATTGAGCTATAAATGCTCTTTGATCAAGATCTCCAAGATCTGCACTATATTTAGTGCTGCACCTTTGCGTAGATTATCAGCTACTATCCACATATTTAATCCGTGTTTAACGGTATCGTCTTGTCTAATACGCGATATGTATACGGCATCCTCTTGCACAACATCAATCTGAGTCATATATCCACCATCTTCGCGCTTATCTTGTACTAAAACTCCATCGTCTTCACTGAGCATTTCACGAGCTTCTTCTTCAGTTATATGCTGATCAAATTCTACATTTACTGCTATAGCATGACCAACAAGAACAGGTACTCGTACACAAGTTGCAGTTACTTTTATATCCTCTTCTAAAATTTTTTTTGTCTCCTCTTGCATTTTCCACTCCTCTTTTGTAGAACCATCTTCCATGAACTCTCCTATATGAGGAATGCAATTAAATGCTATTTGCTTAGGAAATATTTCAGGTTTTTTAGCTTCATTCATAAAGATTTTTTTTGTCTGATTGTAAAGCTCATCCATTGCTGCTTTACCTACACCAGAAGTTGATTGATAAGTTGAAGCAACGATTCTCTTTATTTTTGCTTTTTTGTGTAATAAATGTAATGCCAGCAACATTTGTATTGTAGTACAGTTTGGATTAGATATTATGTTATGGTTTTTATATTCCGTAATTTTATCTTTGTTGATCTCTGGAATAACTAGTGGCACGCCTTCTTTCATCCTAAAATAGGAAGTGTTATCTATCACAACGCACCCAGCCTCAGTTGCAATTGGTACGTATCTCTCAGAAACATGAGATTCTGCACAGAAAATGGCTATATTAGTTCCAACGAAATCATAATCCTCAAGGCATAAAACTGTTAACTCTTTGTCACCAAAACTCACCTTTTTTCCCTTTGATTTTTTCGATGCAAAAGCAACAACAGAATCTATCGAAAATTTTCCCTCTTTTTGAAACTCAGCAAGCATGGTCAATACCTCATATCCTACTCTTCCTGTTGCTCCAATAACTGCAATCTTACATCCCATATAAATAAACCTCTGATTTTAAAGCTATATTATATTTTTACTGATAAAATTTACAATTACTTTAATATTTTTACCTTGCAATTAACCATAATTTAGTTATAATTATAAGACACTAGTAATATTGCATGGTAGAATGAAATGAGTAAAAAACATGATGACACTAAGGTCAAACCTGCAGTATCTGAATTTCAAAAGCCTGAAAAAGTCAATAGATTAGAGATTCAAAATGTTCTTTCGAAAAAAAGCAAGCCAGCGATAAATTTTGATGATAAAAAGTATGGTGTAAAAATTTCTAAGATAGACCAGCATCTTTCAAACAAGAAGCAAGAATCTTTTGGATTAAGAGATTTTTTAAGTTCAATACCAATAATAGGAAGATTTTTAGTGAAAATTTTCACGCCTGAAAAAGAAGAGTATAAAAAACTGCAATCGCAAATAGGTCTTTCTAATAAAGCAAAAAATGAGATCTACATAGATAATAAACGCACAGAAGAAGTAGGTAGCAAACTTGAGAACGGTAATATTGAACAAGTAGATAAAGAGAAAAAAAATCTTGGCCCATAAATATTAACCATTTAAAGTGTATCTCTCACTACTGAATTTGTTGCACAGAAGTTTTGCAGTACCAAAATAAATAAATGGGTATGCCACTTGCAGTGAACAGGCTCGAAGTCAGCAGAGTACCTACAGGGGTTTCTAATATCACCCAACAACAAAAGGTTGTTGCTATGCTACCAATTAAAAGCTTATAACAACTCCTCTCCTGTATAATAACCTTTAGAAAGGCAAAACAGCACGCAAGATAAACGAACAAAAATGAAATTACAGAAAAGTCAATAATCGACGTAATCTGCTGGGCAAAATTGTTGTTTGAAGTGAGAATTAGTAAAATTGCAGTTCCAATTGAACTAACTGTTATTCCCCAAAAAGGAGAGCCATGCTTGTTCCTTTTAGCAAAGAATTTTGGCATTAGTCTATCTTCTGCAAGACCAAAAGCAACTTGTCCACTAGATAAAACCCAAGCGTTTAGACTGCCAACACAAAAAATGAATGCAACTATAGAAACAATTAAATGCCAATTACCAGAAAACATAATTTTTATCGCATCAACATATGGTGCTCTTGAACTTGCTAAATTGTTGCCATTGATCAATCCCATAATTGCAAAATTGTTGATAAAATATATAACAGCAACACAAACTGTGCCAAGCACCACAGCTTTTGGTATAGTTTTAGCTGGATTATCAACTGACCCTGCAGGTGCTGTTGCCAATTCAAGTCCAATAAAACACCATAAAGTAAGGAGTGTAGAGCGGGCAAGAATTTGCGATGTTGTAAGACTTAATATTTCTTCACTTATGATAAAATTATTTCTATCGAAAAAAAACAACGCTACTACAGGTATTGCAAGCAATACAGCAACCTTCACAACCGTGAGCAGAAACTCAACGTGCCCTGCAGTAGCTATTCCCCTTAAATTTATTAATGTAATGATTGTAAATAACAACAGCTCTAAAAATAAACGCATACTTTTGATATCTTCATGGAAAAATGGTGTAAGATAGCCAACACCCACAACTATTAAAGCTGTTGTACTAACCCATGAGATTACCCAATATGTCCAACCAACAAAGAACGCTGCAGCAGGACCAAAAGTATGTTTCACATAAACGTGAGGACCTCCTGTTTCTGGAAACTTTGCACATAGCGTAGCAAAAACTAGCGCAAGAGACACAGCACCAGCTCCTGATATCATCCAACTTATAAGGCTATAAGCGCCATATGGAGCAAGGCTAATTGGAAGCATAAAAACCCCAGAGCCGATCTGACTACTAATGACTAAAGCAAAAACAGCCCAAAAACCTATTTTATTTGACACAATACCTCTTAATTCTATTAATGTAAGCCAGTAGTATAGCTTAAGAATTTTAGCAACTAAAAAATTTAAGTTAAGTTTTTAGTTTATGATACCAAAGTAGATAAATAAGTGTTCCGCTTAAAGGGAATAGACTTGATATTAACAATGTTTTTATAGAAGTCTCGTATATTACCCAACAGCAAAAAGATACAGCCACACCTCCAATTAAAAATTTGCAGTAGCTTTTGTCTTGTATATTAACTTTGAGAAAAGCAAGGCTACATGCTAAGTAGATAAACAAAAATGACACCACAGAGATATCAATTATTGAAGTTACTTGCTCAGCAAAACTTTTGTTTGACGTTAGGATAAGTAAAACTAACACCCCCAAAGTACTGAGTATTATTCCCCATAATGGAGCATCATGCTTATTTTTTTTGCCAAAAAATTGCGGCATTAACTTGTCTTTTGCAAGGCCTAAGGTGACCTGTCCATCAGCTAAAAACCAAGCATTTAAATTACTTACAGAAACGATAAAGGCAACAACAGAAATAATTAAATGCCAATTACCTGGAAACATAATTTTTATCGCATCAACATATGGTGCTTTTGAACTAGCTAGGTCATTACAACTTATCAATCCCATAATTGAAAGACTATTGATGAAATATATCACAGCAACACAGACTGTTCCAAGCACTATAGCCCTTGGTATTGTTTTAGAGGGATTATTGACATATCCTGCAGGTGCCGTTGCTGATTCAAGTCCAATAAAACACCATAGAGTAAGGAGTGTAGAACGAGCAAGAGTTTGTGATATTGTAAAGTTTGATACTTCCTCGCTTACAATAAAATTATTTTTATCAAAGAAAAACAACCCTGCGATAGGTATTGCGAGAAGTGCAATAATTTTAACAATGGTCAGCAGAAGCTCAACATGCCCAGCAGTAGTTACTCCCCTTAAGTTTATTAGCATAATAGCTAAAATTAATGTTATTTCTAAAAGCAAACGTATATCTTGTATATCATTATGAAAAAGCGGGGCTAAATAACCGATACTTGCAATTGTCACAGCTGTTGAGCTTACCCACGAGCTTACCCAATATGTCCAGCCAACAAAAAAAGCTGCTGTAGAGCCAAAGGCATGTTTCACATAAATATGAGGACCACCCGTTTCTGGAAATTTTGCGCAGAGTGAAGCAAAAACTAAAGCAAGAGATATAGCACCAAATCCTGATATAACCCAGCTTATGAGGCTATAAGCGCCGTATGGTGCAAGGCTAATTGGGAGCATAAAAATTCCAGAGCCGATTTGGCTACTGATCACCAAGGCGAAAATAGCCAAAAAGCCTATTTTATTTGACACGACAATGTTTAATTTTTATCTGAATATATTAACAATATAGCTGAAGCTCGAAAATTTCAATTGATCTTTTTTGTATAAAAATTTGCATTTTTTTAATTTAAGCATATAATGAGAAGTATATTAATAGGTTATTAAGAAGTGGTTTATGAATCCGAGGTTAAAAACATTTTTGGTTGTTTGTGGGTATGTTCTATTAGTTGGTGCTGCTATTGGAGCAATTTTTTTATTTGACTACTTACTTGAGATCTTTATTGATGCGCTTTATGCATTCCTTCTTGCCAAAACTTCAAGTGAGGTGTTAGCTGTTTTTGGAACACTTGCAGTTTTACTTGCCACTTGTGTTTTGTGCTACGGACTGCATAAGCTCTGTTCTATTTTTACAGAAAAGATTACAAGTAGCTATCAATCTTTCAAAAATGAAAATAGTGATGATAACATTTTTTCTGAAGTATATAATGACCCGACAATAGGGTTGAAAGATAAGATTTTATTTTTTTCTATATACTCAATATATTGTATCCAATTACCATTTTTGTATTGTTCATCGAAGATATCAGAGCTTAGCAGAACATTATCAAATAGTAGAGCGTTGGGTCTTAGAATATGTTTAGTGCTTATTAATACTATATTATTGATCCCAGTAGCACTTCTTGAGTTAATAAAGTATCCATTAATAAAGCTCTTCTCGCCTCTGGGTTTAAGTGTAAAGCAAATGAGCTTTTTGTTTAATGTAAGTGATGTAGGTACTGGTAATCAGAATGTTCATACTAGAAGTTTTGAGCAAAGCGTTATTGAGTGTGCCAAAAAATTAAAGGAAGAATATGGTAGTCCGTCAAACGAGCTGAATGAAGAATTTAAAAGTTATATAAGAGGTTTGACAAATCCTCAGAAAGAACTGATAGCACCTTATTTGAAGGTAGATAATTATAGAGAAGGAGAATGGGTAAGATGGGTAGATTCTAAAACCGGACTGACATTAACACAGGCCATAAATTTAGTTTTAATTGCAGCAACAAAGCAAAATGCAGATGTAGAGCTGTTGAAATCCATATTGCTGGTTCGTTTTGAGGAAAGTAATCGCCAATGTGGTCCTGGAATGCTTAATCGTATCATTTATGCATTAAGTGGCCTTGAAGCAGAAAATAATTTTGCAGCTCAACTAGAACCTCAGATAATAGGAGAGTTGGCAGGTAATGCTACTAAAAAATTTCTTGAGCAATCTGTAGATAAGCACTACTTTAAAATAAAGATTTTAAAAGAAAAGTTTGACGACTTATATTCGCTAGGTTCTGGAGTGGATTTGAGCAATGCAAATGATGAAGTAAAGGATGGAATTTCTCATATGAGAGATGCTATAAAAGAATTTGTGTTTAAAGAATTATATGTGAAGTTTTATAATGACTATGGAGAACATATTCGAAGAGGGCAAATAAAACAAAGGCTGAGAGAATTAATAACAGATGAAGTCATAGATGCAGCAATATCTTATCAGATAAATGAGATAGAAGTTCCTGCAGAACCATCTACTTATCTTGAAAAGATGAAAGCATTTTTTGCAGGGCATACAAGATTCTCTGCTGCTTAGAGCTCTGAGACTTGCCTAAGCTTTGATTGTGAGTTAGGCGTGAAGCTAAAATTGGTATTTACAATTAACTCACAGCAAACTAAACGATGGCAATCTGGCCGTCTTCTAATTTTTCCTTATTGATTTGTAGCAGATTCTTTGTTATGGTTATGAAAAGAAACTTCAAACCTCATTAGTATACTTTGATAGTCGAGTGCTGCATATGATAATATTGATAACAAATGATGATGGTTTTGAAAGTGAAGGAATAAGACTACTTAAAGAAATTGCACACAATTTTGCATCGGAAGTATGGATAGTGGCACCAGATACTGACAGGAGTGGATCTGCAAGATCTCTTGATTACCCAGTGAAACAATCTATTAGAATAAACCAACATAGTGAAAGGGAGTTTAGTGTGTCTGGTACTCCCGCAGATTGTGTTATTATCGCGTTAAATAAAATTATGAATAAGAAACCAGACTTAATATTATCTGGAGTAAATATTGGATCAAATGTCGGAGATGATATTTGTTATTCAGGCACAATCGGTGCTGCAATGGAAGGTGCTGCAAGATCTATACCTTCTATTGCGCTGAGCCAAGTTTATCATGATAAAATAGACTGGAACAATACAAAAGTTTTTGCACCAAAGGTTATCAGCAAGCTAATGAAAGTTGGTTGGCCTAAAGATATAGTGATGAGTATAAATTTTCCTGCTACAGAAAAAGTGAAAGGGGTCGAATTTGCTGAACAAGGTGAATATAACATTGATGGTGATTTAACTTTTACTGAAAACTTAAATGGTTCTTTGAGCTTAAATTGGTCTCGGGAACACTCAGGCAGTGGTAGTGTAGATAAAATAAAAGGAGGTTTTATTACTATTACACCGATAAAATTAGATTTTACAGATTATGATATATTAAATGCTATGAAAAATTCTTGTGCAGAGGAATTTTCTTCTATAGCTAACACTCCTATTGCTTCTGATTAGATATTTTCTACGGTTTTATCGCGAGCAATCATTTTTTCTTCACCCGTGTCCATATTTTTAATTTTTAAAGTTTTACTGCTTAGCTCTTCATCACCAAAGATTAATACAACTTTTGCATTTGCTTGATTTGCTTTTTTCATTCGGGTTTTTAGAGTTCCACTATATTCGTAAATCACATATAAACCATTTCTGCGTAATTCACTTGCAAGTGTTAGAGCATGTTCTTCAGCTTCTCCACCGATTGGAATTATATAAATAGGCCTCTCTTTTTTTTCAGCATAGTTGATTAATTCCATTATACGCTCAATCCCCCCTGCAAATCCTATTGCTGGAGTGTGTTTTCCACCTACTGAAGATACTAGATTATCGTATCTTCCACCGGCAAAAACTGCTCCTTGTGCACCTAAATCTTCTGTGACAAATTCAAATACTGTGTGACAATAATAGTCTAGACCTCGAACTAATTTGCTATTTACAGTGTAAGGTATGCCAAGAGCTTGCAGTCCATTTAACACCTGGTCAAAGAAATATGAAGATTCTTTTGTATAATAATCACTGATTTTTGGTGCGTCAGAGATTATTTCTTTATCTGTCTTATCCTTAGAGTCTAATATTCTGAGTGGGTTTTTAATCAATCTATTTTGACTATCTTCTGATAGGTCATTTTGAAACTTTTTTAAATACGATATCAAAGCTTCTCTATACTGAGTTATTGTTTCACTATCACCCAGAGAGTTGATTTCCAGCTTTACATTTTTATTGATGCCAAATTCAGTTAGTAAGTGCTGAGCGAGTGATATCAATTCAATATCAGCTTTTGGATCTTCTATGCCAAAAACCTCAAAATTTATCTGATGAAATTGCCTTTGTCTTCCCTTTTGCGGTCTTTCATAGCGAAATGCAGGCCCTATTGAAAATAATTTTATCGGCGTTTGCAGTTTTTTTTCAATGAGTAACCTAACAATAGCTGCAGTGAACTCAGGACGCAGAGTTATGCTCTTTCCCCCTTTATCAATAAAAGTATACATCTCTTTAGTGATAATATCTGAGCTATCACCTAAAGTCTTTGTAAAGACTTCTGTGTATTCAAATATCGGAGTTTGAACAGGTAAAAAGCCGTATAAACTTGAGATTCTGCTTGCTGTTTGCTCTATGTGTTTAAACTTGTACCATTCATCAAACAGGAGATCTTTTGTTCCTCTAACTGTTTGATTAGTCATAGCATAGTCTCTATACCTGAAACTTCTGGTATGTGATAGCTTAGCATATTCTGCACTCCTTGTTTTAAGGTAATTGCAGCACTTGGGCACCCAGAGCAAGCTCCTTGCAGTTCAACGTAAACTATTCCGTCTTTATAGCCACGGAACTTGATATCACCACCATCTTGAGCAACTGCAGGTTTAATATAACTTTCCATCAATTCTTTTATTCTATTTACAATTTCTATATCATTTTCATTAAAGAATTCTTCCTCTAGCATTTTATTATCACTTACTCCTTCTTTATCAAATGCTTTTCCACCAGAAGTAAAGTGATCCATAATTGTAGTTAAAATTTCCACCTTTACTATATCCCAATTCATTCTATCTGATTTTGTTACCGAAATAAAATCATGCCCAAAAAATACTCTTACAACATGTTCTATTTGAAAAAGATTTACTGCTAGTTTGGAGTTCTTTATTTCATCTGCATTTGAAAAATCAGCTGTTTCTCCTTCGCTCAGAATTTCAAAACCAGGAAGAAATTTCAGCGTGTTTGGGTTTGGTGTTTCTTCAATCTGGATAAACATGTTATTTACCATGACAATTATAATTGTTACTATTTAATCATAAAATGATAAAAAAATATACATGTCATTCATCTTCTTCCTTTTTTTGATATTCACAATAATCACGTTTGTTTTACCTAGCGTTGTTGTATTTTTTCTCTTTTTGGCAAAGAGAAATAACATAAGTTTTATGATGAACTCTATATTAAGTAAGTTTTTGAACGAATTTAACAGCAGTAAAAGTTACACCAAAAATTACACTGGTGATAATATGTCCAAAGATGAAGCATTAAAAATACTGGGGCTGAATTCCGAGGCAAGCCAAAATGAAATCAATAAGGCATACCAAAATTTAATGAAACTGGTCCATCCAGACAAGGGAGGCTCGGAATATTTTGCACAAAAGTTAAACGCAGCACGTGATAGATTGCTAAAGACCTAATTTTTAACTATTGTTTTCTCTGTAAATTTTACTTGTAAATACTAAATCATGTGATACAAAGCCAAGGGCGTTGTCTTATAGGAGGTATTTGATGCGAAAATACAGAATAGAAGAGTTAAGGAATAAATTGTTTATTGCTATAAACAAACTTGATTTTGAGAAAGTTAAAAGATGTGTTAGAAAGGCAAAGATTAAAGGTGTACAAAACGATATTATTAATGGTAAGCAATATGGCATGGCACCTATACATTTTGCTACTTACAGAGCTAACTCAAAGATATTGCAGTTTTTGATTAACAATGGTGCTCGTGTTAATGCTGTGAGTGATGCGTGCATTGTTCCTTCCGTATCCATTGTTGTAACATATGATATGGAGAAAGTTGTATTTGATTGTATTCACGGCAACACTAGCTTTCAAGGAATGCAAAATTTTACAGCTTTACACTTAGCACTTTATCAGTGTCGATTAGATATAGCAAAAGTTCTGCTTGATCATAATATTGATGTTAATATTAGAAGTACAAATGGCAAAATAGCATTTGAGGTTATTCCAGGTTATGAAAGTCTTTGCAGTGATGGCTGTGACATAAAAAAAATATTCTTAGCTGTGTTAAGATTTCATAAAAATAATTGTACAGAACTATTACTTTCTGCTAGAATAAATACTAAGTTAGAATTAGAAGCTGGTGATACTCCAGATGCAGCAAGTAGTACAGCGAACCCTTTCTCAGCCTCCACCAGAGCAAATACTAAGATAGGATTGGAAGCTGGTGATACTCCAGATCCTGCACCAAGCAGTGCAGTAAAACCTTTTTCTTTTATTAATAGTATATTTAGTTGGGTAACCACTGCCACACTCAATGGCTTATTCAGCAGTGCTCCTACTTTACCTCCTGCACAGCAATCTGTTGACCACTTAGATCGTAGCCCAATTAGTTCTTCACAAGTTGATTGTAATGGAATAATTCTACTAACTGCTGCAGCAATGAGTAAGTTCACAGGAAAAAAATATTCAAGGACACTGGACAATTCACTTCTCACAATAGAAGAAATTAGAGAAAGAAAGCTTAACACTATAGAAAAAAACTTCGAGACAGCACTTAGTAAGTGTAAAAAACTTTATCAATGTCCTGAAAGTTCATTAAGCAATTTAACAATATCTAAAGGTATGCATCAAAAGTCCCTTTAAATCAGTTAAAATAAGCACTCAAGCTTAAGTGCTTATTTTCGTATAATCCTCTTTAAGTTTAAGCTCTTATATATTAGGAATAAGCTGCTACGAAATTAAGGAGATTTATGATGTTTTGTACGAAAACTAAATGTAGCACGTGATGAAATAAATAATCTCTTGCGTTGTGGAATTTCTTTAGCTTTACATATAAATTTTACTAGTATATGCATAAATTATGTGATATACAATCAAAAGTTTTATCCTTTAGGAGGGATTATGGTTACAAAAACAGAAGTTGAAAAATGGAGAGACGGGCTACGTTCTGCAGTAAAGGAACGTGATTTTCAAAAAGCTGAGGAGTATATTAGAGAAGGAAAGACACATACTACTAATGTTATTAATTCTAAAGATAGAAATGGTAACTCACCTTTATCGATTGCTGTTAGTAACCGAGATTTAGAAATGATGAATTTTTTAATTGAGAATGGTGCAGATGTTAATATTGAGGATTATTTTCGTATGCCACCTATATACTATGCTGTTACAAAGGGCACTACAGAAATGATAGAGCTTTTAATCAATAAAAAGGCAAGCATTAGTGGCTATTTTTCATATGCTGGTGAAAAACGCACTCTTGTAGGTTGGGCTATAGACAAGAATAGTCCGGAAAAAGTGGAGGTCTTACTTAAACATGGTGCTAGCCCAAATGGCAAATTTGATCTTCTTGCTTATTCACAAAATTCATGCCTACATGCTGCTATTGAAAAAAACTACTCAAGAATAGTTGAGCTTCTTATTGAATATCGTGCTGATGTCAATGTTAAAAACGAACAGGGGCAAACACCTATATATTTAGCTATTAGATCAAAACGCCCTGAAATGATAAAATTGTTATACGATAATGGTGCTGATATTGATAATGTTAAAGATATAAGGAACGAGACACCATCAGATTATGTTAAGTTATTTTATTCCGGCAAAACGATAAAAGAAATTGCTGCAGAAGCAGAGAGTGCCAATGTAAACTCAGAAGATATTACTCCTGCACCAAGTAGTGCAGTAAGACCTTCTTCTTTTATTAATAGTGTATTTAGTTGGATGGGAACTTCAACAACTGCCTGCACTCAGTAGCTTATTTCAGAGTGCCCCTGCTTTACCTCCTGCACAGCAATCTGCTGTCCACTCAGCTGAAAGCTCAATAGATTTTTCACGAGGTAATTTGTATGGAACAGCCATGTTAGGTTATGTAATGTTCAAGCAATTTACAGGGAAAAAATATTCAGAACCACTGAATAATTCGCTTTTTGCAATAGAAGGAATTAGAGAAAAAGAGTTTCACACTATGGCAAAAAATGTCGAGACGGCACTTAGTAAGTTTGAAAAACTTGATCAATGTCCTCGAAGTTTATTAAGCAATTCAACAATATCTAAAGGTGTATGTCATCAAAAATCCCTTTAAAACAAGCACTCAAATTTGAGTGCTTGTTTTTGTGAAATCTACTCTTTAAACTTAAACTTTTTATTGTTTATTAGCGTTAAATTGTTACAATACAATGAGTTAAGATGACAAAGCTTTAAGTTATGGAAGATGATAGCAAAAAAGAAATAATAGAAGAAAAAGGTATATTAGGTTGGATAGAGTATAGACTGCCTATATTTTCTTTTCTAAAACATACTGCTTCTTATCAAGTACCAAAAAATTTAAATTATGCTTGGAATTTTGGTTCTTTAGCTGGTATAGCGCTGATTTTACAAATAATAACAGGTATATTTCTTGCCATGCACTACACTCCGCATGTTGATCATGCATTTAATAGTGTGGAGCGTATAATGCGTGACGTAAGTTATGGATGGCTGATACGTTATACTCATGCTGTTGGGGCGTCGCTCTTCTTTATGGTGGTCTATGTTCATATCATGCGTGGATTATATTACGGATCTTATAAGAGACCGCGAGAAATGGTATGGTTTATTGGCATATTTATATTTTTTGCAATGATGGCAACTGCCTTTATGGGATATGTTCTTCCATGGGGACAAATGAGTTTTTGGGGTGCAACAGTTATAACTAATTTATTCTCGGCTATACCTTTAATTGGTGATAAAATAGTTATATGGCTATGGGGAAGTTTCTCTGTTGATAATCCAACGCTCAATCGTTTTTTTGCGCTGCATTATCTTATGCCTTTCATTATTATCGCTTTAGCTATGTTGCATGTTGTTGCTCTGCATAGGTTTGGCTCTAATAATCCAAGTGGAATAGAAGTCAGGTCAGATAAGGATACCATTCCTTTTTATCCTTACTATATAGCAAAGGACTGCATAACTTTTGGTTTATTTTTTATAATTTTATTTGCATTTGTTTTTTATGCCCCTAATTATCTTGGGCATCCTGATAATTATATAGAGGCTGATCCTATGGTAACTCCAGTACATATAGTGCCAGAGTGGTATTTCTTACCTTTTTATGCGATGCTGCGTTCAATTCCAAATAAACTTATTGGTGTACTTACCATGTTTGGATCTATTTTAGTGTGGTTTCTTTTGCCTTGGCTTGATAAATCAAAGGTTAAAAGTGGTGCTTATCGCCCATTATTTAAGAAATTTTTTTGGGTTTTTGCAATAAATTTTGCATTTCTTGCCTGGCTTGGGGGACAAGAAGTTAAGGAGCCTTACATTACTTTAAGTAGGCTCTCAACTCTTTATTATTTTTCATATTTTGTGATAGTTTTACCTTTACTTAGTAAGTATGAGAAACCAAAAAAATTACCAAAAACAATAAGCGATTCCGTTCCGGAGATGAAGTGATGCTGTTGGTTAAAGTTGCTGTATTTTGTATATTACTTCTCACTAATTCTTTGTCTGCAGAGGAGTTTAAACCTTTACCAAATAAGAAAATCGACTGGAGTTTTGATGGAATTACTGGATCTTTCGATAGAGAGTCAATTCAGCGTGGCTATAAAGTATACAAGGAAGTCTGTGCTGCTTGCCATTCAATGAATAGAATAGCGTTTCGTAATTTGCAAGATGTTGGTTTTTCTGAAGAGGATGTAAAACAAATTGCAGCCTCTTACCAAGTTAAAGATGGTCCGAATGATTTGGGTGAAATGTTTGATAGGCCGGGAGTGTCTTCGGATTATTTTATTGCACCTTTTGATACAAAAGAAGCAGCTGCAGCAAGCAACAATGGAGCAATTCCACCGGACTTATCATTAATTGTCAAAGCAAGACATGATGGTGCAAATTATGTCTATTCACTACTAATTGGTTATCAAAACGGTGAACATGATGAGAACGGTTTATATTTTAATCCATATTTTTCAACAGGCAGGTTAGCTATGGCACCACCACTCTCTGAAGGAATGGTAGAATATGATGGTACAAGGCAAGCCACAGTTGAAAATATGGCATATGATGTGGTAAATTTCTTACAATGGGCAGCAGAGCCAGAACTGGAGCGCCGACATAAACTTGGGCTAAAAATAGTGACATATTTTATAATTTTGACGGTGTTTTTTGTATTAACCAACAACAGGATTTGGAGCAGGCTCTATAAAAAGAAAAAATAGAGTTTTTTATGTTCATTCTTTCATACCTTATTTACACTAGCAAATGTATTGTATAGTAATAAATACATTATGAAAATATAAAGGTATGGAATTTCAAATAGTTACACATTTTCAGCCAGCTGGAGATCAACCACAGGCAATAGACAACTTAGTTGCAGGGTTAAATAGTAATAAAAGAGATCAGGTTTTGCTTGGAGTTACTGGTTCTGGAAAAACCTTCACTATGGCAAATGTTATTGCAAGAACAAACAGGCCTGCATTAATTATGGCACATAATAAAACTTTAGCGGCGCAGCTTTACGAGGAGATGAGAGGATTTTTCCCTCACAATGCTGTTGGATACTTCATTTCTTATTATGATTATTATCAGCCTGAGGCTTATTCGCCACAAACAGACACTTATATTGAAAAAGACTCTTTAATAAATGAAAGAATTGATATGCTACGCTATTCTGCTATATGCTCTCTTTTGGAGCGTAGGGACACGATTGTAGTTGCGAGTGTTTCTTGTATATATGGTCTTGGTTCGCCTGAGAGCTATCTCAGCATGACCTTGACTTTAAGTGCTGGAGATAAGATTCATGTTAATGACTTTCTGAATAATTTAGTTAATCTCCAATATAAACGTTCTGATGTCAGATTTGAGCGAGGATATTTCAGAGTGCGCGGCGATATTATTGATATATTTCCTGCCTATTATGAAAATAAAGCTTGGCGTTTATCATTGTTTGGTGATGAAATAGAGGAAATTTCTGAGATTGATGCCATGAACAGCAATATTATCAGACGCATAGATACAGTCACCATTTTTCCAAATAGCTATTACACTACATCACGTGAGACTCTTTTGCAAGCAGTTCAATTGATTAAAAAAGAACTACATGAACGCCTGGATTATTACTATTCACAGAACAAAATTGTTGAAGCAAAACGCCTTGAGCAGCGTACTAATTTTGATATTGAAATGATGATGGCAACGGGAGTGTGTAAAGGTATTGAAAATTATTCGCGTTATCTTTACGGAATGAAAGCCGGAGATCCACCGCCTACATTGTTTGAGTATTTACCTAAAGATGTAATTTTATTTGTTGATGAAAGCCATGTAACCGTTCCCCAGATAGGTGCAATGTATAGCGGTAATGAAGCACGTAAAAAGAAATTGATAGATTATGGTTTTAGGCTACCTTCTGCTTTTGATAACCGTCCATTAAAATTGGAAGAGTGGGAGGCAATACGGCCACAGACTATTTACGTTTCGGCTACTCCAGGAAAATATGAATTAGAAAAGACTAATCACGCATTTATAGAGCAAGTTATCCGCCCAACAGGACTGACAGATCCCATCTGCACCATAAAACCAACAGAGAGTCAGGTTGATGATGTGATTCACGAGGCGCAAGTAACAATAAAAAAAGGATTTTGTATTCTAATTACCACATTGACAAAAAAAATGGCTGAAAAGCTAGCTGAGCATATGAGTGAGCTCAGTATGAAAGTAACTTACCTACATTCAGATATTGGTGCACTGGAAAGAATTGAAATTATATGCAAATTAAGATCTAAAGAAATAGATGTTCTTGTTGGCGTTAACTTGTTGCGGGAAGGTCTTGATATTCCCGAGTGTGGATTGGTTGCAATTTTAGATGCTGACAAAGAAGGGTTTTTACGATCAGAGACTTCGCTCATTCAAACGATAGGTCGTGCTGCACGAAATGTTGAAGGCAGAGTAATTTTATATGCAGACAAAATTACTAATTCTATGGATCGTGCACTGAAAGAAACTGAAAGGAGAAGAAAGAAACAGACAGAGCATAATACACTGCATAATATTGTACCAAAAACTATAATAAAGCCTATATCAAATACTTTACGGGAAAAAGTGGTGATTGAGGATTTTAGTCAGAATGATCTAAGCAGTTTGAAAAAACAAATGTTGAAGCATGCTGAAAATTTAGAGTTTGAAGAGGCAGCAAAAATAAAAAGTATTATTGAAAGGTTTAATAATAGATCCACTGCATAATTAGAAAAAAGATGAATAATTAATAGCTAAACTGACTTTGATTTATCAACAATTTGAAAAAACATCATCTAAGTGGCAGAAAAATGAGCCAGTTCATGATAATTTCAAATTTTCACCTTTTATCTTATAGGTAATGATTGTTGAACTTATTTCTTTCTTGAGATTATGTACAGACTCTAACAAATTAAATCTCACAACAAATTTGTTGTTTCATAGCTTTTATATCATACTATAATTGCAACTGTTTTAACAATAATCAGAGCCTAAAAGAGGTTTATTATCAATGGACTATTTATAAAAAATCTTATGGAAAATAAAGCTTGGTTCATTTGGCTAATCAGTAACTTGATTGTTGTATTCAGCAATATGCAGATAATCTACACCTTTATAAGCGTGAATCTTGAAAAAGAACTTGGGCTCACAATCGCGCAAGTTGCACTAGCTAATTCAGCATATACTTGGACTTTTGCTATCTCACAATTTTTTAGTGGGGCAATGTTTAATGTTTTTTCCAGCAAAAAAATTTATTTTTTCTCATTGTCAATCATGCTCTTTGGTTTTTTTGTCCTTATCAAGAGTGACAATTTTGCCCATTTAATTTTATCTCAATTTTTGATCGCAATTGGAGCATCGTTTGGTTTTATTGGCGCTGCTCATGTAAGTAGCACATATTTTCCCCTTACTCAATTTGGACTGATGTTCTCACTAGTGCAGACAATTTCAAGTCTTTCTGCTTTGATGATTCAAATGTGCTTCTCTAGCTTGCTTGCCGAAGGTGCAGATTGGAAAAATCTTATTGTATGCGTAATATTATTTGGCGTATCGATATTTGTACTTATGTTTTTTTATCCGAAAGGACTTTCAAAAAAAAATTTGGGGGAATACACAATAAAGAGCTCTATAAAAACAGTAATATGTTCTGTACTAACAGTGCTAAAATTAAGAGATATCTGGATAACCTCAATAGTGGGTGCTATTACTTTTGGAACATTTTTAGCGCTTAATATGCTGTGGGCACCAAGGTTACTAAGCAACTTAGAACTCAATACAATGGAGTTAGGTGTGGCAACTGCAATATTGTGGCTTGGTCTTGCAGTTGGTGCTCCAATTGCAGATCTAATCTCAAATCTATTTAAAAATAGAAGGCACGTAATCTCTGCTTTTGCCACATTGCAAAGTATTTCAGCTATTATTTTACTATGCGGTAATTTAACAGTTCATATTATATACTTTTGTATGTTAATGTTTGGTTTTTTTGCAGGAGGACATATGCTTAATTTTACTGTTGGTAGTGAGATTGTTGAGCAGAAGTATATTAGCACATCATCATCCATTATCAATGGATTTATGTTTGTTATGAGTGGAATTTTAGTGTCAATTTTAGCACTTTTTTCAGATCATCAAATGGCGCTTTTCACAATATTTGCAATGTTAACATTTGCTAGTATTTTTAATTATGCTACAAAAGAAACATACTATAAAAATAAAGTAGCTGAATCTTGAGTCGATTGTTATATTATATTAACATACTGTAATAAATTATGACAACAAAAGACACAACAGTAACTAAGGCAACAATAGCTGAATGTATAAACCAGGAAATTGGATTATCGAAAGAAGACTCTATTGCAATAATAGATGATATATTGGATGAGATAAAAACGAGCTTAGCAAAGGATGGAATAGTAAAAATATCTTCATTTGGAACATTTTTGGTTAAAAACAAGAAAGAAAGACCAGGAAATATACCAAAGACATCGGAAAGGGTAGTAATTAAAGCGAGAAAATCAATTTCTTTTAGACCTTCAAAAATGATGAAGAAATTAATAAACAACCGATGAATAAGGAAAAATTATTTTACACAATTGGAGAAGTAGCTGAAGAACTACATTTGGAGCAGCATGTTTTAAGATTCTGGGAAAGTCAATTCCATCAAATTAAACCCATAAAACGGAAGGGAAGAAGACTATATGATCATAAGTGTATAGAGGCAATAAAGAAAATAAAATATATGCTATATGACAAAGGATATACAATAAAAGGAGTACAAAAGGAATTTGGTAACGATGTAAGAATTGATCATTATTCAAGAAATTTGTTGAAAGAACTTACCGATTTAAGAGACTATTTGACTGATAAAATAAATGAAGAAAGTAATAAATAGACGAAAAACACTATAAAGTTTTGTGAAAGTTGATATATCTAGAGATAAGTGTATGTGTCGTATAGCCTTGTTCTTTATATTATCAGCAATACTGATAAGCTGTGGCCTGCAAAAACCTGCACCTGTACTACTTAAAGGCGAAGAATTTTATGGGAAAAGAGACCTAGAGTACACAAGGGAGTATCATTTGATTAAAGAAAATGTTGATTCTTCGCTGCGAAAAGAAAGTAGAAAAGCCTTTGTAGATAAGGTATATAACAATAATGCACAAAGCATGTGTAAATTTGTAATACCGGTTAAAGGTGCAGTTACCTCTTCTGATAAAATATGTCAAGATGGCATAAAAATTACTGCTCAAAGTGGAACAAAGGTTATTGCTTCTGCACCTGGCAAAGTAATATACGTAGGCAAAGGCCTGAGGTGGTACGGAAATTTAATTATAGTGGAACATAAAGATAATTACATGACTATGTACTCCTATTTAAAAAACATACAAGTTGAAATTGGTGATAAAGTAAAACAAGGTCAAGTAATTGGATCTGCAGGTAAATCAAGCACACAAGATAAAGATCCGCAGATGTGTTTCACAATAAGGCATAATGGTCAAGCAGTCGATCCTTTAGTACATATAAACTGTGATTGAATTTATGAAATATGATTTTAAAAACGTTGAAAAATTCTACCAAAATAAGTGGGATTTTTCTGTAAGCAAAGATAGTAAAAAGAAGAAATGTTACGTGTTGGAAATGTTTCCATATCCATCTGGTAAGATTCATATGGGGCACCTGCGTAACTATGCAATAGGAGATGTTATAGCACGTTACAAGAGAGCTCATGGATTTGAGGTTTTGCACCCAATTGGCTGGGATGCGTTTGGATTACCAGCTGAAAATGCAGCAAGGGACAATAATATTAACCCTGCAGCGTGGACAAAAGAGAATATAGACAATATGCGTGCACAGCTAAAATCTATAGGTCTTTCCTACAATTGGAATCACGAGCTTTCCACATGTGAGCCTGATTATTACAAACACGAACAGAAATTTTTTCTGGATTTTTTAAAGCATGGTCTTGCCTATCGAAAAGAGTCGTGGGTTAATTGGGATCCAGTGGACCAAACAGTGCTTGCAAATGAGCAAGTGGTTGATGGAAAAGGATGGCGATCAGGTGCAGTTGTTGAAAAACGTAAGTTATTCCAATGGTTTTTAAAGATTACTGATTTTGCTGAAGATTTGCTTCATTGTCTGCAAAGTTTAAAAAATTGGCCAGAAAAAGTCAAAACTATGCAAGAGCGCTGGATAGGAAAATCTGAAGGGGCAACTATAGATTTTGAAATAGTTGGCTTGAATAAGAAGTTAAAGATTTTTACAACTTCTCCTCATACTTTATTTGGAGCTTCTTTTCTTGCAGTAGGAGCAGAGCACCCTATTGTACAAGACCTTAAGGACAAAGAAATAAGAGACTTTATTGGTAATATGAAGGCAAAGGGGGAGAATGATGAAAAAATTGGAATTTACACTGGACTGAACGTCAGGCACCCATTTCTCGACAAGGAATTACCAATTTATATAGCGAATTTTGTGTTGATGGAGTATGGAGAAGGTGCGATTTTTGGTTGCCCTGCACATGATCAGCGTGATTTTGAATTTGCACAGAAGTATGGTTTACCGATTATTCCTGTAGTTTGTGAAGAGACCACAGAGATCTTAAAAGAACCGTACTTCGGTGATGGAGTGATGTTCAATTCTGAATTCTTAAACGGACTAATGATTAATGAGGCAAAAAAAGTAATCATAAAAAAACTTGAAGAAAAAGGAATAAGCAAAAAAACAGTAAACTACCGTTTGCATGATTGGGGAATTTCAAGGCAACGTTATTGGGGATGTCCTATACCTATTATACATTGTAAAGATTGTGGAATTGTTCCAGTTCCAGAAAAAGACCTCCCTGTTGTTCTACCAACGGATGTAGAATTTACAAGTGGTGGTAATCCCCTGTATAAGCACCCAACCTGGAAATTTGTTGATTGTCCAAAGTGCGGAAAGCAAGCAGAACGTGAAACTGATACATTTGACACTTTTTTTGAATCTTCTTGGTATTTTGCTGCATTTTGCAGTGAAAATAAATCGATTAATAAAGATACTTGTAATCGTTTTATGCCTGTTGATTATTACATAGGTGGAATAGAACATGCAATTCTACATTTGCTTTACTCAAGGTTTTTCTGCCGTGCTTTAACTAAATGTGGCTATTTTGACGTTAAAGAGCCTTTCTCTACTTTAATCACTCAAGGAATGGTCTGCCATATAACTTATAAAGATGAGAATGGCAAATGGCTCTTTCCCGAAGAAGCAAAAGAGTTGATTGCGAAGGGTGCTAAGATCCAAGTTGGAAAAGTCGAAAAGATGAGTAAGTCAAAGAAGAATACAGTTGACCCAAACTTTATCATAGAAAAATACGGTGCTGATACTGCTCGTTTGTTTGTATTATCCGATACCCCCCCAGAAAAAGATATGGAATGGTCTGATGATGGCGTGGAAGGTTGTTTTCGCTACATAAATAAATTGTGGCGTATGGTAGTGCAACTTAGGCCCGTAAACATACACTATGACAATGAAAACATTGTAGGTAAACTCCTAGAGGACAGAAAAAAAATCCATAAACTATTGCAAGGGCTTACAGATGACTTGGAAAACTGCAGATTAAACTGTGTGGTAGCAAAGTTTCGTGAAATGACAAATTTAATAGCTGCAATAGACGTAAAAACTGGAAAATCTCTTATTGATGAAGGTATATGCATACTAATCAGAGTAATTGAGCCATTCATGCCACACCTGGCTGAAAATTTATGGCAAAAAATAGGAGGCGAAGGTATGCTATATCTAAAGCCTTGGCCACAAGCTGATGAATCACTACTAATTGATAATATGGTAATTGTGGCAGTGCAGATCAATGGAAAGTTGCGTGCGACCATCAAAGTAGCAACTGGTTTATCTCAAGAAGAATTGAAGAAAATAGCAACAGATTCTGTATCTAACAAAATCGATCAAAGCAAAATTCGCACTATATATGCTGTACCAAATAAGGTAGTAAACATAGTTATATAAAAATTTTGAGTAGCATGTCCCTAATTTCGTAGGTATACTTTTTTTGATATGAGGTTATATCTTTTTTAATATAAAGGATATATACTTGTGCATTATATATTTTTTTGTATGGGTAGTTATATGAAAATAAAAGGATTGTGTGTTTTAGCTGTTTTGCTCACTTCATCTCTAGCAGGTGCAGCTAGTAATAAAGCAGCTAGTAATAGTGCAAAAGAGCAGTACTACGCAGGTTTAAACTTTGGTGGTGGATGGGGCACTGGATTAAAAATAAAACCTGGCTTAGTTTTTGGTTATAATTATGATAAAAGCTCTAAGTTTGAACTTGAGATTCTCACCGACGTAAGTGATATGTTTGGTAAGGCAACCAAGAAAATGGGAGCTAGTTTATTAGCAAATTACCGTTATTATCCTGACGTTGACATTGATCCTGTGAAACTATATGTCAGTGGAGGTTTAGGAGTACATCTACAAGTATATCCTTTTGACATTGTTGGCACTGAAACACTAGATAAAATACTGGGTGCTATTTCGTACAAACTGAAGGTTGGTGTTGATTATGAAGTTGCTCCACAGATAGTTGGTACAGCTGCTTTAACCGTAGGCGGGCAACTGAGTGGTTTAAAAGCAAAACAAATACCAGATGCGATGCTGGAAGTAGGAGTACGTTATAGTTTTTAATGCTGGATGGCATTGTGTACATGTTTAGGTGTAACCATAAGCAATGCTCAAAACTTGCTGCTAGCATGTTTGAACACTTATTTTAGTATGTTTTAAGGAATGTTACATATGAGTAATATGAAAATGAAAAAATTGTTTGCTATATTGCTTGCTTCATCTTTAGCAAGTACAGCTAGTAGTAGTGCAAGTGAGTTAGAAGATCGGTACGAAGATCGGTACGAAGATCAGTACTATGTAGGTTTAAACTTTGGTGCTGGATGGGGTGATACTTTTAAAATGAAACCTAGCGTTGTTTTTGGTTATAATTATGACAAAAATTCTAAATTTGAACTTGAGGTTCTTGCCAACATAAGTGATATAACTGATAAACAAAAAAGGAAAGTAGGAGCTAGCTTGTTGGCGAATTACCGTTACTATCCTGATCTTGAAATTGATCCCATTAAATTATATGCCAGTATAGGACTGGGTGGATATATCCAAGTATTGCCTTCTTTTGGCTTCGGTGGCAGTAGTACAGGTGAAACTACAGTCAAAAATGTTTCAGATAGTGGTAATTCAGGTGAAATTGTGAGTAAAGGTGGTGGAAAAAACGATAAAAAAGGGAAAGAGAAAAAAGAGAGTCAAGAAGATCCAGATCTACTAGCTGCTGATAAAACGTCTGATCCATCTTTAGTAGACAAAATACTGAGTTCTATTTCCTATAAACTAAAGGTAGGTGTTGATTATGAATTTACTCCGCAGATAGTTGCTACAGTTGCTATTGCTGCAAGTGGGCAATTAAGTGCCTTCAAGCCACCAGTACAAATACCAGATGCAATCATAGAAGTAGGCATACGTTATAATTTTTAATGTTCTAAATTGCATATTTCTTGTAGTGAATAAGATAATCCTGCAAAGAGGTTTGCTATTTGGATAAAAATTCGATGTTATTATCTGTATCCGTTCAGCGGAGTGGCAGAATAAGGTAGACAAGGTGATCTAAAAAGATAATCATAGAGCAAAAGTGAGGTAATGTGGTAAACCTTTTAGAGCTTTGCAAAAATTTACAGCAAAAAATAGAAAAGTTAGAAGCAAAAATAGAAAAGCTGGAAAGGGAGAATGAAAGTTTAAAAGCAGAGAACAAGGCTTTAAAGATAGAGAACGCTGAATTAAAGGAAAGGCTTGGTTTAAACTCGAAAAATTCATCTCTACCAAGCTCTAGAGAGTTGTACAAAATAAAAAAGGACAAGCCAAAGAGCGACAGAAACGTTGGTGGTCAGGTTGGTCATAAAGGAAGTTTTCGCGCCAAAATGGATGCAGATGAGGTGATAAAAGTAAAGTTGTCATCTACTTGTGAATGCGGAGGAGGGATTGCAATATGCAATGGACCGTACATTCATCAAAAAGTTGATCTTCCGGAAATTAGGCCTTATGTAGTGGAATATCAGATGGAGCATGGTCGTTGCCGGAGATGCGGAAAAAGAAGAAGCAGTAAGTTACCAGAAGGTGTTACGTCAGATACATTTGGTCCAAGGGTTAAGTCAATAATTGCAGCGTTCAGCGGATTCTACAAAAATTCAAAACGCGAAATAGCGAGTGTCGTAAATGATATCTTCAATTTGAACATAAGCGTCGTTAGCATATCAAATAGTGAACATAGAGTTGCTTCAAAATGCAAAAAAATGTATGAGCAGATCGAACAAGAGATAAGTAGGAGTAAAGTTCTACATATTGATGAAACGAGCCATTATAACAAAGGTAAACTCGCTTGGTGTTGGATGTTTGCAAGCAATACGGCAAGTTTTGTGAAGTTGACAGAGTCAAGAGGAATGAAAGTTTTAAAAAATAACGCATGCTGCAATCATAATAGCTTAGTGGTAACCGACAGGTACGCAGTATACAATTACTTTGCTGATGAAAAAAGGCAAATCTGCTGGGCACACTTAGCAAGGGATTTTGAAAGATTAGCGCATAGTTGGAATATTGAAGTCAAAGTTCTTGGCTGTTACTTAAGAAATGTAGCTACTGAATTATTTGCACTAAAAAAGGCTTTGCTAAAAAATGAGATAGATGTTTTTAGATTTGCCAGACGTGCCAGAAAGTTGCGAAAACGTACAAGGTATTACTTGAAGGAAATATCCTACTTACCTGAAGCAATTGGAGCCTCTCGAGTTGCGAAAAATATTTTGAAATCTGAAAGAATGATGTGGAATTTTTTAGATGACCCAAAAAACATTCCGCTGACAAACAACCATGCTGAACAGCAGATACGGCATTATGTCGTTTACCGCAAAAATTCGTATTTTACACAATCAAAGCGGGGAAATGCATTCCTTGAACGGATAATTTCGTTATACTTAACATGGAAACAAAGGGGTCTCAATCCTTTCCAAAACCTCTTATCTATTGTTTCTTAAACCACTCTCCTGAACGGATACTATTATCTAGAGACGGGTATCTATTTTTCTTATGCCCTCAATTAATGAAATCAGAAGCATCAACTCCCCGCTGCAAGCAAGCAGCAATTACAGTGTTCATCATAAGAAATGCTATTGTCATCGGGCCAACTCCACCAGGCACTGGAGTAATAGCTTTGACTTTTTCTTTTACTCCCTCAAAGTCAACATCACCCACAAGCTTACTTTGATTTCCTATGTTAATGCTATTTATGCCAACATCGATCACTATTGCACCTTTTTTTATCCAATCTGCTTGAACAAAATTTGGCTTTCCAACTGCTGCAACTACTATATCCGCTTTAGAGCAATAATCAGCTAAATCCCTACTTTGTGAATGCAAGATGGTAACAGTGCAATTTTCTTGCAACAATAGGTGAAACATTGGCTTACCCACAATATTTGATCTGCCAATGATTACCACATTTTTACCGGACAGATTATTTTCAACTGACTGAATTAAATGCAAAGAACCTTTGGGAGTACAAGGTATCAGACAATTTTTTTCACCTTTAACTAACCTGCCAACATTCTCATCATGAAAGCCATCTACATCTTTTTCAACACTTACTGTATTAATTATTCTGCTTGCACTGATGTGCTTTGGTAAAGGTAACTGAACTAAAATTCCATGCACAGATGAATCTTCATTTAATGTATTAACTTTTTCAATCAATTCATCTTCTGAGATACTATCAGGCAAAACAATAGTTTCAGAACTTATGCCTATTGATTCTGCTTTTCTTTGTTTATTACGAACGTAGACCTGACTTGCTGGATTGCTACCCACAAGAATTACTTTAAGACAAGGAAAAACATTATACTCTTTCTTTAAAATATCAATTTTTTTTGATAGCTCCTCACAGAGATCATTTGCTATTTTTTTACCGTTAATAATAATTGACATTTCCTTGCCACTCCTTGAAGTCAGGTAATGCAATATCAAATAAATTCAATACTTTACCAACAGCATGATTTACAATATCATCCAAAGATTTTGGTTTAATATAAAAAGCAGGCATCGGCGGAGCAATAATTGCTCCCATCTCCGTTAGTTTTAACATATTTCGGAGATGTCCAAGATGTAGTGGAGATTCTCGCACCATAAGAACTAATTTTCTTCTTTCTTTTAGAGTTACATCTGCAGCCCTTGTTAATAGATTGGAAGTCACCCCCGATGCTATTTCAGACATTGTTTTCATAGAACATGGAGCAATAACCATACCTGAGGTTTTAAATGAGCCGCTTGCTATTTTTTCTCCTATTTTTTCTTCAGAATAGTAAAAATCTGCAAGCGATATAATATCTTCAAGTTTTTCTTTAATCTCATGAGCTATAGTTATTTTTCCAGCACTGCTGATCACTAAATGAGTTTCATGATTGGTATTTTTTAGTGCCTCTAGAATCCGTACACCGTAAATAGAACCAGATGCTCCACTTATTCCAATTACAATCCTACTATTCACCTTCGTAATTCATTCCCAATGCACGTTTGTAGGTATAAAGTAATATTTCCTGTTCCTCCCTGTCATCATCATCCATCTTTCTTAGCCTAATAATCTGTTTCATCACTTTTATATCCCAACCTTCATCTGCAGCTTTTGCATATACATCACGGATGTGATCTTGCACATCCCTCTTTTCTTGTTCAAGTTTTTCGATTCTCTCTATATAGCTCTTCAAATCTTCAGCCGTTATTTTTACTGTATCTTCCATAGAACCCAACTAATTAATTGCTACTACAGTATTATCAGTTTTTACTTGTACTTCAATCATAGTAATAATATTTTTATCTTTTTTTAAAATCTTAAAGTAAAAACCGTACATGGAAAACTCTTCATTTTCTTCAGGAATGCGCTCTATCTCGTTTACAATCATACCTGCTAGAGTTGTAGCTTCTTCATCAGGAAGATCCCAATGTAACTGTCTATTAATATCCCTAATAGTAGATTTTCCTTCTATGTGATACATATTATCGGATATCTTTTTTATAAAATTCTCTGTGATCAAATCATGTTCATCTGAAATTTCTCCAACTATTTCTTCCAGTATATCCTCAAGAGTTACGATTCCCTGTAGTGCTCCATACTCATCAATAACAAATGCAAGGTGTTTCCTGTTTTTACGGAAGTTGTGAAGTTGTACACTGAGTGGCGTACTTTCTGGTATAAACCAAGGCTTTGACATAACTTTGGCAATCTCTATTTTATTATCCTTTTCACGCAAGGCATTTATTAGATTTTTCACGTGAACCACTCCAACAATATTATCTGGTTCTTTTTGCCATAAAGGTACTCTGCTATGGCTACTGGTTAAAATCTCTCTTATTAACTCTTCTTTGTTTCGATCTATATCAAGAGAAAATAAGTTTCTCCTGTGGGTCATAATTTGTGATATTTCTGTCTCAGCCAAATCAAGTATACTATTTAGCATATCTAAATCCTGTTGTAACATAGTGCCCTCACTGCGGTGAAGAGTAATCATATTACGCATTGCATCTGCTGCAGATATTACCTCCCTATTCTTATGAAGCCCACATAACTTCAGAATGATATTGACAATAAACTGAATGCCTAATGTCAATGGAGAAAGAACCTTGACAAAAAACAGCATAAAATAAGCAGAAAGTAATGTAAATTTTTCAGGATTTTGCATGGCGTAAGTTTTTGGTAAAACTTCACAAAATAGCAAAATACAAAACGTCATCATGAACGTTGAAAGAAATATGCCCTCACTCCCAAAAGAATTTATAAATATTACTGTAAATAAAGCAGAGCAAGTAATGTTAATAATTGTATTACACAGTAATATTGTTCCTATTGTTAATTCTTTTTTACCTAACAAAAGCTCTATTATCTTGGCTTTTTTGTTACCTTCTAGCTTTAGTTTATTCACTCGGGATCGGCTAATTGAGGTTAACCCTATTTCTGCTCCTGAGAACAAAAACGATAAAATCAATAAGAAAAAAATTGCTGACAATACTGAAATCAATAACCAATCCATTAAAGTATGATGTTATTGCGATATAGAAACAGAGTCGATTTTATATGTTGTAAGAAGCATTTGCAAGTCTATATATCTTTAATATAAAAAAATAAATCATGAAATATATCACACACTGCATTCACATGCATATTCTCAACAACAAGTGGAGGAGTTATTCTTATTACCCTATTATTTAAAATTTTAGTCATTATTAAGCCTTTGTCAAGAGATTGTTTAACAATTTTATCAGCCAAAGGTACTCTAAGCTCTATCCCTATCAATAAACCCTCCCCACGAACTTCTGAAACGATCTTCGGAAATTCTTCAGTCAAAGGCAACAACTTTTCTTTTAGATATTTACTGACCTTCTTAACATGGTCAAAAAAGCCTTCCTTTAGCATTACATCGAGTACTGCATTACCAACAGTCATGGCAAGTGGATTACCTCCATAAGTTGACCCATGAGTTCCTGGAGTGATTGCTTCTGCTATATAATCTTTTACTAAACATGCAGCCAAAGGAAATCCATTACCCATAGCCTTCGCACAAGTGAGCATATCAGGTTCAACTCCTATATTTTGATAGTAAAATAGAGAGCCAATCCGTCCATATCCGCATTGCACTTCATCAAAGCATAAAATTATTCCTTGAGCTTTTGTTATCTCTCTTACTTTTTTAAGATACTCTACGTCCAATGGATGTACTCCGCCTTCACTTTGTATGGGCTCTAAAAATATGGCAGCTGTTTCGCTATTGATTTTCTTTTCTAATGCTTCAATGTTATTTCTTGGAACTTTATCAAAACCAGAAAGGAGTGGAGCAAAACCTTCGCGTGATTTTTCATTTCCCCCAGCTGAAATTGCAGCAATACTGCGGCCATGAAAACCTCCTTCAATTGTAATGATGTGACTGCGCTTTTCTTGTCCATTTAAGTAGAAATAGCGGCGAATAAATTTAATTGCAGCTTCTGTTGCTTCAAGTCCACTTGAGCAGAAAAAAACTTTATCGGCAAAGGTAAGTTCTGTTAAACGCTGAGCAAGCCTTTCCTGCTGAGGAATAGTAAAAATATTAGAGCAGTGCCATAATGAATCCAGTTGCTCCTTCAGTTTATCTGTAATGTATGGATGACAATGCCCTAGAGAGGTTGTAGAAATTCCTGCAGCAAAGTCTAAATATTTTTTACCATCCTTATCGAAGAGATATACTCCTTCTCCTCTAACTATAGAAGCTTCAGATCTATTATAAGCGTTAACAACATGATCCATTTTAAATATTATCTATACTGTGCATGAAAAAGCTTTCCCTTAATATTGCTTAAACTAAAAATTGGGCTAATATTATACAGTTCAACATAAAATTCAGAAATTTAATATGTAAAAAAGTAAAACTACACCAATTCACATTCAGCAAAAAAGAAAGCTATTTCTCTATGAGCATTCTCTAGACTATCAGAACCATGCACTCTATTTTCACTAATATCATCAGCAAAATCACCCCTAATTGTACCTTTATCTGCCTGCTTTGGATCTGTAGCACCCATGATTTGCCTGTATTTACTGACTGCATTTTCACCGATTAAAACTTGAACTATCACAGACCCAGAAGTCATAAATTCCACCAACTCTCCAAAAAAAGGCCTATCCTTATGAATTTCATAAAACAGCTCTGCTTGTTTTTTTGTCAGCATCATCATTCTTTGTGCTATAATTTTTAGTCCAGATTTTTCAATGTAAGAATTTATACTGCCTGTAATATTATTTTTTACTGCATCAGGTTTTAATATTGAAAGTGTTCTCTCAATTGCCATATTATTTCCTTATATTAAGATCGTATATTTATAGATTTATTTTATTATAAACTTTGATTTGATAAAAGCAATTTTTCACTTATAGTTAAGAATAAACCATCAAGGAGGTGTTTTATGGGGTGTTGTAATAAAAAAAACAACAAACCAGTCGATCCTAATGTTAAACAATCAATTGAAACTACACTTACTGCTAAAGAATGGGTTAATCAATTCAAGTCATCAATTTTTTGTGGGACAAAAGGATTTTTAACTTTTAATTTGGCATTTTTGAGTTATTTAGAGTATAGCTTACACAATAATACAAAATTAAAAGAAGGCGCTGTTTTTGCAATAAAAAGGAATACTATTCCATTTTTCGAAATGGCTATCATAGTGCCATTTGTTTGTCTTGCATTACCATCTATGATAGGTGGGATGAACCTCATGCATTGTGCGCTTATATGTGCTGCACTGATGGTTGCAACATGTTTTGTTGTGAGAACCTTTTACTTGCGTGAAAAGTTATTGAAAAAAATGACTAATAATGAAAATTATACCGAGGAACAAATAGAGCAGGAATTTAAGAAAGACACTATAAAATTTCCTATCTTTGATAAAAACAGACAGCATATTGAATATAATTCTCCTAATCCAGGACAACTAATGAATGAAAGTCCTCCCTCTCTTTTTGTTAAGGTTTTACTTTTCCCCCTTACGATTTTTCTGAAGGCTCTACAAAGCTGCATAATGATATCTTTGGCTGCTGTTGAACTTCTTGAAGCAGTGCCAAGTTTTTGTGTTGATGTGGTTTTCGATAGAGGCTTTGCATCTACACAGAGTAACATGAAGAGATCTGCTCATCTATTGTATGCCAGTGTAAGAAATTTAGTGCCTGTAACTAAACTTGATGAGTGTGTAGCTGATTTTATAGGCAAACCTGAAGAAAGGTGCTGTCAGTGAAGAAGGCAGTAATCTTATTTAACCTAGGCGGACCTGATTCACTAAGTGCGGTCCGTCCTTTCTTATTTAATCTTTTTTACGATAAAAGAATAATAAATCTACCAAATCCTTTTCGCTTCCTTTTAGCAAAGTTTATCTCCAAAAGGCGAGAAAGTACTGCACAAGAAATATACGAGCACATTGGAGGTAAATCGCCAATCTTGGAGAATACAAAAGCACAAGCTGATGCTTTAGAACTAAAATTAAATGAAGATGGAAACCATGTGTATAAGATATTCATCTGCATGCGTTATTGGCATCCATTTGCTGATGAAGTTGTTAAAAGCGTAAAGCAATTCAACCCTGACGAAATCATTCTGTTACCACTATATCCGCAATATTCAACCACCACAACTCTATCATCCATAGAGAATTGGCAAAAAAATGCCAAACTGGAATGTAACACAAAAACAATTCACCATTATTATGACAATGAAGACTTTATTAAAGCTCATGTTAATCTGACGTCTAAATATTATAAATTAGCTAGCAAAATCGGTAAGCCAAGAGTCCTATTCTCGGCTCATAGCTTACCTCTTAGTATCATTAAAAAAGGCGACCCTTACGCTTCACAGATAGAAAAAACAGTAAAATTAATAGTAAAAAAATTGAATATTGAAGATCTTGATTGGGGAATATGTTATCAGAGTAAGGTTGGCCCTGTAAAATGGTTGGAGCCTAGCACTGAAAGTGAGCTATCACGCGCGAAAGACGATAATATACCTGTAGTTTTATCACCTATATCTTTTGTTTCTGAGCATTCTGAAACACTGGTTGAACTTGATATAGAGTATAAAGCAATTATCAAAGACGGATATTACTTTCGCGTACCAACTCTCAGTACTGATCTCTTATTTATCAAGTGCTTGGCCGATTTATGTTTAGATCACTCTCAAAGTACTGATTTATAGCACTTTTCTTTTTAGATTTTTATAGTATAATATTAAAAAGTTATGATTTTATTATCTACTTATGCCAAAAGGTAAGCCAAATACATTTATAGAAAGTATACATGATGCTCACAATCATGATATTAGAAAGATGTATTGTATTGCAGTAGGTTTAACAGGCATATTGTGTAAAATTTCATTGCAATTCTGTTGCGAGTTTATTGATAACAACAGATCCAATATTTGTACTATATTAGATATTTCTAAGTTCATAAAACTACCAACATCAATAATATTTGCTCTTCACTTTGGTCTCAATTTAGCTGGATATAAATCTAAAAAACTTCAGAATGGTAAAGGGGGAAATGAACCTGAAAAACCAATACAGGTTGTGGGTAGCTTAGCCTTCTTGGCAAACTGTGTCATAGGAATATTGATGCAGACAAAAATCATTCATTTCTTAGCTAGAAACAACAAGGATGTAATAAGTTATATTAGCTTAACATCAGCAGTTCTATTTCTATTTTCAGAATGCATAAACTGTTATTATACATGGAAGAAGTATCTAGATAATAAGGATTCTGAAAAGTCTGCTAAATATGGCAAAGAAGTTATTTTTAGCACATTCGCTTTGTCATTGGGCTTGTTAAGCTTCATATTAAAAAGAATGGAACTTCCAACCATACCAATAGACTTGGGTGGTGGCATAATCTATAATTTCAACTTAACTGTTACGGTCAGTTTGATACTAAGCATAGCATATCTAGTATCAAACATCGATAAGTTTGTCAATCAACCTAATAATGGTACTGATCCTTCTACTGGACTTGATGACGCTCACCATATTCAGCATAATGGCAGCATTGTAGAAATTAATTATTAGAGATGAAAAGACTTAATTTCTACTGCCAATGCTAGCACTGCTAATTTGCTAACAATATTCCAAAGTGGCAAAGTTTTATTTTCTTGGCTGATGTCATAAAATTCACAGTCAGTGGAATTCAAGCTAGAATATACATCTTTCCTGCTATTACATCGGTATAAGTAACATGTTGGAGTATCTCCTATATAGTATATTAGCGGTTCTGCAGAACTACTTTTAAATATGTCAATAGTTGGTACACCTTCTTGTATAATAACACTATTGATTGCTATTCCTTCTTTTATCTTTTTCATTTTATGACGCTTTTTTTTATTGAGATTTAATATTTCCTTTCCACTTGTTGCTGTTATAATGCCCATTCCATATGTGCCATTGCTTGCTTTGATAAAAACGTAAGGTTGTGTTTTTATTTCATATTCCTCATATTTTTTTTGCACTAGAGATAATATTTGGTCAACTTTAGTCGCTACTGCTCCTAGTGATGAATCATCATTAAAGTCAACTCCATTACAGCTTTCTGTAAGCACAGAAATAAGCCATGGGTCCATTTTAAATTCGCCACAAAATTCGGACACTAATTTTTGATAGATTTCAAAATATTGAAATTTCTGCCTACTGTGCCAGCCATATAATGGACTTGGCACTATCTCTTGTTTTACGTTTTCTAGCGTGTCTGGAATGTGGCTCGTCATATCACGATTCAGTATAATAATATCAGGCACAAATCCTGAAGTTGTCTTCAGCAAAGAGTTTTCTTTCACAACAGTTTCATACTGTTCTATTAAATTGTACGTTTCATTATGAAAGAGGCCAATTCTAGTTTCAAAACCTGCGAGTTGCAGTACCTTTTCTATAGCAAATACATTTTCTATATACATTTTATTTCGTGTGTAATTCTCCGGTATTATAAGGGCCTTTTTATATTGTTTTGTTTCGAAGTAGCTTTTTATCAATTTTGCTGCTATCGCTTTTGATACTTCACTTAGGTTATTAAACCCTGCAGGAAATAAATTGGCGTCTACTGGAGCAATTTTGTAGCCTGAATTCCTAAGATCTATGGAGCTATAAAATGGTAATGTAAAACCATTAAATTTTGTTTTGAACCAATTATTTATATCTTTTTCCAGATTTGGATGAATTATGTTTTGCATCTACACTTTAAATGTTATAAGAAAAGTACTATATTATAAGTTATAATCTTAATATAATATAACGAATTAAAATAACAAAAAAATGATTCATCATGACAGCAGTAAAATGTATGGTACTACTATACTGTCAATTAGAAGAGACAAAAATGTAGTAGTAATAGGTGATGGGCAAGTCTCGCTAGGCCATACCGTTATAAAATCTGGAGCAAAAAAAGTTAGGCGTCTTTCTGGTGATTCCGTAATTGCCGGTTTTGCTGGAGCAACAGCTGATGCATTTACTCTCTTCGAAAGGCTAGAATCTAAACTTGATAAGCACCCAGGACAGTTAATGAGGGCATGTGTTGAACTTGCAAAAGACTGGAGAATGGATAAATATCTAAGAAAATTAGAAGCTATGATGATCGTGGCAGACAAGTCCATTTCATTGGTCATTACAGGAACGGGTGATGTTCTTGAACCTGAAGATGGCATTGCAGCCATTGGCTCTGGAGGAAATTTTGCTTTATCTGCAGCAAAAGCTTTGATTGACGTTGAAGGAATATCAATAGAGGAGATTGCAAAAAAGGCTATGAAGATAGCTGCCGATATATGTGTTTATACAAACCATAATCTAATTATTGAAAAAATAAAGGAGTAATATGTCAAGAACTTTGTGTACCAATTCTTCTGGTCAACCTGTAGTAGGTCAATCTGATAATAATGATGACTGCAATAAAAAAAACGGCCTCTATGAAAATGAAGGTACAGAAAGTAGCAGCATTCAAAGCTCACAAGCTTTATTAGATGATCTACCACCACAGAAGATAGTTAAAGAGTTGGATAGATTTATAATCGGACAGAATGACGCAAAGCGCGCTGTTGCTATTGCACTCAGAAATCGTTGGCGTCGAAATAAAGTCCCACTTCCACTACGTGAAGAGATTATACCTAAGAATATACTCATGATAGGCCATACGGGAGTTGGTAAAACTGAAATAGCTCGCCGTTTAGCAAAGCTTGCTGGTGCACCTTTTATAAAAGTTGAAGCAACGAAATTTACTGAAATAGGATATGTTGGACGTGATGTTGACTCGATAATACGTGATTTAGTTGATGCAGCAATAGTTTTAGTTAAGGAAAAAGCACGTAAAGCCTTAACTAAAAAAGCTTTAGGTTTGGCTGAAAAGATAATAGTCAACTCCATGGTTGGTGAAGATGCAACCGAGGAAAGCAAAAAAGTTTTCAGAGAAAGACTGAGAAATAAGGAATTTGAAGATGGAGAAGTTTCTATTAACGTCAGGGAGAGCAAAGGTATGTTACCCACTTTTGATATACCTGGCATGCCAGGTGGGCAAATTGGTGTGATGAACGTAACAGAAATCGTGGGCAAGATGTTTAATGGGAGCAAAAAAACAAAAACTATTACAGTTAAAGTGAAAGAAGCACGTGAAATATTGATTAATGAAGAAAGCGAAAGGTTAATGGATGAAGACAAGATAATCAAAGAAGCGATTGATCTTGTTAGCAATGAAGGCATAGTGTTTTTAGATGAAATAGATAAAATTGCAGCACGTACAGAAATAAAAGGTGAAGTCAACAGAGAAGGAGTGCAGCGCGATCTGTTACCATTACTTGAGGGAACAACTGTTTCAACTAAGTATGGCCCCGTAAAAACAGACTATATATTATTTATTGCATCTGGTGCTTTTCATTTATCTAAGCCATCTGATCTTTTACCAGAATTACAGGGTAGATTGCCAATTAGAGTGGAACTTAAGGCGCTTACTCAAGAGGATCTAATAAAAATATTAAAGGAACCAGAATCTAGTTTGTTAAAACAGTATATAGCGTTAATGAAAACGGAAAATGTAACACTTGAGTTTACTGATGATGGTATAGAGACTATAGCTGAAATAGCATTTACAGTTAATAGAGAAGTGGAAAATATAGGTGCAAGAAGACTTCATACTGTCATGGAGAAGCTTTTGGATGAAATAAGTTTTATCGCTTCTGAAAAAAATAGTGAAAAATTTGTTATAGATAGCAAATATGTAAGAGATAAACTAGAGTCAATTTCAAAGCAGCTTGATTTATCTAAATTTATACTTTAGAGGAAGCCTACTTTAAGTAATATAGAGCATTCAAGAGGTTTTATGTATCCGTTCAGTATCCGTTCAGGAGAGTGGTTTAAGAAACAATAGATAAGAGGTTTTGGAAAGGATTGAGACCCCTTTGTTTCCATGTTAAGTATAACGAAATTATCCGTTCAAGGAATGCATTTCCCCGCTTTGATTGTGTAAAATACGAATTTTTGCGGTAAACGACATAATGCCGTATCTGCTGTTCAGCATGGTTGTTTGTCAGCGGAATGTTTTTTGGGTCATCTAAAAAATTCCACATCATTCTTTCAGATTTCAAAATATTTTTCGCAACTCGAGAGGCTCCAATTGCTTCAGGTAAGTAGGATATTTCCTTCAAGTAATACCTTGTACGTTTTCGCAACTTTCTGGCACGTCTGGCAAATCTAAAAACATCTATCTCATTTTTTAGCAAAGCCTTTTTTAGTGCAAATAATTCAGTAGCTACATTTCTTAAGTAACAGCCAAGAACTTTGACTTCAATATTCCAACTATGCGCTAATCTTTCAAAATCCCTTGCTAAGTGTGCCCAGCAGATTTGCCTTTTTTCATCAGCAAAGTAATTGTATACTGCGTACCTGTCGGTTACCACTAAGCTATTATGATTGCAGCATGCGTTATTTTTTAAAACTTTCATTCCTCTTGACTCTGTCAACTTCACAAAACTTGCCGTATTGCTTGCAAACATCCAACACCAAGCGAGTTTACCTTTGTTATAATGGCTCGTTTCATCAATATGTAGAACTTTACTCCTACTTATCTCTTGTTCGATCTGCTCATACATTTTTTTGCATTTTGAAGCAACTCTATGTTCACTATTTGATATGCTAACGACGCTTATGTTCAAATTGAAGATATCATTTACGACACTCGCTATTTCGCGTTTTGAATTTTTGTAGAATCCGCTGAACGCTGCAATTATTGACTTAACCCTTGGACCAAATGTATCTGACGTAACACCTTCTGGTAACTTACTGCTTCTTCTTTTTCCGCATCTCCGGCAACGACCATGCTCCATCTGATATTCCACTACATAAGGCCTAATTTCCGGAAGATCAACTTTTTGATGAATGTACGGTCCATTGCATATTGCAATCCCTCCTCCGCATTCACAAGTAGATGACAACTTTACTTTTATCACCTCATCTGCATCCATTTTGGCGCGAAAACTTCCTTTATGACCAACCTGACCACCAACGTTTCTGTCGCTCTTTGGCTTGTCCTTTTTTATTTTGTACAACTCTCTAGAGCTTGGTAGAGATGAATTTTTCGAGTTTAAACCAAGCCTTTCCTTTAATTCAGCGTTCTCTATCTTTAAAGCCTTGTTCTCTGCTTTTAAACTTTCATTCTCCCTTTCCAGCTTTTCTATTTTTGCTTCTAACTTTTCTATTTTTTGCTGTAAATTTTTGCAAAGCTCTAAAAGGTTTACCACATTACCTCACTTTTGCTCTATGATTATCTTTTTAGATCACCTTGTCTACCTTATTCTGCCACTCCGCTGAACGGATACGGTTTTATTTTTTCTTACTTCGTAATTCTTTAAGCTATTTTTCAATAGTAGAATTCAAGCTTAAATCAATTATTGCAATATCACAATCTATGCCTTTTGTTAACACATCAGTTAAAAGATCAGGTGGAGAAAGAACTGTTCTTTTATTACCAGCTCTCATTCCCACAACTCCAAGTTCTATAGCAAGTGGTATTTTTTTGTCACCAACCTTAAACTGCACTATTTGATCTTTGATTATATACTCACCATTATGTCTCTTTATGCTATATTGAACTGATATCTCATCGCCACATTTTACTCGTTTTCCAGTTTTGTTAATTAAGTCATTAAAAATCATTAGGTTATTTACTGAATCAGGATATTTATCTTTTACTTCAATCAGTTTGATGTAATAAGAGTTAAAACTCATTTTGTTGTCATCAGCGGCAATAGTAACTACACGCTCTCCACCTTCTTTCATACCTATTACCCCTAAACTCACTTCTTTTAAGTAATCCTGACCTATTTTCAAATTGACATCAGTCGGAAGTAGCGTTGCTAGGTTGTTGGAGACTTTGTACATTTGTAGCAGAACTTCTTGGCCACAGAAAACTTTACTGCCACTGCCTTCAGTAATTTCATAAAAGTTTATCATCTCTTCTTCTTTTTGCTGTGTTATTTCTTCTAAATATTCTGCTAACCCATGCTTTTCAATATAACGATCAAGAGCTGATTCAAGTATCGGCCTGACCAAATAACTTGCTATCATCTGTGTCAAACCACCATGTGTAGCATTTATTTCGTAAAGCTTTTCCCTTTTCTCTGGTTTATCTTTGTTTATATAAACAATCGTAATTATAAAAGCAGAAGCTAAAGTGAGAATCATTACTACAGAGATAAACATTTGTAATATAATTTTTCTAACCATCTTTTTTTACTTGATTCAATAAATCATATAAGTCATTAGTATTCCCTGAAAGCGTACTTAAATTATCTGAGGCCTGTTTAAAGAGACTATCTATATAGTTTTCCATTTCATTTTTTCCAAGCACGGACATTAAATTGTTTGTTTTATCTTGCTCATAATCTTCGATATCATCCTTGGCTTGAAAAATAAGCCCTAGATTTATTCCATAGTTATATAATGCTTCCCGCTCCTTGTCTGTAGCGCCTCCTATTATAGCCCCTATTTCACATGAAGCTGCAAATAGTTTTGCAGTTTTCATCAAATGAATTTCTTTTATTTTGTCAAAATCTGCACCTATATCTAAAATCTGCCCTCCCACCATTCCCTTCATTCCTATTGCTTGAGAGAGCACTTTTATGATCTCACAATTTAACAAAGATAATACCTCAAAAGCCAGGGTAAGTAATGCATCTCCAGCCAGTACTGCTGTTGCTTCACCAAATTTTTTGTGGCAGCTTGGCTGGCCTCTGCGGGTGTCACTGTTATCCATACATGGCAGATCATCGTGAATTAGGGAATAAGCATGAATAAATTCAATTGCTGCTGCTGCTGTTATTGCTTTTTCAACCTTTATGTTGAATATCGACGAAGATGCTATAACTAAAAAAGAACGTATATGTTTTGCAGGAGCAAGAAGCACATAACGCATAGCTGATATAAGTTTATTCTCGCTATTTTCAGGTAAGAGCTTATTCACTTCTACAACAAGCAAATTTTTTGTTGTTTCGTCTAGCATTTTTAAATTTATTAACTATTGAGTGCTAAGAGATAGGAAGTTTTTAATAGTTTATATAATCATAAAAGCTATTGCAAACATCAAAATTTCTTATAACATCAGAGAATAGGTTATTTTTTAGTAAGAAATGAGCGAATTGGCAAAAAGCACTAGGGAAGATATAGAAGAAAAAGTAAAGAAGATTATACTAGAGCACATCAGTAAGGATGTAGAGGGATTTAGTAGTTCTTCAAAGCTTTCAGACCATGGCACAGATAGTTTAGATGCAGTTGAAATAATCATGGCAGCTGAAGAAGAATTTGGTATAGAGATTCCTGACGAAGATGCACAAAAAATGGAAACTATGGAACAGATAGTTGAATATGTAGTAAACAAAGCAAACAATTGATGTTGAATGAGCAGAAGAGTAGTAGTTACCGGTGTTGGCTTAATTACTCCACTAGCAGCAGATGTTAATAACACCTGGTCAAAGCTGAAAGAAGGTAAATCTGGCATCAAAGCAATCAATACAGATAGGTTCGACTCTTCTGATCTTGCTTGTCAGGTTGCAGGGCAGGTGCCTGTGCAATCCGATAACATTGAGCATTATTTTAATCCACCAGATTATATTTTTGAAAAAGACCTAAAAAGAACAGATCGTTTTATTCACTACGGAATTGCAGCAGCTATTCAGGCAGTAGAAGATTCACTAATTTTGGAAAATAAAAATATTAATAAAGAGCGAATAGGTGTAGCTATTGGTTCTGGTATAGGTGGTCTTCCATCAATTCAGGAAAATGTAATTACCATGCAGGAGAAGGGGCCTAGACGTGTTAGCCCATTTTTTGTTCCTGCAAGTCTAATAAATTTGATATCTGGTCATATTTCTATTAAATACGAATTTATAGGTCCAAATGACTCAGCGGTTACTGCATGTGCAACAGGTGCGCATGCGATTATAAACTCAGCAAGAGCTATAAAACTCGGTGAAGCTGACATTATGATTGCAGGCGGAGCAGAAAGTGCGTTATGCAGAGTTGGAATTGCAGGTTTTGCATCGATGAAGGCGCTATCAACTAAATTCAATGATAAGCCTGAAGAGGCCTCAAGGCCATGGGACGAAGAACGCGATGGATTTGTCATGGGCGAAGGGGCAGGTATATTAGTTCTGGAAGAATATGAACATGCAAAAAAAAGGGAAGCAAAAATATATGCAGAACTCACTGGATATGGGTTAACAGGAGATGCGCACCACATCACAGCACCACATCCAGAAGGAAGAGGCGCACTTAAGGCAATGGAACTTGCTTTAAGGAGTGCACAAGTAAGCCCAAGTCAAATTGGGTATATCAATGCACATGGGACTTCAACAACACTTGGGGATAAAGTTGAAGTAATAGCAATGAAGCAGTTATTCGGTGACTATGCCTATAAAATACCTGTTTCCTCGACTAAATCTTCTATAGGACATTTACTTGGTGCCGCAGGAAGTGTTGAAGCAATATTTAGTATCCTTGCATTAAACAATGGAATTGTTCCACCAACTTTAAACCTACACAAACCTTCAGAAGGGTGTGATTTAAATTTTGTACCACTTAAAGCTCAAGAGCATAAAATTCAATATGCGCTTTCTAATTCATTTGGTTTTGGTGGTACCAACGCGTCTCTCATCTTTGGAAAGGTATAGTTAATTATGCTATTTTGGTAGGGTCGAGAACTGGCGCGCCTCTTTAGGGCTTGGTGGCTGATCCATTATTTTCATGTTGGGCCTCAATCCAAAATTCCCATGTTTACGTTTCCAGCTCCCGCCTCGTCAAACGCAGCATGCAGTTTTCCCGCACTACGCTTTCCTAGCAGATTCTTACCAAAGTTTATAACATCTTGTACTGGGGCTGCTTTCGGAACGTAATATCTTAATCTATAGTCTTTATATAGACCTAGTGTTTCGTATATCCATTCGCTACTCCACCTCTCCCAGCCAAATCCTTTTGCTTTTCTAGCTTTCATTAATTTGCGTCTTACTTTCTTCTCTACCCATAGTTTCACGTAGTTAAAGTTTCGACCTGAGTTTCCTATCCTAAAGTAGTTTGTCCACCCTCTCAGTATTGGATTAATGATATTTATCACTTTCCATATTGGTTGCGATTTGTGGTCGCGAAATACCTCCTTCAATTTTTGAAGTAAGTTTGTCCGCGCTTTCATCTGTGGTGTTGTTTGTACCCTCCACTTTCCTTGTTTTGTGATCTTCTCTCGAAAATCAAATCCTAGAAAGCTGAATGTCTCTCTTTCCTTTAGGTTAATTACTTTTGTCTTTTCTTTATTTACTTCTACCTTTAGTTTTGCTAATTCTTCTTGTACTCTTCTATACACTAATTTTTCTAGCCATTCCCATCTCTGGTGCCCATCTATCAGTATCACTAAATCGTCTGCCCATCTGGCGTATTCTATATGTCGATATTTTCCCTCTTTTGTCACCTCTTTTGCCTTCTCTAGCATTTTATCTACCTCATTTAGGTATATATTGCTTATTAGTGGTGAAAGTGGTGATCCTTGCGCTATTCCTCGTTTCCCTCCTACTTTGAGGATTAGCTTGATCAAGTGCATGATTTCTTTATCATTTACTCTTTTGGAAATCTTTTCCATAAGAATATGGTGTCGCACATTGTCGAAGTAGGATTTCAGATCTATGTCAATAACTTTTGTATTGCCTTTGATTGCTGCTTTCGATACTTTATCAATTGCTTCATGCGCTTTTCTCCTAGGTCTATATCCATATGATCCGTCCTGAAAGTCAGATTCAAATATTGGTTCAAGTATTAGCTTCAGTGCTGTTTGCACTATTCTGTCCCGGATGCAGGGTATGTTCAACGTTCTGAGTTTTCCCCCAACTTTTGGTATTTCCTTCCTCCGGTTCCTATTTGGGCTATAGGTTTTGGTTATTAGTTCGTGTCTTATTTGTTGAAGATACTTTTCTAAGCCTTCTGCCTCTATCGATTCAAATGTCACCCCGTCTATTCCTGGTGCCCCTTTGCTCTTCTTTGTCAGCTTATATGCTTCTTCTAGTGTCTCCATCTTGCAGACGTGAACATAGATTCCCCAGAATCGCCATTCCGGTTCTGTTTTCGCTTTGGTATATATCTTTCTTCTCAGGTCTTGTAATTTTATTGGCATTTTTATCATTTTTACCTTTACCTTCCTTTTTGTTAAAAGATTTCTACTAGTAGGGTGCCTTTGCTCCATGAGAGTTACCTCACTTCTTTACTACTACGCACCCATCCGCCACCCTCTCATCTTCGGTTCTTTTCCTGTTTTCCAGTTATAGAACCTACCACTCCAAGGTATTTCTCCTTGGGATGAGGAGGGCTTCTCCAGTTGCTTTGTATGTCCTCATTACCATGCTATCACTACCACCCCGCTGAAGTAGAACAATTGTATCAGTCGTTTTTCAACTGCCTATTCTGCTTTCGCCCATTGACCGCTGGCTCAGCCTTCAGTTCTTATCGTTTTCGAGGCCACCTATATGTTTGCTTTCGCTACGGCCTGGTAATTCGCCATTATCCTATGATAACGTTGTCGGTAGGCTTCAACATTTTGCTTTCCCTCCACATTGCTACCCTAGCTACAGGACTTCGACTTTTATCCTGGTGGGTCTACCTCCCACTGAACATACTTGCCTTCTCTGGACACACAATCGACTACGAAAATGTCATTCGAGTAGCTGAAACTGGAATGGCTTTGTTGCATCGCTACCTATGAAAGGCTAACTATACAAGCAACTTATTGAAAATCTTATTTTTTTGCAGTCAATCTGATCAAATTTAAGAATAGTAATTTATTGTTTGTATTAGTAAATTTAATTCTACTTAAAATAGCTAAAGCATTGAAATTATTGAATTTTAGCTAGATTAGTGAATGGTAGTAAAATTTCTTTTACTCAAATTTAGATATTCACTGACCGTCCTTACTATAAATGCTAGAATAATAAGCTACTGATATTCTTCATCTTTTTTATCTTTAATCCGCCGTAGATAGCGATGCAACAAAGCCAACTGGAATCCAGTTAAATTGGTCAGCATAAAAGTAATGTTGAAATATAACATTTTGATGATGATGAAGAAATGGATCCCAGTGTCAGCTACTCGAATGACAGAAGAAGAAAAAGCAAAATTTTGCCTTTTACCGCTAACCTATTATACTTACTTGATAAGTTCTATCGCTTGATTAAATGCATAAAATATTAGTAAGAAGTAACCATAAGCCCTTGATTGGAAAAATCAAGATTAATGGTTCAAAGAATGCAGTCTTGCCAATAATGGCGGCAAGCTTGTTTAGTAATTCTTCAATAACTTTGCATAACGTACCTGATTTAATTGACGTGCATTTGATGTCTGAGCTGCTTAAGAGTCTTGGTGCAGAAGTAAATTTTATATGCAATAAAGACTATAAAGCAAATCATACTTTGGAAATTGACTGTAGCAATATCAATAACCATTTAATATCACATGAAATTGCAAGCAGACTGCGAGCATCTTTTTTAATGCTAGGTCCAATGCTCAGCAGATTTGGTAGAGTTTCAACAGTATTTCCTGGTGGATGTAATATTGGAAAACGTCCTGTTGACATTCATATCAAGGCACTTGAAGCAATGGGAGCTAAAATTGAAATTGATAGCTGTAATATAACTGCAACAACAAAGGGAAAATTGCAAGGCAAAGAAATAACATTTGAAAAAGTAAGTGTTGGCGCAACAGAAAACATAATCATGTCAGCAACACTTGCAGAAGGAGTAACAACAATAAACAATGCCGCAACGGAGCCGGAAGTTCTTGATTTAATAGAGTTTCTAAAAAAAATGGGTGCCAATATTGAAGTTAACAACACAAAAATCACAATAGAAGGCGTTGATGAATTAAACGGATGTGTCCACACAATCATACCAGATCGGATAGAGGCCGGTACTTATGCTTTGGCTGCTATCATTACCGACGGCGAGCTAAAGTTAGAAGGAGTAAGTTTGTCTGATATAGAATGTATTGCAAATGAATTGAAGACTATAGGAGCCAGAGTTGAGTTACATGATGATGGTATTATTATTTCTAGAAAAAATGGCTCTATTAAATCTGCTCACGTTGCAACAAATCCATATCCCAACTTTCCCAGTGATATGCAACCACAACTAATGTCTGCAATGTGCATTGCAGATGGAATATCAATCATTGAAGAGAACATTTTTGAAAGTAGATTTGCACATGCGAATGAGTTAAGAAAATTAGGTGCTAATATTAGCATCGAAAAAAGTAAAGCTACTATAAGTGGAATAAAGAGCTTATCTGGAGCTAATCTGCATGCTAATGACTTAAGGTCAACAGCAGCTTTAATTCTCGCTTCTTTGGTAGCTAAAGGAGAAACTACAATAAATAACTCACATCATTTATGGAGAGGATATGAGGCAATGCACGAAAAACTCAATTCATGCGGGGCTGATATTTTCGTTTCATCTTGAGAATATATTATGAATGAGACAACTAAGCGAACTACAGTAAAAGAGATAGATAAAATTCTATACGAAGAACATAAGGTGTTAGATCATGGATTTGTTCGAGTGATTGATTATATGGGCTCTGATAGCGCCATAGTTCAAGCTGCTCGTGTTTCTTATGGAAAGGGAACAAAACAGATAAATCAAGATGAAGCGCTTATAAAGTATTTGATGAGGCATCATCATACAACTCCATTTGAAATGTGTGAAATTAAGTTTCACGTGAAACTTCCAATTTTTATTGCAAGACAGTGGATAAGACACAGAACTGCAAATGTGAATGAATATTCCGGAAGGTATTCGATACTTGATAATGAATTTTATATACCAGAACAGGTTGCAAAACAATCTGATAATAATAAACAAGGCAGCGGTGAAGCTTTTGACTCAAGTACTTCAAAAGAAATAATAGATTCTCTAATAAATGATTCTAATTTAGTATATTCTCATTATGAGAAATTTATTGAACAGGGCCTTGCAAGAGAAATTGCCCGAACTAATCTAACACTTAATTACTATACTCAGTTTTATTGGAAAATAGATTTACACAACCTTCTTCACTTTTTAAGGCTTAGAGCTGATCAGCACGCCCAATATGAAATTAGAGTCTATGCAGAAGTTATGTTGGACATAGTAAAGAAATGGGTCCCGCTGGCCTATAATGCTTTTGTTGAATACTCGCTAAAATCAGCCTGCATTTCAAAAACTGGTCTTGAAATAATTCGCAAGCTAATAAAAGGAGAAAATGTTACGAGAGAAGAAAGTGGCATGGGTAAAAGAGAATGGGATGAGCTGATGTCTATACTTGGTAAATAATCTTGAAGATAAATGTATAGTTGTTATTTACATAGCGTTTGCAGGATAGCTGTACAAAACCCAAACCAGTCACAGCTGTACGAACATTTTGGTAATTTGCATAGTAGACGATGTCATTCCAGTGCTTGACACTGGAATCTAGTTTCACCTTATGATGGTGTTATTCAAGTAGCCTCTATCCAAGTGCCCCTTTGGTGTCATCAGAGTAGCTGATACTGGGATGGCTTTGTTGCATCACACTTTATGAGATGGTGATTTATGGTAAATTCATGTAACTATCTCAAATTTAGCCATACCAATACCAGTGAATTTGTTGAGCAAATAGCACTTAATTAGTAATTCTTTTTCACGATTTACTTCAGATTTATTCCTAAACAAATACTTGCTTCAACCTTGAGAAAAATCCTTCTATATAAGATCTTTTCCCATAATGTACTTCCTTTTTCCACTCTTTTACACCATCTTGTCCATATAATTTTATTAACCTAATAGCAGCATTTCTGTCAGACATATAATCTATTTTTGAATGTTCTGCTGCATCCTTTTTTGGTAGAACTTTTGTCTTTATATCGTATTTCTTACACAATTTATAAAGTTTTTGCCTATCGTATGCCCTATCTGCATATAATGCTTTTATTTTGTGCTGAAAATTAACTTCTTCAAGCAAATCGCAAGTGGTCAGAGTAGACGCCATTACTGTATCTTGCAGCTATAGCTTTTTTACTATTCACACTTAACATAACATGTAACTTTCTTACTTGCTCGTAGCTTCGGTACTTTCTATCTGCACTGTTTTCCTTACTGTGGCCAGGAGTGTTACTGTAAATTTGTGCTATCTATGATAATTTCAATATTTTCCATGTTGCTTTTATCAATCCTGCAATCATTTATCTTAATATTAAGTTTTTTTTGATGCTTGTGAATAGCTGCAAATTTTTTCCTATTTGTTGCAGATATCCTTTTATAAACCCGACTGTTTGTCTTAAACCAATTCTAAAGAAACTGACGATTATATGCACTAAAATCACAACTTTATCACTATAAATATAGTTGCCGCCCTGCATTTTTGGACTATTTTCATACCAATTTTCGATAGCTTCATCGATGTAACGAAAAATATTCCCCCTTTTTTCAAGGAATTTGTTATATTCGTTTTGGTTACTGACTTTCATTTTCTGTGGCATATTTTTTCTTCAACAGTTAAAAAGCCCACTGGGATCCAACTAAGTTACTTTACAACGTTTTTCGCACAAAAGGACTGGATTCTAGCGTCACGCGCTAGAATGACATCAACTTTTGAATTCCAGTTATGCAAGAAATCTATTCATTTGAAACTTGTTTGAGAAACGTAGCTATAAAAACCGCAGGTACCAGTTGGTTTTTATTAGCTAAAATAAAGGTCAAATATCTGGAATTCTGGACATAAAATCCCCCTGTAAAAAAGATTAGAAAAAAATGCAGCGCACATACGACAGATATACACTGAAGAATACATTTTTTATGAGTTTAATAAAAAAGGTCTGCAGACGGAGATAGATTTTTGAGCTCAATAAATATCTCTAATTGTAATTATAATTGGATTCAAAATACGCGGAAGTAATTTTTTTAGCTATAAAATAATTCTGTCTTGTAAAAGTTTAACAAGAGAACCAAAAAGTTAGTGTCATAAATATTTTTATCAAAAACTATTTTAAAAAAATTTAAATAGAGTTGAAAAATTTTAAAGATGAGATACCCTACCTGAAATGCAATCCCTGTAAAATAAAGAAATATGAAAGGTGAAATAAACACTGCAGCAAATTTTCAAGCAGAAGACCTTGAGTCTAAAAATGCTACAGATCTTGATTGTTTAGCTAACTCTCTAAATTCTTTGAATGCAAAGAGTGCTGAGATTAAAGATAAAAGGAACGATGTGCCTTTTTCCAGTAGAAAAAGCAACTCGCATGTTTTAGAACTTTTTTCTAGTGAAAATGTTGAGATTAACATTCCAGATGAAACACCTTGTGCCACTCGGAGTGAATCAGGTATAGCTGAACTGTTTAGAGGTATAGCTGGGTTGTTTAAAGGCAGGGGTAGTATGAACATAAACCTTTATCAATCTAAAGTGAAACGTAGCTCTGCAATTGATTACAGTACTACAGAAAGTATAGGGTCACGGCTATTAAATATCTGTGAAGGAGAAGAAGAAGATATCTATTTTGACCAAGAGATTGATTCTCTATATAAAGAGGGCTGTTTGTATGATGCCTTATTGTTGCAAGATAAGAAAAATCAGGACACACCTTTACATTTGGCCATAAAAAAAAATCGTGCTGATTTTGTAAAAAAGCTTTTGTCTATTCTTAAGGAACCATACTGTTCGAATGAGTTTTACAAGCACAAATATTTTGAACGTAAGCAAGAGAATGAAAAGCCGCTTTCTAAAGTTATTAATACTAAGAACAAAGACGAAAAAGATGTAATTACTCTGGCTATTGAAGGTAATAATTCAAAATGCGTTTCAGTTCTTTTCGACTACTTAACTCGTGAACATATTAACAGAAGGAAAGATGTTGAAAGTGAGTACACACCTCTACACGAAGCTGTGCTTCTTGGCAAGAATGAAGTAATCAAAGAGCTTCTAAAATCAAGAGATATAGATACTGAATTTATGGATAAGGAATCTTACAAAGCATATAATTATGCTAATAACAAAGAGGCAATAGAATTGTTTATTAAGCACTATAGTAGTAAAATTAGTGAGTTGCGTATAAAATTAGAAGATAATAATAAAAAACTAGCGCGAATTAAGTGCGTCCTAAACAAAACAAAACTTACTTGCGTATGCTTAGCAGCCTTCGGCTCTTGTTTTAGAATGTATAAAAATTCTCATGACATAATAAATGAAGAAGTGAGTGAAGATATGTTATATTATTCTCTTGAATTGCTCTCCAACACTACAGGTCTAATATTATTTTTTAATTATTTGATCGACACAATACTTTCCAAGTATGAAGAAAAAAATTCTAGTTTGAATAAAGAATCGGACAGTTATGTGGAAGAAAGAAATATGTTGAAAAATAAATTACGTCATTTTCAAAAAAGAAGTACCGTAGTAACTACGCAAATGTGTGAGATAATTTCAGTTATACCTGAATCAGAGTTAGGTTACAGTAGATTGTGATTACATTAATTTTTTCAAGACAGTTCTAAAAAAAAGTGGGAAATCTTTTTCATAGCCAATCAAACTAAGCTTTCTTTACGAAAGGTTTGATGTTATCATTTTATAAACTATATCCTGAATTTGTTAAATGAACATTAATATAAAGAATTTAGTTCATGCTTTTTCTAAATTGCCAAGTTTAGGTCCATCATCATCACGAAGGTTAGTTATACATTTGCTCCAAAATAAAGAGAAAGTCATGCTACCGCTTGCATCTTTGATTAGAGAGCTAGCGGATCTTATAATAGAGTGCAAAATTTGTGGAAACCTAGATACTAAATCGCCGTGTTCTATTTGTACTAACCCAAAGCGTGACACCAAGTTAATGTGTGTAGTAGAAGAATTGGGTGATCTATGGGCATTTGAAAAAGGGAATATATATTCAGGTATGTATCATGTTTTGGGTGGAAGGCTATCAGCAATAAATGGCATAGGTCCAAAAGAACTGAATCTTGATAACATTCCCAAAAGAGTTACAGAATTTAAAATTGAAGAGGTCATTATTGCAATCAATCCGACATTAGAAGGCCAAGTTACTGCGCAATATATAATTGAATTGCTAAAGAATTCGAATGTAAAAATATCGCGCCTTGCTTGTGGTATACCGATAGGTGGAGAAATTGACTACCTAGATGAAGGGACTCTGAAGATAGCGCTTACGTCAAGACAAGAGTATGAGTTAAATATAAAGTAAGGTATGTGCTTAAAAAAACTTACATCGCTAATAACCTTCAGAAAAAAAGAAGAGAAACAATTGCCTAAGGTAATAAATTGGGAAGGTGATTGCTTGGGTTATAAGCAAATTGCAAGTAAATTTAGTTCTATAATCAAGACAATCGACAAGTCTTTTTCAATCGTATCCTTAGAAGGATATGATAAGTGGGGTAAGACATTTTTCTTGAAAGAATGGGTAAAGGATCTAGAGCAGCAAAATGAAATTGCAGCTTATTACAGCGCATGGGATATTAGTGCGCTAGATCAACCATTGCCTTCTTTTTTGCATTTCTTGTTTGAGGATCTATTCGCATCATACAAAGTAAAAAGGAGTGTTATACAGCAGTTCAAAAACATAAATCAAGAACTATTTTCTCTTAATACATTAGGAAAGCTGATCAGTAAATCTCCACTTGCTATGCTTTCAGTATTTCTCGATGCTGCAAAAGAGGCTGATAAGAAAGACATTGGTTTTGTCTTGGGTGAATTAAATCTTCTCCAAAGGAGAAAAGAGAACATTAGAGACTTTAAGATACAACTAGCAGATGTGGTTAATAAAATCAGGAAAGACAAAAACATTTATATAATGGTCGATGATCTTGATATATGTCGCCCTAAATTCATTGTCGATTTTTTAGAATCCATAAAGTACATGCTTGATGTCGAGGGACTGGTTTTCATTATCTCTGTTAGCCAAGATAAGAGTAATGTGCAAAGAGCAATTAGCACAATACTTGGACCAAATTTTAGCCTAAAATCTTTTACTGATCTCTCTTTGCATTTGCCAAAACAGCCAACAGAGCAGTTTATAAGAAAACTGTTTGAAAGTTCTGAATTACCGAAAAAATCAAAGAGCTTAATTATAGATAGCTTTATATTTTATGCAGAAAGCTTCTCATTATCACTGCAGGCAATACAATACTGTATAAGGAGAATAAAGCTATGTTTTTTGAACCATGCAAAAGAAGAATTACTTGATTCGAATTTGTTTACATTTTTAGTAATACTACAGTCAGTAAACACTGATTTGTACGAGGAATTATATTCATCACCTCAGAAAGTACTGGAGAAGATTGAGAGTGATTTAATGCCAAATGGTCAAGAAGAATGGAAAAAGCTTAAAATCTCTCTTGAGACTACTTTTAAAAAAAAAGAATCAAAGACTAACAAATCTTTGAAGCAAATAAGAGATATTATATTCTAGCACTTTCTTCTTAATTTGCATGACACAATGGTTGTACTTATTCCAGTTTAGCATTGGAACCATAAGTTGGCCCACATAAATTTTAGCATGTGTGACCTTGAAAGATCGCAGTGCAATACTTAAATTATTAGAGTAGTAGGCTAATAATGGAGCTCAAAATGCACAACATACAAGAAACTGAAAGTTTAAAATTTGACGCTGAAGTAGGCAAAGTACTAAATATAGTAATTCATTCACTTTATACTAATAAGGATATTTTCTTGCGTGAGTTAATATCAAATGCATCAGATGCATGTGATAAATTGCGCTATGAATCACAATTAAATGCTGATTTATTAGATTCAAGTGATGAGTTGAAGATTACTATTAGCTCCAGTAAAGATAAGAATGAGCTGTATATAACCGACAATGGAATTGGCATGAACAGGCAAGATTTAATAGATAATCTTGGCACGATTGCAAGTTCTGGTACGCAAAAATTCTTGGATGCAATTAAGAATAATAAAGATTCGAGCCAAGCTGTAGAGCTGATTGGAAAGTTTGGTGTTGGTTTTTATTCAAGCTTCATGGTTGCTTCAGAAGTTATAGTAGAATCAAGAAAAGCCGGAGAAGAAGAGTCTTGGGTGTGGAAATCTAAAGGAGATGGAGAGTATTCAATCAGCAAATTAGATGGTCAAATCTCTCGTGGCACAAAAATTACGCTCATCATGCGTCCTGAAGAAAGCGAATTTTTAGACAAATTCCGTATTGAAAACATCGTTACTACTTACTCTGACCACATAAATTTTCCCGTTGAGTTTGTAAATGAAGAAGGAAAAAGTGAAAAATTAAATAGCAAAGCTGCAATTTGGACTAAGCCAAAAAATGACGTTACTCCAGAAGAGCACAACGACTTCTTCCGTGGTGTTGCACATGTGGGCGGTGAGCCTTGGATGATATTTCATAATAAAAATGAAGGTGCAATAGAGTATACGAACTTGCTTTATGTTCCTTCTATCAAGCCTTTTGATTTATTTCATCCAGATAGACGCTGCTCTGTAAAATTGTATGTAAATAAAGTGTTTATCACTGAAGATAATGTGCAGATTATACCGCAGTACTTGCGTTTTTTGAAAGGTGTGGTTGATTCACCGGATTTGCCTCTCAATATCAGCAGAGAAACACTGCAAAATAATCGTGTAGTTGAGCAGATTAGGAAATCTTTAACTAAGCGCATAATATCAGAGCTCGGCAAAAAAGCAAAAGATAATTTAGAGGAATACACAAAATTCTGGGGCAATTTTGGTGCGGTGTTAAAAGAAGGTCTTTGCGAAGCTATGCCAACTGATGAAAGAGAAGCATTGCTTTCCATTTGCAGATTTCATAGCACCAGTGATGGTAAGCTAGTTAGCATTGATGATTATATAAGCAGAATGAAGCCTGAACAGGAACATATCTACTATCTCACAGGAAATAGTCTCGATTCAGTAAAAAACAGTCCACAACTTGAAGGATTCGTCAGCAAAGGATTGGAGGTGCTTCTATTTGTTGATCCAGTTGATGATTTCTGGACTAGCGTGATTCATGAATATAAAGATCAAAAATTTAAATCTGTAACTCGTGCTGATGTTGATTTAGAAAAATTCTCTTCAGAAGAAGGTAAGAAAGATGAAGAAAATAAATCAGATGAAAACAAAAGCGAAGAAAACGCGGATTCTATACTCGAATACTTCACCAAGGTTCTTGGAAGCTTAGTAAAAAGTGTAAAGATCTCTAAGAAATTAACCGATAGTCCTGTGTGTCTAGCAGTTGATGAAGGAACTATGGATCTCCGTATGGAGCGTTTTTTACGTGAACAGAAGCAGCTAAATTACCGCACGCCAAAAGTACTTGAAATTAACATTAAGCATCCTTTGATAAGAAACATAATGGAATCTCACGCTGAAAATGGTGAAAATCCAACACTTGGAGATATGATTTACTTATTGTTCTATCAAGCTTGTATAGTGGAAGGTGAAGAGATGGAAGACGTAAGTCTATTTGCTAAAAGGCTCAATAACTTGCTTGGCAAAATTTCTATTTAATGCTATACTTAGTTTAGCTAATAATTAGGGGGTAAAACATGGGGTGGAATTTACTTGGTGGGCTCATGCCGCCAGCAGTAGATACTGCAGAAGAAAGGGAGCGTCGCCATTCCAGAGATTCAGGTGCTGAAGAAGAATTCGAAGTTTTAGAACAAGAAGAAATTAAGGAGCATCGTCATTCTGGAGATTCAGGCAATTGTTCAGAGGTTGAGGAAGGACAAAATACTAACAGAGCAATTGAATTGGAATTTCAGCTAACACAATCTTTGCTAAGTCAAGTAAAGGCAGGTGAGAATAATAGGAATGCAAATTCTGGCAAGCAAGCACAACTTGATTTGGAAAGAATGGATTTTTTAATTAATGGGCAAACAATAAGCAAAGCGTATGTTCACGAGTCATATTGCCAGCACAATCACTTAATTTCGAGTGAAAATGCAAATTACCGCCTGTTTGCTAAGCAAGTTTTCACAGAAATGTTTAAATATGCTAAGGCAGAAACTCCAAATGACAATATATTAGAAGAGTTAATTACTAATTGCAATCAGGCTGGGTATGATGGCTCTTTGTTAATGCAGCTCTCTCCTATATTCTCTAAGCATAAACTAAGCTTGCCTCATGCCAACGATAGAAAGATAAGTATTGTATATAATAGCCAAGGTTCTCTCAATATTCAGTATTGTCCAAGTATGCCTGTTAGAGAACTTGATACGAATAAGGAAATATGCAGGGTTGATGCTATTTTAGAGTTCACCCTTAAGTTTCGAGACAGTAAGGTAGAGTATGAAAACGGCAAAGTAACACTTGCTATTCCTGAACAATTAGAGAATTACAAAGTTAATGGCAAAAGTTTGTTAGATGAAATAAATAGGCATTTCGAAGATGAGGATAATAGAATTACAGAGACTCTTGAGAAAATATGAATGAAGGACCTAAGTCATTTGCTGCTGAAGACTTGTCTATTACTGAGAGTTCATCTGATAGTAGTGAAGTAGCAAACAAAGTAGTTACTGATCCAGGCATTTTAGGTAATGTTGCGAATGTATTGGTAGGTGTTGCAGAAGTTACAGCAGTTGTAGCAACAGAGTTATTTTGGCCTCAAGATCAGGTTAATATAGAACCAAGGCATAATGAAGAAGAATTTACCATTATCCCTGAAAATTTAACCTTTGATGGATTAATAGACGTTATAAATAAAGCAAAAAATTATGGTGATTACACAGGTTTAGATAAAACTATAAATAATATAGAGGAAAGCGATAGATTTATTACTGATTTGAATTGTGGTAATTTGAAGGATTTTTGCTCTCAACAGCTTAATTTGACTGATCATACGCACAATGTGCTGTTGAATAATAGTTATGATGAAACAAATGGTTATTATAATCATTCAGTAAAAGAGCTTTCACTACTAGCCATTGCAGCTAATGATACGCTTGTGGAAAGATATGCAGAAACGCATAAAAGTATATTATTTACGCAAGATGAAGAGCTCGATAGGCTACTTATTGGTGTTGGTGGACAATGCTATATTAAGTTTTTATTAGAGCATTTGGATAAGCCGAATCATACTATGTTTTTGGATGGTATATGTAAAAAACTTGAAAGGGCATCTTTTGTTGGTAATCAAAAATGCGTAGAAGTGATACTAAATAGGTTTAAGAATACTGAGGCTGAAGGTAGAATTATTTTTTCATCTAAACTTTTGCACTATGCTATACACTTAGCTCCTGAAAGTAAAGCGGCAGAGGTAATTGTTAATCGTAAAGTTGTTGATATTAATAGTATAGATAATTCTGGAATTGCACCTTTGCATTATGCTGTAGCACGTGATAATTTTAAACTAATAAGCTTACTTATTGAAAATGGTGCTAATGTTGATGTTCAAGATGAGAGGCATGGCAGAACAGCTTTACATTGGGCTGCTTACCATGATAAATTTGAAATAGTAAAATTACTTGTAAACAAGGGAGCTGATTGGAACATTAAAGATAGAGATGGCAAAACAGCTTTAGATCTGGTAGGAACGAAAAGTTTATATTTGGTAAGGGAAGAAAACAGGGAAAAATCTTCTAGTGAATCAAAAATCACAAAATTTCTTGAAGGTTTAGATGATAAAACACCTTTGCATTTAAATATTAAAAAAGATCCAGAATTCAAAAATATTGATAATCAACGGCCACAAAGAAGTATTGTTGATAAAGGAGAAAACATTATGAATAATGAAAAGGCTTCAATAGAAGAAGCTATGGATAACAATTATAGGAGAGGTAAAATGCCTGGAAATGAAAAAATTATAGGAGAAAAATTGTCTAATGCTGTCGATAGAATCAATCTTACTGGTTTGATACATTTATTAAAGAAATTAGAAGTCAGCACATATGAACCTACTGTACAGAAGCTCTTGGACCAAGCAAATGACAAAATTACAAATTTGGAAGAGGGTGAGCAAAAAGAGGCTCTTGAACAAATAATACTATTTCTTGAAAATGAGCTCAAGCACACTGCTGCTACATTACCAGTAGACAACAATGTAGAAGCTGCTGCAAGTAGCCAAGAAGCTCCTTTGGTAGAGTCTAAAGAAAGCTCACCATCACTGAGTTCTGAGGAGGATGATTTTTCTAAACTTGAAGGTAATAAAAGTGATTGCTCTGCCGGAACTTCCTCAGACTCTAATAGTAATTCTCCATTTGAAAAAATTAGTGAAGAAGGTCATGAAACAAGAATATCTGTAATTGACACAGTGGAAGCTGAAGCAACAGCTAATGGTACTGTTTCTAGTAATTCTGTTCCTTGTACTTTAAGAGTAGAATTAACAAGTGATGATGAAGATGAACTTCTTTCGATTGAAATTGAAGATGTTAATAATGATATTAACGTTAATCAACCTACTGAGCATGTAGAACAAGTTGCTAACGGAAATGGACAGCCAAAAACAGAATTGCCAAGAATTAATGAGCAAAGCAGCAAAAGTGGCCTCAAAAAAAAATCCACAAAATACAAAGAAGTATGTTGTAGCTGCTTCTGCGCTTGCAATAGCCGGTATTGTTTCAGGGGTGGCTGTTGCAGTTTACTTGGAAATGTTAGCGGTAGGAATAGCAGTTGCAGCTTGTTGTCTTATTGCAGCTACAGTTACATACTGCTGTAGACCTAAAAGCTTAATTGAGAATGGTGAGCCTGCAGAGATTGTGTTCAAGGAAAGGTCTGTATACTAAATATAGTAGTCTATCATTTAATAATTTATTATAATTATATTGATTGTTAATAGATAAAAACTTGGTGGACTACGAAGAGATGCTTGCTAAGTTGACAAAATTGCCATTTAATGCTACACTTAGCTTAGCTACTAATTAGTGAGGAAAAACATGTTAGGTTCAGATTTTGTATCACAGGAATCAAACAAAATTTTAAAGAAATCAGATTCTAGGGATTCAGGAACTGAAGAAGGGTTTGAAATTTTAGAACGAGAGGAAAAAGAGCGCCGTCGTTCTGAGGATTCAGGTAATGAAAGTCAAGAAGAATCTGGCGTTAATAATTCTGATACTAAATCTAGTGCAGTAACTACGTTAGAATTTCAGCTAACACAATCTCTGCTGGGTCAAGTAAAGGCAAATGAGAATAATGAAGATGTAAAGTCTGGTAACACAGCTTATCAAGACCTATATAGAACGGATTTTTTTGTAATCAATGATCGCACTATAGATAATAGTTTCATTAAAGGGTTATATGATAAATATAATGAGGGAGATGATAAACGTCTGTTTGCAAAGTATGTTTTTACGGAAATTTTTAAACATGCTAAAGCAGAGGTTCCGAATGATTCCCTCATAGAGGAATTAACCACAAGTTGTAATCAAGCGGGGTATATGGCTTTCCTTGCTATCCGAATACATAGTATATTAATAAAATATCAGGTACTTTCTAGCGATTCTTACAAGAAGATCATGTACATCGATTGTTCTGATGAGAATTATGTACGCATTAACTATAAGTCATCAATGGTGGCACGCAATTCTGATGAGCCAGAGAAGGAGATATGTGAATTAGACAGTTTACTTAGATTCACACTTAAATTTCATAATGGTGAAGTAGAGTATGAAAATTGTAAGTTAAAAATGTGATATAAAAGAGATAAGAGGGAAAGATAACCCTACTCACTATAGGAATAGGGCTATCACGGGCGTGTGCGACCGAATGAAAGTTGGTATTACAACCGTAGCCATCAAGGTAAACTAGCCCCATCTCTCGATACGTTTGAATAGTTGCAGTATCCGTTCAGCGGAGTGGCAGAATAAGGTAGACAAGGTGATCTAAAAAGATAATCATAGAGCAAAAGTGAGGTAATGTGGTAAACCTTTTAGAGCTTTGCAAAAATTTACAGCAAAAAATAGAAAAGTTAGAAGCAAAAATAGAAAAGCTGGAAAGGGAGAATGAAAGTTTAAAAGCAGAGAACAAGGCTTTAAAGATAGAGAACGCTGAATTAAAGGAAAGGCTTGGTTTAAACTCGAAAAATTCATCTCTACCAAGCTCTAGAGAGTTGTACAAAATAAAAAAGGACAAGCCAAAGAGCGACAGAAACGTTGGTGGTCAGGTTGGTCATAAAGGAAGTTTTCGCGCCAAAATGGATGCAGATGAGGTGATAAAAGTAAAGTTGTCATCTACTTGTGAATGCGGAGGAGGGATTGCAATATGCAATGGACCGTACATTCATCAAAAAGTTGATCTTCCGGAAATTAGGCCTTATGTAGTGGAATATCAGATGGAGCATGGTCGTTGCCGGAGATGCGGAAAAAGAAGAAGCAGTAAGTTACCAGAAGGTGTTACGTCAGATACATTTGGTCCAAGGGTTAAGTCAATAATTGCAGCGTTCAGCGGATTCTACAAAAATTCAAAACGCGAAATAGCGAGTGTCGTAAATGATATCTTCAATTTGAACATAAGCGTCGTTAGCATATCAAATAGTGAACATAGAGTTGCTTCAAAATGCAAAAAAATGTATGAGCAGATCGAACAAGAGATAAGTAGGAGTAAAGTTCTACATATTGATGAAACGAGCCATTATAACAAAGGTAAACTCGCTTGGTGTTGGATGTTTGCAAGCAATACGGCAAGTTTTGTGAAGTTGACAGAGTCAAGAGGAATGAAAGTTTTAAAAAATAACGCATGCTGCAATCATAATAGCTTAGTGGTAACCGACAGGTACGCAGTATACAATTACTTTGCTGATGAAAAAAGGCAAATCTGCTGGGCACACTTAGCAAGGGATTTTGAAAGATTAGCGCATAGTTGGAATATTGAAGTCAAAGTTCTTGGCTGTTACTTAAGAAATGTAGCTACTGAATTATTTGCACTAAAAAAGGCTTTGCTAAAAAATGAGATAGATGTTTTTAGATTTGCCAGACGTGCCAGAAAGTTGCGAAAACGTACAAGGTATTACTTGAAGGAAATATCCTACTTACCTGAAGCAATTGGAGCCTCTCGAGTTGCGAAAAATATTTTGAAATCTGAAAGAATGATGTGGAATTTTTTAGATGACCCAAAAAACATTCCGCTGACAAACAACCATGCTGAACAGCAGATACGGCATTATGTCGTTTACCGCAAAAATTCGTATTTTACACAATCAAAGCGGGGAAATGCATTCCTTGAACGGATAATTTCGTTATACTTAACATGGAAACAAAGGGGTCTCAATCCTTTCCAAAACCTCTTATCTATTGTTTCTTAAACCACTCTCCTGAACGGATACAATTTTTCTATATTCTCTTACTAATCTTGATATTTCTTCGCTGCCTACATCGCTGTGAAAGGCCTTATCATGCAAGTCTTCAGAGGCTTTGGTAAAAAAATATGACATATCAACAGACAAAGCTTCTGCTAAATTATACAATCTATCAACTACAAGCCTTACCTCTCCAGTTTCATATCCTTGTATATGCTGAAATGAAATTCCAAGCTTTTTTCCTAAGTCCCTTTGGCTAAAACCACATATTAGCCTTCTTTTCCTTATTCTTTCACCTATTTGCTTATCGATAGGATGTTGTATGGTCATTTTACGTATCAGATAATATACTTTGAGAAAAAGATTTTACCAATATATAAACTACACTACGTAACCTTTTGCTCTTAATTTCATTGTATCCTTTGACTAATTTTAATATCTCCTCATCATAAGCTTCATGTGAGTCGTCATGCACATCAGTAAAAAAATCAGCCACATTAATCGATAGAGCTTTTGCTAAGTCGTATAGTCTACTAGCCAAAATGTGGTTTGAACCATTTTCGTACCTTTGTATCTGCCTATATGAAACACCTATTTTTTTTCCTAACTCAGTTTGTGTTAAACCACAGTATAACCTAAGTTCCTTTATTTTTTTGCCTAATTCCACTTTTTATTACTAATTTTAGCTGTTCAAGCTTATATTGAATTTTTTAATTTATGAAGTGAAAAAAAAAGAAGGAAAGCTAGAGAACTTTCCTTTCAGTCTACAGATTACAATAAACCACTGTCATAAAAACTAAAATGGCTCTTCTGTGTTACGATTATATGATCTATTAATTTCATTCCTACATTTTCACAGGTTGCAGCTAATGTAAGTGTGTTATCTTCATCCTCTTTAGATGGCTCTATATCTCCACTTGGATGATTATGTGAAATTGCAACAGATGATGCGTCAATCAGTAATCCCTGTTTTATTATTTCCCTCACATATAGAGGCACTCTATCTATAGTTCCACAGTCTTGAACATACTCATTGGATTTTTCGAATAACAATTGCTTAAGATTTTATAAACTGTGCATATAGTACTCTATAAGAGAAGTGTGACAACTTCTCTCTTTCTTAACCACTTGCTGAAGAACGTTTATCTTCTGTAGCATCTGGTGATGGAGCAACTAATCTACTCAAAATCTCATCTTTTGGTCCCATAGCATAAATAACCCCATCTGACATGACGATCACTGTATTGACTACAGATAGTAGCTGTAGCTTATGAGTGATGATAACAGTGGTAGTATTTTGCTCTCTTGCAACATTGATTGCATTAATCAAGCGCGCCTCTCCATTACTGTCTAAGTTAGCATTCGGTTCATCAAGCACTAAAAGCTTAGTATTACCATAGAAAGCCCTTGCAAGTCCAAGAAGCTGTTTTTGGCCACCAGAGAGTATTACTCCTCCAGGTCCTCCTATTGTTGTATCATACCCATTTGGTAAGCTCAGTATTAATTCATGTATTCCTGCAATTTTTGCTGCTTTGATTATTTCTTCAGGATTTGGATCTGGTCTCATGCGGGCAATATTAGCTTTAACGCTCGTGTTAAATAACTCAATATCTTGAGGTAAGTAACCAACATAATTACCAAAGTTCTCTCGATTCCAAGTATATACATCAGCGCCATCTAGTCTGACTACACCTGATATGGGTTTCCAAACACCAACGGTTAGTTTTGCAATGGTCGACTTACCAGAAGCACTTGCACCAATAACACCAACAACATCCCCTGGTTCTATTACAAATGAGATTCCTTTTACTGTTGGCTTATTGCTCCCATAAGGAGTAAAAAATACCCTATCAAATTCCAACTTCCCTTCAGGCTCTGGTAGAGCCATAGTTTGCTCTCTTTTTGGGGATGTTAGTATAAGTCTTTGTAGCCTCTCATATGACATTCTGGCTTGATTTAAAAATTTCCAAGTATGAACTGCTGCATCAAATGGAGCCAATACTCTACCCATCAAAATCGAGGCAGCAATGATACTACCGGCAGTTTTGTGAGCTGTAATTGCAAGTAATGCGCCTGTTCCAATTACTGAAATTTGGAGAGTCGAGCGTAAAAACTTAGTAATCCCAGTAATCACATTAGAACGATTCTGCGCTGTAACTTGCATTGCACGATTTTGATCATTCCGTTTACACCAATCAGAAACTATAAATTCTGACATGCCCATAGCTTCAACCACCTCTGCGTTTCTTGTTGCAATATCTATAGCATTAATATTGCGTATAGTTTCTTCATTGGTTTCTCGCAATATACGCTTAGTGGCAAGTTCATTCCATACTGCCATTGAAACTAATATAATGATCCCGGCAATAGCTATAAACCCTGTAGAGGTATGTATCATAAAGATCACAACAAGGTAAATTAGCGACCATGGAGTATCGAACAGTGAAAATATACCATTTCCTGTAATGAAATTTTTTATTACTCCAAGATCTCGTATTGCTTCACCACTTGAAGTTGAGCTTTGTACTGATGTTAGCCTAATTGACCTTACTATTAGGTCTGGTGTTGCAGTTTTATCAATCCAGTCGCCAATTTTTGCCATGGCTAAATATCGACAAGTTTCAAGCATTGCAGAACATGCAAACGCAGATAAAGTAATAATCGTCAGCATAACTAATGTTGATACACTCTCGCTCGATCAAGTACCTGAGAAGTATAGAGTGGCAAAAATAACATCAACGCATTAATCCCTGAACTAAACCAGAAAATGAACCAAAACGCACTCTTGCATTTCTCTAGACAAGTGTATAGTATACTTTGCTTTAATTCTTTTTTTATTGATGGAGTAATTTCCACAATCTTCCTTTTAACTTAACTATATGCACCATATATAACTTTTATTTCAAAAGTATTAACAGCTATTGCCTTACCCTATCGTTAATATAATAAAATGTTAACATATGCGAATAGGAAAACATAAACTTTTTTATAGCAAGACTATCTAATTCCTTCTCTACTATAATCTTATACGATAGCCTTGCCAATTGTTCTATGTTTTCCTTATCTACTACTCAATGACAGTTTACTATAATGCTTACTATCACTCCTCTGAAAGTTGATGCTATCAGAGTCAGTGATTACAATCTGCATCTATTTTCCTCTTTCTATATGATCAGGAAGTATTACATATTCCAATGATCTAGCTGTAATTGCTCTTTTTCTCACACAAGATGGACTTGAATATACCCTTGGTCTATATCTTTCGAATTTAAAACAGTCAACAGTAATCCCCTCCTCAAAGTTAGAAAGTATTAGAGATGGAGATTTACTAACTTCCTTATCACTCACAGAATTATTTGCACTACCATAACTCACATGACGCGCTGCACTATGATTGTTACCACACTCTTCTCTTGAGGTTGAACCGCTTGGATTAAAAGGAGTCGAAAATTTTGAATACCCATTGGTATCACCAAATCGTTTTATCAACCCACAGTTTTCTTCATTCATTTTTGTAATATTCTCTTGATTAGCACCTTCTGATAAGCTTGATGCATCAACCGGATTCTTTTTTTTCTTAAAAAAACCGACTGCTTTCTTGGCTAATACTAGACTGTTTACCGTAGAATTAAGCTTACTTTGCGAAGCTTTTTCTGAATGTTTGTCTATAATAATTGAGGATAATTCACTATCCATTATATCTTGCACTCTACTGGTGCGTCTTGCATACTGACCGAGCTTTTCCCCTAAATTGCCCAGAAAAGATGAACTTCTTCTTTCTGCTAACTCTGTACTACTACGCCTACTCATTTTCTGAGGAGAAATATTGAGTTTGTTTTTACTCTCTAAGCTAGTTTCATGCGTAAACTTGTAAAGTTCATTTTCCAATCGTGAAAGATTTTCTTCATTCTTTGTTAATAGTTCCAGTATTGAGTTGTATTCTTCCAAATCATGACTCCCTACTTTTGTCTTAGCTAACTTTCCTGTGGCCTTTTCAATTTTGTTGATCTTTTCAGTATAGTTTTCTATCTTACGTTTAACAAGTGCTTTTTGACGGTCAATCGCTAAGTTGCATAAGAAAGAAATAAGTGATATCACAGAACATCCAATGGAAATCCAGTTAAAAGTTTCTTCTGTTTTAGATTTTGACTGATCAGATACAATGCAAACAGAAACAATCACACTTGATATTGATACGGATATGTTAGCGCAGTTTAAAAACTTTTTGCTTTTCTTTTGATATTTTAGCTTAAGTTTATTATGTTCCCTTTCTCCGTTTTCCTTTGTTTCATACAAAGCATCTAAAAATAACCTCAAGATATTTATGTCGTTATATTTAAAAGCATAATCTAAAGCTGTTTTTTTTGCATTATCCTTTATATCAAAATTTATCCTCTTATTTACAGTTTTCTCTCCGGTGCTGATTGTTAGGTAGAATAAGGCTTTAATAGCTTTTTCCCTTAAGTGCTCATTTTGTTTACGCTTTTCTAAAACCAACTTTTTCAAAAATTGACCTTGCTTAAAATCCTCATTTATAGTTTTTTCAAAATCATTATCACTCATTACAAGATAGTGTAATGGTGTTCTTCCAGATTTAGATACAACATTAAACATTTCCTCAGTATAGGGATCATGATGATCTGTCATAAAATATTCTATTACCTCAGCATTAAGGATCATGGCAGCTAAATGTAGAGGTATAAGCCCTTGACTGTTTGCGCGAAAAAGTGATACTGTGTTCCTAATAGTTGACTTAGCAATACTTTCAATAACATACTGAGAGCATCCTATGCCGTCGGCAAGAGCAGCCATGTGTAACGGTGTATTGTCATTTTCATCATATAACACTTTGATGCTAGCAGCCACCTTTTTACTTACAAGTTCTTTTGACACAAATTCAAGACATTCCTTATTGCCGCTCAAAATAGCTGCAAATAACAACTTTTTTTGTGTATTTTGTTCTAAAAAAATACCCTTTGGGCTTTTTTTTACCAAATACTTAACGCATTCTACTCTTCCACTGAGGATAGATAAGTGTAGTAAAGTTTGTTCATCCTTATTTTTCTTACTTAATATTTCTCCCACTCTCTCTTTTTTAAAAAGGTGCTCAAGGCATGATTTATTACCAACACGTGCTGCCATATGAAAGACGGTGTCACCGTTGCTATTCTCACGCAAAACCTCTTGATAAACGTCAAATTTCTTCTCTTCCAACTTTTTTTCTATCATGCTTAAAAACGATAAATCAAGTTGGGCAGCAAAATGTAAAGGGGTGTTTCCTTCATTATTACTCTTATTTACTTGCATGCTTCTGTCTATTAATAGACTCACACATTTTTTTCTTAGTTCTGTTTCTGTATTACTCGATAGAGCTAAGTGTAGGGCCATATTTCCTTTGCGTGTTTCTGTACTTAAATCGTAATCAGGAAATTTATTGAGTAAAAATGTTAGACAATCATACTTCCCGTACATTGCAGCTAAATGTACAAGATCTCTTCCATACTCACCTTTGGATTGAAGTATGCTATTTCCTATATTTTCATAAAATAGCTCTATACAATATGTATTACCATGTATAATAGCAATATGTAAGGGGGTGTTACCTTGTTTATTCTGAACAATTTTTGCACCTGATTTAATAAACAATTCTATTAGCTGTTTATTTCCATGTTTTGCAGCTATATGCAATGGGGTGTTACCATCTACATTTTCTTGATCAATTTTACTGTTTAGTCTACCTAAAAATTCTAGATTCTTTATAAGAAAATTTATGGCATTTTCTTGAGTTTCTGAGTTACCTGCAATCTTATGAAAAGGATTCTCATTATATTTATTTTTTAAAAATTGTACTTGATTATCAATGAAGAATTTTATGCACTCAGCATTTCCAGATTGCACAGCATAGTGTAATGCGTTATTTCCATATTTATCTGTTTTAATTTTCTCCTTATCAAAAATTCCTTTTGCTGTCAATATTTCTTTTAAATCAACTATGTTTTTTTTTAATTTTTCATTTGTATAATTTTGCAACTTTACCCAACCATATAGATAATAAAAACCCGTTTGTCATAGAAACAGAATTCTATATCAAACAGCTACTGCAACAATTTCCGTTTAAGCTATGTGAACAAGCACTTTAAGTTTGTGTGGATGCACAATATTCATTTCAATTACTGCTATGTAAATTTTTAAACATTCAAATTAATTGCCTCTTTAAGCCTTGCATTAGCAATTACTATAATTTTACGCATTAGAGCTGTTATAGCTACCATCTTCTTCTTACCACTTTCAACAAGCTTAGAATAAAAGGTGCCAAGTGCAGATTTGGACCTTGCAGCAGACATGGCAGATGTAAAGAGCTTTGAACGAATATTACTTCTACCTCCTATAATCCTTCGGTAACCAACAGTTTTACCACTTTCCCTAGGATGAGGTGCAACTCCGGCAAGACTTGCTACTTCTTTTCTACTTAAGTAACCAAGCTCTGGCATTAAACACAGAAAATCTTGTGATAGCTTTTTACCTATTCCAGAAACTGTTTTAAGGATTTTTTGACGTTGTTGTAGTTCATGGCTTCTATCAATAATTTTTTGTATAGTATCATTGAGTTCGTTTATTTGACTATCGAAAAATTCAATGGTCTTCTGACAACTTTTCTTTATATGATCATTTTCAGGAGCTTCCAGTCTACACTTTTCCTGAGCTCTCATTTGCGTAATGTCATCACGACGTTGACAAAGTGCAACCAGGGTTGATTGTTCTTTTGATGTAGGTACAAATAGAGAGAGAGTTCTATGGCGTTCAAATCCATATTGAGCAAGAGCCCTCGCATCTGATTTATCAGACTTTGCTACAGTTCCGTGAGACAAGATAAAGCTTTTTACTTTACGAGTATTAGCTCGATGTACTGCAATATTCTTGTCAATAAGAAAATGTGACAAACCAAGCTCATATTTTCCTGTGTTTTCCAAAGTTACTAAAGAATTAGGTAGAATATCTGAAAACTTTTGAAATAATTGTTGCCAACCATCAGAATCATTGTCAAATTTGACAGCGTTCTTCTGTTTGTGAATTGCAACGACATTTTTAAATTTTCCGATGTCAATGCCAATAAAATTTTGATAAGATGTAACCATAATAAACCTCGATAGTTTTAGTTAATTTAAGATTGTAAACGGGTGCATATATATGTCCCAAGCAACTATTCAAACGTATCGAGAGATGGGCTAGTGTACCTTGATTTAAACGGTTGTAGTACCAATATTCTTCCGGTCGCACACGCCCATGATAGTCCTATTCCTATAGTGAGTAGGGCTATCTTTCCCTCTTATCCTCTTTTATATCACATTTTCAACTTACAATATTCTAGGAGGTTAGGACTTCCGCTTCTGGCAGCATAGTGTAACTCAGTTTTATTATTGGTAGTGCAACTAAAATCTGCTTCATTTTCTATGAGAATTTTCAAGCATTCTTTATTGCCAGATTTAGCCGCATAGTGTAGTGGTGTTTTGCCATCTCTATCTTTATTCCTTAATGCTTCTTCAATGTCAAAATTAGAATTTTCTATCACAAAACGTAAAATATCTTCTTTACCCAACTCAGCTAAATAATGTAGAAGTGTTTTATCATTACTATCTGCAAAATTCTCCAGTTTTGTAATCAATTCTTTCTTCATACCAAGAATTAGAGATACAGCCATTTTAATATCACAATCCCTATTTTTCTTTTGTTGTCTTTCCCTAATTCTTTCAATAGCCACTGTTAATAGCGAAGAACCATCATTACTTATTATATTCCATCCATCTTGACAAAATTTTTCAGCTAATGAATCACTTATATTTTCTTCTAAAATCCTGCTTTTTATATAATCAAGATTATTAGTACATATATTATAGTTTTCTTCTTGAGTTACTTTGTTAATATAATCATATATGATTATTAGGTCTTGCTTATTGACTTTATCTTCTGAATTGCCTTGTAATGAAGAGAGGTCTATATCACTAACTGCTCTGGCCATAACAACGTTTCCCGAAATAAATAAACACGACTTGAGTGTCTTTGCGCTTGTACTAGATTTAGCTTTGAAAACATTAGTAACTGTGTCAAATTTATTTTTGAACATACTGTACCTCATAAATAATAATGCCGGTAGTGAATAAGGCTTTAGTAGATACCACTGTAATTTTTAAGCCTACAAAAATTCACCAGCGGCCGCATTATATAGTAGATAATTTTTTGTGCTAGTAATATTTTTCTAATTCCCACTTTGGCCTTGGTGCAAAGTCAAGAGAGTCTATATAATTTTTCTGTAACCTTTCAATTCCTGTCCATCCAACCATTACCGCATTGTCTGTACATAGGTTGCTTGGAGGAGAAAGCACGTTCAAATCTATGTATTTTTTCAATCTCTCCTTCAGAAAATTATTTGCTGCAACTCCACCGGTAATTACAAAATCATTGATTTTAATATTTAAAGATGCAGTGATATCAATAGCATTTCTGACTCTATCGAGTAATATGTCGCTAATACACTCTTGAAACGAAGCACACATATCGCAAACATCTTGCTTGCTCATTGCAAGCTCTTTAACTAAGTTTTTTACTGCTGTTTTAATTCCAGAAAATGAGAAGTCACATCCAGAACGTTTTATCATTGCTCTTGGCAGCTTAAATCTCATACCATCACCTTTTTTAGCTAACTCTTCAATCAATGGACCTCCAGGATAGCTTAGATCCAGCATCTTAGCAATTTTATCAAACGCTTCACCCAGCGAGTCATCAAGTGTTTTTCCAAGTTTAATATACTTACCTACATCCTGTGCAATTAAAAATTGACAATGGCCACCCGATATAAGTAGGACTAGAAATGGAAATTTAACCTCATATAGCAGCCTAATAACTAATGTGTGTGCCTCTAAGTGATTAACTGCAATAAACGGTTTTTGTGCTACATGCGAAATTGCTTTAGCCATCATTGTACCAACTATTAGTCCACCTATGAGTCCTGGTCCTGATGTTGCTGCAATTGCATCTAGATCACAAAAGTTAAGGTTAGATTTTTCTATAGCGCTTTTTACTAGACCACTTAAATGCTTCATATGAGCACGTGACGCTATTTCAGGTATTACCCCACCGCGTTTTTTGTGCTCTTCCTGAGAAAGAATTTCGTGAGCAAGGACTTGCTTATTACTATTTACAATTGCTGCTGCAGTTTCATCACAGCTTGTTTCAACAGCTAATATAGTTTTCATATATATTTGAACTCTTTAATTGTGAGAACTATAACTTGAAATGTTGAAGAAGTGAACTTTGTTCTGTTAAGCTAATTATCATCTCCAAATATAGAACCAATTTTTTTACTCCCAGAGGAAAATTTATTAGTCCAACTGCTTTGTACTTTGTTTATATCTTTAAAGGCAGTTTTATTGCTATACTCCTTTACTTCTTTATCTATTATCTTCATTATTTGTGGATCCAGGCATCTCTTTTTCCATTGGTTAGTAGCAAGAAATACTTTATTTAAATCTTGAGTGCGAATTAGATATTCTTTATCTTTAGGATAAACTTCCTGAGCCCAAGCAAACAGCTCAAAATAGCGTGCGAATAACTCAGACGCACGTGATTTTGGAGTTTGGTAAACTTGTATCTCCTTAAATATAATTTGACCAATAATTTTTTGTACCAGAATATTTGACTGCTTTAAGTTCTGCTCAATATCCTGATAAACTTTATAGAGAAATTCTTGCTCTAAGCTTAAGTTCAGTTCATTTTCAACCATATGTGAAAGTTCATGTACTATGATGTAAGGATTTGACCTTCTTAGCACAATAACATACTTATTTAAACCAGAAGAACGAATTGTCTTACACACTCCCTCTTCCATATCCACTAATCCTTCTTGATATATTTCAAACGAGAGTCTAGTTTGCTTTATTAGTGACAAAGTGAGGTTTAATGTATTTCTAAACTTCTCAAATTGATAGAGATATTTGACATATTGTATTACGTTTTCACTATTTCCTACTTGAGTTGCTTGTTTTATTAAGTTCCTGATTAGCATGCTTCATTATTAAAGGAATTTTCTTTATGCTCAAGAATTATAAAGTGTTTTCAGGAAGTATAGCTAAAAAAGTTTAATTTACTTACATTCCGCTACTTATTATTAGCCAAGAGGTATCACGTCAGTATGACTTAGGAATGTACTAGATATAAAAGTGCAATATCAAATATATTTTACTAAAAATCAATCAACTTTTCACATGTTTGCTCTTCATAAAAGAAGCTCAATGTTATCGTAGTACCAAGTTTTGCTTCACTTTGAATGTTGAAAGTCCCACCCATTAACTCTACTAATTTCTTGCTTAGAGGTAATCCGATACCTGTGCCTTCGTTTCTATATCCCGAATCTGCTTGGCCAAAAACGGACATAACTTTATATATGTCCTGCTGCATTATCCCTATTCCATTATCATGAAACTCAATAGTTAATAAATTTTTTTCTATATTCTCTTTAATAATCATTCTTATTAAACCACCTTGAGGAGTGAACTTGATTGCATTTGATAACAAATTTATTATAACTTGCTTCATTCTTTTGGGATCGGCGATAACTAATAATTGTTTATCAGATATCTCTTTCTTTAAACTAATACCTGTTTCTTTTAGTTTAGGTGATAACATTTTTAAGCACGAATCTATTATCTTATTCAGATTAAACTTCACTTTCTCTACTGTTAAACTACTGGATTCAGCTTTAGAAAAATCGAGCACATCATTAATCAAAGCAAGTAAATGTGTACCAGCATTATATATATCGTCTACGTATTCCTTGTATTTAGAGTGATCTACCGAACCTAAAGTTTCATTTTTGATCAACTTTGCAAATCCAATAATAGCATTAAGAGGTGTACGCAACTCATGTGTAACACTTGCAAAAAATTTTATCTTATTTGCATTTTCTTGCTCTAATGCCTCTTTAACCCTTTGTAATTCAATATTAGTTTTATGCTGCTTGGCTAGCATTTGGGTATTGGAAAAGTGCAAATAAAGCATTATTAGTATTAAGATAACCAGTAATAAGCCCATTAATATTGAAAATAGACTATATACCATAATATAAGAGTCATTATAGCTTTGAATGATCTTCAAAAAAAATGAAGGCTTAATGTCATCTTCATGAAATATAGGGAAAGTAGAAGTTAATGTATTTCCTGTAGCGTAAAATATTTCTTGATTGCTTAGCAATTTATCAATTTCATCATTTGTAAGCAACTGCTCATAGTCATGACCTTGAGTATTAAAATTACTGAAAATCACTCTGGCATTTTGATCATACAGTATTAAGCTAAAATTTCTTACTTTGCTTACTGATTGTAACAATTCAGCACGCAATTTTACCAACTGGTTTATGTAATCAAAACTGTTATATTTAATATGATGTTTTTCTATTAGTAAATAATGATATTTTTTTATTATACTATTTTCCAATAGATCTTTTAAGTTTGCATTTGAATTACGGTAAAAAGAAAGAAAATTATTCTTTAATGAATAACTGCGGTATATTGTGCCCAATAAAACCACAAAAATTAATAAGAATAGCGAGATAATTTTTGTATATCTATTTGTTTTTAGTGTAGTAAAAATTAATTTACTTAATTTATACATATTCTTCTCATTGTGAAATAACGTCTTTTATGGTATTAATAAAAAATTAGCATATCATACTTTTATGACAATTTCTCCTATCTTGCCAGTTTATTCTCCTGTTAACATAAATTTTTCTTATGGCAAAGGTATTTACTTGTATGATATCGATAATAAGCGCTATATAGATTTTCACTCTGGAATAGCTGTTAGCAGTTTAGGTCATGCCAACCCACGATTAACTGATGTCCTAAAATTACAAGGAGAAAAACTATGGCATATATCAAATACCTATAATATATCTACTGCCAACAAATTTGCAGAAAATTTAATAAACAACAGCTTTGCTAATACTGTATTTTTTGCAAATTCTGGATCAGAAGCAGTGGAATGTGGACTTAAAATCGCTAGGGCCTATCAAAATGGAAAAGGTAATAAAAATCGCTATAGAATTCTAACATTTCATGGTGCATTTCATGGAAGGACATTTTTAACTTGTGCAACAAACGATAGACAGAAATTTTCTGAATTACTGAATCCTTATATTGACTGGTGTGATAACATAGAGCCCAATATTGAGAGTGTAAAGAAAGCAATTTCTAATGGCATAGGTGTTATATTAATAGAACCAATACAGGGACAAGGTGGTATTAAAGTAATGAGTGAAGTCTTCATGAAAGAGCTAAGAGAACTATGTAACGAAAACGACATACTGCTATTTTTTGATTGCGTTCAGTGCGGTGCTGGCAGGACAGGAAAGTTATTTGCATATGAACACATAGGAATTAAGCCTGACATATGTGCTCTTGCAAAAGGAATAGGAGGAGGTTTCCCTCTGGGGGCTTGTCTTGCAACTGAAAAGGTTGCTAAGTACATGGCGGTCGGTATGCATGGTTCTACTTTTGGTGGTAATCCACTTGCAACTTCAGTAGGTAATGCTGTATTGGATGAATTGCTCAGCCCTGGCTTCTTAGAAAATGTTGAAGTTAGAGGTAAGTACTTAAAAAACAAACTAGAAAATTTAGCAAGCAAGTTTCCAATGATAGAAGAAGTGAGAGGAAAAGGGTTGATGCTAGGAATAAAAGTAAAAATGAATAACCAAAAATTTGCAGAAGAGCTAAGTCACCGTGGTTTACTTACTGTTGGAGTAACATCAGATAACGTTCTAAGAATCTTGCCTCCACTCATTATCACTGAAAAAGAGATTGATGAAGGCATTGAAATCCTCACTCAGTATTTATCTGAAAAGTTCTAGTTAAAAACTAAACCTTCCTGCTCACTAGTTGTTGGCTGTATCAAAATTGCAGATAAAGCAGTAGCTACAACTTTATCAGCTACTTCATTTGTACACTTTGCCTTTTCCTGTTCTCTTATCAGTGTAAGCTCATTTATATCACTTAGTGAGTCAAATTTTGTTGCATCTTCAAATATAAAAGATTGCACGGCACTCTTCTCAACACCTAAGAAAGCACCATTACCAAACGATAATGCCACATCTAATAACTTCTGCATTAAACTGTTTTTAACAATGAATTTAAATAGCTCCTCTAACACAACTGGCACTCCAAAAGTAAAAAATGCTCCTCTCACTAAATAGGTTGTTATTTCATATAACAATGCACCACACAAGAGTGCCAGTGGTCCAAATACTATAAAACCGCAAAGTAAAGGCAATGGCATGGTCTGACCTGATGATATTCTACCTATAAGCTCCATTGAAATTATAAACCCAATAAGTAACATAGCTCTACCTAGATATGTCCTTTCTTTAGAGCGTTTGTTAAAGTTTTTCTCACGTAACTTAGAAAAATCATTGTTAACTCTGACTTCAAAAATACTATGGCCATTTTTTAATTTTAGCCCCAAATCCTCTATTCCATGACGCCACTTATGGCACCTTACAATTTCATCAATTACCTTCTTAATTTGATCATTGATCTTGTATAAATTGCTCGTTTGATATGAATCTCCTTGATAGTACTTTTCTCTAAATTTCACGCAGTCTAGTTTCTTTAAATCACATAAAAAATCTTTGATTTCTTGTGCCATTTTATTAGCATCATCTTCGTAGCCTACAGCTTTCAAAATTGTTACCAAGTGTTTATTTTCAATTTGAGCAATTGTTCTATCTAATGCACGTATATATTGCTTGGATTGAAAATATGAGATGATTTTTTCTTTACATCTATCCTCATTGCCTTCGTACAAACTATTTCTTTTGAAACTGCTGTCATGTTCTTTGGCAATTTCTAATGCATGAACCAATACATTTTGCGCCTTCACACTACTTTCACAGTGACAGTTTCTGATTATGTGTACATACGCTCTTGCACTGGTATCTCCAGATTTATCTATATTGTACGCTTTAGCCAAAAAGACTAAATAGTCAAACCCTGCCCAAAGATAATACATTACCTTTGTTATAGCACTCCCCACAGAAAATAAAGCTGAGCGTGTGCAAGATAATTTACCGTTGTTTTTAATTCTGTTCTCATATGAACGAAGGTATGCCTCTGTACTTTTTAAAATCCTATGTAAATCTTGTTCTGTCTTTTTGACATCAAAATCATTTATATCATGAACTTTTTCATACGTTTCTTTTATCAAATCACTAGAAAACTTCTTCAGAGCTGAATCATCAATATTTCCTAATGCATCAATATTTTTACTAATATAGATTTCTATTTTTCTTCCAAGTTCTTCTCCCATTCTATTTTTTAGCAACTTATTGTATTTATTAGTAGCTGGAAACAAAACTTTCTGACAAAATTTCTGTGGTTCGTTTTTAAAATTTGCTAAGATCTTATTCACAAATAGCTCAACTTCTTCACCTGCAGCAGCGAAAAACCATGATTGTCTGCTCTCATTACGCTCTCTATTTCTTCCAAGATTCTGTAGGGCTTCAGATGGATTATTGAACTGACTAACCGAATCTGCAAATATTGATGCAACATGATTATATTCACTATCAAATCCACGACCTTTCGATCCATCTATAACCGTTGTCAACGCATATTTAGCCAATGAATCAAAATCTCTTTTTTCATAATCACAATAAAGAGTTCGATATCCACCTATCTGATTACGTATTATCGCTGAAAAGAGTCTGTTTTCTCCAATACCAAGATCATTTTTCCCAATTCCTGCAAAGATACATTTATTTTGTTTGCAGAAATCAATGAGACTATGTAGTATACCTTCCTCTCTTTCCATGAGGTCATGGAGCTCTTTGCTTAAGCGCCAATTATCAACTATTAAGCTGCATTGCTCATTATCACTTTTACTCAATGCTTCAATTACTGTCTTTATTTGCGGTAAGAGCTCATCTCTAGCAAATTGCTCACTAAAGCCTTTTCTCTCTAGGTAGCTTATAATATTGTTATCATTAGTGGTGCTAACATTCTTTTTAACATCTTCTATCAATTCACTCAAACCTTCTCTTCTTTTTTTATCTAAAGTAATATTATCACACTTCATTAAATATGAGAGAGTAAGATCGATCATTGAATGCATTACTCTATATTTTAGATATTCAGCAGTACTACTGAAATCCACCTTTTCTTTTAATTCAGATATCTGCTCTTCTGTCAGACTAGGATGTTGCTTTTTAACGCAGCTTATAAAGTTCGCTTCGCGTAACTTGAGCCTATAGTCTTGATAAGATATCCCTTCAGGCTGAAATTTATTATACACTTCATAACGTGTACTACCTTCATATACTAAATTATCTCTACCCTGCAACGCAAAGTTAAGATTAACTATACTATTTACATCATCAGCTAAAAGCAGAGCACTTTCTCCAATTGGGCTTTGCACATTCCATCTTATAGAAGTTAATAAATCATCGGTATCAACAAGCTTATTGTAATTAAAAACTTCTTCGCTCTCTTCAACATATTCATGAGCTGGGCTCGATTTTTCTCTAGTAAATAAGCTACGCACGTTAGCAAGAAATCTAGAAAGCAGTTCTTTTGACTCTACACCAGTTGCTTTAGTTAGTACCCACCAAATTGGCAACATTACTATACCAAATATAAACATAGAAATTGTATAATATAAGTTTCCAATCAAAGCAGAATACAGCCAATAATCTGAAGTTAGACCAATTACAGCAGCAACATTACTATTTATAACAGGAAATAATGTAATCATAGGTATTATAGTAACAGCAATATTCACTACAAATGCTAGAGTGAAATTTGTTCTCCTATTGGTTTTTGCAATAACACTTGCTGTTTCGATGGCGTTTGCAATACAACGTCTACTCAATCTTGTCGGGCTGATAACTTTTCCGCATCTATTTAAAATCCTTCTCTTTGGTGTTGCAGTGAGGTAAGTCGTAGGATATTTCTCATCAAGCTTGCACATGTTCTCAAAATCCTGCTGCTTGTTAATACTGTCTGCTTCATCAACACTAATCCACAACTTGGTATTTTGGTCTTTAAATTTACGATCATTTTCTTGCTGTAATAACAGGTCATGTGTCACTATAATTGTTGTAGGTTTAGTTGCCTTCAGTGCATTTTTAATTTCCTCAGCAGTTTTAGGTGTCCTAATGTTTACAGTAAATGCACTACTCATCATTTTTTTAGCTTGGTTTACTAGATCACTGTTTGGTACTGCAACCAGATGATGAAACCCTGCTTGGGCTAGTAAATGGCTCCACATTCCAATATCGTAAGTCTTGCCAAACCCAGTTTCTGCATCGATCAGAACATTACAGTTAGTAGTAGAAGGGTTGCGTAAATGTTCTAATGCCTCTTCAACAACAGGTTTACGACGTGCTACTATTATAGATTCCTTTGTATCATCAAGTTTTATAGATTCACCTTTTAGCTTGCAGTTGATTTTTTCTAAGCTACTTATAATACTTTGCTTTTCTTGATTACTGATAGAACTCACACATTACCCGCTATAATTATTACAATATTAATTGTATGTTAATTCAGTAAATTGTCAATTCTATGGACAAAAAGCTGATTTCAACTATCATATTAATATGAATATATGCCTCGGAATAATTACTTCTCCCCATGGAATCAAAGGAGCTGTTAAGATAAAAACCTTTACTGAAAAGCCCGAAAATATTTTCCTATATGGTGAACTAATAAGCGGAAGTGAAAATTATAAAATAAGCTTGGTGTCTGTTGTCAGTAATAATTTAGTAATAGCAACAATTAGCGGTGTGAACTCCCGTAATGAAGCAGAACTTTTAAGAAATAAAAAGTTATATATAGAGAGAAATAAGCTACCACAATTAAATGATGAGGATGAATTTTACCAAGATGATCTTGTGAATATGGAAGTAAGACTAGAGAGTAATGAATTATATGGCTATGTGAAGTCTGTGAATAATTTCGGCTCGGGGGATATATTAGAAATTTTGGTTATCAGCACAAAAAAAAACATTATGTTATCTTTTACTAAAGAAGTATTTCCATACATCAACATGAAGGAAAGGTATATAGTAATCAACATGCCAGAATTCATTGGCCAATAAAAATTTTGATATTTGTATAAAGTTATTTATAATAATCAGACCAAATTAAAAGTGTAATTATGGCAGAAAGGGCTAATGATATCAGGCCAGGTCAGGTACTAGAACATAACGGTGGTTTATTTTCGGTTATAAGTATTATGCATACTCAACCTGGTAAGGGTGGTGCATATATACAAGCTGAAATGAAAAATATCCAAACAGGAGCAAAGTACTATGAGAGGTTTCGCTCTGATGCAACAATCAGAAGGGCAATTTTAGATGAAGAGGAATATGTTTATCTCTTTACTGAAGGGAATATCGTAAATCTTATGCATCCAAGTAGTTACGAGCAGATTGTTATAAATTTAGACTTATTAGGGGAAAAGAAGGCTTATTTGCAAGATAATATGAAAATTAAAGTAGTAACTTATCAAGATAAAATAATTTCTGCACATGTGCCTGATCACGTTACACTAACTGTAAAAGAAACAGAGTCTGTTATCAAAGGGCAGACTGTTACTGCTTCTTATAAGCCTGCAATTTTGGAAAACGGAATACGCGTTAACGTGCCTCAATTTATAAAAGAAGGTGATAAAATTGTAGTACATACTCCTGATAACAGCTATTACGAAAGAGTGAAAGAGTAAATGGCAATTTCATCACCACGAATCAATGTGATGCTTGATTCTGTACGCAGTGCCTCCAAGCAGCTTATACGTGATTTTAATGAATTGCAAATTTCAAGCGTTAAGTCAGCAGACTTTATCAATAAAACTTATTCAAAATCCAAGCAACTTATATACGATTGCTTGAAAAACTACAACCAGAACTATGACTTTATTTTTGAAGACGATGTGGGCCAAGATCTAAAAGACGGCGGTTATACTTGGTTTATTATGCCTATAGAAGGCAAGGAAAACCTTTTTAGTTGTATGGTTTATTTTGCAGTATCAGTTTGTCTCATTCATAAAAACAGAGTTGTAGCAGCTGTGATTGATGCTCCAGCGCTTAGAGAAACTTTCTGGGCAGAGGAAAAGAAAGGAGCTTTTCTTGAAGATTTCAAATCTCGCCATGTAAAAATGCGGATGAAAGCTCGTGAAGGGGGAATAATAGACATAAGTGGTAATTTGTTAAATAAATTACCACTTGACAATAATAATCTACGCTCCCTTGGCTCAACGGTACTAGGTTTTGCATATCTTGCTGCCGGAAGATACAATGGAATAATTTACTCTGGAATTAATAAATATAAAACTTCACTCGGTAGGCTTTTTCTGCAAGAAAGCGGTGGGAGATTAAGGGAAGATAACGCGCTTGTCATTGCTGGAGATATAAACTAAAGTTCATTCAAAAGAGCAAAAGTCACGTAGTGAAAATAATAAATGGTCTTACCTACCCCTCATTGCAGCAGGGTGGCAAAATAAGATAGACGAGAAAAGACAACTATAGGAACAAATAGTCAGTGTGTGACAATGGCATCTGTATCCGTTCAGGAGAGTGGTTTAAGAAACAATAGATAAGAGGTTTTGGAAAGGATTGAGACCCCTTTGTTTCCATGTTAAGTATAACGAAATTATCCGTTCAAGGAATGCATTTCCCCGCTTTGATTGTGTAAAATACGAATTTTTGCGGTAAACGACATAATGCCGTATCTGCTGTTCAGCATGGTTGTTTGTCAGCGGAATGTTTTTTGGGTCATCTAAAAAATTCCACATCATTCTTTCAGATTTCAAAATATTTTTCGCAACTCGAGAGGCTCCAATTGCTTCAGGTAAGTAGGATATTTCCTTCAAGTAATACCTTGTACGTTTTCGCAACTTTCTGGCACGTCTGGCAAATCTAAAAACATCTATCTCATTTTTTAGCAAAGCCTTTTTTAGTGCAAATAATTCAGTAGCTACATTTCTTAAGTAACAGCCAAGAACTTTGACTTCAATATTCCAACTATGCGCTAATCTTTCAAAATCCCTTGCTAAGTGTGCCCAGCAGATTTGCCTTTTTTCATCAGCAAAGTAATTGTATACTGCGTACCTGTCGGTTACCACTAAGCTATTATGATTGCAGCATGCGTTATTTTTTAAAACTTTCATTCCTCTTGACTCTGTCAACTTCACAAAACTTGCCGTATTGCTTGCAAACATCCAACACCAAGCGAGTTTACCTTTGTTATAATGGCTCGTTTCATCAATATGTAGAACTTTACTCCTACTTATCTCTTGTTCGATCTGCTCATACATTTTTTTGCATTTTGAAGCAACTCTATGTTCACTATTTGATATGCTAACGACGCTTATGTTCAAATTGAAGATATCATTTACGACACTCGCTATTTCGCGTTTTGAATTTTTGTAGAATCCGCTGAACGCTGCAATTATTGACTTAACCCTTGGACCAAATGTATCTGACGTAACACCTTCTGGTAACTTACTGCTTCTTCTTTTTCCGCATCTCCGGCAACGACCATGCTCCATCTGATATTCCACTACATAAGGCCTAATTTCCGGAAGATCAACTTTTTGATGAATGTACGGTCCATTGCATATTGCAATCCCTCCTCCGCATTCACAAGTAGATGACAACTTTACTTTTATCACCTCATCTGCATCCATTTTGGCGCGAAAACTTCCTTTATGACCAACCTGACCACCAACGTTTCTGTCGCTCTTTGGCTTGTCCTTTTTTATTTTGTACAACTCTCTAGAGCTTGGTAGAGATGAATTTTTCGAGTTTAAACCAAGCCTTTCCTTTAATTCAGCGTTCTCTATCTTTAAAGCCTTGTTCTCTGCTTTTAAACTTTCATTCTCCCTTTCCAGCTTTTCTATTTTTGCTTCTAACTTTTCTATTTTTTGCTGTAAATTTTTGCAAAGCTCTAAAAGGTTTACCACATTACCTCACTTTTGCTCTATGATTATCTTTTTAGATCACCTTGTCTACCTTATTCTGCCACTCCGCTGAACGGATACTGGCATCTAGTCCTTTTGCACAAAAAACGTTGTAAAGTAACTTAGTTGGATCCCAGTGTTAGCTACTTTCATGACAAGAAATAAAGCACTGATTTTGTACATTAACCATGCTTTTAAATAGATACCTTATTCTTGGCAACTTTAAACTCAACAACAGACACAAACAGACAATTTCTCAAAAACTTTTACAAGAGATTTTGTTAAATGCTCTATCATTTCATTTGTATGGTAAGGCGTAGGAGTAATACGGAAGCGCTCAGTCCCCTTTGAAACTGTTGGGTAATTTATATGTTGTACATATATTCCATACTCATCAAATAACAATTTTGATGCTTTTTTGGACAACTCAGGATCGCCAATTATGATTGGAATTATATGAGTTTCTGTTTGCATAAAATTCACTCCTGCGTTTCTCAGTGAGTCTTTTACCTTTTCAACAGACTGCTTTTGCTTCTCTCTTTCAACATTGCTCGATTTTAAATGCTCAACGCTTGCCTTTGCTGCTGCTGCTAAAACGGGTGACATAGCAGTAGTAAAAATAAATCCTGGGGCTGAACTTCTTATTACATCCACTAAGCTCTTTGAAGACGCTATATATCCACCCATCACTCCAAAAGCCTTTGATAATGTACCCTGAATAACAGTTATTCTATCCATCAAACCTTCTCTTTCTGCAATTCCGCCACCGCGCGGTCCATACATGCCAACTGCGTGTACCTCATCCAAATAGGTAATTGCATTATACTGATCTGCTAGATCACATATCGCTTCAAGCGGTGCTACATCACCATCCATTGAGTATACAGATTCAAGTGCTATTATTTTCGGCGTTTTTATATCTATAGACTTTAGCAACTGCTCTAAGTGATCAACATCATTATGCCTAAATATGTGCTTCGGTCTTTTTCCTGATTTTATACCTTCTATCATTGAAGAATGGTTTTTCTCATCTGAAAAAATTACCACGCCCGGAATAACAGACGATAAAGTACTAAGTGTAGTTTGGTTTGCAAGATAGCCACAAGCAAAAGTTAAAGCAGCTTCTTTTTGATGCAAGTCAGCCAAAGACTTCTCGAGCTCAACAACTTCCTTTGTTGTACCTGATATATTTCTTGTTCCTCCAGCACCAACAGATGAATTTTGAATAGCAGCAATGACACTATCGTTTTGTGACATTCCCAGATAATTATTACTGCACCAGACAATAACCTCTCTATTTCTTTCATAATCCATAATATAGGGAAGTTTGCCAGGTAATGACGCAAAATGTGTAAATTCACGATAGCGCCCTTCTTCTTTTATATCTTTGATTTTATTTAAGAATATTTCTTCGTAGTCTACCAAGTTTTTATCTATTAACAACCAATATAATTATAATAAATTATTAAATGATAGACTACTATATTTATTACTTAGACTGACATTTTTCTGTCTGCATAACCTTTTTGACCTGATTATCCTCAACTAAGCTTTTAGGCCTATAGCAGTACGTAATTGTAGCTGCAATAAGACAACAAACTGCAACTGCTATTCCTATTGCTAACATTTCCAAGTAAACTGCAACAGCTGCTCCTAAGGCAATACCAGTTATTGCAAGCGCAGAAGCAGCTACGACATACTTTTTTGTGTTTTGTGGATCATTCTTTGAATTGCTTGGTACGGTTGCTGAATAGCCTAAAGATGACATAAATTCCAAAAATCCCTTATTTCCTCGTTTTTTTGCCATATCTAAAGAGCTTCCTTTCAAAAGAGTATCTGATGGTTTATTAATAATTGGATCGTTTTCTAAATACGGGCTTGTACCATTTTCTATTAGCAATTTTGCAGATTTTTTATGCCCTTCATTTATTTTTCGATTATAAGCTATAACATGCAACGCAGTACCAATATTATTGCTTTGCATATTAACATACCTTTCTTTATCTTCTGCTGCACTTATTAAGATGGCAACTACATCAGAATGACCATTATCAGCAGCTAAGTGCAATGCAGTTTCACCATTATGATGTTGTAAATAAAGATCTGCCTTTTTTTTTAAAAGCAATTCCACCATTGCTGAATTACCTTGTGTAGAAGCATACATCAAAGGAGTAAGATTATATCGTTCTTTAGCATCAACTGTTGCGCCACGATCTATTAGCAATTCCGCAACATCTAAATGTCCATAATACACTGCTTCATGTAAAGGAGTTACTCTGCTGCCTGTACTACTCACTGAATTAACATTTGCACCGTTATCAAGTAAAAGCTTCACAAAATCTTTATGACCATTTCTAGCAGCTAAATGAAGTGCAGTGTCACCACCTACTTTTGTTTTTGATTTAATCTCAATATTTGCACCACATTCTAGTAAACGCCTGCCAAGCTCAACATCACCTTTTTGTGCTCCAACGTGTAAACGAATAAATCCATCATTATCATAATCTGTGAAACGTTCATTAATATCGTCTAGTAAACTTTCCCTACCAGCTTTTAATTCCTCAGGAATGATAAGTGTTACTTTACCATCAACTATGTTTTTTAAAATTTTTTGAATTTAGTCTCATTTGTTGATAATTTTGTATTTTTATTCAATTGAAAAATGTATTTTGGCAACAAAAACCCTAGTTTATACAGAAAGAAATTTATATCAAACAGCAAGCACTGCTTAGATTTTATGGTTAACGAATATGTGCTTTAAATGTGTGTAGACGCACATATTCGTTAACCTATTTTCTATACAGATTTTTTTTATTTCATATTAATTGCTTCTTTAAGTCTTGCATTGGCAATTACTATGATTTTTCGCATTAGAGCTGTTATAGCTACCATCTTCTTTTTACCTCTACCAATAAGATCAGAATAAAAAGCACCAAGTGCAGATTTAGATCTTGCAGCAGCCATAGCAGCTGTGAAAAGCTTTGCACGAACATTGCTTCTACCACCTGTTATCCTTCGGTAACCAATAGTTTTACCGCTTTCTTTTGGATGTGGAGCAACTCCAGCAAGACTTGCAACTTCTTTTTTGTTTAGGTGGCCAAGTTCTGGCATTAGATACACAAAAACTTGTGATAACTTGAGACCTATTCCTGGCACTGTTCTCAAGATCTTTTGACGCTTTTGTAACTCTGGATTTTTATCAATAATTCTTTGTATGGCATCGTTGAACTCATTTATCTGACTGGTAAAAAAGTCTATTGTTTTTTGGCAACTTTCCTTTATATAGTCGTTTTCAGGTGCTGCAAGCCTACATTTCTCTTGAGTTCTCATTTGCGTAATGTCATCACGACGTTGACAGAGTGCAACTAAGGCGGTTTGTTCTTTTGACATAGGCACAAATAGAGATAGAGCACTATAGCGTTCAAAACCATATTGAGCAAGGGCTCTTGCATCTGATTGATCTGTCTTTGCTAAAGTTCCATGTGATATGATAAAACTTTTTACTTTACGAGTATTAGCTCGATGTACAGCAACATTCTTATCAACAAGAAAATGTGCTAAGCCAAGCTCATATTTTCCAGTGTTTTCTAAAGTTACTAGAGAATTAGGTAGGATATCTGAAAATTTTTGAAACAACTGTTGCCAACCAGTAGCATCATTGTCAAACTTGATAGCGCTCCTTTGGTTATAAGCTGCAGCAACATTTTTAAATTTTCCGATATCAATGCCAATGAAATTTTGATAAGATGTAATCATAATAAATAACCTCGATAGTTTAATTAATTTAAGATTGTAAACGGGTGCATACATATGTCCCATGCAACTAGTATCCGTTCAGGAGAGTGGTTTAAGAAACAATAGATAAGAGGTTTTGGAAAGGATTGAGACCCCTTTGTTTCCATGTTAAGTATAACGAAATTATCCGTTCAAGGAATGCATTTCCCCGCTTTGATTGTGTAAAATACGAATTTTTGCGGTAAACGACATAATGCCGTATCTGCTGTTCAGCATGGTTGTTTGTCAGCGGAATGTTTTTTGGGTCATCTAAAAAATTCCACATCATTCTTTCAGATTTCAAAATATTTTTCGCAACTCGAGAGGCTCCAATTGCTTCAGGTAAGTAGGATATTTCCTTCAAGTAATACCTTGTACGTTTTCGCAACTTTCTGGCACGTCTGGCAAATCTAAAAACATCTATCTCATTTTTTAGCAAAGCCTTTTTTAGTGCAAATAATTCAGTAGCTACATTTCTTAAGTAACAGCCAAGAACTTTGACTTCAATATTCCAACTATGCGCTAATCTTTCAAAATCCCTTGCTAAGTGTGCCCAGCAGATTTGCCTTTTTTCATCAGCAAAGTAATTGTATACTGCGTACCTGTCGGTTACCACTAAGCTATTATGATTGCAGCATGCGTTATTTTTTAAAACTTTCATTCCTCTTGACTCTGTCAACTTCACAAAACTTGCCGTATTGCTTGCAAACATCCAACACCAAGCGAGTTTACCTTTGTTATAATGGCTCGTTTCATCAATATGTAGAACTTTACTCCTACTTATCTCTTGTTCGATCTGCTCATACATTTTTTTGCATTTTGAAGCAACTCTATGTTCACTATTTGATATGCTAACGACGCTTATGTTCAAATTGAAGATATCATTTACGACACTCGCTATTTCGCGTTTTGAATTTTTGTAGAATCCGCTGAACGCTGCAATTATTGACTTAACCCTTGGACCAAATGTATCTGACGTAACACCTTCTGGTAACTTACTGCTTCTTCTTTTTCCGCATCTCCGGCAACGACCATGCTCCATCTGATATTCCACTACATAAGGCCTAATTTCCGGAAGATCAACTTTTTGATGAATGTACGGTCCATTGCATATTGCAATCCCTCCTCCGCATTCACAAGTAGATGACAACTTTACTTTTATCACCTCATCTGCATCCATTTTGGCGCGAAAACTTCCTTTATGACCAACCTGACCACCAACGTTTCTGTCGCTCTTTGGCTTGTCCTTTTTTATTTTGTACAACTCTCTAGAGCTTGGTAGAGATGAATTTTTCGAGTTTAAACCAAGCCTTTCCTTTAATTCAGCGTTCTCTATCTTTAAAGCCTTGTTCTCTGCTTTTAAACTTTCATTCTCCCTTTCCAGCTTTTCTATTTTTGCTTCTAACTTTTCTATTTTTTGCTGTAAATTTTTGCAAAGCTCTAAAAGGTTTACCACATTACCTCACTTTTGCTCTATGATTATCTTTTTAGATCACCTTGTCTACCTTATTCTGCCACTCCGCTGAACGGATACAAATCCAATAATGATTAGCCACGGAACCTATTTGCTAATTCTCTCACATTAACCTTAGACATTTCTGATGTAGGCTCTTGTGTATATGAGACATCAGATTTAACGCCTTTTTTGTCATGACCTTTAGTAATAGAACATACTACAGTATCAGCCTTTACATGCTTAACACTTGGATCTGATTGAAACCCATGCTTTCTTTCCATTTGTGCTTCAAGCTTACTGCTATCATGTGTAACCCTACACCTTTCTAGATTACGGTCACGTTTGTCAGGAGCTACATATCCATCTATATCACTACATAAGAACGGGCGCACTTTGAACCTGTCTGAACTAACACCATTTTCAACACTTGCAGAATTATGAGCTTTTCTATTATTGCGCATTTTATCTACAGCTTCCTTTATTTTTTCTTTTGATGGTTTTGGCAGCAGTGCTGGCTTATATGCACATGCTGGTAGTTCTGGAAATGAGTCCTCCTGAAACAGCAAATGACTTTGGTTTCTCTTACTATCTGATTCTTCAATATTCTTTATTGGTGTCTTGAAAGAGTTTTCATTTTTCTTTCTTAGATCTAACTCATTTAATCCGCTTCCAACATTATTTTTTCTTGTTGTAGTGTGAATAACACCTGGAAGTTTCACTTCATACTTAAATTTTTTACCAATGGTATCTATTGACTCATTAGATGAGGAATCTATTTGAAACCTATCGTTTGAAAATTTTGATTTTGTAGCATCAAAAGATATACTACGTTTTTCTATCTTTTTATCAGTCATATTTTACCTCTAAACCTATTAACTAACAAAAGTATAAACTAAGAGGTATTAATTTTATTATAATAATAAAGGCTCAAGAAGCATCACCGTAGGGTTTTCTATATAGTACTTAAAGGCATTTAAAAATTTTGCTCCGAGTGCTCCATCAACTGCTCTGTGGTCAACAGAGAGAGTAACTGTCATTACCTCTGCTATCTCTATTTTTTCACTTATGACAACTGGTTGTTTTTTAGATGCGCCGACAGCCATAATGCAAGACTGTGGTGGATTGATTATAGCACTGAAAGTTTTTATACCAAACATGCCTAAATTAGAAATGGTAAACCCTCCTCCTTGAAATTCTTCAGGCCTTAATTTTCCAGATCGTGCTCTATTTACTAAATCTTTCACTTCTTTTGATATAGATAAAACACTTTTTTCATCAGCATTTTTTACTATAGGAGTAATAAGTCCATCCTCAAGCGCTACAGCAATTGAGATATCTATATTTGAATATTTTACTATCTTAGTATCTATCCACGATGAGTTTATGTCAGGAAATTTTTTCATGCTGAAAGCCACAGCTTTTATAATTAAGTCATTAATTGTTACTTTATTGTTCTCATTTGCTGAATTAACCTCATTTTTGAGCGATATTAGCTTATCAACGTGGCAGTCTACAGTTAAATAAAAGTGTGGAATATTTTGCTTAGATTCAACTAGGCGCTGCGCTATCACTTGGCGCATATTACTTACTTCAACTGTTGTATTTTCCTCAAATCTCTCATAGCTTTTAGTTTGATCTAAAAATTCTAATACATCAGCTTTGATGATACGACCATATGGACCTGTACCTTTTAATCGCTTTATATCAACACCTTCATTTTGAGCTATTTTTTTAGCTAAGGGACTTACTTTTATTCTATTTTCTGTTGCTCTATCCTCTTTTTTAGATCCCAGTGTCACGCACTGGGATGACATTGAAGAGCTAGATGAAATCGAAGGGTTGGATGATACTGAAAAATCGGCTTCAACCTCCTTCTCAACCTTGGTATTGATGGCAGAAGCTAAATCAAGTGCGCTTTTATCTTCCCCTTCCTCTAACATTAGAGCTATCAGTTGATTTACAGGCACACCACTTGTTCCTTCCGACACTAAAATTTTTGCTAAAACTCCTTCATCGACAGATTCAAACTCCATTATGGCTTTATCAGTCTCAATTTCAGCGATTACATCACCTATTTCAACTTTATCTTGTTCTTTTTTACACCACTTTACAATTTTCCCTCCAGTTTTACTCATTGTTGGGGAAAGAGCGGGCATCAATATTTCTATAGGCATTTATTCTGCATTAAAAGATCTATTTAATTTTTAATTTACTCTTTACCCTATGTCAATCTAATCGTAAATCATGATACTTATATCATCCTAGTACGTGATGCTGGAATCTTGGTTGACTACTGTTATCCTACTATTTCTATTGCTTAGTCCTAGACAGAGTACAAATAGTAAGATCATCATGAAAATAGACGAATCTGTTATAATGGAAATAGAAAAATGTAGTGCTTACTATCCTCTCACAAACATATAGCTTGGGTACAGAAAAAATTTATATGAGGAGCTGGTTAAATTGATAAAAGATCAGAATTAATAGTAGTTTCCGAATCTTCTGTAGCAGGCTCTTCATGTGAAGCAGAGGACAGACTAACTTCTTTATCCTCTGTTCTCTGTATAGAACTACCACAAAAACTCCTTAACATCTCTTCAGCAGATGAATTTAAAATCTGTATAATAGACTTTTCACTTTGTTCTTTCAGCGATTGATCCATCTTAGAAATCAACTCGGAAAATTCACTACCTTCTTTTCTAGCTTCACTTTCTATCTTATTTTTTATGCTTTCTATATTACTTTGGTTAATTTCTTCTTTCGTTATGTTAAATGAATTAGCAATACCTTGATACTTAATCTCACAATCGCCACAGCCAACTATGCAAAGAGCAATAGAATCGGATATTTCACCTGCAGCCGAATTATGGATAGTGTAAGCTAAGCAATTGTCATGATATTTAATGCCAAGCTGTTGCTCTATCAACTCAGAAATTTCATTTTTTAAAGACATAAAGTACCTCCTTCTTACATTACTGTACCTTCTGATTAAAGTACAACAGCTGCTCCTAAATAGCAATCCATATATGGTTTACTTTAATAAAGTATTAAAGTAAGAAGCTTTTACATCCTAAAACATAACTTAGATAGGCTAATGTAAGAAAATTTTTAAACGAATAAATTGAATTTATCTGTACTGTATATTACTTATTTGGTAAAATTACTTTGGTGAAATAGCATATAAAAGTTGAGGCTAATTATGAATATTAAAGAACGCAAGGATTTCCAGCAGGAGTTATTAGGAATTGTTTTCAATATACTCGTAGAAAATGAAGATAGCACCATAGAAACTATGGAAACAAGAGCAGTAGAGATAATTAAAAAACTAAAGGAACACATTAATGATGATATAGAGTATGGTGGTCAAAAAAAGCCAATTTTAGATTGGGTTATTGTTTGTGATTCTCAGAATAATGTCAGACTAAATAACAAGTCGCTATTAAAATTTGAGAAGGCAATTAAGGATATTGGAGGAAGAGCACCGCTAAATGAAATGGAGAGTAGACCGGCGGAGCTTCCCCACCAGTCTCTCGCAGAACTGTACGTAAACCTCTCAATTTATACAGCTCCCGTTATTCAGCCTTTTGATCCCAATCCTAGTGTCCAGTGATAGAAAATATTTGGAGACCTCTTTCTCACTTTTGCTAGAAATTGCTTTGCTAGTCTTCCATGATTTCGAAGTTTCTTATATTTGGCTCTGACCCATCCTACTAGGTGCCACTCTACATTTCTAAGAGATGGATACATCTCTGATTTATAAAACCTGCCATAGTACTGATACCAGCCTCGGACTATAGGATTTATTTTCTTTGATATTTTCTCTAGTGTTGTATATGTTTGCCTACGTATTTTCCATGACCTTATGGTTTGGTTGATCTTCTTCTTGGCTTTGTTGCTAATTGCAGGTAGAAATGAGACAAAATAGTTTCCTATTTTATTGTTCTTTGCCAGTCTAGGTCTGAACGTGTAACCCAGAAAGTCAAAGCTCTGTATTGGAAACACATCTCTCCTATTGTCATCCTTACAGTACACTATTTGTGTCTTTTCAGGATGTAATTTTAGCTTAAACTCAGCCAATCTTTCTTCGATCTTGTCTTTTATGAATTTTGCCTGTTTCTGGGTTTTACAGTGCACCATTGCATCATCTACATATCTCTCAAATGGTATTGTTGGGTAGTTTTGCCTCATCCACATATCAAATGCATGATGCATAAATATGTTAGAAATGATTGGGCTTACAGAACCTCCTTGTGGAACTCCCTTATTCCTAACTACCTTACTGCCATCTGCTAGTTGAATCGGGGCTTTCATCCACCTTTCCACGTACAGTATGACCCACTTGCAATCTGTATGCTTCTTGATAGTTTGCAGTGCTAACACATGATCCAGATTGTCGAAAAATCCAGAAATATCAAGATCTATCGTCCAATCACTTCTCCAACATCTCTTACACGCTGTACTTACCGCATCCAGTGCAGACTTGTTTGGTCTATAACCATACGAATCTTCGTGAAATTCCGGCTCTACTAACGGTTCGAGATACATAGTAGCTGCTGTTTGCCCTATCCTGTCGAATACTGAAGGAACACATAAAGTTCTTTGTCCTCCTGTATCTTTTGGTATCGCAACAGCTTTTACTGGTTCTGGAAAATAACTTCCGGATGACATCCGATTCCACAGTTTGTATAGATTATCTTTTAGATTTTCTTCAAACTTTGTTATCGAGACCTCATCTACACCTGCCGCACCTCTGTTTTTGGATACTTGTTTATAAGCTTTCCAAATCAGTTGCTTTGGTATGTCAAAAGATTTTGTTTTATTCATTAACTCTTCCCTTTCGGTTGATAAATAATTAAAACTAAATAACTCAGCCCCTTCGCTCCATTTCCATTACAAAAACTTCTTCACTACTACGAGCTAATCCGCCCCTGTTTTTCGCATCAGTACTCTCTTCCTTAGAGTTCAGCTCCTTGGACTTCTCCCTTATCATCGAAACGACAGGTTCCCATAGTTCCACACAATAGCCTGAAATAGGTTCATGCCACCTATATGCCGGATGCCACCTACCCAGTAGACAAGTTCCCGATAGGCTTATCCCAAGTTACTTTTTCTCCCCTGGTTTTGACATCATCGCATTACCTTTCGACGTGTAATCAGTGGTTCACTTGCGTTCATCTCTCTATTTCACACATGACGCATAATTACGCCTTTTCCATAACGCTCACTACCTTGGCTCTTTACCAAAGCAGCTTATGGTTGTTTGAAGCCTGCTCTTGTAAACCGGCTCCGAGGGGCCCACCCTCATCTATTGTGCAGCTTTCGCACTTAGTTTGCTCTTTCCTGAACATTCCTTGTGTCTCTACGGCACACAAAAAGCCTGATACATTCTTAAATGGAACATCAGTAGTTAAAGGAATAAGCAGAGGGATAAATTGAGGGAACTATGAGGTCTTTTCTGCTGTAACTGTTTGATCTCATCGAAAGAAAGACGGGAGTGTTAAATAAAGTGTGTCAAACCACATTTTCAACTCAACTCAATTTTCAATCTACCAGGAAAGAAAATATCAAGCTGTGACATAGTTAATGCCCAATCACGTACAGGCATCGTCCACTTTTCTTCCACCTTTTTTATAGCACAATATACCTGTTTATACAAGGCATTTGTGCTGGTAAATGAGCCTTTGGTCTTGGTGAATTTTCTAATTTGCCTGTGTAGTCCCTCTATCGGATTAGTGGTGTAAATTACTCTCCTCATTGGATCAGAATACTTGAAACGCTAATTCTGGATGGCTTTGTTGCATAGCTAGTGTTGGTTGAGGTTATTGTAAGAAGAAAAGCTTTTTAATATATGGCTACTAACGCATTTTGTTGTAAAATAGGCATTTTTCAAACAAGTACAACTTATGCCACAAAAAATGAGAGTAAGTAACCAAAGAGAATATAACGAGTTTCTCAAAAAAAGAGGAAATGTTTTTCATTTTGTTAATCAAGCCATAGAAAATTGGTATGAAAATAGTCCAAAAGTTGCAGGTGGCAATAACACTTATAGTGATAAAGTTGTAATTTTAATACACATAATAGTTCATCTTTTTAGAATTGGCTTGAGACAAGCTGTAGGTTTTGTAAAAGGTTATATGGTACAAATAGGCAAAAAACTTAAGATTATCAGCTATACACAAGCTTCCAGAAGATTTAAAAAGCTTAATTTGAAGATTGATGACCATAGAAGCAATAAAGATGATCTGGAAAATGTTGAAATTGCCGTAGATAGCACTAGAGTTAGTATCTACAATAATAACGGTGGGCATAGTAAGCTTAATATTCGAAAAAGGAAATACAGTGGTTATGGTCAAGTAAGAAAATTACATGTTGTTTTAAACATAAATGATAAGAAAGCAATAAGCATGAACTACACTAGTGGTGTTGCTGTAGACTATTTGCCGGTCTGCGATATGTTAGAAGAAGTCAGTGATAAATATAACATTTGTTCTATTCGAGCAGATGCGGCTTATGATATAAAAAGTGTGTATAAAGAATGCAGAAAATACAATATTGTGCCTATTATTCGCCCTAGGAAGGATACTAAAATTTGTTTAGCTGACTACTTATCAGAAAGAAACAAGTATATTAGTAGAATTAGGTCATATGAGAATTATGAAGATGGTATTAATGAATGGAAGAAAAAAGTTAAGTATGGAGCACGGTCTTATATTGAAGTCTTTTTCTATAGGTTGAAGCAAATATTTGGGTTTGGCTTGAAAAATAAATCAGAGGTAAATCGTGAAAAAGAGCTGTTAATTAAGTGCTACTTATTGAACAAATTTACTGATATAGGTATGGCTAAATTTAAATTAGCTGCGTAAATTCACTGTGATTTACATGCCTATCAGTGCTATGCAACAAAGCCATCCAGAATTAGCGTTTGAAATAACTAGACAAATTTTCCCAATTATTCTGCCACGATTTTATAACCATAGGGTACTTTGCACCCCATTTTTCATCCAGTTCTAGTAGATAATTCTCAGCAATTTCCTTGCTTGGTGCTTGATATACCTTCCTCAAATCACTTAAAAAGCTCTTTGTATCTTTGCTAGCCACATACTTCAATGAATTACGTATCTGATGCACTATACATAGTTGTACTTCTGTATTAGGAAAGACGCTGTTTATAGCTGTAGGAAAGCTTTTTAACACAGGCTATTAGGATATCTTCTACACCTCTTTCCTTGAGGTCGTTTAGTACACCTAACCAGAAGTTCGCTCCTTCACTTTCAGCTAAATAGAAGCCTAACACCTCTTTTCTGCCATTCTGATCTATACCTAATATATTATACATGCACTTGCTTACACAGCGTCCGTCCTCTTTTACTTTAAAGAACCATAAAAACTATCGGATAAACTGCCTGTAAAGGACGACTGCGCCATTCGTTAATCACTGGCAATAATTTATCAGTAATACTGGATATTTCAGCAACCGATATCTTGTTGTCATAAATTTCTTCGACGTGTGACATTATGTCTCTATATCCCATACCGCTGGCAAACATGCTCAAAATCTTTGTTTCAAGTTCAGAATGTAGGCTTGTTTGCCTTTTTTTGACTATTTGTGGCTCAAAGCTTCCTTCTCTGTCTCTTGGTGTTAGCAGCTCGAATACTTGTTCGTAAAGTTTTTGAATTTTTGCCGTTTCTGCGATTATTTTCTTCGTTCCTATTATTTGATAAATGGCTTTCCATTTCACCTTCTAAACTTGCCTCTAGCAGCTTCTTTATCAATGGTGTTAATGCTCCATCTCTTCCTGTCAATGGTCTTGTATCTTGTAAAAAGCATCTAATGTTTTAAGCTTAAGCATTAGATGGAGAAGAGAAGAACTCTGTCAGTGGTCTTAGATATAAAATCTGTAAGGTAGATAAGAGTTCTCTTCTCAAGAGTACAGGCTGGACGGTATCGTAGAAAAACCTAAATGGTTCTAATTCTGTATTCACAAGACTAGCCTTACTTTTCATTTTTAATGGTAACGCATGGGGTTATATATGATCAACAACTTTTTAGGTATAGATGTATCGAAAGATCGCTTTGATGTTTTTCTCTCGTTCATAAGCAAAAAAGGAAGATGTGAAACTAGAAAAAGGAGTTTTAAAAACGAGGATTCTGGGTTTCAAGGTTTACTTAGCTTTCTACAAAAACATAATGTAGAAGAAGTAAAAGCCTGCATGGAGGCTACTGGTTGTTATAGCGAAGCTTTGGCTGAGTTTCTGCACAACGCTGGACATTCTGTTAGTGTTGTAAATCCTTATTGCATAAAATCTTATGCAAGGAGTAAGCTGATACGACAAAAGAATGATCAGACCGATGCAGAAGTTATTGCTGATTATTGCCAAAGACAGGAACCTTCTAGTTGGACACCACCTTCTCCTGAAATGAAAAAATTAAAACATCTTTATCGTTGCTCAGTTGCGTTAAAAGATGAGTTAACATTAGTAAATAACCACTTAGAAAAAAAAGAGAGACTGCTTAAAGAAGTTGCAAGTGCTTGGGAAGACCTTGCAATGAATATAGCTCAAAAAATAGAAACAATAAAAAACTCCGTACGTGAACTATTAAATCAACATAAAGAATTGTTGGAAAATTTTCAACTTCTATTGACTATTCCAGGAATAGGAGAAGAATCAGCAATAGCTATTTTAGCTGAAGTTCCTGACATAGAGGTTTTTAGAGATGCCAGGCAATTGGCAGCATATACAGGAGTTATACCACGAAATATGACGTCAGGTTCCTCTGTATATGCCAAACCCAGATTAAGTAAATCCGGTTCACAAACATTACGTAAAGCACTTTTCTTTCCTGCTATAGTAGCTAAGAATCACAATCCTATCATTATTAGTTTTTGCCAGAGATTAAAGGAAAAGGGTAAGCATAATATGGCTATCGTTGGTGCTGCAATGCGTAAGCTACTCCATATCATTTTCGGTGTTCTAAAATCCAAAAGTGCTTTTAATCCTGACCATATCAAGAATTACAGGGCAAAGCGGTTGGAGGAGAATTTAGTACTTTAAAATCAAAAAATGCGTACTTTCTATCTTATGTAAAATAGCATTTTACACAAATTTATTTAATGTAGTTGGTTAGTGTATATGTTGATAGAAAGTATTTTTTGATTTCGTAATACAGCTTAAGATTCAATTTCTATAATTTTCTTGTTGACTGACAAGACGGTATCTTCCTTCTCGTATAGACGATAAGATATTTGTTTCTAATTCTTTATAGTCTACCAAACCGGTAGTTCTGTTTGCTTGACTCATTGTCAAACCTCCATTTTTTGTTTCTATTTTATTTTTACTTCTCGGTTTGACACAGTTTATTTAACACTTCCCTAAGTACGTAAGAAAAAACACTCCTATACTGAAAGTACAAGCATTTGTTGAGATTATTAGGAATGTAAAACCTAGCAGAAATCTTGATAATTCAAACGCTGAACAACTTCAAGCTATTGATAGAAAAATCCCTTAATTGTACATAGGCCAAGTTGGCTTATGTGTTCTTATTCTCACTTTGTAAACATGCCAATAATTTTATCCATTATTCCGCCCATATTTGCTTCAGCTTGAGTGTGTGCTATCTTACCACCGTGTGAAATTAATTTGGGATCTGCGCCAGGTGATATATTAACAAATTTACTACCAACAACTCCACTGCTAGTGATTAGGGCTGAGCTATCAACTGGGAGTTTTATATCCCTACTTATACACATGTCGATTCGTGCTATGTAGGTAGCTTTGTCAAGCGATACACCAGTTATGCTTCCGATTTCTACACCAGAGATCTTGACACTATCACCAACCCCTACACCGTTAGCATCAGTAAAAAGGCCATGTATTTTATAACAATCCTTATAGTTTTTCTTTATGTAAGATAATTTATCAATAGCGAAGAAGATAAGAAAAACAGTAAAAATTAATACAAATGAACCAGCAGTTATTTCAAGTATATTTGACCTTCGCATCTTTAGTTATTAGGATTCCAGCTTTCATAGTAATTTTTCACCTTTTGGTTTGGGTAGTATGCATCTTTTGTACCTGTTAAATTAGGAATTTTTCTTTTGTTATTATTCACTGGTACTGCATTATCAGTATAATGCAGCCATATATGCCATGCTGGAGGAATTGTTGTAGGCTCAGAAACATTGTCATATATTACCCATCTTTTTCCTTTACTTGATTCATAGTAAGAATTTCCGTTTTCGTCCCTTCCTATAAGTTCACCTTCTCTCCGCAATAGGCTCGTTACTGCATTATAAATTTTAGACAACATAAAGGTGTTAAAACAAAAAGTATTATATATACTAATACTTTAACGATGTATTAACAACAGTTTAATGCAATTACCAATTCTACAAGTTATTATACCAATAATTGCATCGATGTTCTGCTTTCTTACCAGGAAACATAGGGTGTCCTGGTTTATCTCTTTTTTTACAACGGCAGCTACTTTCTTTATTTCATTAATGTTGCTAGTGAAAACATACAATGGTGAAATTATAACTTATTATCTTGGAGATTGGGCTCCTCCATACGGAATAGAGTTGAGAATTGACATATTGAACTCCTTGATTCTAACTTTGGTGAATTTTATAGCGCTGATTAGTGTGCTTTATAGCTTTCATATTAATGAAAAAGAGATTAGCAAAAACAAAATCTCTGGTTTTTACTCTCTATTTCTACTGTGCCTAAGTGGATTACTCGGAATTTTAGTAACAAACGATATATTCAACCTTTATGTCTTTTTAGAAATTTCATCTCTTTCTTCTTATGTTTTAGTTTCAATGGGAAGGGATAAGAAAGCTTTAGTTGCAGCATTTGAATACCTCATTAGTGGTACTCTAGGAGCAACATTTTACTTGTTTGGCATCGGCCTTTTATACTCTATGACCGGAACGCTCAACATGTCTGACATGGCTGAAAGAATAGTACCATTATACGATAATAACATCATAAGACTTGGTACATTATTCATTTTTGTTGGTCTCTCAATCAAAATGGCACTGTTTCCACTCAGCAGATGGCTGGTTAACGCATATAGTGAAGCACCTAGCTTCATTAGCATATTTTTTTCAGGTACAGTAACCAAAGTGATGATATATGTTTTTATCAGAATCTTTTACAATGTTTTTCAGCAAAATTTTTTCTTACCACTAAGCAACGTGATGATCATCCTTGCGCTTTGTGCTGTTGTATTTGGATCAATATCTGCAATGATCGAAAAAGATATAAAAAGACTGTTTGCTCACTCCAGTATCAGTCAGATTGGCTATATAATTTTAATGCTGGGTTTAAATTCAAAAGCAGGTTTGTTTTCAGCAGTTCTTCACATAGTAAATCATAGCATGATAAAAACGTCTTTATTCATGACTGCAGGGTGTATTTCTTATAAGTTTGGTATGACAAAAATAGAAAATTTATCAGGATTAAAAAAGTCAATGCCCTATACAACACTTGCATTTACTCTACTTAGTTTCGCATTAATCGGTGTACCTTTGACAAATGGCTTTGTAAGTAAGTGGTATATGATGAAAGCAATTATCGAATCTCATGCATGGATTTCCCTTGCAGTTTTTGCTGCTGGCTCTTTTCTTGCACTAATATATATGTGGAGGGTGGTAGAGAAAATGTATTTTGAAAATAGCGCAGCATCAAACGCTGGAATGACACTTAATGAGGTACCATTGCTTATGCTCTTTTGTCTATTATTTATGGCAATTTTAACGATAATAACTGGGATATATAGTAGTCCAATTCGTTTGGTAATTAATAAATTTGCTTTTTGATTTTCTTATGTTTTATTGTATCTAAAAGTCTGTAAAGTTTTCGCTGTGGATAAGCTGAAGAAGATTCACTTATTATTAGTCATGAACGTAATAGCTCTGTTTTGCGTTGGCATTGTTGTTCAATATTCTTCTGCTGGAGGAAAGTGGGCTCCATTTGCAATTCACCAATTGGTCATATTCTCTTTCTTCCTTTTGCTTGCTATAGCTATGTCATTTATAGAGCTAGATTTTTATTTGAAGCACGCTTATTTTTTTTACATAGCAGCAGTAATTGCGCTGTTAGCAGTAAATTTTTTTGGCTCGCATATAATGGGTGCAACGAGATGGATAAGAATTGGGTCAATTAGTTTACAACCATCAGAATTTGTAAAAGTGGGCTTAATACTTGCACTTGCTCGTTATTTTAATAAACAAAGTGTGTATAAAATGATGAAATTTCAAAGTTTATTTAAGCCACTTATAATTATTTTCTTACCTGTATTCCTTGTATTGAAGCAACCTAATTTAGGAACAGCTGTAATAATATTGTTTATAGGAGCATCAATTATATTCACAGCAATAATGGAAAGACCTCATTTAATAATTTTTGGAACGCTTGGCATTTTCGCAATACCAGCTATTTGGCCTTTTTTGCGCCCTTATCACAAGCAAAGGATATTATCATTTTTGGATTCATCAGTAGATCCACTTGGAATAGGTTATAATGCACAGCAATCTCAAATAGCTATTGGTTCAGGAGGTTTGTTTGGTAAGGGGTTTGTTAATGGGAGTCAAACTCAACTTGGATTTTTGCCAGAGAAACGCACAGATTTTGCTTTTGCGGTACTTAGTGAGGAATGGGGGTTCTTAGGCAGCATGGCTTTGATTTTACTCTATACCACATTGCTTGCTATAATATTCTCCATTGCTTACAGGTCAAAAAATTACTTTTCTAAGTTAATATCTATCGGGGTTTTCGCCTTTTTTGGTGCTCATTTCTTTATAAACATTGGAATGACAATAGGCCTATTACCTATAATAGGTGACCCACTTCCATTTCTATCCTATGGCGGAAGCACAACTGCTGCGAGCTTAATATGTATAGGATTGCTACTTAGTTCCGTGACATCTACAAAGGACTTAAAGCTAAGTTTCCGATTTCACCCATAGAAAGAGCTTAGACAACCATCACTCTGCTAATGGTTAACGTCTTATTCTTCAATGAGAGTCCCATTTTACGGTGCTTAAATCTATTCCCTCTTCTACCATTTCCAAAAGTGGGCTCATCTCTCTTAGCCGTCCAACATTTTTAGTAACAAGATCTGCCGCGTATAGAACTTCATCTTTAGTTGTAAATCGGCCAAGGCCAAATCTAATTGATGAATGCTCAAGATCGTGGCCATTGTTTAGTGATCTTATGACATAAGAAGGTTCAAGAGATGCGGATGTGCATGCAGAACCAGAGCTTACTGCTAAATCCTTGATTGCCATGATAAGAGACTCACCCTCAACATAAGGAAAACTTAAGTTAAGGTTACCTGGAATCTTATTTTCGTAATCACCATTTAAAACAACATCAGGAAATGCCTCTTTTATTTTGTTGTACAAAATATCTCTCAACTCTTCTAATTTGCTTGCTTCTATTTCCATTTCTTCTTTAGCGATACGTGCCGCTTCACCAAAACCAACTGCAAGGGGAGTAGGAACTGTTCCAGAGCGCATGCCTCTCTCCTGTCCACCACCACTAATTAGTGGCGTCAACCTAACACGAGGATTTTTTCTACGGACATATAATGCACCTATTCCCATAGGTCCATAAATTTTATGGCTAGAAAGGCTCATAAGATCAATGTTCATTTCATTTACGTCTATTGGAACTTTTCCAAAGCTTTGAGCAGCGTCTGTATGAAAAAATATATTATGCTTTCTACATATTGCACCAATTTCTTTGACAGGTTGCATTACTCCGATTTCATTATTTGCCATCATCACTGAAATCAGAATTGTTTTATCAGTGATTGCCTCCTCAAGTTTCAACAAATCTATAATTCCGTTTTGCTTAACGGACAAATATGTAACTTTAAAGCCTTCATTTTCTAGATGTCGACAAGAATCTAAAACGCACTTATGCTCCGTGCAGACAGTTATTATATGATTCCCCTTATTCTTATAAAAATGAGCAACACCCTTGATAGCCATGTTATTTGATTCGGTTGCACCCGAGGTAAAGACGATTTCTTTGTTGTCTGCATTCACTAAATCAGCAATGTGCTTCCTTGCTTTTTCTACTGCTTCCTCAGCTGTCCAACCAAATGAATGGCTACGAGAGTGTGCATTACTAAACTCACCAAAATAAGGTATCATCACCTCTAAAACACGAGGATCTACTTTAGTAGTAGATTGATAATCGAGAAATATTGGTAATTTTATTTTAGCATTGCGTATTTTTTCCATATTCATAGTCAGGTTTCAGCATAGAAGTTACAATATTTAGTAGCACTAAATCTTAATTTTTTCAAGATATAATCTTGCCTAAACGAAAGTTGTCAGCGCTCTCTTCTACGTTATTCCAGTTCTCCTGTAATGTCATTTCCTATGATCAGTGTTTATGCAGCTAGGTCGAATACGCGCTAGGTAACCCTATTAGTGCTAGCAGCTTCTTGACGCCCATCCATTAAGACTGCTACTCCATCAACTTTAGTACTGGGCTTTAACATCATATATGTAGCACCACCAACTGCTAGTGCTACTGCTATAACTGCAACCACTGCTATAGCTATAGGTATTGCAATTGTTTCAATTGCAAAAAGTACCGCTGCTATAGCAGTGCCTAATAATGCAGTTTTTACAGCGGTAGCAATCCCTTTATTAAATGCTTTCACAAAAGAACGTCCTCCTGCCTTTAATAGAACTTCTACGTTTTGACCCTTGGCATAATCTAAAGGGGTCATTCCATGTGTATTTACTGCATTAACATTTGCTCCTTTTTCGAGTAAAACATCTACTGTCTCTTTGTGACAATAAGAAACAGCATAATGTAAAGGAGTTCCATACAAATGTTGCGCATCAACATTTGCTCCTGCTTGGAGTAAAACCTCTACTATCTCTTTGTGATCTTTATGAACAGCATTGTGTAATGGGGTAAACCCATGTTCATTCCTTTCATCAATTTTAATTCCTTCGATCTTTAATAGAGCTTCTACTGTTCCTATATGGCCATGTTTAGCTGCTAAATTTAATACAGGAGTCCAACCTTTTCCACTCTTATCGCTAATGTTTGATCCTGATGATATTAGAGCATCCAACACATTTGCATAGCCTGCCTCAGCAGCTATCCTTGATAACGTAAACTTTAAATATTTAGGATGATCTGAGGTAAATTCATGATTTATATCGAATTTCTCATCAATCCACTCTTTATGTAAATCTTGATCCTTCCTCTCTAGTTCTTCTTGTATTTTCTCAATTATGTTATCTTTATTAAAATCTTGCTTATCGTTAATTACATTCAATACTTTTTTCAGTGTTTCATATCCTTTTGCCATAACTTTACCTTTAAACTAGAATAAAATATCTAACTATTACATATTATACTAGAAAATAAATATTTATTTTAAATGAGCTTATAATCGAAATTGTGGGTAGCAAATTATTACCTCTTGGATCACAATGTTCGTATAGCTGCAACCCTGAAGCTACTATCTCTCATCCACTGAAGGTATTGCACAGCGCTATCTACTTGATCGTCGTGGCGGGTTTCTGGAAACATTAAAATCTCATACTCAAAATCGCTGAGCCATACTGCTTGGTGTGGCAGAAAAACCTTGCCAGATTCTATTATCGGAACAATCTGGTGGAATCGAGCAAGTTTGCCACCGTGTGGCACTATCCCGATAATAGGTATTGCCTTGAGCTCTTGAATCAATTGCTGACCGCTTGTTTTTGCTTCGATTAAAATTGCGTGTGGCTTCCATCTTGCAGCTAGTGATAGAACTTGTTCTTTAAGTTTTGGATACTCAAGCTTTGCACGGTACACATCGAGTAAATAAAACTTATTATTCACCTTTGTCCAGGTGGTGCAGACACTAAAGCCGCTAGAATCTTTTGTTGAAACAGCAGTGTCCCAGCTCTGAGTTATATGTGAGAGATTGTCAGGAAAATTTCTATAGCGTTTCAACCATTCTTGCTTAATTATACCACTTGAAAGTGGCAGAGGATTTTGTTGATATTGAGCAGCAAAAGCGTAACTCCCAAGTTCAGCCTTTATCATTTCAATTTCTCCTACATCTAGGGGATATAGCAGCTGACCTTCCTTTTTTAAGTATAAAATCCTTGAAGATGTAGCGCCTGTTGAGCTTTTGCACTCATTTGTAGTTACTCGAATAATAGGAACAGGAAAAGGGAGAATTGATCTTTTGATTGAATAGATAATTTCCTTATTTTCAGAAATCATCGGTAAACAAACATGATGCCATATATTTATCGGTTTGGAGAGAAGATGCCCAGTTAAATCCTCCCGATGTAGTCTGTGCATCACAACAACGATAACTCCTTTTTTCCTGTCATTGAGCCTAGTTACTAAAGTCTGATCAAACCAATTTGTAGCACGTTTTCTAAACGTTTCACTCAAAGCTTGAGAGGAACTCAGTGGATCATCCACAACGATAAAATCACCACCTTCACCAGTTAATGTTCCACCAACAGATGTTGCAATCCTACATCCTCTCTGGACTGTTTGAAATTTATATTTAGTGTTCTGGTCTTTACATAGCTCTACCTCTGGAAATAGCGCTCTATACCAACTAGACTGCATTACGCACCTGGTGTCGAGCGAATGCTTTTCGCTAAGCCGCTGAGAATAGCTTGCAACTATTATTCTTGCAGTTGGCTGATTACCGAGTATCCATGCGGGCCATGCAACACTCACGCACATAGACTTCATTGAGTGCGGAGGGCATATTGAATATTATTCGCTTCACTGTGCCAGTACCTGCTGCTTCAAGCCTGTCTGCTATGATTTTTATATAATGATAATTGTTATACTCACACCCCGGCATTACCGTTTGAAAGCATAGTTCGATAAATTTTAAAAAGTTCATGTTAGTCTCCTATAGTGTTAGTGGAATTTACTTTATGGTGGTGTCAGCCTCTTTGGTGTCATCTCAGCGTCCTTTTTCTTGTCATCCAAGTAGCCCTTTCCTTGTCATTCCAGTGCTTGACACTGGTTCACCTTATGATGGTGTTATTCAAGTAGCCTCTATCCAAGTGCCCCTTTGGTGTCATCAGAGTAGCTGACACTGGGATGACAGGAAAAAAAGGCATTCTGATGACACTATTTTTTGTACTTTTGCATTCAATATTCGTACAATTATGTGTCAAGCAGTGGAATGACATTATCTACTATGCAAGATGTGAATTATAATAAGAAATGGAAGATATGAACATAACTATACATTCACAAGAAGACTTTGACTTTATGCGTAAAGCTGGCAGGCTTGCAGCTGAAACCCTTGATTTTATTGCACCATACGTCAAAGTAGGCGTAACAACTAATGAATTAAATGATCTATGTCATGATTTTATAATCAATGCAGGTGCAATTCCAGCACCACTGAATTATAAGGGATATCCGAAATCAATTTGTACTTCGAAAAATGCTGTTGTATGTCATGGTATTCCTGATGATAAACCTCTTAAAGATGGAGATATTTTAAATATTGACGTTACAGTGATTTTAAATGGCTGGTATGGTGATACAAGTCGCATGTTTTGGACTGGTAAACCCTCAATAAAAGCAAAGCGTTTGTGTAATGCTGCCTACAATGCGCTAATGGAAGCGATAAAACAAGTTAAGCCCGGCAATAAGTTAAATGAAATAGGATTTGCTATAGAAAAATATATTGAAGATTTTGGATATTCTATCGTACGCAATTATTGTGGACATGGCATAGGAAAGGTTTTTCATGCTCCACCAAATGTTGTACATTTTTATGATGAAGGTGAGGATCTTATCTTAAAAGAAGGCATGTTTTTTACGGTAGAACCAATGATCAATGCTGGAAAACATGAAACTCTTCTCAGCAAGCTAGATGGCTGGACAGTGACAACACGTGATCTTTCACTTTCTGCACAGTTTGAGCATACGCTTGGAGTCACAAAAGATGGAGTTGAAATATTTACACTATCACCTAAAAAGTATCCGTTCAGGAGAGTGGTTTAAGAAACAATAGATAAGAGGTTTTGGAAAGGATTGAGACCCCTTTGTTTCCATGTTAAGTATAACGAAATTATCCGTTCAAGGAATGCATTTCCCCGCTTTGATTGTGTAAAATACGAATTTTTGCGGTAAACGACATAATGCCGTATCTGCTGTTCAGCATGGTTGTTTGTCAGCGGAATGTTTTTTGGGTCATCTAAAAAATTCCACATCATTCTTTCAGATTTCAAAATATTTTTCGCAACTCGAGAGGCTCCAATTGCTTCAGGTAAGTAGGATATTTCCTTCAAGTAATACCTTGTACGTTTTCGCAACTTTCTGGCACGTCTGGCAAATCTAAAAACATCTATCTCATTTTTTAGCAAAGCCTTTTTTAGTGCAAATAATTCAGTAGCTACATTTCTTAAGTAACAGCCAAGAACTTTGACTTCAATATTCCAACTATGCGCTAATCTTTCAAAATCCCTTGCTAAGTGTGCCCAGCAGATTTGCCTTTTTTCATCAGCAAAGTAATTGTATACTGCGTACCTGTCGGTTACCACTAAGCTATTATGATTGCAGCATGCGTTATTTTTTAAAACTTTCATTCCTCTTGACTCTGTCAACTTCACAAAACTTGCCGTATTGCTTGCAAACATCCAACACCAAGCGAGTTTACCTTTGTTATAATGGCTCGTTTCATCAATATGTAGAACTTTACTCCTACTTATCTCTTGTTCGATCTGCTCATACATTTTTTTGCATTTTGAAGCAACTCTATGTTCACTATTTGATATGCTAACGACGCTTATGTTCAAATTGAAGATATCATTTACGACACTCGCTATTTCGCGTTTTGAATTTTTGTAGAATCCGCTGAACGCTGCAATTATTGACTTAACCCTTGGACCAAATGTATCTGACGTAACACCTTCTGGTAACTTACTGCTTCTTCTTTTTCCGCATCTCCGGCAACGACCATGCTCCATCTGATATTCCACTACATAAGGCCTAATTTCCGGAAGATCAACTTTTTGATGAATGTACGGTCCATTGCATATTGCAATCCCTCCTCCGCATTCACAAGTAGATGACAACTTTACTTTTATCACCTCATCTGCATCCATTTTGGCGCGAAAACTTCCTTTATGACCAACCTGACCACCAACGTTTCTGTCGCTCTTTGGCTTGTCCTTTTTTATTTTGTACAACTCTCTAGAGCTTGGTAGAGATGAATTTTTCGAGTTTAAACCAAGCCTTTCCTTTAATTCAGCGTTCTCTATCTTTAAAGCCTTGTTCTCTGCTTTTAAACTTTCATTCTCCCTTTCCAGCTTTTCTATTTTTGCTTCTAACTTTTCTATTTTTTGCTGTAAATTTTTGCAAAGCTCTAAAAGGTTTACCACATTACCTCACTTTTGCTCTATGATTATCTTTTTAGATCACCTTGTCTACCTTATTCTGCCACTCCGCTGAACGGATACCCTAAAAATTGGCATTTTCCACCTTATGATTAGATTTTTTAAACACTTGGTTTTTGAAAAAATCTAACTCTTAACTTGTGATATAGCAACTAACCCAATTAGTGCACAGAAAATCATGTAAAAACTTGCTAAAGTTCCTTGTCCTGTAACTTTGATAATAGTTGTGCATATAAATGGTGCAAGACCACCAAAAAATCCCGAAGCTATATTTCTTGATAAACCAAATCCACTGTATCGTACCTTTATTGGGAATAATTCGCACATAAACGCGCTAACAGGACCAAGAGAAGCAGCTATTGGGATTATAAAAAGAACGTGCGCCATTATGGTGAGCAAATTATTACCACTTAGTATCATTGAAAAAACTGGATAACTTACTACTATAAAAGTCACAAACGCAAATTTCATGACTTTCTTTCTTCCTATCTTATCAGACAGTATTGCAAATAGTATAGTCAGTCCTCCAAGTGCAATTTGGTTTAATACTTCCACTATGTGGTTAAAGTGAGTGTTGATTGTTGATGCAAGTACATTAAAAAACACTAAATATATGTAAAGAGATGCATTTTCAACTATGTCAACTCCAACTGATATTAAAAAAGGTTTTTTATAGCCGTTTAATAGTTCTTTTAACGGTAATTCATGTGGCTTTTCCTGCTTTTTATATTCTGGGCTTTCATCGAGTATATATCTCATATATATACTGATTAATCCTATTACAAAACTGAAAATAAAAGGCAATCTCCATCCCCAAGATTCAAAATCGGATACTTTTTTGCATATAAGCACCACTATAAGACTTAATATTGAGCCAAGAATTGCGCTCAATACTTCAATACTGCCAAAGAATCCTCTTTTATTTTTAGGAGCATGCTCTATTAAAAATGGGGCATTTCCTGCCTCTCCTCCAAGAGATATACCCTGCAATAATCTTAAACATACCACCAGTACTGATGCGAGTACCCCAATGTTCTGATACCCTGGAACAAATGCAATAAGTACGGTTGATAGAGTCATCAATATGATAGAGAGAAATAGAGCAATCCTTCTTCCATATTTATCGCCAATGTGGCCAAATATAGCAGCACCAATTGGTCTTATTAAGAAACCCACTGCAAACACTCCAAAAGCTTTAAGTATGCTGACTAATTTGTCGTCTGATGGAAAAAACACATCTCCGATTATGCTTATTAGATGTCTGAAAAGCATGTGATCATACCACAACAAAGTGTTACAAATTAAACTTGATAGTATTACTTTTGTTATTTGTTGCACGAAATCTTCCGTAATTTGTTTGATATTATAGTAATATTACTTACTTTTTCAAACGTGAATTATGTAAATGTTATATTAATAATATTATCTTATTAAATTTTTATATCGTTGATTATATTTAAATATTCTTATACTATACCTATATATTTCCATATATTTTTTGGCGAGAAAGTTATTTTAATTTAAGTGCACAAAGTCTCTTGATATGACACATACTCCAGTTTTGTTAAAAGAGATGCTATTTCAATTAGCACCACAAAGTGGTGGCATATATGTAGATGCTACATTTGGGGCTGGAGGATATAGCAAAGCAATATTGAAATCCGCTGATTGCAAAGTGTATGCAATTGATAGGGATGAAACAGTTACCAAATTTTATGATGATCTGAACGTTAAATACCCTGATAGAATAAATCTATTTATTGAGAAATTTAGTAATATTAAAAATTTATTAGATAGTAATAATATTAAAGGTATCAATGGAATAGTTTTCGACGTTGGAGTTTCATCTATGCAGCTTGATAATGGAGATAGAGGATTCTCATTTCTACGTGATGGCCCACTTAACATGAGCATGGATAACTATTCTCATATGAATGCTTCGACGTTTGTTAACGCTTTACGTGAAGAAGAGATTGCGAACACTATATATAATTATGGGGGTGAGCGTCATTCTCGTAAAATCGCAAGAGCGATAGTAAATGCGCGGAAGAAGAAAATTATCAAAACTACATTTGAACTTGCGGATATTGTACGTTCTGTAGTGTTTCGTGGAAAAAGCAAGATTGACCCTGCAACTAGGACATTTCAGGCAATCAGAATATGGGTAAATGATGAGCTAGGAGAGCTTGAAAAGGGTATTAAAGCTGCATCTGAGATTTTAAGTGAAAACGGCAAATTAATTGTAGTTACCTTTCATTCTCTAGAAGATCGTATAGTTAAAACCCTTTTTAAAGATTTGTGTGAACCAGGACCTACCAAGACATTCTCCCTTTTAAACAAAAAAGTGATTAAAGCAAGTGCGGAAGAAATAAATGCAAATCCGCGTGCGCGCTCAGCAAAATTAAGAGCTATACAGAGGTTGTCATGAGAACCTTCTGTATTATTTCAATAACTATGTTTTTATTATAGGGTTATTTAAGGTAAAATTACATGTCCACTCACTAAATAAATAGCTAACACAAATAAAACGTGAAATTAATTTAGTGCAAAGCAACATAAAAGTTCTTCAAGCAGAATGAAGTTATTTGAGTAATCCAAAAAAACTTGCAGTCTTACGGAGAAATACCTAAAAAATAACGTATCCGTTCAGCGGAGTGGCAGAATAAGGTAGACAAGGTGATCTAAAAAGATAATCATAGAGCAAAAGTGAGGTAATGTGGTAAACCTTTTAGAGCTTTGCAAAAATTTACAGCAAAAAATAGAAAAGTTAGAAGCAAAAATAGAAAAGCTGGAAAGGGAGAATGAAAGTTTAAAAGCAGAGAACAAGGCTTTAAAGATAGAGAACGCTGAATTAAAGGAAAGGCTTGGTTTAAACTCGAAAAATTCATCTCTACCAAGCTCTAGAGAGTTGTACAAAATAAAAAAGGACAAGCCAAAGAGCGACAGAAACGTTGGTGGTCAGGTTGGTCATAAAGGAAGTTTTCGCGCCAAAATGGATGCAGATGAGGTGATAAAAGTAAAGTTGTCATCTACTTGTGAATGCGGAGGAGGGATTGCAATATGCAATGGACCGTACATTCATCAAAAAGTTGATCTTCCGGAAATTAGGCCTTATGTAGTGGAATATCAGATGGAGCATGGTCGTTGCCGGAGATGCGGAAAAAGAAGAAGCAGTAAGTTACCAGAAGGTGTTACGTCAGATACATTTGGTCCAAGGGTTAAGTCAATAATTGCAGCGTTCAGCGGATTCTACAAAAATTCAAAACGCGAAATAGCGAGTGTCGTAAATGATATCTTCAATTTGAACATAAGCGTCGTTAGCATATCAAATAGTGAACATAGAGTTGCTTCAAAATGCAAAAAAATGTATGAGCAGATCGAACAAGAGATAAGTAGGAGTAAAGTTCTACATATTGATGAAACGAGCCATTATAACAAAGGTAAACTCGCTTGGTGTTGGATGTTTGCAAGCAATACGGCAAGTTTTGTGAAGTTGACAGAGTCAAGAGGAATGAAAGTTTTAAAAAATAACGCATGCTGCAATCATAATAGCTTAGTGGTAACCGACAGGTACGCAGTATACAATTACTTTGCTGATGAAAAAAGGCAAATCTGCTGGGCACACTTAGCAAGGGATTTTGAAAGATTAGCGCATAGTTGGAATATTGAAGTCAAAGTTCTTGGCTGTTACTTAAGAAATGTAGCTACTGAATTATTTGCACTAAAAAAGGCTTTGCTAAAAAATGAGATAGATGTTTTTAGATTTGCCAGACGTGCCAGAAAGTTGCGAAAACGTACAAGGTATTACTTGAAGGAAATATCCTACTTACCTGAAGCAATTGGAGCCTCTCGAGTTGCGAAAAATATTTTGAAATCTGAAAGAATGATGTGGAATTTTTTAGATGACCCAAAAAACATTCCGCTGACAAACAACCATGCTGAACAGCAGATACGGCATTATGTCGTTTACCGCAAAAATTCGTATTTTACACAATCAAAGCGGGGAAATGCATTCCTTGAACGGATAATTTCGTTATACTTAACATGGAAACAAAGGGGTCTCAATCCTTTCCAAAACCTCTTATCTATTGTTTCTTAAACCACTCTCCTGAACGGATACAAAATAACTCTTTGATACTAGCTAGCCAGGTTCAACTATCTAAATGACCTTAGTGTGTTAGCAAAATCATAGTAACGATTAGGTTTAGGTTTTTAGATAAACACACTACGATAAAACTTACTTTGATACGAAATTATTTGCATAAGATTTTGGCAGTCTTTTAACATCTTTTGGCATTTCAATTGTGTACTTTGTGTTGTGTTTCTTTGCGTAAGATATTGCTTTTTCAAGAGAATCAAACTTTAATACAATCTGTTTTTGGGGATCTTTTGAGCCAACCCATCCCATCAAAGGTTCAATATAGTAAGAACAAGGCTCAATTTTTAGGTACCAGAATTTTGTATTACCTAAGCCAGATTGTGTTGCAGTTTTTGTTGGCTTATAAATCTTAAAAACTACTTGATCGTTAATACTCATAGATCTTACTACGTAATCTTAAGTATATATCTAAATAAATTTTTCCACAAAGAATTAGTGTGAAAGAATGAAGTTTGAAATAAATATTTTTATGTTATATTATTAAATTATATAAAAAGGATTAGCTGAATAGGAGTAATCGATGGCACAGCAAGAAATGGTAACAATTAATGCAGAGTTACGTGATGTAAAAAAAAAGAAAGCGATTCAGGCTCTGAGGGAGAAGGGAAGTATACCTGCAGTTATATATGGTAAAGGACATGATAACGTAAATTTGACATTGTCTGCAAAGGAATTTACTAAACAATATAAATCAGGTGCTCTTTCTGCACATTTAATAGAACTAGATATTTCAGGGAAAAAAGAATATGCTCTTGTTCGTGATATTCAATGGCATGTAGTAAAGGATACTGTGCAACATGTTGATTTTCAGTTTGTTGATAAAGGTAGTGAAATTAAAATAGATATACCTTTATCATTCATCAATGAAAGTAAATCACCAGGAATCAAATTAGGTGGAGTGCTTAATGTTTTGTGTCGTTCTATTACTGTCAAATGCTCTCCTGAGAAAATACCTCAAGTCATAGAAATTGATTTATCTGGCAAAATGATTGGTCAGTCTATACATATCAATGATGTAAAATTGCCAGAAGGTGTTAAATTTGTAGCTCATGAGGAAGAAAATTTCACCATTGTAACAATCTCTGCTGCTGATAGTGATGTTGAAGAGCCTCAAACAAAAACAGAGGAGTAGTGCATTTAATAGCTGGGCTTGGTAATCCTGGTAGTAAATATGAATTAACTCACCATAATATTGGTTTTATCGTTATTGACGCAATTCACAAATATTGGAATTTTCAGTCATTTTCTAATAAAGCTGATTACTTGATAACCTCTGGCATAATTAATAATAATAAAATCATGCTGATAAAACCTTATTCATTTATGAATAATTCAGGTATTCCTATTGCAAAAATAAAAAATTTTTACAAATTATCGCTAGACAATATTGTTGTCATACATGATGATGCTGACTTGAAATTTGGAAGAATAAAAGTAAAAAAAGGTGGTAGTTCTGCTGGACACAATGGACTTAAGTCTATAGATAGCTTTATTGGTAACGATTATTGGCGTTTGAGATTTGGAGTAGGTAGGCCTGAAAATCGGAAAAGCTTAGCAGATTATGTACTATCAAAATTTGAAAATTTTGATAATGTTATCCTCTTAGTGGAAAAAATAGCAAAAAATATACACCTAATGCTGCAAGGAGATACCACAGCTTTTATCAACTCGGTTGAGAGTGAAACTTTAGTATAGCAAACGAATACTGCCCAATACAAACTAATTTAGATTAGAATACTGATTCTTCTAGAAGTTGTTCGCGTTCCTCTTCTATTGCAATAGAATTATCGTGATTTTTAAATAAATCTCTGATTTTTGTTTCTATTTCATTTGCAATTTCTTTGTTTGCCTTGAGGTAACTTTTTACATTTTCTCTTCCTTGGCCAAGACGCGTATTGTTATATGAATAATAAGCGCCTGCCTTTTCAAGGACACCAAGTTTTGCTCCTATATCTATTATTTCCCCAAGTTTTGATATGCCTTCATTATACATTATATCAAATTTTGCCTCTCTAAATGGAGGAGCGACTTTATTTTTTACAACTTTAACTCTCGTTTCATTACCCGTAATATTCTCTTTATCCTTTATCGCACCAACTTTTCTTATATCAAGTCTTATAGAAGTATAGAATTTTAACGCATTTCCACCAGTGGTAGTTTCAGGATTTCCATATACTACTCCTATTTTCATACGAATTTGGTTGATAAATATCAATATACAGTTTGCTTTTGAAACTACAGAAGTTAGTTTCCTGAGTCCATGGCTTAGAAGCCTTGCTTGCAATCCCATGTGCTGATCGCCCATATCCCCTTCAATTTCAGCTCTTGGAGTTAGTGCTGCAACAGAATCAATAACTATTACATCAACTGCACTAGAACACACTAAATACTCAACAATATGCAACGCCTGCTCTCCAGTGTCTGGTTGTGAAATTACCAAATCATCAGTTTTCACTCCAAGTTTACGAGCATATATAACATCCAGTGCGTGTTCCGCATCGATAAATGCACATAAACCTCCTTTTTTCTGTGCTTCAGCAATTACATGCAAAGCAAGGGTAGTTTTACCAGAACTCTCAGGGCCAAATATCTCAATTATACGTCCTTTTGGCAATCCCCCAACACCCAGAGCTGAATCAAGTGCAATCGACCCTGTAGATATCGTGTCTATTTTTTCTACAGGGTTTTGCTTTAGCTTCATTATTGCACCTTTACCGAATGCTTTTTCAATTTGACTTATTGCATTATCTAGTGCTTTTTGCTTATCATTATTTCTTTCTTCTGGATTATGTGCCATGGATCATTTATTAACTTGTATAGTCTCCATGGTAATTGAACGCAACCAATCTGCCAAGGGTTTTTTAATAACGAAGAACGTTAGTTACCTAAAATTAGATAGATAGACTTTGTAGTGCGATACAAAATAACGATAGAATACAATGGTAGTGGTTTCTCTGGCTGGCAAAAGCAACAACACTCTGCTAACTCAATTCAGGAAACCATAGAAAACGCTATATTTAATTTCAGTGGCGAGAGAGTCTCTTTGCATTGTGGTGGCAGAACTGACACAGGGGTTCATGCTTTAGGGCAAGTTGCTCATTTCAATATGGAAAGGCAATTTGAGCTTTACAGAATAAGAAATGGAATAAACTATCACTTAAAAGCGATTCCTATAGTTGTGCTTAGTGCAGAAGCTGTAGATGATGCATTTCATGCACGATTTTCAGCAAAAAAAAGATATTATGAATATAGAATAATTAATCGCTACGCTCCTGCAGCTCTGGAAATCGGTTATGTGTGGCAAGTATTTAACCCACTTGACGTAAACATCATGCGTGAAGCTGCTAGACACCTGCTTGGAAAACATAATCTTTCAAGCTTTCGCTCAAAAGATTGTCAAGCTACAAATCCGGTCAGAACAATCGATGATATTGATATAGTACAAAACGGAAGTCACATATACATCAAAATATCTGCGATTTCCTTTTTACATAACCAGGTGAGGATTATTGTTGGTACTTTAGTTGAATTTGGAAAAAATAGAACTAATCCACAAGAAATGCTAAACATATTAAGTCAATGTAAAAGAAACGCCGCTGGGGTCACTGCGCCGTCTCACGGCTTATACTTAGTAAAGATAGATTACTAGCTTAAGTCCTCATTGGCATCACTATGTATAGTGCACTTGGATCATCTTCATCAGTGATAATTGTAGCGCTATTACCATCTGATAGGCTGACCTTACATTTGTTTTTTATACAAGATAAAGCATCAAGCAAATAACGAGAATTAAATCCTACTTCCATAAGAGCTCCATCGTAATCCACCTCTATAGACTCAGTCGCATCACTGCACTCTTGGGAATTTGAATGTAGAGTTAATAAATTCTCTTGCAATGAAAATTTAATTGATTTTATTTTATCGGACACAACAACGGAAACTCGGTCTATAACACTAGCAAGTTTGCTACTCTCAACAATCATTTGTTTATCTTGAGACGTTGGAATGACAGCTTTGTAATCTGGAAAAGTCCCATCTATCAATTTTGATATTAGAATATACTCACCACATGTAAATTTGATTTTTCTATCTGAAAGTTTTATATTTATCTCATTACAATCACCCAATACTTTCAACAGTTCCATGATAGTTTTACGTGGAATGATCACCCCAAATTCTCCGTTGATATCTTCAGGTTTAGGCCTTTTTATACATGATAAACGGTGGCCATCAGTTGCAACGCAGTACAGAAATTGCTCATCTGTATGCAGATATATCCCGTTTAAATTATACCTTGTATCATCCAGCGACACAGCAAACTTCGTTTTAGTCAACAAGTCTACCAAATCTGCACTTAGTAGAGTGAAATCGTATTGATGATCACCTTCTTCAAGAACAGGGAAGTTATTTGAAACTACGTTCGGTAAAGAAAAATTTGCATTTCCACAGGATATCAATAATTTTCCTTGATTATTCATTTCGAAATTGACATCCAAATTAGTTGGCAATTTTTTCACTATGTCATGTAAAGTATGTGCTGAGATTTTCACTTCTCCTTCTGCTGATACATTTGCAGTAAGTGAGGCAAATATTGAAATGTCAAGATCAGTAGCCTTTAGTTTTATGCTGCCATGTTGTGCTTTGATATTTATACACGCTAAAACATCTATCGCGTTGCGCCTTTCAACCACTCCACTTACCCTGGATAGCGTATTTAAAAGGCTTGCACGACTTACACTAAAACGCATTTGTTCACACACAGAACTTTGTTCTTTGATTCCTATATCTACAATTTTTGACATATTAATTCTCAAAAATATATTTTAAATGATATTCATATTCTATGTAAAGTGATATCCATATTTTTGTCTGAGAGACAAAACAGCCTATCTTATACTTTAGTGATCAATAATTTGCTTTGTATGGCATAAGTCATGCATTTTTTGGTACGCTTTTTGAAAGCCAAGCAAGGAATAAGTATCATCAACATTTGCTGTTTTTACTTTTCCATTAACTACCATTGATAATCCCTGCTTCATTTTTAGAATCAAATCTTGGTCCATTTTTGTATCATCTGTCCACGCAAGACTTCCCTGTATTATTGGCAATTGATATTTAATTTTTTTATCGATATTGAGAACTACAGGCTCATTATTATACTGAAAGCCAGAAGTGACGCTCACCTCATCTGCTTTTTTATCAACGTAACTGACCATTACATACGGCTTGCGGTCAGCTGTATAATGTTCACTTTTTTTCTTAGGATGAGATACAATGTAACACACTTTTTCACCATCTTCCAATGCAGTGTACACAAGCCAATCTTTATATTTTTCCTTCAGTTGTACGTTACTAACCGATGCAAGAGTACCTATTGAAAAAAGTATTAGAAATACAAAAAGACTACGCATGTAAACCAAGTTTCAAACTCTCTGATTTTACATGTTGTTTTACCTTACTCATTGCTTGCTTAGCCAATTGTCTTATTCTTTCTCTTGAAACACAATATTTTTTGCTAAGCTCATCCAAAGTCTGAGTACTTTCAGATAAATATCTGCTAATGAAAATGTCTCTTGATCTTTCATTAAGACTTGCCAGCGCATTGCTTAAAATTGTTTCTTTTAATGCCTTTTCTTCATGATTCTGGTAAGCTACTTCTTGACTAACTAAATTACACGGAATCATATCTTGTAACTCCTTTTTAGAGTCATCACCTATTTTTATACAATTATTTAACGACTGATCCTTACAAGCCAGACGATAGCTCATCTGTACAACATCTTCTTCAGATACAGAAAGCTCATTTGATATTGCTTTTATTTCTTCTTTACTCAAAGTTTCTTTGTTTGTGTATTGTAAAATTCTTTTTTTTATTTTACGTAAACTAAAAAACAATCTCCTTTGTGCTTGCGTTGTACCTATTTTTACAAGTGACCAAGATTTTAATATAAAGTCTTTCATTGAAGCTTCAATCCACCATACTGCATAAGTTGAAAAACGAAATCCCAAGTCAGGATTGAACTTTTTCACTGCATGCATTAAACCCATATTTCCTTCCATGACCAGGTCCATCAACAATAGACCGTAATTCTTAAATTTCATTGCAATTTTTACTACCAAATTCAAATGGCTAGTAATCAACCTGTGAGCAGAAGAAATATCCTGGTATTCTTGCCAATTTTTTGCTAATCGCACTTCCTCTTCTTGGGAAAGCATAGGAAATTTTCGCACTTCAGCAATATATTGCATGAGATTAGTGCTACTATTAACACATAAATTTGCTACTGGGGTCAACATAATAACTTAAATTAAAACTCTATACATATAATATATTGATTTTCAGTGAAAAATTCAAGCTTTAATTAAAAAAGCACAATTTTACATCTATTGAGATCTTAACAACAGCTACCTAAATGTATCATTAAAATTGCTAGCGTGTAACTATAAAAACTACATTAAATAAATAATGTGTTATTCCAGTGCTCAAACACTGGAATTCACATTTCTTTTTTCTAGATCCCAGTGTCATGCTACTTGAATGACAAGAAAAACCCACTGGGATAATAAGACAAAGATAGACTAGAAATTAAACGCTACTCCAGCTTCTGCACCAACAGTGCTGTAAACAACATTTTTGATACCAGTATCATCCTTAGCTGCCTTATCAAAACTAGCACCATAAGAACCGAAGTAACGAGCTCCAGCAAAGAGTTTGATTTCTGGGGTTACATCATAACTAACACCAGCTTTTGCTTGATAAGCAAAACCAAATCCTTTTTGATCTTTAACTTCATTAGCTTTTGAAGGATTGCTGATATATGCTGCACCAACACCAACACCAACGTACGGAGTGATAGGCATATCTTCAATCGCTATATCGTAATAAACGTTAACCAATCCTGAAAATGCTGTTAAACTGTCTGCAACATTTGTTTCAGAAGCATTTACTACAGCTGTATCTTTAGCCAATTGTGAGTAAAGCCCTTCAACATCAACTCTAATGTCATCCATTTTATAACCAAATGCACCACCACCAGCTATAAAAGATCTTGTTAAGGGACTATCCTTTTCTTTACCTGTTGCATTTGTAATACCATCAACTTTTGTATAAAAAGGTAAAATTTCACCGTTGTATTGTAAACGAACGTAGTAGCTAGTTTCTTCATCACTTATTGGACCAATAGGGTCTGATGAAAAAGCAGAGTTTGATAGGCTTAGCAACGTCACTAAAGCAGCTGCCGAAAAAAACTTTTTATAATGCATAATTGCCCTCGTTAAAAAAATTAAAATTCCACTTTAGCAGTCTAAATAATAACTAAAGTTAAGTCAAGTGCTAACTTAATAACACAAAACCTTCTGTATCTTAACTAACTTTTAGGAAAATACAAAGATTTTATTAATTAATAAATAGAGTTACTCTACTTTTTTTACTCTTGATCTTCTGACACCTATTTCACTAATGTCTTTTTATCTTCTGATCTGCATTCATCATTGTGAATTGCTGCATATTCATGCAGTAATATGAATGTACTTCATGGAAGTACTAGTATAAAAGGAAAACACTTAGTTACTGCATTAAGGCAAACTTCAGTAGTAAATTTAAAAAGGAAGTTTAAATCCAGGTGGTAACCCCATCATACCTGCAAGATCAGAGGTTGCATTTGCCATATCTTCTTCTGCTTTTTTAATGGCATCATTAAACGCTGCTGTCACTAAATCTTCTACTATGTCTTTTTCTTCATTTCTCATAAGCTCTAAGTCTATGTTTACCTTTTTAGCTTTATAGCCACCTATTTTTATAACTTCCACTAATACAGAAACTTTGCCACCACCAGAAATACCTTGAAACTCTTTTCCAATATATTTTTCTTGGGCTTCCGCAAGCTTTTTTTGCATTTCTTGCGCTTGCTTCATTATTTGACTGAAATCCACAACCTACTCCTTATTTTCTATATTAACTACCTTTGCACCTTTAAACGTATTTAATATATCCTTAACTACAGGTGCATAATTTAAATTACTCACTTCCCTATTCATATAACTCGTATCAACTATAATAACCCACTCCTGATTAGTAGCTTGATTTAAGTAACTTTTCAAGTCATTACAAAAATTACTGTTCAAGTTAGATACAGCTTTTAATTTTAAATACCCAAATTTACAATCTATTAATTTTAGATTACTACACAGTTGTTTGTAAAGATAAATTTGGTTACTCTGCCTTAATAGTTGCAAAATCTTATCAAAATCGTAATTTTGTTGTTTATTTTTCACATGGATCCCAGTGTCACGCACTGGGATGACAGAGTGGGGTTTTTCCACATATTTTTTTGGATCCGAGTAGTCAGCTACTTGGATGACAGGGGGGGAAGGTGCAACAGGTCTGCCCTGTCTATTTCCTTGCTCTACATTCTGTGAAAGAATTTTTTTGATCACCTGTTCCGGAGAAGGCAAATCAGAAAGATAACAAAGGCTAATTAATATCATTTCAGCGGCAATTTCATTGCATGTTGAAACCTTTATATCTTGAATACCCTTAAGCAGCACCTTCCACAATCTCGAAAAAAATATTAAAGACTTTTTTGCACTCAAATTTTTTACTCTGCTCTTCTCATATTCTGTATCAATCTCTTTTGTAATTAAAAAACGGCATATTAATTGGATTGTTTGCAGTAGATCTTCAAAAATATTGAGCGGATTTGCTGTTTTTACCACATTGTCGAATACTAACAAAGCCTTCTGTAAATCACTGTCTAATACTGCTTCCAGTAGATCAAATATAACGTTTCTATCTACTAGACCAAGTATGTCTGTAACACTTTGAGTGGATATTGTACCATCTTTGCTATATAGCACTGCTTGATTCATCAAAAATAAAGCGTTACGCATTGAATTGCTACAGTGGTGCGCAATTAATTCCGATGCTTCTTTTTCAATAAAATAATTTTCTTTTTGTGCAATATCATTTAAACGCTCCATTATCTTAGCTGAAGGAATGTTATGTAAGTCAAACCTTTGACAACGTGCAATAACAGTTATTGGTATCTTTTTTATTTCTGTAGTTGCTAGAATAAACTTTACGCTAGATGGTGGTTCTTCTAGAGTTTTAAGTAATGCATTAAATGCATTACTGGATAACATGTGTACTTCATCTATAATGTAAACCTTAAATTTAGAACTTATTGGTAAATAGCAAATATCTCCCAAGATCGCTCTAACATCCTCAACACTAGTGTGACTTGCCGCATCGATTTCAACTACATCTGGATGGCTTGAATTTTTTATTGCCAGACAACTTGTACATGATCCACAAGGTTCAAAAGTTGGCCCCAATGAGCAGTTCAAACATAAAGCTATTATTCTTGCAGTGGTGGTTTTACCAATTCCACTGCTACCAGAAAGCAGTATAGATTGTGGAATTTTGTTGAGAGTAAAAGCATTTTCTAGTATACGCACCAATATATCTTGACCTACTAAATCTTTAAAGCTACTAGGACGATATTTTAATGCTATGTTCATAGCCTAGAATAAAACAAATAGTACAAATAGGTATGCAACCCAAAAAGATTCTGATATGGTTGCTTCATTTCTGACCTGACCAAGTTACAGAATTTTTGCCTGCATACCTTATAAAAGGTTATACTTTTTTTTTTTTTTAGCAAGGTATATTCTATATTAGTCTTATAATTTATATGTTAGACCTTTTGCAACATTACTTTGGAGTAAACAGCTGTTACCTAAAATACTCTTCTTCTGTCATCAGAGTAGCTGACACTGGGATGGCTTTGTTGCATCACACTTTATGAGATGGTGATTTATGGTAAATTCATGTAACTATCTCAAATTTAGCCATACCAATACCAGTGAATTTGTTGAGCAAATAGCACTTAATTAGTAATTCTTTTTCACGATTTACTTCAGATTTATTCCTAAACAAATACTTGCTTCAACCTTGAGAAAAATCCTTCTATATAAGATCTTTTCCCATAATGTACTTCCTTTTTCCACTCTTTTACACCATCTTGTCCATATAATTTTATTAACCTAATAGCAGCATTTCTGTCAGACATATAATCTATTTTTGAATGTTCTGCTGCATCCTTTTTTGGTAGAACTTTTGTCTTTATATCGTATTTCTTACACAATTTATAAAGTTTTTGCCTATCGTATGCCCTATCTGCATATAATGCTTTTATTTTGTGCTGAAAATTAACTTCTTCAAGCAAATCGCAAGTGGTCAGAGTAGACGCCATTACTGTATCTTGCAGCTATAGCTTTTTTACTATTCACACTTAACATAACATGTAACTTTCTTACTTGCTCGTAGCTTCGGTACTTTCTATCTGCACTGTTTTCCTTACTGTGGCCAGGAGTGTTACTGTAAATTTGTGCTATCTATGATAATTTCAATATTTTCCATGTTGCTTTTATCAATCCTGCAATCATTTATCTTAATATTAAGTTTTTTTTGATGCTTGTGAATAGCTGCAAATTTTTTCCTATTTGTTGCAGATATCCTTTTATAAACCCGACTGTTTGTCTTAAACCAATTCTAAAGAAACTGACGATTATATGCACTAAAATCACAACTTTATCACTATAAATATAGTTGCCGCCCTGCATTTTTGGACTATTTTCATACCAATTTTCGATAGCTTCATCGATGTAACGAAAAATATTCCCCCTTTTTTCAAGGAATTTGTTATATTCGTTTTGGTTACTGACTTTCATTTTCTGTGGCATATTTTTTCTTCAACAGTTAAAAAGCCCACTGGGATCCAACTAAGTTACTTTACAACGTTTTTCGCACAAAAGGACTGGATTCTAGCGTCACGCGCTAGAATGACATCAACTTTTGAATTCCAGTTATGCAAGAAATCTATTCATTTGAAACTTGTTTGAGAAACGTAGCTATAAAAACCGCAGGTACCAGTTGGTTTTTATTAGCTAAAATAAAGGTCAAATATCTGGAATTCTGGACATAAAATCCCCCTGTAAAAAAGATTAGAAAAAAATGCAGCGCACATACGACAGATATACACTGAAGAATACATTTTTTATGAGTTTAATAAAAAAGGTCTGCAGACGGAGATAGATTTTTGAGCTCAATAAATATCTCTAATTGTAATTATAATTGGATTCAAAATACGCGGAAGTAATTTTTTGTGTCCGCTTAGCAGGGTGGCAAAATAAGATAGACAGATACATTTTTGCATCAAAACGCTCTTCAAATGTATCAATCCATTCCTTTCCCTTCTTCACTAACTCGTTCAGCACTTGAACTATCTAATTTAGGGCTTGGTTCTATTTTCGGAACTTTCTCATTAACCTTTTTTTCCACCTCCTCTATTTTATTATTACCAATTGCCATAATTGCAGATTGAAGTTTATCTATAAGATCATCAAATGGTTTTTGATCATCTAGATGAGTACTGAGGCCCTTTTCCAGAAGTTTGTTCATATCATCTTCTGAAAAATTTTTAATGGTTCCATCTTTTATTAATTCCTTTATGGCCATTAATTGCTCTTTGTTTTGAAGCATTTTTACCATTTTTAGATTATTAGAAAGATTGTTTTTAGTTTCATCTTCTCCAATTTCTTCTCGCTTTTGTGCCGTATCAATTTCTATAATACGCTCAGACAAGTCATTTTTGAACTTATCAAAATTATTCTCTCTTGCTTGAATTATAGGTAATTTATCTATTAAATCCTTATATGAACTTTTCACTGCTTTTCCTGCATCAATCGCACCTTCTTTTATTTTTTCCCCTGCCTTTCCTATACCTATTCCTACATAACGCGCTCCAATAGCCACAAGCGCTATTAATGTGGCAAGCACAATAAGCGGAGAAAATGCTGCTCCTAATACCATTACAGCAGAAGCCATTCCAATTTTTTCATTTGCAGATGCTGATTTAAAATAATTGACTAGATTGTCCAGCGGACCTTTATTATTATTTATAATATTACTTATTGCTTCACGCTCAACAGATTGTAGCGCCTTTTCTATTATCTCTGGCACGACATCTTCTGGCATTAAATTCTCAAGCGCTTCTTCAATGAATTTTGTAAATAATTCTTTATTTATGGCTTTTTCTAGACCCTGGCTATTAATTACTAACTTAAGCTCATATATATCTATCTTATCAACTGTGTCACTTATCTTACTCAATAACGCTTTTTTTTCCTCTGATGAAGATTTTACAATGCCTCCTATTATATTTGAAATAGCTTTTCTTAGTTCCTGATGGTCAATTTGAGCGTCAAAAAATTCATCATCATCTTCTTCAAGGGCCATATCAAACTCCATTAACTACAAATATACCTAATTATATATACTAATTATTAATTATATTATAATTGACATAAAATAATTACTCCTTTCCAAATATGGAATTTGTATTACAATACCTAGATTATATGAAATCAAGGTATTTTATGGGTGAGAAAAAATTAAGAGCCGCTGTGGTTTTATCAGGATGCGGCCACCTCGACGGCACAGAGGTGAGAGAAGCAGTTTTAAGTTTGCTTGTGCTTGATCAGCAGGAAGTTGAAGTCACGTGCTTTGCTCCTGACATTGATATTACACAAGTTATGAATCACAAAACAAAAGAAGCAGTAAAAGAAAAAAGGAATGTACTTGTAGAATCAGCAAGAATTGCAAGAGGTGAGATAAATGATTTAAGAGAAGCTAAAGCTGAAAATTTTGACATGCTAGTCGTACCTGGTGGATATGGAGTTGCGAAAAATTTATCTGACTTAGCTGAAAATAAAACAGTAATGCCTGAGTTTGAAAGATTAGTCTCAGAGTTCTTTGTTGCAAAAAAGCCAATAGGAACTATATGTATATCTCCAGCCATTATTGTTTTAATTTTAAGTAGCAAGATAGGTAAAGAAGAAAGTAAGATTAAGGTAACTATAGGAAACGACAAAGACCAGTTGATAGAGAAGCTCGGCGGCGAACATATAACATGCGATACAAAGCTATCAATAGAAGACGAAAAGCATAATATATTTTCCTGCTCTGCTTATATGCGTAGTGATGAAAGTACACACTCTGTATATCAAGGAATAAAACACATGATTGACAGTATGGTGAAAAAAATTAATAAAAAAACCAAACAACCATTTCTCTAAAGTGTAGTTTCTTATACAATTAATTATGTTATACTTCCAGTTGCATTATTGCTGTAGCCAAAGTAATCTATAGTTGCTTATTAATGATGAATTGTATTTAGTATATAAATTTAGTTCTTTTTTTTATAGATTTAAATATGTTAGATCTTTTTTATATTAAAAGTGAGTGTTGTATAGATGGTCAGTGTGATACTTATGCAGGAGAAGTGAGTATTAATGATGTCATGTTGGGCAAGTTTAGCCTAAATTCACAAAGTGGGAAAAAGGCTATGGTAAATCTAGACATCGTTACATTCGATATCCATATTGCTATGGATGGCCAAGATGGAAGGACAATAAAAAGAGACCTTAAGGGTCCTGAATTTGTAATTAAAGATGACGGTTCCTGGTATATTAACAAAAATCTTGGTAATGATAAATTTGAAATTATAGTAAAGCAGTCATGATATGAAACATAGTGAGCGGAGCTTGCTTTTTAGCAATGTTTACATACTTACTTAAAAAATGGAGATTATCTTAGCTGAACCACGCGGTTTCTGTGCAGGGGTTAAAAGAGCTGTAGACATATTAGCAATCACTTTAGAGAAATACAAAAATGAACGCCAAGTTTATGTACTACACGAAATCGTTCATAATAAGTATATAGTAGAGGACTTCAAGAAACAAGGAGTGGTTTTTGTAAGCAGCATAGAAGACATTAAAGACAATAGAGGAATATTGATCTTTAGCGCACATGGAGTGTCGAAAAGTATAGAGGATGAGGCAAAAAGAAAGGGTGTTCAAGTGATTGATGCAACATGTCCATTAGTTAGCAAAGTACATAAAGAGGCAAAAAGGTATGAGGATAGTGGTAAAGAATTAATTCTAATTGGACATGAAAATCATCCAGAAGTTAAAGGAATTATAGGAAGAGTAAGTAATCCTATATCTCTAGTGCAAACTATGCAAGACGTATACAATTTACAAATCAAAGATCCAGATAATTTATCTTATGTAACACAAACCACGTTAAGTATTGACGATACCAAAGAAATTATTGCTACACTGAAGCTCAGATTTCCAAGCATTACAGGCCCCGACTTAAAAGATATATGCTATGCAACACAAAATAGGCAGAACGCTGTTAAAAAATTGGCTAAAATTACAGACGTAGTGTTAATTGTAGGAAGCAAAAACAGTTCAAATTCAAACCGTTTATTAGACCTGTGCATTTCCACAGGAAAAAGAGCCTATTTGATTGATAATTATAAATGTATGAACAAAAATTGGTTGCAGGGCGCAGAAAAAATAGGAATTACTGCAGGTGCTTCTGCTCCTGATATATTAGTTGATGAGCTAGTAAATTACTTAAAAATAAATATGAATACAAAAGTTTCAGTCATGCCAGATGGATTCACTGAAAATGTTCAGTTCAAGTATACTAAATGGTAATGTGCAACAACGTGCGTCAAATCAAGTCTTTAGCTCAATTCAATTTTCAGTCTGTTGGAGAATAAAATATCAAGCTGAGATATAATTAATCCTCGTTTGTCAGGTTAAGTTGTGTCTAGCACAAATATAAAAAACCTTCATCATACAAAAGGGTTAATATTACTACTAATTTTATCAAAAACTTATAATATAAGTAATATTGTCATCTAATGTTTAATGAATTTCAATAAATTACCTTTTTAATTCTAGATGAGTATACACTTTGTTAATATGTTTGGGTCAAAACCCAAAAGTAAGTTTATGCTTTCTATAGGAAAAGAAGGCACAATGTTACTATATTTTAAAAATGATACTTTAAATAAAAGATATTTTGCTAAGGACAAAAATAATAAAGTTGTTTCTGACTTAATTTCATGTCTCTCATCAGATAAAAAAGCACCCTTATATCTGGTTCTCAATCACACTGATCAGAACTATTTGCTACAGTCTATCCCAAGAGTAAATAGGATTAGTGCTTATCTATCAGCAAAAACAAAAGTAGAGCATTTTGCTCATAATAACGATATAAATTCTATTCTCTTGGTCGAAAAGCCGAATAAATTTAATCAAAACTGGTGGTATCTATTTGTTTCATCAAAAGCAAATCATTTAATAGAATATTGGTTGGACGTGTTTGTTGAAATAGGCTCTAACTTTAAAGGAATATTAATGTTTCCTATAGAACTAGTCAGTATAGCAAAAAAGATTCTACACAAAGATCCTAGTAACTGGAAAATTATAGTTGCTGCAACTAAAACAGGTGGCTATAGACAAGTGGTTCTTAAAGAGAACAAAATGATATTTACACGTTTAATACCATTTACTAATGATAATTTACCAGGAATCATTGCTGGTGAAATATATCAGGAAGTGAAAAATACAATTCAATCTTTAACTAAGTTTGGATTTGAAAAAAATGACCCTATCGACCTTTGCATCATAGTATCAGAAGCTATTAAATCTAGTTTATCAGTTATAAATTTTTCAGAGAATAGTGTGAACATATTGACTCCATATGAGCTAGGTAAACTATTGGGAGCAGAATTAGCTATATGCGAAAAAGATAGCTTTTGTGATACTACAATTTTGTTCCATAGCTTTAAGAATAAGCCAACAGATGTTTTTAATACAAAAGAAACTAAAGAATTTTATCTATTCAATTACCTTTATTTAAACTCTCCTCGGATTTTTCTATACCTCCTTTTGACTTTAATTGTAATTAACACCTTTTGTTTGCAAAATTTGTATTCAAATTTTAATGTTGCTGATAATTTATCTGCAAAGCGGAGTGCTTTAAATAACAAACTAATAAAACTTAGCCAAAGCTATAATGTAAAAAAGATAGATGAAGTTTACGATTTTATTAATATCAATAATATTTTATCAAAAATAGAGTACTCTCCTCTCACACAAGTTAAGTATGTAGAAAAGCTAAAAGTACCAGATGTAGAGCTTCAATTATTTGAGTGGAATTATAATGAGGCAAAAAGTTATATTACCACAACTTTAAGGTTTAATTTTCAATCTGGTAAAGACATTTCTTATCAATACGAGAAACTACAGAAAAATTTAAACGATAATTTCCGTACTCATGATATTAGTATTTCTAGCTTACCTACTACTAAAGAGAAAAATCTATCTATTGATGTTGAAATAGGAGAGGCAATGTAGATTGATGACTATCTCTCAACTAAAAAGAAAAGCTACAATTCAGTGCATATATTACTTATTGTTATCTATTGTATTAATAGGGTTATCAACGTGTTTTATTATCTATAACAAAAAGGTTTATAATAAAAATCAAACTGCAGCTGAGGAAATACGCTCTATTAATTTACAGATCATTGAAATTCAAAAGAAAGAAGTCGTTCTAAATAAAAACCTAGATTTATGGAAAAGAATTTCTTCTTCAAATTTACATAGTAGCAGATACATTACAAATTTAAATTTTGAGCTTAACAAGCTATATAAAAAACACTACATGTTAGAACCTGAAATATCAATTTCTATACCTGAAGAAGCTGAACTCCACAATAAAAGTGAACATACAAAAGTAATAAGAAGTGAAGTGGTTCTAAGTTTAAGCTCAATTAGCGATAAGCATATTTTTTTATTTCTACAGTCTATTCCAAATCTTCCTGGTTATGTTATGATCAGATCTCTTACCTTGAATAAGCAGAGAAATATAGATGCTAAAGTTATAAACCAGATTTTAAGTGGTAATATGATAGAGATAGTGAGAGCTAATATAGTTTTTGATTGGTATACCATATTAAGTAGATGAATATAAAGTTGTTTTTTATTTTTACGCTGCTATTTTTTAATTTTAGTGCATATTGCAATTGCGAAGATCTTGTAGAAAATATAGGGATTTGTAAAAAATATTCTTGCCAACAGCATATTAGTAATGAAGATTTTATTGAGCATAAAATATTAGGGTTAAATAGTGAAAATTTATGTGTATATATAGAAAGACAAGGCAATGATGAAATGGTCTGTCATCATTCTAATGATGGAATGATTATAGAAAAGAAGTACTTAAAAAGTATTTTAAAAGTTGGAAATCAAGAAATAAATGACTTCATTGATATAGCAAATTTGCGTGCGAAGGAGTGTTTTTTTATCAACAATTATTATATAGATCGAGACGATATAATAAAAGAGGCAGCAGAGAGTACTTTATCGCAATATGGTAGCATAAAAAGCATTTTTTTTGATGAAGAGCAGGTTAATAGAATAGTTAGTGAGATGGAAAAGTTTAACTTACAGTCTTCAGTAGTTACAGAGGAAGAAAATTTCAATTGTAAAGTAGTCAGTTTAGATTCAATTTTATACTTTTCCCCCGATACATGGAAAATATGGGTAAATGGAAAGTTGTTTATAAATACTAAGGATTTAAAAGTGCACTCAGTAACTGAAAATTATGTAACTTTTTCATGGGCTGTAAACCAAAAGATAACAAAAGAACGGATAAGCAATTCTAAAAATGTACATTTTGGACATGGAGGTATTATGTTTACGCTTTATCCAGAACAAAAATTTGATTTAGATAGTTTATCTATTAAATAATCTAATACATCTGCGCTTGTAGCTCAGTTGGATAGAGCGTTGCCCTCCGGAGGCAAAGGTCGTGGGTTCGAATCCCTCCAAGCGCGTTTTTAATTAAATTTGACAATAATACTCTCACATAAGATAATAAAGAGATTTATTTTAAAGCATAATTATGTCTAGTGGTACTATAAATAAAGTCATATTAGTTGGTAATTTAGGAAAAGATCCTGAAATTAGGACTACACAAAATGGAAAAGAGATGGCAAGTTTTTCGATAGCCACATCTGAAAGTTGGACTGACAAATTTTCTGGTACGCGCTCTGAAAAGACAGAATGGCATAATATTGTAATTTTTAGTGAAGGATTAGTAAAAATTGTTAAGGATTTTGCGCGCAAAGGTAGTAAAGTTTACGTTGAAGGTTCTCTGAGAACTAGAAAATGGACTGACCAAAATGGTAGCGAAAGGTATACGACAGAGGTGGTGCTATATAACTTTAATAGTGCCCTTACCCTTTTAGATTCACGAAACAGTATGTCAAACTCTGATTACAAGCCAAGTGAATACAAACAAAATGAAACAGAACAAAAAGATAAACACGGAAGTTTTGACAACGATATAAAAGACGAACTAATCGATGATGAAATACCATTTTAATAACTTCAATTGAAATCTACATTTTTATGGACTGCTTGTGTTACTCCTTTTAATTGCAGTGGAGATAGTATAGATTACCAAAGCTTGCAGCGTTTACTAACAATGCAAGCTGAAGCTGAAAATGGTGTAGTGTTGCTAGGTAGCACAGGTGAAAGCTTATCACTTACTGATTCTGAAAAGCGCACATTAGTTGAATTTGTATGTGAGCTAAAATTAAATACGAAAATTATAATTGGTGTACCAGGAGTGAATCTATATCAGACTCTTGAATGGCTTGATTTTTGCAAGGGTATGCCTATTCATGGCTATCTAATGACAACTCCCATTTATGCAAAGCCTGGAATCATGGGGCAAACTTTATGGTTTGAAAAGCTGCTTGAAAAAGCACATGTGCCAGCCATGCTTTACAATATTCCATCAAGAGCAGGAGTGAGTCTTCACGCTGAAACTGTACGCAACTTATCCAGCCACGAAAAATTTTGGGCTATCAAAGATTCAAGTGGCACCGTTGATACTTTAACTCAGTATAAGAAAGTTGCACCAAATATTGAGGTCTTTTGCGGAGATGATAATATGATACCCGATATGGCTGCTAAGGGTGCGGCTGGTCTGGTTTCTGTTGCTGCCAATGTTTGGCCACGTGTAGTACATGAATATGTTAAGCAATGCATGAGTGGCGAGAACCCTCAGGCAGACAGTTGGCAACAAGCTTGCAAAACTCTATTTACTGCCAGCAATCCAATACCTACTAAAGCACTCTTGCATGACATTGGGCTTATAGAACACAAAACTGTTCGTCTACCACTAAGCACAGAAGACTTGCCTTCTATTGAAACATTGAGGCAAGCTAATAAAATGATTCTTGGATGGAAAGAATTGACTAATAGCTAAAGCTAGGAACACACATCATCAACTTCTACACCTGCATCAAATAAACTAACTTGTTATAAGAAAACTAACCATATGAAATTCTTGTTGATATGACTTAATGAATAATTATTTTAGGTTACTAAGTTATTTAAGAAACTTTGATAATATTTAGCCCACTTACTTTCCTATTTTCCATGTCACAATGAGCCTCTATTATTTCATCAAATTTATATTTTTTATTAATTCGTACAATTAAAAGTTTTTTTCTTATCATTTCAAAAATTTCCATTGCAGTAAGCACTAACGTAAGTCTATTGTGCTTGTAGTGATATATCGAAGTTCCAGCTGCAAATAACGAACGCGAACTAAGTAAAGAGAAATTAATAGGAGCATTACCTGATATCTGCCCATAGGAAACATATATGCCAAACTTACCTAAAGATTCAAAAGAGAGCTTGCTTGTAGCGTAACCTATAGGGTCATACACCGCACCTACTCCTCTATTTTTCGTAATCTCCATGATTTTAGAAACGAAGTCTTTATCATTGTAGTTTATTGCGTATGTGCAGCCACTTTGTAAAGCTATCTTCATTTTTTCGTCAGAGCTTATAGAACCTATCACTACACCTTTTTTATCCTTTGCCCATTGGCATATTATTTGCCCCAAACCACCATTAGCTCCATGAACTAGTACAAAAGCACCAGGCCTGATTCTATAAGATTGATTAACTAAATAGTGAGCTGTCATACCTTTAAACAATACTGCAGCAGCAACTTCATCAGGTATATCATTCGGAATTTTTATCAAATATTTCTGGTGTACAATGCGCTTTTCACAATATGCCCCTGGAGGAGCTGTGCAATATCCAACTCTATCTCCAACCTTAAGTCCATCACTAATTTTTTTACCAAGCTTTTCAACAACTCCTACTGACTCTACTCCAAGTACTGATGGCAGATCTTTAATTTTGCGTGTACCTTTTCTGTGTTCTAAATCATAACGATTTAAGCCGATAGTTGTATGACGTATTAAGACTTCCTCATCTTTTGGCTCACCTATGCTCTTATCTACAAATTCTAATACTTCTGGCCCCCCAGTTTTTTTAATTTGTATAGCTCTAACCATGATAAATGTAAGACAAAAACTTTAATTATGTTATCTAGCAATTAATATTTTGCAAAATGTTATTTAGAGTTTATACACTACATAAGCGTATTGTTAATAGTTTTGAGGCACAAATTATGACAAACAGAGAAACTTGGCTTTATGGTGTTTTATTCAATGTGTTGTGTGAAGTGGATGAAGATGACGATTTAGATACCAATAATAAAAATAAAAGAAAGGTTAAAATGTAAAATGCAAAAATCAGATAAAAAAGGAGACTATTGTAAATATTTATATACTTCTTGGGAAAAAAAGGATTTGATATTAATCACAGATTTGACTTGAAAGATTATGATGGCTTTCCAATAGATAGTCTTTTTTCCATCGCCATTAACTATAAACCGTACACTTTAACAAATCTAGCGCAAGTTTTAATAAAAGCAGGAGCTAATGTGCAAAACGAAAAAGGATATTTACATACCTGTGTTTTGACCCATTCTCCGGACATATTAAAGGCTCTCATAAAAGCGGGAGTGAATGATAGCCCAGATGAAAACTACAATGGAAACACTGCTTTAGAGTGTGTTGCTGAATTATATTGTAAGGATAAGTCAATTGAACGCAAAAATTGCTGTGAGATTCTAATTAAGCACACATTAGAAAAAAATCCCAACATAGAAATACCAGATTCTGTAAAAAATAATAAGGAGTTGGCTCAATGTTGGAATGCTTGTGAAGCAAATAATGAAGGATGGGAATTAGCAACAACGAACACTGAAACACAAGTAGTCAGTGTGCAAAAAGCAAATAAGAGCTCCTGCTCAATTCAATAGATGTATCGTACAACCTTGTTCGGATTACAATAGGAAAAGGTTTGTTATTTAAGCTTAAAAAACGTATATGATAGTGTTATTTCACTTAAATCTTTTGTACTATTGTCACGCATTATTTCAGGGTCTACGTAAAAGGATACGGGCATAGCCGCTTTTTGTTTTGGCAGCAGCATTTGCTCTTCAAAACAAAAGCATGCAACTTTATTGAAATATTTACCTGCTTTAAAAGGTGTGACATTATACACTGCCATTCCAAAAGAAGGCTGATCAGATAAATTTTTTGCATAATAAAATACTAAACTTTGTTGCCCTATATTTGTATCGATGTAGTTAGTTTCTGATTTAAATTCCCAAGGCAGACCGGACATTACATCAGCATTTAAGTAAATCCTGATTTTTTGGTCAGTTGCATTTATTGTTGCATTAGTTACTTTTCTCGTTGTGCCACCATATCCAGTAGCTTTACAAAAGATGCTATACAACGGTACTGAAGCATATGCAAGACACAGCATCAATACCACTAAAGATATTAGGAGGAAAACTATAGAACTTTTATTGTTTCCCCTTAAAAAGGAAATCATCTAATCCTTATTGTTGAACAAGTTAAGTAACCTGAGTAAATTGAGGAATATATTGATGAAGTCAAAGTAAAGATTAGTTGCACCAAGTATTGCCAGCTTAGTAGTTGCAACTTCTGAGCCATCATTATATCTATAATAAACATCTTTGATTCTCTGAGCATCGTATGCGGTCATTAAAGTAAACACTATCACTGATACAAACGATATTGCAAAATAGAGAGGACTGCTTCCAAGAAACAGATTAACTATAGATGCAATGATTAACCCCCAGATTCCCATAATCAAAAAAGAACCCATGCTGGTAAGATCTTTTTTTGTAGTATTACCATATAAAGCCATAGAACCAAACATGATCGATGTAATGAAAAATGCTCTCGCTATATTTTCTGCAGTATAAATTATAAAAATATGAGATAAAGAAATTCCCATTAAAACTGAGAATAGAAAAAATACAGTAAGTGTTGACTGAGCACTTAGGTGTTGAAGCCTAAAAGACATATAAAACACCAATGCAACTGGAGATAGCATTACCACAAGCGATAGAACAGGATTGGAATAAATCACCTGGAAAAGACCAGAAAACACTGTTAAAAACGCAACAAGCCCTGTAACACCTAAAGCTAAAGCCATATAATTGTATACTTTAGTTAGGTAACTCCTGAGTCCAGCACTATAATAAACGCCCTGAGAGCGAATATCCTGTTCGTTTTTCATATAAGACATATGTAACTCCTTATTATCTCTTGATGATATATTATAATACAATACAGCGTTTTTATCAAGTATAAAATGACATACTACAATTGAATGGTGTGGTATGCAATTAGAGAATTTCTTCCATAACTATAAGCAAATCGGTTTTCAGCAGCATTTAACTATTATAACAACCTCTGGCAATAGAAATTACTTTCACCATTCCCTCTATCATGATTTAAGGGGAATGGTGAAAGTAGTTTTTGCATTTACTAAAGCATTCTTCTTATAGATACTATACCAACAATCCACTATTTTTTCTATGTCTCGCGGTTTAACCTCCGGACCTATACTGATTCTAATTGAACATTCTGCTTGCTCTTTTGTTGCTCCCATTGCAAGCAAAACATGAGAAGGCCCAACTTTTCCAGAAGAACATGCAGAACCATTGCTGACTGCAATATTATTTAAGTCAAAGCACATGAGCTGCAGATCATTCTTCACTCTCGGCATATAAATGAAACTTGTATTTGGCAATCTTTTAGAATTTCTGCCAAAGATCTTGATATCACTGACAAGACTTAATAACCCATACTCCAATTGATCACGTAGCTTCTCTACTTCATCCATCTTTGATAGAAGATCTGGAATGTTTTGCAATGCAGCAGAAAGACCTACTATTGCAATAATGTTTTCTGTACCACCACGCAATCCTTTTTCTTGCCCACCACCTATTATAGTAGGTTCTATTACAAGCTTTTTGTCAAATATTAAAACTCCACTACCTGCTATACCACCAAATTTGTGAGCAGATAAAGTAAGTAAATCCACTCCTAAATCTTCCATATTTACTTTGATTTTCCCAACACTTTGAGCAGCGTCAGTGTGACAGATTGCCCCGAATTTATGTGCCATTTTAGCTATTTCCTTAACAGGCTGGATAACTCCAGTTTCGTTATTAGCCATCATCACTGAAATTATTACTTTATTCCCTTCAAGTTCGCTTAGAATTTTCTCTAGCTCTAAAAAGTCAACAATACCCTCTTGATTAACGGGTATTATATGTGGATTACATGCAGAATTAAGAATTGAAGGATGCTCTGTAGCTGAAATTACATGCAGATAGCCTTTCATTCCTCTCATGACGAGGTTGTTTGCTTCAGTTGCACCAGACGTAAAAACTATTTCTTTATCATCTGGAATGCTAAGAGCATCACGTACGTTATCTCTTACCTCTTTAAGAATCTTCCTCGCTTCTTGTCCTCTTTTATGCAGAGATGATGGATTTAGTGTTTGTTTTGACAAAATCTCAAGTATACTTTTTTTTACATTTTTACTCACTGGAGCAGTTGCATTATAATCAGCATACACGCAACTACTGTCTTCCAGAGAGAATAAACTCACAGGCTTATTTGTCACTTACCATCAACCAATTATGTATGTTAACTTTAACACGATAAAAATTTATTGCAAAAACAGGGAAATTAATACATAATTAATAAACAATTTACATTATCAACACCTGTCAAAACAGGTTTTTATTAGGAGTTATCATGGTAGAAGTCTTTTTAAATAATTCAACAAAAAAGATAGAAGGTAGATACCATCAAAGCAAAGATACCAATGCACCAGTTGTGCTAATTTTACATCATCACCCTCAATATGGTGGTAGTATGGATAGTAAGATTATACATACTATATATGAATCTTTTATCGATAATAACTTTTCTGCATTGACAATTAATTTTCGTGGTGTCGGAAAATCTACCGGAACTTTTGATAAGGGTATAGGAGAATTAACTGATGCTGCAGTAGCTATTGATTGGCTTCAGGAGCATAACTCTAACAATGTTCCAATTTGGATAGTTGGTTTTTCTTTTGGAGCATGGGTAGCTATGCAATTGACAATGCGCCGTCCAGAGATAGTAAGTTTTGTTGCCCTTTCTCTCCCAGCAACTAAGTACGATTTCTCTTTTCTCTCTCCTTGCCCAGTTCCTGGACTTATAATACAAAGTAATAATGATACAATTTCAGAAGAAAGCGATGTAACAGAATTAGCACAAAGGTTAATAAATTCGGTAAAAAATAACCATATGGAATACCATATAGTAGAAGATACTAACCACTTTTTAAGGGATAAAGAAGAGGAAGTAGCTCAAATTATAGATAATTATATAAAACTACGCTTAAACAGTGCAGTCACTTCCTCCAAAAAAGTTAAAAAAGAGATAAGGGTAAAAGAATATGCCTAACTTTACAAATGAGAGAAATGAACGTATTAATATAAATAAAAAAAGTCTTGTTATGTTTAGGCAATTATTATTTCTCGTTTTAGCAATGTTTATGCTGTCAGGATGCTTTCTAAGTAAACAGCGTAAGTTAAAGAGTCCGTGTATAAAAAATAATGAAAGCATTTCATGCGAATTACACTCTGTTAATGACCATTGGTTAAATAAGTACAAGTTATAGGTAGCTTTGTATTGTACTGTTTCTTCCATTTACAGCTTTACTAATGATCGGTTTTTTAACTGAAAAATGTGATCTGCTTTTTCTGCAAGGATATAGTTGTGTGTTACTATAAGCATAGAGCTGTTATTTTCCTTTACATATGAATGTAACAGCAAAAATACATTCAAAGAATTTGTTGGGTCTAAATTTCCCGTTGGCTCATCTGCAAGTAAAAGCTTTGGAGAGTTTACAATGCTTCTTGCAATTGCAACCCTCTGCCTTTCTCCACCAGAAATTTCAGATACCATACTACTTGCTTTATTTTCCAGACCAAATTTTTCTAATATTGCTTGCGATTTTTTTTTTGCTTCAGCTTTGCTTTTTCCTGCAATGAGCTGAGGAAGCATAACGTTTTCCAACACTGATAACTCTTGTAATAAATAGTGAAATTGATAAACAAAGCTAAGAAAATTTCTTCTTACATGAGTTTTATTCTTATTACTGGCTTGTGTGCAATTTATTCCATCTATCGTCACTATACCTAAAGTTGGCTCATCCAATAGACCCGCAATTTGCAATATAGTTGTTTTTCCTGATCCTGAACTACCAATCAATGCAACTACTTGCCCTCTTGTAATCTTCAGGTTGATATCTTCTACAATAGCAGGACTTTTTTTGAAGCTCTTACTTACAGAAGCTAGCTCTAGTGTTACACCACCACCCATATTATAAAAAGATCCAGGAGGGAGAATTAGACCGAGAAACTGTTACCACACCCACATCGAGACTTAGCGAGAGCATTCTTGATTTGAAAACCAGAACCACTTAGATCTTCAGTATAATCTATAGTTGAGTTATTTAAAAATTTCGCTGAACAATTATCAACCATTAACACAGGGTTTCCATTCTCATCATTAATTACTATATCTTTACCTTTTTCACTAAAACTGGAGTGGCTTCTATAATCCTCGCTATCTTCGTCATCGTCAAAATCGTCGTCTTCATCATCGTCAAAATCGTCATCCAAAGACATCTTCTTATTTATTTGATCCATAAGAAAATTATACTTGAAGCCAGAGCATCCACCACCTGAAACTGCAACCCGCAAAATAGAACTCTCATCTCCTTCCTGTTCTACAAGGGAGTGGATTTTCCTTAATGCATTGTCAGTTAAGCTAATATTGTAATCTGTTGACATAACAACCACCGTTCATTATTGATAACCTATTATAGTAGAAATTTTACATGTCAAACAATAATTTTCTATTAAGTTACGCGTGCTTTCCAAATAAAACAAAAGGAAGAAATTTCAAAGAGCCAGAAGACAAAAATCGCAGCTGTTTTCAGCGTGATAGGGACCGCATTATTCACTCTAATGCGTTTAGGAAACTAGGATACAAAACACAAGTTTTTATCAATTATGAGCATGATTACTATCGCACTCGGCTAACTCATAGCCTTGAAGTTGCACAAATTGCAAGATCCATCGCACGCAGGCTCAGATTAGATGAGGACATCACCGAATGCATAGCGCTTGCACATGACCTTGGTCATCCTCCATTTGGTCACACAGGTGAGAATGCTCTAGTTCAAATTGATAACGAGAAGTATAAGTTTGATCATAATGTTCAAGCTATAAGGATTTTAACTTATCTTGAACAAAAACATGCTGATTTTGATGGTATGAATCTAAGTTGGGAAGTGATTGAAGGCGTTGCAAAGCATAACGGTCCTTTACTCGGTCAAAATGCGGTATCTCAAACAAATAATCAGCTGTTATTAGAATACAATGAAAAATATGATCTAAAGCTTGAAGAATTTTCAAGTCTTGAAGCACAAGTTGCTTCGATTGCTGATGACATTGCTTATAGTGTTCATGATCTTGATGATGCACTCAGGGCAAATTTAGTAACCATCGAAGATTTGCTCGATGTTCCTTTAATTGGCAAAATGTTCAAAGAAGTAAAAAGCGAATATTCAGAATTGGCCCAAAGCAAACTCATACATGAATCACTGAGTAGAGCTATAGGAATTATGATAAATGATGTCGTTTTTCAGACTGAAAAAAATATTAAAGACTACAAAATAAAAAGCGTAGAAGATGTAAGAGGTCTAAATAAAATGCTAGTCACATTTTCACCAGAAGTTGCAAATGCCACAAAAGAGATGAAAAAGTTCAACATGGAAAAAATATACAGAAGTTATAAACTGACCAGAACAATGAACAAAGCAAAACGTATAGTACAGGAGCTTTTTCAATGTTTTTATGAAAACCCAGGGTTATTACCCACAGAGTGGAACAAGCTTGCCTGTGAATCTCAGCGTTCAGTAATAATATGTGATTATATCTCAGGTATGACAGATAGATTTGCCATACACGAGCACAGAAGAATTTTTGATACCTCATACGAAATGACTTCTTTCTAATGACTGAAGATTATTTCATGTCGATCGCATTAAAACTTGCAGAAAAAAGTCTTGGAAGTGTTGCACCAAATCCCACTGTTGGATGTGTCATTGTAAAAGACGGTATGGTGATCGGTGAAGGCTACACAGGAATCGGTGGACGTCCACATGCAGAAGTAGTTGCTTTACAAAATGCTAAAGACTTAACTCATGGTGCAACTATGTACGTCACTCTCGAACCATGCTGCCACTTTGGAGTTACAGAACCTTGCACTGCAGAAATCATAAAATCAGGAATAAGAAAGGTAGTGATTGCAGCAATTGATCCAGATAGTAGAGTTTCAGGCGGAGGAATTAAAGCTCTGAAAGAAGCAGGAATTGAAGTGAAGCAAGGTATTATGCAGAAAGAAGCAGAGAAGCTGAATGTTGGCTTTTTTACCACCAAGAAACTCCATAGACCATTCATAGCTTGCAAAATCGCAACAACTCTCGATGGAAAAATCGCAACGTTTACAGGCGATAGCAAATGGATAACAAGTGAAGATACGAGAAATTGGGTACATGAGCTCAGAGCAAAATATGATGCAATTATGATTGGCAGCAATACCCTTGTTAGTGACGATCCACTCTTAACTTGCAGATTACCAGGGCTGGAAAATAGATCACCAATAAGGCTAATTATCGATAGCCAAGGGAAATTGAAGGAAGAGCATAATATTGCAAAGACTGCAGATACCTTATATAACCATGATTTAAGCAAAGAGCCAACAGCATACCTTTCGATGTCATTCCAGCGCGTGACGCTGGAATCTAGAAAAAAAGAAGAAGAATGGATCCCAGTGTCACGCACTGGGATGACAGGAGGTTCAACTTGGGTAATTACAAACAATGAAGTAAAGAAAAAAATAAAAAACATTAACTACTTAGTAGTTAATTCAAACAATGCTGGCAAAGTCTGCCTCAAAGACATGGCATCAAAACTTGTTTCAGAAATTGGCATAACAAGGTTATTAGTTGAAGGTGGAGGAGTGTTGATTACAGAATTATTAAAGCACAATTTAATCGACAGGTTAATAATCTGTCGCAGTGGTAAAATTCTAGGCAATGATGCCACTCCCTTTATAGGGAATTTAGGAATTCAATCCATCAACAACTGTTACCAATTTAAAAAAGTAGAGATAATAGAGTTTAGTAAGGATGTAGTTGAGGTGTGGGATAGATTATCGTAACCTTTACATACTTGAATGATAGAGAAAAGAGGTAGAGATGAACCTACCTCTTTTTTTCTCGATTTAAAGCTGCTTACTATTAGCAATTTTTGATAAGAATGCATTTACTGCAACCTCTCCTAATTTAGTTGTTACGTCAGCTTTTAAAGCATTCATATCTTTACTACTTACCGCAACTGTTTTAGAATCAGCATCCATAACTAACTTTTCTTTCATTCCAGCAAGCTGATTTTCATCATCTACGCTAGTTAATTGTACTTTATAATTATCGTTAGCAACATCAACGTGTTTAAATTTAACTTCAACTGATTTATTTTTTAGCAACACATTCAGAGTTACTTCATCATTAACATTTTTACCATTTGTTAATGCTTCATAATCATCTTTTGAAAGTTTCAGATTTAATTTCTGACTTTCTTCAACAATTTCACCTTTCTTTATTGCATCACCAAGAAGAACAGAGAAATCTGCATCTTTACCATCTTTACCATCTTTACCATCTTTACCATCTTTACCATCTTTACCATCCTTACCATTTGTACCATTCACTCCTATTTCTTCATTCTTATACATTTGCTGATATGAAGCATAAGCTGCTGCAGCAAAATATACAGCGGCAATAAATAGAACTGCAATTCCAGCAGGGCTAGCAATAAGCGCTAAAGACGCAGGTCCAGCAATTACTTTAGTAGCAATTAATATTGCTGTTATTGCTCCTGCTAAAGATGCAGCTGCAACTAAACAGTCAATACCCATTTTTGTTATATGTGCTGTGTTTTTTAGTTTCCATATACTTGCAGTCATAATCACTTCCTCCTAATTAAGGTTTATAAAAAGTTAATTATATATTGAGAATGTAAACTAATCAAGCATTTTTATTAATAACTTGATGTTTTATCTACTTTTTAAATTGTTACTAATTATATAAGATTGATACATGGTAAATGGCTGGCTGAATCTTGATAAACCAACAGGAATGAGTTCTGCACAAGCTGTAACCCAAGTTAAAAAGATCTTTGGAATTGAGAAAGCTGGTCATCTGGGAACACTTGATCCTTTGGCTTCAGGTGTATTACCAATCGCTCTTGGTGAAGCAACAAAAACTATACCGTATTTATCTTGTGACTTAAAGGCATACAATTTCACAATCAAATGGGGAAAGCAAACAACTACGGATGATTTGGGTGGTGATATCATTAGAACTAGCGATATAAAACCCGAATATAACCAAATAAATTGTGCGATTAAGGATTTTATTGGTGAGATAACACAAACTCCTCCTCAATTTTCAGCAGTGAAAATCAAGGGAGCAAGAGCATATAAGTTGGCAAGAAGTGGGCAAAAGGTAAATATAAAACCTCGACAAGTTAAAATACATGAACTGAAGCTGATATTCTTGGACACTATAAATAATAGTGCTGATTTTTCTATGATCTGCGGTAGCGGTGTATATGTAAGATCAATTGCAAGAGATCTTGGAGTCACATTAAATTGCTTTGGACACATTACAAAATTAAGAAGAACGATGGTAGGTGATTTTAAGGAAGATGAATCAGTGACAATTGAGCAACTTACTAAAAAAAACACAACAACTTACTCTCCCCAGTGCTTGACACTGGATACAAATACTTACAAATCATGTAATGGACAAAAGATTCTAGGAGCATATGTCAAAAACAATGTTCGTGATGAAATAGACTGGATCCCAGTGTCAAGCACTGGGATGGCAGAAGATGATGGAGGTAATACAAAAGGCTTCATCATCCCCATTGAATCGGCTTTAAAATCGATGTTCAAAGTTGAAATTTCCTTAGAGGAAGCGGAGAAAATCAGAAAAGGTCAAGAAATTATATTAAATAACTTGCGTAATTTAAAGAATTATGATATTTTTTGTACGATAGTGGGTAATGTACCTATTGCAATTTGCAGTTTTACTCATGGTTGTGTGAAGCCTATTCGTGTTTTTAATATTTTGAAATGAGGTTTAGATGTCAATAACATCCCAAAAGAAAAAAAGTTTGATTAGTACATATGCAATTAAAGAAGATGATACAGGTTCATCTTTTGTACAGTGTGCAATTTTAACCGAGAGGATCAGTAATTTAACTGAGCATTTTAAAGCGCATAAGCATGACCATAATTCTAAGCGCGGTTTACTTATATTGATAGGTAGAAGGCGCAAGCACTTAAATTATATAAAACGTAAATTTGGTAATGAAGCCTATCAAGAGTTAATAGAGAAGTTAGGCATTAGAAAATAATCGAGGAATTTTGTATGTTTGAAATTATAAAAAAATCTATAGATTGGGAGGGGCGTACCTTATCTTTAGAAACTGGGAAAATAGCACGTCAAGCTGATGGTTCAGTAGTTGTAAATTATGGAGATACTTCTATCTTAGTCACTGTTGTACGAAAAAAGAAGGAAGAAAGTGTTGATTTTCTCCCTTTAAATGTGCAGTTTATTGCAAAAAGTTATGCCATGGGTAAGATTCCTGGTGGTTTTTTTAAAAGAGAAGGAAAACCATCTGATAGAGAAACTTTAATTTCAAGAGTAATAGACAGAAGTATAAGGCCGTTATTTCCTGAAGGTTTTCATGATGAAATTAGTGTAGTATGTAATCTGTTAACTTACGATACGGTCAATTCTCCTGAAGTACCAGCATTGATAGGTACCGTCGCAGCTCTTGCAATTTCTGGTGTTCCTTTCCACTTTACTATAGCTGGAGTTATGGTCGGTTGTGATGAAAATAACAATTATATACTCAATCCTTCCGTTCAAGAGATGAAGGCAAGCAACTTGGATCTGTTTTTGTCTGGTGATGAAAATTCGATCTTAATGGTCGAATCGGAAGTCAAAGAGCTCTCTGAAGAAAATGTTTTGAGTGCAATAAAATTCGGCCATGAACATCTTCAACCTGTTATTAAGCTTATAAAAGAATTTGCTGATACAGTAGGCAATAAACCTGAAAGCTTTGCTCCTGTTGATATATCAGATATAACTCAAGAACTTGAAAAATATCGAAAAGACTTTGAAGAAGCATATTCAAAAACAGTAAAACAAGAGCGAGTTCAAGCTCTAGAAGTAGTCAGGAATAATATATTGAATACTCTTAAAGAGGCTGGAAAAGACGAAAAGTTAATTACTTATGCAGTAAAAAGCTTTGAAAGATCTTTAGTGCGTGAAATGATTAGAAGGAAAAGTGTGAGGATAGACAGCCGTAAGTATGATGAAATACGCCAGATAGAAATTGAGGCTGACATTCTACCCAAGACTCACGGTTCTGCGCTATTTACAAGGGGTACCACTCAGGCACTAGTTGTTACTGCTCTTGGTACTACACAAGATGAGCAAATTGTGGATGACATTGAAGGGGATAGACGTGAACATTTTATGTTGCATTATAATTTTCCTCCATTTGCTGTTGGAGAGGCTTCTGCTATACGCGCACCAGGAAGGAGAGAAATTGGTCATGGTAAACTTGCTTGGAAAGCAATTCATCCTGTTTTACCTGATAAATCTGAATTTCCTTATACAATAAGGGTAGTATCTGAGATTATGGAATCTGATGGTTCTTCTTCTATGGCAACAGTTTGTGGAACTTCCATTGCATTAATGGATACAGGTGTGCCAATAAAGGCTCCCGTTGCAGGAATTGCTATGGGTCTCATCAAAGACAAAAATGAGCATATAATACTTTCTGATATACTGGGCGATGAAGACTATCTTGGTGATATGGACTTCAAAGTAGCAGGAACTAGCGAAGGGATTACAGCACTGCAGATGGATATGAAAATTCCTGGTATAAGCTTTGAAATTGTTGAAAAATCTTTAGAACAAGCAAAAGTCGGAAGATTACATATCTTAGAAAAAATGAATGCAGTAATTTCAGAACATCGTAAGGATATAAAAGATCATGTACCAAGAGTGTTATCGTTTTATATAGATAAAGATAAAATTTCTGCAGCTATTGGTGCTAAAGGAAAAAATATACGCAGTGTATGTGAAAGAAGTAATGCAAAAATTGAAATAGGGGATGACGGTAAAGTTTCTGTTTTTGCCATTAGTAGTACTGAAGCTGAAGCTGCAAAGAATATGATGATTGATTCAATAACAGAGCTAGAACAAGGTTCTATAATTGATGCTAAAGTTGTAAAGATAGAGAAGTCTATTGTAGAGCTAGAACTTCTTAATGGAAGAAAAGGAAAAATGCATATAAGCGAGGTAGCTAATCAACATGTAGAGTCCATTGAGGATATACTTAAACAGGGTGATACCTTCAAAGCTTTGATAATTGACTTTGAAAAAGGTGGATGTCCAAAATTATCAAGACGTCGTGTTGATCAAGAAACAGGTGAATTTTTTGAAGGTAAGCTTTACAATGAAGAAAGGAGAGATGGTTTAAATAATAGGGATAATTATTATAACAACTCGTTTAATAAAAAACCTGGAGATAATTATCATAGTAATAGACCTACTCGTCCTCGTTCTGGTTTTAGTAATAGAAACAGACCAAAATTTGGTAATAATGACTCATCATCAGGTTTCTATTGAGGTTGAACTTACTTTCTATTATCTCAGTGTCGAAGCACTGGGATAATAGGAATTTTTAAAACTGACAAGATAACAAAAAGTATCCGTTCAGGAGAGTGGTTTAAGAAACAATAGATAAGAGGTTTTGGAAAGGATTGAGACCCCTTTGTTTCCATGTTAAGTATAACGAAATTATCCGTTCAAGGAATGCATTTCCCCGCTTTGATTGTGTAAAATACGAATTTTTGCGGTAAACGACATAATGCCGTATCTGCTGTTCAGCATGGTTGTTTGTCAGCGGAATGTTTTTTGGGTCATCTAAAAAATTCCACATCATTCTTTCAGATTTCAAAATATTTTTCGCAACTCGAGAGGCTCCAATTGCTTCAGGTAAGTAGGATATTTCCTTCAAGTAATACCTTGTACGTTTTCGCAACTTTCTGGCACGTCTGGCAAATCTAAAAACATCTATCTCATTTTTTAGCAAAGCCTTTTTTAGTGCAAATAATTCAGTAGCTACATTTCTTAAGTAACAGCCAAGAACTTTGACTTCAATATTCCAACTATGCGCTAATCTTTCAAAATCCCTTGCTAAGTGTGCCCAGCAGATTTGCCTTTTTTCATCAGCAAAGTAATTGTATACTGCGTACCTGTCGGTTACCACTAAGCTATTATGATTGCAGCATGCGTTATTTTTTAAAACTTTCATTCCTCTTGACTCTGTCAACTTCACAAAACTTGCCGTATTGCTTGCAAACATCCAACACCAAGCGAGTTTACCTTTGTTATAATGGCTCGTTTCATCAATATGTAGAACTTTACTCCTACTTATCTCTTGTTCGATCTGCTCATACATTTTTTTGCATTTTGAAGCAACTCTATGTTCACTATTTGATATGCTAACGACGCTTATGTTCAAATTGAAGATATCATTTACGACACTCGCTATTTCGCGTTTTGAATTTTTGTAGAATCCGCTGAACGCTGCAATTATTGACTTAACCCTTGGACCAAATGTATCTGACGTAACACCTTCTGGTAACTTACTGCTTCTTCTTTTTCCGCATCTCCGGCAACGACCATGCTCCATCTGATATTCCACTACATAAGGCCTAATTTCCGGAAGATCAACTTTTTGATGAATGTACGGTCCATTGCATATTGCAATCCCTCCTCCGCATTCACAAGTAGATGACAACTTTACTTTTATCACCTCATCTGCATCCATTTTGGCGCGAAAACTTCCTTTATGACCAACCTGACCACCAACGTTTCTGTCGCTCTTTGGCTTGTCCTTTTTTATTTTGTACAACTCTCTAGAGCTTGGTAGAGATGAATTTTTCGAGTTTAAACCAAGCCTTTCCTTTAATTCAGCGTTCTCTATCTTTAAAGCCTTGTTCTCTGCTTTTAAACTTTCATTCTCCCTTTCCAGCTTTTCTATTTTTGCTTCTAACTTTTCTATTTTTTGCTGTAAATTTTTGCAAAGCTCTAAAAGGTTTACCACATTACCTCACTTTTGCTCTATGATTATCTTTTTAGATCACCTTGTCTACCTTATTCTGCCACTCCGCTGAACGGATACTAACAAAAATGGTTTGTGTTATCTGTAGGGTTATAACGAAAGATTTTTAAGATCGTTTATAGCCTTTTTCATGTCTTCAGCTTTAAATATTGCTGATCCAGCAACTAATATATTTGCACCTGCTTTTATTATATCAGCTGCGTTAGAAAAGTTAACTCCACCATCTACTGAAACTTGCGTTTTAAGGTTACGGTCCTGTATCATTTTCTTTATAATAGATATCTTGTGCAGCTGCAAATGAATAAACTCTTGTCCTCCAAATCCAGGATTAACTGTCATAATTAGCACAATATCTAGCTCATGTATTATATACTCAAGCACGCTTGGAGAAGTTGAAGGGACAATTGAAACTCCAACTTGTATTGTTTTTTTTGTATCATTTATGTTTTTATATGATTTTATCCTTTTTACTAGCCTCTCAAGATGTATCTCTGCTTCTGCATGTATAGTGATAATATCAGCACCAGCATTTATAAAGCTTTCAATATGGTCACCAGGAGATTTAATCATTAAGTGTACATCAAAAGGAAGATTGCTATATTTACGTATTGCAGAGATAACATTCGGACCAATTGTAATATTTGGAACGAAATTCCCATCCATAACGTCTATGTGTATATAATCCGCACCTAAGTCATTAATTCTTTTTACTTCCTCCCCTAATTCTGCAAAGTCTGCTGAAAGTATAGAAGGTGCAATTTTAATACCCATGGGTTACTTTCTACCAAAAATAAAAAAGTAACTTATTTTTTAAACTCTGTCATCCCAATACTATATTAATCTCATTTAGAAATTTTTGTATCCTTCCAGATGCATGGCTAAGTCTTATTTGCAATAAATTTGCTGAATGCTAGTTTCAGCTACTTTCATGACACCCATTTCTTTCTAGTGCTTCCCTTCTTGTTATTTCAGTTCCCATCATGTCATTCCAGTGCGTGACACTGGAATCCCGTTTTTGCCTTTCGAGAGAGCAAGTTCTTTCAATCTAAACACTACATGCACGTTATCATCATCAACTTCAATGCGTTGAACTAATTTTCTTATTATATCAAGTTTAGTTTCCCAATCTGCCTGATTAAGCTCTGATTCAACATCAGAGGAAAAACTTTCTACACTGCTTGTGATAAAATCTAATTCTCTTTGTAGCCTCTTTTCATCGACCATTTTCTTTCGGCCTCTAACCACTTTAACTCTCGGTAGGTCCGGCTTACAGTTTTGTCCAGGGTCATTTAGCACATTCTTATACTATAAGAATAATTCATTTTCACAACTTTTGAACTGTGGCGGTCGCCATCCCTCATCTATGCCACTATCATCAAATGTTGCTAATTCTAATTTTTCTAACCTATCCCTCATATTATGAAAAACTGCGACATTATGATTAATAACTTCCATTATATGGCTCGTTTTACCTTTCTCCACATCTAGGTCATTATGCAGTTTGCTAATAGACTTTTGATTATTGTCCAATACACTATCCAATTTAGGAACAAATTCATCATTTAGATCTTTGTTACATTTATCTAGAGCTGCGTGAAGGTATTTAACTCGTACATTTCTTTCTTTAATATCCTCAAAAGTAGAAGGCTTGTGTTTGATCTCTATTCTGCTCATTACTTTGAGGTTATTTTCACCACTCTGTTCATCAGTGCTCATATCAACTCCTGTAAAAAATTACAATTCCAAAAGTCATACATAGATAACCTTTTCAAACTTTTATTATAGTGTATATTGGTTAATTTATCATTAAGCTAGCATATACTATAATAATCAATATTTTACAGTAAGAATCGTTTGTGTTTCAAATCCGAATTCTGGATTGCTTTGTTACATAACACTTTATAGGTATGCAAATTGGAGTAAACTCGTGCAGCTAATTTAAACTCAGCTATATCTATATCAGTAAATTTGTTGAGCAAATGGTACTCAGCTCTTTTTTACGATTTATCTCCGATTTGTGTTTTAACAAATATTTGCTTTAACCCATAGAAAAAGGATTTAACATAAGACCGTGTTTCATATTTAACTTTCTTCTTCCACTTATTACTCATAGTGCTCATATTCTGCTAACGTACTTGTTTCTTTCTGATAAAGTAGTCAGCTAAACAAATTTTAGCGTCCTTTCTAGGCTGAATAATAGGTATAAGTATTGATATTGCCTGTATTCTCTATACACGCTTCTTATATCATGAACTACATCTGCTCGCATAAACAAATATTATACCTATATATTAACTTTCTCTCACATATTACAAGCCAACAAATAATCGGTAGCAACGCCATTAGTGTACTTTATTGTTGCTGCCTGCCACTTTTGGACTGTTTTCACATATAAACTTTCTATGGCCTGGTTAACAATAAGTTTGTTACACTTACCGATTACTGGCTCCTATTTTGCCACTCTGCTGAACAGATACCAATTTAAGGTAAAACCTAGATAAAAGAGAAAAATAAGTTTTTACAAGAGTCTTTTCAAAATCACACTTGTACAATAACTAAGGCATTTTCCACTTTATGCCACAACTATGAACATTTATTTGCAAAAAATACTATAAACACAAAATGATAGATGTCATGCCAGTGCTCAGACACTGGCATCCAGTAAATTTGCAAGCATAAAAGTTATGCTAAAATATAACGTTTCTGATAATTACAGAAATCAGTATCAGTTACTTTCATGACACCCATTTAGTTGTCTTTTCCCATCTACCTTATTTCACTACTTTGCTAAATGGATACAAATTTTTTAATACTTTACGTACAATCCTAACCTTTGAATTATCTTGAGCTGTAAATAGTTTTCACCACAAAAAATTGTTAGCATAAGTAAAAAAACGTAGTGCTTGTAATTCATCCAATATTTTCCTCTGCCCATACATCTGGCCATTGTAATACTCATTAGACTTCTTTCTTCGCCTCTTCTAAATATTCCAACACAGTTTCATGCAGCGCAGTCCAAGACATTTGCTTTTCCATATTCGGTATAAACTTTTGTTTCCAAGTGTCCTTAAATTCTTGGAACCATTGTTTTTCAAAATTTTGGAAATCAGGTGAAATTTTCGACCTAAACCCATTAATTAAATTCGAGACTTCTATAGCCTTTTCAGGGCTTATAGACTTAAAAGACAATATTTCATTCTTTAAAACATCTAGCTTCTCAAATGAATTAAGCTTAAATGGAATATAAAGCGAGGATCTTATATTATACCTTAGATAAGAGTCGTAATATAGCTTAATCTTGTACATGAGCGTAGCAAATGCACTAGAAGAAATATTATTTTCATATTCTGCAAGAGAAGATAATAAACGCTTGTAATCCTCTTCATTCAAAAATGTTGGTTGTAAACTTGATTCAATTTTATTATTAAAAGATGTGAATCTGTTGAAAATACAATTGCCATATTCGCTTAAAAATTCAGGCAAAATATCTTCCTGTTCTAATTTTAGAGGCAAGTCTTTTCTAATCTCTTTCGGCAAATGATGCATTGAAAACTGATTAATAACCCACGCAAAATTCTCATCAAACTCATTTGAGTAATCAACATTATTGTCAGCGTTACCTTCTTTATCATTCCAAGGCAGTATTTTATAAAAAAAATTGTTCAACCTTTTTTTTAATTTCAAAATACTTTCACTCTTATCGCCTACCTTATATAAAACCTCTTCTACTTTTTGTCTTGCGTCTTGAGAACTGATTCTATCACCTATATGCAGTCCAATGCCATTTCTCTCCAATAACTCCCAATCAAACAACTTATGTGGGTCAGGTTTACGCATTGCGTAGCCTTCAATGGCTGAGTTATATACTATAGTACCTATTTCAGCGTGACTAAATATCATATCTTTTCTAATCTTAAAGCGCTTCATGAGGTACAAAATCAGATCTTTAACAGATTTCATTTGCTCTTCTGGAAAAGGCTCAAGCCCTGTGTTTACAATCTCTATACCTATAGAATAATCATTCAGTTTTCGTAGCTCTTCAATCACATTATCTACTTGAACTTTCGCATAACTTATACCAGCATGCCACGCTCGTTTTTCGAGTGGAACCATCAGAGTAATGCTACCATCCCTATCAACAATAAGCTGTACTGATATACCTGAAGAATTTAATGCGCATTTTGTGCTTTTTAATGTTGGTGATTCGGTATGATGCACCACCACCATCAACACTTTTTTGCTTTCTCTATCATCATAATTTGAACTTGGTGCAGGATCTAAAAATATTGGATTCTTTAATGATGTTTTCAAATCTTGAAAATCGTTCTCGATATCAATTAAGCAAGATTGCTGTCCATATACAAGAGGCGCTACAAGCAGCAACAGAAATAAAACAGACAAACATTTTTTTACTATAAGTCTCATGCAGCTTTACAAATTGCCCACAATATAACTAAATTAACATAATACGCATAAAATGTTTACTTTTTTTTAGCTAATCAAGGCTTGCTACAGCTACAATTAGTACTTTTATCATTACATTTTGGTGTTAAGTCAGGATAGAACGTAAGTATAGCGTCATTCTTTCTCACAAACACTGATTGATAATTGGCATCTTCCATTTTATACAGACACATTCCATCTTTTCCCAATTCCTTAAACGCCTTAGTTGCAGAAACTAAAATATCATCAGCATGAAGGTTATGTGCATACCCATTTGGGCACTTAACTTTTACTTCTCCACCCTTACCTAAGTATTTCATTCCAAACGTGTAAACAGGTGGCTTAATATCTAATTTATTGCACAGAGATTTATTACCCCAAATTGCACCCGCCCACTTATTTTCTTGAGCTTCAACATATCTACCTACAAAATGCATACCACCAAGTCCCAATCTATCTGGTTCACCACAAAAAATATGTCCAAATCCTATAGTTTCTTTCTCAACTCCGCTATTTGTAAACCAAATCTTAGTCAATTCATCTTTAAATAACCCCAAGCCTGCATTTGGTGTAGCCACTTGATGATCGAGCTTATCGTATATCCTTTTCACCACTTCTTGATGCTGCGGACAATCGAGCAAAATTCTAAAATCTTCTTCATCAGGGTGTGTTCCCCAATCTCCACAAACTCTTAATACTCCTCTATCAAAATCAGTCAGCTCCGGAAGTGGTGGAATATAGTCTGGATCTGAAGAATCTGTTTTGAAAAACGGCTCAAAGCCAATTTGTGAATTTGCATCATTGAGATAATGCTCCTTAATGTAAAAAACAAATCCTATTACTGGTATTATCAAGCACAAGATTAACTTAGCTATTTTCGACATAATCATATTCATAAAGAAGCTAGGGTATAAGCAACAACTTAAAAAAGTTTTAATCTAATGTTGATCGCAGTCCTGGCATCTCATCACCACTTAGCCAACTTAAAAACGCTCCCCCACCAGTTGAAATATATGTAAAATCTTTATCGGCAAGACCTGCAGCATTTACTGCAGATAGGCTATCTCCTCCCCCTATTACACTGGTTAATTTTCCTTCGTGTGTCAAATCACTTACTACTCTCATCACCTCTACTGTACCATTTGCAAAAGCTGAATGTTCAAAAACACCAATAGGTCCGTTCCACAGCAGAGTTTTACTGCTTGCTATTATACCGCTTATTGTGCTTAAAGTTTGAGGTCCGATATCTAAAATTATATCACCGTCCAAAATGGATTCAATTTTTCTTAAAACGCCAGTGCTATAATCAGAATTTACTGCAACCAAAACGTCTTCTGGCACAACTATTTTGCAATTGTTTTTATTTGCCGTCTCAACAATATCGTGCAGAAGATCATCAACGCCATTTTGAAAAAAAGACTTGCCTATATTAACTTTATTAAATAACAAAAAATTATTAGCAATTGCGCCGCCCAGAATAAGGTAATCAACCTTTTCTGCTAGCTTTATAAGCATTTTTATTTTAGTTGATATTTTAGCTCCACCAACTATCGCAGTAATAGGTTTAGCGTCAAACGATATAGCTTGCTCAAGATACTTTAGCTCATCTTGCAAGCAAAATCCTGCATAAGAAGGTAAAAATTCCGTAATGCGTGAAATAGAAGCGTGAGCTCTGTGAGAGCAAGAAAACGCATCATTTATATATATATCTGCTAGAGATGCTAATTGTTTAGCAAAATTTGAATCATTCTGCTCTTCTTCTTTATAAAACCTCAGATTCTCTAGTAATATTATATCTCCTCCATCCATCGCATTTATTGCTCTTTGTACTCTCTCACCAATACAATCATCAATAAATTTCACTTCTTTGCTTAGCAGCCGCGATAAAGTTTCAACTACGTTTTTTAGTGATAAGTTACTGTCTTTGGCTTTTGGACGCCCAAAATGTGAGATAACAATAACTTTTGCACCCGCATTTGCCAAATACTGAATGGTAGGTAGCGCTCTCAAAATACGAGTGGCATCACAAATTCTTCCATTTTTTATAGGAACATTGAAGTCAACCCTGAGCAGAACATTTTTATTGTGAAAATCACAACTCTCTATGCTAGGTACATTTATCATAAAATTAAAGAGCTATAAAATCACTATACAATAGTTTAATCCAAAGTAAAGGAAGGAAATTCCAATGCTAAACAAATTAATAAATAGGAAAATTACTACAAATACTTTCAACTTTATTTTTCACTGCTTTTTCAACATCAGGGCTATTTCCATCAATTAATCCCTGAATTACTTCATTTATTAGATTAGCTACTTCTCTAAAATCTTCTTTCTCAAGTCCGCGTGTTGTCTCAGCAGCGGTACCAAAACGGAGCCCTGAAGTAATGGTTGGTTTTTCTGTGTCAAATGGCACGGAGTTTTTATTGCAGGTAATGCCAGCTCTTTCAAGGCTATTCACAACGTCTTTTCCAGTCAATTTCCGTGATCTTAAATCAACTAGCACTATATGAGAGTCAGTGCCGCCAGTTATAATGTTCAGCCCATGCCCTTGCAGCGCTTGAGCTAACACTTTTGCATTTTCTACAACTTTTTTACTATAAGTTTTAAACTCTGGCGCTAATGCTTCCTTAAATGCAACAGCTTTTGCAGCTATCACATGCATAAGTGGCCCACCTTGCAATCCTGGAAAAACTGCAGACTGAATTTTTTTATGTAACGCTTCATCATTTGTCATCACCACTCCACCACGAGGACCACGTAGAGTCTTGTGAGTTGTAGAAGTTATAATATGCGCATATTTGGCAGGTGATGGGTAACAACCTGCAGCAATAAGCCCTGAATAGTGAGCAATATCTGCAAGCAGATATGCACCAACTTTATTCGCAATTTCACGAAAGCGCTCGAAATCTATTTTTCTTGGATAAGCAGAAGCACCAGCAATAATTAATTTTGGTTTATGCTCCAGCGCTAGCCTTTCCACCTCATCCATATCAAGCAGGTAAGTGTCTCTATTAACTGTATACTGAATCGACTTAAACCACTTACCAGAAAGGTTTGGTGCTGCACCATGAGTTAAATGTCCACCGCAGTTCAGTGACAATCCAAGTATTGTATCACCCGGAGCAAGCAGTGAAGCAAACACTGCTTGATTTGCCTGAGAACCAGAATGAGGTTGAACATTTGCAAATTTAACACCAAATAGCTTACAAAGCCTTTCTATAGCCAGATTTTCAACTTCATCTACATACTCACAGCCACAGTAATATCTTTTACCAGGATAACCTTCTGCATATTTATTAGTCAGAAAAGAACCCTGTGCTTCCATCACTGCTTTACTTGCAAAATTCTCCGATGCAATCAATTGCAACTGCGATCTTTGACGCTGCAGTTCCTTCTCTATAGAGAGATAAACTTCATTATCAAAAGACTTTAAATTATTTTCAGAGTTACAAATCCTTTCTGAAGCAATTGTCATAAGACCTTTTCCTTAACCACATAAATCCAAAAACAGCCAAAAGCAGACATACAGGAATAATTGATATTGCTTTTACCAGCAAATCAGTACCATACAAAGGATTTCCTTGTATTACCGTTCCATTCCAACATAAGTCTATTATTTTTGCAATTCCAGTATGAAAAAAATAGCCAAAAACCATAACTATCATGTTTGATACAGCTGTGGCCAAGCCTACCAAGTTATTGTTTACATAACTTATTGCCTTGTAAATAGTAATTACCTGATACCCAGATGCAAAGCCGATAACAAGAAGTGTAGGTAATGCAATATATAAACCGCCAACTTGTGTAAAAAGCAAAAGAAAGCTAGCGATCATTGCAAAAGAACACGCAATAATCACCTCGTAATGTTTGTCTGGATACTTCTCCAGTAAATAAGCGAGAAAGAATGATCCAGCCCCCATGCCTATGAACATGAGAGAGGAAAGTGAAGATGCCAAATCTCCGGTCATTTGATATGCTTCACATAAGAACGCTTTTGCCCAACCATCAGCAAAACCTTCTAGTGGCCCAACCATCAAGCCCCCAAAAAAGCTGATTAGAATGATATGTTTATTGAAAAGTACAGTCTTTAAATCTTGAAGTATGTTGTCATTTCTACTCTCCTCTATGTTACTGTTTGGCGTTATTAAGAATAAAAGTAGGGCGAGCAAGCAACCAAACGCTGAGAAAGTGTATATAACATAATTCCAACCAAATTTATTGAGCAAAAAGTCTAGAGGTAATCCACCATAAATAGCTCCCAGTAACCCTATTATTATAGATAAACTAGCCATCCTTGCTGATTTTTCTTGTGAGAAATACATACTTGCAACTTTAAAGAGCCCAATTGCCGAAGCAGATGACCCAACTCCAACAATCATTCTACCAAGTATTGAGTAATACCACTCATCAAAGCATATTAGTGGTAATGTCCCAGCAAACGTTAAGACAATACATGCAGGCAAAACAAACTTTGGCCCAAATCTATCAAGGGCAAGACCAACAGGTATGTGAGCAAGCGTATAGCCTATATAATATAGCCCACCAAATTGACCAACATCTGTAATACTTATGTTAAATTTCGTTATTAATTCAGGCGCGATTATATTTGGAATTACACGTAATATATACTGGTATGCATAAAATAGTGATGCTAGCAACCATATGAAAAAGTTTCTCTGCAATCCTAATATTACCTAAAAAACAGAATTATAGGTATTTTATCAGCAAGGAGCAACACTTTTGTAAATAGCTACTCTAATCCGAGTATCTTTCTTAAAAGAGACCTTTTAGCATATCTATAACTGGTTCATGGATAAGGTATATGAAAAAAATTATACCACAGATGATAAGGATTTTTATAATTTTACCCTTGTTCATCTTAAGCTTTATTTTTTTTACTATAAGTTTTAGTTTTGTTACAAAATTCATTTTACTTACGCTTTTATTTCGTGATACCGATTATACTTTAAATAATATAATTTTTAATGAAATTCAGTATCAGAAACGCTGTAGTTAACTAAATATTAACCTTTTTGTGTGTAAAATATAATATAAAAGCAAGGTGAGTGAATGAACATAGGTACATAGGTACAATAGACAATACGCTACAAAACTACATAACAAAATACATTGAACAAACATTCGCCGCACACACAGGCAATAGATACGACAAGTTATACAGGGAACTTTTAAGTAGCGCAGAAGAAATAATAAAACTTACTGTAAACGAAGCAAAACAATATGATAAAAGCCTAGAAGAACTACATAACAATTCAATATTTCACGATAAGAAATTTATTCAAGCTGTTGCTAAACACCAGATATTAGAATTTCTGAATACTCATCCAAAGAAGAAAGAAATCGTTGCAGAATTTAAAAATGAACATCATATCAACGAAAGCGATTTAAAAATTTTAAAGGAAGGAAAAGATTTAGTGAATAAAATAAACGACATTAACTTAACTCAACAAAATGAGAAAAATGAAATATTGAACATTAGAAAGGTACTTTCTAAATCAATAGGAATGCCCTCTTCGAGAACTGAAAAATCCAAAGCAACTTTAGTAGAAAGTCCTGAGGTGGTAAAATAGACGTACTTAACTTTTCCTAATTGGAAAATACTTTTAATCCTATGATACCCAGCACTACCAAAGCAAGGGAAAATAAACGCCCAAAATTTACTGGGTCATTAAAAAACATTATTCCTATTATCGCTGCACCTATAGAGCCTATACCAGTCCAAACTGCATAAGATGTTCCAAGAGGAATAGACTTCATTGCTAACGATAGCCAGTAAAGACTCACAGAACCGCTAACTAAAATAATTACTACAGGTATAACACGAGTAAAGCCATTGCTATATTTCAGTGCTGTGGTCCATATTATTTCAACCAAACCAGCTAATAGCAAATACACCCAAGCCATAAATCAACTCTATCTTACTGAAATATTATATATAGGAATATTAAAAAGTTAACTTAGCATTTCGCATGCTTTAGTAATACTATCACATCCAATTTCTAATTGTTCCTGAGAGGTTGCATAAGAAATTCTGATAAAATTTTTCAGACCAAATGCAATTCCTGGAACAACAGCAACTAAATGATCTTCTAATAAATATTCGGTAAAATCAAGATCACTATTTATTACTTTATCACTTTTCGTACTCTTACCCAATAAACCTTCACATGAGACAAACAAATAGAATGCACCCTGCGGAATAGATACTGACAATCCTGAAGCAGAATTTAGCTTTTTTACTACAAAATCTCTACGATCCTTAAAGATTTTTGTTCTTTCTTTCAAAAAACTATGATCACCGTTTAACGCTTCAACTGCTGCTGCTTGTGCTATTGAATTTGGGTTAGAAGTACTTTGAGACTGCAGTGTAGAAATAGCTTTTACTATATCACTCCTACCTGCAATATAACCTATTCTCCAGCCAGTCATTGCATAGGCTTTTGATACTCCATTGACAACAAAAACCCTATCGTAAAGCTTTGGCTCAACCTGAGCAATGGTAAAAAACTTTTCATCGTATACTATGTGCTCATAAATATCATCTGTAACAATATTTACATGTGGATATTCAAGCAATACTTGCGCTATGCTTTTCAATTCATCATATCTATAGACAATTCCTGCTGGATTGTTCGGTGAATTAAGAATTAACCATTTAGTTTTCTTAGTTATCTTGCTCTTCAGTAATTCTGGTGTCAGCTTAAAGTTTTGCTTGCACTCTACAACAACTGGCAGTCCGCCAAAAAGATTTACCATATCAACATACGAAACCCAATAAGGAGCTGGTATTATAGCCTCATCTCCAGGGTCAATTGTTGCCATAAATAAGTTGAATAACACCTGCTTAGCGCCTGCGCCGACACAAATTTGGTTCAGTGTATATTCTAGATTGTTATCCCTTTTTAACTTATTGATTATCGCCTCTTTAAGCTCATGCGTTCCATCAACAGCAGTATATTTAGTTTTGCCTTCATTTATCGATTGAATAGCTGCCTTTTTTATATGATCTGGAGTGTCAAAATCCGGCTCTCCCGCAGCTAAAACGCAAATTTTCTTTCCTTCGCTTTTTAATCTGTTTGCCTTATCGGTCACAGCAATTGTAGGCGACGGTTTTATCAGAGACATCCTCTTTGCAAGGTCTGACATAATCTCACTAAAGTTAAATAAAAATGATAAACTCTACACAACAAAAAAGCTAGAAATTTTATTATTTTACATAAAGGTTGGTATTTTTGTATTCTTAAATATAGATATTGGAGAGTAGACCGGCGGAGCTTCCCCACCAGTCTCTCGCAGAACTGTACGTAAACCTCTCAATTTATACAGCTCCCGTTATTCAGCCTTTTGATCCCAATCCTAGTGTCCAGTGATAGAAAATATTTGGAGACCTCTTTCTCACTTTTGCTAGAAATTGCTTTGCTAGTCTTCCATGATTTCGAAGTTTCTTATATTTGGCTCTGACCCATCCTACTAGGTGCCACTCTACATTTCTAAGAGATGGATACATCTCTGATTTATAAAACCTGCCATAGTACTGATACCAGCCTCGGACTATAGGATTTATTTTCTTTGATATTTTCTCTAGTGTTGTATATGTTTGCCTACGTATTTTCCATGACCTTATGGTTTGGTTGATCTTCTTCTTGGCTTTGTTGCTAATTGCAGGTAGAAATGAGACAAAATAGTTTCCTATTTTATTGTTCTTTGCCAGTCTAGGTCTGAACGTGTAACCCAGAAAGTCAAAGCTCTGTATTGGAAACACATCTCTCCTATTGTCATCCTTACAGTACACTATTTGTGTCTTTTCAGGATGTAATTTTAGCTTAAACTCAGCCAATCTTTCTTCGATCTTGTCTTTTATGAATTTTGCCTGTTTCTGGGTTTTACAGTGCACCATTGCATCATCTACATATCTCTCAAATGGTATTGTTGGGTAGTTTTGCCTCATCCACATATCAAATGCATGATGCATAAATATGTTAGAAATGATTGGGCTTACAGAACCTCCTTGTGGAACTCCCTTATTCCTAACTACCTTACTGCCATCTGCTAGTTGAATCGGGGCTTTCATCCACCTTTCCACGTACAGTATGACCCACTTGCAATCTGTATGCTTCTTGATAGTTTGCAGTGCTAACACATGATCCAGATTGTCGAAAAATCCAGAAATATCAAGATCTATCGTCCAATCACTTCTCCAACATCTCTTACACGCTGTACTTACCGCATCCAGTGCAGACTTGTTTGGTCTATAACCATACGAATCTTCGTGAAATTCCGGCTCTACTAACGGTTCGAGATACATAGTAGCTGCTGTTTGCCCTATCCTGTCGAATACTGAAGGAACACATAAAGTTCTTTGTCCTCCTGTATCTTTTGGTATCGCAACAGCTTTTACTGGTTCTGGAAAATAACTTCCGGATGACATCCGATTCCACAGTTTGTATAGATTATCTTTTAGATTTTCTTCAAACTTTGTTATCGAGACCTCATCTACACCTGCCGCACCTCTGTTTTTGGATACTTGTTTATAAGCTTTCCAAATCAGTTGCTTTGGTATGTCAAAAGATTTTGTTTTATTCATTAACTCTTCCCTTTCGGTTGATAAATAATTAAAACTAAATAACTCAGCCCCTTCGCTCCATTTCCATTACAAAAACTTCTTCACTACTACGAGCTAATCCGCCCCTGTTTTTCGCATCAGTACTCTCTTCCTTAGAGTTCAGCTCCTTGGACTTCTCCCTTATCATCGAAACGACAGGTTCCCATAGTTCCACACAATAGCCTGAAATAGGTTCATGCCACCTATATGCCGGATGCCACCTACCCAGTAGACAAGTTCCCGATAGGCTTATCCCAAGTTACTTTTTCTCCCCTGGTTTTGACATCATCGCATTACCTTTCGACGTGTAATCAGTGGTTCACTTGCGTTCATCTCTCTATTTCACACATGACGCATAATTACGCCTTTTCCATAACGCTCACTACCTTGGCTCTTTACCAAAGCAGCTTATGGTTGTTTGAAGCCTGCTCTTGTAAACCGGCTCCGAGGGGCCCACCCTCATCTATTGTGCAGCTTTCGCACTTAGTTTGCTCTTTCCTGAACATTCCTTGTGTCTCTACGGCACACAAAAAGTACAATAAGGTTATTAGTAGAACAAGCACAGCTAAATCATGTTAGAATTAGAGGTGAGAGAGAAGTACCACTAAACCTCTTTGAGGAAAACATAATAATGAGAGAGCGAAGAAGGGCAAGAGAACAACAAATGCGGCCAAATTTTATTAGAGAAAGAGAAGCGTCATTGAATCTCTTTGGAAACAGGGATGAAAATGTAATAATGAGAGGACAAATGAGGTCACGCTATATTAGGCGTATTAGACGTGAAAGAGAAGTACCACTTAGTTCAAAAATAGGAGAATTAATTGGTGTAGTTTCATCCATAATTGTAGGTGCTTTCATTGGTATAATGGTTGGTATGGTCATTGCTGGTTTATGTATTGAGCTTTGTGTAATCACCACTGCAGAACCGATTCTTCTCATCATGGGTGCTACTGCTGTTATAGGAGCTATTGTAGCAGGAACTGCTCCTGTATTAAAGCTAATAGAGATGTTTAAAGGTCAAGAACCTAATCTTTCTCCTAGTAGCGGTCTGGAAAGCTCTAATACTGAACATACTTATTTAAATAGGCAAAGAGTTATTTAGAAAAAAATTGGAAGAATGTTCAAAAAAGTCCATTTATAAAATACATCGGCTTAACTATGATCTTATAACTTAAGCTAATTAATTAAAAATTTTTGTTTTAGCGGTTAAATAAAGCCAGATCTTATTAGAGAGAGGATCTTCTTATCTCTTCTTTACCTTCATTTTCATTTCTAACAATTTTTTTTCCACTTAATATGTCTCTTATTTCATCTCCTGTTAAAGTTTCAAACTCCAGTAGATTTTCAGCAATGAGCTCCAAGTCTTTCCTACGCTTGGTTAAAATGTCTTTTGCTTTTTCATAGCAAGAAAATACGACTTTCTTTACTTCCTCATCTATAAGTCTTAACGTATCTTCAGAAATTGTCTCAGAATCATGTGTGATTTGTTCGCGATTATGATAGATCGGACCTATTTTGTCGCTCATTCCCCATTTTGTCACCATAGAACGTGATAAATCTGATGCTAGTTTTATATCTGAAGATGCACCGCTTGTGACTTTATCATAGCCAAAAATTAGCTCTTCTGCCACACGCCCACCCATTGCAACAGTTATATCTGCTAGCATCTTTTCTCTTGTGAGGGACACTCTATCTGTTTCTGGTAGTCTCATAACTAAACCAAGTGCTCTACCACGTGGAATAATTGTTGCTTTGTGTATAGGATCAGAAGCAGGCATATTAACTGAAACTACTGCATGACCAGCTTCATGGTAAGCAGTAAGCTTTTTTTCTTCTTCTGTAATGACTAAGGACCTTCTTTCCATGCCCATCATCACTTTATCACGTGCATACTCAAAATCATCCATGGTAACAATTTTCTTATTTCTTCTTGCAGCAATAAGCGCAGACTCATTCACTAAATTTGCTAGATCAGCCCCTGAAAAACCTGGCGTTCCCCTCGCAACTGTTTTTACGTTTACATCTGGTGCTATCGATATTTTCTTTATATGCGTATTTAATATTTTCTCACGCCCATTTATATCAGGTAAAGAAATAGTAATCTGTCGGTCAAAACGACCAGGTCTAAGTAGTGCTGGATCTAGGACGTCTGGACGGTTAGTTGCAGCAATTATTATCACACCTTCATTAGACTCGAAACCATCCATCTCAACCAGTAACTGGTTTAATGTTTGTTCCCTTTCGTCGTTACCGCCACCAAGACCGATGCCGCGATGCCTACCTACTGCATCTATTTCGTCTATGAAAATTATACAAGGAGCATTTTTCTTACCTTGATCAAACATATCCCGGACACGGCTTGCACCAACACCGACAAACATTTCAACGAAATCAGATCCAGAAATACTAAAAAACGGTACATTAGCTTCACCTGCAATTGCACGAGCAAGTAGAGTTTTACCAGTTCCAGGGGAACCAATTAAAAGGCATCCTTTTGGTATCTTCCCACCTAACACTTGAAATTTTTGCCTTTGTTTAAGAAAATCAACAATTTCAACCAACTCTTCTTTTGCTTCATCAATCCCAGCAACATCATCAAATGTCACTTTTTTTCCAGTAGTCATAAGCCTAGCTTTTGATTTGCCAAAGCTTATAGTTCTATTACCTCCTGCTTGCGTTTGTTTAAAAAGGAAAAGTAATAAACCGATAAAGATAAGGGTCGGAACCCATTGAATAAGTAATCCACCAATTATACCTATTGCAGAGTCTCCAATTGAAAAGGAGAACTTCACTTTCCTATCATGCAAACTTTTTATTAAGTCACTATATATAACACCACTTGAGTTAAAGGCTGACCCATCCCTAAACTTCCCTTCGATGCTTTGGTTTCTTATTGTAATATTTTCTATATCATTATCTTCTAGTCTAGTTAAAAATTCTGAAAAAGGTATGGTTGTTTTACTCTTACCTATACTTCCGCTAAATTGAATATAAGCAACTGAAATAAGAACAATAATCACTAACCAGATCAATAAGCCTTCTAAAAATTTTTTCATTTACATTTCTAATTAAACACTAATCAAGCTTACCAAATTTTGTTTTATCATGCTATTAATAATGCATCGAATCTTATCATCACCGTATTTCTCCGTTATAATTTACATCAGGATAAGCAACCACCTTTCCATTTTTTTCACTGTTGGAAAAGAGTAGTAAACTTTAGAAAAATAATTACAAATTTAAAAAATCTTGCCCCACTCATTGTAATCCTTAATTAAATATCAGTTAACTTTAGCAAATTTTCCTTTATTATACTAGAAATAAAATATTTAATCTCATCATCACTAGTGCTCTTACTATTATGTTTCATACATGGATAAGCAAACATCTTTCCATCTTTTTGTACTGTAGGCAAAGAATAGTAAACTTCAGAGCAATAATCATAATTTTTTAGAAATTCAGGGATTTTTTGTGTTTTTTTTAGCGGAGCAATAGTTACTGAACACTCCTCATCTCCAAATATTGTGCAGCTAAACCTGTTATCCCATTCAATAGAACCATTTAATGGTAAGTGTACAGTAATTTCCTGTATATTTGACGATTCTCTCATTATCAAAATACTTTCTCCATATTTTCTTATTTTGCATCCATAGAGTGTGCAATTAACATCACTATTTTGTTGCAATATTCTATTAAATATTGCGATAAGGCTACGGTACCTTGGTTTATAGTGCTTGTTGACAATTGCCATTATAGAATAAAGAAGAAGCCTTAAAGCTATTTCCTCTGGCAGTTTATAAAGTTCATCTAGTTTAATTTCAATATAACCAAGATCATGAATATTAACGCAGTCATTAAGTGCAAGGCGTGTGTAGTGCATCAACGCTTTTGCAGCTCTTTTCATATGAAGGGCTGTGAGGCATATTCGCTCTGTTAAAATCTCTTGATTGTCACTTGCTTTAAGTAAGTTACGGTATAAAGTTCGTCTGTATTTTAAGTCATAATTGCTTCTATCTTCGATCCATTTTAACCGGTGAAGATTAGCGTACTTTTCTATTTCACTACGACTAAAATTTAACAACGGCCTAAATATATAAATACCATTTAAGAAAGATTTGTAATCCATTGATGATAATCCATCTACTCCACTACCTCGCTCCAATCTTAATAAGAACGTTTCTGCTTGATCATCTTTGTGATGAGCAACGAGCAAACATTTAACATTATTGTTTTTACACCACTCTGCTAGTAACTTATATCGTGCTTTTCGTGCCTGTAACTGAATATTACCTTTAATATTTTGCTTCTCCCAATTTAATATGAACGATTCCTTTGCTCCAAGTTCTTTTGCATAACTTATAACAAAATCAGCTTCTTTTTGAGACTCTGAACGTAACCCATGATTTACTGTTAATGCTATAGGAAGTGAAAGCTTGTTTTTTTTTGCCCAGTTAGTCATTAAATGCAGTAAGACTATACTATCTACACCACCTGATACTGCAACTGCGATTTGGTTATGGAAAGCAAAGCTATTAGCTATATTTTGAAATAATAACTCTAATTTCATTATGTTTCTTGATGGCCAGATAGTCTCTACGTCATACAGCGACTTATTTGTGGTATATATAGATCCCGCTAACAAGCAGCGGAATTGCTCTCTTTTGTCATCCCAGTGCTTAACACTGGGATCCAGGTTTTAATGCAAGAAACTACTTCTTTATTCCAGAAAATGAAAATTCCACTCTACGATTTTTAGCATGCTCTTTTTCATATTTAGAATTTCTAGAATCATCTTTTACATTAACCAAAGGCTCAGTTTCACCTTTAGAAGCAGTTTTTATTCTATTTTCTAGATAAGGTGTACAGCTGACCATAAATTTTTTAGCTGCATCTGCTCTTCTAGCTCCTAGTGCAAGATTATACTCGTGAGAACCACGATTGTCAGTATGACCAGTTAAAGTGACCTTTGCGTCAGGATTATTTTGTAACACTTCCATCACGTCAAGTAATGCATCTGCACTCACTTCACTGATACTAGATTCATCATAACCAAAGAAAACTCTTTTATCACCTATCTGCTTAACAACAGCATTCATTTTATTTGTCGTATTTACTCCTTTTTTAGGGCAAGAACTTACACCAGTAAGCAGTAAACAAAAACAACACATTATAATCAGTCTACTCCACATCACTAAACCTCCATAAATTTAAAATATAGTGCGTAATTTTAATTTTAGTACTAATAATCCCTCTATACTAGAATAGAGTCAAGGGAAATAAAATACTAAATGTTTTCTTTACAATCTTATAATTAATTTTCTGATAAGATGCTCAATTCTTAGCAATGAAGTACAATAAAAGAATAAAAATACAATTTTTTATTGTACTTTAAGCAAATATACTTTTAACTTTATTATTAATCTATTACGATATTAAGCAGATGTTTCAAAGCAATGAATAAAAATGAGATCTTATAAGTTTTTAGAGGAAGTATTACATAAGGTAAGGAATATCGAAAACACACTAAAACTACTAAGCAAAAGCCAATTGAATGTAGAGGACAAAGTTGAACAAATGTGTCTTCTAGAGGAAATCAGACATGAAATTATCTCTCATGATACAATAAAGGAATCATTAGCAAATGCTCTTAGGAATAAAAAGAGTGCAAATATTCAGCAGCTAAAGTTAATAGAGGGGATATACAAAAGCAGTAGTGCTATTCCTGTTGATTTAGTAAAATCTTTGTCCAAAGCTAAGATTGAATGCCAAAACTTATGGAGGCTAACTAATTCTGAAATTAGTAACTTAGAAAAGCTGAAAGAATGCTTTACTAACCTAATTAAGCTTACTCGTGAAGCAGCTTCTATAAAATCGCAGCAATTAAAGCGCTCAAACTATGAGTCATTGCTTGCTGACTATGACTCTAATATCACAGAAAAGAACATAAAGGAAATATTTCCTAAGCTAGGTAAATTTTTTAGTGAAAATGTAGAGAAAGTAACTCAAAAGCAGAAGAAGGATAAGGTTACTAATATACAAAAAGTTACGGTTCAGAGACAGATTGAACTTGGTTCCTTATTCTTACAGCAAATGAGTGTTACACCAAATGAGATTTCCATTTCTTATTACGATTCTATCGATTATGATGAATCTGACCTTTGTTATGGTTTATTTTTACTTTTACGGCATACTGGTTATGCAATTCATCAAAAATGTTTAGCGCAAAATTCTATAAAGAGCTCAATTACAAAACATATTATGTATGAAACTCAAGGGTTATTCATGGAAAGGATCATTGGAACATCCAGAGAATTTATTGAGTTCATTCAACCACACATAAAGGAGAAACTTTCTACAAAAGGCAAAATTAATAGTAGTGTTGAAAATTTGTATTTGATTTTCAATAAAGTAAATCTTTCATCTTTTTTGAAGAATGCGGATGAATTTAGTTTATTGGCTCACATTATGCTAAGAACTAAATTAGAACAAGATCTAATAAATGGTACGTTAGAAGTTAAAGATCTACACGATAAATGGTTGGAAGGTATGAAGCATTACAAGATTTCAGTAAAAGCTAAAAATGAGCTAGACACTTATTTTCAAGATGAGTATTGGATAAGTGGTGTTATAGGCTACTTTCCTATTAAAGTCATAGCGTTAATCGCTGCTGTGCAGTTTTTTTCTTTCATTAAGAAAAATCATTACGAATTTTTAGATTCTATAGTAAAAGGAGATTTCAGTTTACTTATCGATTGGTTCTCTAAAAATGTATATAGTGCAAATTATGGCTTTTTGGAACAGCTAAAAAAGGTAACAGGTAGGGATTTAGATATTGAGTGCTACACTAGTTACTTATCTGAAAAGTATAATTTGTCTAAATAAATGGTTTTCTTGAGTTGTGTATGAGTTTTGTTCAGAATTTAATCAGAAATTTTTTTACTTTCAAAGGTTTATTTGCTAGCGATATTGCTATAGATCTTGGTACTGCAAATACTTTAGTTTATCAGAAAAGTCAGGGGATAGTGCTTGATGAACCCTCAGTTGTAGCAAGAGTAAAAGAAAAAGGAAGTTACGTTCCTTATGCTTTTGGCAAAAAAGCTAAGATGATGCTCGGAAAAACACCTGGAGAAATAGAAGCGATAAGGCCCTTGAAAGACGGAGTTATTGCTGATTTTAAAAGCGCGGAAGAAATGTTAAAATATTTCATACGCAGCGCAAACACAAGATTCACTGTTAATAAGCCTAATATTATCATATGTGTTCCATCTGGATCTACCCCAGTTGAAAGGCGTGCTATACAAGATGCAGCAGAAAGTGCTGGTGCAAATGAAGTATTCTTAATTGAAGAACCAATGGCTGCAGCAATTGGGGCTGGACTTCCAGTTACCGAACCTGAAGGTTCTATGATTGTTGACATAGGAGGTGGTACAACTGAAGTTGCAATTATTTCTTTAGGTGGAATTGTTTATTCACGTTCTGCCAGAGTAGGTGGCGATATTATGGATGAGGCAATAAAGTCATACATTCGTGAAAATCATAAGTTATTGATTGGCGAAACAACTGCTGAAAAAATTAAGAAAAGCGTCGGTTCAGCCAGTCTGCCAGTTGAAAACAACAAAGAGGGAATGATAATTAAAGGCAGGGATTTAGTGAGTGGTATGCCAAAAGAAATGCTTTTATCAGAATATCAAGTTGCAGAGAGCCTAATAGAGCCTGTACATCAGATAATTTCTGCTATTAGAACTGCACTGGAGAGTACTCCACCTGAACTTTCTTCTGATATAGTTGATAGAGGAATAATTTTATCTGGTGGAGGTGGGTTATTGCGCAACTTGAGTAAAGTTATTAGTGAAACAACAAAATTACCAGTTCGTGTTGCAGATGATCCACTTTGTTGTGTTGCCCTGGGTAGCGGAAAAGTACTTGAAAACATGGACTATTTTGGCCATGTTTTATTCAAGCAAGATTAAATTGTTTTTGAAGGCAGTTTATCGAATTGTTTTGATGGAATTATGTAATATAAATGAGATCCCAGTGTCACGCACCAAGTAATTTAAAGGCAACTTCCAGCAGGAAGGGGTGTCATCCCAGCGCTTGACACTGGAACTTGACTACAAATAAGTACGCTGTTTCGATGAAATTGTGTAATAGAAACTGGATTCCAGTGCTTGACACCAGGTTTGTGTTTATAAATTATATGCTAAAAGAATTTGAAATTGAACCTTTATTAAAAGATAAAGCTCCGCATCAAACTAAGGCTATTGTTGCAATGTCCGGGGGAGTTGATAGCTCCGTTGCTGCAGCACTGCTGTATAACCTTGGGTACGAAGTGATAGGTGTGACTCTTCAGCTCTATGGCAGTGATGGTAATGCGAGAAAGGGTGCATGCTGTGCTGGACAGGATATTTATGATGCCAAATACGTGGCTGAAAGTGTTGGCTTTCCCCACTATATTTTAAACTACGAGGAAATATTCAAAAAGGAAGTAATAGAGGATTTTGCAAATACCTATATGCGTGGGGAAACCCCCATACCATGTGTAAGATGTAACCAAACAGTAAAATTCCGTGATCTATTGCAAGTCACAAAAAATCTTGGTGCGGATGTGCTCGTAACAGGACATTACGTAAGAAGATTAGAAGAAAATGGTGAGGTAAAGTTGTGCAGAAGTATTGATAAAAGTAAAGATCAAAGTTATTTTTTGTTTGCTACAACTGAGGAGCAGTTAAAGCTTTTGCGATTTCCACTAGGTGAGTTCTATAAAAGTGATATAAGAAAATTAGCAAAATATTTTAGCTTACAAATCTCTGAAAAGCCGGATAGTCAAGATATATGCTTTGTTTCCGAAAGCTATAGTAAAACAATAGCTAAATTAGCTCCACAATCTGTACAGAAAGGTAAAATAGTAGATATTCATGGAAAAGTGCTAGGTGAGCACAACGGCATAGTAAATTTTACAGTGGGCCAGAGAAGAGGCCTCTGCATTGCACACAGTGAGCCTCTTTATGTAATAAGAATTAATACAGAAAATAATGAGGTTGTAGTGGGTCCAATCAATGCGCTCATGCAAAAAAAGATATTGGTCAAAGAGTTAAATTGGTTAGAACAACCAAAAGAAGGCATGGAAGTAACTGTGAAGCTTAGGTCATCACATGCAGGAAGCTTAGCGACAATATATTCAACTGACGAAAAGAACAAAGCCTGTGTAATTTTAAACGACGATTACTTTGGCATCAGTCCAGGTCAAGCCTGTGTAGCATATAAGGGCGAACAAGTTATAGGTGGAGGTTGGATATGCTCCTAACTTGGTGGTTTAATTTTTTAATGCAGAATGTAAACATACAATAAAATTTATTGCTGTTTTATCCTATATTCTTTATACTATAAAGATAATTATTATATTGTGGACTAGAGGGATGGTTAAAGAAGTTGAAGAGTTAATAAAAATTGTTGGTAAGGGCAATTTACTAGAGGCCGCATTTATTCGTTTGGGCAGTTTTCAACATGCTGACTTACATCATTGCATGGATTGCAGAAATCATATAGGTCTATCCGAATTCATTAATAAAAAAGAACAAGAGCCATTAGATAAATATTTTAACTTAAAATTTAGTCTACAAGGATTGTTTTTAATTTATGTTCAAGCTTATAGAGTTCTTGCAGAAAATGCTCAGTTCAATACTCAAGAAGTAATTGATAAAATATATGCTGCAGTTGAAAGTAAAAAAATACCTACTCTTTGTGACACTTCGAAGAAACTGCTAAGGGAAATTGTAGATCAAGTAGAATTGACAGAAGATCAAAAAAAACTAAAGCTTTTTAATATTCTAGCAAATCCGAAAGGTGAAGCTCTATTTAACAATAATGATGACTTTGAGAAACAAGTACTCAATAATGTTAAAAAGTTACTCAAAATAAGCTATGCAAATGAATTTGATAAAGAGTTTAGCTTATGTAAAGAGGTAATAAATCATTATTACTCGATTCACAGTATAAAAATAGATAAAGACATAGCATTACTATTTTCTAGTTATGGTATATTTTCTACATGTACTGGAAATGGAGATATTTTATCACTCAATCAATATATTAATGAGAAAGCTAGAGTAATCAACACACCACTGTATTACAGTTACATCTTACAGTTAATAAACGTATTAAGAAAAATTGAGTTACCGTATAGAAATGGATTCACCAAGTATACACTTAATTATAGAGGTATAAGTGAATTGAACGGGACATTTACAGCTGCAAGAGAGCAAGACAGTCAAGATTCTCTATATCCTAAAAATATCAAACGTACTCTAGAGCAACTACTAAAAAACCAAAATAGTGATGCATTTGAACAATTAGTAACAAACCCTGAGAATACGTATTACTCAGTGCCACAAAGTGAATGCAGACTAAACTCTACTATCAGTAACAAAAAAAACAAAAATCATAAAAACACATTTTGTAAATTAGCTTTAGGTATGTTTATATTGTCTATTGGATTATATACTGCTGATTATTTCTTTATGGAGCAAAAGTTATTCAACTCAATAACAAATATTTTGCCACAAAATAATCTCATCAATTTCATAGTTGCTGCAGTACTTACTATCGTAATAGTATATGCCTTATCTCAATTATTGAAACCACCACAGGAACCACCACTTTCAACAGTCGATGATGTGCGGAAGAAAAAATTAGAACCGCTCCATGCAAAATAAGCTCAGAACTACATAAATGTGGCAACTTAAAAGCACATATTGTATAATGCTTATTCTTAAGTTAAGAGGTAATTTATGGATTTAAGTAAAATAACAGCGGGACCAAATGCGGTGAATGTGGTAATTGAAATAGGCGCAAATGCTGAGCCTGTAAAGTATGAATTTAATAAAGAGCTTGGTTTATTAAAAGTTGATAGATTTTTGTCCACCTCAATGACTTACCCTTGCAACTATGGATTTGTACCAAACACCTGTGCAGGTGACGGTGATCCTGTAGATGTTTTGGTAATAACTCAATTTCCTTTAGCATCTGGGGTTTTGATATCAGTGCGTCCAATAGGTGCATTGCTCACTAAAGATGAAAAAGGAGAGGATGAAAAAATATTAGCCGTACCTATCTCCAGTGTTGATAGCTATTATGAGAATATAAAAAACTATTCTGACTTACCTAAAAACTTACTAGATAAAATTTCTCATTTCTTTTCTCATTATAAAGATTTAGAAAAGGGAAAAACGGTAACAGTTGGAGAATGGGCTGATGTGGAAAAAGCAAAAAAAATCATTGAAAAAAGTAGAAATTAGTTTGCATTAGAGCTGCTCAGAAAAATATTGTTGTTTTTTATGTTGCGGTTAAAAGCATTAGACAGGCAGTAAAGGTCTTGATATTATAGTAATAATTTGGAAGGGTGGCCGAGCGGCTGAAGGCGGCGGTTTGCTAAACCGTTATACGATTGAAAAGTCGTATCGAGGGTTCGAATCCCTCTCCTTCCGTATATTATTGTTTAGGTATTCATTACAGTAATTTCATCCTCTTTTTTAATTATTAAAAAGTTAGCTAGCGTTTATTCAGTATTTATTATAGAATTAGTTATTAGCTAAATAATTTTATATGCATAAAATACTAATTTTGATATTAATAATGCTGCCGCTTAGGTTACTTGCAACTGAGATTGAAATTGTTGCAGATGTAAATGGTGAGCCAATTTCAAATTTAGATATCGAAAGACGTATAAACTTCATAAATTCATTGCTTGGCACTCAGAAGATTAATCAAAAAGAGGTAAAATCTCAAATTCTAAGACAGTTAATAGACGAAATTATCATTGTCAGCAAAGCACAGAAGATGAATATAGAATTGAGTAACGAGGAGTTAAATAATGCTGTCACGTTATTCTTAACTCAAAGTTTAAAACTTGAGGCTGATGAAGTTGATCAATACGTAAAAAAGCATAATATAGATCTCAATACCCTAGAAAAACAAGTAAAGTGTCAGCTACTGTGGAACAAGATTATTGAAGTAGGAATTGTGCCACTTGTCAATATCAGCGATAAAGAAGTGGACGATGTAAGAAAACAAAAAGAGAAACCTGACTACCTTATTACATTTCAGGAGTTTGTAATTCCTGATCAGAAGATGGCTGAAGATTTAATAAAACAATTGCGTAGCAGTAATAATCCAGAATCTTCAATAAAGATGAGCAAAGCAACCGTTAATTTAAGTCAGCTAAAAGGTAAACTCAAGGACGTTTTGGAAGGATTAGAAATCAGTGATGTAGCAGGTCCGGTTAGTTTAAGCGAAGGTTACTCTGTTATAAAAGTCATAGATAAAGTACAGCTTAATCATACAATGCTGAAAAGTACTTTAAAACTGAAACAGGTTGTAGTTGAAGGTTCAGAAAGTTTACTCTCTAATTTTAAGGAGCAAAAGGTCAGTTGTTTAAATTTTGACAAGTTAGCAGATGATTTCAAGTTGCCAAGCGTAAAAGAGTTTGAAATAAAAATGCGAAATTTAAATCCTGATTTACAGATTTTATTTAGTAAAACAAATATGAATGAAATAGTAGAATTAAGAGAAAATAGCACTGCAAAGTTGATGATGTTATGTGATATCAAAAATAATGCAATGGATATAGAAGCAATCAAACAGGAAATGTATCAACAAAAGATTATGATACAAAGCAACCTGTTATTGGATAATATGCGTAAAAATGCAGCTGTTAGTTATCAGTTTAATTGAAGTTAGAGAGGTTTTCTACTCCATAAAAAGTTTATGAAGAATATAATGCTCATTGGCGGTGGAGTTGGAAATGCAGTGTTATTTTCGATAGGGAAGGCATGTCTTGAAAACAATCATAAGGTTTTATATTTCGCTGGCTATAAAAAATTAAGTGATGTATTTAAACGAGCACTGATAGAACGTGCATCAAGTGCAGTAATTTGGGCATGTGAAGAAGGATTGATAGAAACAAGCAGAGAACAGGATAAATCCTTTCATGGTAATATAGTTGATGCAATAATCTCATATCAGCAAGGAAAGTTAGGTAAAATTACTATTAGTTTAAACACTATAGATAAAATCATCACTATTGGTTCTGATAAAATGATGAAAGCTATAAATGAAGCTAGAAAAACAATTTTAAAGCCATATCTAAAACCAAAACACATAGCAATATCATCAGTTAACTCTCCTATGCAGTGCATGATGAAAGAAATCTGCGCTCAATGTATTCAGCAACACATAAATAAGGAAACAGGAGAAATAAGTTTTGTTTATAGTTGCAGTAATCAAGACCAGGATATGGAGCTTGTTGACTTTGATTTTTTAAGTGAGCGCTTGAAGCAAAATAGTTTACAAGAAAAGCTCACTGCAAAATGGATAGAACATGTTCAAAGACACTAAACAGCACAAAGAGGAACTAAGGAAGCAATATAGAACCATAAGAAAAGATGTTGATGAAAGTTATTCTAGTTATGCAGCAAATTCTCTTATTAATCTCTTTAACAAAAACTTAAGTTGCGTTAAAGGTAAAACAATAGCAGCGTACATTCCAACAGACGGAGAAATTAATGTTGTGCCTTTGATGCATCATTTACTCGATTTAGGATATAAAGTAGCAATTCCTAATAAAAATAAGTTATTAAAATTTGAGGAATGGAATAAAGCAGATGAAGATATAATTCCCGACACAATCATTACCCCTATTGTTGCTTTTGATGATCATTTTAATAGGTTAGGTTTTGGCGGTGGTTGGTATGATGAAATGATAAAAAAATTACGGCCACTTGGAAAAATATTTATAGGTGTAGCCTATGAGAAGCAATATTGTAAAAATTTACCTGTAGAAAAACATGATCAAAAATTGGATATTATAATCACTGAGATGTGTGTTAGATGTAGAAGTGGATTGCTCAAAAAAGTGGATAGAAAGGAGTAGCATAGTCTCCCTCTTTCTGATAGTATAGCCCTTCTCATAATAGTCCAAAAAGAGTAAGATATGGATTGATAGTAGTGGAAGGTAAGGATGCCAGTAGCATATAGTTATGACTTAAGAAAAAAGGTAATGGAAGCATTGGATGAAGGAGAGAGTGGAGAAACTGTTGCCAAGAGATTTAAGATCGGAAAAACAACTTTATATGAGTGGAAGAAAAGACGTGAGAAAACGGGAGATTTTCAGTCAAAAAAGCCTGGAAGCGTGGCATAAAATTACCGACTGGAATGCATTTGCCGAATTTGCAAATGAGCAAGGTGGCAAAACTCAGTCAGAGATGCTGGGGCAATATTAGTAGACAAACAATTCATCGAGCACTTAAAAATATAGGATTCACAAGAAAAAAAAGACCTACGGATATAAAGAAAGAAATGAAGAAAAGCGAGCTCAATTTTCAAAGGTTATAGCAACAAAAGAACCTAAAGAATTAGTGTATATAGATGAGTCTGGACACTGAACCTATGGGTATTGCCAGAAAGGACGGGAGTGTTAAATAAAGTGTGTCAAACCGAAAAGTAAAATATTACAATTAATATAAAACGGAGGTTTTACACATGAGTGAAAAAATGGCAAATAAATATGTTGGATTAGTAGACTATCAAGAACTAGAGTCAAATATTCTGTCATCTATACGAGAAGGTAGATACCGTCTTGTCAGTCAACAAGAAAATTATAGAAATTGAATCTTAAGCTGTATTACGAAATCAAAAAATACTTTCTATCAACATATACACTAACCAACTACATTAAATAAATTTGTGTAAAATGCTATTTTACATAAGATAGAAAGTACGCATTTTTTGATTTTAAAGTACTAAATTCTCCTCCAACCGCTTTGCCCTGTAATTCTTGATATGGTCAGGATTAAAAGCACTTTTGGATTTTAGAACACCGAAAATGATATGGAGTAGCTTACGCATTGCAGCACCAACGATAGCCATATTATGCTTACCCTTTTCCTTTAATCTCTGGCAAAAACTAATAATGATAGGATTGTGATTCTTAGCTACTATAGCAGGAAAGAAAAGTGCTTTACGTAATGTTTGTGAACCGGATTTACTTAATCTGGGTTTGGCATATACAGAGGAACCTGACGTCATATTTCGTGGTATAACTCCTGTATATGCTGCCAATTGCCTGGCATCTCTAAAAACCTCTATGTCAGGAACTTCAGCTAAAATAGCTATTGCTGATTCTTCTCCTATTCCTGGAATAGTCAATAGAAGTTGAAAATTTTCCAACAATTCTTTATGTTGATTTAATAGTTCACGTACGGAGTTTTTTATTGTTTCTATTTTTTGAGCTATATTCATTGCAAGGTCTTCCCAAGCACTTGCAACTTCTTTAAGCAGTCTCTCTTTTTTTTCTAAGTGGTTATTTACTAATGTTAACTCATCTTTTAACGCAACTGAGCAACGATAAAGATGTTTTAATTTTTTCATTTCAGGAGAAGGTGGTGTCCAACTAGAAGGTTCCTGTCTTTGGCAATAATCAGCAATAACTTCTGCATCGGTCTGATCATTCTTTTGTCGTATCAGCTTACTCCTTGCATAAGATTTTATGCAATAAGGATTTACAACACTAACAGAATGTCCAGCGTTGTGCAGAAACTCAGCCAAAGCTTCGCTATAACAACCAGTAGCCTCCATGCAGGCTTTTACTTCTTCTACATTATGTTTTTGTAGAAAGCTAAGTAAACCTTGAAACCCAGAATCCTCGTTTTTAAAACTCCTTTTTCTAGTTTCACATCTTCCTTTTTTGCTTATGAACGAGAGAAAAACATCAAAGCGATCTTTCGATACATCTATACCTAAAAAGTTGTTGATCATATATAACCCCATGCGTTACCATTAAAAATGAAAAGTAAGGCTAGTCTTGTGAATACAGAATTAGAACCATTTAGGTTTTTCTACGATACCGTCCAGCCTGTACTCTTGAGAAGAGAACTCTTATCTACCTTACAGATTTTATATCTAAGACCACTGACAGAGTTCTTCTCTTCTCCATCTAATGCTTAAGCTTAAAACATTAGATGCTTTTTACAAGATACAAGATCATTGACGGAAAGAGATGGTGCATTAACACCGTTTGTAAAAAGGCTACTGGAAGCGATTCTGGAAGGTGAAATAAAAAATCACTTGTCGGCTAAAAGCGAAGAAAATAATCGAAGAAATTGAAGAAATTCAAAGACTTTACGGACAAGTGCAGGTTCATTTGAGTTATTGACACCAAGAGATAGGGAAGGAAGCTTTGAGCCACAAGTAGTCAGAAAAAGGCAAACAACCGAACTTGAAGCAAAGGTTTTAAGTACATATGCCAGTGGCATGGTATATAGAGATATAGAGTCGCATGTAGAAGAGATATAAAATATCTGTAGCGGAGATATCAAGTATTACTGATAAATTATTGCCTGTAATAAATGAGTGGCGTAGTCGTCCACTGCAATCAGTGTATCCAATAGTGTTTATGGTTTTTTAAGGTCAAAGAAGACGGGCATTGCGTAAGTAAATATATGTAGAATATATTAGCAGAATGAAAGGAAAGAAGTTTTAGGCTTTTATATAGCAGAAAGTGAGGGAGCTAACTTTTGGCTAGGGATGTTAAATGACTTAAAAGAGAAAGGAGTAGAAGATATCCTGATTGTATGTGTAGATGGGCTAAAAAGCTTTCCTAAAGCAATAAACAGTGTATTTCCTAAAGCAGAAATACAACTATGTATTGTACATCAGATAAGAAATTCACTGAAATATGCATCGAGCAAAGATGTGAAAATTTTCATGAATGATTTGAAAAAAATATACCGTGCTGCAAGTAGAGAAATTGCCGAAAATTATTTGCTTGAGCTAGAGGAAAAATGGGGAGAAAATATACTTTAGTTTTGGGAGAATAATTGGGAAAATTTGTCTAGTTATTTAAAATATTCTGGCCCTGTAAGAAAGTTAATTTATACCACAAATCCTATTGAGGGACTACATAGACAGATCAGAAAATTTACTAAAACTAAGGGCTCATTTACTAGCACAAATGCCTTGTATGAACAGGTATATTGTGCTATAAAAAAGGTAAGAGAAAAATAGGCTATGCCTATACATGATTGGGCTTTAACTATCTCTCAACTTGATATCTTTTTTTCTTGTAGGTTAAAAATTGAGTTGAATTAAAAATGCGGTTTGAAACAGTTTATTTAACACTCCCTTTTTGAAAGGTATCCGTTCAGCGGAGTGGCAGAATAAGGTAGACAAGGTGATCTAAAAAGATAATCATAGAGCAAAAGTGAGGTAATGTGGTAAACCTTTTAGAGCTTTGCAAAAATTTACAGCAAAAAATAGAAAAGTTAGAAGCAAAAATAGAAAAGCTGGAAAGGGAGAATGAAAGTTTAAAAGCAGAGAACAAGGCTTTAAAGATAGAGAACGCTGAATTAAAGGAAAGGCTTGGTTTAAACTCGAAAAATTCATCTCTACCAAGCTCTAGAGAGTTGTACAAAATAAAAAAGGACAAGCCAAAGAGCGACAGAAACGTTGGTGGTCAGGTTGGTCATAAAGGAAGTTTTCGCGCCAAAATGGATGCAGATGAGGTGATAAAAGTAAAGTTGTCATCTACTTGTGAATGCGGAGGAGGGATTGCAATATGCAATGGACCGTACATTCATCAAAAAGTTGATCTTCCGGAAATTAGGCCTTATGTAGTGGAATATCAGATGGAGCATGGTCGTTGCCGGAGATGCGGAAAAAGAAGAAGCAGTAAGTTACCAGAAGGTGTTACGTCAGATACATTTGGTCCAAGGGTTAAGTCAATAATTGCAGCGTTCAGCGGATTCTACAAAAATTCAAAACGCGAAATAGCGAGTGTCGTAAATGATATCTTCAATTTGAACATAAGCGTCGTTAGCATATCAAATAGTGAACATAGAGTTGCTTCAAAATGCAAAAAAATGTATGAGCAGATCGAACAAGAGATAAGTAGGAGTAAAGTTCTACATATTGATGAAACGAGCCATTATAACAAAGGTAAACTCGCTTGGTGTTGGATGTTTGCAAGCAATACGGCAAGTTTTGTGAAGTTGACAGAGTCAAGAGGAATGAAAGTTTTAAAAAATAACGCATGCTGCAATCATAATAGCTTAGTGGTAACCGACAGGTACGCAGTATACAATTACTTTGCTGATGAAAAAAGGCAAATCTGCTGGGCACACTTAGCAAGGGATTTTGAAAGATTAGCGCATAGTTGGAATATTGAAGTCAAAGTTCTTGGCTGTTACTTAAGAAATGTAGCTACTGAATTATTTGCACTAAAAAAGGCTTTGCTAAAAAATGAGATAGATGTTTTTAGATTTGCCAGACGTGCCAGAAAGTTGCGAAAACGTACAAGGTATTACTTGAAGGAAATATCCTACTTACCTGAAGCAATTGGAGCCTCTCGAGTTGCGAAAAATATTTTGAAATCTGAAAGAATGATGTGGAATTTTTTAGATGACCCAAAAAACATTCCGCTGACAAACAACCATGCTGAACAGCAGATACGGCATTATGTCGTTTACCGCAAAAATTCGTATTTTACACAATCAAAGCGGGGAAATGCATTCCTTGAACGGATAATTTCGTTATACTTAACATGGAAACAAAGGGGTCTCAATCCTTTCCAAAACCTCTTATCTATTGTTTCTTAAACCACTCTCCTGAACGGATACTTTGAAAGTTACAGATCGCTAAAAATATTTAAACAACTAATTTTTATAACTTTGTACCAATAAAACTATTCCCACCTTAATTATCAAACAGTAACGTATAGAACTACAAACTTTTGTATATTAAGAAATTGTTTAAATTGTATACCTGGCTACTATGTCCCCTACTTCCAAGATAAAGTACCTTTCACTAAAAAATATTGAATTTAATTTTTGTAATCACTTAAGTCTAGTATTATTTTGTTAATGTATCGTTCATTTGCATCCTTGATGATAAATTTTATACCATTTTTATATCTTATAACTTCATCTACAGAAGGTACCTTACCAGCAATTGAAAGAACCAAACCACTAAGTGTGGCATAATGCTCTTCAGATTCACACAACTCTATTTTTAGATTTTCCTCTATATCCTTTATAAGGGCCCTTGCCGATATTTCAAACTTATTTTGAGATAATTCAGTAATGGTGTGTTCTGAATTTACCTCATTCTCGTTATCAATATTTGGTATCAATTCTTCTATAAGATCATTTATCGAAATTAAACCATCAGTTCCGCCATATTCATCCAGTACAATAGCTAAATATGACTTGGAAGATTTCATTTTAACAAAAAGATTTGTTGCTTTCATTGAGGCTGGTACAAATATTACATTTTTTATAATATTCCTCAGATTAAAATCTTTATTCTTATTGAAAATGATATCTTTTACGTAAAAAAAGCCTATTATGTTGTCAAAGTTATTCATATAAGTTGGTATCTTAGCATGGTAAGTGTTTTTCACCTTCTTTATTACCTCATCCTTGCTCGATTCAATGTCTACTGCACATATCTCCTTACGTGGAGTCATTATATCCATGATACTACAATCACGGAATTTTAATAGACTATTAAGTATGTCAAGACCTGACAGATCACCCATTAATGACTCAGTCGCACATTTTTTTAACACAGAAGTTTTGTTGAAGAGAAAGAGAAAAATTCTGTATGCTATTTTTTCTACTAAAGTTCTTTTCTTATTCAATTTATTCCCTTTAATGGTGAAAATATCTTTAGATAAGGTCTATCAAGAAAACTGTTATTAAATGTTTAATAAGCATGTGAATAATGTCAAATTAATTTGTGAATTATTTGTTGACATAAAATACTAACAATTGATCAACAATTTTTTCAATGACATATACATAATTATATAACAATCCATGATAGTAAAGCTTTTTTCCATAAAAGAAAATTACTAACATTCTAGACATCTTACTTATACACATAAATCATAAATGAAAATCAATAGTATAGAGAAGTTATTAACATATTTATCCACAAGCTAAGTAATACTAATTTTTACTGAATTTTAAGTTAATAACAATTTATTGATAGAACTACTACTACTGTTATACTTTAGTTTAAATAAAAATTAGATAAAGTAGATTGAAAAGAAGTAAAGCAAAAATAGCAAGAATCATCAGCCAGAACGAGTCAGATGAAAAAGTTCCTATTTGGTTAATGCGTCAGGCTGGTAGGTCTCTTCCTGAGTATCGGAAGGCGGTGGAAAACATGAATAATTTCATGGAGATATGTTATAGCACAGATTTGGTAACAGAGTTAACGTTACAACCAATAAGAAGGTTCAATATGGATGCAGCGATAATTTTTTCTGATATTTTGATAATAGCTGACATTTTAGGCTGTAATGTAAATTTTATTCGAGGTGTGGGTCCAATAATAAGACCTATAGAAAGTGCTAAAGACTTGAAGAGTCTACAAGGAATTGAATCTAACACATTACCAATCCTAAATGCTATAAAAGAAGTAAGAAGCCAGTTGCCAGAAGAAAAATCGCTTATAGGCTTTGCTGGAGGGCCGTGGACGGTAGGTTCATACATCATAGAGGGCGGTGGTAGTAAAACTTTTTCCAAGGTGCTAAATTTCTGTCCATTGGCACTAGAGGAAATAATAAACAAAATAACGAAAGCGACAATTATTTATCTGATCAAACAGATAGAGTTTGGAGCAGATGTTATTCAGTTATTTGACAGCAATGCTGGTGTATTGAAGGAAAAACTGTTTGAAAGATACATCATCAAGCCAACAAAGGAAATTGTTTCGGCAATAAAGAGTAGATTTCCCAATTTTCCAATAATAGGTTTTCCGCGCTCTGCTGAAAATCTTTATACAGATTACTGCGAACAAACAGGCGTATCTGCAGTAAGTATAGATTATAATGTTCCAATAGAATGGGCGAAAGAAAATCTAAAAATTCCTCTGCAAGGGAACCTTAATCCTAGTCTTTTGGCCTACAATAAGTCAGAAGCAATTGAAGAAGCAAAGCGTATAATAGATTGTTTTAGAGGGTTACCTTTTATATTTAATCTTGGACATGGAGTGCTTCCTGATACTCCGGTTGAAAATATTGCTGCATTAGTGGACCTAGTAAGAAACTACTAAAACTCTTGTATGAAAAGCCTTTATGAGGGTGGTCAGCCAAATCGCTCTTACTTTAAGCGTTAGCACATTATTACAGTGCCAATTTACATTATTAAAACTCGCTATACAGGGATTTATTTGCCTTTTTCAATTTATTAAGCTTTTTGTGTGCCGTAGAGACACAAGGAATGTTCAGGAAAGAGCAAACTAAGTGCGAAAGCTGCACAATAGATGAGGGTGGGCCCCTCGGAGCCGGTTTACAAGAGCAGGCTTCAAACAACCATAAGCTGCTTTGGTAAAGAGCCAAGGTAGTGAGCGTTATGGAAAAGGCGTAATTATGCGTCATGTGTGAAATAGAGAGATGAACGCAAGTGAACCACTGATTACACGTCGAAAGGTAATGCGATGATGTCAAAACCAGGGGAGAAAAAGTAACTTGGGATAAGCCTATCGGGAACTTGTCTACTGGGTAGGTGGCATCCGGCATATAGGTGGCATGAACCTATTTCAGGCTATTGTGTGGAACTATGGGAACCTGTCGTTTCGATGATAAGGGAGAAGTCCAAGGAGCTGAACTCTAAGGAAGAGAGTACTGATGCGAAAAACAGGGGCGGATTAGCTCGTAGTAGTGAAGAAGTTTTTGTAATGGAAATGGAGCGAAGGGGCTGAGTTATTTAGTTTTAATTATTTATCAACCGAAAGGGAAGAGTTAATGAATAAAACAAAATCTTTTGACATACCAAAGCAACTGATTTGGAAAGCTTATAAACAAGTATCCAAAAACAGAGGTGCGGCAGGTGTAGATGAGGTCTCGATAACAAAGTTTGAAGAAAATCTAAAAGATAATCTATACAAACTGTGGAATCGGATGTCATCCGGAAGTTATTTTCCAGAACCAGTAAAAGCTGTTGCGATACCAAAAGATACAGGAGGACAAAGAACTTTATGTGTTCCTTCAGTATTCGACAGGATAGGGCAAACAGCAGCTACTATGTATCTCGAACCGTTAGTAGAGCCGGAATTTCACGAAGATTCGTATGGTTATAGACCAAACAAGTCTGCACTGGATGCGGTAAGTACAGCGTGTAAGAGATGTTGGAGAAGTGATTGGACGATAGATCTTGATATTTCTGGATTTTTCGACAATCTGGATCATGTGTTAGCACTGCAAACTATCAAGAAGCATACAGATTGCAAGTGGGTCATACTGTACGTGGAAAGGTGGATGAAAGCCCCGATTCAACTAGCAGATGGCAGTAAGGTAGTTAGGAATAAGGGAGTTCCACAAGGAGGTTCTGTAAGCCCAATCATTTCTAACATATTTATGCATCATGCATTTGATATGTGGATGAGGCAAAACTACCCAACAATACCATTTGAGAGATATGTAGATGATGCAATGGTGCACTGTAAAACCCAGAAACAGGCAAAATTCATAAAAGACAAGATCGAAGAAAGATTGGCTGAGTTTAAGCTAAAATTACATCCTGAAAAGACACAAATAGTGTACTGTAAGGATGACAATAGGAGAGATGTGTTTCCAATACAGAGCTTTGACTTTCTGGGTTACACGTTCAGACCTAGACTGGCAAAGAACAATAAAATAGGAAACTATTTTGTCTCATTTCTACCTGCAATTAGCAACAAAGCCAAGAAGAAGATCAACCAAACCATAAGGTCATGGAAAATACGTAGGCAAACATATACAACACTAGAGAAAATATCAAAGAAAATAAATCCTATAGTCCGAGGCTGGTATCAGTACTATGGCAGGTTTTATAAATCAGAGATGTATCCATCTCTTAGAAATGTAGAGTGGCACCTAGTAGGATGGGTCAGAGCCAAATATAAGAAACTTCGAAATCATGGAAGACTAGCAAAGCAATTTCTAGCAAAAGTGAGAAAGAGGTCTCCAAATATTTTCTATCACTGGACACTAGGATTGGGATCAAAAGGCTGAATAACGGGAGCTGTATAAATTGAGGGGAGTGTTAAATAAACGTATCCGTTCAGCGGAGTGGCAGAATAAGGTAGACAAGGTGATCTAAAAAGATAATCATAGAGCAAAAGTGAGGTAATGTGGTAAACCTTTTAGAGCTTTGCAAAAATTTACAGCAAAAAATAGAAAAGTTAGAAGCAAAAATAGAAAAGCTGGAAAGGGAGAATGAAAGTTTAAAAGCAGAGAACAAGGCTTTAAAGATAGAGAACGCTGAATTAAAGGAAAGGCTTGGTTTAAACTCGAAAAATTCATCTCTACCAAGCTCTAGAGAGTTGTACAAAATAAAAAAGGACAAGCCAAAGAGCGACAGAAACGTTGGTGGTCAGGTTGGTCATAAAGGAAGTTTTCGCGCCAAAATGGATGCAGATGAGGTGATAAAAGTAAAGTTGTCATCTACTTGTGAATGCGGAGGAGGGATTGCAATATGCAATGGACCGTACATTCATCAAAAAGTTGATCTTCCGGAAATTAGGCCTTATGTAGTGGAATATCAGATGGAGCATGGTCGTTGCCGGAGATGCGGAAAAAGAAGAAGCAGTAAGTTACCAGAAGGTGTTACGTCAGATACATTTGGTCCAAGGGTTAAGTCAATAATTGCAGCGTTCAGCGGATTCTACAAAAATTCAAAACGCGAAATAGCGAGTGTCGTAAATGATATCTTCAATTTGAACATAAGCGTCGTTAGCATATCAAATAGTGAACATAGAGTTGCTTCAAAATGCAAAAAAATGTATGAGCAGATCGAACAAGAGATAAGTAGGAGTAAAGTTCTACATATTGATGAAACGAGCCATTATAACAAAGGTAAACTCGCTTGGTGTTGGATGTTTGCAAGCAATACGGCAAGTTTTGTGAAGTTGACAGAGTCAAGAGGAATGAAAGTTTTAAAAAATAACGCATGCTGCAATCATAATAGCTTAGTGGTAACCGACAGGTACGCAGTATACAATTACTTTGCTGATGAAAAAAGGCAAATCTGCTGGGCACACTTAGCAAGGGATTTTGAAAGATTAGCGCATAGTTGGAATATTGAAGTCAAAGTTCTTGGCTGTTACTTAAGAAATGTAGCTACTGAATTATTTGCACTAAAAAAGGCTTTGCTAAAAAATGAGATAGATGTTTTTAGATTTGCCAGACGTGCCAGAAAGTTGCGAAAACGTACAAGGTATTACTTGAAGGAAATATCCTACTTACCTGAAGCAATTGGAGCCTCTCGAGTTGCGAAAAATATTTTGAAATCTGAAAGAATGATGTGGAATTTTTTAGATGACCCAAAAAACATTCCGCTGACAAACAACCATGCTGAACAGCAGATACGGCATTATGTCGTTTACCGCAAAAATTCGTATTTTACACAATCAAAGCGGGGAAATGCATTCCTTGAACGGATAATTTCGTTATACTTAACATGGAAACAAAGGGGTCTCAATCCTTTCCAAAACCTCTTATCTATTGTTTCTTAAACCACTCTCCTGAACGGATACAAATAAACTGTGTCAAACCGCATTTTTAGTTCAACTCAATTTTCAATCTGCCAGGAAAGAAAACATCAAGTTGAGAGATAGTTAAAGCCCAATCATGTACAGGCATCGTCCACTTTTCCTCTGCCTTCTTTATAGCACAATATACCTGCTTATACAAGGCATTTATGCTGGTAAATGAGCCTTTGGTCTTAGTGAATTTCCTAATTTGCCTATGTAGCCCCTCTATGGGATTGGTGGTGTAGATTATCCTCCTAACTGGACCAGAATACTTAAAATAACCAGACAAGTTTTCCCAATTATTCTGCCAAAACCATAGGATACTTTGTGCCCCATTTTTCATCCAATTCCAACAGATAATTCTCGGCAATTTCCTTGCTTGAAGCTTGATATACCTTCTTTAAATCGCTCAAAAAACTCTTCGCATCTTTACTGGCCACATACTTCAGTGAGTTGCGTATCTGATGCACTATACACATCTGCACTTCCGCATTAGGAAAGACACTGTTTATAGCTGCAGGAAAGCTTTTCAGCCCATCAACGCAGGCAATAAGGATATCTTCTACTCCTCTTTCTTTGAGGTCATTTAGCACTCCCAACCAGAACTTCACTTTCAGCCAAATAAAAACCTAATACTTCTTTTTTGCCATTTTGATCTATGCCTAATATATTATACATGCATTTACTTACGCAATGCCCGTCCTCTTTGACTTTAAAAAACCATGAAAACTATCGGATATACAGACTGCAGCGGGCGACTACGCCATTCGTTGATTACTGGTAGCAATTTGTCAGTAATACTTGATATCTCTGCCGCCGATATTTTGTGATCATAAATTTCCTCAACATGTGACACTATATCTCTATAGCCCATACCACTGGCAAATGTGCTCAAAATCTTCGTTTCAAGCTCTGGATGTAAGTTTGTTTGCCTTTTTTTGACTATTTGTGGTTCGAAACTTCCTTCCCTATCTCTTGGCGTCAAAAGCTCAAATGACCCTGCGCTTGTACGTAAAGTCTTTGCATTCCTCCCATTTCTTCGATTATTCTCTTCGCTTTCAGCCGACAAGTGGTTTTCTATTTCACCTTCCAGGCTTACCTCCAGCAACTTTTTTATAAACGGTGTTAATGCTCCATCTCTTCCTGTCAACGGTCTTCCTTCTCGTATAGACGACAGGATATTTGTTTCTAATTCTTTATAATCTTACCAAACCGGTAGTTCTGTTTACTACTTTCTGACTCATTGTCAAACCTCCATTTTTTTATATCAATTTATTACTTTTTTTTCGGTTTGACACAGTTTATTTAACACTCCCAAATTGAGAGGTTTACGTACAGTTCTGCGAGAGACTGGTGGGGAAGCTCCGCCGGTCTACTCTCCCACATTAAACCAAATTGGCTCTCTTACTTGCTCTCTTGCTACAACTGCATCATATATCTTATCAAGCTTTTTATCTATTTTCTCGAAACTTTTTTCACTTTCTTTCCTTCCTTCTACAATAGAATCTGCTATCTTGTGACGTTGCCTACTGGCTTCCTGATATTGACTCATTAATTCATCAAAGACTCCCTTAATCTCATTTTGATTACTTTCTATGTAACCTGATAACTCATTAAAATTCTTACCTATATAATCCTCTAATTCATTGAAGTTTTTTTCAGCTTCCTGTTCCATTTCTCCTTTGAATTTGCTTAGTAACCTCTCTTCGACTAACTTCGGATCTTGCTTATTAAGCTCATCCAATAATTCATCTTTCCATTTTCCCTCATCTAACTTTAAAATATACCTATACTCCTCCCTAGAAGGATTTTCTTCAATGTATTCTCTAGCGAATTTTTTTATTTTACTTTCCAATTCCCATTTAAAAAGAAGACGATAGCCATATTTGCTAGTATCACTCTTTCCATCTATTCTCCTATAGTATTTATCAGCACTACCATCACTCTTTATTGTTACTAATCCCGCTTTATCAAATAGTTCTGCAGTATTCCATGAATTCGAGTTTTTACTTTCTAAAGTATGTCCTAGCTTAATATGAGGAACACCAGTGTAGGTTTGTTTATATCTTTTTGATTCTCCCAAAATAATACCCTCAGTAATTGAGGAAGCACAAAGCTCTTTTTCGGTATTTTTTCTATAGTAATCAACCACTCTACTCACAGCATCTTCTGCTAATTTTGTCATTGCTCTCTGCCAACTTCCTTCTGCTGTTACTTGTATAAATTGGCTCTCAAAACTTTGAAAAATCTCAATACCAGATTTTACTAACTCTTCCCTGACTTTGATTGGATCCTTTTTAAATATATACAATTGATCTATCAGCTTTTTAAGCTCTGCTCTATTATAACTACTACCAATGCTGGATATTGTTGCTCGAAGAATGTTAATTCCAATAAGAGGAATTACTTTTGATTCCGCTTCTCCTTGTTCTGTTCCACCTTTTCCTATATATATTATCATATTAACAAAATCAGCCCATTTACCTTGCTTTCCTCTTTGATTTTCTAGTCTCTCATAGTACTCTGATAAAGAGCGTTCATAAATAAAAACAAAATCTTCAACAAACTTTCTGAGCTTTTCATGCACTTCCTTCTCCTGTGCAGAAAGTCTTTCTACTTGATCAGAAGATTTTTTTAAATGTTCTTCTAGAGTCCTAATAATCTCTCCCTTATTTTGTTGCTTAGCAATATCTAGTGGAGTTTTACCTTGATTATTTTTAATATTTGGGTCTATACCAGACACATTCAAAAGAAGTTCAACAATGTCTTGATGATTTTTGCTTACAGCAACATGTAGTGGTGTATTACCACCATCATTGAGATCAATATCATTAATATTTTGTACTTGAGTAAGTAACCCTTCAATTTCACTAATCTTATTTAGCTGAGGATTATCCGTTCTATGCTCACGTATCGCCAGAAACAATTTAGCAATGTTAGTATCATCAGGATTATATTGACGTCTTATTCTATTTTTAAATTGAAAAGATTTACTGTTTTGTTGCTTATTCAGCTGCTCTTTCAACCGATCAATGATTTCTGAATTAATCTCTTTTTTTAGATTACTTACTCGATGTTGTGTCCTCAGCATACACACCCCCTATATTACCTAAAGCTTTTATATAGTAATTAGATACATCAGAAAAACAAAGGATTTTTGAATATTATGGTATTTTGTTGAAGTTTTTGAGCTTCCTTGTAGAAGGGCTTTGTTCTAATTTCGTTTTTGCTGTAAATCATCTCAATTTTTCTTTATTCTCCCAAATTTGGGAGAATAACCCTGGACCATCCTTTCAAGAATATAATCTTAAGGTGAAAAATTTGAAAGAATGTGGAATATTATAGAAAAAGCAGTCACTCTGTATATATATCACATAGTGTGGATAACAAAATATCGATATCCATTATGAGTTGGAGATATTGGTCAGAAAACTAAAGAAGTTGTACAAGAAGTATGTGGAAGTAGAAATTATCAGAGGTAGAGTTACGTCAACATGTATACGTTTCTGTACCCCATACTTCAGTATTAGTAAGTTAGTGCAGTTAATAAAAGGAAAAAGTTCCAGCAAAACTTTCCAGAGCTGAGAAAAAGATACTGAGTTATGGTTAGTAGGCTACTTTGTAATGATAAAAAATCATATTGAAAATCACTCTAAAAAAGAAGATAAATTTGGTAAGTTGAAAGTTAGCATTCTACGCTCTCTTTCAATCTTTGGATTTTAATCCATAGTGGTTGAATTGAGATGTCATTAAGTACAAATTAAATTCTTTTATTTACTCACTTTACTCATTTTGTATAATATTCGAGAGAGCGAGTTCGAAAAGTACGCTTACCCCCACCAATATAGGTTTCAACATACCATAAAGCCAGCCTATTTATTCTATCGGGGTTTTATACTAATTCTCTAGTGATATTTGTTATTATGACTCCAATACATGCTAATTTAATTATAAATTAATCATTAAATGCTAGAATAGCTATAATTAAATTTATTAGATAATACTTATGAGTGGAAAAAAACATGTCTTTAAGATGGTACCTGGACAAAGGGTATTTAACGAGGCTAGAATGAGGATATTTCAAGGTTCCGTAGATGGTGAAGAGTTAACTTGGAATAGTTTTGATAAAATTGGATTTATTCCACTGGATGATGAAGATGGTAGAGTACTAGATTTACCTATAAAATTTTGCAACGCTTCAAGAGATGGTTCCTTTACAATTGTTGCATGCATAAAGGAGAATGGAAAAGATTTGAAACAAACATCTTACCGTTGTGATAAAGAAGAAGGTCTAATCACAAATTGTAAATTTCCAGTTGCGCCATTTAGAAACGCTAAACTCGGTTATGAGAATAACTTACATTCTTTTGTGTATCTTAATGAAAAATTAATGAAGATATCAATTGACTACGAAGTATCACAACCTTCTAAGTATATGACACTTAATACTTACGTTCTTAAGGCACAACCAGCCGAATATCAATATGTAACATGGGAAGAGTCAGGTGATACCTACAAATATTATTTCTCAGATGATCAAGGGAATATTATTGATTCACCTGACAATCAGGCACTCCAATATATTGAACGGCATGTCAAGGAAGAAGTAATACAGTTATCTAAGTGGGAAAAGTCGCCTCTCCCCACTCGACTTCAGAACCGTACGTGAGACTTTCGCCTCATACGGCTCCTCTATAATTTGGTGCTTGTCATGCACACTTTCTATGTAATTCATCGTGACAATGTCCATGTAACAAGGATAAATTCTTTTTCATATTATTACGTCTGTTTCGGTCAATATGATGTGTTTCTAAGATATCATCATTTTTAAACCAAAGTTGACAATGACCACATTTACCTTGTTGTAACTTCAACAATTTTATTACTCTTGGTAGTTTATCTGGTATCTTCCTTAAACGATTACCCCAATAAACCCAATCGCCATCATATGGAGACTTGGTTCCTTTCACTTTGACATGCCTTTTAATAGCATGATCTCCGTGCTTAATAAGAAGAACTTTGTTATTTGTCATAAATCGCCAATTATCGTTTTTATACTTTTTAAAGTATTTATTTTTAATCCAGTATTTTCCTTTGGTTGGGTGCCTGTAGACTGCCCACTTCCAGATGTTTCTAAACATTACACTGTCAATAAACCTAAAGGTCTTGTTTGACACAACCGAAGAATAATATTTGCTCCACCCTCTAGTAATTGGGTTAAGCTGTCTTATTACTGTTTCTTGTGTTGATCCTCTTAATCCTCTAATCTTATGTTTTATAGTGAGTGTATGCTGTTTTCTGGATTCACGACTTGGTTTGACTAATAATTTATAACCCCTCTTATTATTTTTCGTAGAGTAATGCCTTATTGAGAAACCAAGAAAATTAAATCCTGGCTTTTCTCCATTTTGAGTATGAGAAATCTTTGTTTTTGAAGGTTTCAATTCTAGTCCAATGGTTTTGAGCCATTCTTCAACTATCATTTTTGCCTTCAGAATGATTTCCTTACTCTCATGTATGATGATAAAGTCATCTGCGTAGAAAATTACACTTAATGAGCTTTTTGCTTCTCTACTGCTTGCAACACCACATTTCATCTTCCTATATTGAAGAAGTTCACTCCATAACGTTTCTTTGATATATTGTTCTAATCCATTTAATGCAACACAAGCAAGTAACGGTGAGATCGTCCCTCCTTGAATTGTACCACGTTTTGTGGATTCAAATTTTCTGTTTTCCATTACTCCAGCTCTTAACCATCCTTTTATAATTCTTCTAAAGGTTGGTGTAGTGTTAAGTTTTTCCAACAGAGCATTTTGATTAATATTATCAAAACATCCAGAAATATCAGCATCTAAACAGTACGCTGTTTTCCAATTCAGTGAATTAAATATGGCTTCAATAGCATCATGACATGACCTACCAGGTCTAAAACCATACATGTTCGGTTCAAATCCTACCTCCCACTCTGGCTCTAGTGCCATTTTCATAAGTGTTTCTTTTGCCCTATCTGAGATAGTAAGTATACCAAGAGGGCGATATTCTATTGGTTTTCCAGGTTTTGGAATCCAAACACGTTTTGATGGTTTCGCTTTTTCTCTAACATTTAAAGAATATGCTAATTGCAATCTTTCTTTATGATTAAGATTTGCTTTTCCATCAATACCTGCAGTTTTCTTCCCTCTGTTATCTTGAGTTACTTTTCTGACAGCAAGTAGTTTTGCACTTATTGAATTGAGTAATAATCTTTGAAGTTTATGTACCTTCTTCTTATCATTACATATTGCAGCTTGGTAAATTCGCTTTTGTAGCTTAAATACAAATTTCTCAACTTTACGCCAAGGAATTGTATTCCATTCATACCTAACAAATTGTTGGTCTATAACATATTTACTACTATTCACCACTTTACCTTCCAAATTATAGTGTCCACGTCTGCATATCCCAAATATTACTTTGGGCATTAGCTTCTTGGACAATCCCTCCAATGTAAGTGCTTATGGCTGGCTGCCTACTTACATTCAAATGAATATAAGAGCACCTATATGGTTATCCCGTTTCACGATTTTGTTTCGTGTTAGACTTAGGTTCTTACTTTTTACCGGAAGCTGAGAACATCTATAATCAAAGACATCTAACTTTAATTCCTCGTATGCTTCATACCATTTTGGTCTATGCGTAAAACAACCTTAATTTCGCATATTCAATATAACGACAATTCAATCATAAGTTTCTCTCGTAACCATATCTAACTCTGTTTGCAGGAGTTTGCTATAAGGTTTAGCATTACCTGCTTTTATCTCATGCTTGCATCCTAAAGGTTGCCATTCTTTAAAATGTGAGACATACATTATCCCTGATGTCTAGGGAAGATGGAATCTAACCATCACAAAATCGCAACTTCGGGTCGCACAGATATAATATCATCTAAAATACCAGAGGATATAATACTATCAAAAGCGTTTGCTAAAATTTTTGTTGAGAGACTAACAGAAAATCAGTTAGAGACTCTTGCCAATACTCTTAATAATGAGCAACTACAGGTCTTAGCAGAGAACTTAACAGATGGACAATTTCGAGCTTTAGTGGATCATCTAACCAATCACCAATTACAAACCCTCGCTCAGGAACTAAATCCAGAAAAGTTACAAATAATTGTTCCTATTTTAAATGATGCTCAGCTTGAAGCTCTAGTTAGAGACTTAAATCCAGATCAAGTAAAACAAATTTTCCCTCACCTTAAAATGGATCAGTTCGAGATAGCGGTCAAGACAATGAAGGATGACCAGTTTGTAGAACTAATAAAAAATGCAAATGAGAAAATGATAAACACTATTTTGGACGACGCGTTGAAAAATAAACTTCCAGCCCTAGTAAAAACTTTAGAAGAAGATACATTACATAATTTAATTAATAAGCTAGACCACGAGAAACTTGCAATAGTAGCTCGAGATTTAACTGATCCTAATAAGATTCAGATGGTTATTAAGTCTTTAGTTGACAAACCAGAAAAACTTCAAGCTTTTGCTCATAATATGTCTCGTGAGCAGTTTAAAGAACTTTTGGATAACTTAGGTGCAGAAGAGCTTAAAGACATCATTCACAAACTGCCTCATGAGAAAGTCATATCTGTGATTGGCGATCTTAGCAGTAAAGATCAATCTAAAGCTATTATTGATGCATTTCAGGAGAAGTTTGATGAACAAAATGAAAAACAAAATGAAAAACAAAAGGAAATCCTTGAGCTGATTAAGAAACTTGGAGATTCTACTGATAAACCTGAATGGGAGGGCCCTCTTCAAAACGCCAATGCTGAACTAATGGTAATGGAAGAGTACTTTCAGACTGGATACGAAGTATTGTTGAGCTAAATATTTATGGGTTTGAAAAGAGCTTTTTATATTTCTATAGTTGATTTTGTTTGAAATTTTAAATTTTAATGAGGTAGTTTATATGGCCAATGAACCAAAAATTATAAGTAAAGTTACCCTTGCAAAACCGATAAATTATGAAACGAGAAAATTGACAAAAGCGACAGTTGGTTATACTCATAATATTATTGATAAACTGATTGAAAGTATGAATGACGGACTTGTTGTGCAAGTAAATACTAACTTGCATGGAGAACAAGAAAAAGTCAAAAAACTGATTGAAGACGTTGGTAATGTAGATAGTGGTTTAGTACAGAGCCTGAATAACTTACAGACAAGAGTAAAAGAATTAGAAGACAATACCACTAATGAACCAGATTGGGGTTAAACTGGAAAGAGTAATAGTCTCTAGGCTATTACTTTCTCCACATACCATTTCAATGTAGCTGAGTTAATTTTAAAATTTTATGGAGCTAACATGAGTAACAACAGTAAACAAGAAAGCGAAAATAACTTTGAAGCAATAAACCAAATGAGCGCTTTAAACTTAAAAAAAATAGACAATATAGAAGTTGAAGTTAAGCCCACAAACTTTGAGGACATTGCAGATAAAATTGCAACAATTCATTACGTCTATCAAGTTATGGATAAGTTAGTCTGCGATTTAAATAAGAAGTTTGTTGTTGACTTAAATGACTCACTTGGGAACAACATATTACAACTTCGAGAAGAGTCTCTTGATATGAGTAAAGCATTGGCTAATGGTTTATCTCATTTGAATAAGTTAATTCAGCAGGATGGATTTATTGATAATAATAAAGAATATAGAACATGGGCAGAAGAACTTGATCACCTAAGGGGCGAAGTTGAAGGATTAAAAGCAGCAATAATTGACCATAATAACGTAAAATGGGAAGCACCAGCTCACTCTGATATATTGTGGTAGTTAGGAAAGTAACAGCTTGCTAGCAGGCTGTTGCTTTCTTTCACATACCATTTCAATACAACTGAATTAGGAAATCTATTTTAGGGTATCCGTTCAGGAGAGTGGTTTAAGAAACAATAGATAAGAGGTTTTGGAAAGGATTGAGACCCCTTTGTTTCCATGTTAAGTATAACGAAATTATCCGTTCAAGGAATGCATTTCCCCGCTTTGATTGTGTAAAATACGAATTTTTGCGGTAAACGACATAATGCCGTATCTGCTGTTCAGCATGGTTGTTTGTCAGCGGAATGTTTTTTGGGTCATCTAAAAAATTCCACATCATTCTTTCAGATTTCAAAATATTTTTCGCAACTCGAGAGGCTCCAATTGCTTCAGGTAAGTAGGATATTTCCTTCAAGTAATACCTTGTACGTTTTCGCAACTTTCTGGCACGTCTGGCAAATCTAAAAACATCTATCTCATTTTTTAGCAAAGCCTTTTTTAGTGCAAATAATTCAGTAGCTACATTTCTTAAGTAACAGCCAAGAACTTTGACTTCAATATTCCAACTATGCGCTAATCTTTCAAAATCCCTTGCTAAGTGTGCCCAGCAGATTTGCCTTTTTTCATCAGCAAAGTAATTGTATACTGCGTACCTGTCGGTTACCACTAAGCTATTATGATTGCAGCATGCGTTATTTTTTAAAACTTTCATTCCTCTTGACTCTGTCAACTTCACAAAACTTGCCGTATTGCTTGCAAACATCCAACACCAAGCGAGTTTACCTTTGTTATAATGGCTCGTTTCATCAATATGTAGAACTTTACTCCTACTTATCTCTTGTTCGATCTGCTCATACATTTTTTTGCATTTTGAAGCAACTCTATGTTCACTATTTGATATGCTAACGACGCTTATGTTCAAATTGAAGATATCATTTACGACACTCGCTATTTCGCGTTTTGAATTTTTGTAGAATCCGCTGAACGCTGCAATTATTGACTTAACCCTTGGACCAAATGTATCTGACGTAACACCTTCTGGTAACTTACTGCTTCTTCTTTTTCCGCATCTCCGGCAACGACCATGCTCCATCTGATATTCCACTACATAAGGCCTAATTTCCGGAAGATCAACTTTTTGATGAATGTACGGTCCATTGCATATTGCAATCCCTCCTCCGCATTCACAAGTAGATGACAACTTTACTTTTATCACCTCATCTGCATCCATTTTGGCGCGAAAACTTCCTTTATGACCAACCTGACCACCAACGTTTCTGTCGCTCTTTGGCTTGTCCTTTTTTATTTTGTACAACTCTCTAGAGCTTGGTAGAGATGAATTTTTCGAGTTTAAACCAAGCCTTTCCTTTAATTCAGCGTTCTCTATCTTTAAAGCCTTGTTCTCTGCTTTTAAACTTTCATTCTCCCTTTCCAGCTTTTCTATTTTTGCTTCTAACTTTTCTATTTTTTGCTGTAAATTTTTGCAAAGCTCTAAAAGGTTTACCACATTACCTCACTTTTGCTCTATGATTATCTTTTTAGATCACCTTGTCTACCTTATTCTGCCACTCCGCTGAACGGATACATTTTAGGACTTTCGGCTTATAGTTCTCATCATGTTTTGCAAACACCGTATCTGCAAGAAAAGTACTATTATCAAACATTTTACCTTGCACAACAACACCACTTTTTTCTGAAAACATTGGTGGAAGTATTCCCTGATATTTCACCACAACGCTTTTGTTAAAATCTGTCATCTGAAAAACTACTTCACTTTCGCTCCGTATCACGCTATTTTCAACAACCATTCCACCAACACGGATTGGCTTTTGATTATTTGGTAAAACTATTGCCTCACTTACTGTATAGAAAAATGAGATATTTTCTTTGAGCGTTGTTAAAATAAAAAAAACTGCACAACTTAAAAAGCAGAAAATTCCTGAAGTTATAAGTAATCGCTTATGTTTCTTCTTCATTATTATCTTTCAGGCTTTCTAGAATTTTTTTACTTTTAGTATAGCAAGAAACGGTAAAAATCAAATTTCCACCAATCAGTATGAAACTAATAAGGTAAGCAAAAATTACATATGTATTCATAATGCACTGCCAATAAATAACTCACCTGCATCAAAATAAATTAAGCTTCCATCCTTTTGCTGCAACAACAATTTACCACTTTTATCTATATCAGCAAAAATTCCTTCATACAATTTGTCAGCTAACTTTACACTGATTTGCTCATTCATTTTGAATGCTTTTTTTAACCACATTTCTCTTATAGCATAAAACCCATCAAATAGCCATTGCTTTCTTAGCTTATTAAAATTTATTATTAATTCCTTTAACAGATCCATGTTAGACACAGATTCACCGTAATTGCTAATGCACGTTGTGCCTGGAAGTGGCGCATGATTGACATTAATTCCAATTCCTATAATGAGCCAATTTGAATTGGATTTTTTTTCAAGCAATATTCCGCTTATTTTCTTGCCATCGATTAGAATGTCATTTGGCCATTTATGTTGAAGATTGAGATCGTTTATGAATTGATCTCTTGTCATCCCAGTGCTTTGACACTGGGATCCAGAAGAAAAAGTATGGATTCCAGTGTCACGCACTGGAATGACACCGCAGTGGGTTTGATTATTCAAGAAATTTAACGATAATAAAGTATTTCCAACAGCAAGAGCAGTCACAAAAGTCAATTCTGTTAATTTGCTGACATCCTTTTCTTGGTTAATTATCAAACTCGCATAGAGATTACCCTCTGGAGAAATCCAGCTTTTTCCAGTGCGTCCCCTACCTTCTGTTTGTTTATCAGCAATAATGACAGTTTCATTAGATATCCCTTTCTCAATTAAACCCAATGCTTCTTTATTAGTACTTGGAACTTCTTTGTAATGATGAATATGAAAGCCCTCAAATGTTTCAGGGATCATTTTCTTAATTCTATCAAAAACTCTCTTATCAAGAAAAACTGTTGCTACGGCTAGCAGAACTTGGTGGTACAGGTGATTGTATACTGCTATATGGAGCCCCATTTTCATTTACGTCATAGGGCATTGCTTCAGGACCGCTGTTAACATTTGTTTCAGTAAGTGGAAATTCCCGTTCGTAATTAGGAGCTTCCCCTGCATTCTCAGAAAGTCTAGTATAATTTACTTCATAATCAACGCTATCAAAAATTTTTTTATTTACATCATATAAAAGCTCCTTCTTTGGTTGAAAAGACTGCACTGATGGATTGTCACTTCCTAAACTTGCTTGTAGCCTATCTGGTTCTTGTATTGATGAAAGCATAGAAGAACAATAACTGTTAGAGCAATTATTCATAAGAGATAGCTGTCTTCGATACTCGAGTATATTATGAACATTATTTAGTTCAGAAAAACACCTAACTCCTCCTGACCGTTCTTCTAATTCTTGGGTGATACTAACACTAGGAAGGCTATTGTTACCAATTATTGAATCCTCAAAGTCACTGCCCCAGGAAACATAACTATTTTCTGTACTAGCCTGATTAGGTTGTTGCCTTTTGTACTCATCTAATGCAGCTCTCAGCTTAAATGCCAATTTTGCATTAGACAACGTTAAAGGTTGCTCTGACAGACTTGGTAAAAATAACACATATTCTCGTTCTTTGCAATTTTTGATAGAATTACTACTACCTTCCAAACTAACAATTGACGGCAATTCAGGAAACGATTTGAGTTGATCCATGCTATTTAGAGGCGAGGTGGGTTCTGGATATGGTGGCAACGATTCCTCTGTTTGGTTAGCTTGCTGATCAGCACCATTAACCATAACGTCAGGTTGCGGTGTTTCTGTTTCTTTCACTGGATCATCAACTGGTGGTTGTTGTGGAATAGGAATAACCGACTTTTCAGGCTCTTGCGAAAGCAACGGTGGCGTAAGAATAGGCACAGCTTGCTCTTTTTCTTGTACTAGACTTTCTCCTTCTTCTTCATTTTTACTTCTTGGTTCGCTACTAACCTTATTAGATTTACCCTTACTGCGTATGGCGGAAATAGTAAATGCTGCTAATGTAATTACTGAAACTAATGCAGCAACTACAGAAATGGCAAAAATTGCCAGAGGAGCTGTAGAGATTACAATACCAAATTTAATTGCTAAAGCAACATAAGGAAAATATAAAACAGCTACAGTGCTCGATCCTCCTAGCAAGAGAGCGGCAATTGAAAATTTCAAAACAGTTTTTCTTTTACTCATTTTTCACCACAAAATATTAATTAATCACTAATTATAAACACTAAATTGTTAATTTGTCAATGAATTAATCAATGAGTAAAGATCTTCTGCGTACAAGAAAAGAACGAGGTTGATCAGTGAAGCCACTGAAGTGATAATGAATAGACCCTTAGAATAAGCAACCTTATTACCACTAGCTTTATCAAAATACATAACTTTCATGATATTTAAATAATAGTAGCATGATATCACACTTGCTATTACAAGAATCAAAGACAGGCTGATAAAGCCAGAATTTATTAAACTTTTGAATATAAAAAATTTAGCGATAAAACCTGCAAGTGGAGGTATTCCCGACATCGAGAGTAATAGTATAGAAAGATGGAATGCTAAAATTGGTTGCTTTTTTCCTATACCAGATAAATTTGCAATATCACAATCATCATCGTCAATTTGTACGAGATATGAGAATAGCCCTATGCTTGTGATGATATATATCACCAGATACATTAAGGCACTATCTATTCCTGCTTGTGTAAAAATAGAAAGTGAAGCAAATATAAAACCAATGTGACCAATTGAACTGTAAGCAAGCAGCCTTTTTAAGTTTTGCTGACGCAAGGCCCCAAAAGCTGAGATAAGCACAGACAATGCTGAAACGTATAAGAAAATAGGCTGAACATAACTTTTTACATTTACTAACTCTTCATTCATCAATCGAATTAAAAATGTTACAAGTGCAGCTTTTGGGGCCGTAGAAAAAAACGCAGTTACTATGGTAGGTGCACCTTGATAGACATCTGGAGCCCACATATGAAAAGGAGCAATAGCAAGCTTGAAACACAAACCAATAAGGATAAAAACTAACCCAAAAACTATTCCATAAGTTATCTGATGGTTTTGCAAGAATGAACCGAGCTCAGAGAAATTGACTTGTCCTGTATATCCATAAAGCAGCGACATTCCATATAGCATAATGCAGGAAGATAGTGCACTAAGTGTAAAATATTTCACTCCTGCTTCACATGAATAAGCTGAATCTTTATTAAAGCTCGCAAGAACATACAAAGATATACTCATCAACTCAAAAGCTAAATAAAAAGAAATCAGACTATTTGCTGAAACCAAAGTTATCATGCCAAATAGCGCAAAAAGAATCAGTATTGAAAATTCATATTTATAGTCATATTTTGATAAATTCAGCATCAAAAGTATTAAAATTCCTGTGCTGAGAATTAACCCTTGGGCTGACCTGATGTATAAATTGAGTTTTAACAACGAATTAAAGAGAAAAATTTCATTGTTTTCTGCCGAAATAATTAAAATAATCAAAGTTACCACTGTGCAGCCAAGTGCTAATAAGTTGATAGTTCGGCGGTTAAATATAATTCCAAGCAGTAGCAACACTAACGAGGAGATAATAGAGAACGTTTCCGGCAATATCTGTATATAATTCATAGCGCATTATATTTGACTAACAAATTTGCCATACATGGCTTCAAATAATTCAGTGCAAGGGTTGGGTAAAATCCAAGCAAAATAACAAACACTGCAAGCAGAATTAAGACAGAAAATTCTATGCTATCCAAACGGTTATTTAATAATTTAGAATAGCTAACCCCCCATATTATTTGCTTACATAAATTCAGCATATAAACTGCGCTTAAAATAGTGCCAAGTGCGATAAATCCTGTAAAAAACCCTATGCTCTTAAACATTCCAACCATAGCCAAAAACTCACCTATGAATCCAGATGTTCCAGGTAGCCCTATTGAAGCCATTGAAAATAAAATGAACATAAAACCAAATTTTGGCATTGTGTTTACTATGCCAAAATATTTTGCAATCTCCAAAGTCCCAGTTCGAGTATATAGCATTCCAACACACAAAAATAAAGCAGCAGAAATAAGGCCATGACTAATCATTTGAAATATGCTACCCAGTACTCCTTCCTCACAAAATGAAAAGAGGCCAGCGGTAACGATCCCCATATGTGCTATTGAAGAATAAGCTATTAACTTCTTTATATCATCTTGAGCAAACGCAACTAGAGAAGCATATATCACCGCAATAATGCTCAGCACAACAACGAAATTTGAAAAATACAAACTTGCCTGAGGAAGCATTGGAATAGAAAATCTTAAAAATCCATATCCCCCCATTTTAATAAGCAAGCCAGCTAAAATCACAGATCCAGAAGTTGGTGATTGCACATGTGCATCAGGAAGCCAAGTGTGAAATGGAAACATCGGTACTTTTATTGCAAAAGAAATAAAAAATGCAATCCACAGCAATGACTGCACTTCAAGATCAAGGCTTGGCACTAATGTAGCTAATTTTTGTATACTAAACGTTCCAAAAACACTATAGATGTATACTAACCCCAGTAGAAATAATAATGAGCCAGTTAATGTATAAAGAAATAACTTAAACGTCGCATATATCCTTTGCTTCCCTCCCCAAATGCCAATAATAAAGAACATTGGTATTAAGACAGCTTCAAAAAACACATAAAAGCTTATAGCATTCAGTGAAACGAAAAAACCGACTACAAAACTCTCAAGCAGTAGAAATAATGCCATATAGGCTTTTAGGGTCGTATAACTCATTTTGCAATTATAGAGCATACAAATAACAAACAAGAAAGTTGTAAGCAGAAGGAAAAGCAACGATATTCCATCCACCCCTATTCCAATATCTCTTACTGGATAGCTGACAAACTGAAAGTCCGCATCGTTATAATCAAATTCTATACAAGCTACAATGCTAAGCAAAAATGGAAGTACAGCAAAAAATAGGGCAAGGAATCTTAAGTGTATAGATTGATGATTAATCCTGATCGAGGATAAAATCAACGCTCCTATCAGTGGAAGCAAGAATATACTAAGTAACAACACCTTCTATTTAATTCCAATAATATATAAAGCACCGATTATTAAAGTAACAAACATAATAAATGCATAATCAAATATATAACCAGTTTGTAACTTTATAGAACTTTTTGAACATTCATTAACCAACCTTACAACACCATTTGGTCCAAATGAATCAATAGCCTTAACATCAAACTTCCATAGAAGCCTAGATATAAACCTTATCGGTGCAATTATAACAAACTCATACACCTCATCAAAGTACCATTTATTCTGCAAAAACTTAAGTAAAAATTTACTCTTAATTTGCCTAATTACTTGATATTGGTAAATTAGGTACGCAAGTGCTATTCCACTTAGGCTTGCTAAGGTTGGCAGTAGTTTTATAAAGAAATTATGAACTCCATGCTCATCAATCATCACTAAACTTGATTTCCAAAACGCATTACTAGTTATGTTCAAAATATTTGCTCCCCATATTCCAGAAAATACTGATCCAAAAGCGAGTATCAGTAATGGTATAAGCATAATCTTTGGTGCCTCATGTATATTAATTTTACTTTGTTTTTGGCTGTGGAACACAAGAAGCAATAACCTCCAAGAGTAAAACGCTGTGAAGAATGCAACAACTAAGCTTATTACAAAAGCAAAGCTATCCGTGCTATAAGCATGTTCAATTATCAAATCCTTTGAGTAAAAACCTGCAAATGGAAATATTCCAGAAAGCGCAAGAGATCCAATCCACATGAGAGTATAAGTGCAAGGGATTTTCTTCCAGCAATTTCCCATTTTCTGAATGTTTTGCTCATGATGCATTGCATGAATCACATTGCCAGCACCAAGAAATAGTAGAGCTTTAAAAAAAGCGTGTGTCATTAAATGAAAAATAGCAACATTGTAAGCAGAAAGCCCACATGCCATGAACATATAACCAAGTTGACTGCAGGTTGAATAAGCAATTATTTTTTTTATATCGTTCTGAGTAATCGCAACCGTAGCTGCAAAGAAAGCAGTAAGTGCCCCAACAATAACTATTAATTCTCGTGCCACATTTGATAGCTCAAATAATGGAGAACATTTTGCTACTAAAAATATACCTGCTGTTACCATCGTTGCTGCGTGAATGAGTGCAGAAACAGGGGTTGGCCCTTCCATTGCATCTGGCAACCAAACATGTAAACCAAGCTGTGCAGATTTACCCATACAGCCAATAAAAAGTAATATGCATATTATATGAGTTACTTTGAATTCACAGCAGAATGCTCTAATGTTCTGTGTGCCAAGAAGATCAGTTGTATCAAAAACTTCAGTAAAATTCAAAGAGTGAAATGTATAATAAATAAGAAAGATTCCAATCAATAGTGCAAAGTCTCCTACCCTATTCACAACAAATGCTTTAATTGCTGCATTATTTGCAGAATATTTTTGGAACCAAAATCCTATGAGTAAATAAGAACACAGGCCAACCCCTTCCCAGCCAAAAAAAAGCTGCACGAAATTATCGCTTACAACCAGCACAATCATGCAAAACGTAAATAGCGATAGGTAAGAAAAAAACCTCGACTTCCCTTTGTCATGCTCCATATAACCGATAGAATAGAGGTGGACTACTAGTGAAACGGTGGTAATGACAATAAGCATTAAGGATGAGAGAGCATCCACACTAATTGCCCAATTTACTTTTAATACACTTAATGAAAATAGAGGAAATAAACTCAAGTGATAATTTTCAGAGAAGGTGAGAAAAACATACCAAGATAAAGCTGCAGATATTCCAATCCCTGCCGTTGTAACTAACTGACTTTTTCTAAAAAGTGCTGCAAATAGCGAACCAAAGAGTGGCAAAAATACTATTAATTTCAGTATATCCATCATACTTTCATTCTTTCATTAAGTTCGCTTGTTCAACATCTATATTGCCACGGCTTCTATAATATACAACCAATATTGCAAGCCCAACTCCTGACTCTGCTGCCGCAACAGTCAACACAAACATCACAAAAATTTGCCCAACTATATCATTCATAAAGGCAGAAAAAGCAACTAGATTGATATTAATTGCCAGCAATAATATTTCTATTGATAACAGTATATTGATTATGCTCTTACGGTTAATGAAAATACCACACACGCCAATAGTGAACAAAACAGCAGCAATTATCAAAAAGTGATTTAATCCTATTTCCATTCCACTCCTTTTCCAAATTTAGCCTTAATCAATTTTACAGATGAAGATTGTGTCAATTGCTTTAACACGTTCTGTTTTCTAACTCCTTTTTTCTTTTCCTGCAAAGTAAGAGCAATTGCACCAACAATTGCAACAAGCAGCAGAATACCAGAAAGATGAAAAGCGTACATGTAGTCAGTGTAGAGCAAATTACCGATAGCTTTCACGTTATTGTTATTATAGTTTATAACATTGCTTATATTCGGTTCTGAACTGCGAATTACAAAGCTGATGATTAGAAAAAACACAACACATAATATAGCACCAAGAGTGAAATGCTTTGCAAAACCCTGATGCAATCTTATGTAGTCAATATCGAGCATCATGACTACAAAGAGGAATAACACTGCAACTGCACCGATGTATACTATCAGCATCATCATAGCGATGAATTCAGCTCCAAGGAGAATAAAAAGAACTGCAGAATTAACGAAGGTGAAAATTAAAAATAATACTGCATGCACAGGATTCCTTACACTAATTACGCATACAGCAGATAAAATGCTAAGAATTGCAAAAAAATAAAAGAAAAAAGGCATCGATACTTTAACTGCAACAATAGTTACTAACTTAAAATAATTATTGCCGTAAAGTCAATATTATATTAAACGTTTAAAAACATTGTACTACAAGCTTCAGCTCCATTTTAAATTATTATATAGAGCATTTCCTCAGTCACACAAACACTCTTGACAATTTTAATTTATTAATGTACAATATATGCATGTTAATAGTCAGTAATAGCTCAAAATGTATAACATATTTGGTTACTTCGAAACTTGTGATAAGCAAAGTGGCAAGTTAGATGGCAAAAGTTATCAATACACCACAAGAGATCATGTGACAATTTACTTCAATAACACACTAGCCAGTTTAGGTGGATCATGGAGAGAATTTAAAGAAGAAGCATATGGGTTTATATATGATATCGGAGCTTGGTTGAAAGAAACATATGAAAATCTCACTGAACGACCTGAAATGCATAACTTCTATGTTCCAGAAAAACTTCCTGTTAAAGCTGAGGAAATAGAGATGAAGGAACTGAATCGTAAGCCTAAGCCATTCAAAACTCCACCTATCCAACCAACAAGCAGAAGCTCTAGTGCCAATACCTCAAATCAAGTTGTTGTTACTTGACATACACCTGAAGCTACTAAAACAAGATAGATAAAAAACCTACGTTTAAATATGTAGTACTTGAGTGAAGCATTCTTTAAACTGTTCTATTCAATAAAATCTTTACAATATTTGGATCATAGGTTTAACTTTACGAAGTTATAGTCTATAGGGCTTCAATGAACGATTATCTCTCACTGTTAAATCCAGAGCAACGATTAGCTGTAACTAACTTAAATGGGCCGATTTTGATACTGGCAGGGGCGGGAACGGGAAAAACAAGAACGATTACTTCAAGAATAGCGCACATAATTAGAAACGGTCACGCTTATTCTGATGAAATATTAGCAGTTACATTCACGAACAAAGCAGCAAATGAAATGATATCAAGAGTGCTTGAACTCACGGGCACAAACATACCATGGCTTGGCACTTTCCATGCAATTGCAGCAAAAATTTTACGTTATCATGCTGAAATTGTGGGCTTAAATTCCAATTTCACAATCATTGGTGTGGATGATCAATTACAGGTAATAAAAAATATTATTAATGAAATCAGCCCTGATTACCTATCAGAAAAATGTAAGACCATTATGAATATTATTCAGCAATGGAAAGAGAAGTGTTTATTGCCGTCTGAAGTGGAAGATGTTCAATCATTTAGGCAAGTATACGTGACTGCACTCAAAGTCTATCACCAGTATCAGGAAAGGTTAAAATTCCTTAACTCTGTCGATTTTGGTGACTTATTGCTATATAACATACAACTCTTTAATCAAAAGACCGAGGTTCTATCCTACTACCAAAACAAGTTTAAATATATCATGGTAGATGAATATCAAGATACAAATGCAATACAATATCTTTGGCTAAAATACCTTGCAAAAGAGCACTCAAATATTTGTTGTGTAGGAGATGACGATCAATCGATATACAGTTGGCGTGGTGCAGAAGTTGAAAATATTTTGAAATTTTCCGATGATTTTAAAAATGCAAAAACCGTTAAACTGGAGTGTAACTACAGGTCAACATCCCACATACTTGCAACTGCATCATATGTTATCAATCACAATAAGACTCGCTTAGAAAAAAAGTTGTGGACAACAAACATTGAAGGGGAAAAGGTAAATCTAATAAAATTATGGGACGGGAAAGCTGAAGCAAGGTTCATAAGCGAACAGATATTAAAGCTCAATAAATACAGATTTAGTGACATTGCAGTGCTCGTAAGAGCGACTTTTCAAACTAGAGTGCTCGAAGAGTATTTTATAAAATATTCAATTCCCTATAGGATTATAAGTGGCGTAAAATTCTACGAACGTCAAGAAGTAAGGGATATAATTGCATATTTGAGGCTTGTTACAAATAATAATGATGATCTCGCTTTTGAAAGGATCGTAAATCGTCCAAAAAGAAGCATAGGAGCTACAACTCTAAAGAAAATATACACGACTGCTCAGGATAACAAAATTTCTTTTTTTGAGGCAGCAAAAATATTGGTTAATAGTGATCAAGTAACCGAAAGAATTAAACTCTCACTAAATGATTTTTTAAATAAAATTAAAGCTTGGGAAGAAATAGTAAGCGTAAAACCACTGCATGAATTTGTTAAAATCGTAGCAAATCAATCAGGATATATGGAAATGCTTGAGAATGAAGGAGTGACGGGTTTAGCGCGAATAGAAAATGTTAAAGAGCTCATTTCATCTTTGAAGAATTTTGACAGCACTATAACCTTCTTGGAGCATATTAGTTTGGTGATGGAAGTGGATAATATGAATAGCGATGACACTGTATATGTTATGACTCTTCATGCGGCTAAAGGGCTTGAATTCCCGTGCGTGTTTTTACCTGGTTGGGAAGAAGGATTATTTCCTCATCAAAGATCTTTTGAAGATAAAAGTGGTAAAGCTTTAGAAGAAGAGAGAAGACTTGCATATGTTGGCATAACTAGAGCAAAAGAAAGGTTGATCATTTCATGTGCAGATAGGAGGGAAATTAATAATCAGTGGCAACCAATGCGCACTTCTCGATTTATTAAAGAATTGCCAAGAGAAAATGTTGAGGTGATCAAGAATAGTGCCTACTGTTGAAGCTATAACTGCAGCTCTTACGACAAACACATCTGAATTACTTCAATTATATATTTCTCCTGGCAAAAATTCTCTGATGGTCTTAAATAAAATTTTCAGTGAATGATTATCAGACATGTTGTGTTCTGCTGATTTTATTAAGTGTACTTCAACGTCTGTTGACTTAATTTTTTCAGCTAAATTCAATGAAGTTTGATAAGGAACATCTTTATCATTAATGCTATGCAATAAGCGCACAGGACAGTTTATATCTATTGCTTCTCTGTTTAAAAGAAGGTTCTTTCTACCGTCTTCGATCAGATTTTTAGTTATTTTGTATGCACAATGCTCCGAAGTAAAATCTATTACACCTTTAGAACCTAGTTCTTCTTTTTGCTTGCCTGACAATTGCTTGAATATCAAATCTTCAGTAAAATCAGGAGCAGACGATATGCCGATTAATGCTGCAATTTTTTCTGGAAATTGAAGAGCAGTGAGCAGCATCAGCCATCCTCCCATACTTGAACCTATAATTATTTGTTTATTGCTAGTTAATTCACTTATCACTTTAGCACAATTTTTTTGCCAATCACTTATTGTATAATCAGCAAAATCACCGCTTGAATTACCATGGCCAAAATAATCAAAGAGCACAAGTGCTATATCATTTTCTTGGCAAAATTTGTAAACGGCAGTTGCTTTAGTTCCATCCATATTGGATGCAAAACCACTAAAAAAAACTATAGAAGCCTTCTTTCCTTGTAGCTTTCGATATGCTATATGGCCATTACTTCCATCGAGTAATTTACAATAATTCATACTACTTTGGCAAGGCAACCGGACTATCGCTCATCGAACGCAAATAGCTGACTAGATCTGCAATCTCTTGTGGATTGGAAATGCCTGCAAATGCCATACGTGTACCTTTTATGTAGGCTTTTGGATTTTTTAAAAAAGCAAATAACTCCTCATACTCCCATTTCCCACCTTTTTCAAGTAGTGCTTTTGAGTAATTGAATGAGCTGCCAAGATGGGCCTTTTTATTTCCAACCACGTTCCATAAGTTTGGCCCCACTTTATTCATTCCACCTTTCTCAAAACTATGACAAGCTATACATTTTTTTGCTGCTGACTTGCCTTTTTCAAAGCTAGCATTCTGCATGAGCTCTCCAATATCAAGTGCCACTTGTTCAATCTTTTGTTGAGGCTCATTGCTGGCTGCTACTATTGTTTGGTGTTCAATTTTATAATCCTCTGGGTTGTAGAGCATATCAACTACATTACTAACTATCATAATTATTAATCCAGAAAGTAAAATCGATGCTGCAATCTTATTAAGCTCCATAGTTAATTCTTATCAAGTAATGTTACTTAAATTATGCAAATATTTTCGCAAACAGTAAACAATTACCTTTATTTCACCAAAGATAGAAATTTCTATTACTTAGCTAAGTTAGGAGACTGCAATTCTATTTCTATCGGAGTAACTTGTGGTTCAATTACATAATGATCTGGAATAACATATTAAAATAGATTTCCTGCAAACTTGTCTGCAATGATTGAAACTGGAACTACTTCTATAATGTTCGTTTGCTTGACCTAAGATTCAGGAGCATTTAAACTGAATTTTATAAAGTACTAGAAATGATAGGAAATCTAAGAGGAATAGTTGATGAGGTGTGTAGCGATCACATAATCCTGAATGTGAATGATGTTGGCTACATAGTATATCTTTCAGCCAAAACTTTAAGTGCTTGTTCGATTGGAAGTAGAGTAAAATTACTTATCGACACTTATGCAAATAGCAGAGAAAACGTTACTCAGCTATATGGCTTTATAAGTAAAGAAGAACAGCAGTGTCTGCGTTTATTAGTTAAAGTGAGCGGTGTCAGCTATAAAACCGCAATGTCAATTTTGAGCAAATTAACTCCAGAGCAACTGTTTTTGGCAATTATAAATGAGGATAAACTAGCACTTAAGGTGAGTGGACTTGGCCTGAAACTCATAAATCGAATTATTACTGAGCTGAATGGCAAAGTAAGTAAATTAGAGATAAATAACAATCATTTTCACTCAATTAGTGAAGATGCTCTTTCAGCTTTGATCAATCTTGGATATGAAAGAACAAAAGCTTATGATACAATAAAAAAAATAGAAGATGAATCACCAAACTTGGACACTAAAGATATTATTCGTATGGCGCTTAAAACAATATGAAGTCAATATCATGTAGTAAGGAATACTCTGAAGATGTACGTAATTTAAATATCCGGCCTGAGCAACTTGATGATTTTGTCGGGCAAAAAGACTTAATACAAAATTTAAAAGTGTTTATAAATGCTGCACAGACGAGAGCTGAAGCTTTGGATCACGTATTGCTCTATGGTCCTCCAGGGCTTGGTAAAACAACTTTAGCACAAATTGTCTCTAAGGAGTTAAGGGTTAGCTTTCGTGCAACTTCTGGTCCATTGCTTAGTAAAGCTGGGGACTTAGCTGCAGTGCTCACTACTTTAAATGCAAAAGATGTTCTATTTATCGATGAGATCCATAGATTAAATCGTAGCATTGAGGAAGTTTTATATACTGCTATGGAAGATTTTTGCCTAGATATACTAGTAGGTGAGGGCCCATCTACCAGAACTTTAAGAATAGATTTACCACCATTTACACTGATTGGGGCAACAACACGGCTTGGACTGCTTTCTGCACCGCTGAGGGATCGTTTTGGTATTCCCCTGCATCTTGAGTTTTATTCTTTTGAGGAACTGGTTGATATTATAAAAAGAGGTGCAAGAGTTCTTTGTGCTGAAATCGAAAAGGATGCTGTGCAGGAAATTGCCTGCCGCGCCCGTGGTACTCCAAGAATTGCTTTGAGATTACTCAGAAGAATAAGAGATTTTGTTGAAGTAAAAGATGATAAAAAAATTACCTGTGAAATTGCCGGTTCTGCACTATCAAAATTGGGTATAGATAAAATGGGACTAAATAAATTAGATATGGATTATCTGAGATTTTTGTTTAACACCTCAGGACCTGTTGGAATTGACACCATATCTATTGCACTATCTGAAGATGTTGGCAATATTGAAGAAACAGTAGAACCTTATTTAATCAAGGTCAGTTTTGTAAAGCGCACACCAAGAGGACGTGTTTTAACTGATCAAGCAAGGGAATATCTCAGCATTAATTCAGTGGTATGCTAGTATTATACTATATTTTATAACATTGTATAGTATTACATTAAACATTATAATATTCTTTTATTATATGATTTGCAGGTGTTTTAGAGGCAAATAAGAAAGTCTTCTGTTATAGTGAATATGTTCTTGAAAAATTACGTAATATATGCTAGGCTGTATATAGTATGAATGTAAAAATATCAATAATTTATTGATATTTTTTAAGATTAATACTTATTAAATACTTCATATTGTAAGATTGAGTTATTGTATTTTATAGACTTAAGATAAAATGGTAAAAAGCCTTCTAAACAATTATAGAAACAGTAATTCAATTAATGGAGAAAAAGCAATGAAAAATTTTTTAATCAATAACAACGAAGAGGACGGTAGCTCAATCTACATTAATCGAATCAGAGAGCAAGATCTCTCTGCAGAGCAGAAGCTCAATGAATTAAAAGGATTCATGGAGGAGCTTGCTAGGAAAGCTGAGCTCAAGAGAATAGAGCTTGAGCGTCAGGCTGCGAGTTGCATTGATGAAACATTATCTCAAGTAGAGCTACAGATACAAGATAATGAGGATTACTTTACTGATAATAATCAAGGGGTATTCGCAAATTTCTTTGAATCCCTCTTTAATCTTTTTGAAGTAAATGTAGATCCGAAAGTCTACAAAATGCTCAAGGAGAAGAAAGAGAAAAATCTGCTTCTTTCGATAATTAAGTTTTTGCGTGATAAGCTTAAGGAATTAGTTAAAAAGATCTTCAAAAAAGATTTAGATTTAAGTTGGGATAAAAGGCTAGACAAAGAGATAAAAGAATTGCAGGAGAAATTACTCAGCGGTGAGTTATCTCCTGAAGAAGAAATAGCAATACTCGAACGTTTGCAAGCGTTGCAAAATTTAAAATTGAAGCTTCAAACTTTTCTCGTGGGCTCAGTCATTGCAATGTTTGCAGAAATTTTTGCAGTTGATTTAGCAGCAGTAGTAGAGCAAGATGTAACTGAGGAAAAAAGAGACAAAAAAGCAGAAAAAACAGAATCAAAAGAAGTTCGTCAAGAAATAGAAACAAAAGTGAATGAAATCATACCAATTTCCCTATTTAATTTTTCATCTCAAGTTCCAATGCCAATTGTTCTAGACAAGCAAGAACGTGCTATTTTACCAAAGCCTATAGAAAAATTAGTAGACACTCTACCTAAACCTGTTATAAGTCACAAAAATAGTGAAGTACAAAAACTGGAAAAAATGAATAAAGAAAAGAAAGAAGCAAAAGAAGAGAAAACTGAAAAACCAAAATTAGCTGTCTGTCCACCTGCTCCAGAGCAAAAGGAACACAGGAGAGTTAACAGATACAGAGGTTTCGGTACGAAGGGTCAAAAGGGATCTCCTGAGTGTAATCGTTCAATGAATAATAAGCAAAAGTCTAATGCTGCTGTGGAATTGCCAGGAGGATTAACTGAGGACGTAAAAGTTGAAAACCATGCTTCTTCAGTCAAAGAGAGAGGTGTGTAAAGGTTCTCTCTCTTTTTGTCATTCCAGACTGGTTTTTTATCTGGATTCCAGTGTCAGCTACTTTCATAACATCGTCTTGAATGCGAGCCAGTGCCAACGATGCGCCATATTGCAATGTTCGTACAGTTGTGTACTCAGACACTGTCATCCAGACACAATTTCATCATATAAATCTTTCCATTCTTGATTTGTTTTTTCAATTAAGTTTATTTTCCATTTTCTCTGCCAACTTTTCAGGAGTTTTTCTCTACTAATTGCTAAATTTATGTCTTTCAAAATAGACTAGTTTACAAACATTGTACTTTGACGTGAAACCAGAGATGGCTTTGCTTTTGTGTTCCCAAATTCGTTTAGTCAAATTTGATGTTATACCTGTATATAGGGTTCCATTGCGTTCACTTGCAAGTATATAAATATAATAACTTTTCATATATAATAAATAAATTTACCGAATTCCAGACTGGAATGACATTAAAGGAGCTACTTGATGACACTAAAGAGGCTATTCTTTGATACCAAAGAGGCTACTTGAATGACAAGAGAGAAAGTATTGGAATGACACCGTCTTGAATGGGAGGCAGTGCCAACGATGTGCCATATTGCAATGTTTGTACAGTTGCGACTTAAGTCAATAAGGAAAGGTGTTATTCCATTACCTCCTCTCTTGTCATCCCAGTCTGGAATCCAGGAGTATAAAAATGGTGAATAAAATTTATGTTAAAAAACTGCTTGTGCTAATAATTGATTCTTAATATACTCATTACATAATAATTTAATTTAGAGGTTGATATGCATGGCAATAATGATCCAAATAAAAAAGTACCTGATTCAGGGAGAACAAGGATTTATAAAAAAGATTTAGATCTAAATAGGATAGATAACTTCAGCGATATGATTAAGCGTGAACAAGAACGAATGAAGCAAAATCAATCCAGTAGTAGTAAAAGTGGTCAGGGTAGCAGTAAATAATTATATTAGTTTAAGGGGGTGGCGTTATGCCTAGTACAAATCAAATAAATCGAGAATTAGTAAAATCGTTTAATAGTGTTCTTCTTTATGATGAGACTGCTATTACTAATCTCACTGTAGAAAAAGATCATATTGTTCTCTCATTTGATAAAAATATGAATATTGATCAGCGTAGAGAGTACTTGAGCAATATGAGAAAGAGTATAGTAGAAAGGCTTTATGGAAGTAATGAAGATGCTGCCGAAGATGCTGCCAATGATCTTTTTTATACAGAGTTTTTTCCTTTTAACTTTGATCAAGGGAAGTGGACTACAGATAGTAGCAAACATAGGTTTTCAGTGCCAATTGAAAAAGAAGTAGTTCGTAATCTAAAGTATTTGCTAGCTGGTGCACTAGTACAGTTTACAGCAAATGTTATTATGGAAAGTTACTCTGATCAAGATTATGTGGATGATAATACACGCGATGTGAGCTTTGACAGAAAATCCTATTTATACTGTATACGCTTTAAGAATAGAGAATTACAAAATTCTCTTGTAAACTCATTTTCATCAAAGGTAAAAAGTTATAAAAATGGTCCTAAAAAAACTAAGGATTTTTTAGAAGAGAAAGGAAGTGATATGTATATAAAGAAAAGCTTTTTTGATAATCCTCAGTTCATTAAAGACGTAGTAATGGATAAGGTATCTCTGACATATCGTAATCTTGAAATGTCAAGGGACGAAAATGAAACTGTTAAGATTATGAAGTTCGCAGTTGTTGATTTAATTTGTAAGGCACTACCGCACCTACCAATTGATTCTATGTGGCATACTTCCAATAAAGAAAGTGAAGATGAGTATTCAATTTTGGCTCCTGTTATTGATTATGATAATTACATAGAGTTTTTAAATGAAAAAGAAGTTGATCATATTAAGAATAAGGTGTTTGGTGGTACAAAAGTATTGCGTGATGTAAAAGATGATATTGCAGAAAGAGGTCTTCCAACATATGGTGCCGAACAAATATATGCAATAGATTTTGCTAACCCAGACATTGCTTACTGTGTGATGGATAAGATCACAGAGAGCTCTTTAATCAGCGAATATAAAGTTAAAGATAAAGATACAGGTAAAGATAAAATTAAATATAAGCTATCCATTGATCCTGCACGTGTGCCAGCTATGAAACCACAAACTCTTGAAGAAAAAGTAGGGACGGATGGACCAAGTGCAGATACAAGTGCAGATAGTGGTTTTGGTGATTCACCTAAGAATTCAGTTATAGGTAAATCACATAATGGAAACTCGAGCAAATTCCTTAGGCCCGACTACTATGGTGAAGGTAAAGGTGGGGATGATGCTTCGGCTAAAGATAGTGGCTTTGGCCCTTCTTCAGCACGATCTTCAGCACGATCTTCTTTTAATAAGCCCAAAACAACATTTAACCAACCTTCTATATCACAGCCTGACCAATGTTCTGCAAAAAAGCAGACATCAACTAGTAAAAAATCAATTTGCTCTATTTCATAGCTAAAGGAAATTAGACTATTTGAGGACGAATTGTGAATGAAAGGTTATGTATCCGTTTAGATGCATGTGAGACCGTATCCGTTCAGCGGAGTGGCAGAATAAGGTAGACAAGGTGATCTAAAAAGATAATCATAGAGCAAAAGTGAGGTAATGTGGTAAACCTTTTAGAGCTTTGCAAAAATTTACAGCAAAAAATAGAAAAGTTAGAAGCAAAAATAGAAAAGCTGGAAAGGGAGAATGAAAGTTTAAAAGCAGAGAACAAGGCTTTAAAGATAGAGAACGCTGAATTAAAGGAAAGGCTTGGTTTAAACTCGAAAAATTCATCTCTACCAAGCTCTAGAGAGTTGTACAAAATAAAAAAGGACAAGCCAAAGAGCGACAGAAACGTTGGTGGTCAGGTTGGTCATAAAGGAAGTTTTCGCGCCAAAATGGATGCAGATGAGGTGATAAAAGTAAAGTTGTCATCTACTTGTGAATGCGGAGGAGGGATTGCAATATGCAATGGACCGTACATTCATCAAAAAGTTGATCTTCCGGAAATTAGGCCTTATGTAGTGGAATATCAGATGGAGCATGGTCGTTGCCGGAGATGCGGAAAAAGAAGAAGCAGTAAGTTACCAGAAGGTGTTACGTCAGATACATTTGGTCCAAGGGTTAAGTCAATAATTGCAGCGTTCAGCGGATTCTACAAAAATTCAAAACGCGAAATAGCGAGTGTCGTAAATGATATCTTCAATTTGAACATAAGCGTCGTTAGCATATCAAATAGTGAACATAGAGTTGCTTCAAAATGCAAAAAAATGTATGAGCAGATCGAACAAGAGATAAGTAGGAGTAAAGTTCTACATATTGATGAAACGAGCCATTATAACAAAGGTAAACTCGCTTGGTGTTGGATGTTTGCAAGCAATACGGCAAGTTTTGTGAAGTTGACAGAGTCAAGAGGAATGAAAGTTTTAAAAAATAACGCATGCTGCAATCATAATAGCTTAGTGGTAACCGACAGGTACGCAGTATACAATTACTTTGCTGATGAAAAAAGGCAAATCTGCTGGGCACACTTAGCAAGGGATTTTGAAAGATTAGCGCATAGTTGGAATATTGAAGTCAAAGTTCTTGGCTGTTACTTAAGAAATGTAGCTACTGAATTATTTGCACTAAAAAAGGCTTTGCTAAAAAATGAGATAGATGTTTTTAGATTTGCCAGACGTGCCAGAAAGTTGCGAAAACGTACAAGGTATTACTTGAAGGAAATATCCTACTTACCTGAAGCAATTGGAGCCTCTCGAGTTGCGAAAAATATTTTGAAATCTGAAAGAATGATGTGGAATTTTTTAGATGACCCAAAAAACATTCCGCTGACAAACAACCATGCTGAACAGCAGATACGGCATTATGTCGTTTACCGCAAAAATTCGTATTTTACACAATCAAAGCGGGGAAATGCATTCCTTGAACGGATAATTTCGTTATACTTAACATGGAAACAAAGGGGTCTCAATCCTTTCCAAAACCTCTTATCTATTGTTTCTTAAACCACTCTCCTGAACGGATACTGTGAGACCAGTGCCTTCTTTCTTGTTATACAAGTAGCTGACACTGGGATCACACTTGATTATGCAAGAAATCTAATGTTAAAAAACTCACAGTTATTATTCTTATAGCATTGCTTCATTTGTATAAGCCTTTTCATGCTTGACAAAAGAGAGTTGAGGGTTAACAGCTTTTTCTATCGATTTAGCCTGTTTATAGTCTTGACTTAGGAAATATATAGACAGTCCAACTGCTATTCCAGCAACAAGAGCAGATACTGCGAGTGCGCATAATATAATAGTCATTGAAGGGACTAAAGCACCACCAACACCGAGTCCAATACCGAGAAAAACTCCAGGTACAATGCCAATCAAACTATTACATCTAGCATCTCTTTTTTTCAATTTAGCTTGGTTTTTCATACATTCAATGAGTACTTCTCTTGTATTTCCTTGAGCTAAATCTAATGGAATTTGCTTATTTACATTCTCTATCAAAGGATTTGTAACATGTTCCAAAAGGGCTCTTATAGCACCAGTGTTATTATTTCTAACAGCTTGGTGTAATAACGTCTCTCGATCTTGATCTTGAAAATTGATCAATTTGTAGAAATACTGAGGAGTAACAGATCTATTCACCGCTTTATCTAAAATCTTCATCACGTTTTTAAATGACAATATCTCTGCTTTCTTAGACCTTGTACTATCGTATACAATGCAGTGTTGCAAAATAAGATACACCATCTTTTTTCTTATATCTACAGTATCCTCTATAGATAAAGCTGATTTAAATAACTCCTTATCAATAGGTATTTCGATATTTTTATTAAGAAATGCCTTCAATTCTCTAATTTTTTCTTTATGCTTTATCCCTGGCCTACAGACGATTTCAAGTAAAGTATTCATACCATCTCCTTATTCTAGTTATATCAATAATATAATAAACTCTAATAAAAGTCAAATCATTGATTAAAAAATTAATATAATTAATTCTGTGAATGTCAAATAAATTCAAATAACATCAAAAAAAACTCACAGGATCAACATCTATTGTTACTGCAATATTTGAATTCAAGTTGTAATTTTTAATCCAATATTTTAGCTTTTTCTTTATAGATAAACTATGTTTATTGTGTATTTTGAGTAGCACTCTATACCGATATTTATTATTTAAGAAATTTATTGCTGCTGGTGATGGGCCAAAAATTTCGAGTTCTTTTTTTCTAGTCACGCACTGGAATGACAACGCAGAAGGAATAGTAGCTGAACATTGATCATGCAAAAAGCTTGTTATCTCACTTGCTGCTTTCTGCGTTGCAAATTGATCCTTACCGCAAACTATAAGCGCTATTAATCTACTAAATGGTGGCATTTTAGCTTTGCGTCTTGACTCAAGTTCAACTTCATAAAACAAATCCCTTTTTTGCTGCTGCAATGCTTTTATTATCAAACTTTCAGGATTATTAGTTTGCACTATTACCGTTCCTTTTTCGTTGAACCTCCCAGATCTACCCGCAACTTGATGCAATAATTGATACGTCTTTTCTGCTGCCCTAAGATCAGAATTTTCAAGTCCTAAATCTGCATTTATCACTCCAACCAAAGTTAACTTAGGGAAATTATGCCCTTTGGCAATCACTTGTGTACCGATTATAATATTCACCTCTTCCTTAAGCACTGAGTCAATGACGCTACCAAGCGACTTCTGATCGCTGCTGATAATCGCAGTTTTTGCATTTGGTATTAATTTCACTATTTCTTCAACTAACCTTTCAATTCCCACACCATAAAGAAGCAATGACTGCTCACTTTGACAATTGGAGCATTTTTCTGGAAGTTTTGATTGATAAGAACAATGGTGACACAAAAGGACGTTCTTCTTTTTGTGGTATGTAAGCCAGACAGCACAATTTGAGCAGGAAATTTTGTATCCACACTTTTTACAAACTGCAAGTTGTGCGTATCCTCTGCGGTTTAGAAAGAGCATAACTTGCTGTTTTTTCTCTATGGTTTGTTTTATTCCTTCGAAAAGTTCATTGGAAATCCATTGCTTATTATTTACTACTTTTATTTGTGGCAACTCTGCACCACCGAATCGTTTAGTCAATTTTACATGATTGTAATTCCCTTTTTTAACATGATAAATTGTTTCAAGTAGCGGAGTGGCGGATGATAAAATAATCGAAATATTTTCGAGCTTGGCTAAGATAATGGCCATATCTCGAGCATTATATATAATCCCCTGTTCTTGTTTAAAGGATGAGTCATGCTCTTCATCAATGATGATTAATTTTAGGTTTTTATAAGGTAAAAAAAGTGCTGACCTTGCCCCAATAATGATCTGCGCACTTCCATTTGCAATACTAAGCCAATTATTTCGGCGAGCTTTGGGAGTAAGTCCTGAATGCCACTCAGCTATATTGCCAGATGTCTGACTGCGAACACGATTTACCAATTGTGAAGTTAGGACAATTTCTGGCAGAAGGATAAGGACTTGTGCATTACCTCCTTCTGTTGTCATTCCAGTGCTTGGCAAAGGCAGTATGCTAAGTGTTACAGTGGGTTTTGCCTTAAATACAAAGGTGTCATTCCAGTGTTTATCCAGGAATTTTGATTCTAAATTAGGTATTGGTCTTAAATTAAAATAAACGTTTGTGATGAGATTATATGAAAAACTGGATCCCAGTGTCGGAGCACTGGGATGACAAGAGAAGAGGGCACCTGGATGACAAGAGAAGAGAGCATTGGAATTGCAAAAAAAGTAGGCACTGGGATGACAGGAGAAGGAAACACTGGAATTACAGGAGAAGGATAGACAATGTTCGTAAATACTATGATTCTTAATTAACTGTGAAATTACAGAGAGATAAACTTCCGTTTTCCCAGACCCGGTTTCACCGTCAAGTAAAGTCACTGAATACTCATTCAAATTACTTATTACTTTATCGCGAGCTACTTGCTGTTCAGGGTTTAATTGGTAGTCTATTTTGCTTATTTCCTGCTTTTGTTCAGCATAAACTAGTTTATTTATTTGATTTACTTTTAGCACTCCCCCCATTATCACTTTCGCAAGCATACCAATAGGTATTACATTATACTGCGCAACCCACTCTGCAAATTCGATCAGTTTTGGTCTAATACTCGGTAAATCGACCTTTTGTTCAATAAATTTTAATTCTCGATCGCTTTTGCTACTTTCTCTCCAAACTATTCCAATCAAACGCTTTCTGCCAAACGGCACCACTACGTAATCTCCAATTGAAATTTCAGTATCTTTCTCAATTGCATATGAAAATAGCTGATCAATTGGAAGTGGTAGTAATACGTCAACTGTTCTTGTCATAAGTTAGCGCTGTTTTTAGATACATAAAGAAGCCTTAATGCTTTTTTCATAGTACACAATTTATAATCATAAATATTGGAAATGTGAGGAAATTCTGTATGTTTAGCGATAAAATAGTCCTAGACTTTGAAATAGAAAAAGGTGACCGAATAGATCGGTGTTACTTCTCTACACGCATCAAACTTACAGATAAGAGCAAGAGTTTTCTACGTGAAAAGCTCGGTAAACCTAACAATTTAGATGATTACTTTAATCTTAATCCTGAGAATTTTTATATTTATTACAACAAATATAGTGGTCACTATGGTATAAATGAGCTATATGTCAGAGATGATAATGGTAGATATTTAGCTACTAAACTTCCACTTGATCAGAGCGGATTTTCGATAGAGTTATCATTCGACGAGGTGAATTATGGTTTTTATCCTCTGTATGCAATCTATAATCCCACTCAATATGACAAAAAGCAGGAAAAGAGCTTTGAAGATAATGGTGAATTGCAGCCGTTTGTGTCAAGTGTATTGGATTACTTTCTAAATGGCTTAACCATTCAAGATATGTTTTTGCAAATACAAAATGAGCTTGTTGAAAAAGAAACAAAATTAGAAGAAGACAGAAGAAAGGCAGAGGAAGAATTAAATCAAAAGAATGAAAAGTTAAGAGAACTCATAGAAAATGATGAGATTAAAGTACTTAAAGTAATAAAAGGCCATAGTATTGGGAATGGACGTTCAGCAGCAATTTTACAGCTTAATGGTGATCTTGATGCAAGTAAATACTACATAGCAGAGTATGAAAGCAATGAATACTTACATTGTACGAGCTCTGGTTATGACATACTGCTTGACCAGAGCGATTTATTTTTTGTTCTGAATAGCAGCTCTTATCTTGAACTTGAAAGCGGTTTCTACTCAATCCCTGAATTTAATTCTAGAAGCTATGCTAAATATCTCAATACTAAGAATCGGCTTTTCAGCGATGATCAACTATCTCAGCAGTTGTGCAAAAACAAGGTAAAGGCTGAATCTACAGTTAACGCATTTTTCTCAAGACTTATTTATAGTGAAAATTTTTAAGAGGTGGATATGAAATTTAAAACAAATTCTGAATATGATAAATCACAAACTTTGATTAAAAAATTATTTCCAAATAAAGAAAGTATAGTAATAAACGATCAGCTTACAATAGAAGTAAAATATGGGGGATTAGCTAGTTATACCCCTGAGTATATAAAACAAACTGTAAAAGATGCTTACGGAGCCTGGTCTGATAATTTCTATTCACAAAAAAGCGTTCATTCTGGTCCAGTAAAATTGCAGCTTTATGTGCTGAAAAATTACGATGATTACAAAGCTCACATCAAGGAACTTTCAGGTGGTAAGGACCATAGAGAATTATGGGGTGGTGGAACAGTAAGAGCACACGAAGCTGACGGCACGATAGCAAAGACTTTTATTGTTGGAGATGTAAATGGCTTACTTTGTGCAAAATCTAAAATTTTAATGGAAAAAATGAGCGATGCATTTCTTGAGTACTCTACCGGTAATATGGATACAGTACCTGAAGTTTTACGTACCGGTATGAAGCTTTTCATGTGGAGCTATGATGCAGCTAAAAAAGAAAGCACTCGCGATATGCATTATACAAAAGAAGCATACAATAAAATGCATGAATCTGGGCATGATACACCATATAAAATAGCAAGTATGTCTAACGACTATAGAATATCAGATTGCTTAGTGACATTCCTACAAGAAAAACATCCTCAATTCATAAAGCAATTGCTTACTGAGATATCCTTCGATAGAGTAGAAGCGATATCAAAATTCAAGCATCTTTTGAATAACTCAGAAGTTGAAAAAGAATTTAAGCAGTGGATGGATGTAAAAAGTGGCGATAAAATTGTGGCAGATCTTGTGCCAGATAGTGAAGTTATGACTTTTGGCGAACACAAGCTTCAAATAAATATAAAATATGATGATGAGGAATTAACTCAGAGCAAATTGAGTAGTGTAAAAAATGCCATCGAGAGTACTATAAAAGATTTTGATTCAGCATTTGGCATTAATAATTCTCAGCCTTGGCACAACATACCAAATAAAGTTAATGTTTTCGTATTTAATACAAAGAGTGACTACGAAAATTATCTTAAGGAGTTGAACGTTAACTATAAAGGCGCTTCTGGCTTAACAGTTCAAGGGCGTGGCTCAGAAATTCATGTTTATTTTTATCTACAAGACCAATTTGATGACTCGTGTAAAACTTTGAAACACGAATTGGGACACGCCTTAACTATCATTAATTCCTATTATGGTACAGGTGATGTCTTATCTAAGGCTATGCATGAAGGGGTTGCTAACTATATGGCAAGTTTAGAAGATGGTCGGCATGTCAATGACCACGGAGATAAAGAGGCCTTGATTGCAATAAAGAATAAAGGTCTCAAACCAGATGAAATATTGCGCAATAATATTTGGAGTAATAAAGGGGAACATTATCATTCGGATGCTGAACAAGTGATCAAATTTCTTGAAGATAAACACCCAGATATGATTGATAATTTGCTCAAGAGCCTTTCTAAATCTGGTGCAAATAGGTCTCAAGGTAATAAATTATTTGAGGATTTTTTGGCTGAGCTGAAAGGTTATGATCAAGAATTTAAACAATGGGTTAAGGCTGAGCTGAGTGGTGAACAACATATGGAATATAATGTTGTTGAATCTAACAGTGTTGAAAGTTCAACAAGCCAACAAAGTGCAGGCAAGGGTCTATATGGTTATAGCCCAGTACATTATGTAAGTAGTGATAAAACCAAGATAGAATCTAAATCAAGTGTCAGTAGAGAAGATTCTATGCAACCTGCTAAAAAAGCGAGTGAAGACGAACAAGGAAAAGCTGTTACAACAAAAGTTATGAAGTATAATAAACAGCCTTTCTTAAAGGTGAATATTGATGACAATAATGTAGAAAATACTATAGGAAAAGTAAACGAGATAAATAAGGTAACAGGTGCGACTAGTTTACATTTTGCTGCTTCATTGGGAGATTTAAGCAAAGTAGCAACGCTACTAAAACACAATTCATATATTGATACAAGAGACCATAATGGACAAACGCCACTACATTATGCCATTCAGTCAGGAAATACGGAAGTAGCAAAATATCTTATTGATCATGGAGCAAATCTTAATGTTCATGACAATTATTATCAGAAAACTAATGCTAAATATGTGTATTATAAGACACCTTTACACTATGCTATTGAGTCTGGAAATATAGAGATAGCTAAATACTTAATAGATCGTGGTGCAAATCCTAATATTCAAGATGCTTATTCCCAAACACCATTATACAGTGCTATTTATTCAGGTAATACAGAAATAGTGAAGTATCTATTAGATCATAACGCAGATTCTAATAGTAAAAGTTATTATACTTTTCCGTTACTTGCTGCTATTAAGCTAGGGAATTCGGAAATAGTTAAGAGTTTAATTGAGCATGGCGCAGATCTTGGTATCAAAAACACGTCAGCTCAAACACTGCTGCACTATGCAATTGAGCTAAAACATACGGAAATTGCTAAATACTTAATAGATCGTGGTATAGATGTTGATACCCGTGATATTAGCTCTGGTAAATCTCCACTACATTTTGCCATGCACATGAAAAATATGGAAGTAGTTAAATATCTCATAGAGCATAATGCGGATATTGATATTCAGGATAGCTACGGCTTAACGCCTTTGCACCTTGCTGTTGATCTTGGAAATAAGGAAATAATAAAACATTTAGTTGAAAAAGGTGCGAATGTTAATGTGCAGGATAATGATGGTTGGACACCTTTAGTTCATGCAGTGAGGCATGGAAAGTTAGATACAATAGAATATCTAATAAAAAACAAAGCTGACGTTGATGTTGTGGGCAAAGATGGCAGGACACTTATTGAACATGCTGAGTTATGGGCAGAAGGGAAAGGTATAGAAAGAGATGTAATAGATAGCAAAGGCGGTAATGATTCTTATTATCGTGAGCTTTCAAAAGAAGCTGCAACTTGGGAAAAAGCTGGAAAGGATATGCTTAGCTATCTCAAAAAAATTACTATGCAAGAAGAAGAATCTAACGATATAGACCAAATGCCAGCAGATCAACCTGCGAGTGAAGAAAGGAGTAAAAGATCGATAAGAGGAGACGAAGAGAAGCCAGAGGAAACAATTGTTATAGATAATGTGAAACAACATCCTTTAAAAATCAAAGTGGGTGAGGCTGTTGAAATAGGGAAATATAAGGTAGAACTGCAAGTTACGTATGATGATGTAAGAAATTTTTATGACACTATACGTGGTAAATATCATGATGGTAGTGGATACAATTATGAGCAAGTAATGGTTTTGTACAATGAAATTGTTAGGCCAGCATCACAGCATCATGATGAACCATTTACTCTTGCTGAGTCCTATATTGCAGATGGGCATCTATTTATTAAAAATCAAGATTTTGGAATTTTGAATGATTTTAATGAGATGTTCTATAAAAGTGATGAGTTTATGTAACATAAAAGGTGGATGAGAATTAATTGATATAAGGAATTAGATCTTCTATTTTCATTCCAGCGTTTCCTTATCCTGTCATCCCAGTGCTTCGACACTGGGATGGCTTTGTTGCATAGCACCTTAAGCAGTGATGGTTTACGACAAATTTATGTAATGATTTCAAATTTAGCCATACCAATACCTAATTTAGAATCAAAATTCCTGGATTCCAGTATCAAGTACTGGAATGACATCATCTACTATGCAACTTACTTTCAAAAATAAACGTTCCAGTGGTTTCATTTGCTTTCATCCCAGTGTTTCCTTCTCCTGTCATCCTATGGCTTGACCATAGGATGGCTTTGTTGCATCGCTCAAGTGAAAAGAACTGGCAGTTACTGACAAAATTCATTATAAATAGCCATTTAACTGTTGAAGAAAAAATATGCCACAAAAAATGAGAGTCAGTAACTGCCATGAATATAACAAATTTCTCCAAGAAAGAGGAAGCATTTTTTGTTATATCAATGACGCCATAGAAAATTGGTACGAGAATTGTCCAAAAATGCAGGGCGGCAACTATATTTATAGTGATAAAGTTGTGATTTTAGTGCATATAATCGTCAGTTTCTTTAGAATTGGTTTAAGACAAACAGTCGGGTTTATAAAAGGGTATTTGCAACAAATAGGAAGAGATTTGCAGCTATTCACAAGCATCAAAAAAAACTTAATATTAAGATAAATGATTGCAGAAAATAATATAGAAGATATCGAAATTGCTATAGACAGTACAGGAATTAGTATATACAACGACACACAGCAAGGAAAATAGCACTGACAGAGTGGCTATGAGCAAACGAGAAAATTGCACGTAATGTTGAATATAAACAACAAAAAAGCCATAGCTGTAAAATACAGTAACGGTGTCTACTCTGATCACTTGTGATTTGCTAAAAGAAGTTGATTTTCAGCATGCCATAAAAGCACTATATGCAGATAGAGCATGTGATAGGCACAAGTTTTATAAGTTGTGTAACGAATATGATATAAAGACAAAAATTCCACCAATAAACAATGCGGCAGAACATCCAGAAATAGATTATATGTCTGACAGGAATGCTGCTATTAGGTTAATAAAATTATATGGACAAGATGGTGTAAAAGAGTGGAAAAAGGAAGCAATTTATGGAAAAAGATCTTATATTGAAGGGTTTTTCTCAAGATTAAAGCAAATATTTGTTTAGGAATAAATCTGAGATAAATCGAGAAAAAGAACTAAATGCTATTTGCTTAATAAATTCACTGATATTGGTGTGGCTAAATTTGAGATAGTTACACGAATTTACCATAAATCACCATCTCATAAAGTGTGATGCAACAAAGCCAATCGGGAGTCGCAATAGTAAAAGTGAAAGAAATCTTCAAAGTAGAACTATCCCCCAAAGCTGCACATGGACATAGAATATCCTTTATCAGGGATGGACGTAAACATTGAAGATCTTCCCCTAGAGCTGGATATAGATATAAAGTCATTTATACCATTACCTATATTCGAGAAAAATATCACATGCCAAGAACCTTGTCAAAATTATATAATCTATCTCTAGAGCAGGTTATTGAGAATGTCAATCCACATAAAAGAGCCAGGTATTCCTAACACCACTAAACTCACAAATTCATTTGCTAGAGTTTATAAGTTCTTGTTTATAATAATTTTATTATATCGTAAAACCATCTATATCGGCCTATTTAAACAGTATTTTACTTTCCTTAAGGATTTTTTAAAGATCACCTATTGAATTCTATGATATTATTTTTTGTGAGATTGTTATACACGTTATAGCAAGGAAGGCAGAGAGATTTGTTAAGTAGTTTTTGCATCTATATGAGCTACTTGAATAATGGTTACAATATAATTGTACAGCATGAGCTGAGTTCGCTTAGCCCTTATCTACATATTCAGTTCCACCAACAGTTATTGCATCGACCTTGAGTGTTGGCTGACCAACTCCAACAGGCACATTTTGTCCGTCTTTTGAGCACGTACCAACACCAGGATCTAACTTTAGATCATTACCAATCATTGATACTTTTTTTAGCACTGTTGGCCCATCACCAATTAGCGTTGCTCCTTTGACTGGTTGTGTAATTTTACCATTTTTTATTAGGTAAGCTTCCGAAGATGAGAAAACAAATTTTCCTGATGTTATATCAACTTGTCCACCACCAAAATTTACTGCATATAGGCCTCTCTTTACGCTGGATATTATTTCTTCTGGTGTATATTTTCCTGGCAACATATAGGTGTTTGTCATGCGTGGCATGGTAACTTCTTTGTAACTTTCTCTTCTACCATTACCAGTTGGGCTTACACCCATGAGTTTAGCGTTCATATGATCTTGCATATATCCTTTTAGAATTCCATCTTCTATAAGCACATTATAGCCAGGTAAAGTACCTTCATCGTCTATGCTAATAGAACCACGCAAATTAGGTAGAGTTCCATCATCAATTACAGTAATGTTACTGGCTGCCACTTGTTTACCCATAGAATTTGAAAATGCCGAGATTCCTTTACGGTTAAAATCACCTTCAAGTCCATGACCTACAGCTTCATGCAATAATATTCCTGGCCAACCTGAACCTAAAACAACTGTCATCTCTCCAGCCGGAGCTGGAATTGCCTCAAGATTTACCAGCGCTTGCTCTAACGCTTGATTTGCAACTTCTTTCCACTTCTTCTCAGAAACAAACTTACTATAAGAGTCTCTTCCACCGTGCCCTGAAGAGCCTTTCTCAGCTCGGCCATTTTTCTCTAGGATGACTAATACATTAAAACGTACCAAAGGCCTAATATCGCTTAACCTGTGATCACCCTTTATTATTTGTACAACTTGCCATTCTCCACTTAGAGTTATTTTTACTTGCTTCACGTAGTTATTCTTGGACCTTACATACTCATTAACCTCATTGAGTAGTTTAATCTTTGAGTTCAGATCCATTTCATTTATGGGGTTAATCTTTGAATACAGCTCTCTTGTTCCCTCATTTAAGTTTATTGAATTTGTTTTGTTTAAAGATACTGAACTTTTCACTATAGAAGCAGCGTTACTAATTTCCTTTTCGCTAATTTCAGAAGAGCAAACAAAAGACGTACTATCCTCACAAAAGGACCTTAACCCAAATCCCCTTCTGATATTCAAATCCATGTGTTTCAATATGTTATCATCAAAAACCAGGGACTCTGACTGGCAAAATTCTAAAAATAATTCACCACCATCACTATCGCTCAAAGCGTTGTTGACTATTTTATATACATTATTAATATTAACATTGTTTTGAGCAAAAAATATTTGATCTAGATTTGGCATTACCTTTGAGCTAAAAATTGTTTAAGTATATTATTTAATTTTAACATAGTAAATCACAAAAAGCCCGGGTGGCGGAATTGGTAGACGCGCTAGCTTCAGGTGCTAGTAACTTTTTAAGTTGTGGAAGTTCAAGTCTTCTCTCGGGCACTCTATATTGATTTTTGAGTTAATTAATGCTATAATATAACATATTTACTATACTTAAGTTTATGAGTTGCGACAAAGAGAGGCTTGTTTACAGAAAGAAAATAAGAACTTATTCAAAACGCTTAGTTACTGCATTATCTATTGCTTCTTTGAGTGGGTACATAGCAGCATTAGCTTTGAATATTTCTGCCTTAAGCTTGTATTTTACTATTGCCAGCACTATACTAAGTGCACTTTCTCTTGTCTTAAATGTATGGTCATTAACTGATCATTTCAGGCAGCGTGACCTTAATAAGCAACTTGTTCCTCGGCAAGAGAAATTAATGAAGATCTGTCTTGATATTGCATCTAGCGTTTCATTTTTAATAGGAGGAATAATATATATATTGCCTCTCGAATCTCCTATTATTCCTTTCATTTCTACTGCTTTTTTTATTCTAGGCTGTACCTTTATGGCAACCAATTTCGTTTGTACTATGATTAGTCAGCCGCAAATAGATGAAAGTAATAATCTAAAATCTAGTAGTCATTTGAACATTTAATCCACGATAGCTGTCTAATTATCACATGTTAATAAATTAGCTTATTTAACTTGACAAATTACGCCATCCCCCTTACTATGAAAGTAAGAGTATTTATCCTTGTTTTTAATCTCTGCAGATTTAACAACAAAATTCAGTAAAAAACTCAGATATTTATTGGCAAATTACATAAAAATTATAGCGGCTGTATGTCTTTTAAATTTTTTCTACATTCATCCAAATCGCGCTTATTTTAAGCGTTAGCACATTATCAATTTACATTATTAAAACTCGCTATACGGGGGTTTTTTGTCTTTTTTTTATTTAGTAAATTTCTTAATATTTGTAGCTAAAGTAATTTTAGAGAGCCAGCACGTGACGCTGGTTCCTGGATCCCAGTGTCGGAGCACTGGGATGACAACAAAGGGCTACTTGAATGATACCCATATTCCAGCATTTGATGCTGAAATCCAGAAATTTTTACTATAAACAAGCATATTGAGCACAAAATTATGCTAAAACACAACGTTTTTTGAGATTACGGAAAGCCAGTGTAGGCTACTTGGATGACATCAAAGAGAGGGTACTGGGATTACACAAAAAGGGCTACTTAAATGACAAGATAGATAGAACTGGCATGAATTGGATTTGAGTAACTCAAATGACCAATGAAAACTGTAACCCTAAACATTGAAGCACTATTATGCACTAAATGATAACTTTCATACACTTGTCATGGTAGTCGTGAAAGAAATAATTCATACAATAAGCATGAATGAAATGATTTGGAAATTTATATATTATAAAGTATTAATAGTTAGTTAATTTATGAGGTGGAGACATGGGCTATAAGCTAAGAGAAAGAGAATATGATTATAATGAAAGTTTATTTAAAGAGATAGGCATTCAAGTGCAAGAAGTAGAAGGTCGTAACTTCTTAGAACCTGTACGTGATCTCAAAAAAGGGATAGAATGAGAGGATAAAGTATATAAAGTAGGATATGCGAAATTTATATCCAAGTGATATAAGTCGAGAAAAGTTTGAGATTATTGTAGCAGATCTGGAGTCTTGCAGGAAGAGAACAAAGCCGAGAACACTTGATTTATATGATGTATTTTGTGGAGTATTATACGTCCTAAAAAGTGGATGCCAGTGGAGAATGTTACCAAAAGAGTTTCCAAAATGGCGGAATTGTTACGACTATTTTAAGAAGTGGAGTGAAAAAGCAGATGCAAATAAAGAAAGTGTTCTGGAGCTGGTATTAAAAAAAAATAGTTGGCGTAGTTCGACAAAACAATGGTCGGAAAGAAAAAACCAGCTTCTGCATAATTGATGCACAAAGCGTAAAAAATGCAGATACTGCTGAAGAAAAAGGCTATGATGCTGGTAAAAAGATTTCAGGAATAAAACGCCATATTGCAGTTGATACTCAAGGTCTACCACACGCAATTTATATCACAACAGCAGAAATAACTGACCGTAGCAGTGCTGTAAAAATGATCAAAAATGCAAGAGAAAACCTCTCTGAAGTCCAAAATATACTAGTTGATGCGGGTTATACGGGAGAAAAATTTGCAACTCAAATAAAAGATATTATTGGAGCAACTGTTGAAGTGATAAAGCGCAGCGAATTACACATCTTTGCTGTATTGCCGAAAAGATGGGTTGTTGAGAGATCTTTTGCTTGGTTGGAAAAATGTAGGCGATTGTGGAAAAATTGCGAGCGGAAACTCAATACTAGCCTGCAAATGGTTGTTCTAGCCTTTACTGCTTTACTCCTCAAAAGATTATGAACAGGCTCTTAGAAATATCTAATATAATAGCAAAAAATTATAGAAGGTTATCAATAAAGTGTCACCCAGATAAACCAGGAGGTAGCGATGAAAAAATACAGGCCCTCAACAGAAATAAAGCAGCACTTTTGCAATATATTAAACCACTAAGTGGAAAGAATCAGGGATTAATCATTCCTGAGGAATGGAAAAGGTGTTTACAGTCAATTCAGCAAGGTCAGAATGATAAGCGTACAAAGTATCATTTTGTTTTTAGTTTGGTAAGATTCCTACTGTCCGTCTCGTCATTAGTGTCGTATATTTACTTGGGGTGTAAGCTATATAAGGCTGCTAATTTTACTGATACACCTGGCATTTTGTTTAGTGCGAGCCTAATAACATTTGTTACAACTTTTTTCTTATCTATTTATTTGATATCACCTTTAATGAAAGAAATTGTAGATTTGCAAAATTCTCAACGGGAACAAGGTGAAAATTTAGATCAAGAAGAGAGATGGGAAGAAATATTAAAAAGTAAAAGATTTAAATATTTCATTTTTACTTCCCAATGTTCGAGTTATCTCCCTCCTATTTTATTAATAGCAGGTTTGGTGTTACAGTATCAATCTAGTTGCGTAGACAGTAAAATACTCATTGGATTTGCTACAGTACTAGGTTGTAGTTTATTACTACACTTAGCAAGTGAAATCTACGAGAGAAAAGTTGTAAATCTTGTAAAAACTGAAGGAATAGGTGATGAACAAAATGTACCTATAGGAGCATCAACCGAAAAGCCAAGCAGCATTGTAAATCCTGATGGTGCTTTTAACGTCTCGGCTCATCAAGTAGGTTGATTATTCTCCATACTCAAATCTCTGGCTAAAAATAACGAGCCACAAATTAGTATGGTTTTGACGTTTTGAATAGAGGCTTTTAGTATGTGATTTGATATTGCATCACCGATTGATTCACATTCAATAGCATTTACTCCTATATTATTAGCTCCTTCTCTGATTAAATCTGTACTTGTTGCTTTAGGTTCAGATTTAACACAAACGGCGCATAGTAGTTTGATGTATGGCTTTAAGTGCTCTAAGAACTCTGCGACGTTTCTGTTACGAGTGACACCAAAGATCATATAAACACCTTCAGCAAAATTGTCTTTTACCCACCTAGCTAACACTCTGGCACCATCATTGTTGTGTGCACCATCTAGAAATAATTGCCAATCTTTTGGTAATAAAGAAATTAAATTACCTTCTTTTATAGACTCTAGCCGCGCAGGCCAATAAGTGCTCTGTAAACCTGAAGCAATGTCCTCTTCTCCAATATCAAATCCATATTTTCCACTCAAAATGCTACATGCTGCAATGGCGTTTCCTGCATTGATTATTTGGTGTTCACCCTTTAAAGATGGCAAAGAAAATTCTATTGATTGAATAGCCGATTGAAAGACCATTCTGTTATTCTGTTTTTCGCAATTCCATTCAAGTCCTCCTCTATACAGAGGAGATTTCTTATTTATTGCATGATGCTCTAGCGTGTTCATTATAGATTTTTCTTGTGGTGCTATTACGCAAGGAACATTAGGTTTCATTATTCCAGCCTTTTCACCTGCTATGGTTTCTACGGTAGGACCAAGATATTCTGTATGGTCAAGGGAAATTGAAGTGATGATCGTTAGAATTGGATTATCTATAACATTTGTTGCATCAAGCCTTCCACCCAGACCCACTTCAACTAAAGTAATATCAGCTTTATGACGAGAAAAAGCTAAGAAGGCTGCAGTCGTTGCGGCTTCAAATAGAGTGATGGGTTGTTCTGCGACTGCTATACGGCATTCTTCTAGTGAGTTATGTAATTCACTATCATCGATATCATTGCCTGCAATAACTATTCTTTCATTAAAATTCACTAAATGTGGAGAAGTGTAGGTATGAACTTTATACCCTGCTGCTTGCATTATATATCTTAGAAATGATAGTGTCGATCCTTTGCCATTAGTGCCAGCTATGTGAATTATTGGCGGTATTTTTTTCTCAGGATTGCCTAATCTATTGAGAGAGCTTTTTATGCGATCAAGAGAAAAATCCTTTGGTCTACTGCCAAGCGGCTTAGGCCAATGAGGCATGTATATCATAGATTATTGTTACATTTTAATTCATCTATTACACTTGCCATGCCGTGCGTGTCGATTTTTTCACTAAATTGAGAACGTTGATTAATAGCAATACTTATCCCACTCATTACAACATCGTTTATTAAGAAAGAATTGTCATTTTTAGTCACTTTAAAGTCAATGTTTGTAAATTCCTCATCACCATAAGAAAATCTTGTTCCTATCAGACAAGTTTCATCGTCAACTGCTTTTGTACTCATTATGATCATTTCACTATTATTTATGTATTTATACAAAATTTTAGCGCACAAGCGCGCGAGATATACTTCATATTCTTTTAGAAACTCTTCTTTTTCTTTCTGAGTAGATAAATTCCAATATTTCCCTATGACAAATCGAGATATTCCTTTGAGGTCAACATTATTCTGAATAATTTTCAGAAGTTCTTCTTGTACATGTTCTAGATTTTTTCTATTCCCTTTCATAGACGTGTTGTCTACTTGCTGCTTCATGGCAAGCACAAAAGTTTTGTGCCCTATACAATTCGCGTAAGCACTTGAGGAGATTACAATAAAAATGGTTAAGAACTTAATAAGATTCATAAGATATATTTATTAGCTATGATACTTAAAATGCAAAATTTAACAAAGGCAAAATAATGATCGCTAGTTTTAATATATCTATAGACATACTCTATATAAATAATCTATAATTAATTTAGGGGTCTGTGCTATGCGTTATGAGTTAAGTTAAATTTCCCGAGCGATAATTTCTGATCAAGGGAATTGCCTCTGTTAATTTCATTGAAATTAGTACGTGATGCCCACCTTAACTTTAGGTCTCAGGAATCTACTAAGACTGACGGTAGATATGGATCCCTTTTCCATTATTTAGGTTTATGTTACACCAATATAAAGAACAAGGTGTTTTTTTCTGTTCATCTCATGAGATATTTCAAGTTGTAATTGACGTTGAGAAGTATCCTGATTTTGTTCCTTGGTGCAAAGCTGTTTATATAAAAGAAAAAACTGATAGCCAAATGATTGTGGACCTCCTTGCAGCTTTTCATGGCATTAAAGGAAGTTACACATCAGAAGTGACCTTTCTTTCTCCAAATGGAGCAAATAAAAGTTGGATAAAAGCTGTGTCGTCAAATGGAATATTTAAACATTTATACAACGAATGGAAATTCACTCCTATAGATGAAAGTAAAACTATGGTAGAGTTCTATATAAAGTTTGAATTTAAATCCAATTTGTTTTCCACCTTATTAAACTCAGTTTATAAATACACACAAAGTAAAATAATTGCTGCATTTAAAGACAGAGTAGAAAGTGTTGCCGAGAAAAAGTTATCTTGACATTATTTATATAAATGCATAAATTCTTTAATAAGTTAAGTGTTTCCATTGTAATGATTTTTAGATTATTGTTCTTACTTATTTTTATAAGTGTTAGTTCTTATGCAGCTATTGAACAAAACTTACCCAACACTCAAAAAACTGATGAAATAACATCAAAAGAACTACTGTCACTACTGCCTGATGATAAATTATTAGGTGATCCAAAAGCACCAATTTTAATGATAGAATATGCTTCGCTCACTTGTTATCACTGTTCTCTTTTTCATAAGAAAGTTTTTCCTAAAATCAAAGAGAAGTACATAGATACAGGTAAGATGTTATACATATTCCGTCATTTTCCTCTAGATTACAGAGGATTAAAAGCTGCAATGCTAAGTTATTGCTATGAAAAAGAAGAAGACTATTTTAATTTTAACAAAGCTGTGTTTAATGCAATAGACTCGTGGAACTACTCTAATTTTAGTGATTTAACTATACTACAAAAAATTGCTGCACTAAGCAATTTGAAGCAAGATGTATTTAACCAATGCATTAATGATAAAAAGATGATGGACAAAATTATAAATGATAAATCACTTGCAATTAATAAACTTGATATCACAGCTACTCCAGTATTTATCGTCAAGCTTAACAATAATAAATCATATGTAGAGAATAATAAAATTAAACATGAAGGATATAGAGAGCTGGAATATTTCACTAATGTAATAGATGAGTTATATGGAAAAGCTATAGTGAAGTAATAACACTTTAGCTTACCATATAAAAACCCTATGCTGAATCAGTATTTTTTGATACTGTTTGTTGCTTTTTACGCTCAAACTCTCTTTTTTTACTGTGCCAAGCATAATAATACATAGCAATTTTATTCTCTATTAATACTATCGTTCCATCATAAAATTGGACCATATCCATAACTTTTTTCTGAGCTTCGTTAAAGCGTTCTTTGTACTTCTCGCGATAAGCTGGATTGTGCAGTAATTTCACTCCTTCATTATTATTAGATTTCTTGCTTAACGTTTCAACTTCGTTAGCAATGTTATAAGACATATAACCCCCTCTAATTGATTATAAAAATTACATTTTAAGAGAGATGTAAATAAACGATCCCTTAATTCTAGTATAACAATTGGTTATTATACTAGTTAACCATAGTAAAATATATAATAATCTTTGTCACTTAAAATTTTACTTTATAAAATAACAACTTAAAATAAAAAAATTTTATTATTCTTAACTCTATTGTTATATTTATAAATCTTATATAGATTAAACCTCCTTAGTTTATATTATAAAACTTAATGCGTCATAACTTTAGCAGAAAATCGTTGTACATAAGAAGCTTATTTGCAAAAGAGTATAAAAAAATAGAAGAACATTGTACTCTTGATAAGAAACAACGTATTCAAATCACTCCTGAAGAAGGAAAATTATTAAATTTATTTATCAAAATCCATAAAGTTAAAAGCATAGTTGAAATTGGCACGTTATATGGTTATTCGTCAATTTGTATGGTAAAAGCTTTACCGAAAGATGGTCATATATATACAATAGAAAATAATCCTCAACACTCAAGAATAGCAAAAAAAAATTTTAGTGCTTTTAATCTAAGTGATAAAATTACTCTAATAGAAGGTGATGCACTGGAAAAAATTAATGAATTATCAGCAAAGGCACCATTTGACATGATATTCATCGATGCTGACAAAAGTAGTTATCCTAAGTATTTAGATTGGGCAGAGTCATACATTAAACAAGATGGGCTAATCGTTGCAGATAACACTCTATTATTTGATACAGTATTTTTAGAATCTCCTCCAAAAGAAGTATCAGAAAAGTCATGGCATGCTATGAGAGAGTTTAACGATAGATTGTCAGATGAAAAAAAATATTTCTCCATATTGATTCCTACTGACGAAGGAATGACTGTAGCTTTAAAACTCACGCAAGTTAAAAATCAAGGTCAGCGTAATGTCTAGGGGGAGTTAAGCCAAAAACTCTCTCTAATAATATTTCGCGAAAACAAGGCCTTGATTTAACAATGGAGTACCATTCTTTTAAAATCTTACTTTTTTCCCATGGGAAACTATTTACGTAGTCTATTATAGAAATATGTGATGCTAAAGTAATATCGGCTAAAGTGAACTTATCGGTTGCAAGCCAAACGTTCTTGTTAATTAAGTGTTCGATGTATTCCATATGGCAAGGCAGGTTATTCTGAGCTGCATGAAGAAATCTAGAGTCAGGGCTGCGGTTAGTAATTACTTTTTCATTCATAATATACTTAGTAACTTCATTGTAAAATTTGCTATCGAACCAATTGATTAAAGCGCGTATTTTAGACTTAATAATAGTGGATGAACCAAGTAATTTGACGTCGCTATTGTAAGTCTCTTCTATATATTCACAAATGGCATTACTATCCGCTATTACAAAGTTATTATCTATTAATACTGGTACTTGTCCGATTGGATTGATCTCCATGAATTCATTCCGCTTTTCCCATGGATTTTCATATACCAAATCACAACTCAGCTTTTTTTCCTTGAGAAGAGCTCTAACTTTTCGTGAAAACGGACAAAGAGGAAAATGATATAAAATCATAATATTCCTCTTTTGTTATTCCAATACCTATATGTTGTCATTCCAGTACGTGACATTGGAATCCAGCTTATTTCATTATGTTTAACATATACTCCTAGAATCCATTGTCCATTGTATAATTTCCAAATATTTTTATACTTGAATCCCAGTACAACTGTACGAACATTGTAGTCTGAGAGCAATACCCACCGGAAGGGTGTCATTTCAGTGCGTGACACTGGGATGGCTTTGTTGCATCGCTCAAGTGAAAAGAACTGGCAGTTACTGACAAAATTCATTATAAATAGCCATTTAACTGTTGAAGAAAAAATATGCCACAAAAAATGAGAGTCAGTAACTGCCATGAATATAACAAATTTCTCCAAGAAAGAGGAAGCATTTTTTGTTATATCAATGACGCCATAGAAAATTGGTACGAGAATTGTCCAAAAATGCAGGGCGGCAACTATATTTATAGTGATAAAGTTGTGATTTTAGTGCATATAATCGTCAGTTTCTTTAGAATTGGTTTAAGACAAACAGTCGGGTTTATAAAAGGGTATTTGCAACAAATAGGAAGAGATTTGCAGCTATTCACAAGCATCAAAAAAAACTTAATATTAAGATAAATGATTGCAGAAAATAATATAGAAGATATCGAAATTGCTATAGACAGTACAGGAATTAGTATATACAACGACACACAGCAAGGAAAATAGCACTGACAGAGTGGCTATGAGCAAACGAGAAAATTGCACGTAATGTTGAATATAAACAACAAAAAAGCCATAGCTGTAAAATACAGTAACGGTGTCTACTCTGATCACTTGTGATTTGCTAAAAGAAGTTGATTTTCAGCATGCCATAAAAGCACTATATGCAGATAGAGCATGTGATAGGCACAAGTTTTATAAGTTGTGTAACGAATATGATATAAAGACAAAAATTCCACCAATAAACAATGCGGCAGAACATCCAGAAATAGATTATATGTCTGACAGGAATGCTGCTATTAGGTTAATAAAATTATACGGTGAAGATGGCATGAAAGAATGGAAAAAGAAGTAAATTATGGGAAAAGATCTTATATTGAAGGGTTTTTCTCAAGATTAAAGCAAATATTCGGATTTAGTTTTAGGAATAAATCTGAGATAAATCGAGAAAAAGAACTAAATGCTATTTGCTTAATAAATTCACTGATATTGGTGTGGATAAATTTGAGATAGTTACATGAATTTACCATAAATCACCATCTCATAAAGTGTGATGCAACAAAGCCATCCCAGACTGGGATGACAGGAAAAAAAGGCATTCTGATGACACTATTAGTGATGATTGTTTTTATACAGAGTTTTTTCCTTTTAACTCTTACCAAAAGAAATTGCCTGAAGGTAATAAATTTTTGGTGCCAATGAGGAAAGAGGTGGTTTCTAATCTAAAGTTTTTACTAGCCAATGAAATAGCGCGATTTGCAACAGATCTTATTAAAGAGCAAAAAAAAAGAAGACAAAAAATCGGAACTAGGTTTTGAGGAGCTACCAAATGATATAGAGAAGGAGATAGAAAAGTATGTAGATTATAATATAATTGATGAAGTCTTTGATAAGGGATCTTATCTATATGGTGCGGAGTGTGTTGATAGAAATTTGCAACGTTCTTTTGTAGATTTGCTCTCATCGAGGATAACAGGTTATGAAAATGGTCCTAAAAAAACTAAGGATTTTTTAGAAGAGAAAGGAAATTATGTATATCTAAAGAAAAGCATTTTTGATAATCCTAAGCTTGTTAAAGACATAGTAAAGCATATAGTATCTCTGACATGCCGTTGTTTTGATACTCCAAATACCGAGGATGATAATCCAAATACCGAGGATGAAATGAATAAAACTCTGAAGTTCGCAATTGTTGATTTAATTTGTAAGGCACTACCGCACCTACCAATTGATTCTATGTGGCATACTTCCCATAAAGAAAGTGAAGATGAGTATTCAATTTTGGCTCCTGTTATTGATTATGATAATTACATAGAGTTTTTAAATGAAAAAGAAGTTGATCATATTAATAATAAGGTGTTTGGTGGTACAAAAGTATTGCGTGATGTAAAAGATGATATTGCAGAAAGAGGTCTGCCAACATATGGTGACGGACGAATATATGCAATAGACTTTTTTAACCGAGACATTGCTTACTGCGTGATGGATAAGATCATAGAGAGCTCTGTAATCAATGAGGATTATAAACTGTCCATTGATCCTGCGCGTGTGCCAGCTATGAAACCACAAACTCTTGCCCCTTCTGAAGAAAAAGTAGGGACGGATGGACCAAGTGCAGATACAAGTGCAGATAGTGGTTTTGGTGATTCACCTAAGAATTCAGTTATAGGTAAATCACATAATGGAAACTCGAGCAAATTCCTTAGGCCCGACTACTATGGTGAAGGTAAAGGTGGGGATGATGCTTCGGCTAAAGATAGTGGCTTTGGCCCTTCTTCAGCACGATCTTCTTTTAATAAGCCCAAAACAACATTTAACCAACCTTCTATATCACAGCCTGACCAATGTTCTGCAAAAAAGCAGACATCAACTAGTAAAAAATCAATTTGCTGTATTTTATAGCTAAAGAAAATTAGACTATTTGAGGACGAATTGTGAATGAAAGTTTATTTGCCAAGGTATAGCTGCCTTGGCCTACAAATCTTGGTTTCTTTATCGTTTACCATTTCATACCACTGGGCAACCCAACCAGTGGTTCTTGCAAGTGCAAAAATGGGTGTAAACATACTTGAAGGGATACCGATAGCATTCATTATTATACCTGAGTAAAAATCAACATTTGGATACAACTTACGTGTAATAAAATACTCATCCTTTAAAGCTATTTCTTCAAGTTTTTTTGCAATTTCAAGTAATTTATTGTTTTGCTCTAGTTTGCTTAAAATCTCATGACAAGCATCCTTTAATATAAGCGCGCGCGGATCATAGTTTTTATAAACACGATGTCCAAATCCCATTAGCTTAAATGGATCTTTATCATCTTTAGCTTTCTCAATGAATCTATCTACATCTCCACTTTGCTCTATCTCTTTTAGCATATTTATAACTGCCTCATTAGCTCCACCGTGTGCTGGACCCCAAAGTGTAGCAACTCCTGCAGACAGGCTTGCAAATAGATTAGAACCAGCTGACCCTACCAATCTGACAGCTGCTGTAGAAGCATTCTGTTCATGATCAGCATGAAGAGTAAATATTTTATCCAGAGCTTTTACAAAAAGGGTATTATTAACAGCACTGCCAAATATCATATTTAAGAAATTCTCACTATAACTTAATTTATTATTAGCATTTATGAATTCCTGATTGTTGATATGTCTATAAATCATTGCAACAATTGCAGGAACTTTTGCTATTGCAGAAATTCCAAAATCTAAATCTTCACCATTGACATTGTTGCCATGCATTTCATGGTAAGACGCTGACAAATTTGCAAAACATGCAACTAAAATCGACATAGGGTGAGCAGTTTTTGGAAATGCTTTGATTACATTTGTAACTTGCTCTGATACTTTGGATGATTCTTGTATTTTGAGAAGAAATTTTTTGTGTTGCTCTGAACTGGGTAATTCACCATAGAGCAATAAATAAATCACAGCAGTAAAATTATTATTCTCTGCCAAATCAGCTATATTATGTCCCCTATATTTAAGAACTCCTTCATCTCCATCAATGAATGTAATTGTAGAAGAGCATGAAGCTGTAGAAACAAACCCTGGATCGTAAGTGAATAATCCTGTCTTCTTATATAAATCCTTGATATTTAACACGCCAGGACCTACTGTTCCATTTAATACGGGTAGATCAATTTTTGACCCATTACTTAGTTCCAATAATGCTTTTTTATCCATCACTTAAGCTACTTAATTTTATACAGAATATACAAACTGAAGAGTATATATTAATACAGCTAACTTTACATTAACCGTATTAAGCGGTCATCAATGCTTTTACTTTTGCATTTAAGCGACTTATTTTACGCGCAGCGGTATTCCTATGAATGACACCTTTATTTACACATTTGTGTAAATTGGATTCAGCATTCCGAAATGCCAAGACAACATTCTCTTTATCACCAGACTTGATTATATCAACTAATCTTCTAATAGCAGTACGAGTTTTGCTTTTTCGCATCTTATTTACTAAAGTACGCTTTGCTATTACCTTCATCATTTTTTTAGCACTCTTATGATTTGCCATATATTAATACCTGTACTTTTCTTTTAATTATAAAGTTTTTTTGTTAATTTGCAATATCAGTTTTTTCTGCAATTAATCTACTACTTCTTTCTTCAATGATTTTTTCTAAACTTTGCAAGAATTCATTTTTGTTTAACCCAGGATATATGGGAGGTAATATTTCTATTACCGCCTTTCCGGGATTCTTTCTCAGAGAAAGTATGCTTTTTGGCCAAAACAAACCAGTGTTTAAAGCAATCGGTAACACAGGAACAGATAATACGCTATATAAAGCAGCAATACCCGATTGATATTTTATATTTTGGTTTATAGTTGTTCTTGTACCTTCAGGAAATATTATTATGCCTCTATTTTCTTTTATACACACTTTTGCTAATTTCATGATATGACGCACAGAACTAATACCATCTGAGCGGTTAATAAAAATCATTTTTAATGCCATGAGATGCAAACCAATGAATGGAATCCATTTCAATTCACGTTTTAAAATAAAAACTGCTTTTCTAAAGAGTAGTATAAAAATAAATGTTTCAAATGGAGATTGGTGTTTAGATGCAATTATAAAAGGTTGCTTAGGAATGTTTTCCATTCCCCTCACTTCATATTTAATGCCACATAATAAACGCAACATGAATAATACAACTCTCACCGAGCAAACAAGGAAAATGGTTATTACACACTCAGGAAAGAAAATTACAGGGAGAGTAATTAAAGTATAGAATACTTCCCATAATATAAGGAGTAAATTAAATAATAAACTTGCAATCACAAACACACGTAAACTTATTTGAATTTAACTTTACTACAAAACTAAAAGCAATAAGTTTAATTATTGATCATCTGAGTAATAGGATGAGAATCAGCTAATTTGTCCTTTAACTTTTCGTTAGCAATATGAGTATATATTTGTGTTGTAGAAAGATTAGTATGGCCAAGAATTTTTTGTATCAGCACAATATTTGCTCCGCTATTCAGTAGATGGGTAGCAAGAGAATGCCTAATCACATGTGGAGAGATTTTATTTTCATCAATATCGCACTTTCTTGCTAATTCCTTTATTAATTGACCAACTCTTTGCCTTGTAATTGGTTTATTAGGTTTATCACCTGGGAATAGCCAATCAGATTTTTTGTTGTTAGGGAGCAGATTGTCACGAATTGATAAATAATCTTTAAGGCTTTGCAATGCTTGTTGATTAAAAAAGATTTGCCTTTCTCTGCCACTTTTTCCCTTTATTATTATGTAGCCTTCCTTACCATTACTGTTTACTAAATGTGATACTTCACATAACTTCATATTGATTAGTTCAGAAACACGCATCCCGGAAGAGTAAAGAATATCTAAAATTGCACATAGCCTTTTACTGCTTATCTCTTTATTCGATCCGCTTGCTGATTTTTTTACTGTTTCCATGAGCAAAAATATTTCTTGAACACTTAAATACTTAGGCAAAGGACGGGAAACCTTTGGATTTCTTAATTCATTATCATTAGCCGGTGCTGGATTAAAATCTATTATTCCATCATTAAATAGGCACTTATAGAAATTTTTGATAGCAGATATTTTTCTTGATATAGAGCTAGTTTTATATTTCTTTTGTGTACGTAAAAAGTTTACATAATCTTTAATATTAGCTTTACTTGCACCAACTAAGGTAGTGCCTCCTTCTAATAAAAATTTTTCAAGTTGGTGTAAATCTGAACGATAACTTTCCAAAGTATTTTGTGTAGAGGATTTTTCGGAAACCAAAGTATCTATGTAATACGTTATGTAAAGATCCTCTTTTTTATTTTGTGGTTGTTTATTTTTCATTATCAGCTCCTATATTTATTTCTTTGACTATAATTTGATTAAAAGTATTTTTTGTATTTTTTATAAGAAAATATGAGATAAATAAAACATTTATCAATAAAGTAAGTACTACAAACCTTTGTTTTAACCTTTTTTTTAAATTTGATCTTATTTTTACCATATTTCAATTATAACATCAAATCTATAAAAAACATCCTGTAAAGTAAGTTTTACTATCATATAAAATATCCCTTAGCTATGTCTGTTTATGCTTATTACATCATAGCGTTTATTATAATTTTAACATAAAGAGATAGTGATTTCAACTTCATTATTGTATGGGTATTAATAAATCTTTAATATATATAACAAATGTCTTGAGCAGAAGGAATCACTTGGGACTTTTTTTTAATAAAGTGTTAATAAAAGGAATGGTTACATTTGATCCTATGGATTCACTATCTATTTTTTCTATAATTTTATTAATGCTGTGGAAAGAACGTTCTATTCTTGCTAGAATATAATTAATCACTTTTAAATCAATTTTTAACTGTTTATCTGAAAATCGTTTTATTAGCATAATTCTTAATAATTCCTCGCTTGCAGGCAAAATTTTTACGCTGGTAGTTGACAATATTCGGGAGCTTAAATCTCTTAGTTTGAAGTTAAGCTTTTTTGGTGAAATTGAAGAAGTGATTAGCAGTCTCTTATCATTTTCTTTCATATAATTATAACAATGTAACAACATTTCCTCATCTTTAATGTTTTGTACATCCTCTAAAATAAACGCATCGCTATACCTAATTTCGCTTACAAAATTATTCACATTGATAAAAATTGCATTATTTATTGATTGCCAAATATGAGCAAGGTGAGTTTTTCCAGAGCTGTTAGGTCCAAAAAGAATCAGGCATTTCCAAGATAAATCGTTAACTATTGAGTTATATACGTGCTTATTTTCGTCTAAGGTGATATAGTTTTGCCAGCAATAATCAACTTGATTATTGCTAAATAAATTTAATTGCACGTAAAGCCTCTTACATTACTACTTTTTGATAATAATTTTTGCATAAAAATTTACTTGCATCTCTCAAATGTATCAGAGGTCCTTTTTCTTTTTATCGTGAACTAATTAGCCATTTTTATAAAGCTCACTTTCAAAATATTTATTGACTGCATATTCTACTAATACACTGAACATTCCTATTATTGGAATAAAAAATAATATACCTATAAACCCAAAATATGAGGTGCATATGACAACTCCTAAAATAATGATAGTTGGATGTATATGAACTTTTTTTCCTATTAATAAAGGCACTAATATGCTTGAGTCTATTAATTGACCAACACTAAATAATAGCAAGACAGCAGTACTTTCAAACCATCCACTAAATTGAGTAATGGCGCTCAAAAATCCGATAATAGTGTATAATAATGGCCCTATATAGGGTATAAATGTTAATGTTCCTGATAAAATTCCAATAGCTACAGAATGCTTCAGCCCAATTATGCTAAGGCCCACGGAGTAAAAGATCATCATGACTATACATACGTTTAACTGTCCCTTTAGGTAATTAGATATAATGAAATCTACTTTGGAAAAATAACCTGCAGCTTTTTCTCTGTAAAGAATGGGAATTAGTTTATTAGCCTTTTCTACAATTGCAGGCCAATCACGTAATACATAAAAAAACACCACAAGCGTAATAGCTATTAATGATACCATGTAAATCAAATTAAAGCTTGAATTTAGCACTTGAATTATAAGATTACTGCCCATGCTAAGAGCATTTATAAAATAAGATATATAATCACTGTAATTTTCTACTAGATTTTTAGACAAGTGATCAAATAAACTATCTTCAGTTTTTATATTAAGAAATTCTAGCACAGAAGGAATCACTTTAAGCTTTAATGAAGGTATCTTATTCACTAAGAAATTTAATATTAAAGTAATTTGAAAATATATAATAGGTAAAACAAATGTGATAACTAATATAAAAGCTATCAATAAGGTAAGTATTATAAAAACTACAGAACATGAACGTGGTATTCTATATTTTTCAAACTTGGTTACTAGCGGGTTAAATAGATGTGCAACAAAAACAGATATTAGACACGGAACAATCATAGGACGCATCAAAAATAATGCCCCTATTATGAAAAGCAGTACACAACAAATAGTTATATGACGTTTTTGCATGTGTTTAGAATAGTTAATTTACCGAAAAATATACAGTTTTTTGTAAGTACTATCTATTCATTATTTTATTAGGCATGAGATCAGCCAAATTTTCACTCAATTGCCAACTAGATAAAACTCCGTTATGCGGGTTATCTGTAAAGCCTCTCAGATTAACGATCTTAATCGAATTTCTATTTAACAATAGATCATCTACTGCCTTTGCCAATTGTACAGGATATGGTATTAAGGTGTCTCTTTCATGATTAATGACTACTATTGGTATATTATCATTTTGTAGCTTTTGTATATTGCTTACTATATCAAAATCTAAATTTAGGACCTTAAGCATCTTTTTCAATAAGCATGAGGGCAGTACACTTAAAATTTTTGCTTGAGGAATTGGAAAATGCTTTATTGCATTATGAAAAGAGCTGAAAGTGCTAGTAAAAATAACGCCTCCAAGTTTAATATTTTTGTCTGTAAAATATTTTAATACTTCTGATGCAACTGCTCCTCCAAAGGAATGGCCGAAAAGTATGATGTTTTCAGGTTTTACACCCTTGTCCATTAATTCATTGATTTTTTTTATCGAAGACTGAGATAAGCTTTTATTCTTATTTATAAATGGAATCATGAGTATTGATATAGACAAAAAAGTGCAAATCAAAGCTGCTAATATTGCTGAATTCGCTGTCCTAGACGTCATTGGGTTGGTAAATAATATCAGAGCGGGTGATAATATGGATATTCCTAAAAATAAGAAACTAGCTATTGCGTAAGTTATATAGTTTTGAAATGCAATTGGGTATTTATGTGCATGAGTGTAGAAATTAGACCTATGGAGATATGTAGATCTATCTTGTATATACCTGGACGCATTTTTATAATTATCACCTATTCCATGAAAAAATATAAGATGTATCTCATTTTCTTTATTATACTTAGCAACGTGCATTATTTCCCTCTAACATATATTACACCTAGTAAAAGAATATTCTTTTTTGAGAATTGGATCAAACTTTTTTAAAATGCTAGATAACTTGTATTAACAACGAAAATGATAAGCATGTACACTAACAGACTTGAGGAATACAAGATAGCAGCATTAATAGTTGCAGCAGGAGTAGGCAGTAGATGCAATGCCAAAATCCCTAAACAGTATATAAAACTGGCAGGTAAGTCTGTTTTATTTCACACAATTAGAAAATTCTTAGCTAATCAGTACATAAGTTACATAAGAGTGGTAGTAAATGAAAGTCAAAAAGATTTCTATAAAGAAGTTACGTCATCAACTATAGATACTAAATTGCTGAGTCCAGTATGTGGAGAAAAAAGCAGGCAGAGTTCAGTTAAACTTGGACTGGAGAGTTTGCAAAAGATCAATCCAGATTTTGTTATTATACATGATGCTTGTAGGCCTTTTGTATCAAATATTCTAATAAATAACTTGATTGAATCTATGATTAATGGTCAATATACAGGAGTAGTTCCAGCAATAGAAGTCGAGGATACTATATCGTTGGTGAGTAATAATTTCGTTGAATCTACGATTTCAAGAGAAAAACTTAGAGCCATACAAACCCCTCAAATTTTTAATTTCAGAGAATTATTATCGTGCCATCAGTCAGTCAAAGAATTTACTGATGATTCATCACTAATGGTGGAGCATAAAAAACATGTTGCGATTATTGAAGGTGAGAAAAAGAATTTTAAGTTAACTACAAAAGAGGATATCAATATGGCAAAACTTCTCTTTGGAGAGCCAAAATTCCGTGTCGGAACCGGTTATGATATACATAAATTTGTTAAAATTCAAAATGATGCTAAGAGCTTTATAAAAATTTGCGGTGTGGAAATTGAGCATAATATGGCAATAGAGGCACATTCCGATGGTGATGTTGCAATACATGCAATCGTTGATGCAATACTCGGAGCACTAGGATGTGGCGATATAGGAGAACATTTTCCTCCTAATTCCTCTAAATGGAAGGATTGCAATTCATCTCATTTTCTTGACTTTGCTGCTAAAAAAGCACAGGAAAAAGGATATAGCGTGTCTAATTTAGATATTACTATAGTTTGTGAAGAGCCTAAAATATCGCCTTACAAAGCAGGAATGAAGGAATTCATATCAAAAATATTAGAAATTAATGATGAATTCGTAAATATCAAAGCAACCACAGCGGAAAAATTAGGTTCTATTGGAAGAAATGAGGGAATAGCAACGTATGCTTCTGTGCTATTGCGTGCAAATTTTTATTGAAGGTAGAAACGAAATAACTTACTTGACAAACTCCACCATTTCACTTCCATTGCAAGGAAAGTGGGAAGGTTTGTCAAGAAATTTCTATGAGCTACTTTCGACATTAATAGCTGATTCAAGTCTTCTATTCAAAATTTTCAATATAAAATCCAATTCATTTGAGTTGTTATAACGTATCATGACTTTACCCTTAGAATTACTGTCATTAATTTTGATCTTTAAACCAAGCTGAGAAGATATAGCTCCTTCTAATGCTGCCATATCTTGATTTTTAGTACAATTATGCTCTTTTCGGTCGTTATTTTGTTGTAAGTCTTTTATCAATTTTTCAGTTTGTCTAACGCTCAGGCCCTGAGAAACTATTCTTTCTGCAATACTTTCCGCATTTTCAACATTAATCAATGCTCTTGCATGACCCATAGACAATTTTTTCTCGTTGATCATTGTTTTTACTCCATTAGGGAGTGACAGCATTCGTATCATATTGGTTATGTGACTGCGGCTTTTACCTAAAGTTAAGGCTAATTCTTCGTGTGTATAGGAGAATTCATCTATTAGTTTTCTGTACGCCTCACCTTCTTCTATTGGATTAATATCTTGCCTCTGTATGTTTTCAATTATCGATACTTCTAAGCATTCCTTGTCATTTAAATCTTTTATGATAACCGGCACACTATCAAGATTTATGACCTTACTTGCTCGCCAACGACGTTCCCCTGCTACTATTTCATAACCTTCATTATTTGGATCTTTGCGCACCACAACAGGTTGTATTATACCATTTTTCTCTATCGAACCTGCAAGTTCTTTTAATGACTCCTCATCAAAATATTTTCTCGGCTGAAATTTGCTCGGGTGTAGTAATGAAATAGGTAACCGATCTTCTTTATTACCATAATTATCGCCTATGAGGCCAGCAAGACCTCTACCTAAGCGCCTATTGTCCTTCACGCTGCACCCTCACTTATCAGCTTTTTCTCTTTACAGATGCTCATGTGTTTCTTTAAAATTTCTTTTGCCAAACTTATATATGCTTGTGCACCAGGACACTTAAGATCATATACAATAGCAGGTTTTCCATGAGAAGGCGCTTCTGATAACCGTACGTTACGTGGAATAATGGTCTCATACAATGGGATGATAGTTTTATATACTTTATCATTTAAATACTGGCAAATATCATTTTTTATCTGCTCACTAAGTTTGTTGCGTCTGTCATACATTGTGAGCAATATTCCTTCTATTGCCAGGAAAGGGTTTAGGTTATTTCTTTTTATCAGCTCTACAGTCTTAACTAAATGGCTCAATCCTTCCAGAGCGAAAAATTCACACTGAAGAGGAACAATAATAGAGTTAGCAGCGGTCAAAGCATTGATAGTAAGCAGACCAAGTGATGGAGGGCAGTCGATGATTATGTACTCATAATTATCACGCACTTTCTCTAGAGTGTCTTTTAGTACGAATTTTCCCTGCTCAAGTTGTGATAGCTCAATTTCTGCAGCTGATAAGTCAACCACTGATGAAATCAGCGATAGATTTGGAATTTCCTTTATATTGAAAATTGCCGATTCCACCAATTCACTTTCGCTGCTCAGCAGTATTTTATATATATTTTTTTCTTCCCTGCTACGATAAGAAATCCCAAGTCCTGTACTAGCATTTCCTTGAGGGTCAAGATCTACCAGTAAAGTACTTTTTCCCACAGCAGCAAAGGCTGTTGATAAATTTATACTAGTTGTAGTTTTACCAACTCCACCCTTTTGATTTACTATTGCAATGATCTTGCTCACGCCTTTTATCTTATGTATAAAATAACTCTATTGTATATATGCAAGAAATTTTTGCATTAGAAAAATTTTTTTGTTGCCAATCATGCTCAAAGTAAACTGCCTTTTTTTGTCTTGTGTAACACACTTTGAACCTTATTTCCTAACTCATTCAGAGTAAATGGTTTGGGTAAAAAATGGAAGTCTTCTATATTGATTTCATCGCTCTTTAAAAAAGCATCCTCTGTATACCCAGAAATAAAAATAACTTTGATGTTTGGCCTATGTATCAATGTTTCTTTAACTATTTCTGGACCACTCACCTCTGGCATGATTACATCAGTGATTATTAGATCTATGTGTTGATTTTTTTTTCTAATGATCTCTAGTGCCTCGCTGCCTATACTCGCTTCTATTACATTAAATCCTTTTCTTGTAAGAGCCTTAGCAGTAAATTCCCTTACTGAATCTTCATCTTCAATTAATAAAATTATACCATTACCTTTAATCTCTACCGGTTTCTCTATTTCTTTACTATCTTCCTCTTTATCATTTTCATCCGATATGTAAACTATGGGCAAAAATATGCTAAATTTAGTTCCATGATTCACTTTGCTAGCAACATAGATGTATCCTTCGGTTTGTTTAATAATGCCATATACAGTAGAGAGGCCAAGACCTGTACCAGAAGTAATATCTTTGGTAGAAAAAAATGGATCAAATGCCTTTTCAATTATATCACTCGTCATTCCACATCCAGTATCAATCACTTCAATCACAACATAATTCCCATGTTCAATCGTTTCCTTATCTGGAGAAAACATATCCTGAGGTGTAGAATTTAATGAATCAACCTTTTGATTAAAGGTTCGTATAGTTAACTCTCCCCCCTTTTCCATAGCAGCACCAGCATTAACTGCTAAGTTAAGCATAACTTGCTCTAATTGTCCTTGGTCAGCCCTAACAGCACCCAAATCGCTACCATAATAAATATTAAATTTTATATTTTCACCTATTAATCTTTTGATCATTTCATAAAGATTAGCTATCGTACCATTTACATTAATAATCTTTGGCTGCAAAGTCTGTCTTCTTGAAAAAGCAAGCAGTTGTCTTACTAAATTTGACCCACGTTTTGCATTTTGCTGTATCTGTATTATATCTCCAAAAGATGGATCGCTAGCTGAGTGCTGGAGTAAAAGCAAATCACAAAATCCTATTATTCCGGTTAATATATTATTGAAATCATGTGCAATACCACCTGCTAATTGCCCTATAGCTTGCACCTTTTGATAATGCTCAAGTTTTATCTCTAGTTTTTTACGTTCAGTATTATCAATAAAATAACAAAGTATGAACATCACTTTATTATGAAGAAACTTATTAAAATATATTTTCATGTTATTACCGCCATTGAGCTGCACATCAAAGGACGCATTATTTATCCTATTACTTGAAAAATATTCACGCACTTTCATATGATAACCATCTGATATCAATGCAAAGATAGAACCATTATTTGACCCCGCAAGTTTTACTAATGCTATATTTTTCTTTATAAAATTGCCATTTATGTCGCATTGTGCAATAGCAATTGACGAATTTGTAAAACAAGGGTGTAGTTGATAATCAACAATATTTGATTCAGTTGGTGTTATAAAGCCGTGTATATAGCTATGATTGTATTTATCACAAAATATAGCAGTACTCATATAAGCCTTAAATGGAGCACCGCTTATAGTAAAAAACATAATTTCATTTTTGGTTATTGTATCGTCATACTTAGATTGAGATATAAAATCATTGATTGAGCTACCTTTTTCCAATTTTTTTAGTTCAAACATGTCTAAAAATCTTTTATTTACAGATAAGATACCTCCTTTTGTATTTGCAACGTAAGTTGCTATATTGTGTTTCTCTATCAACTCTTCATATACCTGCTCTTTGTTTACCTGTGTTGCCTTCAGTACAAAATACCCATTCGGTCTTGCTATTGGGGCTAATGATAAATTTAAAGTCTTATTACTATTTATAGCAATTTGTGGATTATCCGGTATTGGTTCAGAGAGCAAAAGAAAGTTAGATATTCTACTCTTCTTGCTTAAGGAAATGCATACTTTTACAGAAGTGTTATTTCTTAACGCATGATAGAGTGATTTTCTGTCTTTTTCTGACACATCTCCTGCTTCAAGGATTTTATCTAGCGTAACATCATCGTTTATGTGATCTTTAAACCTTTCGTAGAACCTCGCATCAGCATAAATAATACCCTCATCTTTATGTAAAATGAGACAAAACTCTGTATTATGATTCAGCGCATTTGCAAATATTGCATTTTGAAACTCTATGATATTAAGTAGATACTTGTAACGTTTTATATTATATGCCACAAAGAGAGTCATTAGAATGCTAATTAATAAATTAATCTCTATATTAACATGCTGACTATATACATTAGAAAAATAGAGTACTGATATTGCTATTGGAGGTAAGAACATAATGACTGCCATCACAATAATTGACATCCCATAATTTCTTAGTATGAAGTCAACTCTGTTCTCTTTTTTGTTATCTATGTATCTTTTACTCATTATTATTGCTTGGCATCCTTGCACATATAAAAATATTCTACTATATTGATTTAATTATTATAGATTTATTAACATCCTTGATAGGTAGTTACTATCCCAATCTAATTAATTCCTGTAAATATAGAGTAGAATAATATTAATAAGCCAACAGAAGGCATTATGGAAAAACAAAAGACACAAGCATTTGAATGGTTCTGCGCACTGAGAAACAAGATCACCGAATCTTTCTTATCAATTGAGTTACAGTCATTCACAGAACCAAAAATCGAAAAAAGAAAGTGGAACCGACCAGGTGGAGGAAGTGGTGAATCTACAATTATCTTTGGTAATATTTTTGAAAAAGTTGGAGTAAACGTTTCAAGAGTATACGGAAAGCTCTCAGACTCAGCCATTAATGAAATTCCTGGTGCAAGTGAAAGCAATGGAGAGTTTTGGGCAAGCGGTATATCTTTAGTGTCTCACATGCAATCTCCCCTTATCCCTGCAGCACATATGAACACAAGGCTGATATATACCTCAAAACAATGGTTTGGTGGAGGAATGGACTTTACTCCAATTTATAAAGATGAGGGAGATTGCAAGTATATTCACGAATCAATTAAAGCAACTTGCGATGAGTTCAACATCGAATATTATCCGAAATTTAAAAAGCAATGTGATGATTACTTTTTTTTACAACATAGAAAAGAGCCACGTGGTATTGGTGGAATTTTTTATGACAATCTAACTTCTGGCAAATGGAAAAATGATTTTGAGTTCACAAAAGCAGTAGGTGAAGCCTTTTTAGAAATTTACTTACACATCATACACAAACATATGCAAAAATCTTGGACAAAAGAACAACGAGAAGAACAATTGATAAAACGTGGCAGATATGTGGAGTTCAATCTTCTTTATGATCGTGGTACAAGGTTTGGTTTAATGACTAATGGTAACCCCGATGCAATTATGATGTCGATGCCGCCTCTTGTCAAGTGGGTGTGAAAAGCGGTTATTAATATAAAATAAATCGTTATAGTTTAAAATTGTACCACAATGGTGAGCTTTTATATAGAGGGGTACAATCATGGGTATAGTAGATAGTTTTTTAATTAAATCCGCTAGAAATAGCAATATAAGAGGCGTGAGGCTAGCTTTAAGTCTTCATAATATAGTAAACAGCTTTGAAAAACTCTTTTCTAGAATTAATCCTTTTAGGAACAAGGGGTCATTTGACTTGAATAATGATCAAACTTTAAATCGAGCTTTAGAGTATGCAGTAACAAATCTTGATCATAATGTAATGACGTTACTTATTAGTGCTGGAGCAAATATTAATGAAATAAATAATAGTATAGGAAATGTAATCCTTCAATACAAAATAGCATCAGAAGCTATGCAGTACGGAGATAAGGACAGTCTCAAAGATCGTAAAGAAAAATGTTGTTTAGTGCTTGGTGAGCTAATAAAAAAAGAAAGAAAAGAAATATTGGAGATTTTGAAACAAACGGAAAGTTGTGACAAGCTTAAAGAGGAAGTAGAGCTAAAATTTAAGGCCAACTCACCTAAAAAACCTCCTAGAATTTTTGAGCATGATGATATTTTACTTTTAAAAGAGCCCATTTATGATGAGGTATATGACGCTAAGGTTAGTAACTCATTAGAAGAGTTGAGCGTATCGGAAGAATCCATTTATGCTGAAGTATATGATTTGCATAAAAGATCTACTGAAAATTTATCATTGAAAGATAGTGGTTATTCTAGTATATCAGGAGAACCTATTTATGAAGATGTAGATGATTTCTCAGAGCAAAAAAAGCCCACTAGCTTAAATCATAAAGAGCAACCAGAGCCTATTTATGCCAAAGTAGATTTATCGAAAAAGAGATCAGAAAGACAAGCAAAACATATAAAAGATAATTCTGGGACTTATCATGGATTAGTGCAGGATAAAGTGAATAATTTGCAAGTAAAACTAAATGAGCAAAGTGCTAATAAGCCAGCGAGTCAGCAAATCAAGACCAAGGCTGGCTTTAACGTAAAAGAAATAAGGCAAAATTTTGAGCGTAGAGATTCTGGATACGATTCTGGCTATGATTCAGATACAAAAGTTGAACAAAAATTAGATTTAGGATCTAAAGCTCCTAAATCTGAGATAGGTTCAGTAAGCATTGAACATGGGGTAATAGGAGGCTGTCGATATAAAATCACTGATATATCACTCTAACTGTGTGATTCAAAATAATTGAATTGACTTTATATGTATAATCGATATAACTCAGTTAGATTCAAGTCGACTCTTTCGTCTAGTGGTTAGGACACCACCCTTTCACGGTGGTAACACGGGTTCAAATCCCGTAAGAGTCACTCAAACAGAATGCAAATAACTAAAGTTTTGAATGAAAAAAATTAGGCTTTATGTTGAAGAAGCTTTATCACAAAATGTAAGTTTGGCTCTTCATCCACGACAAAGTCACTATATTTACAATGTAATGCGGCTTAAGAAGCATGATAACATCTATCTTTTTAATGGAAAGGATGGAGAATGGTTAGGAGAAGTAGTGAATATATCAAGTAAATCGACAAAAATTATAATAAAAGAACGCACTAAACAACAACAACATGAAAAAAATCTATATTTGTATTGTGCTCTGGTAAAAAGCGGCGCCTTAAGCAACATAGTAAGACAAGCAACTGAAATGGGAGTAACCTGCATTCAATTTATTTCAACAGAACGTACAGTAGTAAAAAACATTAACCTAAGTAGAGCGAAATTACAGGCAATTGAAGCTGCGGAACAATCCGGTAGGGCTTTGTTGCATAGCTAGTGTTGGTTGAGGTTATTGTAAGAAGAAAAGCTTTTTAATATATGGCTACTAACGCATTTTGTTGTAAAATAGGCATTTTTCAAACAAGTACAACTTATGCCACAAAAAATGAGAGTAAGTAACCAAAGAGAATATAACGAGTTTCTCAAAAAAAGAGGAAATGTTTTTCATTTTGTTAATCAAGCCATAGAAAATTGGTATGAAAATAGTCCAAAAGTTGCAGGTGGCAATAACACTTATAGTGATAAAGTTGTAATTTTAATACACATAATAGTTCATCTTTTTAGAATTGGCTTGAGACAAGCTGTAGGTTTTGTAAAAGGTTATATGGTACAAATAGGCAAAAAACTTAAGATTATCAGCTATACACAAGCTTCCAGAAGATTTAAAAAGCTTAATTTGAAGATTGATGACCATAGAAGCAATAAAGATGATCTGGAAAATGTTGAAATTGCCGTAGATAGCACTAGAGTTAGTATCTACAATAATAACGGTGGGCATAGTAAGCTTAATATTCGAAAAAGGAAATACAGTGGTTATGGTCAAGTAAGAAAATTACATGTTGTTTTAAACATAAATGATAAGAAAGCAATAAGCATGAACTACACTAGTGGTGTTGCTGTAGACTATTTGCCGGTCTGCGATATGTTAGAAGAAGTCAGTGATAAATATAACATTTGTTCTATTCGAGCAGATGCGGCTTATGATATAAAAAGTGTGTATAAAGAATGCAGAAAATACAATATTGTGCCTATTATTCGCCCTAGGAAGGATACTAAAATTTGTTTAGCTGACTACTTATCAGAAAGAAACAAGTATATTAGTAGAATTAGGTCATATGAGAATTATGAAGATGGTATTAATGAATGGAAGAAAAAAGTTAAGTATGGAGCACGGTCTTATATTGAAGTCTTTTTCTATAGGTTGAAGCAAATATTTGGGTTTGGCTTGAAAAATAAATCAGAGGTAAATCGTGAAAAAGAGCTGTTAATTAAGTGCTACTTATTGAACAAATTTACTGATATAGGTATGGCTAAATTTAAATTAGCTGCGTAAATTCACTGTGATTTACATGCCTATCAGTGCTATGCAACAAAGCCATCCGGTAGGACAAGTATACCACAGATTTTTCTTCCTATTAATTTTTGTGAATTATCCGATTCCCAGAATAAAAATTTTGTTTTGTGTGATGAAACAGGTGAAGGACAACCTCCTAATAAAGTTCTAAAAGGCAAGAAAAACGTTGCTATTATTGTTGGCCCCGAAGGTGGTTTTTCATCTTACGAACTTGATTCTACCAATAAATTTTGTCAGAAACTGAGTCTAGGAAAAAGAATTTTGAGAGTTGATACTGCTGTAGTTGCTGCATTAACCTTCACCAATTGGTATAGCTAGATTTTTTAATATGGCTAGTGCAACTTGACACTCTATATAAAGAAATCTGCATTATATTTTTCCTAAAAGAAATAAATGAAACTTGCATTTTTCCGAACTATCGATACTCTTAGTAAAGAAGTCGGGGCGTAGCGCAGCCTGGTAGCGCATTTGGTTTGGGACCAAAGGGTCGGGAGTTCAAATCTCTCCGCCCCGAGATTAGAAAAATTACAAGAGCACTGTAACCTAAAAGCAATTTTTATCAGCAAGTAAATGATTGACAGCAGAATGAAGCTTTTTTCATATAAATCACTGCATATCATATTCTATCGCTCAAGTTTATAAAATAATTGACAATGTTAATTTTCTAATTTATAAATGGATTTTGAAGTGATTACCGAAGGAGGTATAGAGTTTGATTGAAGTATCAGTCCATTATGGTGATGTAGATAGAGCTCTTCCAGTGTTGAGAAAAATAATTCAAAAGGAAGGAAGAGGGCTCAAAATGAAAAAAAAATATCACGAAAAGAAATCAGAGAAAACAGCTAAAAAAAAAGCTGAAGCAAGGAAAAAGAGGTATCAGCAAGAATGCAGAAGACAGCGTTATGGTTGGTAGTTTTTACTAAGGTTAATAATTAGTTATCTTATGAATATTCATGAATATCAAGCAAAGGAAATTTTACACAAGTTTAATGTCCCGGTACCAAAGGGTTTTGTTGCTACATCTGCAGAAGGAGTAGAAACTCAAATAAATCAACTAAAATCTGACGTGTTTGTGGTTAAAGCTCAGATTCATGCAGGTGGTAGGGGTAAGGCTGGTGGCGTAAAGCTAGCAAAGTCAACTAAAGAAGCTCAACAACTTGTAAAGGACATGCTTGGCATAACTTTAGTTACTCATCAAACAGGGCCTAGTGGACAGCAGGTAAGAAGAGTATACATTGAGGAAGGTTCAAGCATTAAAAAAGAGTACTATTTGAGTCTAGTAGTTGATCCAAAGCTCAGTAGGTTAGTATTTATATTTTCCTCAGAAGGTGGAATGGATATTGAAGAAGTGGCAAAAAATTCTCCTACAAAAATTGTGAAATTTGATATTGACCCTGCTACTGGTTTTACAAATCTTGATAACAGTAAACTTGCCAATAATTTTAATTTGAATTCAGAACAAATAGAAAGAATAACAAATATTGCAAAAAATATATATGATGCGTTTATTACAACTGATGCAAGCCAAATAGAAATTAACCCACTAGTTGAAACAAATTCCGGGGATTTTGTTGCACTTGATGCTAAAATTAATTTTGATGACAACGCTTTATATCGTCATCCAGAAATCGTGCAGCTTCGTGATTATGATGAAGAAGTTAAAGAAGAGATAGAAGCTTCAAAACATGGACTTAGTTACATCAAAATGGATGGCAATATTGGTTGCATGGTGAACGGTGCAGGTCTTGCTATGGCAACAATGGATATAATAAAGTACTATGGAGCAGAGCCTGCTAACTTTCTAGATGTTGGTGGTGGAGCAAATAAGGAAACTGTCACTGAAGCATTTAAAATTATATTATCTGATAGTAATGTACAAGGAATTTTGGTTAATATATTTGGCGGTATAATGCGTTGTGATATCATTGCAAATGGAATAGTTGAAGCTGCAAAAGAAATAGATATTAAGGTCCCTTTAGTGGTTAGATTATCAGGCACTAACTTTAAAGAAGGAAAAAGAATTTTAGAAGAGTCAGGGCTAAATATTATTGCTGCAGACGAACTTGACGAGGCTGCACAGAAAATAGTACAAGAGGTGAAGTAGAGTATGTCTGTTTTAGTAAATAAAGATACAAGATTAATATGCCAGGGCTTTACTGGTGCACAAGGTACATTTCATTCAGAACAAGCAATTAGCTATGGAACCAAAATGGTTGGCGGTGTAACTCCTAGCAAGGGTGGAAGCACTCACCTTAATTTACCAGTTTTTAATACCGTAGCAGAAGCTAAAGAAAAAACTGATGTGAATGCTACTGTGATATATGTACCTGCTAAATTTGCAGCTGATGCAATACTTGAGGCAATAGATGCAGAGATAGAATTAATAGTTTGCATCACAGAGGGCATTCCTATACTTGACATGGTAAAGGTAAAGCACGCTCTCGCTGGTTCAAACAGTCGATTGATTGGCCCAAACTGTCCAGGGGTTATTACACCCGAAGAATGCAAAATAGGAATTATGCCAGGACATATTCACAGACGTGGACATATAGGAATTATGTCTCGTTCTGGAACTTTAACTTATGAAGCGGTAGCACAAACAACCGCTGTTGGTCTTGGTCAGTCAACATGTATAGGAATTGGAGGGGATCCTGTTCATGGTATGACGTTTGTTGACTGTATGGAGCTCTTTTTAAAAGATGACGATACTCATGGTATTGTAGTTATTGGTGAAATAGGTGGAAACGAAGAAGAGGATGTATCACATTTTGTGAAAACAGAAAAAACTAAAAAGCCAATCGTTGGTTTTGTAGCAGGTCAAACAGCACCTCCAGGAAGACGTATGGGGCACGCTGGGGCTATTATCTCCTCTAGTGGCGGAAGTGCTGGTGCAAAGTTAGAGGTTATGCGCAGTGCTGGGATTGCGATTGCAGAAACCCCTGCTGTGATTGGTAAAAAGGTGTTAGAAGTAATGAGTGTCAGTGCCTAGCCTAGGTCATAAAAACCCTATATCCCCAGTCATCAGTATATTTTTTGACCACTCAATCAGTAACTGACCTCCTGGTAAATGCACTGAAGTTTGTTTAGTAGCCAAACACTTACGAAGTATAGATGCAACAAATGCTGCACAAGCCGCACTACCACATGAAGCAGTAATACCTGTTCCTCTTTCCCAAACTCTTAAGTTTATTTCTCCAGATTTTTCTATTTGTGCAATACTAACATTTGTTTTCTGAGGAAATAATTCGTGATTTTCTAGCTTTGGTCCTAAATTCTGCAATGGTATTTCGCTTATGTTATCAACAAAAAAAACTATATGAGGGTTACCAATATTTACTGCAACTGGCTCTTTCAGCATTTCAAGCTCTATAGGTAGATAAAGGGGATCGCATTCACAAGAAAGAGGAATTTCATTCCATTTAAGCAGTGGTTTACCCATATTGACCTTTATTGATTTATCACCTACTTTAAAACATTCTAAGATACGATTATTTATCAGCTCAATAGTGATATATTCAGTACCTTTTTCTAACATTATCAAATATCCAACACAGCGTGCTGCGTTTCCACACATTTCAGCTCGACTACCGTCAGCATTGTAGATATGCATAAAGCAGTTTGCAGCATTAGACATTGTTATAATTATCACTTGATCACAACTGCCTTGATCAGCAATTTGTCTATAATTCCAGTCTAAATTATTTGCTGAACGTGAGTCTATGATAACAAAACTATTGCCAGTACCATGCATCTTTACAAACGGGATCTTGTCTGTTAGGTTACTTACCATTATAGCAAAATTATATAAGTGAAAATTTTTCTTCTAATTACAGCTGTTTTGTATTCTATAGTTTTCTGTAATGTGAGTGCTAAGTCAATACCGGAGAACAGCAAAATGCTCTTTTGGCAAACTGGAGTTAGAAAGGGAGCAAATGTTTTCAATAGAAAAGTTGATAGTGACTTAATCAAAGCAGCAAAGGAATACAAAATTGGTTTTATTCGTCTTGCTCCTGACAAATTTGAAACTACGCAACGTGACTTCCTCTTAGGCAATGCAGACAATTATCCGGGCCTGATTTCCAAAGACCTGAAAGTTCTGAAAGATGTTTTAGATGCTTTTCATCAACAAAAAATACCAGTAGTGTTAACGATGCTTAGCTTACCTGGATCTAGATGGAAGCAAAATAATAACGATAAAGATGATTTACGTTTATGGTCAGATCAAGCTTTTCAAAAACAAGCAGCAAAATTTTGGCAAGATCTTGCAAGAGAACTTAAGGACCATCCTGCCATTGTTGGATATAATATCTTAAATGAACCACATCCAGAAAGGCTTTATAATACTAACAATTCTGCCATTCATAATGTAGAACAAAGTCGAATTCAGAAAGATTTATTTAGGTTTTATAGCAGCATGGTATATAGCATCCGCCGAATTGACCTAAAAACCCCTATCATACTGGACAGCGCCGGACAGATAAAACCTGTCAAACCAAAAAGAAACTTCCTAGCTGAGTGTATAGCAAATTTTATGTATAATTTTGTAGAGAAGAGCTTTTTGCAGTTATAGCCGAACTGTGCAATGGTGCCTTAAGTGCCCGTAGGACAGCGTGGCTTTGGAGGAACGGTCGAACCACTGATGGAGCCTTTTGGGCTACCTCGATTAGAAGAATGTATAACTCAACCGTCCCAAGCTTAAGCACTTCTCAATTATGGATTATTATATAATGGAGATTAAAAATGGCAAAGTTCAAAAGTAAATTAGAGATCTAATGCAGCAGGAATCGATGTTGGCTCGGCTGTACATTATGTATGTGTACCCGAAGGAAGCGATGAACAACGTATACAAAAATTTAGCTGCTTTACGTAAGATCTCTACAACATAGCAAAATGGTTGAAAAAATGTAAAGTTAATACAGTAGCCATGGAGTCAACAGGAGTGTACTGGATTCCTTTGTTTCAAGTACTTGAATCACACGGATTTGAAGTAAAACTGGTAAACGCAAAACATGTTAAAAATGTACCTGGGAGAAAATCAGATGTGCAAATGGATTCAACAACTACACAGTTACGGGTTACTCCAAGGGTCATTTAGGCCAGATGATCAAATGTGTGTATTGCGTAGTTATGTTCGGCAACGTAAAAATTTAATTGAAAATGCTTCTACACATACTTTGCGTATGCAAAAAGCGCTAACACAAATGAATATTCAACTACATAAAGTTATAAGCGATACAACTGGTGTAACTGGAATGCAAATTATTAAAGCAATAATAGATGGTGAGAATAATCCTGAAAAATTGGCTGAACTAAGAGATGGACGAATAAAAAGTGATAAATCTGTTATTGCAAAAGCATTAGCAGGAAACTATAGAAAAGAACACCTATTTACATTAAAGCAAGAATTTGAGCTATATAATATTTATCAGGAAAAAGTAGCAGAATGTGACAGGAGCATTTAAGAATATTATAAAACATTTGAGACAAAGTCTGATGAGAGTAAAAAGTTAGGTGAAGAGAAAAATAAGCACAGAAAAAGTAAACCAAACTTTGCTTTGCATGAAGAATTATATCGAGTAACTGGTATAGATTTTACCAAAATTCCTGGATTGGATATACTATAGCTCTTTTCATAATAGTCCGAAAAGCTTATAGAAAAGCGGAATCAACAGCATGACGAAAAGATGTGAATAGAGGACTAGCTCTGTTTTTTATAGCAAACCAATGATGCTCAATTTTGTTAAAATCGGGAGAATAAGGCGGTAGATATAAAATTTCTGCGCCAACTCCTTTAGCAAATCTTATTAGACTTATGAAAAGTAGCATTATCAAGGATAACAGTTTGTCCAGGTTTCAAAATCGGTGTCAGAAACTGCTCAAACCATTTATTAAAGATATCCATATTACAGTGGCCTTCAAATGTTAACGGAACAACTATTTTTCTGCCGTTTAAGGCTGCAATCATACTGATTCGTTGAATTTTTTTACCAGATTTTAGAGCATAAAACCTCTGTCCCTTCTGGCAATATCCATAACTCGGTGTCCAGACTCATCTATATAAACTAAGTTTTGAGGTTCTTTTGTTGCTATAATTTTCAAAAATTCAGCGCGTTTTTCTTCGTTTCTTTCTTTGTATCCATATGTCTTTTTTTGCGTGTGAGTCCAATTTTTTTAAGAGCTCGATGGATCGTTGGGATACTAACATTGCTCCAAAGCTTAGCCATTTCCGATACCACCATATTTTTTAGCAAATTCAGTAAATTTATTCCAGTCAGTAATTTTGTGATTATAACCTCCATTTCCAAGTTTTTTTGACTGAAAATCTCCTGTTTCTTTTCTTCTTTGCTGCCACTCCCATAACGTAGTTCTTCCAATTTTAAATCTTGCTGCCACCGTTTCCCTGCTCTCTCCTTCTTCTAGTGCTTCCATTGCTTTTTTTATAACTATATGCTGCTGGCATCCTTACCTTCACTACTATAAAACCTTATTTTACCTCGTTTGGACTATTATGAAAAGAGCTATACTTACCAGATAATCCTATTTTTAAGGTATTGAGAGAGGGGTGGTCAAAGTAAGTTAACTAGTTTTTGGCCACTCATCATAAAAAAATATTTCTTCTATTGGTCTTCTTTTCTTCTTACTTGTTTCAGCGCCATCTTCTTCGTAACCAACCGCTATCACTGACATTACATTAAAATCATCGGATATGTTGAATTTTTCTACTATTTTATCTCTATCAAATCCACCCATTTGATGAGCCATTAAGTTCATAGCTGCAGCCTGTAGCATAAGTGCATAATTTGCTGCACCAGTATCGTGATTAGCCCAAAAATTTTCACCTTTGTCAGATTTACGGAAATTCTTAGCGCTTAGAGATATAATTAGTATTTGTGCATCTTTTGCCCACTTTTGATTAGATTCATCAAGGCAATTTAGCAGCTTTTCCCATGCGCTTTGATTGTTCTGTTTGTTGCATATTACGTATCTCCAGGGTTCATCACCAAAACATGAGGGAGTCAGCCTTACAGCTTCCATTAAAATATCCATGTCTTCCTGAGATATTGCTCTTGTAGGATCGTATGAACGTCCGCTGTGTCTTGCTTTCATCAACGATAATAGATCTTGTTTACTCATCATTTTTAATTTAATAGTGCATAAATAATTCATTGTAGCACAATATGAGCAAAATTTAAATTGCAAAACCTCTCATACACATATATGACATTTAATAAGTTATTTTTATTGGGAAAGTATGTTTATAACACAATCTAGCAGCAGATCAACACTGGCTGAAATATTGTCTTGCGTTTTACTTTTATTCTTGATGGCTCAAATAAGCATACCATTGCAGCCTGTGCCTATCACATTGCAAACTTTAGGAGTAATGCTTATTGGGCTTAAATTTAACCGCAGAACAGCATTCTATTCTGTGCTTACATATCTATCACTTGGTGCAGCAGGATTGCCTGTTTTTGCGAATTTTTCTGGTGGTTATCACATTTTTCTCGGGCCAACAGGTGGATATTTGATTGGCTGTTTAGTTGCTGTTGTAGTAATGAGCAGAGTAAATGAATTACTGAACTCTAAATATAAATCATTTATGTGTAATTCTTTAAGTTGTCTGGCGGGTACAGTCGTAATCTTTATTTGTGGTATTAGTTGGCTTACTATTTACGTGGGTCTGAAACAAGCAATAATGGTAGGTGTTTTACCATTCATCCTTCCTGGTTTGGTAAAAATTTTTCTACTTGTAGCAGCTTTGCAGTATTTGAAAAAGTGATAAGGTTTCGTCCTCATCATTTTATGTGCACTCTTGCATTTCAAGGGTATGGATATTCTCAGAGCTTTGTAGAAAATTACAAAAAGATAGCAAGTAAAGTAATTAGTGATCCTAATACTAAAATCGAAGTAGTTGATAATCTTGACACTATTTGTAGTGTTTGCCCAAACCAGACTAAACAAGGTAAATGTACCACACAAGCTAAAGTTTTAGAGCTAGATAGAAGGCATATGGAAATTTTAGGAATAAAAATTGGCGAGATTTTGACCTGGAGTAAAGCAGTAAAAAGAATTAGAAAGAAAATGTCTTTAGAGAAATTTGACTACGCATGTGAGGAGTGTAATTGGCAACCATATGGAATCTGTAGAAGTGCTCTTTTAACTCATTCTAAATAGTATCTGCCAATTAATAATATCTTTATTATTATATTAGATAAGTAATTTAGCATTTATGAATTTGTAATGTGTTGCGTATAGTTCAAAGAAATAAGATTTACTGGTTACGCGCTGCAGCCAATGCCACAACACTAGGATCTATGTTTGTCTGCATGTTAATTTGCGTTGTGATTTTATGGAGGTCTTCTGTTACCTATGCTAGTGAAAATTTGGAGATACAGAAGGTCTTTGATAGTGTTGTCAAGCATATAAAAGCTGATAAAAAATATAAAGATCTTGATGTTCTCGAGAGAAAAAGTGACAAATTTAATATCAAAATTTCGCAGAATTCTGGCAAGAATTTTGACATATACTCTATTTTAAAAAAAGCAAAAGATTCCTTTGAGTTAGGAGATAGTGAAACAGCTACTTCTCTCCTCAATCAGATTATCGCAAGATTTCCTTATCATGAAAGTGCTTTAATTGGACTAGGGAATATCTATTACGCTAACAAAGAATTTAAAAAAGCTGTAGAGATTTACACAAGACTGTTAAAAGAATATCCTAGCAACCCTTATGTATTAAAGAATTTTCTGACGATAATCTCACAATATGATCCTAATTTAGCATTGAGTGAAATGTTGAAATTGTATGATACACTCAGAAATAGCGCCCCTTTATCAGCAAATTTAGGTTTGATCTATATGAAAAAAGGGGATTACGTAAAAGCTAAAGAATATATGAAAGCAGCAATTTCTTTAGATCAAAACAATATTTTTTATACCTATAATTTAGCTGTTATTCTAGATAAGCTCTCAGATTTTAAAAATGCCACAGCATGTTATTCAAAGTTGTTGAACATGTCAAAAAATGCAAGTGAAAGAATACCTTTATACAAGGTAGCAGCAAGGCTAAAATTTATACAACTCCATAGTGCGTACCCAGCGATTCCATAAGAGTTGCTTGTATCGCTATTTTTGTTTACAACAACAACATTGAACTATAGAATTATATCTAGAGGGGCAATTAGCTCAGCTGGTAGAGCATCTCGTTTACACCGAGGAGGTCGGCAGTTCAAGTCTGTCATTGCCCATTAGCCTAGTTGAATATTAATATTACAATTATTTCAATCAAAGTATAGAAAATGCAAGACAACATAGTACCAGTTTCAATAGTGAAAGAGCTAGAGGATTCTTATCTCTCCTACGCAATGAGTGTGATCATAAGTCGAGCTATACCTGATGTGCGAGATGGATTTAAACCTGTTCATAGGCGCATATTATACGCAATGTCGAGGGCTGGGTTCGATGCCGGTAAACCGTATAAAAAAGCAGCTCGTATAGTCGGGGATGTAATGGGAAAATATCACCCACATGGTGACATGGCTATCTATGACTCCTTGGTCAGGATGGCTCAAGATTTTTCTCTTCTTTTACCACTTATTGATGGGCAAGGTAACTTTGGTTCGATAGATGGAGATCCGCCAGCTTCAATGCGATATACAGAAGCAAGGCTCCACAGAGTGTCGCATTTTTTACTAAATGATATTGACGAAGATACAGTTGATTTTAGGCCAAACTATGATGGAAATGAAACAGAGCCTGTTGTACTGCCTGCAGAATTTCCGAATCTATTGGTAAATGGTGCAAGCGGTGTTGCAGTTGGTATGGCAACCAATATTCCTTCTCACAACCTTGGAGAAATAATAGATGCTTGTATGTTATATATAGATAATCCTGAAGTTACTTTGGATGAGTTACTTGAAGTGATGCCAGGACCGGATTTCCCAACTGGGGGAACGATTCTTGGAAGGTCTGGAATAAGATCAGCATTTGCAACGGGTCGTGGATCAATTGTTGTGCAAGGCAAGACTCACATGGAAGACCTGTCACAAGATAGGCAAGCAATAGTGATTGATGAAATACCTTACCAGGTAAATAAAGTAAAATTAATTGAGAAGATAGGTGAGCTTGTAAAAGAAAAAAGAATTGATGGCATAACAGAAATTAGGGATGAATCTGATAAGTCTGGTATTAGGGTAGTAATTGACCTCAGAAGAAATGCTGAAGCAAGTTTTATACTTAATCAAATATTGGGACTAACTCCACTAAGAAGTAGTTTTAGTGTTAACACTTTAGTCCTCAACAACAACAGGCCTGCTTTGATGTCGTTGAAAGAAATTATAGCTGCTTTTATTGATTTTAGAAAAGAAGTATTAATCAGGAGAACAGAGTTTCGTCTAAGAAAAACGAGGGAAAAAGCTCATATATATATAGGGCTCTACATTGCGGTCTTGAGCATAGATGAAGTGATAAAAATCATCCGTGGTGCAAAAGATCCTGCGGAAGCAAGTAGAGAACTTTTAAATAAAGAATGGAAAACTTCAGCTGAGATAAACACAATTATTGGATTAATCTCAGACAGCACAAGCTTTTTGAAAGACGGAGTGTATAGATTAACTGAGCTGCAAACGAAAGCTATTCTTGACATGAAATTGCAACGTTTAACAGGCCTTGAAAAAGACAAATTAGAAGCTGAGCTAAGTTCAATGATCAACCTGATAAAAGAATATATCGCTTTTCTTGGCTCAGGAGAGAAGTTGATGAAAGAAATAAAAAACAATCTACAAGAAATAAAGAACAGATTTACTGTGCCGCGAAAAACTTCAATAGAGGAATCAGATACGGACATTGAAGCTGAAGATCTAATTCCACAAGAGGATATGGTGATAACCGTAACTATGAATGGTTATATCAAGCGTGTGAAGCTTTCTCATTATAGAACTCAGCGTCGTGGTGGAAAAGGAAAGCTAGGACAAGGATTAAAAGAAGAGGATGTAACCACAAAATTATTTGTTGGGAATACCCACACTAGCCTTTTATTCTTTTCTAATATTGGCCGAGTCTATAGATTAAAAGTTTATAAGTTACCTATTGCAGAGCCAACTGCACGTGGAAGAGCACTTGTTAATATATTCCCGCTTAGCGATGGTGAAACTATAACTAATATAATGCCATTACCAAGTGAAAATGACGAAAATCAAAACATAGTTTTTGCTACTGCTCATGGGAACATAAGGCGCAACTCTTTAGCAGATTTTCACTATATTCCAAGCAATGGAAAAATAGCAATCAAGCTCGATGAAGGAGATAAGTTAATATCAGTTAAAGTATGCAATGAAATTGATCATGTTTTTCTTTCAACAAGATTCGGCAAAAGTATCAGATTTGTTGTAAGTGATGTGCGTCAATTTAAAAGTCGCAATTCAGATGGCGTAAGAGGTATCAGACTTGCAAAGAATGACAGCGTGATATCTATGACCATATTAAATGGGATAGGTGTAGCAACAGAAACAAAAGAACTTTACTTAAAAGTTCCACTTGCAAAAAGACTGGGGACTGCAATTAATAACTCCATTGATTCTAAATTGGAAAAGACTTTGAATGATTTAGGAATAGATAACAAACTGTTCTTAAAACTTGCAATGAATGAGGAGTTCATATTAACTATTACTGAAAATGGCTTTGGTAAAAGAACTTCTGCGTACGAGTATAGGGTAACAAATAGAGGTGGTGTTGGTATTACAAATATCCTTACTACCGACAGAAACGGTAATGTTGTTGCTAGCTTTCCAGTTGAACAGGGTGACAATATCATGCTTATTACAGATAAAGGAAAGTTAATTCGTATTTCAGTAAATGATATCAGAATTGCAGGACGTAGCACTCAAGGAGTCACTCTGTTTAAAACAGAGAGTAGAGAAAAGGTGGTGTCAGTAGCGAAAGTTGAGGATCCCGATTCCACTGAAGATAGTATTTCCGAAATTGACAACTCTGTTTCTTCTTAACTGTATAGCAAAGGTTAAACAAATAGTGCAAATTTCTATTGATTAATCTATAATATTTAAATTAAAATATATGTCTATGTTCAAGTAGAGATTGATGGATAAGAAGTTAACTAAAAATAAAAAATCATTGACGAATGAGAAGAATAAAAAAACATCTCTTGTTAAAGATTTTGCCAAAAATAAGAGTAGAAGAGATTTTATCACATTAACTACGTGTGCCATGGCAGGTATAGGAGCTGCAAGCGGTCTTTGGCCATTGGTTAAGTCTATGAATCCTTCTGCTGAGGTTTTAGCGATGTCTACGGTTGAGGTTAATCTATCTGATATTCAAGAAGGACAAGGAAAAAAGGTAAAATGGCAAGGTAAGCCAGTATTTATCCGCAAGCGCACAAAACAAGAGATTGAGGCTGCAAGAGCCATAAATGCAGAAAATTTGAGAGATCCTGAATCAGATGAAAAAAGAGTATACAAAGGAAAAGATGAATGGTTAATTATGATTGGAATATGCACCCATCTTGGATGTGTACCAGTTGATCACGCTACAAAAGACGGCAACGGTTGGTTCTGCCCTTGTCACGGTTCATATTATGACACATCAGGCCGAGTAATTGGCGGTCCTGCACCAAAGAACATGGCTATACCTGACTACTTTTTTCCAAGTGAAAATATTGTAGTAATTGGCAAGAAGGCTTAACGGATTTTCATAATTAAAGTAATAAAAGTATATTGCATTTCAAGAAGCACACTGACTTCATAGGCAAAGCTCTTGAAGTCTATCAAGCTAATTTTATACTATGCACATATTCGGGTGATAATTAAGAAACTTGCCTGCCAAATTTTCAGAGTTGACAGCTAAATTTAAAACTTGTTCCTTTGCGTCAGAAAAATTCTGACTAACTTGCTTAAAGTTATTTTCTAACTCTTCGAGGATGGAGCTGAAATTAAAAAAACTTTTCTGCATTTTATCAAGATTTTGAGTTATATAGCTTAATATAGCTCTTTTCATAATAGTCCGAAAAGCTTATAGAAAAGCGGAATCAACAGCATGACGAAAAGATGTGAATAGAGGACTAGCTCTGTTTTTTATAGCAAACCAATGATGCTCAATTTTGTTAAAATCGGGAGAATAAGGCGGTAGATATAAAATTTCTGCGCCAACTCCTTTAGCAAATCTTATTAGACTTATGAAAAGTAGCATTATCAAGGATAACAGTTTGTCCAGGTTTCAAAATCGGTGTCAGAAACTGCTCAAACCATTTATTAAAGATATCCATATTACAGTGGCCTTCAAATGTTAACGGAACAACTATTTTTCTGCCGTTTAAGGCTGCAATCATACTGATTCGTTGAATTTTTTTACCAGATTTTAGAGCATAAAACCTCTGTCCCTTCTGGCAATATCCATAACTCGGTGTCCAGACTCATCTATATAAACTAAGTTTTGAGGTTCTTTTGTTGCTATAATTTTCAAAAATTCAGCGCGTTTTTCTTCGTTTCTTTCTTTGTATCCATATGTCTTTTTTTGCGTGTGAGTCCAATTTTTTTAAGAGCTCGATGGATCGTTGGGATACTAACATTGCTCCAAAGCTTAGCCATTTCCGATACCACCATATTTTTTAGCAAATTCAGTAAATTTATTCCAGTCAGTAATTTTGTGATTATAACCTCCATTTCCAAGTTTTTTTGACTGAAAATCTCCTGTTTCTTTTCTTCTTTGCTGCCACTCCCATAACGTAGTTCTTCCAATTTTAAATCTTGCTGCCACCGTTTCCCTGCTCTCTCCTTCTTCTAGTGCTTCCATTGCTTTTTTTATAACTATATGCTGCTGGCATCCTTACCTTCACTACTATAAAACCTTATTTTACCTCGTTTGGACTATTATGAAAAGAGCTATAACTAAGAAGGTGGCCCACTAAATGCTTCTATGTGGAGGGATTGTTTAAGAAGCTAATGCCTAAAGTAATATTTGGGATATGCAGACGTAAACACTTTAATTTGGAAGGTAAAGTTGTGAATAGTAGTGAATATGTTATGAGCCAACAAAATGTTAAGTATGAATGGAATTTGGCGCAAGCTTGAGAAATCTTCATTTAAGCTACAAAAACGAATTTACCGAGCTTCACAATGTAATGATATCAAGAAGATGCATAATCTTCAGAGGTTATTACTATAGCCCTTCCCATAATAGTCCAAAAAGGTCATAAGAAAGAAGAATCGACAGCATGACGAAAAGATTTGAATAAAGGAATGTTTTTCCTGGTTCTGTTTTTTATAGCAAACCAATAATGTTCAGTTTTGTTAAAATCTGGAGAATATGGAGGAAGATATAAAATTTCTGCACCAACTCCTTTAGCAAATCTTATTAGACTTATGAAAAGTAGCATTATCAAGGATAACAGTTTGTCCAGGTTCCAAAATCGGTGTCAGAAACTGCTCAAACCATTTATTAAAGATATCCATATTGCAGTGGCCTTCAAAGGTTAACGGAGCAATTATTTTTCTTCCACTTAAGGCTGCAACCATGCTAATTCGTTGAGTTTTCTTCCCAGATTTTAGGGCATAAAACCGCTGTCCTTTCTGGCAATACCCATAGGTTCAGTGTCCAGACTCATCTATATACACTAATTCTTTAGGTTCTTTTGTTGCTATAACCTTTGAAAATTGAGCTCGCTTTTCTTCATTTCTTTCTTTATATCCGTAGGTCTTTTTTTTCTTGTGAATCCTATATTTTTAAGTGCTCGATGAATTGTTTGTCTACTAATATTGCCCCAGCATCTCTGACTGAGTTTTGCCACCTTGCTCATTTGCAAATTCGGCAAATGCATTCCAGTCGGTAATTTTATGCCACGCTTCCAGGCTTTTTTGACTGAAAATCTCCCGTTTTCTCACGTCTTTTCTTCCACTCATATAAAGTTGTTTTTCCGATCTTAAATCTCTTGGCAACAGTTTCTCCACTCTCTCCTTCATCCAATGCTTCCATTACCTTTTTTCTTAAGTCATAACTATATGCTACTGGCATCCTTACCTTCCACTACTATCAATCCATATCTTACTCTTTTTGGACTATTATGAGAAGGGCTATACTGACAAAATTCATTTTTGTTGCAAATACCCTTTTATAAACCCGACTGTTTGTCTTAAACCAATTCTAAAGAAACTGACGATTATATGCACTAAAATCACAACTTTATCACTATAAATATAGTTGCCGCCCTGCATTTTTGGACAATTCTCGTACCAATTTTCTATGGCGTCATTGATATAACAAAAAATGCTTCCTCTTTCTTGGAGAAATTTGTTATATTCATGGCAGTTACTGACTCTCATTTTTTGTGGCATATTTTTTCTTCAACAGTTAAATGGCTATTTATAATGAATTTTGTCAGTAACTGCCAGTTCTTTTCACTTGAGCGATGCAACAAAGCCATCCCAGTGTCACGCACTGGGATGACAAGAGGAGAACTACTGGGATGACAAGGGGAGAGCTACTAAATGACATCTTCAATTTCTGTGTGTCAAGCACTGAAGAGGTCTCTCCTATTTTCTCTTGATGAATAAATCTAAGTAGAGTATAGTAAAAATGCATTTATGTAGCGGTTAATGAGCAATTTAGTTTTAGTCTATATAACTTTTTCAAACTTGAAAGAGGCTAAGGCTATTTCTGAAGAATTGTTAAACGAGAAGTTAATTGTGTGTGTAAATATATTTCCTGAAGTAAATTCTCTGTATTTATGGGAAGGTAAAATTAATAGTAATTGTGAAGTGGTGACAATTATGAAGAGTAGGAATGATCAGGCTGATAAGATTGTAGAAAAAATCGAGGCAATGCATTCTTATGATCAACCAGCCGTTGTGATAATACCCATAGGAAAAGCGAATAAATCTTTTACTAATTGGGTTAATAATGTTATTGATATAAACAATATTGGGGTGTAGCCAAGTGGTAAGGCAGCGGTTTTTGATACCGTCACGCGAAGGTTCGAATCCTTCCACCCCAGCTTTATTAAAGTGTGCGTGAAATGATATCACTTTTTTATAAATTAAGGTTATTTAATTATATACTGGGCAGCTTGAAAGATATAGTTGTCAAGCTATTTCTTTTCACTCTGTATCTTTATACATCGAGCATTATGCTTATGTTTCTCACTAATGGTTTTTGGTATACTGTAGAGTTTAGCTCTTTCAAAAATGCATTTTACCATTTGTATCAATATTTAAAATGGTATTATGAAAATAGAGATGATTTGGGTTATGGAGTTTCTATTAGAATATTAGTAGCGTTTCTTACTCCGCATTTTCTCTACAAATTATTTTCTGGCACAGGCTGGAAGTCTTTTTTCAAGGAGAAGATAGTTCAGATACTCAGAACAAGAAGAAAAATGAGTAATAAACCAAATGGCAGTAGTTATGGTTATAGTAATAAGAACAGTTACGGTAACAATAATCTTCAAGAGGCAGAACGGAAAGTGAATATGATAAAGCAGCTATTAATCCAAGATATAGATGAAGCTATAGAAAAAAGATTAAATGATATTTTTCTTGGTGAGAGGGGTAAACCTCATTAAAAGGGCTTTATCTTTTTTAGAATTGGCTGTATTTTGTTTTTTACGTATAACGGATCGCAATCAGCCAGTATACATGTTTCAACAAAATCTTGACTGAAGTCTGATAGCCAGGAAATTGCTTTACGTTTCTCTACCAAGCTTTCTGTTTTTTTACAGTTACTTGCTGCATCAATCATTGCCTGTGATATCACTGATTGCCACAGTATGCAGTACCTTTGTATATCATCTAAAGTGCTATTTGCTTCGTGATGGTGAAAAAATTCTTTGAAATTGAAGTTATTTGACATTATGTACCTCTTTAAGTTGAAAATTAGAATTTGAAGTAGTGCGAAAGTTGTCTGCTGCAATGAGTAGCCTTTATGACAGTCAGACCGGGTTTTATGTGAGCTATAAATGTTTAAGAAATTATATCTATTCAGATCTATGTGAAACCAGTGCTTCTTTTCTTGTTATCCGAGCTGGGATCCAGGTTGACAAAAGCGCTTTACAACGTTTTGTGTACAAAACACCAGTGTTGCATGACACTATTGTATCCGTTCAGGAGAGTGGTTTAAGAAACAATAGATAAGAGGTTTTGGAAAGGATTGAGACCCCTTTGTTTCCATGTTAAGTATAACGAAATTATCCGTTCAAGGAATGCATTTCCCCGCTTTGATTGTGTAAAATACGAATTTTTGCGGTAAACGACATAATGCCGTATCTGCTGTTCAGCATGGTTGTTTGTCAGCGGAATGTTTTTTGGGTCATCTAAAAAATTCCACATCATTCTTTCAGATTTCAAAATATTTTTCGCAACTCGAGAGGCTCCAATTGCTTCAGGTAAGTAGGATATTTCCTTCAAGTAATACCTTGTACGTTTTCGCAACTTTCTGGCACGTCTGGCAAATCTAAAAACATCTATCTCATTTTTTAGCAAAGCCTTTTTTAGTGCAAATAATTCAGTAGCTACATTTCTTAAGTAACAGCCAAGAACTTTGACTTCAATATTCCAACTATGCGCTAATCTTTCAAAATCCCTTGCTAAGTGTGCCCAGCAGATTTGCCTTTTTTCATCAGCAAAGTAATTGTATACTGCGTACCTGTCGGTTACCACTAAGCTATTATGATTGCAGCATGCGTTATTTTTTAAAACTTTCATTCCTCTTGACTCTGTCAACTTCACAAAACTTGCCGTATTGCTTGCAAACATCCAACACCAAGCGAGTTTACCTTTGTTATAATGGCTCGTTTCATCAATATGTAGAACTTTACTCCTACTTATCTCTTGTTCGATCTGCTCATACATTTTTTTGCATTTTGAAGCAACTCTATGTTCACTATTTGATATGCTAACGACGCTTATGTTCAAATTGAAGATATCATTTACGACACTCGCTATTTCGCGTTTTGAATTTTTGTAGAATCCGCTGAACGCTGCAATTATTGACTTAACCCTTGGACCAAATGTATCTGACGTAACACCTTCTGGTAACTTACTGCTTCTTCTTTTTCCGCATCTCCGGCAACGACCATGCTCCATCTGATATTCCACTACATAAGGCCTAATTTCCGGAAGATCAACTTTTTGATGAATGTACGGTCCATTGCATATTGCAATCCCTCCTCCGCATTCACAAGTAGATGACAACTTTACTTTTATCACCTCATCTGCATCCATTTTGGCGCGAAAACTTCCTTTATGACCAACCTGACCACCAACGTTTCTGTCGCTCTTTGGCTTGTCCTTTTTTATTTTGTACAACTCTCTAGAGCTTGGTAGAGATGAATTTTTCGAGTTTAAACCAAGCCTTTCCTTTAATTCAGCGTTCTCTATCTTTAAAGCCTTGTTCTCTGCTTTTAAACTTTCATTCTCCCTTTCCAGCTTTTCTATTTTTGCTTCTAACTTTTCTATTTTTTGCTGTAAATTTTTGCAAAGCTCTAAAAGGTTTACCACATTACCTCACTTTTGCTCTATGATTATCTTTTTAGATCACCTTGTCTACCTTATTCTGCCACTCCGCTGAACGGATACACACTATTTGTTCTTATACCCTTTTTGTCTATCTTATTTTGTCACTCTGCTGAACAGATAATTTTCGCCAATAAGCTTTTTACTGAGTTTTTGTTATTGAGCTTGCACAGATCAAAGACAAGTTTTGAGTCAAAAATACCCTTAATATTATAATAAGGGGCTGGTAAAATGTGTCTAGTAAGTTTTCTTCTCTATGCAACTGCACCTCAAGCTAATAATGGACCATCAGGCGTATTACCAATTACATTGATCTGGTTTAATATTTTATTAGTGGGGTAAAAATAATTTTTTATAAACTCCTTATATATAGCTGTTAATTTATGTATATCGTCTATTGATACGCATTCATTTACCTGATGTGCGGTTTTGTTGATCATACCAAATTCAATTACTGGACAAATATCCTTAATAAACGCAGCATCAGATGTGCCACCACTTGTGCTCAGCACAGCATCAATACCGGTAATTTTATTTATCGCATCAAGCATAATATCAGTATTTCTGTCAGGATTAGAGAGAAAAACGTCCCTGCTGTTCTGCATAGAAAGTTTATAATCGTTAGTCACATTGGTGCATATTGCATCAATCATCTTATATAAAACGTCTGGTGTTTGTGTATTGTTATATCGAACATTAAAACCTGCTGCTATTGAACTAGGTATTAGATTATTAGTATTATTTCCAACGTCGATAGTAGTAATTTCGCAATGTGAAGGCTGAAAGTATTTATTACCAGTATCAAAAGTGGTATCTTTTATCTTACTTAGTATCGATACCATTTTATATATTGGATTATCTGCTAGATCTGGGTAGGCAACGTGCCCTTGTTTACCATGGCAAATCAATTTAAATGTTGCAGAACCTCTTCTACCTATTTTTATGGTATCACCTAATTTCTCACTACTCGTTGGTTCTCCAACTATACAAAAATCTATCTTTTTTTGCTTACTTTTCATCCATTCCAAAACTTCCTTTGTTCCATGTTCTTCCGCGCTTTCTTCAGCACTGGTAATCAATGCACTGATTGAACCACTGAATCGAAACTTACCTGCAACTGAATCTACCATAGCAGCAATAAATGCGGCTATTCCACTTTTCATATCAGCTGCTCCTCTTCCATATAGCATTCCATCTCTAATTTCTGGCTTAAATGGATCAGATATCCAATCTTTTAACTCACCTGGTGGTACAACATCAACATGTCCAGCAAAACACAAGTTTGGTACTCCATTTATATATTTCGCATAAAGATTTTTAACTTTATCACCAAACTCTAAAATCTCACATTCAAAACCACTTTTCTTGAGAATGGCTGCTATATGCTCTATTGCCCCATCGTCTTTTGGTGTTATACTTTTAAAAGAAATTAATTTCTTAGTTAGTTCTACAGGGTCAATCTTCATATCAATCTTGAAATACTAACATTACCGTATTGTAAACATTCTATGCGATATTTAAAACAAATATTACAGCACACAGAACAAGTTCTTATTAGGGAAGTAACAGTACTTGCTGATAATATCTATGAAATATGTAGACAATATGGAAATGACATTTTTCTGATTGCAGATGAAAATACAGCAAAACTTTTAAACAAAAACATACTTAATAAAGTTTCTCATTTAATTATTCCAGCCACACCTGTCATTCCAGCGCGTGACTATGATGGATCGCAGTGTCACGCTACTTGGATGACACCAAATAGAATGAACAGAGCTGCTTCTCTCCAAGCTGTAAACCTAGTTAGAAATAAAGCAAAAGATAGTGACTTAATGGTTGCATTTGGCAGTGGCACTGTTAATGATATCTGTAAGTACGCAAGCTATTTAGAAGGCAAAGACTACATATCCTTTCCAACAGCTGCTTCCATGAATGGATATAGCTCTGCAAACGCTTCAATATTAGTTGATGGATATAAAAAATCGTTCGGAGCACATCTTCCAAAGGCAATATACATTGATACCGATATAATTGCCAACGCACCACCACGCCTCACATTAAGTGGATTTGCAGATTTCATCTGCCGTTCAACAGTACAAGCCGATTGGCTATTATCTCATCTATTACTTGGCACAGAATATAATGAACTCCCCTTTAAACTTGTTCGCAATCTGGAGGAAATTTTGCTCAGAGAACACTTGGCACTTGCTAAAAAAGATAAAAGAGTAGTTTTATTACTTATGGAAGCCTTATTGATTTCAGGACTCGGAATGGTGATGTCAAAAGGCAGTTACTCTGCAAGTCAAGGAGAACATATGATAGCTCATGCAATTGAGATGGTAACACAGGATTATTCCTCCTCGTTACATGGGGAAAAAATTGCTGTGACAACGATTACCATGGCTAACTTGCAAGAGGAGATATTGTCAATACGAAACCCGATTACCAAACCGATCACTTTAGATGTAAAACATATAACTCAGTGCTTTGGTAATACCGAATTTATAAAAATTCTAAAGCAGAAGCAAATGATGCAGCAAAAAATTCAAGAGATTATTTGCAAAGAATGGAGTAATATTTCTAGTTTAATTAAGCAAAATTTACTATCTGCAAAACACCTGCAGAAAGTATTTGAAGATCTATCAATTCCGTACTTACCGGAGCATCTTAATTGGAACAAAGAGCAATATTGCAAGGTAGTCAATCTTACATTTGCAACAAGAGATAGATTCACCTTTCTTGACCTGGCTGGTTGTATAGAAAAAAGTTAGATTTTGTGTATTCGTTCAGTAGGGTAGCAAAATAAGATAGACAAAAACACAGTAACAAATGGTGTCATGCAAGTAGCTATCCAGCCTTTCTTAACAACAAAAACTTAGCATGACTTTTGTGCTCAAAAAACTTCTGGATTCCAGCATCAAGTGCTGGAATGACATGGTAAAATATTATTCAAGTAGCCTCTGTTCCAGTACCTATTCGGTGTCATTCAAGTCAACTCTTTTCTTGTTATCCCAGTGTCTAGACACTGGGATCCAGAAAACTTCACTTTAAATGAGTGCATTAGATTGTCTTTATATAGATGCCAGTGTCAGCTACTCGGATGAAATTCATTTAGTTGTCTTTTCTCATCTACCTTACCACTTTCTTGAACGGATACCATTAGCCATTCCCCTGAATAGATACAACAAATGTTGTATCTTTATCACTTCACATACATTATTCCATATACTATATGAACAACTGAAAAAAAACTTCAGTTAATTGACAATGAATCACGTTATTTTGTCAAGTGCGCTGCTATCGCCAAACCATAGCTTAGCTTGAGTGGCTGAGGAGGGATTTGAACCCCCGACCAAGAGATTATGATCCTCCTGCTCTACCACTGAGCTACTCAGCCTAATTAAAAACCTTGCTATATATGTAATCTATATGTTTCATATAATACTTCAAATCAAACAAAGACTCAAGTTTTTCAGAGTCAATAATTCCATGCAAGGATTTATCTTGTTTCAATTCGAACAGAAAATCACTGTTATCTTGCTTTACTTTCATTGCATTATTCTGAACAATTTTATATGCCTCTTCCCTCGCCAAACCACTATTTACCAACTCGAGTAATACTCGTTGTGAAAAAACCAAGCCTTTTGAAGAATTTAAGTTCTTTTCAATGTTTTCCTTATTGATCACCAATTTATCTATCAAATCTGTTAATCGTACTAAAGCAAAATCCATTGCTATACAAGCATCAGGAGCAATGCATCTTTCCACAGACGAGTGCGATATATCTCGTTCGTGCCATAATGCAACATTTTCTAATGCAGGAAAAACATAGCTGCGTATTAAGCGTGAGAGCCCAGTCAAATTCTCACTTAAAATAGGATTACACTTATGCGGCATAGCAGAACTTCCCTTCTGACCAGTGGAAAAATACTCAGAAATTTCTCCAACTTCAGTTCTTTGCAAGTGACGTATTTCAACGGCAATATTCTCTATTGAACTTGCAATCACTCCTAAAACTGAAAAGAATATTGCGTGTCTATCACGAGGAATGACTTGAGACGATATGGTTTCAGGTATAAGTCCCATTTCTTTCGCTACATACTCTTCAACAAACGGATCAACATTTGAAAAATTACCTACTGCACCTGATATTTTACAAATCGAGATCTCTGTTTTCGCGCTAATTAATCTCTGATAATTGCGTTTAAATTCAGCATAAAATCTAGCAAATTTTAATCCAAGAGTTGTTGATTCTGCATGCATTCCATGACTGCGCCCAACACAAACAATATTTTTATAGTCCTCAGCCTTTTTTTTCAGTGCTGAAAGTATATTTTTTAAATTTTCGAGCAAAATATCACATGATTCCTTTAACTGAACCGCAAGGCATGTATCTAAAACGTCAGAACTTGTCATTCCATAATGAAGATAACGAACATCAACTCCCGCTTCTTCAGCAACATATGTTAAAAAAGCTATAACATCGTGTTTTACAATGGATTCAATTTCGTTAATACGTTCAATATCAAATTCAATAACATCAGAGAGCTTCTGAGCAACACTATTTGGAATCACTCCTAACTCTGCTTGAGCTTCACACGCTAATTTTTCTATTTTGAGCCATATATTAAACTTATTTTTTTCTTCCCAAATGGAAGACATTTCTTTGCGGCTATAGCGTGGGATCATTTTTGATTTATTTCAATAATGGTGTCATTCCAGTGCATGACACTGGAATCCAGATATAAAAGTATTTGCAAATTATTCAATGGACAACGGATTCTAGAAGCATAAAATAATGTCCATGATGAAATAAACTGGACCCCAGTGTCACGCACTGGGATGACATGAGGGGAGCACTGGGATGATACCAGCTTAGCAATGGAAGACATTTCTTTACGACTATAACAAGGGATCATCTTTGATCAGCTATCATCACCATCAGTAGCTTCTTTACTCGCATCTTGCTCTGCCTCTTGTTGCTCAGATTTCTGATTTTGCAACTTTACTTGCCTCAATTCATGTGCATCTTTTTCAGATCTTACAACGTATATAGTAATTGGAACTATCACTTTACTATGTAATTCTATATTTACTTGATACTCGCCCAAATTTTTGATACTTATTCCACCAAAAGATAAACTATGATGACTTATATCATATCCTTCTTGTAATAAAGTTTTTGCAATTTCACGTGTGGTTACAGAGCCAAAAATCTTTCCATCCTCTGAAGCTTGCTTTATTAATATAATAAATTTATCATGCAGTGATGATGCAAGCACTTTTGCTGCATTTAATTTTTTGATATTTTCTTCTTCCAATAATAAACGCTGTTCCTCTAACTTTATTAAATTTTCCTTAGTGGCTTTCATCGCCTTTTTTTGTGGAAAAAGAAAATTACGTGCATAACCTGGCTTAACTTTGACAACTTCACCAAGCTTACCTAAAGTTGTTATATTTTCCTTTAAAATTATTAACATAAATTACCTAACTTTTTTAGTACAGTAAGGAGCAAGAGCTAAAAAGCGTGCTCTTATAATTGCTAAGCGCAACTTTCTTTGTTTTCTTGCGCACACACCTGTTAACCTTCTAGGTAATATTCTACCATAGTCAGAGGTGAATTTGGACAATAAATCTATATTCTTATAGTCTATGTCCTCATCTTTAGATGCAGTAAGAGGACAGACCTTAGGACGCCTAAAGCCAGTTCTGTTATTTACAGACACGTAAGAATTATTAAAACTATTTCGTCTTTTCATCATTATGCACTTTTCTCCTCAATTTGTTTATCCAGCATGTAAGATTTACCTTTAAAAAACTCATTAACCCGTACAGACAAGTGGCGAATAATATTCTCATTCAGTTTTACTCTACGCTCAAATTCATCCATAATGCTTGAAGTAAAACTTATACACATCATACAGTAATGACCACTTTTCATCTTATTTATTGGGTATGCAAAATCCAATAGACCCCAATATTCATATTTTATCAATCCTGAAGCTTCAATATTTTTCAAAAGCACTTCCAGCGTTTTACTCAATTGATTTGAGTCTACTATTTTAAAACTTTTTAAAACCTCTTGAAGGGGCTTTATTAGATGTTGTGAAATATTTTCCTTAAAAGCATTTACTACATTATAGATAAATGCACTTTTAGTGTTAGCTCCTGGAAGGTCCATAAAATTTTGTTTTATTCCCGTATCACTTAGTTCATTTTTCAATTCTTTATCGATTCTTGACTTTATTTCTTTTAAATTTGAAAAATCTTCTTCCAATTCAACCCATAAAATTTTTGTCAGAGTTTCAAAAAAATCAGAGTAAACAATCAGACTTTTTTTAATGCTTTCAGTACTTGCCTCTAGCTCTTGTTTTGTAACTGTGCTATGTTCTCTTTCTATGAGACCTTTAACCTCCTGAGAAATAACATCTGCTTTAATATTTTTCAACAAAATAGCCAATTCTTGGACCATTTCTTCTACTTCTTGCTGCAATAAGTTCGGTTGTGCTATAAAAGTAAATTCATAGAGATTCACTATATCTTCCTTTAATATCAATTAAACACTTTATTATATAAAACTTTTTTATATAAGCAAGTTATTTGTATTAATTTCTACGCCTTCAATCCAACTTAAGTGAGATATTTCATAAATAGCTTGGGGGGTGATTGAATATGTACCTGGCAACAAGATGCTGACTTTATGTTTTTTGAGAAGAAACTTTAGCATTATTTTGGTTTTGCCTCCATTTTTCAACACTGAATTCAACTCCTCAGCAACTTTTTGCGAGTCTGCACATACAGCAGTTAAAACTAATCCTTTCATTAGAGAAGTAACCTTTTCTGTAAATTCAGATATGTCCTTTCCTGATAGTCTCGTTGTGTTTTCTGAAATTTCAAGATCAATTATCACAAATGCTCCAGGTGAAAATAGATTCCTTTTTTCTTCTATTATTTCATTATTGTAGAATGCTATTTCAGAAACATTGTGGGGATCAGAAAGTGTTAGGATAACAAATCTTCCACGTTCTGAGGTTCTCATACGCACATTTAATATTACACCAGCAGTTTTTATCGTCTTACTCTCTCCGATAAACCCAATATTTAATTTTTTCAAGAGAGTTCTAAACTTTTCAAGTGGATGATTAGTTAAGTAAAATCCCAATGAAAATAACTCATGCTCTAATTTTTCCTCTTCATTAAAATCTTCCACGTTCTCAAGTTTTGGCTTCAGAATATCAAGATTACCAAATAAAGCAGCTTGATTTGACTGCCTATTTTTATTTGCAAAGTAAATCAATGTGTCTATTGACTCGTATAACTGCTTTCTATTTTTGTGCACACTATCGAAAGCTCCAGATTTAATTAAGCTTTCTAGCGCCCTCTTATTTATCATATGACCAGAATTTTGAATAAATTCCCATATGTCCTTATAAGGTGCATTTACTATTCCTTCTGCTGTAGCAAAACCAACATTACGCAAAGCAGCAATTCCGTAGCGTATGTGCTCACCCTCTATTGAAAATTCAGCCTTAGATTTGCTGATATCAGGCGAAAGAACAGCAACTCCACTGAATTTTGCAGCATGATAAAACAAATTCAGTTTGTCTCTATCATCAATGTTGAGATTCATCAAGGCCGTAAAAAATTCTAGCGGGTAGTTAGCCTTAAGGTAAGCTGTTTGGTAAGATATAATCGCATATGCTGCAGCGTGGGATTTATTAAATCCATAACCAGCAAATTTTGCAACAAGATCAAAAATATAACTTGCCCTGTCGTAATCAACACCGTTTTTTGTTGCTCCTTGAACAAAAAGTTCACGTTGTTTATCCATCTCTGCCTTAATTTTCTTACCCATGGCACGTCTGAGTAAATCCGCCTCTGCTAAGCTATATCCAGAGAGAATACGCGCTATTTCCATTACCTGTTCTTGGTAGATTATTACTCCGAATGTTTCTTTTAACACCTCCTCAAGCAATGGATGAATGTAATCTGGCTTTTCAAGTCCATGCTTTCTTGCAACATAAGTTGGAATGTTATCCATAGGCCCTGGGCGATAAAGAGAAATTAAAGCGATGATATCTTCAATGCAGTCTGGCTTTAGTTTGATTAAAGCTTCTCTCATTCCCGAACTTTCAAGCTGAAACACTCCGATTGAATCACCTCTTGAGAGCATTTCATAGGTTCTTTGATCAATCAAAGAAACCGAGGAAATATCAAATTTTTTTTCATCACGATTAATTAAACGACATACATGATCTATTAGTGTTAGCGTACCAAGTCCAAGAAAATCAAATTTTATTAACCCAGCTTTCTCTACATATTTCATGCTGTATTGAGTGATTGGCAGAGCCGAATTTGGATCATAATAGACGGGAACAAAATTTTCTAATTTTTGATCGCATATTACAATTCCAGCAGCATGAGTTGAAACGTGACGATATATTCCTTCGAGCTTTAGTGATATATCAAGAAGCTTTGCAATTACCTCATCACTATCTCGTTCTTTCTGTAGGTTTTGATCAAGCTCTATCGCTTGCGATAAAGTTACAGGATTTACTGGATTAAATGGAACCATTTTAGATATTTTATCCACTTGAGAGTAAGGCATTTGCAATACTCTACCAACATCACGCAATACTGCCCTTGCTTGCAATTTTCCAAAAGTGATTATTTGAGCAACATAACCGTATTTCTTTTGAACATAGTCAATAACTAAATCCCTCTTTTCCTGGCAGAAATCAATGTCAAAATCGGGCATCGATATACGATCAGGATTTAAAAATCTTTCAAAGATCAGACCAAACTTTATTGGATCAAGATCTGTAATTTGTAAGCTCCAAGCAACAATCGATCCAGCACCAGAACCTCTTCCCGGTCCAACTGGAATGCCATTTGCTTTGCTCCAACGAATGAAATCAGAAACTATCAAAAAGTAGCCAGCGTAGTTCATCGAAGTTATTACGCTTAGTTCGTAATTCAGCCGATCGTAGTATTGTTTAAGGTCTATGTCCGTTTCATTTGCAATGCGGAATTCTAATCCTGCAACTGCCTGCTCCCTCAGTTCTTCATTCTCAGTTTTATTTTCTCGACAAGGAAATTTAGGCAAGATAGGCTGCCTGCTTCTTGGCATGTAAGAGCACCGCTTAGCTATCACTAAAGTGTTATGAATTGCTTCGGGAATGTCGCTGAACAGTTCCTCCATTTCTGCCACAGATTTGAAGTAATGCTCGGTAGTTAACTTCTTTCTGTTATTCTCGAGAGCATAACTGCCCTCCGATATGCACGTTAATATGTCATAAGCCTCATAGTCAGACTTATTTGGAAAAAACACATCATTCGTTGCAACTAGTGGTATATTGCGCTGATAAGCAAAATCTATTAAAGCTTCTTCAAGCTCTAGCTCTTTATTCAGCCCATGACGCTGCAATTCAACATATAAATGACCATCGAATGCTGAGAGCAGTCTTTTTATCGTTTCTTTATCTTGCTTCAATAACAGTTGAGCCAATATGCCGTCATATCCACCAGTTAAGGCGATTAGGCCTGAACTTAAATTTAATAGCTCATCAAAATCAACGTAAGGAATATCGCTGTTATTCTTGCACTTTTTAAAAGACTCACTCACCAAGGTGACTAAATTAGTGTACCCTTGTTCATTTTTTGCAAGTAGGAGTATTGATAAATTTTGTTCTAAGTGTCGAACGATAATATTGCATCCTATTATTAGCTGTATTCCCTTATTTGCCGCATATTCTGCAAACTCAAGTGAGCCAAATAAGTTGCCTGAATCAGTAACTGCAACTGCCGGCATTTTGTTCTGCAAACAAAGACCAATCAGCTCCTCAATTTTAACCGAACTCTCAAGCAGAGAATAAACGCTATGAACACGCAAGTGTATGAACATAAAAAACTTTAGATTAGCAATAAAAGGATAACATTAATTTGCTCGTAGGGATATGAAAAGGTCTAACACTGAAATAACACCAAAGAGGCTACTTCTTGAATCTAATTTACTATTCACAATCCCAGTTATTAGCTTGTTTTAATTGACTTTTTATCATAATTATGTAATAATTAAATAACTCTTTTAATATTGAAGGTAAAATCATGACAGGAGAATATGAATCACTGGAAAAAGTACTGAGGACGATTGAGGCTGAGAAAGATTTAAATCTCAATAATATAATTGAGAAAATACAAGAAGAACTAAAGGAACAGGATCAAGGTCTATATAAAGATTGGGAGGAAGGTAAATTTGATGTAAATCATGGATTTAGCTTAAATATTTCAGGGATAGAGTACTCAAAGCTTCCGTTACTAATAATAGCTGCTCGGAATGGTTACATAAAGACAGTAGGGGTTTTACTCGGAGTAGGAGCAAATGTTAACGCAGTGGATCAATGTAAAAGGACTCCTTTACATCATGCTGCTTTGAATGATCGCGTAGGCACAGTAGAGGTTTTACTCAAAGAAGGAGCAAAAGTTGATTCAGTAGATCAATATGAAATGACTGCTTTGCATAATGCTGCTGAGAATGGTCACAAAAAGATAGTAGGGATTTTAATCGAAAATAAAGCAGATAATATTGATGCGAAAAATTGCAATGGTAGTACTGCTTTGTATTGTGCTGCTTTAAATAATCACGCAAATATAGTAAATGCTTTAATCAAAGCAGGAGCAGATGTTAATGAGAAAGATATAAGTGGGTGGACTGCTTTGCACTGTGCTGCTAGTAATGGCCACGTAGACACAGTAGAGGCTTTAATCAAAGAAGGAGCAAATGTTAACGCAGTAGATAAAAATGGAATGACTTATTTAGATTATGCTGAGAAACATACTAAAAAGTGTGCTGAAGAAAAGTATGCTGAAGGTTATGCTAAGGGTAAAAACGTAATAAAAGCTCTATTAGAGGAAGGAGGTGGCTCTTTTGTGAAAGCGCGTAATAAATCAATGATTGCCGGTGGAGTAACTGGATTATTAGGCACTGCTATAGCAGTGGCACTTTTTACAACTGGAACAATTGCAGCTCAGTTGATACCTATAGTTATAGCAGTGGTTGCAGTTATAGCAGCAGCACTGGTAGTTGGTTGTGCTACATATGAATTGTTAAAGCCTAGTACTAAAGTTGATGGAGCAGAGAAATCATCTGCCGCCTTAATAAATGGACAGCAGGGAGTTACTAGCATTCCTTCATAGTAGAGCGCGTTACGCAGGTTCCTGGATCCCAGTACTGGGATGACAATGAAGGGGCTGCTTGAATAACAACGAAGGGTTATTTGGATAATAGCCGTACTTGATCTGGATTCCAGTGTCTAGGCACTGGGATGACAAGGGGGGATACTAGGATGACAACGAAGGTGCTGGAATGAAAGGAGTGTGAGATAAAGCTACTTGTATAACTGTTTCACATCCATAAACTCCTTCTCGTCTTGAACGCTAATGGTAGCGTGAGTGTTGAAAGGTAAAGGGTCATTTATATGTCCATGGCCTACTCCTTTCATTGTAAATACTGGAAAGTTGACACTTTTTGCAAACCTTTCTTTTACAATTTCAACAAGATTATCATTATAACAGTTAACAAAGTCCCCGAATATTACTGCATCTACTCCATCAAAAATATGAGCTTGTTTTAGGTGATCTAAACTTCGCTCAATTGAATATGGATAAACTTTTATGTCTTCTAAAAATAGAATTTTGTTTTTTGCGTTTATTTGCCAGGCAGTTCCTATGCTATTTTCAACCAAAGTCATATTACCACCGATGATTTTAGACTCTAATCTGCCATTTTTTAGTCTAACTCCATTATTTATCATCTTTAAATTGTCAAATCTGATAGAGTTGTGTTGGTTGAGAATTAATTCTTTTAATTTTTCAACAGAACTTTCAGCAACGGAGTTATTTACTATCATTTCTAACATGGTGCCGTGAAGAGTTTGCCAATCATATTTAACTTGCAGATAAATATGTAAAGCAGTGATATCACTATAGCCTATAAGAATTTTTTTGTTTTGAGCAATTCTTTCTTTTTTATCATTGGGTAACTTTTCTAGATAGGGAATTAGCCGAGAAGCCCCTTCTCCTCCTCTGATACACCAAATTATTTTGCTATCATCAGTGAGCGCATTAACCAAATCATTCGCTCTAAACTCATCAGAGTTAGAATAAAATGGGTTGTCATTACTGTATATTTTCTCCGAAATGTGAGGATTAAAATCCAAAGTTTTTACGTATTCTCTTATAGTAGGCAGATCTGATTCTTTTCCTTTCGAAGAAGGAGCAATAATATCAACTTGATTGATTGTGTGTGCAGGATTAGTGAGTAAAAGGCATAGAAAATAAAGAATAAAGGAATACATTAAAATATCTTATGAAACTCTTGCTTTAATATATCATCTAATTCGCAAAGAGAAACTTTTACTCCTAGTTTTTCCATTGATGTAACGCCGTAATCTTTTAGTCCACAAGGAATAATACCCTCATAGTGGGAAAGGTTTGGAGAGACATTAAGTGCTATGCCATGATAAGTTACCCATTTTCTCAAGCGAATGCCAAAAGCTGCTATTTTTTCTTCTACTCCGTTGTTGTTCACCCAAATGCCTATTCTATCTTCCTTAAATTCCCCAAGTATATTAAAGTGTTTTAAAACATTTATGATCCAATTACTTAGGTCTCTGATATATAGTTTTATGTCACATTTGTTTCTTTTTTTAAGATTTAGCATTAAGTATATAATACGCTGCCCTGGTCCGTGATATGTATATTTACCGCCCCTGCCTGTTTTATAGACAGGAAACAATTTTTCAATAATGTCATCATCTGTTGCACCGATTCCTGCAGTATAAAGTGGAGGGTGCTGGAGCAGCCATACTAGCTCGTCAGATAAATTATTGTAAATTTGTTGAATTTTTGCTTCCATGAATTTCACAGAATGGTTATAATCAGCAAATTGGTTAGATATTAGCCATTCTGTCATATTCTATTTCTTTAGGTCTATCAATGTCATTCCAGTCTGGAATCCAGAAATTTGATTGTAGATAGCACACTGAACTGGTAAGCATAGCTGTTTTACGCTAAGAGGAACGTCTTTGACTAAATTGTATAAAAAGATGGATCCTAGTGTCAAGCTACTTGGATGACAAATATGGGCTACTTGAATGGCACTATCGCAAACGAACTAGTGTCAGCTACTCAGATGATATCATTCTTGTAACACCAATTGATATAATTCAACTACAATTTCAAATTTTTAACAAAATTTTCAGGAGGCACATATGAATTTTAACATTTTTCAAAGAAAGAAAAGCAGTGAATACTCTGCTTTGCAACTAATGATGGAACCAAGTTGGAGTAGGCGCGATTATGCAAGTTTTGCTGAGGAAGGCTACATAAAAAATGTTATTGCCTTTCGAGCAATTAATATGATCGCAAGTGCTTCATCTTCGGTACCTTTTACTCTCTGCCAGCTTACTGACCAGGGAAAATCACAACTAAAAGCGCATCCATTACTGAAGTTACTTTATTCTCCTAATCCAATGACATCAAAATCGGAATTTATTGAAGGGATTGTGACTTATCGATTAGTTAATGGCAATTCTTATGTATTGATGATTGAGGCGCAGAACAAACCAACAGAGCTTTATCTTCTGCGCCCTGATAGAGTTGAAATTGTTCGT